>CAVQLA010000013.1:0-373684 GCA_963713285.1 uncultured Chloroflexia bacterium | reverse complement strand
TCTCGGTTCTGATCAGGGTGACTGCGAGTTCTCGCCCGCTGACGGCGAGGCCGTCCTCATAGTCGAGACGCCCGAGGCGCAGTTGACGGAGCCACTCGCGGTGCGCGTAAGCGGCGAGTACGCGACCGCCTTCATCCTCCTGGTGCCCCGGCTCCGCACCACGCGACCAGCCCTCCTCGGAGGATACGAGGCGCACCGGGCGTACGGGGCCCGTTCGAGTGCATGCTGAGCTGATGCCGCGCCGGTGAGGCTATGCCGGCGTTCGACTCTACCTGGCGCAGGTGTAGCAGACCCGGTCGACCTCGCTCGGGTCCCGGTGCTGATCATGCTCCGCCGGCCGACGAACGGGGACTCTGTCTGCCCGCATCGGATGGACTTTCAGGTCCTTGCCCCCGGCGCCTCTGTGATCCAACGATCAGTCATGCGCAATCCCCATCTTTCCTCCGGAATGGCCGCTCTTGCCCTGGTGTTCACCGTCTCGGCCTGTGGCGGTTCCACCGTGACCGCTCCCGTGACCATCAAGACGCTTGACCCCACCAGCCAAGAAGGCTGCTACCTGAGCGGAGTGGCAGGCGACCTGGTGACCGACCCGACCGCAGGCACCGCCATCGTCGACGACCTGTTCGGCGGTCGCGTCGTCCTCACGTGGCCCAACAGTTGGACCGCTCGCAGCTCAGGATCGGAGGTCGAGGTTCTCAACAGGAAGGGTCAGGTCGCGTATCGGACCGGGACGCACGTGAACCTGATGGGCGGGTTCTCCAACGTCGACGAATTGTTCGTGGTGTGCGGGCTTGAGCTGATCCCCTGACGGCCTCCGGATGGTCCGGGACAGCCGCCACCGGTGAGGTGTACCCATCGGGTCGTCCGTCGAGGATGCCCGACGATCCGGCGTGCACTGGGCGTCCGGGGGCCGCTACTCTGGACCGCGTGGACGACCTAGAGGTGCGGCCAGCTTCCGCCGATCAGGAGCACCGTTCCCACCAGAACCAGCGCGTATGTCGTGCGTTCCTTGAGGCAGCCGATCGGTGGGGCTACCTCAACACACCGTAGGTGTAGGTCAACTTGACCTTGGCGACGTCCCAGTGGGCCCAGTCGCCGCCATAGGCAGTGATCCACGCCCACACCTGACGGGAGGAGACACGGCTCGTCGCGGAGGCCGAGAGCGAGTACCAGCCGTACGAGAGCCCAGTCTCCTTCCTGGCGTCGTAGTTCTTGTACTTGTAGTTCCACAGCTCCAGAGTTGCCGGCCCGCCACCGTTTCTAGCCTCGCCAAGCGCAGACCACTTCAGGGACTTGTAGACGGTCGCCACCGGCAGCGTGAAGGTGTACTTCACCGCCGCGTACTCGGTCGAGCTGTTCCCGAAGAGGTCCACGCCCCGGTAGAAGGCGGAGTTGGCGGGGCTGACCCATGCGTAGTAGGTGAAGTCGTATGCCGAGAAGGACGCACCGTACTTGGTCTGGCTCCGGGTGTAGTAGTAGAGCCGCTTGTTCGAGATCGTCGTGTACGACGTGTACGACTTGGTGTTTCCAAGCGCATCCCGCAGCCTCTGGACGACCTTGTACTTGCCCGCTGCGAGCCTCGTCCCCGAGGCGTTCCGCCCGTTCCAGGTGATCGACCAGGCGCTGGACCGCGAAGCGAGCGACCAGGACCGGGCGAGTCGGCCCGAGCCCGTCGGGAGTCCTGCGATCAGCGTATGACCTTCGGCCCTTCCGAAGCGATCATCAACGTCTCGATGCTCACCGTCAGGGTGCCTCGGTTCGACTCGCAACCGAGAACGGCCTTCAGGTGGCAGGCACGGGAGGGATCCGATGCGCGGCAGAGTGCCTGAATACCCCCTCGCAGTCGCGCCGGCTGCCACTCCTGCCGGCTGCGTCTCTGCTCCGCAGCGACTGCGGCACCTCGGTCGGGCGGTGATCGCGGTGGCGATGCTGGCACTGCTGTCAGGCTGCGCCGGCGGGACGAACACCACGAGTTCGCCAAAGGCGCGGGGAGCGTCCACTGCCGCGCCCACCCCAAGCGCCAGCCAGGCGACTCCCCGGCCAGAGGTGGTGGTCACGCGAACCGCCCTCAAGAGCTTCCCAAGCCCAGAGGGCCTGATGTACGAACTGGTTGTGGAGGTCCAGAACCAGGGAGTGGGCTATGCCCGGATCGATGAGCCGACGAATACCTTCACGGTCTTCGACACGTCAGGACAGGTATTGGCAGGCCGGTCGTTCATCTTCGTCTTCCCGCTGATCATCGGGCCCGGGGAGTACGGCTACTTCGTCGAGGGAGACCAGACCTACCCGGAAGGCACCACCGTCGAACAGGTTGGCAGGGTCGAGACAAGCATCACGGCACGCGCCGCGCCCGGCCCGGCCGCCGTGTACGCCGTGAGCGAGGTGCGGGTCTCAGACAACTACGGCATCGTTGTGAAGGGTGCTGTGGAGAACACCACCACCCTTGATGCGACCGACGGGATCGTTGGGGTAATCCTCTTCGGGGCGACCGGCGAGATCCTCGGCGCGGTCTACGACAACACCTCAATCGTGACGATCAAGGCCGGGCAGTCGAGGGGGTTCGAGGCCCTGTACCCGCCGACCCCTCCGATTGCGCCAGCCGATGTGAAGACCTGGAAGGCGTATGCCTTCGACTTCAGCATCGACACTGCCACCCGCACCGAACCCCGTGCGCCCATCGGGTCCTGCTACAACGAGGACCGCGACTCTGAAGGTGTGGTGACGACGTTCGTGGTCGTATCGTGCGACGAGGAGCATCAGTTCGAGTTGATCGGGACCGGGGAGTATCCGGCGGGACCCGAGGCCCCCTACCCGGACGCCAAGGTGGCGGAGGAGGAGGCGGCCAAGATCTGCCGCCCCCTGTTCGAGAGCTATGTCGGGATCGACTATGACCGGTCGGACCTGTACTTCTGGTTCTACACCCCGTCCAGCGGCTCATGGGCGGCCGGCGAGCGATTGGTTGAGTGCGCGGCCGGCAATCAGGACGGGTCGATGCTGCCGCCGGGATCGGTCCGGGACGCTCGGCGATGACGGCGGGTGTTCCGAGAGCGTCGTCCATGATCTCCTGACGTCGGCTGAGCGAGCCGAGGGGGCCGATCCGGCGAGGTAGGACTCCTTGCCGGCCGAAGCACTCCCGGGGCAGCTTGTTGCGCTGGCCTGATGCCTTTGTTGCACCGCAACATCGGGGTGCGACTGGGGCGGCGGATCCGCGTGTATCGCGGAACGAAACCTTCGGCCGGGCGATGTTCCGAGCTTCCCCTGCGTTCTCCACCGATTTCTACATCTCTACATGTGGTTTCTACATGTAGAAGTCCGCCTTTGTCGTGGCCGGCGGGCGTCGGTCTGCAACTACTCCACCGTCACTGGTTCCCCCCCTGCCCCGGCTGCCGAAGCCCGCCGAACTGGTCAGCAGTAGAGGCAGCAGTAGCGGTCGACACGGGCATCGCCAGGGAGACGCAGACGACGCCATTTCGTGCTTGGCGGAGGGGGGCGACGGGCCCCTTGCGAGGGGCTGCGCATTGTACGTCCACTCCGACAGCGGCATCGACAATCGACTCCCTCAGCCGGCCATGGGTTCGGGTGGTGAACGCGGTGTCCTCGAGTCGCACGGTCTGGTGGCAGCGGCTAGTCCTGTTCAGAGTCTCCTCGGCCCGGACCAATGACGCCGCCAACCAGTGCTGAGCACGACACTCTAACTACTCGAGTTCTGCCCCCTCGTCCACGCTCGTAGCACGCCGCACGGACGCCGGGACTTCCCAAGCAGAATGTCGCGGGTTCGAATCCCGTCTCCCGCTCCAACACCTCGGTTCTGATCGCGAGAAGACACCCTGGCCGGGTGTCTTCTCAGGTTTCAGGCGTCCCGTGAGCCCGCCGCCACGCTCGCCAGTCGCTGATCCCAGCGATGACTGCCTCGGGTCGGGCGAGGGTGGACATGGCCGGCTCAATGAACCACCACGAGCTTGGAATCGGCGATTGCGTGGGCGGGCGTCTCGGCGACCAACAGCGGGATGATGGCGCCGAGTTCACCGGCCCACGGACATGGGATGATCGCGAGACCCTGTCTTCACCTCGAAGGAGCCGATGGTGACTCTCGACCCGGAGGACCTCCGCTTCGCGGTCTACCGCGAGCTCGCCCGAACGGGGCGAGCCCCGACACCAACGGAGCTCGAGGCGCGGCTCGACGTCACGGAGCCCGAGGTTCTCGATGGCCTCCACGCGCTCGCGGCGGCACGCCACATCGCCCTGGGCGCCGACGAACGGGTGCTCATGGCGCACCCGTTCGCGACGATCCCGCTCGGCTTCTCGGTCATGGGCCGCGAGACACTCTGGTGGGGCGGCTGCGCGTGGGACTCATTCGCCCTTCCCCATCTGCTTCCGGACGAACCTGAGGTGCTCGTGTCGACGCGATGTCCAGGCTGCGGCCGGGCGCTCGCGTGGGTCGTCGGGCGCGATGTGCCGCCGGCTGGCGAGGAGGTTGCCCACTTCCTCATCCCGGTCGAGCGTATGTGGGACGACGTCGTGCATACCTGCGGCAACCAGCGCCTGTTCTGTGGACGGGCGTGTGTAGAGAGTTGGCCTGCCGTGAGCGCCAACGAGCGCGGCTACGTCATGGATCTCGCCACGTTGTGGCGGTTGGCCAGCCATTGGTACGACGGCCGCCTCGATCCCGGCTATACCCGTCGGGAGCCGTCGGCGGCCGCTGCCTACTTTCAGAGCGTCGGGCTTCGGGGCCCGTTCTGGGGGCTGGACGACTAGCAGGGGCACCGGCGACAGGCACCGGCCACGACACCACGACGATCCACAGCAGAGTGTCGCGCTGTGGTCGAAACCGTCGTGCGGGACCTCTTGAGAGACCACCGAACCCGCCCTCCGCGGCGACCACGCGGCCAGGTATCGGCGCCTGGTATTGGCCGGTTGACTCGTCGGCACGGTTGTCATACTGTGTATGACATGAAGCGGACGTCCGCGGTGCTCTCCGTCTCTGTCCCGCCGGAATCCGCGCGCGAGTTCGAGCGCCTTGCGGAGCGGGAGGGGCGGAACAGGAGCGAGCTCTTCCGCGAGATGCTGGCGGTCTACATCACCTACCAGGAGACGCAGACGTTCGAGTCGCTGCAGCGCTACGGGGCGTCCGCAGCCCGACGGGCCGGCGTCCGCGACGAGAGCGACGTGGAGCGCCTCATCCAGGAATCGCGAGGGCAGTGAACCCGGAGGCCGTCGTTCACCCCCGGTGGACACCGTGGTCTCGCTCGCGCGCATGAAGGCCATCCTCGACACGAACGTCCTGATCTCCGCATACGTCTTCCCGGGCGGCACGCCGGAAGCGGTCTACCGCCTGGCCCTCGAGGGGCGCCTCGAGATCGGAACGTCGCTGACGCTGCTCGCCGAATTCGGCCGCGTCCTCGGCCAGAAGTTCGGCTGGATCCCCGATCAGGTTGAGGCGGCCGTCGCCCAGGTGACCCGGATCGCCGCGGTGGTCGAGCCGAGCGAGGTTGTCCAGGTCGTGAGGGCCGATCCGGCAGACGACCGTGTTCTCGAGGCCGCTCGCGCCTTTGACGCCGACGTGATCGTGAGCGGCGACCGGCACCTCCTGGACCTGGGGACGTGGAGCGAGATCGAGATCATCTCGCCCGCGGAGCTCATCGCTCGCTGGAGCGCCTGAGCAGTTGAGTGGGTCGGTATCCTGCGGGGTCGGGGCGACGCAGGGGGAGGGCATCGAGACCTTGCCGCGGACCATCGCGCAGCCGGACTTCCAGCCGCAGTTCGATCACATCGTCATCGCCGTGCCCGACCCCCAGCCCATACGGCGGCTGCTCGCTGACGAGTGGGGACTCAGCCTCCACCCCACCGACACCTCGGTGTTCGGCGACGGCATCGCCAGTCTGGTCGTGCCCCTCGCCCCGCCGCAGTACCTCGAGCTTCTCTACATCCACGACGAGGCCACGTTCCGGGCGCGGGCGTCGTCCGACCTCGTCGAGCGGATGGAGCGCGGCGGGGGCCTGGAGGGTTGGGCGCTGAGGACCTGGGACCTCGCCGCCGTCGAGCGCCAGCTTGGCCGTGAGCGGGATCCCATCGACCCGGACTACTACGCCGACGGCTCGCAGCCGCCGTGGCGGTACCTGTCGAAGCCCGGTGAGCTCCTCGGCTGGCCGTTCTACATCGAGTACGCGGTCTCGCCGGAGCAGCGCCTGAAGCGCTGGCGGGAGCGACTCCACGAGGTCGGCCACCGGGTCCCGCCCGGTGGGATCGAGTGGATCGAGGCCGTCGGTGACGAGGCCGATCTCCTCGAGTGGGTCGCGCCTGCGCGGCACCTGGACATCCGGATACGAGCCGGAAAGCCAGCCCTCCGCGCAGCAATCCGAGTCGGCGAACGGCTTCTGATGCTGTCGAGCGACGTATCCGGCGGGGTCGCCAGTGGGAGTCTGGGGGGAGTCGCACCCCGGGGTCTGGGGCCTCTCTGACCACTGCCCGCTCGTCGCCCAATTCGACCTCTGACCCCAGACTGGGCCCGGGAGCGGCATGGCGACCGGACGTGGGCTGACGCCACACGAGTTCGCCGGCCTACTGGCTACGTCCGCACACCGCGTCCGACCCGGCGGTGCTGCCCGCGTCGGGAGGCTCGAGCGCCTAGCCCGACATGGAACGCCCCGCCAGCCGAGGGGCAGGCTGGGTCCGCTCTTCTGCTCACGCCTGCCAGGCGGGTGCCGCATGATCATCCAAGCGCGGGCTCCGGCCAGGAAGCCGGGTCCGGCCCAGGGCGCGATGATCGAAACGCGCCTCGGCATGGCCGAGGCTGGCAGCAGGGGCATCTCCCAGGCTGGATGCCACGGTCTGGATTCGACCGGCACGCACAGGGCGGAGGGCATGATGAGACCCAGAGTTGAGCTGCTGAGCCCGGACCTGGTCGAGCGCATCATCGCCGAGGGCCTGGCGCTCCTCGTGGACCCGGGCGTCCGGGTCCACAACGACGAAGCGCTGGGGCTCCTGGCCGAGGCAGGCGCCGACGTGGACCGGGAGGAGCAGATCGCGCGCATCCCGGAGCGGGTGGTGCGCCGGGCCCTCGAGACGGCGCCCTCGGAGTTCCACCTCTTCACCCTCGATGGCCAGCCCGCCGTCCATTACGGCGGCGACGACGTGCAGTTCAACCCGTGCTCGACCGCGCTCACCATTCTCGACAGCCAGACGCAGCGGCAGCGCCCCCCCGTCACCGCGGACCTGGTGAGGTTCGTGAAGCTGGTCGAGACGCTTCCCCAGCTGGATGCGCAGAGCACGGCGCTGGTCTGCTCGGACGTGCCCAAGGAGATCGCCGACCTGTACCGGCTGCATGTCGCCCTGAACTTCATGCGCAAGCCGATCGTCACCGGTGCGTTCCGCACGGACACGCTCCGGATCATGAAGGACCTCCTGGTCGCGGCGGTGGGCGACGAGGCGACCCTGGCGGCGAAGCCCGTCGCCGTGTTCGACGTCTGCCCCTCGCCGCCGCTTCTCTGGAGCGACCTCGGGTGCCAGAACCTGATGGACTGCGCCCGGAGCGACATCCCGACACAGCTGATCTCGATGCCTCTCGCGGGGGCCACCGCACCGGTGACCCTGGCCGGCGCGGTCATCCAGCACGCGGCGGAGAGCCTCAGCGGCGTCACGATCTGCCAGCTGGCCAAGCCCGGTGCGCCCATCGTCTGGGGCGGCTCCCCGGCGGCCTTCGACATGCGCAAGGGCACGACCCCGATGGGTGCCGTCGAGACCTGGATGATCGACATGGCCTATGTCCAGGTCGGCAAGGCGCTCCATCTGCCGACCAACGCCTACCTGGGCCTGAGCGACGCGAAGATCGTCGACGCGCAGTGCGGGCTGGAGGCAGCCGGCGGCATCTTCATGGCCTTCCTCTGCGGCGTGAACATGGTGTCCAGCCCGGGCATGCTCAACTTCGAGAGCGCCCAGAGCTTCGAGAAGGTCGTCATCGACGCGGACATCATCGGCATGGGGCGCCGCCTGGTCGCCGGCATCGAGGCGCGCGAGGAACCGATCGCGCTGACCCTCATGCGCGAGATGGGCCACAACGCCGAGTACCTGGCCGATCCGCACACGCACAAGTGGTTCCGCCGCGAGCTCTTCTTCCCCTCCGAGGTGGTCGACCGCTCGTCGCTCGAGGAGTGGGAGAAGGCGGGGGCGACGTCGGCCTTCGAGCGGGCGACGGCGCGCGTCGAGAAGCTGGTCGGGACCTATCAGCAGCCACCCCTGCCCGACGTGGTGCGGCAGGAGCTGGAAGCGATCACCCTCCGGGCCGCCCGGCCGTTCGGCATGGGCGAGCTGCCCCTGCGGGTTGCCGGCTAGGCCGCGGCCTTCGAACATGGAATCGACAGGCGGTCAGCCGTCCGCGCGGTTCCCGGTGGTCAGCGGCCGCTCGCTCCTCGGTGTCGCGGTCACCTTGCCCCGCGGGTTCCCGGCCGAGCGCACGCTCGCCGTCGTCGCGTTTCAGCAGGGGCACCAGGTCGTCGTGGATCGCTGGATCGCCCGTGCGGTCGCCGCGGGCGTCCCGGCGACGATCCGCGGCGCAGCGGAGGTGCTCCCCGTCGCGGTCGTCGAGATCCCGGTCCTCTCGATCCGGTGGCAGCTGGCGCGCCGCTTCATCGACGGCGGCATGGTGGCAGGCATCGGCGATCCGGACGTCCTCGCCCGGACGATCACCGTGTACACGGACCTGGCGGCGTTCCAGCGACCGCTCGCCATCGCGGACGGGCGTGACGTCCACGCCCTCGTGGTCACCCGCGACGGGACGATCCTCGCGCGGGCGCACGGCAATCCCGACGACGCGTCGTGGGCCGTGATCGCATCCGCGCTCTTGTAGACCTGGACCACCTCTACCTGCGCGTTCGCGACCGCCGCCGGGGGGCGTCGCGACGCTGCGTCACGGCTCGGGCGCCGGCTCCGAGCTCGGGGCGGGCGTCGGGGCGGGCGTGGGCGCGGGCGTCGGGTCGGTCGTCGGGTCGGGTGGCGGCTCCGGTGTCGGGGTGGGCCAGGGCGTGGCGGCGGGCGTCGGCTCCGCCGTGGCGGCAGGAGTCGGGGACGGCGCGATCGTCGGCTCGCCGCCTGGATCCGGAGCCGGCGGCGGCTGCTCGCCCGGCGGCGACGGCTCGCTCGATGGCGGAGCCGACCCGTCCGGCGTCGGCGCGGGCAGGATCGACGGCTCCGGCTCGGCGGAAGCCTCGCCGGGCGAGGCCGACGGGGACGGTGACGCGTCCTCCGGCGATCGCGGCGGCTCGAGTGGATCGTCCGGCTCGTCCTCGTCCGACGCGCAGGGCCCGCGATCGACGAGCGTCACCGAGTCCGTTCCCGACACTGCCGTCCCGCCCGCGAGCACGGCCGAGACCACGAACGTGACGTCGGCCGGCACCGGGATGTCGGCCACCAGCGCGAGGACGCCGGCCAGGGAGAACGTCACCACCAGGTCGCGGATGCCGTCGTGGTCCGCGTCGCCCACCGCCGGCCTGGCACGGCCTACGGCGCCGGTGTCGCAGAGCGGGCCATCGGGGCACAGCCGGATCGACTCGGGAACGATCCTGCGGACCTCGAAGGCCCCGTCGGGCGCTTCGATGAGCACGGTGACATGCGAGTCCTGGCCGTGACGGGCGAGTGTCCCGGGCCTGATCTCGACCGACGCGACCACGATGGGCAGCGATGGCGTCACGGTGAAGACCGTGAGCGACCCGCCGTGGAGGCGGAGGACCGCGCCGAGGATCGGCGGCGCCGCGATCAACAGCACCGACACGGCTATGGCGAGGGCTCGCCGGATCATGATCCCGGGTCCTGGCCCTGCACGGCGAGGGGAGTCGCGGCGGTGCTCGTGGGCACGGATCCTCGCCCTCGCCGTCGCGCCGGTCCCGCGGTGAACACGAGGAAGAAGACGATCGCTGCCGCGAGGCCTGCGAGGCTCGCGGGCTGGCCCACGAGGGCCAGCACCGAGCCGACCTGCGGCAGCCAGATCCAGGCCCGGCCGATGATGCTGGAGGGCGTGGGGCTCCAGACGTCGGGCAGCTGGTTGTTGTCGCCCTTCACCCGGTATCCACCCAGCACGTCGCCCCCGACGATCCGGTGGATGGCGACGCCGCCCTCGGTCTCGAATGCGACGACATCGCCGATCGCGTACGACGCCTGGCGTTGCGTGATCACCAGGTCGCCGGTGTGGAACGTGGGCTCCATGCTGTGGCCTGCCACGATGATGTAGCCGGCAGGGCCGCCCAGCGGCACCGGGCGGAACAGCACGAACCAGCGCGGCACAGACCGCGAGCGTGAGCGACAGCTCCGCGAGGACGGTCAGGCGTCGACGTGCCGCCAGGTGCACCGGGATGTCCTCAGCTGATGGCCATGTGGATGCCGTCGAGATCGATCGCGGGGACCGAGCCGGGCACCCTGATGCGTACCTCGTTGTCGTCGTGGCGCCGCGGGGAGATCCTGACGGGAGCGAGCTCGACGGGCGTGCCGGCCACGACGAGAACGACCGACATCGACCGGCCGATGCAGGCGTCCGCGATCCCACCGACCGTGATGGATCCGAGGACGGGGCGCTCGCGCCACGCGAGCGCCAGCCGGGCATGGACGCCGTCGTGGTCACAGGCCCCAACGGTGGCGCGCCCGCCCGACAGCACCCCGCCGGACACGTCCAGCGTCGCGGCGCTGCCCGGCGCCGCCGCCCACAGGATCCCGGCGACGACGAGGGCGGTCAAGTATCGACGCATGCTGCAATCGCCGTTGCGCCGGGCGCCGCCGTGGGGCGGCGCCCGGCTCCTGGAGTCAGTTCCGGTAGATCGAGAGCGCGACCCCGTTCACGGCCGCGGCATCGATGCCCTGGACGGTGAAGTCGGCGAGGAAGTACCAGTCGGCCCCAACGTTGTACCAGCCACCCGCGGAGCCGCCGCCGGACACCCGCCCGAGCTCGACCCCGTCGTGGAGCAGGACCATCGTCCAAGGTCTGCCGGCGCAGAGCGGGGCGAGATGCTGGGCCTCGACGGTACCGACCGCGAACACGGTGCCGGTCCAGTGCGTGTCGTTCCAGAGCAGGTCGACCCCGTCGGTGTCGCACGACGGCACCTGGGTCACGCCGGCGCTGAGGGGATACGAGTTGATCGGCAGGGCCGCGGCCGCGCCGAGGACCGTTCCCCCGACGAGGGCCGCGAGTGCCAGAGACACGAGAAGACGGCGCATGGCCGCAATTCCCTCCTTGATCATTCCATCAGTGGCGCAGAAGGGTCAGTGGCACACCTCCCTCCGGAAGCACCTGGGGGCGCCGTGAACCAGCGATACAACGGTCAGTCTGGAAACGGGGCGCGCCGGCCGCATCGGGGGGACTACGAACTCCCGATCCGCAATCGACGGGGCGTATACGGATGGCCGGATCGGTAGCCGGCGCCAGGGGCCGGCGGATCAGGATTTGGCGAATCGCCCCACTGCCTGGGCGCGATTCCGCGCCCCGAGCTTGTGGAGGATGTGGCCCACGTGCGCCTCGGCCGTTCGCCGGGACACGCCGAGCCGGGCGGCGATCTGCCGGTCCGTCAGGCCGTCGGCGACCAGCCGCAGCACCTCTTCCTCGCGAACCGTGAGGCAGTCGCCGAATCCGTTTCGGGCCCGCACCCAGTCATGGCGCAGCTCGCGCAGCGCCTCCGTGGCGATGGCGCGCGACATGGCCAGCTGCCCGTGGCGGATGCCGTCGATCGCCCGGAACAGGGCCGCGGGGTCGAGGTCCTTGGTCAGGTAGCCGGCGGCTCCGGACCTCACCGCTTCGTGGACGTCGCGCGGCGAGCCCGAGACGGTCAACACGACGACCTGCGTGGACGGAAGTCGCTCGCGCAGCTCGCGGAGGACCTGGAGCCCGCTGCGGTCGGGCAGCCCGAGGTCCAGCAGGAGGACGTCCGGCCTGACCTCGGGAGCCGTCTCGAGCGCCGCCGCGGCCGTGGCCGCCTCGGCGACGACCTCGATCCCCGGCGACGAGATCGCCTGGCGGATGGCCGCGCGCACGAGCGCGTGGTCGTCGACCACCATCACGCGGAGCGGGACGTCGTCAGCCAGCATCGCGAAGCGCACCCTGGGGCGGGATGTCGATCGTCAGCGTCGTCCCGGCTCCGGCCGCAGACCGCAGGGCGATCCGGCCGCCGATCGCCCGGGCCCGCTCGTGCATGGCCCGCATGCCGAGGCCCAGCCCCACCTCGAAGCGATCGACCGGCATGGTCCGGAACCCCCGGCCGTCGTCCTTCACGGTCAGCCGGGTCCAGCCGTGGCGGTGCCGCGCGCGGAGCCGGACCTCGCCTGCGTCGGCGTGCTTGCCGACGTTCGCCAGCGCCTCCCGCACGATCCCCACGACGTGGGCGACGGCCTGCGGCGACAGGGCGGCCGGCGAGCCGCTCTCGCTGTAGGCGACGGCGATCCCGGTCCGGGCCGAGAAGTCGATCAGCTCGCGGCGGAGTGCCGGGGCGAGCTCGCGCTCCGTCGCATCGTCGGCGGAGCGCAGCCCGTCGATGAGCTCGCGCGTGCCGTGGAGTGCGGCCCCGACGCGGTCGAGGGCGCCATCCGCCAGCCGGCGCTCGGGCGACCCCACCCCGAGGCGCTCCGCGAGCTCGCCCAGGGCCATTCGGGCAAGGAACAGCTCCTGCGCGACGCCGTCGTGGAGCGAGCGCGCGACACTCGCTCCCACGTCCCCTGGCCGGGGTCTGCCGGCCTCGGGACGGAGAACCATGGTGCGATGGTCCAGCGGCGGGTCTGCTGCCACGTGCTCTCCCTGACACGGGAGACTACGTACGCAGCGCAGCTGGTCAATACGGAGCTCCACCTATCCGACGGGGGCCGACCGCGCGCCCTTCGCGCCCCGCACGCCCGAGCCGCCGCCCCGGTGCCGTGGGCACCCGCGCACCGGAGACGTCCCCGCGGCCCTTGCGCCCGGCGTCCGATCCTCTACCGTGGCCCCGTGCCGGGCGTCGGGCCCGGGTGTCGCCGGGGAGCCTCCCATGTTCGAGACCGTGCCGCGCCGCGTGACTGCCTACTCCGTGCTCGACATCATCGAGGGGACCCTCGACCTCAACGCCGGGGCGCCCCGGATCACGGACTGGCTGCAGTCCGGGTACGACTGGCTCGTCCTGCGCGAGGCGCGGGTGACGCCGCGTGGGTCCGACGAGGCGGCGGAGCTGCCCCGGATGCGGGTGAACCTCGCGCGCGTCGAGTGCCTGATCGACGAGGGCGAGCTGGTCACTGACGAACGCTTCCTGGCGCCGCGCACGAAAACCCGGATCGACCTCAGGTTCCCGTCGGGGCTCATCGTCAGCGGCCTCCTGTCGCTGCCCGAGGGCGCCACCTGGGTCACGGCGATGGACGTCATCGACGACGACGACCGCCTGAAGCCGCTCGAGGAGTCGATCCTGGTCTGGGACCGGCAGGTGGTCCGCAGCGGGGTGACGGCCTTCGTGCGCCTCAAGGCTGCCCTCTACGCCCGGGAGGACGTGAACGGGGAGTTCGTCCGGCGCCTGGTGGGCGACGTGCCGGAGCTCGGCGCGGCGCCCGCGGCGCCGTCGTCCCCGTCGTCCCCGTCGTCCCCGTCGGCGACCGCACCCGGGGAGCCCGCGCCGGCCGGCTGATCCCGCCGGGGGCGGCACAGGGCCACGGCTCGAGGGGCACCCGCGCCGGGCAACCCGAACCCAGGGGAGCGGACGCTGGTGACCCGCCTCGGCGGGACCGGACGCCGCTGGGATCGTGACCCTCGGCACGATCGGTGGCCCGCGGCGCGCGTGGCACAGTCGGCCGGCAATGACGTTCGTTTCCCGGGATCCTCGGCCGCCCTCGACGCCCGACGCCGGGCCCCGTCAGCCCGCCCCGCCGCCCGACGACGGACCCCGCCCGCGCGGGCCGCTGCTGATCGCGACGGCCGCCGCCCGGATCCCGGGGTCCGGCGGCGCCGCCGCCTTCATGCGGCGGCAGCAGCGCGACTGGAACGTGACGGTCGTCCGGACGTCGCTCGACCGGCTCGCCTACCAGATCGTCTTCCCGTACCTGTCCGTCTACATCGTCGCCCTGGGCGCCAGCGCGACCCAGCTGGGCCTCGTCAACAGCCTCGGCCTGGTCGCCGCCGGCCTCGCGAGCCCGTTCATCGGCTGGCTCATCGACCGCCACGGGCCGCGCTCGTTCTACCTCGCCGGCATCGGGCTCCTCGCCGTCTCGTACCTCGCCTACGCGGTCGCCCAGAGCTGGGTCATGGCCATCGCGGCGATGATCGCCTACTGGCTCGGCTACTCGATCAGCGGCCACAGCTGCGCCACGATCTGCGGCAACTGCCTGGTCAACCGCGACCGGGCGACCGCGATGATGGTCTGCGAGACCGTCGGCGCCGGCGCTCCTGGGCATCGTCGGGCCGCTCATCGGCGCGTTCGTCGTCGCCTCGTCCGGCAGCGTCGACCCCGACGCCATCCGCCCGCTCTTCGTCATCGGGCTGGGCATCACCGTCGTCACGTTCGTGATCGTGCTCACCCAGCTCTCGCCGCAGCGCTGGTCGAGCGGCCTCGCCCGCCGCGCGCTGTTCGGCGACCTTCGCGTCGTCCTGCGGGGCCGGCATCGCGGGCGCTGGCTGGTCATCGCCGGGATCGGTCAGCTGCCGATGGGCATGGTCTTCGCCTTCTCGCAGGTGTACGCCTACGAGGTCAAGGGCGCCGACGCGTTCGTCCTCGGGGCGATGGCAGCCGCGACGGCCCTCGTCTCGATCGTCCTCGCCATCCCGCTCGGCCGCCTCGCCGACCGGATCGGCCGCAAACCGGTGCTATTCCTCACGATCCCCCTGTTCGTCCTGTCGAACATCGTGCTGATCTGGGCGCCGACGCCGGCCTTCCTCGTGGTCGCCGGCGGCCTCCAGGCGTTCTTCTACTTGGGCGGCCCGATCCAGGCGGCGATGGAGCGGGAGCTGGTGCCGGCCGACCAGATGGGCCGCTGGATCGGGATCGCGCGGATCGTCCGCCTGCTCATGAGCGCCGCGATGGCCCTCGTGGCGGGGCTCATCTGGGACGGGATCGGCCCGGCGTTCGTCTTCCTGGCCTACGTCGCGATCGACCTGCTCATCCGCGTGCCGCTGCTGGCGACGATGAGCGACACGCTGGGGATGATCCAGGGGCCGGTGCCGGTGGCGGTGGCCGCCGCGGCCGCGGACGAGACGCGGGCCGGCTGACCGCGGGTCGGCGGCCGCGCGCCACGGGCGTTCACGCCGGGCGGGGACCGACGACCTGCCTACCCCGCCTCGCTCTTCGACCATTCGCCTCGGCGCAGACGCCGGTACGCGTCCGTGGCCGGATCGTGCGCGCCTGCCGTGTCACCTTGGCCGGCACGCGCGGGTGCGCTCGAGCTGCTCGAGCAGGGCGGCGGTCCGGAATGCCAGTGGTGGCGTCGTTAGGGCCGCCGGGCGGGCCCCCTGAACCGACCGCGGGGTCTCAGCGGGCCGTCGCGTGCTCGGAACGAGCGTGGAAAGGCGGGTCGTGCCGGGCCCACCGGGTGGACGTCGTCCGTAACGCCAGCCGGGGCGGCATTCCGGACGAGCGGGCGGCGAGCCGGATGACGCCAGCCTCAGGGGGGCTTGTCTCCGCGCTCTGGACCGGCACCGAACAGCCTGGTGGTCGCTGCCAGCGCAGGCGTCGGCATCCGGTAAGCAACGGGTAAGCGCCGACTGCTCGAATCGTGGGGTGCCCGACCCGAGGATCACCGGCCATGCCCGACGGCGCATGCGGCTGCGCCGCATCCCGATCGCCGTGGCACTCGAGACCTACCGGGACCCCGACGGCACGCTGCCGGGGCAGCCAGAAGGACGGGGGTCTCGCGAGATCAGGTGGCGCCGCTATGATCAGCAGGTCGTCGAGATCGTCGTCGACACCTCCGACGGCGCCATCGTCAGCGCGTGGATCACGCGGGTGCAGCAATGAAGGTCGAGCACGACCCCCGCCACGACACCGCATACGTGACCTTCGCGGCGGGCGCGTCCGTCCGCCAGGTCGCACTCGGCGGCGGGCGGGTCGTCGACTACGCCGCAGACGGATCGATCCTCGGCGTCGAGTTCCTAGCGCCGTCGCAGGGCCTCGACCTCGACGGGCTGCCGCGACCGGCCGAGATCGCTCGCGCCGCGCGGCGGCACGGCCTGCGGGTCCTTCCCTCCCGCGGAGCGGCGCGGGCAGGCTGAGGTCGACGCCCCGGACGATCGTCTGACCCCTGCATGTCGGCGTAGGTCTCGCGGGGAACGCCAGCGCCGTGCGGCTGGATTACATCAGAGTGCCACCGATATATGGCATGACGAGGTGCCGGCGGGCGTCGAGCCGTTCGCGCGCACCCGCGATTGTCGCGTCTGACTACTTGACTATTCATCTGGATACTCTAGTATCCAACGATGGACGTTTCGCACCCGATCCGAAGCATCATCCCGACCCTCGACGCGCCTGTGCTCGAGGCTCTGGCGGGGACGAGGCGACGCCTCTCCGGCCGGGAGGTCCATCGACTTGCCGGTGCCGGGAGCGTCCGCGGAGTGCGGCTCGTGCTGGCCCGCCTCGTCGCGCAGGGCCTCGTCGATGCGGAGGAGCACGCGGGGGCGATCCTGTACGCGGCCAACCGGACCCATCTCGCCTGGCCGGCCATCGAGGAGCTCGCCGCGATCCGCGGCGAGCTCTTCGGGCGGATCCGAGATGTCGTCGTCGGGTGGTCGATCCAGCCGTTGCACGTCTCCCTCTTCGGCAGTGCGGCCCGCAGTGACGGTGACGCCTCGAGCGACATCGACCTGCTCGTCGTGCGCCCGGACACGCTTCCCGACGACGAAGCCTGGGAGGACCAGGTCGACGCGCTCCGCGACGATGTCCGCGACTGGACGGGCAACCGCTGCCAGGTGCTGGCGGTCGACCGCCGCCGGCTGGCCGAGCACGTCGCCGTCGGCGATCCGCTCGTCGACGGCTGGCTCCGCGACGAGATCCTGCTCGCCGGTGAGCCACTGCGCACGATCATCGACGGGATCCACGCCCTCCCGGCGATCTCTCGTTCATGACTCCGCGTGGTGCCGCGCGGACCGCGACCTGCGGCCGGGCGGATGCAGCGGTTCGCCTTCGGCATGCGGAGTCGTACCTCGTGGTCGCCGATCTCGTGCTCGACCAGGCCGACGACCCGATGCTCGCCTTCACGAGCGTGGCCGGGTCGCTGGCGGTCCTCGCCGGCATCGCCGCCGCCGACGCTGCCAGCTGCGCCGCGCTCGGGCGGCGCGCCCGAGGCCAGGGCCACGACGAGGCGATTCCGCTCGTGCGGACGATCCAGCCGCACGGCGAGGCGATGGCCCGCGATCTCGCCCGGCTGCTCGCGCTCAAGGACGACGCCCAGTACGGAGTCCTGGTCCTGTCCCCGGGACGCGCCCAGTCCGCGGTCGGCTGGGCTCGGCGGATCGTCGTGGCGGCGCGGGTGGTGGTCGATCGGGTCGGCTGAGACGCGTCTCCGGCACGTACGCGGCTCTACCCTGAGCCAGCCAGCCCCGCGAGCCCGCGGCCCAGCGACTCCAGGCGCTCGCGCTCCTCGAGCCGATCGAGCCAGTCCCCGAGGTCGGCGTGCAGCCGCTCCGCGCCCAGCCAGGCCCCCACGAGGTTGCCGGCCATCGACGCGATGGTGTCCGTGTCGTGGCCGGCGTTGGCCGCGGTGACGAGCTCGACGTCCCGTGGGAGCGGGTCTGATCGGCCTTGGAGCGAGGGCGGGCGCCGACGCAGGCATCCCGGTCAGACGACGGCATCGCCATCAGGCGGCGCCGTCGCGGAACCGGATGACGGCAGCACAAGGCCCACGCTGCGCAGCTGGGCAACCGAATCGATCAGCCAATCCACGGCCTCGCGGCTGGCCACCAGGTCGTGATGGGGACGGGTTCGCTCCGCGAGCAGACGGCCGGTCGCGGGGCGCCGCCAGTCCAGTGCCAGCGAGCCGGCACGCCGCGCGAGGTCGGCGTCCGAGAGGCCCCCGTGCTTCGTGGACAGGCGACGATCTGCCCCGACGACCCAGGCCCATCTATCCCCGTGCATCCGCAGCCCGTAGACGAGGTTCGAGCCCGTCGTCGTGAAGCCGAAACCGCTCCGGCGCTGAGCTTCGACGTGTTTCCGCATCCCCTTGGCGTTCGCCCACCAGGTCGTGCCTTCGTCCTTGTGGCGCCGTCGCATCTGTGCGTTGACCTCCCGGAGCACTTGCAGGATCGCATCCGCGCCTTCCGCGGGGTCGTCAACGACCGGGCCGTGCGCGATCCACTCCTCGTCGAGGAAGTCGACGAGATCGTGCCAGGAGCGATCGAGCGGCGTGTCGTAGGCCGCGGAGATCGCCCCGACGACGGCCGTCCAGCGGACCGGCGCGACCGGGATGTCCCCCGTGCCCCACCGCGTACGGCGAGCCTCGATGGGTCCGGGACTCAGGAGAACGAGTCGGAGCGGCTGACCGGGGCGCTCCGCCAGCCAGTAGCGCTCGTACTTCTCGAGCTGGTTCCCGCTCTCGAGAGCGTCGACCTTCACCTCGATCCAGACCTCCCAGGCGGGCTCGCCGCGACGCGTCCCCACCGCGACGAGATCGAGCTGGGCATCCTCGATCCTCTCGGGCCCGTAGTCCGTCTTCCAGCTGTGGGACTGTTGCAGGTGCACATGCACCAAATCCACGGGGGAGAGTGGTCCCGCGGCGGGCCAGGCGAGTCCGTCCAGGGCGTGCAGCAAGGGGCGGGAGTCGTGCCGCGTGGCAAGGTAGAGCGCGGCCGTCGTGAAGTTCTCCTTCGATCGGCCCGCGCCCTGGACCCACAGGACTCCGAGATCAGACACCGGACTTCGCTCCTCCCGATCCTCCACCCGCCAGCGCGCGGGACCGCGCGGTCACGCCGGCACACCGCCCACCCGTCCGTCGCCAACGTAGCACCGAGGATGAGCGACGGCGTCGTCGTCCGTAACAGTGCTCGACGGGCAAACGGATCGTGTCTCGAACGACCGGCAGCGGCCCTGGGGGCGAGGCCGCGTCGGCCTACGGCCGCATCAGCCACCGTCCAACCGCAGTCGCGGCAACCGTCTCGTCGCGTGAGGTGGCGATCGACGGCACCTCCGCGTCGACGCGCCTGATCTCGGGGAGCAGATCGGCAACCGTTGCGGCCAGGCATCGCGCGCCGGCCGGGGTGATCACCACGCTTTGGCTCTCGTAGCGGACGAAGGGCGGATCGCTCTCGAAGCCGGCCTCGGCGAGGCGACCGGCAATGCGTTCGGCGACGCGCCAACCGATCCGCTTTGCTCCGATCGCCTCGCGGAGCGCACGAGCCTCACCGCTCCAGTCGCCGATGCGGCGGCACGAAGCCGCGATGTCGTCGAGAAGTGCGCGCCAGGGATCCGCGTCAGTCAATCGTCGCGTCCTCGTCCGCTGTCGCCACGCGCACGTCAATCTCCAGCAGGAGCGGCGCGTGGTCCGAGAGCCCCAGGGCCGTCACCGGCCACGGCTCGATCGCGAAGTCGGACGCGGTGGCTGCCGTCGCTGGGTCGGCGAAGACGTGGTCGGGCTGGTGGGGCCGAGGGTTCGTCGAGCCGTACCAGGTCCTGCCCTCGTGGCCGTCGCCGTCCAGGCTGAGCTCGCGCCAGCCGGCGGCCTCGGCCCGGGCGAAGAAGTCGGCGCCGGAGGGGGTCGGGTTGCCGTCGGCGTCGCACCAGCGCGAGGTGTTCCAGTCACCGCCGACGAGGAAGGGTCGACCCTCGACGAGCTCGCGATAGCCGGCAAAGGCGACGTCGTTCCACCACGGCTCGCCGACCGAGGGGCGGGCGATCGCGGCGCGGTCGAGCCCGTGGGTCCCGCGCGCGGAGGCGACCGTTGCCCGGGTGTGGACCGACGCGACGAGGAGGGCGGTCCCGTCTGCCAGGACGAGCTCGGCCGTCGCGAGGTAGGAGCCGAAGCGACCGAGAACGCTCGCGGGGTCGAAGGCGACCGGTCGCAGGTCGAGCCCGGGCCGGGTGACGATCGCGCTCGCCCAGAACTCGTGCGCCTCGTCGTGGAGCGTCCACCGCTGGCGGACCCAGTCCGGGGCGTTCGTCTCCTGCAGGAGCGCGAGGTCGGGATCGACCGCGGCGACCCAGTGCCAGGCGCGGTCGTGCGCCGCGGGCTCCCGGTACGGCCCGTACGCGGCGCCCATGTTCCAGCAGAGCACCTTCACGCGGGGATCGTGGCACCGGCCTGTGCCAGCTCTTCTGGCACGCCGGTGAAGTCCCGGTGAAGCGCGGATGCAGCGACAGGTGAACGGGAGGTGAGCGGCGCGCAACGGGGCATTCGTATCGTCCTGGACGAGCCGTTGCCCGCCCCGGATCGGAGTGGTCGCGATGCCGCCGCGGGTCACGTGGGACGAGGCGAAGGAGGCCGCGAACCGTCGTAAGCACGGCGTCGACTTCCGCGAGGCGATCGAGGCGCTCCAGGACCCGCTCGGACTCTCGAGGCCCGACGAGGACCACGGTCTCGATGAGAGCCGCTGGAGCACGGTCGGCCTCACGCGGACGGGCCGACTCCTGCGGGTGACAACGACCGAGGCGGGGCCTACCATCAGGATCATCTCCGCACGACGCGCCACGGCGCGGGAACGATATGCCTACGAAGAAGAAGCCTGATCCGCCGCCGGTCACCGAGAAGCCGAGGGCCGAGCGCGGTCGCTATGCCCGTCTGCTTGTCGACGGCTACGTCGTCGAGGTCGAACCCGGGCAGCCACCGCACCCGAAGGCCGTCGAACCGGCCACTCGCCCGGTGACACCGACCAGGTAGGGACCGCTGCGGGTTCTCAGGCCGGCGAGTCGGCCGTTCTGGACGACTCCACTGCGCTCCGCCTCCGCGGTGTGGCCAAAGACGTCTCGAGTCGAGCCGCCGTCCGTGAACCACGGGCAAAGGCGCGCGTGAGCCGCGGATGAACGTCGCGCAGTAGGTTCGGTCGGTGTGGCAGGCCGCGCCGCGGGGCGGTCGACGCTCGCGATCTCAGAATGTAACTCTTCTAGAAGGTATTTGTTATCGTGTGGGAGGTCGAGGGCACCGAGGAGTTCATCGCCTGGTTCGAGGCCCTCGATCACGAGGAGAAGGTGCGAGTCGAGGCAACGATCGAGCATCTGGAGCACCTTGGACCTGGGCTCGGCCGGCCGTGGGCCGACAGCCTCCGTGGCACCAGGATCAAGGAGCTGATCCCGCGCGGCGGTCATCTCCGGATCCTGTTCCGGTTCGACCCGCGGTCCGTCGCCATCCTCCTGGTCGGCGGCGACAAGACCCGCCGGTGGGCGAGGTGGTACGAAGAGATGATCCCGGTCGCCGAGAACCTGTACCGCAGCCACCTCGACGAACTCCGAGAGGAGGGCCTTGTCCGATGAGGGTGAACCGCCTGGCGCACACACGGGCGCACCTCATGGCCGATCCCACGTTCGCCGCGGACGTGGCGCGGGAGAACGCGGTGATGGCCGAGCTCGACTTGGGGCAGGCTCGCCGGGCGACCCTGATGACCCAGGAGGAGGTGGCGGCCGAGATGCGGACGACCCAGGAGAACGTGTCGCGCATCGAGCGCCAGCGCGACGTCCGGGTCTCCACGCTGGTCGCGTTCATCCGGGCCCAGGGCGGCGAGGTCGAGATCACCGCGGTCTTCGACGGCACCCGGGTCAACCTCCTCCGCCCGGTCGAGTCAACGTAGAGCCGTCAGCCCGCGACGCTTCGGGTCGCATCGGCATGACGGGCGAGCGCCGACGATGTGATCGCCGAGACTCTCGACACGGTCGACCTCTACGCGCAGGAGTTCGCCGCCGGCATGGCCGACGACCGGGTTCACGATGACGCGCCGGGCCGCCCGGGCCTGATCGGCGCGGCACGCGTCGGGGCGAACTCCAGCCCTACCCTGCCCGGCTCGGGCAGATCGCGCGGTAGTCGCAGCGGCGGCAGGCGTCGTGGGACGGCGTCGCCCGGAAGTCGCCCGAGCGGATGCGCGCGGCCCGGGCCAGGATGTCGCCGCGGGCGGCGTCGAGCTGCTCGTCGGTGCGGGTGGTGCTCATCCGGATCGCGGCCTCGGTGAAGTAGAGCGTGACCTTCTCCGGCGTGCCGAGGCCCAGAGCGTCGCGGCTGGCGAGGGCGTAGATCGAGAGCTGGAGGCTCTCGTCGACGCCCTTCTGGCTCTCCATCTTGCCGGTCTTGTAGTCGAGCACCTCGATCCCGCCCGACGGCAGGCCGTCCACGCGGTCGATGGAGCCGACGATGCTCACGACGCCGCTCCCGGCGGCCGGCTGCAGCCGCAGCGCGAACTTCAGCTCCTCGTGGAGCGCCTCGCCGGCGCCGGCGAGCTCGCCGCCCCAGAAGTTGTCCAGGAGCGTGCCGGTGCGCCGGCGGTAGGTCTCCTCGCTGGTCCGGTCGGGGAAGCCGGACGGCTGCCAGGCGGCCTCGAAGTGCCGCTGGAGATCCTCCCGGGTGGGCGGCGGCTCGCCTGCCGCGGCGCGCTCGCGGCGCTCCTTCGTGAACGCCTCGAACGCGGCGTGGGCCGTGCTCCCGAACGTGAAGGCGGCCACGGTGTCGGCGACCGGGATCCGGTAGACATGGCGGAAGGCGTACTGGGCGGGGCAGCGCTCGTACGTGTCGAACTGGCTGTAGCTGAAGGCGGAGGGGAGCGGCGCCACGGCGAGCAGGCTGGCGCCCACGCCCGCGTCGGCGGCGACCGTCCGCAGGGTCAGCGGGTCGAGGCCTGCGGCCCGCGCGGCGTCGGCCGAGACGGCGACGGCCTCCCCCACCCCGGCCAGCTGGGCGACGAGGGCCGCGCGGGCGTCGGCGGCGTCCGGGTCGTCCGCGGCGATGCCCTCGAGGAGCGACAGGAGCTCGGTTGCACGGAGGCGGAGCTGGGTCCGGCGCTCGCGAGGGCTGGGCAGGTCGACCATCCGCACGAGTGCGCCGGCCGCGCCTTCGGCCGCACCTTCGGACTCGCCGTCGCCGTGCTCGTCGCCGTCGATTGCGCCTTCGCCGGCCTCCTCGTCCGCTCGGGCCGCCGGCTCGGCCGCCGTGCTGGCGGTGCGGTCGTGCTCGACCATCTCCGGACCGGCGTCCTCCCGGAGCTCGCCGACGAACTGGCTGGGGCTCTTCTGGGCGGTCGGGCCGCCGTGCGTGGTGAGCACGAGGCTCTCGCGCGCCCGGGTGATCGCCACGTACAGGAGCCGCCGCTCCTCTTCCGTGTGGAGATCGCCCACGGGGACAGCCTCGCGCAGCAGCTCCTTCGGGAACAGGGTCCAGTCGCCCGCGCGGACGGGCCACTCCCCGTCGAGCAGGTGCGGGACGAAGACGTGGTCGTACTCCAGGCCCTTGGCCTGGTAGAGGGTCATGAGACGGACGCCCTGGACGTCCTCGGCCAGCTCGACGCTCGTCGGCAGCTCGCCGCCGGCCGCCTGGTAGGCGTCGAGGTAGTCGACGAAGTCGGCGAGGCTGCGCTCGGGGTGCTCGCGCTGCCAGTCGGCGGCGAACCGCATGAGGCTGGCGACGTTCGTGACGGAGCGCTTGCTCTCGAGCGTGTCGGCTGCGAGCAGGTCGCGGAGCATCCCCGTCCGCTCGAGGAACCGCTCGAGGATCGTGAGGGGGCCTTCGCGCGGCGCCTCGGGGACGAGCTGGTCGAGGGTCGCGAGGAAGCGGCGGAGCTTCGCGCAGGTCTCCGGGGCGAGACCCATGGTCCGGCCGGGCGGAGGGGTCGGCGCGCCTCGCGGTGGCTGCGCTGTGGCTGTGTCATCGGTGGGCGACGGTTCGTGGCCGGTTACCGAGTCGTTCGTCCCGTTCTCGACCCCGGGCACCGCGTCGAGCGTCACCTCGCCCGAGCCGACGGCCTCGCGGACCAGCTCCAGGAGGTGCCGATCGGCGCGCTTCGCCGCCCGGGTGATCGTCAGGAGCTCGAGCGCGTCCAGGCGCCAGGGACCCGCGGTCAGCACCCGCGCCACGGCGACGTCGTTGAACGGGTCGGCCAGCATCCGCAGCGCCTGCTCGAGGTCGCGGATCTCCGGCGCGGCGAAGAGCGAGAGGCCGCCCGACACGGTGTACGGGATGCTCTCCTCGCGCAGCCGGGCGACAATCGCCTCGCGGTGCTTGTGCTTGCGGTAGAGGACCGCGAACGAGCTCCAGGGGACGGCCGGCTGTCCGCCGGCGGCCGGATCCCACCCTGCAAGTGCCCGGATCCGCTCCACGACCGCCGCGGCCTCGTCGTCGGGGCCGTCGCACGTCCACAGCTCGACGGCAGGTGCGTCGTCCCCGCCCCGGTTCGGCGCGAGGCGCTTGTCGGGCGCGTAGCGGAGGTCGTTGCGACAGATCAGCCGGTTGGCGACGACGAGGATCGGCGGCAGGCTGCGGAAGTTCTCCTCGATCAGCATCCGGGTCGGCGTGCCCGGCGCAGGGCCCGTCGGGTCGTGTGCCGGCGGGCCGGAGAAGCGGGCATCGAGCTCGACGAACGCCGCGTAGCTCGCCCCCCGGAAGCGGTAGATCGACTGGTCGTCGTCGCCGACGACCATGACGTTGTCGGGCCGGTCGGGCGTCCGCCCGAGGAGCTCGACGAGCTCGATCTGGGCGACGTTGGCGTCCTGGAACTCGTCGACGAGGAGGTAGCGGAAGCGACGCTGCCAGCGCCGCAAGACGTTGGGCCGCCGACGGAAGAGGCGGATGACGGCGGCGATCTGCTCGCCGAAGTCGAGGGCGCCGCGCCGCCCGCGCTCGGCCTCGTAGGCCCGGTAGACGAGGGCCAGCTCGGAGAGCCGCAGCACCTCGAGGGCGGCGCCGTCGGCGACGTAGGTGTCGGCGAGGCGGTCGGCATGCTCGCGCTGCTCCGCGGTCAACCGGCCCTTCGCGATGGCGTACCCGGAACCCCAGACGGTCCGGCGGGCCTCGCGGTCGGCGGCCTTCTCCACCCTGGTGAAGTCGGGGTTCGCGGCAGGATCGCCGGCGTCGGCGGCCCGCTCGGCCTTGCGGTAGGCAGCGTATGCGTCGTGCGCGTCCTTGCGCCCGCGGTCGATCGCGCCCAGGGCGTCGAGACGATCGAGCGCGAGGTCGTAGGGGCCGAAGCGGGCCTCGAACGCCGCCTGCTCCGACGCGACGAAGGCGTCGAAGTCGTCCGGGCTGACGAGCTCGTCCTTGGCCCGGTTGATGAAGCCGACGAAGCGGTCGAGCCAGTAGCTCGGGTTGCCCCCGCCGGCGTAGTAGAGGAGCGGCAGGGCGGGGCGGATGTCGCGCAGGAGCAGCACCTGGCCGACGCCGTCGAGGACGTCGGGGGTCGACGGAAGCCCTGCGTCGGGGGCGCTCTCGACGAGGATCCGGTGGCAGAAGCTGTGGAAGTTGGCGACCGTGAGGCGTGCCCGGACGGCGGGCCCGAGGGCCGTCTCGAGGCGCTCGGCGAGCTCATTCGCCGCCTTCACGTTGTAGGTGAGGACCAGGACCTGCTCGGGGAGGAGCGGGCCGGCGAAAGGGTCGCCGGGATCGGCAGCGGTGCCCGGCGCTGCCTCGGCGGCCTCGGTCGGGAGGGCAAGGGGGTTTCGGTCTCGGGTGGCGCCACTCGCGGCGCCGCCCTGCGCGCCCTTCGTCTCGAGCAGGCGCCGCACGCGCTCGACGATGACGCGCGTCTTCCCGGTCCCGGCGCCGGCGATGACGACGAGCGGACCGTCCCCCCAGGCGACGATGCGCCGCTGCTCCTCGGTGAGGCCGTCCCCGGGCTCGGCGGTCGATCGCATCGGCATCACCGGATCGTGGTCGGCGGACGGCAGGCCGGAGACGGCCGCTCCGCCCGTCGGGGCGGGCCGGAGGTCACCACGTGGTGCGTCGGGGTCCGTCCCGTCACGTCGCGGCCGCCCAGGCCTCCCGCCAGGGGCGGTCGGCGCGCGAGGGGCGGAGGTGGCGCCGGCGACGGTCCGACCACCACTCCCGGGTCATCCAGCCCGGTCCTTCGTCGGGGGCCGCCGACCTGGGAGCCGGCAGCGCCGGACACCCGACGCCCGACGGATGCCGGCGGCGGCGATGGCCGAGGTGCCAGTGCTCGCCGAAGGAGCAGCGATAGGGACGCAGCGACCCGTCGCCGTGACGCGCGTCGCGGGCGCGCGAGCGAGCCTCGCGCCTCGTCTCGTGGGGGACCTTCGAGGTGCAGGACCGCTCCTCCCGGGGCAGCTCCCGGTTGATGAAACGCCGGTACGCGTCCATGTCACGACTGTGAGCCGCAACCGTGCCAGCATGTGTGGCACGGGACGGCGCCGCCGGTGCGCGCCGGCACCACGTGCGAGGGCAACCGACCGACGATCCCACGCTCGGGAGATGCGATGACCGCAGACAGCACGGGCCCGTCGCCGCTCGCCGGACCCGCGACGTTCACCTGGGACGAGGTCGTCCCGGGCCTGTTCCAGGGCGACTTCCCCGAGGGCGATGTCGACTGGGACCTGTTCGACGACGTGGTCTCGATGTCGAACGCGGCGCCCAGCCCGCAGCTGAAGCCGGACGGCCTGTGGCTGCACCTCCCGATCTGGGACGGCGAGATGGAGGACCCCGACGGCGTCCGGGACGCGGCACGGACCGTCGCCGAGCGCGTGGTGGCCGGTCGCCGGATCCTCGTGCACTGCTGGGCCGGGCTGAACCGCTCAGGCGTCGTCTGTGCCCGGGCCCTGATGTTCATGGGCGTCCCGGTGTGGGACGCCATCGCCGCGGTCCGGGCTGCTCGCGGTGAGGACGCGCTCTTCAACGAGCACTTCGTCGAGTGGCTGTACGAGGAGGCCGGCGAGGCGGCCGGCGAGGCGGCCCCGGCGCTCTGAGGGCCTGTGAACGAACTACCGGCCCTTGACGAGCGAGGCGGCGTTGCCGACAGTTGGGACTGGCTCAGTAGAGAAGGTGGGAGATGTCGAGGACGATCAGGGCGCTCTTGGCGCTGGCAGGTGCCACGCTCATCCTCGTGATCGCAGCCTGGTTCGACACCATCTTCCTGCGCGACGCATTGCGCCGCGGCGTGGCGATGTTCGACAACTCCGGGTCCAGTGCGTTGCTCGTGCTCGGGTCGTTGCTTGTCGCGGGGTCTGCGCTGGCCATGTGGGTCCTCGCGTGGCGTGCCCGGTCCGTCGTCGTCAGCCTCACCTACGCCATTGTGGGCGGCTTCCTGGCGGCGTTGCCCTGGCTCGTATGGAACTTCGCCACCCAGGTCAATGACGTGCCGCCGGTCCTGCCCGAGCCGCTGCTCACGGTGGTTTCGGAGATCTACTTCAGGACGGGCGACGGCTCATTGAACGCCGTCGGGACGATCGGCGCGGCGATGCTGATCGCGGGCGCCTTCACGCTCGCACGGTGGTGGCGAGTACGCGCCGTCCCCGCGGGTCGCACCGAGGCCACGGTCGCCACCCCGAACCCGACGCCTCCGTAGGGCGACCCTACGGCGGCTCGACCCGGAGCCGCGCGAACAGGTAGGCGACCGCAGCGACTTCGAGCCAGGCTCTCGCACTCGCGGCAGATCCCTCGTAGCACGGCGACAGCCGCCGCCAGCGGCCCAAGCGCGCGAAGGCGTGCTCGACCCGGTAGAGCGGCGCGATGGGCGTGAAGCCGCTCGTCCCTTCGGCGGAGCCTTGATGTCGAGCGCGAGGCCCTGCTTGGCAGCCATCTTGTTGAGGCCCTTGTAACCGCGGTCGGCAACGATCGCCTTGACGGATCCGAGTTCGGGCAGGGTCTTGGTGAGCAGCTCGCGCCCGGAGCGCACGTCGTGGGGCTTGGCCGAATTGACCTGAACCGCAAGCGGCAGCCTGAGGATCTCGATGACGATGCTGCGCTTGGTGCCATTCGTCCGTCCGCCGCGCCCGCCAGCCTCGTGGAATGTCGGGCCGGCCCGCCCGCCCCGCACCGTCTGGGCGTCGATCATCACCATCGTCGGCTTGGCTGTCCGGCCCTTGCGAGTGCGGATCAGCGTGGCGAGCAAGGTCATCGCCTTCGCCCAGACGCCGTTCGAGCGCCAGCGCCGCCACTGCTGCCAGACGGCCTCCCAGGGCGGGTAGCAGGCCGGGAGGTAGCGCCACTGGCAGCCGGTCCAGGCGAGGAACAGGATCGCATCGACCACGTCCCGGCGCGGATAACGAGCCCGCTTGCCCTCACGGTTGGGCGGGTCGAACAGGTCCCCGATGAGCGCCCGTTCGGTGTCGCTGATCTCGATCCTCGCGCTCATGCCGGGGATCGTGGAGCTCATGCGTGTCAGGTTCTATGGCGCGAATGGGCCAGTTCGTGCGGCCGAGTTCATTCACAGGCTCTGAGGGTACGCCGAGCCGATCCGCGGATGAGCGGCCGGTGAGCGGGTCCTGGTAGCGTCGTCCGGGCGTCGACGGCGTCGTTCGCCTGCGACGGGCGCACCAGTCCCGGCCTTGACGTGGTGACGGATTTGCACCAATCTGGCGCCATGAGCGCGTCCAAGCGGCCTACCCAGCACCGCCACCGGCTCTCGGCCGACGTCCCGGAGGCAACCGAGGCACGCGTCCGGGAAACGGCGCGCGTCTTCTACCGCGGCGTCGTGAGCGAAGCCGTCACGACGGCCCTCGACACGTTCGAGTGGGTCGTCGACGCGCGGCGGCGCGGGAAGCGGGTCATCGCAACCGACGACGACACCCTTCCCGAACGGTTCGAGGAGCCGGTCATCGCCGGGCTCGAGAGCCTCGGCCGGGACTGGCAGTGGCTCGTCCGACGCGATCACCCCTGGCGGCGCCAGCTCTGGATCAAGGGTCGCAACCTGACGGCCGGGGATCTCGTGCGGACTGCCGCCATCGAGGGCTGGACGCTGGACCGGGCTGCCGAGGAGTTCGCCCTCCCGGTCGAGGCGGTCGTCGGAAGCCATCGCACTACGCGGAGACCGCGCGCGAGCTGATCGCTGCGGAGGAGGCCGAGAACCGGATCGCCGCCCAGCGCTACGAGCAGCCTCGTGCGCCTCTACCTCGATGAGGACGTCGCGAGTCGCGAGCTGACGGCGCGCCTGATCGCGGCCGGCCACGAGGTGCTGGCGCCCCTGCGCGGCGAGCCCGACGGGCGGTGCTGGCGCCACGCGCAGGAGCGTCGCGCGGCCGTCCTGACGATGAATGCTGTCGACTTCGCCCGGCTCGCCGAGGCAACGCCGGGTCACGCGGGGCTGCTGCTCCTCTACCGGGAGAACAACCCCACGCGCGACCTCCGGGCCGAGGCGATCGTGGTCGCGATCGAACGCATCTCCGAGACGTACCCGGGCGGCGCCGACGGGATGATCCTGGCACTCAATCAGTTCCGCTGGTGAGGACCGGGCACGAGGGGATGCCCACCTCGGCCGCACCGTCCCGTGCCAATCGACCTGTCACGAGCGAGGGGCACGATGCTGCCGTGACGACGATCGAGCTGCCCCCACACCCCGCAGACCCGCCGGCTTCGCCGGCCGAGCCCTCCCCTGCCCGATCGATGGCCGACGCGCCCCTGCCCGCGTACGAGAGCCACTCGTCGATCTCGACGTACCGGGGCTGCCCGCTCCGCTACGGGTTTCGCTACGTGGAGCGACGGCCGGGCGAGGTCAGCCCCGGCCAGTTCGCCTTCGGGAACGCCGTGCACAAGGCCTTCGAGGCCTTCGGCCGCGCACGGATCTCCGCGCGGGCCGGGGCGGTCGTCGAGCCGCGGCGCAAGGTGCTCCAGGCGGCCTTCGACCGGAAGATCACGACGTGCGGGCTCTCCCCCGGGGAGATCGACGAGGCCCGGAGACGCTTCGTCGCCGTCCTCGAGCGGTTCCTCGATCGCGAGGCCGCCTCCGCCACCGAGCCCGTGGGGGTGGAGCTCGGCTTCGGCGTGGACGTGGCGCTGCCAGCTGCTCCCGCCGACGGGGTCGGGACGATCCGCTTCGTCGGCTACGTGGACCGGGTGGATCGCGCCCCTGATGGGTCCACCGTCATCGTCGACTACAAGACCGGCCGGCCGCGCTCGCAGTCGGACGTCGACGCCGACCCCCAGCTCACCGCCTACGCCTTCGGCTGTGCGCGGGGCGGCCTTCGGGACCCTGCGACCGAGGAGGTCCTCCCGCCGGCGTCGCGACTGGGGCTCTACTTCGCCGAGCCGGGCGAGCTCGCCTGGACGACGCGGAGCGAGGAGCAGCTGGCTGCGTTCGAGACGGGCCTCGTCGAGACCGTCGGCCGCATCCACGCGCGCGAGTTCGAGGCCAGTCCAAGCCGCTGGGGGTGCCGCTGGTGCGAGTTCCGCGGCGCGTGCGCGGAGGCGAGCCCCGACGCATAGGTTGCCCGCGAACGCCGCGGGCAGGCCCACCGGCCGTCAGGGTGCCGTCTCGCCCCACAGGCCCCGCCCGCGCTCGCGCGCGGCACGCTGGGCCGCCAGGAGCACGTCGGCGTACCTGACGTCGGGCGGATAGGTCGACACCTGGGCGAAGCCCTCGGCGACGAGGGCAAGGTTGACGAAGGTCCAGGCGCCGTCGCGCTCCACCCAGGTGTCGCGCAGGAGACGACCGTACTGGTCGCGCTCCGAGACGTCCTTCTCCAGCACGATGCGGCCGCCGGCCAGGAGGCGCGCGTTGGCGTCGGTCGCGGCCCCGGCGTACGGATCGGGCGTGGCCGGCGAGCTCGTGTTGAGCTCGGGCGTGTCGATGCCGATGTAGCGGACGCGTTCCTCGACGCCGTCGACCAGCACGCGGATCGTGTCGCCGTCGACGACGCGGACGAGCGTCGCCTCCTGTGTCGGGCCGGTCGGGCGCTCCGGGGCACCGGGGATCGCAGCGGGCGGCGGCGTGGTGGACTCCGGACCACGGGACGACCCCGGCGTCGCCGACGCGGATCCCGGCCCGCCGGGCAGCCCGGGCGTCGCCCCGCCAGCGCAGGCCGCGATGGCCAGCACCAGCACCAGCGCGAACGCAGGCGCCGCGATGAACGCAGGCGCCGCGATGCCCGCCGGCGCCGCGATGCCCGCCGGCCGGCGGAGCTCGACGCGGAGCTCGATCATGACGTCAGTGTCGGCGCCGGCCGCCGCCGGCGCACGATCTCTGTTCGGTCACCAGTCCTGCGTGATCTCGACCTCCTCGATCGCGGCGAAGTTGACCTCCTCGTCGCACGCGAGGCAGATGGGAGGGTCCCAGTCCCCCGCCGGCGGCAGGTCAGTGCGGCCGCAGGTCGAGCAGACGAAGGGGTCCTCGGCGTCGGTGGCGGTGGCGGTGGCGACGGGGAGCTGGCCGTCGTCGGGAGGTGCGCCCGGCCGGGCGGCCCGGCGAAACCACCTCACGACGTGGGCCTCCAACGCGACGGATGCTGCATCACGCGCCGATCATCGCCCGGGCCGGTGCCACCTCGTCCGGCACGAGCTTTCCGCTGCCCTGCCCGCCCGTCTGCGACACTCCGCACATGACCCACGGCGAGGAGGCCGAGCGGCGAGTCCACGAGCGGCTGCGCGACGCGCTCCCGGCGGACCACCGGCTGTACCCGAACGTCGCCTGGACCGGGCCGATGCGCGACGGGGGGCCGGCGGAGGACGGCGAGGCGGACCTCGTCATCGTCCACCCCGACCGAGGGATCCTGGTCCTCGAGGTGAAGGCCGGCGAGCCGCGCCGCGACGGGGAGGGCCGCTGGTGGCTCGGGCCGGTCCTCCTCGAGCAGTCCCCGTTCGCCCAGGCCATGCGCAGCCAGCACCAGCTCGTGCGCAAGCTCGTCTCACTGCCGGGCTGGTCCACCCAACGCGGGAGCCGCCACCACGCCGAGCCGCACGCGGGCCACGGCGTCGCCTTCCCGCAGGTGGACCTCGCGAGCCTGCCGCCCGGGCACGTGCTCCTGGGACCCGACGCCCCGCCGGAGATCGTCCTCGACGCGACGGCGCTCGAGACGCCCGAGGGCGCCCGGGCCTGGGTCGAACATGCCTTCGACTACTTCGTCGGCGACGGCACCCACGGCTGGCCGCTCGACGCGACGGGGATGCGCCTCCTCGACGAGCTCCTGTCCCCCATCCTCTCGATGCACCGCCTGGTGCGGGGCAGGATCGCCGACGACCGGACCGAGCTCCTGCGGGCGTCGCGGGAGCAGCTGCTGGTCCTGAACCATGCCCGCTCGCGCCGGCGGGTGGAGGTGGTCGGGCCGGCCGGCTCCGGCAAGTCGATGCTCGCGGCCGAGAAGGCGCGCAGGCTCGCCCGCGAGGGCTACAGGACCCTTCTCGTCTGCTTCAACCAGCGTCTTGCTACCACGCTGCTACGCGAGCTTGGTAGCACGGAAGCGCCGGGTGGGCTCGAGGTGACGACGTTCCACCGCCTCTGCGAGCGGCTGGGGCAGGCAGCGAACGCGCTGGCGGCTCGCCCGACGCCGATCCCGCAGGGCTGGTGGGACGAGACCCTGCCGACCGCGCTGCAGGACGCGATCGATGCGCTGCCGTCCGAGCGCTTCCACGCGATCGTCGTCGACGAGGGCCAGGACTTCGCCCGCGACTGGCTCGAGACGCTGGACTTCCTGCTCCAGAGCCCCGGCGAGGACACGCTCTGGGTCTTCCACGATCCGGGCCAGGCGCTCTATCGCGACGACGTGGTGGGCGAGCTCGGCCTCGAGCGGATCGAGCTCCACGAGAACTGGCGCAACCCGGAGTCGGTGGCAGGCCTTGCCGGCCGCTTCTACCGCGGTGGCGAGGAGGTCAGTGCCTTCCGCGAGGGCGGCGTCCGCCACCGAGTGATCGAGGCCGAGCCCGGGCCCGCCACGGTCGAGGCGCTGCGCAAGGTGCTCCACGAGCTGACCGAGGTCGAGAAGGTGCCGCCGTGGGAGATCGCCGTCCTTTCGGGCGGGTCGGCCGAGAAGAGCGGAGCCTGGCGGGCGCGACGCTTCGGCAACGCCGTGCTCGCGAACGAGGCGATCAACCACGACGGGTCGTCGCGCGGCCTGCCGCACGAGGACGTGCGCGACGAGCCCGACGACTGCGTGGTCTTCGAGTCGATCCGCCGCTTCAAAGGGCTCGAGCGCGAGGTGATCGTCCTCGTGGAGCTGCCCGAGACGGGCGTTCGCCTCGACGAGCTCCTCTACGTCGGCCTTACCCGGGCGACGACCCAGCTCGTCGTCATCGCGCCGCCAGGCCTTGCCGCGCAGCTCATCTGAGCTTGCCCTAAAGGTGGAACCCTAGTTCAGCCGGATCCGGGCGGGCGTCTCGCACGACGAGTAGGCCGGCAGGCAGGCGGAGAGGACCAGGCCCTTCGCGTCCGCGTCGCGGACCTCGAACGTGACCCAACCGGCGTCCGTCGTCGCCCGGTGGTAGTCGGCGCAGGCGAAGAGCTGCGGCTCCCGGAGCTGCTGGTCGAGCCAACCCTGGTACGTGCGCCCGCTGCGGGCCTCCACCCAGAAGGTGTCGCCCCAGGCGCACTCGTACTCTACGGCCGGCATCCGCACCTTCACCCAGGCCGTGACGAGGCGCCAGCCGGGCTCGCGGTACCAGGACGGGCGCCAGCGCTGCACCTTCGTGACGGTGACCGCCCAGCCGTCGCCGGCCGGGACGCGCGTGCCGATCCCCGGGAGCGGCGAGGGCTTCGGCGTGGGAGTCGGTGAGGGGGTCGATGTCGCCGTGGGCCGGACGGTGGGCACCGGCCGGATGGTCACCGGCGGGATGACCGCAGGCATCTCGGTTGGGTAGGTGAACGGTGTCTGGTACGGGTCGTACGCGCTCCCGTGCTGGGGCGTCGCGAACGCGCCGACGAGGAGCAGCCCTCCGCCGAGGACCGCGCCGATGAACAGGATCACGAGACAGCCGGCGCGGAGGATGGCGTCGCCGTCGAGGCGTCCGTCCCGGATCTCGCGGTAGACGAGGTACCCGAACAGCAGCTGTCCCAGGTCGAACGGGTCGTGGCCGTCGTCGTCGCCCATCTCAGTTCACCAGGCGTCCTTCGGGGGCCGGCGGATCGCCCGCGGCGACCTCGAGCGGGATCCCGGTGTCCTCCAGGTTGCCGTCGCGGCGCAGCTCGCCCGGCGCGTCGAGCTTCCACGAGCCGGCCGCGTTGCCGCGGAGGTCGTTGGCCCGGAACTCGCCGCCCGCGCCGTCGGTCACGAGGACCCCGGCGAGGCCGCTCGCGGACACGTGGTTGCCGCTGAAGCGCGGTGCCGTGCCGTGGTCGTCCACCCAGACGCCCGCGCCGCCGGTCCCGGAGACGGTGTTGCCCTCGTAGCGCCCAGTTGCGGCCTCGTCGACGACGACGCCGGAGCCGCGGCAGCCCTCGATCGTGTTGGCGACGACGACGGGATCCGAGCCCTCGCCGCGGACGCCGATCCCGGTCGCGTTGCCGGCGAGCTCGTTGGCTTCGATCCGGGGCGTCGCACCGTCGACGACGACGACCCCGACCGCGTTGTCGAGAATGCGGTTCCCCAGGATCGCGGCGCCACGGCCCCCGGCGACGAGGATGCCGAACTCGGAGTTGCCCTCGATCGTGCAGTTCTCGACGCGCGAGGCCGGCGCGGGCTCGCCGAGCAGGACGCCGATCCCGGCATTGCGCGCGACCGTCGTCCGCTCGACGACCAGGGTCGCGCGCCCCATCGAGACGATCCCGCCGTCGAGGTTGTCGGCGATCTCGCAGTCCCGCACGGCAAGGGAGGCGTGGGGGCCGCCGACCGTGACGGGCCAGCGGTGGCCCGAGACGCGGCAGGACTCCACCTCGGCCCGCCCCTCGGCGGTGACCCAGACCGCGTTCTGGGCACCATCGGTCATCGAGCAGTGGCGGAGCACCGCGCGCGAGGCGGGACCGCCGACCCAGACGGTCGCGCCCAGGTGCGAGGAGAGCCGGCAGTGCTCGACTCTCACCTCGGCGTCCCGGACGGCGATGGCCGAGTGGTCGGCGCCGTCGTTGCCGGCCCGTGCCGGCCGGATCGTGAGGCCGGTGACGGACGCACCCGAGGCCGCGACCCCGAGGGCTTCGCCCCCGACCGGCTCCAGGACGATGGACTCCACGTCGCCGTCGCCGACGATGGCGACGGCGCGATCGACGACCACCGGCGTGCGGTACGTGCCGGGCCGGACGACGATCCGGTCGCCGTCCTCGGCGGCGGCCATCGCGTCGTCGATCTCGGGGAAGGCGGTCGGGTCGGCCGGGTCGACCAGCAGCTCGCGCGGCGCGCGCGGCCCGGGCTCCGGCGTCCGCGGCCGAGGCACGCGGGAGGCCGGCCCGAACGAACGCCGGGCAAGGGGCACCTCGTCGGCCTCGATGGTCGCCGGGCTCTCTCCCGGCTCGTCGCCCGTGTTGTCCGGCTCACCGGTTTCGTCGACGGCCGCCGCGTCGTCCCCGGCGGCCTCGTCGTCGGGGTAGCGGGGGGAGGCCTCGGCCTCGAGCCACGGGAGGCGCTCGCCGGCGAACGCGGCCCGCGCCCCGCCCCACGCGAGCAGGTTGCGGATCGCGATCAGCGACGTTCGGCCGTCCAGGTCGCCGAAGAGGACAGCCGGGAAGAACGCGGCGTGGACGAGACCCTCCGCGCTCCCGGTCCACGCGCCCATCGCGTGGGGCCGCGCCTCGCCGGCGAAGTCCGCGGATTCAGCCAGGTTGAGCCCGTTCGCCAGCCACGCTGCGCGCCCGGCGCCGCCCGGCCGGGGCACGAAGAGGCGGACGAGCGCGCCCGGCCCCAGGAGCGGGTGCTCGTCGGTCACGAGCGTCCAGCCCGCGGCCCCGTCGGCGCCGAGCCCCAGGAGCACGAGCAGCTGCCCTTCCTCCTCCCGGAACGACGAGGCCCAGCCCTCGCTCGCAAGGATCGCGCACGCCCGCCGCAGCACGGCCCGGTAGAAGGGCGAGCGCGTCCCCGGGAAGTGGCCCGGGAGGTTGAGCATGTCGTCCGGGTCGCGGCGGGGCCCCGAGGTCGGGTGCGGGTCCTCGTCGAGCGCGCGTCCCTCCGCGACGGCCGGGGCCTGGGCCCACGCGAACGACGCCTGGAGCGCGACGGCCGTCGCGAGGTACTTCGTGATCCACGGCGCGACGGCGTCGTACACGAAGCCGCCGCAGCGCGCCGACAGCGTGCCGTCGGCCGAGTCGTAGACGTGGGCGCTCGTCCCGGGCGCCCGGTTCATCTCGTTGACGAAAGCGTACGTCGCGGGCTCGTCCGGGACGTCGCGGTAGGCCGGCGTCCGGGCGCGGACGTGCCAGAGCGTCTCGCCGCCCGAACGGATAGCCTCGGCCGCCCAGACGCGCTGGCGGAGCCAGGCGGCCCACCAGGTGAAGCCGCGCTGCTCGCGGACCGACCACTCGTCGTCGACCTGCAGGTCGCGGTAGATCTGCTCGACCGTCTCGAGCCCGAGGTCATCGCGCTTCCGTGCCATTGCGGTCCTCCTAGCTCTCCACGGCCGGCCGGTACTCGACCGCGCCGAGGCCGAAGGTCCAGGCGACCGCCGCGCGCGCGGTCGTCATCGTGGGGGGCACGCGCAGGAAGTAGGTCTTCCGCGTGCCGTCGGGCTCGGGGGTCGCGTTGACGACCTCGACCATCACGATCGGCTCGTCGCGGGGACCCCACCAGCCGGCGGGCGCAGCGTCGCGCCGCCAGAGCCGGCCGGTCTCGTCCTCGTCGACGAGCACCGCGCCGCCCTCGCGCACCAGGCGCTCCTCGCCGAAGCGCTCGACGAGGACGCGCCGAACCTCGACGTTCGTCTCGGCGTCGATCGCCTTGACGGTGATCCGGCCGGTATCGGTGACGACCCACGGCTCCACGGCGACGCCGTGCCAGGCGTAGGCCTCGAGGCCGTCGGTCCAGGCGATGGCCGGGCCGTCCGCGCAGTGCGGGCGGCCGCGGTCGTCCCGCCGCAGGACGAGCGGGCGCTCCGAGACGATGGCGAGGCCCTCGAGGGCCCACCACGGCCCGGCCGAGCGGGCGAGCTCGAGGCGGGCATCGATCTGCGCTTCCCGGCAGGCGCGACTGGTGCGATGACGGAAGACCGCGCCGCCGAAGACGTCGCGGGCGCTGGCGAGCGCGGGGGTGATCGCGTCCCACTGGCCGGGCTGCATGGCCTGGAGGGCGTCACGCCGACCGCGGTGATCGGTGAGCACCGACGCTGCCAGGCGCCGGGTCGCCTCCACGAACACGGAGCCGGCAAGATCACGGCCCAGGAGCTCGACGAGGCGCGGCCAGTCGTCGCCGAGCACGCCGGCCGCCGCGTCGATCGCCGCAGCGCCCGACCGGGCGGCGCCCGGGGTGGCGTCCGCGGGGCGCGCGACGCGCAGGGAGCCGGCGCTCGCGGCGGCACGCACCGCCAGCATGACGCGCGCCGTGCCCCCGATCCCGAGCGCCTCGGCCGCGGCCTCGACCGGGTCGAGTCGTGCGTTCGCCGGCCGGCGTTCGGCCGGGATCCGGGCGCGGACGCCCGCGGCGAGGCGCGCGACCCAGGCCGGCTCCATGCCGAAGGGCGCCGTGAGGCCGTTGAAGTCGCGGTTGTCGCCGTTGCCGACGTCGCCGCGGGCGTACGGGCTCACGATCCCCCGGTGGCCCAGGGACGCGAACGTGTACGCCAGGATCCCGGCGGCCGGCGAGGGCACCCAGGCGAATGCCGGCGCCGGCTTGCCGGCCGCGGCGTAGAGGGAGCGGAGGGCGGCCTCCGCGCGAGGCCGGTCGGCAGGCTCGGTCGAGCCGGCGACGGCGCGCCACTCGTCCCCCCAGGCCTCCATCCGGCGGAGCAGCTCGTCGCCCGTGGGGCGCTTCGCGCGCGCCCATCAGTCGACCACCCGCCGGAAGGCGACCGGCGAGATCTCGGGCTGGCACGTACTCGCGCTGGATGACGACTCGGTAGGTCCCCGGGGCGACCTCGATGGGCGCGTGCTCTTCGTGGTCGAGGGTGACGGGGGCGGCGACACGCAGGTACCGCTCGTCACCGAGTCGCGAGGAGCGTCGCCGCGACGAGCGGATGGCGTGGGCGTGGCCGGTGACCTCGCCCTCGGCGAGGACGACGCGGCCGCCGATGCGCCGGACCGGCCGGGCCGCCGCAGGGAGCTGATCGACGGGGACGAGGAGGATGTCGCCCTGGCGGACCTGGGCGGGCGACGACGATGCGGCGGCACCGGCACCCGGCTCGGACGGCGCGCCGTGGGTCGTGTCGGAGGCGGTCATCGGGTGGTCCTTTCGGGAGCCGGGGCGGGGTCCGGAGGCCATACCTCCCCCTTTCCCCCGCCCGGCGTCGAGTGCATCGTCGGTGGCCCCTGTGCCAGCTTGTGTGGCACGGACGGTGCCGGCGGGCACCGGATCGCGGGTGGGAGATCGCGACGTCAGTGCATCGGGCAGTCGGGGACCGCGTGGACCATTCCACCGACGTCGACGGTGTCTGGCGCATCGCGCTCCTGGAGCCCGGCGTCGATCCCCTTCTCGGCCAGCGCGAGCCGGGTCACCGCTTCCTGGTAGGGCGACGACGTCGGGATCGCGCTCCAGGTGGGTCCAGCCCGTGCCACGCGGCTCCTCGCCGGGGCGGAGACGGCAGGTGTGGCCCATGACGCCGAACCACGGGACGTGCCACCAGCCGCCGTCGCGGCGGTCGAAGTAGTCGGTGATCGGGCGCCGGGCGCGCTCACCGCACCGGTTGCAGACCAGGCCCGAGCAGAAGCAGGCGGACACCATGCCGTGGGGGGTGGTGCCGCGGGCCTCGCGGCAGGTCGGGCAGATGCGCAGCGCGGGCGGCAGCGGACGCGCTGCGGCCCGGCTCGTCGAGCGGGGCATTCCTCGTCTCCATCGCGCCTGGCGGGAGCACCGTGCCGGTTGAGGGGACCGGCCGGTTGCTGCGGGGTCGTCGAGCCAGATCTCTCGCCCGCTCTGGATGGGAGTGCCGCTTCGTGGCGACACCTGGATTCTACCGCGGCGGCCGACCTCGTGCCCGCCCGAGGGCCGATCCCCACCACGGATTCACGCGTGCGCGCCCTCGCGCGCGCCGGCGGACGCGCCCACGGGCAGCTTCGCTGCCGCCCCCTTGACGGCGTCGGGTAGACCCGGAGAAGCGACCCGGCGCGCTGTTCGCCGGGACAGGGCCGACAGGCCTCGGATTCGATCCTCGGAAGGGACACATGGGCAGCGCATCGGGCTTCATCTGCAGGGCATGCGGCGCACGCTTCACGGCGAGGGGAGGCGGCGGCTTCTTCTTCGACCTGCTCCACTGCGACACGTGCGGCAGCACCCGGAGCGTCGGGCACCAGGAGCTGGGCGACATCCACCTGCGGTTCGTGAAGGGCCTCCCCGGGCCGTACGCCGTGGGCCGGATGGAGATGGACCGCCGGATCCAGCAGGAGTACCCGGGCGAGCCGCTCACCCGCGACGAGTACCACGCCGCGGCCGAGGCCACCCTCGACCCCTGCGCCTGCGGCGGACGCTTCCGCTACGACGCGCCGGCTCGCTGCCCCGGGTGCCGGTCAACGCGCCAGGAGTGGGACCGGGACCCGAAGGCCTCGCGCGTCTTCTATGACTGACCGCGTCCGCCCACCCCGGCAACTGACGGCGACCGAGCCTCGCCGACCGCGGCGCCGCACGACGAACCCCGCGGGACGCCGGACGGGCCGGGCGGCATCGGGGGATCGCCGACCCTGGGCTCGAGTCACCTCTCCCGAATCTGGCCTACCATCTTCTCAATGGCGAGAGGCGGAAGCGGCGCACCGAGCCTCGGCCGCCACGAGGGGAACACGATGACCGACAAGGCCGGCTCGCCGGCACAGGCGAACCCGCCGTCCGGACGCGGCCCGCACACGCCGGCCACCCCCGGGCTCGAGTGTCCCAAGTGCCACGGCGTGATGCACACGTACGCCCGGGGCGGCCTCATCCTCGACCTGTGCGAGGACTGCCGGGGCATCTTCCTCGACAAAGGCGAGCTGGAACGCCTGATCGACGCGGAAGGCGGGGGGTGGTCGGGGATCGTGTCCGCGGCCGTCGACCCGAGGCGCTGAACGCTGCAGAGGATCGTCGACGCCTGGATCTCGACGGACGAGCTCGACGACCAGTCGAACGTGCTGGCCGCCTTCGGGGCGACAGGATGTCCCGCTGAGCACGACTTCGTGGTGCGGGATTCCTCGCCAGGACGCTGATCGCGGCGGGGCCCGGCGGCGCCCGGCGCCCCGCAGGACAGGTTATCCGCCGAGGACCTTGAACGCCCGGTAGACCAGCAGGGCCGGCCAGACGACCGCCTTCCCGACGGCCAGGACATAGTCGCTCGGGGTCTCCGCGGACCCCAGGAAGTAGGCGAGGGCGCCGATCATCCCGAGCCCATAGACAGCCCCGCCGCCGGCCGGGGGCGCGTTCCTCGTCGACGCACCGCCCTTCCACTTCGCCCTGCCTGACGTCACCCCGGCCTCCGGCGTGATGGGCGCCTCGTTCGTCGCCACGATCGTCTCCATCTGCTTCGTCCTCCGCGGCCCGGCACGTCGACGCCCCCAACCTCGCGGGCGGGGTGACGCGTGAGCGCCGTCGGCTCGCGACGGGCACATCGTGCGCCGCCGCCGCGTCGGGCGCCAGCCGGCCAGCCCCCGCCGCCAACGGGGGACAGCCCCCAGTTCCCGGGACTCGCCCGGCGGGCGCGACGGGTCGCCCGATGCCTCCGTGCGAGCTAGCCGCGCACCGGAGCGCCGTGGCCCGGCAGCAGCAGCCGAGGCTCGAGCGAGCGCAGCACCGCGGCAGACGCATACGCCTGGTCGGGATCGAAGCTCAACCCGCGGTCGGGCTGCTGCAGGCGGCCGTGCCGGTCACCGAGCAGCGCGTCACCGGAGAGCACGACACCGTCCGACCGCCGCAGGGCGATGCTGCCCGCCGTGTGGCCCGGGACGTGGATGACCTCGAGGCCGCCGATGACGTCGCCGGACCGGAGCGTGTCGTCGGCGACGAGCGGGGCGACGCGGAAGACCCGGAGCAGGATCCCCATCATCCGCCGGCCCTTCGCCGGCCGCTCGCCGCCCGCCAGGATCGGGGCATCGAGCTCGTGGATCGCGATGCGAGCGCCGGTCAGCCGCCGCAGCTCGGCGGCGCTGCCCATGTGGTCCGGGTGCCAGTGGGTGAGGACGATCTGTCGCACGTCGCCGGGCCGATGGCCGAGGCGTTCGACCGCGGCGAGGATCCGCGAGGCGTTGCCGGGCATCCCGGTGTCGACCAGGAGCACCCCTTCCTCGAGCGGCAGGACGTAGGCATTGCCGACCCGCGTCCCCTCGACCCGCTCGATGCCGTCCGCGACCTTCATGGTCGCCAGTATCACACCCGTCGCCACGGTCACGGGCCGCGCGACCCGCGATCACAGCGGGCCGATCCGCTCGGGGTCCGCCACCGGGGCCCGCGGGCCATTCGGCCCTCGTCACGTCCGTGCTCCGCGCGCATCGTTGCCCCCGGCGGGAGGCTCTGACACGCGGTCCAACCCCGGCCGCCGGGACCGCGCCGAGCCACTGGCGAGACCGACCCGCGCACCCGAGCGCTGGCATGCCAGCGGGAGTGGAGCGGAGGGAGCTTCGCCGTGTCGCTCATCCAACTTCGCGATCTGACGAAGACGTACCGGACGGGCAAGCTCGAGTTCGAGGCTCTCAGGGGCGTCGACCTCGACATCGAAGAAGGCCAGCTCGTGGCCATCGTGGGGCCCTCGGGGTCGGGCAAGTCGACGATGCTCAACATGATCACCGGCATCGACCGGCCGAGCGGCGGCAGCGTCACGATCGCCGGGGATCGCATCGACCAGATGAAGGAAGACAGGCTCGCCGCCTGGCGGGGTGCCAACGTCGGCATCGTCTTCCAGTTCTTCCAGCTCTTTCCGACCCTGACCGCGCTCGAGAACGTCATGCTGCCCATGGACTTCCTGAGGCGTGGGAGTGTCGCCGAGCGCAAGGTGCGCGCCCGCGAGCGCCTGGAGCTCGTGGGGCTCGGCGACAAGGTCGACCACCTCCCCTCGGAGCTCTCCGGCGGCCAGCAGCAGCGAGTCGCGATCGCCAGGGCGCTGGTCAACGAGCCCAAGGTGCTGATCGGCGACGAACCCACCGGCAACCTGGACTCGAAGACCGAGGCTGCCATGTTCGAGCTGTTCGACGAGCTCAACAAGCAGGGCAAGACGGTGATCTACGTGACGCACAGCCCGGCCCTGGCCGCGAAAGCCCGCCACAGGGTGGAGATCGTCGACGGTCGGCTGCTCCAGGCGTAGGAGGCCCCACGTGTCAGCGCTGCTGAAGAAGTCGTGGAAGGACCTCTCCCGCCGCAGGGCTCGGACCGCCTTCACGATCATCACCGTGGCCCTCGGCGTGATGGGCATCGGGCTGTTCGCGATCACGCCGCTCGCGGACCGTGCGGTCCAGGCAGAGCTGAAGGCCGAGAGGATGCACAACATCGGCGTCCGAGTGACCGATGTGCCGCTCACGGCCGCCCAGCTCGATGAGCTGAAAGCCCTGGACAACGTCGACCAGATGTCCTCGCAGGCCGAGCTGCTGGTGACGATCGAGATCGGCGGCAGGCGCGAGAGGGCGATCCTGGTCGGCATCCCCGACTATGCCGATCAAGCGGTCGACGTCGTCCGCATCGTCTCGGGCGAGGCGCCCCGGGGCCTGCAGGTCCTGACCGACCAGGGCAACGAGGCCAATGCCGTCATCTCCCTGTCCGAAGGCGACGACGTCACCGTGCGAGACCCGACGGGCACAACGAGCAGCCTGGTCGTCACGGGTGTCGGCAAGAACTTCATCCACGGCGCGGCCACCCGCGGCGGGGTGGCCGTCTTCTACACGAGCCTGGACGCGATCGAGCAGATCAGCGGCCGGACCGGGTTCACGAACCTGGGCTTCACCCTGCAGGACACCGATCCGGCCGCGATGGCCAGGACCGTGGAGGTCATCCGCGACTACCTGGTGGCCAACACGTCCGTCGTGGCGTTCGACAACCTGGCCGACGTGCGCGAGGAGGGGTTCTGGGAGGGTCGGGAGATCTTCTCCCAGATCATGAGCTTCATGGCGATCCTGGCGTTCCTGATCCTGTTCGTGAGCCTCTTCCTCATCGCCAACACCATGAACACCATCGTCTCCGAGCAGACCCGAGAGATCGCGATGATGAAGGCGATCGGTGCGACTCGGGGCACGGTGTTCCGATCGTTCCTGACGACGTCCGCGCTGATCGGCGTGATCGGAGCGGGCATCGGCGCGGGGCTCGGGATCCTCGCCGCGGCCCTGGTCGAGCGCACCTTCATGAAGCAGAGCTTCGGGTTCGACGCGGCCTTCGACGTGCACTGGCCGACCGTCGGCATCAGCCTGGCGGTCGGGGTGGGCGTCGTCGTGCTGGCGTCGCTGCCCGCGCTCTTCCGAACGCTCCGCGTCTCGGTCGTGGAGGGCCTGGAGAGCCATGGCATCTCGGCTGACTACGGCAGCTCGTTCCTCGATCGCACCCTCATGGGCATCCGGGGCATGCCTCGAGTCGTCCAGATGGGCCTTCGCAACGCGGCGCGCCGCAAGGGGCGGAGCATCTCCACCATCCTGCAGGTCGCCTTCGCGGTCGCCGTCGTCATCACCATGCTCAACGGGGGCGACGGGCTCATCGACATGACGGTCCGCGCCTACGACGTCCGGACGTGGGACCTGTGGATCACCGTGGCAGACAACCCGGCCGATCCCATGACCGTCGACAAGGCCGCGGTCATCGAGGGCATCGATGGGGTCCAGTCGGCCGAACCCGTCAACGCCACCTCTGCGGAGGTCGAGGACCGCACCGTGTCCCTCTACGGGTATGTGCAGGACACGCAGGCGCTCGACTTCGACCAGACCCTGCTGCAGAACGGCCAGGGACGCTGGTGGACTCCGGACGAAGCCAAGGCGGCCGAGCGCGTCGCGGTCATCGGCGATGCGCTGTCCCGGTTCGAGAACATCGAGCTGGGCGACACCATCGAGCTCATGACGGCGACGGGCGTTCACCCGTTCGAGGTCATCGGCATCGACACGGCCTTCACGGAGAACGGCCAGTTCGTCTACGCCCCGCTGGGGGCGGTACAGGCGGTCCTGCAGAAGGGCGATGCGGTCAACGGCTTCTTCATCCAGGCCGACAGTCGCGACCACGCGAAGATCGACGCGACGTCCCGCCAGGTCTCCGATGCGGTGGAGACCATGGGCTACCGAGCCGACGTCACCGTCAACTACGTGGCGGCCGCGCAGAACGTCGCCCAGAACCAGGGGCTGGCGGGCATGTTCCTGATGGTGAGCTTCGTCGTGGTGCTGATCGTGCTCATCGGCCTCATGAGCACGCTCGTGATGAACATCCTGGACCGCACCAGGGAGATCGGGATGCTCCGGTGCATCGGAGCCCAGTCAACGGACGTGCGGCGCGTCTTCTCGTCAGAAGGCCTCTTCCTCGCGCTCCTGGGGTGGATCGTGGGCCTTCCGCTGGGCTATGTCCTGTACCAGGTCATGGTCGCCGCGATGGCACTCGGAATGAAGCTCTCGATGCCCGACAAGTTCGCCCTGGCCTACGTGGGCCTGTCGTTCGTCTTCGCGATGATCGGCACGCTGATCGTGATCTTCTTCCCTCTCCGACGCGCCACCAGCATGAGGCCGGGCGACGCGATCAGGTACGAGTAGGAGCGACGGCATGGGACACCGGTCCGATCAGTCAGGGCGAGATCCCGAGAGGCACACCTGATGGAGACAACCACCCAGCCTCAACCAACCAGGCGGCGTCCGAACTGGACCTACCGGCGACGGGCGGTCGCGAACCTCATGAGGATGGGCCACTGCGCTCCAACGGCGATGCAGACGATCCTGGATGTCTCAGGGGCAGACAAGGAGTGGTTGGTCAGGCTCAGCGCCGGCATGCCGGGCGGCATCGGCAACACCGGACACGAATGCGGGGCGGTCACCTCGCCCCTTGTGGTGCTGGGCACCCGGCACGGTCTTCGCGAGGTGGACCGCGGTCTCCCGGTGATCTTCGACCAGGGCCAGGCGGTCTGCGGCAGCTTCGTCGCCGGTCACCAGACCCTCCAGTGCAAGGAGATCCGAGGGAACGACGGCTTCCCGAGGCATTGCATCATGCCGGTCCTGCGCTCGGCGGAGCTCTATCAGGACGCTCTCGACGGCAATCACGAGAACGCCATTCCGGCAGGCACCCGCGAGGGCTACTCCCGGCTCTACTCGCACCTGGCCGAGAACGAGTTCCACTGCGCCCAGGCGGTGCTCGGTGAGCTCGGGTACTCGGCGGCCGACGACCGGGAGCTCTTCGATGCCACCTCGGCCTTCATGGGCGGGACGCTGTTCAAGGGCGGGACCTGCAGCGCGTTCACGGCGGGCGTGATGGCGATCGGCCTGAGGGATGGGGAGATCGAGAACAGCCGCCTTCGCGTCATCCGCCTGCTTGCCATCATGACGGCCCGGGGAGACGCCTTCGACGACCGTCTCAACAAGTTCAACCGAAGCATGAACCGCGGGCACAGGTTGTCGAAGTGGTTCGCTGGCGAGCTCGGCAGCACCCAATGCCGGAAGATCACCGGATGCGACTTCTCCGACTCTGCGGGCGTCGCCACGTACATCGACGGCGATCTGGTCGCGAGGTGCAAGACGATCGCGTCCAGGGTCGCCGATCAGGTTCGGCTGGTGCTCAGCCAGGCGTGAACCCCGAGCGTTCAATCATCGGGAGGCACGCGGCACCATCGGGTTATCGTCGCGGTCCGCCTCCAGGGTCTCCCATCGGCGACGCATAATGGCCGGGCAATGGGTGCCCGTCGCAGTCGCTTGACGCGCGTTCCGGCCGGGGTTCCGGCGGGCGTGCTGGCGACGATCACGATGGACGGGGCCATGGTGGCTGCCAGCGTCCTCGGTGGGAACGCCTTCACCTCCGAGCGCATCGGCCCGGACATGATCGGCCGCTGGGCGGCCGGCCTGCTGCGCGGCCGGTGGCGCACGGCCGACATCAGGAGCGAACCGGCGCAACGCGGGGAGCTCGGGCTGGGCATGCTCACCCACTACGCCACGGGCATCATCCTCACGCAGGCATTCCTGCTGCTGCCGCGTCGCGGGAACGGGCGACCGAGCTTCGCGGGAGGGACGGCGTTCGGCATCGCGACGTCCGTGTTTCCGCTCCTCGTCATGTTCCCCTCGATGGGCTACGGCTGGTTCGGTCTCCGGTCCGGCGAGGCGGCGCGGATCAACCGGATCATGCTCGTCGGCCACGCCGCGTTCGGCGTCGGGATCGGGCTGTGGGCGCCGCGCCTCGCGCGGCGCCGGCCGCGCCCCTGACCTGGGGAAGTTCCCGGGCCCGTCTAGCTGCTGCCGCTGTCGGGCCGGCGCGGAGCGACGAGATCGAGGAAGGCCAGCACCCGTCGCTCCATCTCGGCTCGGCGATAGGAGTCACCCTCCTCCACGCGCTGCAGGACGAGGCCGTCGAGCAGGGCGGTGAACCCCCGGGCCATGGCCTCGACGTCGAAGTCGGCCGGCAGCTCGCCAGTCTCGACGGCCTCGCGGCCGATGAGCGCGGCGACCGTCACCGTCCGCTCGCGGCGCCGGACGAGGAGGTCGCGGATGAGCGGCCTCTGCGACGCCAACGCCCAGCACTGGACGAGGAAGGCGGCGGCGCCGGGCGCGTCGATCGTGAAGTCGAAATACCCCCAGATCGCCCGCTCCATCTTGGCGCGGGCGTTGCCGACGAACCGGCCATCCGCGAGGACGGCGTCCGCCTCGACGTTGATCGCGGCCAGGATGCTCTCGCGGATCAGCTCGTCCTTGCCACCGTAGTAGTTGTAGATGGCGCCCACGGACACGCCGCTCTCGGCGACGACGTCGTCGATGCTCGCGTCGTGGAAGCCCTTGGCGACGAACACCCGGCGTGCGGCCGCAAGGATGTGCGCCCGCTTCTCCGCCTCGTGGGCTGCCGTGATCCGTGGCATGTAGCGATCTCCCTTGGTCACTCACACAGAACGAACGCTCACTTCTTGTCTGGTCACTCTAGCACATCCACAATAGGGCCGAATGGCACATGCAAAGCGAGCGCTCATTCTACTAGTCTCTGGACGTCGCGATGAGGGCCAAGCTTGTGAGGGCCCGGCGCGCCATCAAGCGGGGGCTCCGTCCCCGGGAGACAGGACCGATGGGAACGGCAACGAACATGGCACGACACGACATCTCCAGCCGGATCGACGCGATCGGCTGGGGGCTCCTGTTCCTGATGACAGGGGTCCTCGTCCTGGTCCCCGGCGTGCCCGACGGCACCTGGCTCGTGGGCCTCGGCCTCCTGATGCTCGGCGGCAACGCCACCCGGCTGTACATCGGGCTGCCGCTCGACCGGTTCGGGGTGCTCATCGGGGCGGGCGCGCTCCTGGCCGGGCTGGGCGCCCTGGCCGGCATGGAGATCCCCGTCGTCGCGCTGGGGCTGATCGCCTGTGGGCTCGCGATCATCGCCGGCCAGCTCGGACGTGGGAGGTAGGACGATGATCTCGACAAAGGCGCGCTCCCTCACTGCCAACCGTGTTCGCCTGCCGGACCTTGGGCAGCGGGGCGAGGGCTGGGTCGTCCTCCAGGCCCTCCTCCTTGCTGCAGTCGTCGCCGCCGGGTTCTGCGGACCGCTCTGGAGCGGGCCGGGCCGGGCGCTCGGGGCGCTCGCCGGAGCTGGGCTGATCGCCTCCGGCGTGGGGCTCGTCGCCGCCGGCATCCTCCGCCTGCGACGGCAGCTGACGGCATTCCCGAAGCCGGTGCCGGGTGGGCGGCTGATCCAGGACGGCGCATTCGGGCTCGTCCGCCACCCGATGTACGGCGGTGCCGTGCTCGCCGCCCTGGGCTGGGGACTCGCCACGGCCTCGCTCATGGGTCTGGTCGGCGCCGTCGTCCTCTTCGTCTTCTTCGATCTCAAGTCGGGCCGGGAGGAGGCGTGGCTGGCTGAGCAGTTCGCCGGTTACGCGGCCTACCGCCGGCGCACGCGCCGGCTGATCCCGTGGCTGTACTAGGCGACGCACGCCGGGCGCCGTTTATCTCGCAGGACGACCGGCACTGGTGGGCGCCATCACGCACGGCTACGGTGCTGGAAACGATGGCGCCCCGGCTGGTGAGGAGGTGGGCCATGGACCCCGCGGCGGTCGCGGAGGACGGGTTCGGCTACGTCGTCCTCACGCCGGGAGAGGTCCGGGAGACGCGCCCGGACGTCATCCTGACCCACGGCCCGATCCCCATGCCGGAGTTCGGATCGGCGTGTCGCATCCGCTTCGGGCCGGGGGTGGCCGGCCCCGTTGCGGTGGTGCGTGACTGGTTCGCCGCACGCGGACGGGAGCGGTTCGTCTGGCTCGTCGGGCCCAGCGCGACGCCCGCGGACCTCGAGCGTCGCCTCCTCGACCTCGGCGCCGAGCCGAACCCGGGTGGGTCCGACTACATGGCCATGGTGCTCGACCACGAGCCGCCTCCGTCGCCGGCCGACATCGACCTCCGCCGCGTCGAGACCTTCGCGGATTACGCCGCGATGTGGGAGGTGATGTTCGAGGGCTTCGACATGCCGCAGGAGGAGCGCGACGCGATCCGGGCGACGCTCGGCGAGCGCTGGGCCGCGACGGCGGACGACCCGGGCCGCTGGAGCTATCTCGCGCTCGTCGACGGGGTGCCGGTCGCCGAGGGCTCCGCACGCCGCACGGTCCACGACCCGCTGTGGCTCGCCGGCGGCGTGACGCTGCCGGCGTTCCAGGGACGCGGCATCTACCGCGCCCTGGTCCGGGCTCGCTGGGACGACGCCGTCCGACTCGGAGCCGGCGCGCTCGTCGTCATCGCGAACGTCGAGACGTCCTATCCGATCCTCGAGCGCCTCGGATTCCGCGCCGTGGGGAGAGTCCGGTTGCTCGCCGACCGGAGCTGAGGACCCGGCGTGCCAGGACGACCGCGCCGCTGCCGCGCCCGACGGGCCGTTGGCCTCTCGTCAATGGCGCGACTCCCGCCTACCGTGGTGGGCCGATGGGAGGCTGTGACGCATGGATCACACGCAGGCCGACGGGGACCGAGCGGAGCCAGGAGGGGGCATGTCCCGGTACGCGCGGTGGGCCCGGGGCGAGCACAGCGAATCCACGAGGATCGCGACCGTGCTCCTTCTGGGCCCCGTCTTCCTGGGCCTGCTCCCGTTCCTCGTGGCCGGGATCGGCCCGCGCGTCGACCGGCGGCTGGGTCTGCCGTCCCCCGGGATCGGGGGCGTGAGCCGCATCCTCGGCGGGCTCGTGACGGTCCTCGGGTTCTCCCTCGGCTTCTGGTCGGTCAACACCCAGCTGACCCGGGGCCGGGGCACGCCACTGCCGGTGATGCCCACCCAGGAGCTGCTGACGGAGGGTCCGTTCCGCTACTGCCGGAACCCGATGACGCTGGGGGCCATCCTGGCCTACCTGGGCATGGCGGTCGCCGCGAGGACGGTTGCCGGCACGGTCCTCGTCCTCTCCCTGGCCGCCACCCTGCTGGTCTACCTCAAGCGCCTCGAGGAGGGCGAGCTGGCCGAGAGGTTCGGCGAGGCGTACCTGGCGTACCGGCGAGAGACGCCCTTCATCATCCCGCGGCGTCCGCGACGGGGGTGACGTCGCTGCGCTTCGCGCAGTGCCCCGCGGCGTCTTCGTCCGCCTCTTGATGCCGGGCGCCTTCCCGAACATCATGATGAGCGCAGCTCGTAGCCAGCAGGCGCACACCCTGGAGGCCGAGATCGATGCCCACCGGACGCTGGGCGTGTGCCCGTTGCGGCACGACGAACACCGGCACCGTGGGGAGCTGCGCGTCGTGCGGCCTCCTGCGCGGCTCGGTCGTCGTGTCGTCGCCGCCGGCTGGCCAGCTCCCGGGCTTCGCACATCCCATCGGGGCGAACGAAGCGGATCCTCCTGACACGCCCGCTGGTTCCGCTGTTCCCGCTGTCCCTCCGGGCCTCTTCAGACTGGCGGCACCGTTCCTGGTGATCGCCTACACGAGGGCACGTCTCCGCGAGCGCGGCGGAGGGGCGGCCCTGAGGGCGGTCCTGGTGACGGCCATCGGCTCGCCGCTCGTCGTCATGCTGCTCGCGTGGACCACGACGAGCGGGCAGGAGGTGCTGTTCCTGCCGATCGGGATCCTTGGGCCACTCCTCCTAGGCGTCGTTGCCGGCATCGTGATCCCGGGCGTCGCGGGCTGGGTCTTCGCCGTGATCGGCGCCGCCCTGGGCGGGCTCGTCGTGGGGGCGGGACTCTGGCTGGGTGTCGCCAGCGGCAGCGTGGACGTGGGCCAGGGCGGACCCGTCGGCCCGCTCGAGGCGCTCGTCTACGGCGCCGGCATGGCCCTGCTCGTCGCGGGCCTCACTGGGGCGCAGCTGGGCGTTGGCGTCGTCATCGGGAGCGGCCTCGCCGCGATCCGCGCGCGCCTCGGATGAAGGCCCCCGGGCCAGCTGCGATGCGTGAGGCTGCTGCCGCTTCTTGGCCCTTCGACAGTGTGGCATCGCCCCGGAGGCAGCGTCGCCGCGGCCCCCGGGGCGTTCCGGCAGCCGGTTACAGCATCGGGCTGAGGAGCTGGAAGTAGTTGTCGTCGGGATCGGAGAAGGTGGCGATCCAGGCGTCGGGCATCTCCCCCGGCTGGTACGGCTCGCGGACCACGGTTGCGCCGGCCGCCCTGAGCTTCTTGAAGTCGCCCTTCACGTCGGCGCTCTCGATGCCCCAGATCAACCTGCCCGGCTGGGTGTTGCTGCCGCTGACCTGGTCGTGCGGCCCGACGGTGACGAAGCCGGTGCCGACCTTCCAGCCGGTGAATCCGCCTTCGTCCCAACCGGGCGCACCGAAGAGCCTCGTGTAGTAGTCCGCCAGGCGCTGCGGGTCCGCGGACCCGATCAGGACGCTGTTGAGATTCATGGAGCCCCCCCCTGTTCCTCCGCCGACCGGCTGGGACGCCGACCCTGTGCGAGGACGTCGAGTATGCACGCGGGCGCGGCCGGACACCAGCACGGTCCCATGTCCCGGAGGACGTCCCCCGCTCCTCGCGGAGCCGGTGCGATCAACCTCGCGGCGCGTCCACGTCGTGGTCGACGAAGGAAGCCCGCCACGGCCCGGACCCGGGGATGAACGCCTGCATGAGCGCCCGCTCCGCCTGGACGATGTGCATGGTGTCGTGGGCGGCCCACTCGCTGAGGAGCTCGCGAAGGCTCACGATGCCGAGCTCGGCATGGCGGCCCGTCCGGTCGAGGTCGGCCGGCTCGAGGGCGTCGAGCGCCACGAGGCTCGCCATCCGCATGCGGGCAAGCTCGTCCGCGAGCTCCGGGGCCGTCGCCGCGATGTGGTCGACGTGGCCGGCAGCATCGGGGTCGAAGGCGTCGAAGTCCTGACCATCGAGAATCGCCAGCACTCGGGCCCGGAAGACGGCGTGCTCGGTGTCCACCATGTGCTGCAGGCACTGGATCGCCGACCACTCGCCGTCCGCCGGCTGGCGGGCCAGCAGCCCGGGGTCGATGCTCGCCAGCGCGGCCCAACGGGCTCCCGTGGTCGCCAGCACGGAATGGACCTGGCCGATCAGGTCGAGCATCGATGGCTCCTTTCAGGCTGGGCTTGCCGCAGCGTCGATGGGAGTCTACCGGCGTCGATCGCGAGCCTGGGGTCGCCGACGTCCCGGGCCCGGGACTACGATGAGCCCCGTGGCATCCAGTCCGAGGCTCGCCAATGTCGTCCCGCCCCGAGGACCCTGCCCGCCAGGGGTGACACCCAGCCCGCGCCGGTCGCGACCGTCCGAGCGGATACCGGGATGAGCACGCCTCGACCCCGGATGAGCATCGTGCTGGCGGCCTGGACCGTCGTCCTGGCGTTGTCCCTGCTGCCCACCGTCATCGCGCAGGAGGTGCTGGGCCAGACGGTCACCGACGACATGAAGCTTGGCAGCTCGGTCGTCCTGATCGCGGCGGGCTTCATCGTGACCATGGGCTGGACGTCCATGCGGCCGCTGCGTCCGCTCCTGCTGCTCTTCCTCGTCCTGCTGGGCACGCAATGGTTCGTCCACGCGCAGGTGGACAGCCTGCCCATCTTCCGGACATGGCTGAACGATCCGTCGTTCGGGGTCTACATGCCGGCCGAGCTGCTGCTGAACCTGATCGTGACGCTGGCGGTCATCGTCCTGCTGTTCGTCCTGAAGCGGGATCGCCGGGCCTTCTACCTCGCGAAGGGCGACCTGTCCGCCCCGGCCGAACCGATCGGGTGGCTGTACGTGAAGCCGGGCGACCGGTGGAACACGGTCGGGCGCAATCTCGCCTTCTTCATCAGCCTGGGTACGCTGGCGTTCCTGGTCCTCTCGGGGCAGCCCTCGGCGGACATCGTCGCGCGGGCGCTGCCGTTCCTGCCGGCGGTCCTCCTGGCCGCGGCCCTGAACGCCTTCAACGAGGAAGTCACCTACAAGGCCTCGTTCCTGTCCGTGCTGGTGGAGCCCGTAGGCTCGCGCCAGGCGCTGCGGATGGTCGCGGCCTTCTTCGGGATCGCCCACTTCTACGGCGTTCCCTACGGCGTCATCGGCGTCCTGCTGGCCTGGTTCCTGGGCTGGATCCTGGCGCGGTCCATGCTGGAGACGCGCGGCCTGACGTGGGCCTGGTTCATCCACTTCGTGCAGGACGTGCTGATCTTCGGGTTCATGGCGATCGGCGCGATCACGCCGGGCGGCGGCTGAGCGACAGGCTCGCCTCGCCGGTGAAGAGCGCCCGGGAGGCCGCCCGGGCTACTGCGGCGGGCGGAGCGTGCCGGACCAGACCTGCCAGGCCAGCAGCGACTTCGCGATCAGGCTCAGCACCATGTACGTCTTCTCGCCCACCAGGTAGTCCTTCCAGCGGCCGACCTTCCCGTATTGGAGGACCATGGTGATCGCGAAGATGTTGAAGGCGACGAACAGGCTGGCGATGATCACGTACACGAAGCCCGGGATCTGCGCTTCTGCCGGCAGCCCCTCCTGGGCCGAGTAGGCCCACAGGATCGAGAAGATCGCGATCCAGGGGACCGCCCCGGCGATGCAGCCGAAGATGAAGTGCTTCCAGTCGATGCGCTCACCCTTCGTCAGCCGGCCCTCGTTGCCCGCTTCCATGCTCCAGCCGAAGAGGATCATCGCCACGTTGCAGCCGGCGATCGCGACGAGCGCCGGGAACTCGGTGATGAAGCTGAGGTACGCGATGGCGACGATCATCACCGTCGAGGAGAACGCGTACTCCACCCACCGCAACGGGTTCATGCCCCGGGCGAGCCACGCCTCGTAGCGGCCGCGCACGAAGATCCCGGCGGATGCATGGGCGATGGCGCTCATCAGGAAGAAGCTGGCGATCAGGTAGACCAGCGGGAACGACACGAGCATCACGCTCGAGGGCTCGATCCCGGTGAACTCGCCGTTCTCGATGACCGGGCGGGCCGTCGGCACGACGACCTCGAAGAGCACGGCCGTCCCGGAGATCAGGAGCATCAGGGCGAACTGGCCCCCGTGGGCGAAGACCAGGAAGCGGTTCCAGCGGCTCAGCGAGCGGGCTCGCTCCGGAGCGATGGCCGGAGGGGCCGTCGAGCTGGTCGCAGTCGCAGTCGCGGCAGAATCGGTCATGAAGGTGCCCTCCGAAAACGAGGTTCCGTCCTGATGTTCCTGCTCGGGAACGGTCACGGCGGCGGGCATTCGCCGCGGCGAGGAGCGGTGGGACGCCATGACGGACTCATGGCGGGGTCACGAACCCATCCGCCTCGAGCCGGAGTGTAGCACCGGGTCCCTGGGCATTTGCGACCCGTGCGGGCGCAGTTACGAGAGCCTCTGTGCGGCACCCGCGGGTGCCGTGGGGCCGTAAGGTGATGGAGCAACCGACGCCGTTCGCCCTCGTCGGAGTGGGCTGGCGAGCCGCCTTCTACCTGCGGATCGCGGCCGCGCAGCCGGTGCTGGCGCGACCGGCGTACCCTGAAGACGTCGGCCGGACGACCAGGCGAGGCGCAAAATGAACGAGGTGCTGGGGCTCCTCGGGAGCGCGATCGGGCTCATCCTGATCCCCGTACTCCTTGCCCGCCGAGTGCTCGGTCGGGCGGACCTGGCGGCGCTCTACCGGGCCCCCGACGGCGAGGGCTGGCCGCGAGGCGTCCAGGAGGCGGACTGCCCCCGCTGGAATCTCCGCAGCGTTCGGGTCGCCGCAGCCGCGGGGCAGGCGAACGGGGCGCCGATGCCCGGGGGCGCGTCGGCCGAGCTCGTCCCGAGCACCGCCCTCGAGGTGGCGGCCCTCGACCCGCGGGCGTGCCGCGACCCGCGCAGCCACGTGGTGCAGCCGAGGACGGCCGTCCATGCGCGCATCGGCCCGGCCGAGCTGCTCTCCCGGCCCGCCTGACGGCACGACGTGTCATCGCGGGCGGCGAGAACAACGGTCTCGACCGGCCGAGCCCGAGCGTCGGCCGGTCCTTGGGCGCGGTGAGCGCTACTGCGGAATCACGATCACGGCGATCTCGATCTTCGAGGCCATCAGGTCGACGACCTGGGTGTTGGCCTCGAAGTCCGTCGCGCCCTCTCTCGCCGCCGTCTGGATGGTGACGACGCCGGCGCCGGTGCCCCGGTCGACGACGTAGGTGTACTGCGTCACGCCGGCAGGAACCGCTCCGGCACCGGTGGCGGTCGCGGTGATCCTCGCCGCCGGGAGGGTCGCCACGATCACCTGCTCCGCGGTGACCGAGGACCAGTAAGTGCGGTTCGTCAGACTCGCGACGGTGTCGGCGTAGGTCACCGCGGTCGAGGCGATCACCGCGACGTTCGCGTTGGTCTGCCGCGTGGTCGGGTCGACGGTCACCGGCTCCGGGCCGTAGAGAACGCACCGGTACTCGGCGAGATCCTCGACCGTGTACCACGCCGCCGGGTAGGAGACGACGACGCCGGCGGCGTCGAGCGGACAGGTCGCGAGGGCGACCGGCGTCGGGACCGGGGTGGTCCCGGGCGTCGGCGCCGCGGTCGGCCCGGCCGTCGGGGCCGGCGTCGACGTGGGGGCTGGGGTGGCCGTCGGCGTCGGCGTCGGGGTGGGCGCCGGGGTCGCCGTCGGGTTTGGAGCTGGCGTCGCCGACTCGACCGGCACGGGCTCGGGCAGCAGCGCCAGCTCGAAGGTCGCCTGGAGCGCGCCGTCGCCATCCCGCAGCTCGAGCGTGACACCCCGCACCTCGTAGCGCGCCGCTCGATCGAGGGCGGCGAGGTACGCGGTCTCGAGCTCGGCCGCTGCGTCGCCTTCGCAGGCCAGGCGCGTCGTCACGAGAGGCCCGATCCGGATCGTGTCGCGCCGATCCTCGAAGGGTCCGGCATAGCGGTTGCAGCCGGTGAAGCCGCTGACCTTGCCGTCCTCGCCGAAGTAGGCCGAGACGCTCGACCCCGCCGGAACGCTCACCACGCCCCCGGTCCCGTTGTTGACCGAGACGGCCCGCCACGGGGTTCCCACGAGGGGCAGCGTGCGGGCTGCGGCGAAGACGAGGATCGGGCGACCTCCGTCGTCCCTGAGCGTCAGCGACTCGCCGTCGACGGCGTACCGAGCGACCCTGGCCAGGGCGGCGAAGTACGCCTGCTCCTGGTCGGCGACGGAGGCTGGGCACGCCATCGAGGAGGCCGCCACGGGGTCGATCGTGAGCGAGCCGCCCTTCGCCTCGTACGTGGTCGTGTACTGGTTGCATCCCCCGGAGCCGGAGAGCGTGCCTCGGCTGAAGGTGGCGGTGGTCACCGGCGCGGTCGCGGCAAGCGCCGCCGTGCCGTCGGCGACCTGGTAGACCTTCAGGGCCCACGGCGTGTCCTGCAGCAGCGAGGCCTGGGTCGTCGTGCCCTCACCGCAGCCGGCGGCCGCAAGGGCGAGGAGGACCAGGAGCAGCCCGACCGATCTGCGCATCGTTGTCTCCTGTTCGTTGGCCGCGAGAGCTCGCACGTCGGACGACCCGGGCACCGTCGAGGTGGCGCGGCCGGGTCGCGATCGCGGACATCGTCCCGCCGTCCCGGCGTCCCGGCATCGCCCGGTTCGGATGACTCGACGGTCTCGACCGGCCGACCGGCCGCGCGGGACCTGCGAGGATGGCGCCCTTCCGCCGGGCCGATGCCGGCCCAGGGGAACCAGGGAGGGGTGCGATCGTGGACAAGGGCCTCGTCGAGCAGGTGGTGGCCGCCGCGGCCGGTGTCGTGGCGGGCGGTGCGATCTCGGCCAACGGGCACGGCAACATCAGCCTGCGGGTCCCGGGCGCGGAGGAGATGTACTACACGGCCGCCCCGTCGCTGAAGGGCCTGACGCCGGAGGGGGTCGTCCGGGTTGCCCTGGACGGGACCCTGATCGAGGGCAACCTGCCCCCGATCCAGGGAGCGGTGGTGGCGATGCACACGGCGCTCTACCGGGATCACGCCGACGTGGGCTGCGTCCTCCACACGCACTCGCCGTACGCGACGGCCTTCGCCGTCGCCAACCAGCCGATCGACTGCTGGATCGAGGCGCTCGCCATGTTCGGTCTCGCCGACGGCGTCCCCGTCGCCGCCTACGGGTCCCGTGGCTCCGAGCAGGCGGTCGCCAACATCCGCGACGCGCTGCGGCCCGGCGTGCCCGCGGTGCTGCTGGCCAACCACGGCGTGCTCGTCTTCCACCGCACGCCGGAGCTCGCCCTTCTCGTCGGCGGAGTCGTCGAGGAGGCTGCACAGGCGGCCATCAACGCCCGGGCGTTGGGCGGCCCGGTCGCCCTCCCGGCGGAGCTGCGGGCCGCCGCCCTGCAGCGGGCGATGGTGTTCGACGCCGCGGGGACGAAGTCCGCCTGAGGGGCCGCGGCCCGGAGTCACCGACCGCCGGCGGCGCCGGCGCAGCGGGATCGTGGGCCGGCTCGACCCCGCCTCGGCTCGGTCGGCGTGCGGCTCGGTCGGCGGTCAGCCCGGCCCGCCGCCCGGCGTGCCCCTGCCCCGCCCCAGCACCGCCGCCAGGATCACGACGACGCCGAGCCCGATGAGCATGACCGGCCACAGCCACTCCAGCGCCTGGGCCGCCTCCGTCCCGGCCAGCACCACGAACCCGATGGCGATCAGGATCGCACCCGGGATGAGCGGCCAGAACCTGGTCTCCTGGACCCGCATGAGCGTCCCCACCAGCCAGACGCCGACGAAGCCGAGCCCGAGCCCGAACAGCACGGCTGCGCCGGCGATGTCGCCCTCCGTGTTGGCGGCGATCACCACCCCTGCGCCGAGACCCGTGACGATCCCGCCGCCGATCAGGGTGCCGGGGTTCCGCGACACGGCGAACAGCACGAGCAGCACGAGCCCGATGCCGAGCAGGACGAGCTGCCCGGCATCCTCGAAGAGCTGCACGAGCAGCAGACCGGCACCGATCGCGATCAGGACTGCGCCGCCGACCCACTGGTCCCTGCGCTCCATCCGTCCAACCTCCCGTGAACTGCCGCGGCGTCTTCGCTCCAGCCTACGATCGCTGTCGAGGGTTGCGCCGACCTGGCGGCCTGGCCGTCGCCCGGCGGCGTGTCCTCCACCGGCCCGCCGATCTCAGGCCAGGCCGCGCCCGGCCACCAGGACACCCGCGGGGTCGTACGTCGCGGAGAGCGCGCGGAGCCGGTCCAGCACCTGCGGCGTGTAGACGCGCCGGAGCCGCTCGGCGCAACGACGATGCCACCGGGCCCGTGGCCCGATGGACGACGACGACGCCGTCACGAGGTCGATCGGACACGCAGAGTACACCGCACGTCAGCCCGGATCTCGACCCATGAACCAGATGCGCGGCCCGCCACCCGGCGCATCGGCCTCGCGGATCACGCGGAACCCGAACCGCTCGTAGAGGGGCACGTTCGCGGGCACGCCCGTCTCGAGGACCAGCGGCAGCCCGTCCCGCTCCGCCCGCCCGATCGCGAAGCGCAGCATGGCGCCGCCAAGCCCCCGCCCCTGCGCCGCCGGCTCCACCGCGACCTGGTCCAGCAGCCAGCGCGGCTCCGGCGGGAGCATCGACCCGACCCAGGCCCAGAACCGCTCGTAGCGCTCGCCGCCGTCCGGGGTGAGCGCCGCGATCGCCGGCGCGACGGCGCCGGCGATCTCCTCCTCCCGCGCCGCGCTGCCCGGCGGCAGCAGGCTCATCACGCCGAGGCCCGCGCCGGCCACGTACATCCAGCCCTCGCCGGCGTACGCGGTGTCGACGATCTCGAACATCGTCCGGATGCGCGCCGGCAGGTCGTCGCGGGAGACCATGGGCCAGCGGACCATCGGGTCGGCCGCGAACGCGCGGGCGAGGATCCCGGCGAGCACGGGGACCTCCAGGGGAGCCGCGGGCCGGACCGGCACGGGCCCGCTAGTTGTGTCCAGCCGGAGGCCACCGTCCTGCATGCGCCGATCGTACGTCTCCTCGACGGCGTCCGGTCCGAGCACTGGTCGCCCGACGTTGGCGGGCACGCGGACCCGGCCGCAGAGGGGTCACTCCCCGGGCTGGACGCCCCAGGCCAGGTCGTCGTGCCCGGCGACGAAGGCCTCCGAGTAGTACTGGGCCAGGTCCTCGCGGCCCTGGAGCCGGTGGGCGAAGAAGGCGACCGCGAAGTGCGCCATGCGGACCGCCATCTCGGGGTCGAACAGCGTCGAGAAGTGGTCCTGGCCAAGGAACGAGATCATGGCCTTGTCGGCCGTCCCCAGGCGCTCGAAGATCAGCGCGTTCTCCGGGTACAGCTCGTCCTTCGTGCCGGCCAGCATCAGGGTGGGCCGGTCAACGGCCGCCAGGCCCCGCGGGCCGAAGAGCCACCAGCCCTCGGCGGCCATCGGCATGACTGCCCGGATCCGCTGGTCCGTCATCGGTTGCCACAGCCCGTCCTCGCTCACGGTGAGGCCCTCGCCCGCGTCCGCGGCGAAGGCGGCCCAGTCCTCGGCCGGGCCGCAGCCGAACGCGGAGAGCTCCGGAACGACCGCCGCGGTCGTGGCATCCGGGGTCCGGCACTGGGCCAGGTAGTGCTCGGGGTCGACGCGCGCGCCGCTCATCGCCAGGGTGTTGAAGCCGTCGAAGGAGTAGCCGACCGCGCCGGCGCGCTCGGCGTCGATCACGCCCTCGAGGCCCTCGGGCGGGTTCGCGGCGACCTGGTCGAGGGCGAACAGGATGTCGAGCGGCTGGTCGATCGCCTGGGTGCCGAACCTGGGGTAGGTGTTGATGTTGTTGACGCTCGCCCAGGCGAACCCGTGGCTGACGAGGTCGGGGGCGAGCTCCATCGCCACCGTCGTGGAGGAGAGGATCAGCGGGTATGGCGCGCCGCTGCGATCCGGGGCCGCGCCCATCGAGGGGCGATCGCCCTTCCACTCCGCGGGCCGGACGGCCGGGTACCAGACGGTGATCGCAACCTGGCGATCACCGCGGCCGGGGTCCTTCGTGGTGAGGGTGCGCCGGCTCACGTGGTAGGGGCCCGGCTCGCCCAGCGGGAAGGCAGTCGGCGGCAGCGATGCGGTCGGCCCGGTCGTCGTCGGAGCCGTTGACGGCGCCGGAGCCGCGGACGGCTGCGCGGAGCCGGGTGGCGCCGATGCCAGCGGCGCAGTCGCCGCTGGCTGCGACACTCCCGGCGTGGATTCGGCCGTCCCGGCGCAGGCCGCCGTGGCGAGCACGACGGTGAGCCCGAGGACGACCCCGGCCACGGCTCCCTTCATCACAACCTCCCGTTCGTGTCGACGTGTGCCGATGACCGCGGTCGGGACGCGTGCGGGCCGCAGCTGGCGCGGATGGTCAGCCGGACCCCGAGAACGGACCTCGTCGGCGCGGGAGCGGCATCACCCCACGCGCCCCGGAGGATCGCCACCGCCTCGGCGCCCATCGCCCGTGCCGGCAGGGCGACGCTGGTCAGGCCCGGCTCGACGAGCGAGGCGAGCGGGCTGTCGTCGATGCCCGCCAGGGCGATGTCCCCCGGGATGTGCAGGCCGGCACGCCGAAGCTGCCGCAACGCCCCGATCGCGAGGAGATCCGAGATCGCCAGGAGCGCCGTCGGGCGGGCGGCGCCGGCGAGCAGGTTGTCCGCCGCCGCTGCCCCGGCCTCGAGGCCCCAGGCGCCGACACGGACGAGGTATCGCTCGTCGGCATGCAGGCCGGCCTCGGCAAGGGCACGCCGGTACCCGGCCTCGATCGGCACCACGTTCGACAGGGGGGTCTCGTGGGTGACGAGGCCGATCTCCCGGTGGCCGTCCTCCACGAGGTGCCGCGCGAGCAGGTAGCCGGCTCCCTCGAGGTCGGCCTCGACGGAAAGACCGACCGAGCCCGGTCGGTCGACCGCGACGAGAGGCAGCTGGCGCCCGCTCGCGATCTCCTCGCCGCCCGCGACGAGGTTGGAGATGTCGTGCGAGACGACGACGACGCCGTCCGCGCCCTTCGCAGCCAGCTGGGCGATCGACCGGAGCGCACGCGCCTGGTCATCGCCGGTCGTCGCGACGACCAGCAGGATGCCGGCGCTCCGGGCCGCGTCCAGGGCGCCTTCGAGCAGCTCGACGTAGAAGGGGCCGAGGGACGGCAGCACGACGCCGACGAGATGCGTCCGGGCGGCCGTCTCGGGGGGCCACAGGTGCCGCGGATCGAAGCGGGCGATCCGGCTCCGTCGCCCCGGCCAAGTCTCGACCAGCCCGTCGGCCTCGAGGCGGCGATAGGCGCTGCGCACCGTGTGGTAGTTGATCCCGAGGCTGGAGGCGAGGGAGCGGACGGAGGGCAGCTCGTCCCCGGCCACCACGACTCCACGCGAGATCAGCCACGTCAGCTGCTCGCGCACCTGCTGGGCCAGCGTGGCCGGGAGCGCGGGATCGACCCGGATCTGCGCCGCAACGTCCATCGGCGGGACCACTCGTGCTACTGATCTATGAGACTATAACACATCCGTGGAGCGGCCGGCCGCCCCGCCGCGACTATCCTGAGCCGGGACGCGGGCCACGCTGCCACCCGGGCGTGCCGCTCTCCGCAGATCCGGGGACCCTGCGATGACTGACCTCGTCTTCCCGCCGTCGTTCATCTGGGGCACGGCGACGGCCGCCCACCAGGTCGAGGGCGGCAACACCAACAGCGACTGGTGGGACTGGGAGCAGCGTCCGGGCACCCCGTGCGTCGACCGGAGCGGCCTCGCCTGCGACCACTATCGCCGCTATCCGGAGGACGTCGCGACGCTGGCGGACCTGGGGCTGAACGCGTACCGATACTCCGTCGAATGGGCGCGGGTCGAGCCCGAGGAGGGCGCGTTCGCGCAGGACGAGCTCGACCACTACCGGCGGATGACCGACGTGGTGCGCGAGGCGGGCCTCGCGCCGATGGTGACGCTGCATCACTTCACCCTCCCCCGCTGGGTTGCACGCCGGGGCGGATGGCTGGACCCCGGCACGCCGGCCCTGTTCGCCCGCTACTGCGACACCGTGGTGCGGGCGCTCGGCGACCGGGTCGACTGGTACTGCACGATCAACGAGCCGGGGGTCGTCGCGTTCGGCGGCTACCTCGGGGCCCTCGGCTTCCCGCCGGGCACGCACGACGCCGGGTCGTGGGAGCGGGCGAGCGCCGGGCTCGATCGCCGGCCACCGGCTCGCCCTGGCGGCAGCGAAGGCGGCCAGGCCGTCGGCGAAGGTCGGCGCCACGCATTCGATGCACGAGTGGGTCGCCGACGAGGGCGGCCGCCCGATGATGGAGTACCTGCGGCGCCGCAACGAGGACGTCTTCCTCGAGGCGTGCGACGAGGACGACTTCGTGGGGGTCCAGACCTACACTCGGGTCCCCGTCCGGCTCGGCGCCGCGACGACGGCGCTGCTCCGGCTGGCGCTGCGAAGCCGGCGGGTTGCCGAGCTCGTCATCCCGCCCTTTGTTCGGCGCTCGGCGAAGGATCCTGCGGGCAACGCGCTCCCGGGCGTCCGCCGGACGCAGATGGGGTACGAGTTCCGGCCGGAAGCCGTCGCGGTCACGATCCGGCGCGTCGCCGGACTCCTGCCGGGCAGGGACATCGTCGTGACCGAGCACGGCGTGGCGACCGACGACGACGCCGAGCGGGTCGAGTTCATCGACCGTGGCCTGCGCGCGATCCACGCCGAGATCGCGGCGGGCCTCCCGGTCCGCGGCTACCTGCACTGGAGCGCGCTCGACAACTTCGAGTGGGCACGGGGTTACGGGATGCGGTTCGGCCTGATCGGCGTGGACCGCTCGACGCTCGAGCGGACGGTCCGGCCGTCGGCGTGCTTCCTCGGGGAGATCGCCCGGACGGGGCGGCTGGCCGGCCAGGTTCCGACGTCGCCCGCGACGCCCTCCCGCCTGCTCTCACCGGACCAGGTGCACGCCGCAAGCTAGCCGTCCGTGCCCGTGCGGTGCGGATCCCGTGGTCTCGCCCGCCGACCCGCGCGACGCGCGGACACCCCGTCACCTCACCCGGGCGACCCTCCCGAAGCGGACCGGGGAGCCCGGCGCCGTCGCTTGCGCGTGGGGTCGGGCAGGGAGATCCACCACTCGCACGCACACAGGCCGCGCGGACAGCCATCGTGCGGGAGGCGCTGGGCCTTGAGCTCGTCCGCGATCCGGAACGCCTGTCCATCGTCACGGCGGCACGCACTGCAGCAGGCGGACCCGACGAGCTCCGCCTCCCGCCCCGACGCGGCGAGGAACCGGAGGGACGCGGCGATCGCCTCGCGGTGGATTGCGACCACGTCGTCGGGCGGCGGAACCGGGGACCCCGCCTCCCGGTAGAGCGCGGCCGCCTGGTCGCGCCGGATCCGACCGACGGCCTCCCAGCGTCGGTCGCGGCGCGCGGCGCGGACGGCCTGGTCGGCCCCGCCGAGGTACAGCGACCGCGACTGCGCGACGACCTCTGCCGAGATCGGACGTCGCTCGAGGCCCGCCCGTCGTCGCTCCGGCACCCCGACGATCTCCGCGAGGCGAAGCCAGTCTCGCCGCTCGCGCGTCCAGCGCCTCTCGTCCTCCTCGCGCTGACGCTGCGCCTCGAACACCGCCACGGCCGCTTCGGTGAAGTAGACGGTCCGCCCGCCGGTCCGACGGACGATGATCCGCTCGCGACAGCGTGGGCAACGGCGGCTGCTCACTGGCGGCGGATCGAGAAGCAGCCCACACGAGGGACAGGCGACGCTCGCGGCCGCCGCTCCGCGCTCCTGGTCCGTCGCACGCGCTGCCGGCGCAGCCGCGGGGCCGAGATCCCCGGGCCCCCCGTCCGGACGCGTTTCATCGCCCCGCTCGTCGTCGGTCGCGGGTGGCCGGTCGAGGCCGAGGAGACGCCGCAGGGTGTCGATGGTCGTCGATCCTCCCGGGCCGTCGTGGCGCCTACACGGTCTCCACGACGGGGGCCTCGGATCCCCCGCCCGTGTGGCCCGCTTCGGCGACCGCCGTCATCTGCGTCCGGTTGACGAGCAGCAGGTCGAAGTGGCTGATGACCCGCCGGTCCGCGAGCGACCGTGCGGAGACCTGCGTCATCGGCACGAACCGCGGGTCGGTCGAGTCCGCGAATGAGCTGATGGTCATCTCCCTGTACACGTGGACGAGCCCGGAGATGACGTGGCCCGGCGTGAACACGACGTAGCGGCGCGGGTGCTTCTCGATCAGCGGCCGATCCGTTCCCATGCCGATCGGCCGGTCGTCCTCGCCGGTGATGTGCGGCAGCGCGATGAACGTGACCTCGTCCTGGTTCACCAGGAGCTCCTCGACGACGAGCGGCGTGGGATCGCCGTTCCGCTTCAGGAGTCGGGCGCCGTGGATGAGCATGTACCCACGACCGTGGTTCACGCGATCCGTCAGGCGCGTGAAGCGGCCGAGGTGGATCCTGCCGCCGACCCGGAGATGGGGACCGACGAGCTCCACGTCCACCTCGATTCCGCCGGCGGTCGACATGACCGACTCCATCGAGAACCCCGTATCCCAATCGGTCACGACCATCTCTCCCCTACTGCCGCGCATCGTTCGTGGCGCCCGCGCGGGCTCCTGATTGTAGGGCCCATCTGGACGAGAGCCGCCGCTTCGGCGTCAACGCGAGGCGCCTTTCCGTCGGCACGCTTCCGCGGGGAGGTCGCCCGGACCGGGGAGTGGGTGCCGCCGTCGCCCGACGACGGTGCGTTCGCGCACCGATCGGGCAACGAGGGTCTGGACGAGAGGGGGTCGGTTAGGAGTACAGTCGGCGTCCCGGGACGAGAGGCTCGAGGCTCGCCCGGGTCCTGGCGGCCCGTGCCCGGATCGCGGGTAGCCCAGGGCGAGAACAGGAGGCACGTGATGCTGAAGGCGCGAGGTCTCCTGCGCCCGAGACCGAAGATCGACCAGGAAGAGCTTGAGCTCGCCCAGGCCCGGACGGCCCTGCGGCTCGCGGACCTGTTCGGCGACGGAGCCGGGACCTCCGCCGAGCATCAGGCGGCCTCGATCACCCCGCTGGACGAGGTCGAGGAGCCGCCCGATAGCGAGGCCGACGCGATGCCCTCGTTGGTGCCCGTCGGGCCCGGCCCGTGGGCCGGCGGCCCTCGTCCGGCCATCGTGGTTGAGGACGACGCCGACGTCGTCGGCGCCGAGACCGAGGGCGGCCCGGTCGAGCCGGTCGAGCCGGTCGAGCCGGTCGAGCCGGTCGAGCCGGTCGGCGTGATGGCCCTTTCCTGGGGAGACGTCGTCAGCTGGAAGCCCCCCCGCGACGCCGGCCAGATGGCGCTCGACCTGGGGCCGCACGATGCGACGGCGGAGGAGGCGGCGGTCCTGGTGGCGGCCGAGCCGGCGGAGGAGGCGGCGGCGGTCCTGGTGGCGGCCGAGCCGGCGGAGGAGGCGGCGGCGGTCCTGGTGGCGGCCGAGCCGGCGGAGGAGGCGGCGGCGGTCCTGGTGGCGGCCGAGCCGGCGGAGGAGGCGGCGGTCCTGGTGGCGGCCGAGCCGGCGGAGGAGGCGGCGGTCCTGATGGCGGCCGAGCCGGCGGAGGAGGCGGCGGTCCTGATGGCGGCCGAGCCGGCGGAGGAGGCGGCGGTCCTGATGGCGGCCGAGCCGGCGGAGGAGGCGGCGGTCCTGATGGCGGCCGAGCCGGCGGAGGAGGCGGCGGTCCTGATGGCGGCCGAGCCGGCGGAGGAGGCGGCGGTCCTGATGGCGGCCGAGCCGGCGGAGGAGGCGGCGGTCCTGATGGCGGCCGAGCCGGCGGAGGAGGCGGCGGTCCTGATGGCGGCCGAGCCCCTGCCCGCGGCACGGGTCGGCCCCTCGCGCCGAGGTTCAGCCGGGGAGAAGCCCGGCCGCTCCGCGCATGGGCGCTCACCGGCCACACGCAAGACCACGACGAGGGCCCGGTCGGCGCCGATGCCGACGGCCTCCTGCCCCTCGTGCGCACTGCTTCTGCAGCCCCCGCCAGCGTCGAGCCGGCGTTGCGTGCGCTGCGACGAGAAGATCGTTGTGAAGCACGTCGAGGGCCGAACCGTCTACCTGAACGAGGCCGCGATCCCGGTGTTCGAAGCCGAGCAGCGGCGAGCGGCCAGCTCCCGACGGCTGACGCAGGAGCGGGAGCGCTGGCTCCGGCTCGCGGCCGCGGCCGGCGCACCCGCGGAGCGCTCGGGTCGGCTGGCCGCCGCGCCGCCCTCCGAGAAGGCCGTGGGCGCCGCCCGGACGCTCTACCTGAGCACCATCGAGCGCGCCTTCAAGGCCTCGAAGCGCGCCCACGAGTGGGATGCAGCCTCCCGCATCCGGCGCCAGCAGGCAGTCGCGCTCTACCGCGTCGCCGGCTCGCCGCTGCCGCCTCCTGCTGACCTCGTCGCGCTCCTCCGCGAGGGCGTGGCGGCCGAGCTGCGGGGCATCGCCGAGCTGTCCCGTGACGCGGAGCTCGTCAGCGCGTCCTGCTGCGACATCTGCCGAGCGGACGATCGGCGAGTGTCCAGGATCACCAGCGAGCTGCTCGCTCCGCGGCTTCCGCACGCGGGATGCCCCAGGGGACTCTGCCGCTGCGGGTGGGAGCTCCCGGCGGCCCGTCGGCTGGCGATGCGCCGGCCCAGGCGCCACGGCCCGAGAGCGGAGTCGCGAGCCGTCCCGAACGGGGCGACGCCAACGCCCTGATCACGGCCGAGCGGCGGAGGCTGCTCGCGCGAGCACCCGAGCGGGCCTGCGCCCCCAAGGCTCGCCTGAGCGAGCGGACGGTCAGGCCGTCGGCGCTAGGGCAGGACCTCGAGCACGGTCATCGGCAGCGGCGGGAGGGCGGCGCAGGCATCCGCGTCCTCGTGGCAGAGCCCCTGGCGAGCCATCAGGTCTGCGTCTGCGAATTCGCCCTCGGCCATCGGCACGAGGGCGTACGTGCCTGCGGTCAGGGTGAGCTTGCGGACGTTCCCGGCATACCCGACGGTCAGATCCTGCATCGAGGTGTGGAACAGGTCGCCGGTCTGCGCGAGGTGGGCAAGCTCGGCGTCGGTGAAGTGGCCCTCGTCGCCGGGGGCACCGCTCTTCTGGATGAAGAGGGCCCCGAGCCCCTCGACGACGAAGTAGACGTCCCCGGCATGCACGGTGGACGGGTCGAGCCGGACCTCCGCGTGGCTCCCCACGAGGCGCACCTGCTGGGCATCCGACGGGATCGCCGTCGAGGGTGAGCACGCCGCGAGCATGCTCACCACGATGGGCCCGGCGACCAGGGCCGCCCAGCGCCACGATCTCCCACGCACATCGGCACCTCTTCGCCGGACAGTCCGCCTTCGCGCACGCACGCGCAAGAGCACTTGGTCATTCACCTCGTCGAGTCCGTCACGCGTCGGCCGACGGCCGGCCGGCGCGCCGGCGGGGAGGCGCAGGCGACACCTCAGCCGCCGACCGCCCACCATGCGACGAGCTGCGCGACGATGAGCCAGACCATCGCAGCGACCGTCGCGAGCGCCGACTCGCCCCGCGTGTACGCCGCGAACCCTATCGCCAGGAGCGGCGCCGCCGAGAGACCGGCAACGACAACCTCGAGGGGCAGCGCCCCGGTCCCCTGGGCCACCAGGACGGCCAGCGCCCCGCCGGCAAGGGCCGCGTAGAGCGCACGGAGACGTCGGACCGGCCACCGGGTGGCGAGCGTGCGCTTGCCGACGCTCGCGTCCGCCGCGCGGTCCGGCCACGTCGTGGCCAGGAGGTTCGCCGCCACGACGAGCGTCAGCGGCACGAAGGCGGACACCGCGAGGCCGTCGAGCGCTCCTCCCGCAAGGGCAACCCCGAAGAGCGGCATCAGCATCCCGCCGAGGAGCGCGTTGGCGCCTTCGCCAAGCCCATGCCAGGCCAGCGGGAAGGGTCCGACGGAGTACGCCCATCCGCCGACCGTCCCCGCGAGCAGGATCGCGGCGGCCGGCACCGGGAGCACCCCGGTCGCGAGCGCGGCCAGCCCGCCGACGAGCCCGATCGCCGCCGCGACCCGCGCTGCCGCGAGGGCGACCGCCGGCGGGAGACCGGTCCGGGCGAGCGCCCCCGAGCCGCCGGAGAAGAGCGTCCGCGACGTGCGGGCGTCGGTCTCGTGATCCGCGTACTCGTTGACGAGGTGAACGCTCGCCGAGACCGGCAGGACCAGGAGCAGGCCGACGGCGAGCGTGGCGGGATCGAGCTCGGCGCCCCGCGCCCGCGCCAGGCCGACGCCGAGGAGGGCCACGACCTCGAGCAGCAGGAGCTGGCTGGGCCGCGCCATCAGGGCCACTGCGCCGGCCGCCGTCGCTGGTCCGGGCTTGACGGCCGGTGGTTCGGGGCTCATGCATCCATCTTCGCCCGACGCGGGCCCGGCGGTGTGATCCGGCACGCGGCGCGTCGAACAGGCGGATGACGCCGTCGTCCGGCACCCGCAGCACGGACGATGGCTCGGCCGGGCCGGGACTGGGGCGTCTATGCTCCGTGAGGCACGAGCCCGAGATGCCGGCCGAAGCCGTGGGGCCAATCGGCCCGACGAGACCAGCAGGCCCGCGCGATGGACGAACCGGGATGACCGAAGGCCAGGCGATGCCCGAGCAGGCTGCGGACGCGCACGCGACCCTGGGCGACCCGCGCAGGAGGAACCGGACATGGACACGAAGCCGACCCTCGGCCTGATCGGCCTCGGCATCATGGGCCGCCCGATGGCCGGCAACCTGCTGCGGGCGGGGTACGCCCTGACCGTCCACGACGTGAACCGCGCGGCCGTGGACGAGCTCGTCGCGGAGGGCGCCGTCGCGGGGACCTCGCCGCGGCAGGTCGCCGACGCCGTGGACGTCCTCGTCACGATGCTCCCCGACTCCCCGCAGGTCCGCGAGGTCTACGCGGGGCCGGACGGGGCGTTCGAGGCGCTGCGGCCCGGCTGGCTCGCGATCGACATGAGCTCGATCGCCCCCGGCACCGCCCGGGAGCTGGCGGAGCGGGCGGCGGCCGCGGGCGCGGAGATCCTCGACGCGCCGGTGAGCGGCGGCGACAAGGGCGCGATCGCCGGGACGCTGTCGATCATGGTCGGCGGCAGCACGGCCGGCTTCGAGCGGGCCCTCCCGATCCTGGGCGCGATGGGCAAGACGATCGTCCACGTCGGGCCCGCGGGCGCCGGCCAGGTCGTCAAGGTCTGCAACCAGGTCGTCGTCGCCGTCGTCATCGAGGCGGTGGCGGAGGCACTCGTCCTGGGCGCCAAGGCCGGGGTGGATCCCGCGAAGATCGCCGACGTCCTCCAGGGCGGTCTCGCAGCCACGAAGGTCCTCGAGATGCGCCGCGAGAACATGCTGAGCGGCCGCTTCGACCCGGGCTTCCGGGTCCGGCTCCACCTCAAGGACCTCAAGAACGCGCTCGAGCTGGCGCGCGAGATCGACGTCGCCCTGCCCGCGGCGGCTACGGTGGACCAGCTCATGCGGGCGATGGCCGCTGCCGGCAGGGCCGACTACGACCACTCCGGGCTGATCACGATGCTGGAGGACCTCGCGGCCTTCCCCGTGGCGGAGGCCACGGCGGCCCACGCCGAGGGCTGACCTCGGCGCGTCTCCCTGCCCGGCCGGGCAGGCCCGCCCGCACCGGGCGTGGGGCGGCGGGTCTCCCCTACCCTGCCCAGGTGTAGCCGCCGTCCACGTAGAGCGTCTGGCCGGTGATGAACGAGGCCTTGTCACTCAGCAGGAAGGCGATCGCGCCCGTGACATCCTCGACCCGGGCGAGGCGCCCGAACGGGACGTGCTCCAGCACGGAGAGGTCGATCGTGCCGGCCGCGACCTGGGCGGCGATCAGCGGCGTGTCCGTCCAGGAGGGAGCGACCGCGTTCACCCGGATCGGTCGGTCCGCCCACTCGACGGCGAGGACGCGGGTGATCCCGACGACGCCGTGCTTCGCAGCGGCGTAGGCGACGCGACCGGGCAGCGCGCGCATCGCGAAGACCGAGGCGAGGTTGACGATCGCGGCACCCGGCGCGAAGTGCGGGTAGGCGGCCTGGCAGGCGTAGAACGTCCCGGAGAGATCGATGTCGATGACCCGCTGCCAGTCCTCGACGGCGAGCTCGGCCGACGGCCCGGTCCGGTTGATCCCGGCGCTGTTCACGAGGCCGTGGAGCGGGCCGAGCCGCCCGGCCACCTCGACGAACGCGTCCCGGAGCTCCTCCGGCCGGGTCACGTCCGCGTGCACGAAGGTGGCGCCCAGGTCGCCGGCGACCTGCTGGCCGAGCGGGTCACTGTCGAGGATGACGCAGTGCCATCCCTCGCCTGCCAGCTCGCGGACCACCCCGAGCCCGATCCCCTTCGCCCCCCCGGTGACCACCGCCAGCTTCATCCCATCGCCCCTCGTCTCGCCTGCCGGCCGACCCGGCGCGGTCGCGTCGACCAAGATCATGCACGCCCCGGGGCGTCAGAATGGGGCGATCGACACGAGCCACATGGAGGCGCACGGCACGATGGCGGCGACGATGCGGGCGGCCCGCTGGCACGGTCGGGGCGACGTCCGCGTCGAGGATGTCCCGATCCCGCGCGCCGGCCCGGGCGAGGTGCTCCTCCGGGTGAGCTGGTGCGGCATCTGCGGCACCGACGTCGAGGAGTACCGCGACGGCCCGGTCGTCATCCCCGTCGACGCGCCGAACGGCATCACCGGGCAGATGGCCCCGGTCACGCTCGGCCACGAGTTCGCGGGCGCGGTCGTCGAGGTGGGGCCCGGGGTGGAGGGGCTCGCCGTCGGGGACCGGGTCGCCCCCGAGATCTGCCTCTTCTGCGGGGAGTGCCACTACTGCCGCCGCCACGAGTACGCGCTGTGCGTCTCATGGGCCGCGATCGGCCTCCACGGCGACGGCGGCCTGGCCGAGTACGTGAAAGTGCCGGCCCGGATGTGCGTCCGGCTGCCCGACGAGATCGGCGACGACGAGGCGGCGCTCATCGAGACGACCGAGGTCGCCGTCCGGGCCGTGCGGAAGGCCGGGATCCGCCTCGGCGACTCGGTGGCGATCGTCGGCGACGGGGCGGTCGGGCTCATCACGCTCCAGGTCGCCCGGGCGGCCGGGGCCACGACGGCGCTCCTGGTCGGCCACCGGCCGGCGCGGCTGGCCCTCGGGCGGCAGCTCGGGGCCGACGCGGCGATCGACAGTCGGCAGCCGGGCTGGCTCGACGCCGCCCGGGTGCTGACCGGCGGGCTCGGCGCCGACGTGGCGATCGAGTGTGGTGGCCGGCCGGAGGCGATCGGCGACTCGATCGCCGCCACCCGCAAGGGCGGGACGATCGTCCTCCTCGCCGTCATCGGCGTCCCGATCCCCGTCAACACGTGGCCGATCGTCGAGGGCGAGCGGACCGTCGTCGGGAGCGTCCAGCACCACTTCGACGAGGACCTCCCCGTCGCCGTGCGCCTCATGGCCTCGGGCCAGGTGAACGTCCGCCCCCTCATCAGCCGGCGGATCTCGCTCGAGCGCGTCGTGGAGGACGGCCTCGCCGCCCCGCCGTCGACGGGCTCGGACATCAAGGTTCTCGTCTCGACGCGGGTCGCTCCCGGGGCGCCGTAGACCTGCACCGACTCCACGCCGTTCGAGCCCTCCCACGCCGCGTGGCGGCGGAGCGCCCGCCGTCGGAACGCCCCTCAGGCGGTGGCCGGAGTCCACGCTCCGGTGAGGACGACCACCAGGAGGACCACGTCGACCCCGATGCCGAGGATCAGCTGGATGTCGAACGCGAGGACGAGGAGGACGAGCGAGGCGCCGGCGGCCAGGACGACGAGGGTCGGCCACCAGGCGACCGGAAGAACGCCGATGGTCGCGAGGGCGGCAAGGGCCGAGAACCCGACGATGGACCCCAGCAGGATCAGGGCGAGGCGCCGTCCGCGCCGGGCGCCGGCCAGGGCGACCAGCCACGACCGCTCGAGGTCGAACGGCCAGCGTGGTGCGGAGCGGCCAGTGGGTTGGTCGGCCGGCGGGTCGGGCGGCGGCACCAGGTAGAGCGCGTGGACCAGGCCGTGCGCGACGATCAGCCCCGCCAGGACCCACGTGCCGAGGACCACCTGGCGATCGAGCAGGAGCCAGATCGCCGCACCGGCGATCGCCAGCACGATGACCCACGGCAGCATCCCGACGAGTCCGCGCATGCCGTCGGCCTCAGCTTCCCTGCCGGGCAAGGAACCAGCCGGGCCGCTCGAGCCACGGGGCATCGGGCACGACGTCATTCATCGCGGCGCGCCCGTCAGGCCTCCTTGGGCAGCTGGCCGAAGAGGCCGAGGAAGAGCTTCATGAAGCGGTGGCCTCCGTCGGAGGTTGGCCCGTACATCAGCGGGCATCCGCCGGCGATGGACGCGATCCCGCTCGCGCGGCAGAGCTCGTGGGCCTCCTTCGACACGCTCCCGCCGCCGAGCGAGCGGTGCATCCAGACGCGGGTGATGCCGAGCTCCTTGCACTCGGCCACGACCGACGGGGCGACCGACGGCGCGGTCGCGATGACGACGGCATCCACGCCGCCGGGGATCGCGGCCAGGCTCCGGTAGCAGGGGTCGCCCTCGACGGTGTCGGCGTTGGGGTTGACGGCGAAGACCTCGTAGCCGCGCTCCTTGAAGCGCTGGTAGACGATGTTCCCGCCGTGCTTGCCGCCGGGCTCGCGGGAGACGCCGGCGACGGCGATCCGCTTCTGGGCCAGGAAGTCGTCGATCGCCGCATCGACCGTGGGCATGGGACACCTCCGCGTCGGTACGCGCCGGACCGGAAGCGGGCCGGCGCTCGGGGTGGCTGGTTCAGCCTCGCCGGGTCAGGGTAGCCCGCGGGGCCACGGGGATGGTCAGTGCCGTTGCTCCCCCCGTTGATACGCCCCATGGCCTTCGCGCCGAGCGCTGGGGGATCAGGCCGGGTCGACGAACCCTGCTCCCGCCACGGCGTCCACGTCGAAGACCCACGGGCGGAGACCGGTCCGGGCCGGGTACTCGGCCAGGACGCGGTCCCGGAGCGCCGCGACGGCGTCCCGCTCGACCAGGTTGACGGTGCAGCCCCCGAACCCGGCGCCCGTCATCCGCGCCGCGGCCACGCCCGGAGTGGCGATCGCGATCTCCACGAGGGCGTCGAGCTCCGGCGAGACGACCTCGAAGTCGTCGCGCAGCGACGCGTGGCTGGCGGCCCAGGTCCGGCCGACGGTCGCGAGATCGGAGGCGGCCAGCGCGTCGATCGAGGCCTCGACCCGCGCGTTCTCCGTGACCACGTGGCGGCAGCGCCGGAAGGTCTCCCCGTCGACCCGGGTGGCCACCGCCGGCAGCATCGCCTCGGTGACGTCCCGGAGCGAGCGGATGCCGGGATCGTCGTCGGCGAGGGCGGCGGCGGCCGCTTCGCACTGGGCGCGCCGGGCGTTGTACTGCGATGCGCTCAGGCTCCGCGTCGACCCGGTGTGGATGACGACGAGGGTATGCCCGGCAAGGGGCAGCGCCACCGGCCGCCACGCGAGCGAGCGGCAGTCGAGGAGCATCGCGGCGCCGGCCACCCCGCAGGCGATGGCGAACTGGTCCATCAGCCCGCAGTTCACCCCGACATACGCGTTCTCCGCGCGCTGGCAGATGCGCGCGAGATCCAGCGGCGGGACGGCCGCCGGGTCGACCGCCAGGGCCCAGGCCGCGGCGAGCTCGAGCGCGGCCGAGGACGAGAGCCCCGAGGCCCGCGGCAGCGACGAGGCGAGGATCCCGCGGAAGCCGCGCGTCGGGATGCCGGCCTCGGCGAGCGCCCACGCCGTGCCGGCCACGTACGCGGCCATGCCGCCGGCACGCGGGCCGATGGCGTCCAGGTCGAACGACGCCCGCTCGCCGGTCGCATCGCTCACGAGCTCGACCCGGCGGTCCTCGGTGGGGATGAACGCGATCCGGATCTCCAGGTCGATCGCGGCCGGCAGGACCAGGCCCAGGTTGTAGTCGGTGTGCTCGCCGATCAGGTTCACCCGGCCCGGGGCGCGGGCGACGCGGATCTGCCTCGGATCCAGCGCGGCGGCCGGCTCCAGCTCGACGAGCCGATCGCGGAGCCGCCCCGGGTCGAGATCCGGGGCGTGGGCGACGGCGGAGTCCACGGCGGAGTCCGGGGATCCGGTCACGGGCATCCGCGACCGGCGCCGCTCACGCCCGGACCTCCCCGGCGGGCACGACCACGAACCCGGGGTGCTCGTCGCGGACGGCGACGGGGACGGCGCGGAGCAGGGCAGCGTTCTCCTCGGGCAGCGTGTCGTTGATGAACAGGAGGGTCGCCGTCTCGACCGAGGCGCGGACCTTCGTGAGGCGCTCCGAGCGGTGGGGCGGGTAGAGCTCGATCGCGAGGTGCCAGTCGTCGGCGCCGCGGGGCGCCTCGAGCACCACGAGCATGTAGGGCAGCTCGAACCCGAAGAGCCCGTTGTAGCGCTCCACGACGTCGTGCAGGGCGGCGGCCAGCGCGCGCGCCTCCTCCGCCGTCAGGTCCGCCAGGCGCCGGGCCCCGTGGCGCACCGCGCGGACGTGGACCTCGAAGGGCCACCGCGGGGCGAACGGAACGCCGACCGCCCAGTGGGGGTCTGCGCGCACGAGGCGCTCCGACGCCAGCTCGTCGGCGACGACCGCGCACGAGACGCAGCGCCCCGTGCGCGCCCGGCCGTCGACGAGGGCCGCCGCGCGACGCTCGATGGAGGGCGGCACGTGGCCGAACGCGTAGATCTGGCCGTGGGGGTGGGAGAGCGTCGCGCCGACCGCCTCGCCGCGGTTCTCGAAGGGCATGACGAAAGCGATCCGGGGGTCGCTCCAGAGGTCGGCCGTGCGGTCGCGCCAGACGGCGACCACCCGGGCGGTCTCGGCGGGCGTCAGGGTTGCCACGTTGCCCTCGTGGCGCTCCGTGAACATCACCACCTCGCAGGCGCCGACGGACGGCGCGAACCGTGGGTCGTCGGGATCGGGAACGGCCGGCGGGTCGTGCGTGAAGGAAGGGAAGCGGTTGTCGAAGACGGCCGCCTCGTAGCCGAAGGCGAGCTCGGGGCCGCCCGGGCAGAGCGGGCAGCCGAAGCGCGCCGCCGGGCTCCCCGGGACCGTCCCGCGGTTCGACGGCGCCGAGCTGTGGGGACGCACGTTGCGCGCCGGAGAGACGGCAACCCACGACCCCGACAGCTCGTCGCGGCGCAGGTGGAGCGCGGTCGGCTCGGCGTGGGGCGCGTCGGGCAGGGGCGCGCCGCGCACCTCGCCGTACACGTGGATCCGCCGGCCGTCGGGCCGGAGGAACGTCGTCCGGGGAAGCGGCTCGCAGACCGGCCGCCGCAGCCGGGGATCGGCGCAGGGCGCGATCGCACGTCACGCACCGGACCCGTCCTCCACGACGTCCAGGGCGAAGACCCGAGCATGGAAGTCGCCGAGCGCCGGCGCCTCGTGGCGGTCCGCCTCGAAGAAGAGGCCGACGTGCATCAGGTCGTCGCCGCCGCGCACGAGCGCGTTCACCCGTTCGAGCCGATCGCCCGTCGCCGGCCACGGCGTCACGCGGTAGCGCGCCGCCGGGTCGAGGCCGCGCAGCCGCAGGCGCTCCGGCCCGGGGTCGGCCCGGTTCAGGACGCGGTACCAGCCCACCACCGCCCGGCGGGCATCCGGGGCCACCGTCATCCAGGCCGTCGTGGCGCGGTCGCCCTCGAACGGGCTGCGCAGGCGATGGAACCGGCCTCGCTGGAGGACCTCCCGGTGCTCTTTGTAGAAGGCGACCTGGTCGACGATCGCGGCCCGGTCGGCGGCGCTCAGCGTCCGCGGATCCAGCTCGTACCCGAAGACGCCGAAGAACGCGACCGCGGCGCGCGTGGCGAGGGGAGTGACCCGGCCGACCTGGTGGTTCGGGACGGCGGAGACGTGAGCGCCCATCGAGCTCAGCGGATAGGCCAGCGACGTCCCCCACTGGATGGCCAGGCGCTCCACCGCGTCGGTGTCGTCGCTCGTCCACGCCTGGGGCGCGAACGCGAGCATCCCCGGGTCGAAGCGGCCGCCGCCGCTGGCGCAGGACTCGAAGAGGATCTCGGGGAAGGCTTCCGTCAGGCGCCGCCACAGGTCGTAGGCACCCAGGATGTGGCGATGGAAGAGCTCGCCCTGCCGATCGGGTGGGAGGGCCGCCGAGTACGGCTCGGTGAGGCTCCGGTTCATGTCCCACTTGACGTAGGTGATCGGGGCGCCGGCCAGGACGTCCCGGAGCATCCGGAACAGGTGGTCCACGACCTCGGGGCGGGCCAGGTCGAGAACCAGCTGCTGGCGGCTCTCCGTCCGCGGCCGGCCGGGGACGCCGAGGGCCCACTCCGGGTGCTCGGCGAACAGCCGGCTCCGGGGGTTGACCATCTCGGGCTCGATCCAGAGCCCGAACTGGAGGCCCAGGTCGACGACCCGTTGCGCCACGGCCTGCAGCCCGCCGGGAAGCTTGCGCTGATCGACGAACCAGTCGCCCAGCGAGCTCGTGTCGTCGTCGCGCTCACCGAACCAGCCGTCGTCGAGGACGAACAGCTCGACGCCGAGATCGCGCGCCGCGGCCGCCATCTCGACGAGGGTGTCCTCGGTGAAGTCGTAGTAGACGCCCTCCCAGCTGTTGAGGAGGACGGGTCGCGGGCGGTCCCGCCAGGTCCCCCGGGCAAGCCGCTCGCGGAAGAGGCGGTGGAAGGCATCGGAGAGCTCGTCGAGGCCGTCGGCGGCGCAGGCGATCACGGCCTCGGGCGTCGTCAGCTCCTCGCCCGGCGCGAGGGTCCACGCGAACCCGTCGGGCTCGATGCCGATCCGGACGCGGGTCGTGGCGAAGGCGTCCACCTCGGCCTCGGCGCGGAAGTTGCCGGAGTAGACGAGGCCGAACCCGTAGGCCTCGCCGTGCTCCTCGGTCGTCGCGGACCGCTGCAGGACCACGAACGGGTTGTGCTCGTGGCTCGAGGCGCCGCGCAGGCTGCCCACCGACTGCCGGCCGGGGGCGAGCGGGCGCGACGCGACGTGGCGCTCGCGCGACCAGGTCCCGTCGAGCGTCACCAGGTCCCAGGCCGCGTCGGGCAGGTCGAGGACGGCGCTCATCGCGCCGCGGACGCGCAGCGGCGCCGGCCCGCCGTTGCGGATCGTGGCGCTGCGGGCGATCACCGGGTAGGCGTCGAAGACCGTGTAGGACAGGCGAACCTCGACGCCACTCGGCTCGTCGGCGAGGAGGACCTCGACGGTCGTTGCCTCGCCGTCCTCCTCCACGTACGTGGCCGGGAGGCCGGCGATCCCCGGCTTCCCGGCGAGCACGCGGTGCGAGCGGTACGCGAGGTGCAGGACCGGCGAGCCGTCGGCGGGCTCGACCACCAGCCCCGGGACTCGGAAGTCGCCGCTGCCGCCGGTGGGGTACTCGCGGGCGAGCGGGTAGCCGATCCGGTTGGAGAAGCCCTCGAACGGCCGCCGGGACAGGTGGGCGTACGAGCGGCCGGGCCGCAGCGCCGGGCCGAAGTACAGGTGCCCGAAGGAGCCGTCCTCTAGCACCCGGGCGAGGTAGCTCACCCGCCCGTTGCCGAGGTGCATCTCGTTCGTGGTGGCATCCCAGGCAGCGTGCATCGTCACCCTCGTCGAAGGTTGGAGAGGCGTGGCCCGTCAGTCGGCACGGCCGCCCGGCGCCTCGGTGGCGGTTGGATCGACGACGATGAGCTGGCGGACGGTTCGCTCCAGCGTCCGTCGAGCCTCCTCGCCCAGCCCCGAATTGGTGATGAGGACGTCGGTCTGGTCGAGCTGGGCGATCGAGCTGATCCCGATCACTCCCCACTTCGTGTGGTCGGCGACGACCACCAGCCGGCGGGCCGCGTCGATCAGGGCCCGGTCGGTGTCCGCCTCGAGGAGGTTCGGGCACGTGAACCCGGAGTGCGGGTCCATGCCGTGCACGCCGACGAACACGAGGTCCACGTGGACCGTCCGCAGGGCTGCCACGGCGAAGGGGCCGACGAGCGCCTCCGACGGCGTCCGGACGCCTCCCGTCAGGATGATCGTCTGGTCCGACCGGCCGCTGTGGTGAAGGACGTCCGCGACCGGGATCGAGTTCGTCACGACCGTGATCCGGGGGGTGTCGACGAGGCGCCGGGCGAGCGCATGGGTCGTGGTCCCCGCCGAGATCGCGATGGCCATCCCGGGCTCCACGAGCTCGGCGGCGGCGGCGGCGATGGCATCCTTCTCCGCCTGCTGGCGGGCTGACTTGGCGATGAACGTCGGCTCCGCGAGCGAGCCCTCCGAAAGCGTCGTCGCGCCGCCGTGGACCTTCTCCAGGAGGCCGCGCTCGCTGAGGATCTCCAGGTCGCGCCGGATCGTCATGTCGGAGACGCCGAGCTCGCGAACGAGGTCCGCCACCCGCACGCCCCCGTCCTCCCGGACGCGCTCCAGGATCAGGGCCTGGCGCTGGCGCGCCAGCATGACGCGGCCGCCATCCGGACTCGCCGCAACTTCGGCCTTGCTCGACACGGCGACCCGTTCCTCCCGCATGACGCGTGGAAGAATGCGCCAAGAACGCCCGCAAGTCAACGGACTTCAACAGATGTCACCGAAAACGGCCGTCGCATCCTTGACATCCGGCGAATCACGGGCGCACACTGCGCGCGAACCTGTTTGATTCTGTCGCAGGTCTCTTTGGAGGAGCAGCACATGGCAGGACTGACTGCGCCGTGGCGCAGAAGCGCGCTTGTCGCCCTGGGGGTGCTGGCGATCGTCGTCTCGGCCTGTGGTGGCGGCGCGACCGCGTCGCCGTCCGCGCCGGCATCCGAGCCGCCCGCCGCGTCCGGAGAGCCGTCGGCGACCCCCGCCGCTGATCTCGGCGAGACGACCTTCGGCTCGAACGAGAGCGACGCGAGCCCGAAGGCCGCCGTCGCCGCGATCGTCGACTACTGCCAGACCAAGGCCGGCATCACGGTCAAGATCAACACCACCGACCACAACACCTTCCAGAACCAGATCAGCTCGTACCTGCAGGGCACGCCGGACGACATCGTCAAGTGGTTCGCCGGCAACCGCCTCCGCTTCTTCGCGGCGCAGGGCCTCGTCGCCCCGATCGACGACGTGTGGACGGAGATCGAGCAGTACATGACGCCGGGCCTGAAGGCCGCCTCGCTCGGCTCCGACGGCAAGGCCTACTTCGTCCCGATCTACAACTACCCGTGGGTGGTGATGTACCGCAAGAGCCTCTTCGAGGAGAAGGGCTACACCATCCCGACGACGATCGACGAGTTCAAGGCGCTCGGCGACAAGATGAAGGCCGACGGCCTCGTCCCGATCGCGTTCGGCGACAAGGACGGCTGGCCGGCGATGGGCACCTTCGACATCCTCAACATGCGGATGAACGGGTACACGTTCCACATCGACCTCATGGAGGGTCGGGCGAAGTGGACCGACCCGAAGGTGAAGGCCGTCTTCGCGAAGTGGGCGGAGCTGCTCCCGTACTTCCAGGAGGGCGCTCCCGGCCGGACGTGGCAGGACGCCGCCAAGGCCACGCTCGTCGACAAGATCGCGGGCATGTACTTCCTCGGCACGTTCGCCCTCGAGCAGGCCGGCGACGCCGCGTCCGACGTCGGCTTCTTCCCGTTCCCGTACTTCGGCAACGAGTGGGACGCCGAGAAGGCCGTCGACGCGCCGATCGATGGCTTCATGCTCAGCGCCAACCCCAAGAACCCCGACGCGGCCAAGGCCTTCCTCAAGTGCGCTGGCTCGCCCGAGGCGCAGGTTGCCTACGTCACGAGCCCCGGCATCGGCAGCGTCGCCGTCTCGCCGATGGCCGACACGAGCAAGTACACCGACGCCCAGAAGCTGAACGCCGAGTTCCTCAAGAACGCCGGCAACATCGCCCAGTTCCTGGACCGCGACGCGCGGGCCGACTTCGCCGGGCCGTCCGGCATGCAGGCCTTCCTGCTGAGCTTCCTCAACGACCCGCAGCAGGACCTCGACAAGTTCCTCAACGACATCCAGGTCTACTACGACTCCCTGCCCCCGCAGTGACGTCGGCCTAGCCTGATCCGACCGTGACCGATCGCGTGACGCGATCCTCCAGCACCACCCCGCCGGCTCCGGCCGGCGGGGTGGTGCCGTCCCCCACCGAGAAGCGCAAGAAGCGCTACACGCTGCTGTCGCGGCGGGACAAGGTCACGCTCTGGCTGATGGCGGGGATCCCGACGTTCCTCGTCTTCTTCTTCATCCTCCTGCCGACCTTCGCCTCGATCATCCTCTCGTTCACGAGCTGGAGCGGCGTCGGCCTGGACAAGATCAAGTTCATCGGCTTCAAGAACTACACCGACCTCTTCACGATCTACAAGCAGTTCTGGCCGGCGGTCACCCACAACCTCACCTGGCTCCTCTTCTTCCTGTTCGTCGCGACTCCGCTCGGGATGTTCCTCGCGGTCCTCCTCGACAAGAACATCCGGGGGACGCGGATCTACCAGAGCGCGCTCTACATGCCGGTCGTCCTGTCGCTGGCGATCGTGAGCTTCATCTGGGAGCTGATCTACGCCCCCGACTACGGGCTGCTCAACACCGTCCTGGGGCGGACCGAGCAGGGCAACCAGATCTCGTGGCTGGGCGACCCGAGCATCAACCTGTGGGCGGTGCTGGTTGCCGCGAGCTGGCGCCAGGTGGGCTACGTGATGGTCCTGTACCTGGCCGGCCTCAAGTCCGTCGACCCGGCCCTGCGCGAGGCCGCGGCGATCGACGGCGCAAGCGAGCGCCAGACCTTCTTCCGCGTCGTCTTCCCCGTGATGCGGCCGATCAACATCGTGGTCCTCGTGATCACCGTGATCGAGTCGCTCCGCGCGTTCGATCTCGCCTTCATCATCAACAAGGGGCTCAACGGCCTCGAGCTGCTCTCGACGCTCGTCACCAACAACATCATCGGCGAGACGAGCCGCGTCGGCTTCGGCTCGGCCATCGCGGTCGTGCTGCTGGTGATCTCCGTCGGCCCGATCATCTTCTACCTGCTGCGCGCCCTCCGGGAGGAGAACGAGTGACCGAGACCGCACTCGCCTACCAGCAGTCCGCGGTCGCGACGAGCGCTCGCCGCCGCAAGACCCTTCGCCGGGCCGGCCTGCAGGCATTCCTGATCGCCATGAGCCTGATCTGGCTGCTGCCGCTGCTGTGGGCCTTCTACACCTCGTTCCGACCCTACGAGGACACCGCGGGTGACCCGCGGGGCTACGTCTCGATCGGCGGCGCCTACAACCTCGACAACTACATCACCGCGTGGACCCAGGGCGAGCTCCCGAAGTACTTCCTGAACACCGTCATCATCATGGTGCCGGCGGTGATCCTGGTCCTGTTCCTTGCCTCGATGATGGCCTTCACCGTGTCGCGCTACAGCTGGCGCTTCAACCTGATCCTGCTGATGGTCTTCACGGCGGCCAACCTCCTGCCGCCGCAGGTCATCATCACGCCGCTCTTCCGGATCTTCCTGCTCCTCCCGCTGCCGCCGATCCTCAGCGACAACGGCGTCTTCTACGACCAGTACGTCGGGCTCATGGCGATCCACGTGGCCTTCCAGCTGGGCTTCTGCACCTTCGTGCTCAGCAACTACATGAAGACGTTGCCGAAGGAGCTCAATGAAGCCGCCGTCGTGGACGGCGCCGGTGTCTGGCGCACGTACTGGAGCGTCATCCTGCCGCTCACCCGTCCGGCGCTGGCCGCCCTCGCCACGCTCCAGGTGACGTGGATCTACAACGACTTCTTCTGGGCCATCGTCCTGATGAAGACCGGCGCGAAGTACCCGATCACCTCCGCCCTGAACAACCTCAAGGGGCAGTTCTTCACGGACAACAACCTGGTCGCTGCCGGCGCGATCATGGTCGCCATCCCGACCCTGATCGTGTTCTTCGCCCTCCAGAAGCAGTTCGTCAGCGGGCTCACCCTGGGATCCACCAAGGGGTGACGGCCGCGCGATCCGGACCCGCGCCCTGGGAGTCGCCCGAGCTGACCGGGGTCGGCCGCGTGCCGATGCACAGCGTGCCGCACGCCGACCGCGTGGACCTGGACGGCCGGTGGCGGTTCCAGCTGCTCCCGGCTCCCGACGCCGAGCCGGCGGGCGCCTGGGGCGGGATCGACGTCCCCGGCTGCTGGACGATGCAGGGCTGGGGTGACGTCCCGCACTACACGAACGTCGTCATGCCGTTCCCGGGCCTGCCGCCGGCGGTCCCGGCGGCGAACCCGACGGGGCTGTACGAGCGGGAGGTCGAGATCCCGGCCGCGTGGGCAGGGCGGCGGATCGTCCTGCACGTCGGTGCGGCCGAGAGCGTGCTGATCGCCCGGGTCAACGGGCGCGAGGTCGGGATCAGCAAGGACTCCCACCTCGCCGCGGAGTTCGACGTCACCGACGACGTGGCGGTCGGGCGGAACACGGTCGCGCTCACCGTCGTGAAGTGGTCCGACGCCAGCTACGTCGAGGACCAGGACCAGTGGTGGCACGGGGGCATCACGCGCTCGGTCTTCCTGTATGCCACGGAACGGGTCCACCTCGCCGACGTGCGCGCGATCGCCTCGCTTGACGACGACCTCGCGAGCGGCTCCCTCGAGGTGCGTGCCGAGGTTGCGTTCGACGGCGTGCCGCCCGAGCCGGGGTGGTCCGTGGAGGCGCGGCTCGCCGACCTCACCGGGACCCTGGCCGCCCCGGTGCCGTACACCGGCCGCTTCGAGGGGCCACGGCCCAGCCGCCACCGCCGGGAGCTCGCGGACCGGGCGATCGCCGGCATGCCGCTCACCGACGAGGAGCGCACGAGCCTCTGGCCGCGCCTCTACGGAGACCTGGCTCCCGCGAACGTGGGCCAGGTGGTGCTGCGGGCCGACGTGGCCGGCGTGCGGCCGTGGTCGTCGGAGCTCCCGGCCCTCTACCCGCTGACGGTCATCCTCCGCTCACCGGCCGGCGACGTCGTCGAGGAGATCGTGGTGCGTGTCGGCTTCCGGCGCGTGGAGATCGTGGGCCTCGACCTGCTCGTCAACGGCCGGCGCGTCTTCATCCGCGGCGTGAACCGCCATGACTTCGACCGGCACACGGGGCGGGTGATCGCGCGCGAGGACATGCGGTCCGACCTCGTCCAGATGAAGCGCTTCGGCTTCAACGCCGTGCGGACCTCGCACTACCCGAACGACCCGGCCTTCCTGGACCTGTGCGACGAGCTCGGGCTCTACGTGATCGACGAGGCCGACATCGAATCCCACGCCTTCATCGACAGCGTCTGTCACGACCCGCGGTACCTGAACGCCTGGGTGGACCGCGTGTCGCGCATGGCGCGGCGCGACAAGAACCACCCCTCGGTGATCATCTGGTCGCTGGGCAACGAGTCCGGCTACGGCACGAACCACGACGCCGCGGCGGGCTGGCTCCGGCGCTACGACCCGACGCGCCCGCTCCACTACGAGGGAGCGATCAAGTGGGACTGGGCGAGCGACCAGACCGCGAGCGACCTCACCTGCCCGATGTACCCGCCGATCTCCGCGATCGTGGGGCACGCCCGGTCGGGGCTCCAGCGCCACCCGCTGATCCTGTGCGAGTTCTCGCACGCCATGGGCAACAGCAACGGGACGCTGGCCGAGTACTGGGACGCGATCGAGGCCACGCCGGGGCTGCAGGGCGGCTTCATCTGGGAGTGGTGGGACCACGGCCTCGTCCAGCAGCTGCCCGACGGCACGACGCGCTGGGCCTACGGCGGCGACTTCGGCGAGACCCCCCACGACGGCAACTTCTGCATCGACGGGGTCGTCTTCCCCGACCGGACGCCGAAGCCCGCGCTCTGGGAGCACCACGCCCTCGCCTCGCCGGTCCGGGTGAGCGCCACGCCCGACGACCTGCGCGCCGGGCGGGTGACGATCCACAACCGCCAGGACTTCCGCGACCTCGCCTGGCTCCGCGGGCTCGTCGAGGTGACGGTGGACGGCATCGTGATCGATGCCGCCGACCTGCCCCTGCCGGCGCTGGCGCCCGGCGAGGACGCCGGCGTCGAGGTTCCCGGGCTCGCCCGTCTCGCCTTCGGCGATGGTGAAGCGTGGCTTACGGTCCGCATCGTGACGGCACAAGCGGAAGCCTGGGCTGACGCAGGCCACGAGGTGGCTTGGGCCCAGCTCGCGCTGCGGTCGGTGCCGGAAACGCCCGCCGTGTTCTCGACGCCGCCGGCCAGGGCGGGAGCCCGCGCGCCCCTGGACGACGACGGCCTCCTGGTCCACGACCTCCTGGCCTCCCCTCCCCGGCTCAGCCTCTGGCGCGCGCCGACCGACAACGACCGGATCCCCGGGCTCGGGGCTGCATGGGACGAGCAGGGCGTGGCCCGCCTGGAGCGGACGCGGGTCGCCGTCGAGGAGGCGGACGGCGCGGCGCTCGTCAGGTCCACGTACCGGACCGGCGCCGGGATCGAGGTCCGCCACGAGATGGTCGTGACGCCGCTTGCGGGCGATGCGATCCGCGTCGAGGAGTCCGCCGAGATCCCCGACGCCCTCGTGGACCTGGCGCGGGTCGGGACGGTGCTGGAGGTCGCCGCCGGGCTCGACCGGATGGAGTGGTTCGGTCGCGGCCCGCACGAGACGTACCCCGATCGCCGGCGGGCGGGGCGCGTCGGGCGCTGGCGCTCGACGCTCGACGAGCTCTTCACCCCGTACGTGCGCCCTCAGGAGAGCGGCGGGCGCGCCGACGTGCGGTGGATCGTGCTCGCCGACGCCGCGGGCCGGGGTCTTCGCATCACGCTGGACCGGCCGCGGCAGGTCTCCGCCACGCGCTTCCGCGCGGAGGACCTGGCCAGCGCCACGCACCACGGCGAGCTGGTTCCGCGACCCAACGCGGTCGTGCACCTCGATGCCGCCCACCGGGGCCTGGGCACCGCGAGCTGCGGGCCCGACACGCTGCCGGAGTACCTCGTCGGGCCCGGCACGTACCGCTGGTCGTGGGTGCTGGAGCGGGTCGAGGCGTGACGGCGCGACCCGGCAGGCTCTATCGCGGCTACGTGTTCGACCTCGACGGGACGGTCTACCTCGGCGATGCCCTCCTCCCGACGGCCGGCGAGACGATCACCCGGCTCCGGGCCCTCGGGTGCCGGACCGTCTTCCTCTCGAACAACCCGACCCACCCCCCGGAGGCCTACGCCGAGAAGCTGACCCGGCTGGGCCTGCCGACCGACCTCCCGGACATCCTGGTCTCGACGCAGGTCCTGGTCCGCTTCCTGCAGGAGCGGATGCCCGGCGCGCGCCTGCTGGTCCTCGGCGAGACCCCGCTGGTGCAGGCGCTCGAAGCCGGCGGCTTCGCGGTCACCGGCGAGGCGACCGGCACCGACGCGGTCATCGCGAGCTTCGACCGCACGTTCGCCTACCCGAAGCTCCAGGCCGCCTTCGACGCCATCCGGGCGGGGGCCCGCTTCTTCGCCACGAACGGCGATCGCTTCTGTCCCGTGCCCGGCGGCGGCCAGCCCGACGCCGCGTCGGTGATCGCCGCGGTCGAGGCCTGCACCGGGGTCTCGTGCGAGGCGATCGTCGGCAAGCCGTCGCACCACACGAGCGAGGCCATCCTGGCGATGCTCGACCTTCCGCCCGCCGACTGCCTGATGACCGGCGACCGCCTGGAGACCGACGTCCGGATGGGGCTCGACGCCGGCATGTCGGCCGCGATCGCCCTGACCGGCGCGACGACCGCGGAGATGGTCGCGGCGTCGGCGATCCGGCCGACGTACGTGCTCGACCGGCTCGCCGATCTGCTGCCGGCCTGACGGGGATGGCCGGCTTCGTCCTCGGGATCGACCAGGGCACGAGCGGCAGCCGCGCGCTCGTGCTCGATCGGGACGGCGCCGTCCGCGGCTACGGATATCGACCGCTTGCGCGGCTCTACCCCACGCCCGATCGCGTCGAGCAGGACCCGCTGGCGGTGGTCGCCGGCGTCCGCGAGGCGATCGCGGAGGCACTGGGGCAGGCGGGCGTCGGGCCCGCGGACGTGGCGGCGTGCGGGATCGCGTCCCAGCGCGACACCGACTTCGTGTGGGATGCCGGGACGGGCCGCCCCCTCGCGAACGCGATCACATGGCAGGACCTGCGGACGCTCTCCCTCGAGGCGTCGCTGCGCGACTGGCCGCTCGTCGGCGAGTGCCGGCGCCGCCTCGGGTACTGGCCGGGGCCGTGGAGCGGGGCCCTCCACCTGGCGTGGCGGATGCAGAACGATCCCGCGGTCCGCGAGGCCGCCCGCTCGGGCTCGCTGCGCATCGGGCCGTCGGCTTCGTGGGTCCTTGCGGCGCTCGGCGGATCGGCGGAGTCCCGGGCCGACGTGTCGCTGGCCCAGAGCATCAACCTGTGGGACTTCCGCGAGCGCGACTGGTGGGAGCCCTGGCTCGAGTACCTCGAGGTTCCGCGGGCCGCCCTCCCGGCGGTCTCGCCGACCGTGGCCGACTTCGGGACGCTGGACCTCGACGGGACGCGCGTGCCGGTCCGGGCGATGATCGCCGACCAGCAGGGTGCCCTGTTCGGCCATGACTGCCGGCGGGCCGGCGACGCCGAGGCGACGCACGGGACGGCGTCGTTCGTGAACGTCTGCCTGGGAGACGCCGTCCCCGAGCTCGACACGATCAAGGTCTATCTCGCCTGGCTGCTCGACGGCCACCCGACCTACTGCCTGGAGGCGGACACCACGGTCACCGGCGCCGCCGTCCGCTGGCTGCGCGAGGGAGCCCGGATCTTCGATCGGGACGAGGAGCTGGGCGAGCTCGCCGCCTCGGTGCCCGATGCCGGCGGCCTCGTCTTCGTGCCGGCCTTCACCGGCCTCAACGTCCCCTACGACGTGCGCGAGGCGCGCGGGTCGCTGCTGGGCATGACCCTGGGCCACACGCGGGCGCACATCGCGCGTGCGTTCCTCGACTCGATCGGCTTCCAGCTCCGCGCGATCCTCGACGAGATCCACCGGGCGACCGGGGTGGGCGTGACCGAGCTGAAGGTCGGCGGCGGGCTCTCTGCCAGCGACGCCGCGTGCGCGATCCAGGCCGACTGGCTGGGGATCCCCGTGGTGCGCTCGTCGTTCGGCGAGACGACGGCCCGCGCGGCAGCCCTCCTGGCCGGGCATCGGGGCGGGCGTGTGGGCGGGCGAGGACGACCTGCCGCCGATGCCGGGGACGGTCCGGCGCTTCGAGCCGCACCTGGGCGAGGACGAGCGCGCGGCCGGGCCCGCCGCCTGGGAGCACGCCGTCGACGCCGTGACGGGGTGGGCGCGCTCGTAGGGACCGGCCCGCTGAGGGCGCAGCCGCGCACGCCGAAATGGACGGTGCAGGTATCGTCTGACACCCGTCGCGACGATCGGCGGGTGCCGCCACGAGGGAACCATGGGTCAGATCACCGTCTACGGGGCGCCCTGGTGCCCTGACTGCCGTCGTGCGAAGACGTTCCTGGGCGAGCAGCGGATCCCCTACACCTGGGTGGACATCGACGCGGACGCGGCGGGGCTGCGCTTCGTCGAGGAGCTCCAGGGCGGCGGGCGGACGATCCCGACGATCGTCTTCCCCGACGGCTCGCACCTCCTGGAGCCCTCCAATCCCGAGCTGGCAGCGAAGCTGGGCCTTCAGCTGCGGGCCTCCCGCTCCGTCTACGACATCCTGTCCTGGGGGGCGGCCGGCCGGGCTCGCCGCGGCGATCTACGCCGCCCGCGAGGGTATGGACGCCCTGGTCCTCGACGGGGCGCTCTCGGCGGCCAGGCGGGGGCAACCGACCGGATCGACAACTACCCCGGCTTCCCCGAAGGAATCGGGGGTGCCGAGCTGGCCGATCGCCTGGTGGCCCACGCGAGCGCTCGGCGTGGAGACAGTGCCCGCGGCGGAGCTCGCCGGGGTGGCCCGCGGGCCCAATGGCTGATGGTCACCACCGCGGCCGGCGACACGTCGGCGCGGCGCTGCGATCGTCGCCACGGGGTCGCGCTACCGGCGCCCGGCATCCCCGGCGAGGAGGGGCCCATCGGCCTCGGCGTCCACTACTGCGCCACGTGCGACGGCCCCTTCTTCGCGGCGCCGAGGAGATCGTCGTCATCGGCGGTGGCAACTCCGCGCTCGAGGAATTGCTCTTCCTGGCCGGGCTTGCGAAGCACGTCACGATCCTCACCCGCGGCGACCTCCGCGCCAGCGAGCTGGTCCGGGACAAGGTCCTGGGGCATCCGCGGATCACCGTCCACACGGGGGTGGACCGGTCGCGTTCGAGCGCCGCGACGGACGCCTTGGCGCCGTGCAGGCCCGCGACCGGGCGACCGGGGCCGACGTCGCCCTGGAGCCGGCGGCGGCGTTCGTCTTCGTGGGCCTCGACCCCAACACGCAGTTCCTGCGCGGGATCGTCGACCTCGCCGACCGCGGGTTCGTGACCACGGACGACCGCTACCGGACGTCGCTCGACGGCTTCTTCGAGGCCGGCGACGTGGATCCCTCGACGAGCGGTCGGCAGCGCAGCCGGCGAGGGGATCGCAGCGCTCCTGTCGGTCGGCGCTGGCTCGACGGTCGGCATCAGCCGCGGCGACCGTGGAGGAAGCCCCGGACTTCGGCGCCCCGCCACCTCCCGGCCAGTCGCCGGCGCGCTCCGGACCGGCGAGCGCGGCGGCCGCTTCGGCCTGCGGAGCCGCGATGCGAGGCGGGGTGAGGCCAGCGCCCACCACGCAGAGCCGGGTGCGCAGCTGGCCTCGGACACCTGGCAGGCCGCGCTACGCAACGGCGAAATCCACCACGCGGGCGTGACCATCTCGGCCAACGTTGCTAGCGTGGACGTCAACCCGATGGGAGGGTACAAGTGAACCCCCGTCGTCTCTACCGCAGTCGCCGTGATCGCGTCTGGCCGGCGTCGCCGGCGGCATCGCCGAATACCTCGAGATCGACCCGACGGTCATCCGGATCCTGTGGATCCTCTCGGTCTTCCTCGGCGGCTTCGGGATCCTGCTCTACATCATCATGGCCTTCATCGTCCCGCTCGAGCCAGTCCCGGCGCTCGGTGGGCCGTGGCAGGCGCCGGGGCCTCGCAGGCGCCGGGGCCTGGCAGGCATCCGCCTCCTCGGGTCCAGCGCCGGCGGCCGGGGCCATGCCGACAGCCGGGGACGGCACGGCCGCCCGCAGGCCGACGCATCGGCCACCGATGAGGGCGAATCGGGCTCCGGCGCGGCAGGCACTCCGCGGCCCCGGCGACCCAGACATCCAGCTGGCAGCCGCCGGCCGAGCGACAGCCCGGCCGGGCGGGCTCGTCGTCGGTGTCCTCCTTGTCGCCTTCGGCTCGATCGCCCTCGCCGGCGTCCTGCTCCCGGGCTGGGCCGTCGGCGTGGCCCTAGGGCCGGCCTTCGTCATCGCCCTTGGCGTCGCGCTCCTCGTGGGCGCGCTCCGCCGGCCGGCCCCGATACGGTGCCCGAGTCGTGATCGGGGTCCCGCTCCTCGTCCTCGGCCTGCTCCTGCTCCTGGCCGCCCTGTTCGGCGACCGGGTTCGGGGGCGGGACCGGGGCGGGGTCGGGACCTTCCTCCTCTCGCCGCTCCACCCCGCCACGTGGCATGCCAGCGTGGCGATCCTGCTGGGGTTCTGGGTGGAGCTGCGTCGCGTTCACCTTCGCGATCGCTGCCTTCTCGTCGGGCGCGTCGTCGCTGTTCTTCGGGATCGGGTTCGTGCTCATCGGCCTGGCCATCGAGGGCTGCCGGCTGGTCGCGCGAGTCGAGAGGTCGCGGGCGACGCTGGCCGACCCGCGCCCGCTCCGGCCGCACGCCTACCGCCCCTACGGCACCGGGCTGCGGGACTTCCTGTTCGCCGTCTTCCTCGACGCCAGCCGCTGGCGCGATGTCATCTACGTCCTCGTGGCCTTCCCGCTGACGGCCCTCGAGCTCGTCGTCAGCGCCACCCTGTGGAGCCTCTCGCTCGGACTGCTGAGCGTGCCGATCTGGTACGCGACGGGCAGCCTGGCGTCCGTGGTGGGCGAGGCCGCGTCGCCGGCGCTGGCGCTCGCGATCGGGGCGATCGGCCTGGGCCTGGCTCCCGTCGCCGCGTCGGTCTCGCGGGGCCTCATGGCGCTCCACCGCGCGGTCATCGGCGGCCTCCTGTGCGACTCGGAGCAGCGCCAGCTCGAGCGCCGCGTGGAGACACTGGAACTCAGCCGCAGGGCCGTCCTCGACGTCGAGGCGACCGAGCTGCGGCGCATCGAGCGCGACCTCCACGACGGGGCCCAGCAGCGCCTCGTCAGCCTGACGATCGACCTCAGCCTGGCGGCCGAGAGGATCGAGGCCGACCCGGCGGGCGCCCGGGAGCTGGTCGAGGGGGCGCGCGACCAGGCCCGGCTGGCGCTGGCCGAGATCCGCGACCTCGTCCGAGGGATCGCCCCGGCGATCCTGCTCGACCGGGGGCTCGTGCCGGCGATCACCGCGCTGGCCGCGCGCGCCCCGGTGCCGACGTCCGTCGTCAGCACGCTCCCCGAGGGCATCCGCCTGCCCGACGCGGTGGAGCGGGCAGCGTACTTCGTGGTCGCGGAGTGCCTCGCCAACGTCGCCAAGCACGGGGCGGCGACGCGCTGCGAGGTCCGCGCGCTGGCCGAGGAGCGCGGCCTCGCTGTCGAGACCTGGGATGACGGCGCCGGCGGCGCGCGGGTCGTCCCCGGCGGCGGGCTCGCCGGCCTGGCCGGTCGCGTGGAGGCTCTCGATGGCACGCTGACGGTCAACAGCCCGGAGGGCGGGCCGACGACCGTGTGCGCGGAGATCCCGGTGACGGCCGGTCAGGAGCCCAGGTAGGTCAGCACCGCCAGCACCCGCCGGTGGTCGTTCTCCGAGTCGGGAAGCTCCAGCTTGCCGAAGATGTTCGTGATGTGCTTCTCCGTGGCGCCCTCCGAGATGCCGAGCAGCGCCGCGATCCCCACGTTGGTCCGCCCCTCGGCCATCGCCGCCAGCACCTCGCGCTCGCGCGGCGTCAGCGCATGGAGCGGGTCGTCCGCGCGCCGCGCAACCATGAGCTGGGCGACCACCTCGGGGTCGAGCGCGGTGCCGCCGCGGGCCACGCGCCGCAGGGCGTCCATGAACTCGCGGATGTCGGCGACCCGGTCCTTCAGGAGGTAGCCGACGCCGCCAGCGCGGTCCGCCAGCAGCTCGGTCGCGTACTGGCGCTCCACGTACTGGCTGAGCACGAGGACGGGGGTTCCGGGGACGAGCCGGCGGGCCTCGATCGCCGCCCGGAGCCCCTCGTCGCGCTGGCTGGGGGGCATCCGCACGTCGACGACCGAGACGTCGGGCCGGTGCGCGACGACGGCTTCCACGAACGACGGTCCGTCGCCCACCTTGGCCACGACGACGCCCCCGGAGTCGGTGATGAGCCGGGCAAGGCCCTCCCGGATGAGCGCGGAATCCTCGGCGATGATGACCCGCAGGGGCTGGGCGTCCACGCGTCGATCATGCACCAACGGCTTCGGTCGGTTCCGGCGGCCGTGTCAGGACGGCATCCGACTGCGGGCGCCGTCGCCGCCGCCTCACGGTCGGCCGAACACCTCGTGGCCACCAATGCGTCGCGAGCGGACGCGAGCCTCGCCGTCGCGGATGACCCACTCGAATGTCGCCCGGCCATCGGGCCCGGCGAAGCTCCAGGTCATCTCGAGGATGCCCGTGGCGCCCTCCACGTCCCGCACACGAAGCGAGCGCGGCCACGGAGCCGCCGCGTCGGCAACCCGTCGCACGCAGGCCGGATGGAAGCGGCCGCGCACGACCCCCCGGAACCGGGCTCGCTCCTCGTCCGAGAGCCGGGCCCAGTCGGCCGTGGGCGGCGGCCACACCACCAGCTGAGGGTCTCCTACAGGCTCTCGAGCAGGGCGGAGAGCTGGTCGGCGCGGGGGAACGAGGTCTGGGTCCCCGGGCGGAGCACGCTGTCCGAGGCGCAGCGCACGCCCAGCAGCACCGCCGCCTCCTCCGCGAGACCGCGCGCGAGCCCGTAGGCGAAGGCACCCACGAACGCGTCGCCGGCGCCGGTCGTGTCGACCGCGCGGACGGCCGGCGCGGCGACCCGGTGGACCCTCCCGTCGGCCCCCAGGAGCGCGGCACCCCGGGAGCCCAGCGTGACCACCACGCGCGCTCCCGTCGCGGCGGCGAAGGCCAGGATCTCGTCGTCGGAGGCCTCGCTCGAGGCACCCGAGAGCCGGGCGAACTCGACCTCGTTCGGGATCACCCAGTCGGCGACCCTGAGCAGGCCGGGATCGATGTCCGCGGCAGGGGCCGGGTTGAGAACGGTGACCGCACCCCCCGCCCGGGCGGCCGCGAAGGCGGCGGCGGTCACCCGCTGCGGGATCTCGAACTGGCCGATCACGACGTCGAGCGGCGCGAGCGCCTCGACCGCGGCGGTGCCGCCCTCCGGCGTCATCGCGTCGTTGGCACCCGCGACGCAGATGATCCGGTTCGTGCCGTCCGGCTCCACCCAGATCGGCGCCACGCCGCTGGGTCCCGGGACGCGGGCGAGGTGCGTCGTGTCGATCCCGAACGCCTCGAAGTTCCGGACGGTCATGTCGCCGAAGACGTCGTCCCCGAGGGCGTTGACCATCGCCACCTGCGCCCCGAGGAGCCTCGCCATGACGGCCTGGTTGGCGCCCTTGCCGCCGAAGCCCATGCGAAAGTCGTCGCCCACGATCGTCTCGCCCGCGGCGGGGGTCCGCGCCGCATAGGCGATGAGGTCGACCATCGTGCTGCCGACGACCGCGATCCGCGGCTGCGTGTCCACGCACCGGATGGTAGCCGAACCGATTTGACGGCCGGCGACCGGCATGCCTACCGTGCAGCGCATTCCCCCGCTGCCCCGTCCGCCCGATCCGCCCGAGGCCGTCGATGCCCGAGAGCGCCTCCTGGTCCACGCCGGTCCTGCAGTCCGTGCTGCCGGTGGTCGCGGCGTCGCGCCACGTCCACACCAACCCGGACGAGGTGGAGCGCGTCGCCGGGTGGCTTGCCTACGAGCCGTTCGGATGGCCGGAGGCGGCGATGCCGGTCGAGGTCGGCGGCGACCCCGACCGCCTCACGGACTTCGTGCTGCTCGTCAACAGCCTCAACTTCGCGTTCTCCGACTTCGCGACCGGCGTCAAGTTCGAGGCCGCGCGGGGCGGTCGGTCGTGGTCGGACAGCGAAGGCATGGTCGCCTGCCTCCTCGACGCGCTGGATGCCGGGACTCCCGTGCTGGGCGGCGAATGGATGGCCCGCGTGACCGTCGCGGACCTCGAGCGCCTGTTCAGGGGCACGATCCGGATGCCGATGCTCGAGGAGCGCGCGGAGATCCTCAACGCGATCGGCGGCGTGCTCGGGGATCGCTACGAGGGGCGCTGGAGCCGGTGGCTCCGCTCGTGCGCCCCGGCCATGTACGCCGGGGGCGACGGGCTGCTGGAACGACTGCCGGAGGAGTTCCCGCGCTTCCGGGACGTCAGCCTCCACGCCGGCCGCGAGGTTCGCTTCCTCAAGCTCGGCCAGCTGGCCCTCTGGCAGCTCCACACGGCACACCGGGCCCTTCGGCGACTTCGCCGTCGCCGACCTCTCCGACATGTCGGCCTTCGCCGACTACATCGTGCCCGTTGCGCTGCGGCTCATGCGCGTGCTGGAGTACACGGACGAGCTCGAGCGGCGGATCGCGGCCGGCGGCGAGATCCCGCGCGACAGCGACGAGGAGATCGAGATCCGGGCCCACACCCTCTACGCGACGGCCCTCCTCACCGAGGCCGTGAACCGCCGCCGGCCGGCCGATGCCCGCCTCGTGATCCCCCAGCTCGACTACCGGCTCTGGAAGACCTACCACGCGACGTTCTGGCCGCACCACCGGACGCGCACGATCATGTACTGAGAGGAGCGGCGCCCGTGAGGATCTACCTGGCCGGCCCCTTGTTCACGACGCCGGAGCGCGACTGGAACGCTGCGCTCGCGGCGCGCCTGGAAGCCGCCGGGCACGAGGTGTTCCTGCCCCAGGCCAGTGAGCCGGCGGTTCCCTCGGGCCAGGCGATCTTCGAGAAGGACATGGCAGGGCTCGTGTGGGCCGATGCGGTCGTGGCGATCACCGACGGGCCGGACCCCGACTCCGGCACGGCGTGGGAGTGCGGCTACGCGTACGCGACGGGCAAGCGGATCGTGCTCTTCCGGAGCGACTTCCGCCGGCCGGGCGACGCGGCGCGCGGGATCCCCTACAACGCGATGCTGATCGAGTCCGCGGACGTGCACCTGGAGCTGGACCTGGCGCCGCTCGACGTCGCCGCGGACGCCATCCTCGAGGCGCTCGCCGGCCTGACCGGCTGATCAGCTCGTCCACCAGCGAGCGTGCGGCGACTCCCCGATCAGTCCGGGATCGCCGTCTCCGTGCGGGCCAAGCGGGACGCGCTCCACTCGCGCAGGGCGCGCACCGCCAGGACGACGCCGGCCACCGGCACGGCCCCGAGAATCGAGGGCGCGTCCGAACGCGTCGGCCGCCGGCGCCTCGAGGGCGACCAGCGCCAGGTAGGCAAGGTAGGCACCGTAGAACCCGAGCAGCAGGGCTGCCTCGCGGCGGTCGACGGCGCGGCTCGTGTACAGGATGGGCAGGCAGGCGACGGCCGCAGCCACCATGAGCGGCAGGTCGACCGCGAGGAGCGCCGGCGACACCTGCAGCGGCACCGGCGCCACCACCGCGGTCGCGCCCAGCACCATCAGGATGTTGAAGATGCAGCTGCCGACCACGTTCCCGACGGCGATGTCGCGGTGGCCCCGCAGCCCCGCCATGACCGAGGTGGCGATCTCGGGCAGGGACGTGCCGACCGCCACGACCGTCAGGCCCACGACGATCTCCGGGATGCCGAGCGTGGTCGCCATGGCCACCGCGCCGTCGACGATCCACTCCGCCCCGACGAGGAGCAGCACCAGCCCTCCGGCGACCAACCCGAGGTTGGCGGCGATCGCGCGTCCGCCGCGCCCGGCACCGACGCCGAACTCGGCCGCGAACTCCGCCCGGACGGCCGTGGCCTCGCGCCGGCTCGAGCGGACGAGGAACGCCGTGTAGGCGAGGATCCCGGCGAGGAGGAGGATTCCCTCCAGGCGGTCGATCTGGCCGCTGAGCGCCATGAGCCACAGCAGGACCGACGCCCCGATCATCAGCGGGACCTCGCGCCGGACGACCCGCCTGCCGGCGATCACGGGTGCGACCAACGCGGCGATCCCGAGGACCAGCAGGACGTTGGCGATGTTGCTGCCGACGACGTTGCCGAGCGCGATGTCCGGCTGGCCGGCCAGCGCCGACGAAACCCCGACGGCGAGCTCCGGCGCGCTCGTCCCGAAGGCCACGACGGTCAGCCCGACGACGAGCGGGCTGACGCCGAGCGAGGTGGCGAGCCGGCTCGCGCCGCGGACCAGGATCTCGGCGCCGCCGACGAGGGCGACGAGGCCGAGCACGAACAGCGCGAGCGTCAGCGGATCCACGCACGGATCGTACGCCGCCCGGGGGCGGCAGCAGGCGCCGCGACCGGCTCGCGCGATCGGTGCAGGCGGCTCGGACGGGAGGGACCGTCGGCCCTTCGCAGGGACGTCACCCGGGGGCAGGATGCTCCTGCACCCGCCGACAGGAGGCCTCGCCCATGCGCGTTCTCGTCGCCTACGCGAGCCGCCACGGCTCCACGCAGGGGATCGCCGAGCGCATCGCCGAGACCCTGCGCGCGGCCGGGCTCGAGGCCGAGGCCCGGCCGGTCACCCGGGTGAAGAGCGTGACCGAGCACGACGCATTCGTGATCGGGAGCGCCGCCTACATGTTCCACTGGCTGAAGGAGGCGAAGGAGTTCGTCACACGCCATCGCGCCGTCCTGGCCGAGCGGCCGGTCTGGCTCTTCAGCAGCGGCCCCCTCGGCACGGACCTCGTCGACGAGGATGGTCGCGACATCTTCGAGGCCACCCGGCCGAAGGAGTTCGCCGAGCTGCAGGCGCTGCTCCGCCCGCGCGGAGATCATGTCTTCTTCGGGGCCTGGGACCCCGACGCTCCCGCAATCGGGATGGCGGAGCGGTTCGTCCGCCTCATGCCGGGATCGAAGACGACCTTGCCCGCCGGCGACTTCCGCGACTGGCCCGCGATCGACGCCTGGGCCGCCGAGATCGCCGCCGCGCTCCGCGCGACGCCCGCCGGCTGAGGGTCGCGATGGTCGGCCGGCAGATCAGCCGCCGCGAGCAGATCGCCCTCTTCCTGCACCGGGGCCTGGACCGGTGGTTGTCGCCGCTGGGCGTCCGTGTCTACCGGAGGACGCAGGGCGGCATCACGAAGCCGTGGAGGGTGGACGCCCTCCTGCTGACGACCCGGGGCCGGCGGTCGGGCAGGACGCGGACCGTCGTCCTGGCCGCCGCGGGGCGGACGATCCCGATCCTGCGCCTGGTCCCGGCCGCCGGCACGGGCTCCGGGGGTGGCGGACGCCCGGCGGATGAGCCGCCGCGATGAGGTTCCTGCTAGCCTCAGCCGCGTGACCGATCCCGCGGCAATCCTCGCCGGCCTCGACCCGGCCCAGGCGGAGGCCGTGCGGATCACGCGGGGACCGCTGGTCATCCACGCCGGCGCCGGGTCGGGCAAGACGCAGGTCATCAGCCGCCGGGCCGCCTACGCGGTCGCCACGGGCGCCGTCGACCCGCGCCGCGTCCTCGTGGTCACGTTCACCGACAAGGCCGCCGGCGAGATGGCCGAGCGTCTCGCGGGGCTGGGCCTGCCCGGCATCGCCGCCCGCACGTTCCACGCGGCGGCGCTGGCGCAGCTCCGGCACTTCTGGCCGCTGCACCACGACGGGCGGCCGACGCCGGCGGTGCTCGACTCGAAGGTGCCGATCGTCGGCCGCCTGGCGCGGGCCCTCCCGGGCGGCTACCGCTTCACGCCGGCGAAGGACCTCGCCGACGAGATCGAGTGGGCCAAGAGCCGGCGCCTCCGCCCGGAGACGTACGCCGCGGGCGCCGGCGAGCGGACCCCGCCGATCCCTCTCGAGCTCTTCGTCCGGCTCTGGATGGGCTACGAGCGCGAGAAGGAGCGCGCGGGCCGGCTGGACTTCGACGACATGCTCACCGGGACCGTCGACCTCCTCGAGGGGGATGCCGAGGCCGCGGCGACCGTCCAGGCACGGTACGCCTGGTTCAGCGTCGACGAGTACCAGGACACGAACCCCCTCCAGCAGCGCCTCCTCGAACTCTGGCTCGGGGAGCGCGACGACCTGTGCGTCGTGGGCGACGAGGACCAGACGATCTACACGTTCGCCGGGGCGACCTCCGCCTTCCTGACCGGCTTCGCGACGCGCTTCCCGGGAGCGCACGAGGTGACGCTGGACCGCAACTACCGGAGCAGCCCCCAGGTCCTCGCGCTCGCGAACCGCCTGCTCGCCGCGGAGGGGCGCCGGAAGCGCCTCGTCGCCACGCAGCCCGCGGGGCCGGCACCGACGATCCGTCGCTGCGCCGACGGGGAGGCCGAGCTCGACCTGCTGGTGGCGACGATCCGCCGCCTGCTCGCCGGCGGCACGCCGCCCGGCGAGATCGCCGTCCTCGTCCGCATCAACGCCCAGGTCCCGCCCATCGAGGCGACCCTGACGCGGGCGGGGATCGCCTTCCGGGTGCGCGGCCAGCGCTTCTTCGAGCGGCGCGAGGTCCGCGAGGCACTCCGGCTGCTCCGTCGCGTGCCGGCCGGCGCCCGCGGACCAGGGGTGGTGGACGCGCTCGAGGGTCGCCTGCGGACGGAGCTCGGGTTCGACCCCGACGGCGACCCTGCCGGCGCCGGCCCGGAGCTGCGGGAGCGCAGCGCAGCGCTGGCGCTCGTCCTCGAGATCGCCCGCGAAGCGGCAGCGGCGGCGGGGGCCGCGGCGGAGCAGCCGGGGGTCGGCGCGGCACGGCCGGCGGCCGACGCCGCGCGTCCGGGGATCGACGCGCCGGCGCTCCTGGCCGTGTTCGAGGCGCGGGCGGCGGCCGAGGCTGCCGGGTCCGCCGACGGCGTGAACCTGCTGACGCTGCACCGCGCGAAGGGGCTCGAGTGGGATGCCGTCCTCCTTCCCGGCCTCGAGGAGGGATCCCTGCCCATCCGGCAGGCGCTCGACGACGACGCGGCGCTCGCCGAGGAGCGGCGGCTCCTGTACGTCGGCCTCACCCGCGCCCGCCGCGTGCTGGCGCTCTCCTGGGCAGAACGGCGCGCAGGGGCGGGCGACCGCGAATCGCGGCGGCGCCCGAGCCGGTTCCTGCGCGCGCTCCAGGCGCACGCGGATGGGTCCGGCGGCGCGCCGGCGACGGCGCGGCGAATCCCGTTCGTCACGGGTGACCGTGCTTCCCGGCGCACCCATCGTCGGGGTCGCTCCGTCCGGACACCCCACCGACGAGCCGCTGATGGCCGAGCTCCGCGCATGGCGTTCCGCTCGCGCCCGCGCCGACGGCCTGCCCGCCTACGTGATCGCCCACGACGTCCTCCTGGCGGCCCTGGTCGAGGCCCGCCCGGACTCGCCCGCGGCGCTGCGGCGCGTGAAGGGGATGGGACCCGCGAAGCTCGAGCGCTACGGCGACGAGATCCTCGCGATCCTGGCGCGCCACTGAGGTCGCCCCTCGGGTCCTATGATCCGCGCATGACCCCCGAGCCGCCCGTCGTCATCGTGGGGGCCGGCCTCGCCGGCCTGACCGTCGCCCTCCACCTCGCCGATCGCCACCCCGTGGTGGTGCTCGCCAAGCGCGGGTTCGACGAGGCGGCCACCGCCTGGGCCCAGGGAGGCATCGTGGGCGTGCTGGGCGACGACGACAGCGTCGAGCTGCACGTGCGCGACACGCAGGAGGCGGGCGCCGGGCTCGTGGACGAGCATGCGGCCGAGTTCATCGCCGAGCACAGCGCGGCGGCGATCGGCTGGCTCGTCGACCAGGGTGTCCCCTTCACCACCGACCCCGAGGGGCCGCTCGGCCTGCATCTCACCCGCGAGGGCGGCCATGCTGTCCGGCGCATCGCCCACGCCGCCGACGCGACGGGGCGCGCGATCCACCAGGCGCTCCTCGAGCGCGCCCACCGCCACCCGAACATCAGCATGCGCGAGCGCATGATGGCGATCGACCTCGTCACGTCGCGCCATGTCGGCCGCGAGGAGCCCACCCGCTGCTACGGCGTCTACGCGCTCGACATCGACCGCGGGCGCGTCGAGACGCTCCCGGCGGCGTCCGTGGTGCTCGCCACGGGCGGGGTCGGCAAGGTCTACCGCTACACGACGAACCCCGAGACGTCGACCGGGGACGGCATCGCGATGGCCTGGCGCGCCGGCTGCCGGATCGCGAACATGGAGTTCGTCCAGTTCCACCCCACCTGCCTCTACCACCCGGAGGAGCGCAACTTCCTGATCACCGAGGCGCTGCGCGGCGAGGGGGCGCACCTGGAGCTGCCCGACGGGACGCGCTTCATGGCCGACCACGACGCGCGCCTGGAGCTCGCGCCGCGCGACATCGTGGCCCGGGCCATCGACTTCGAGATGAAGAAGCACGGCCTGGACCACGTCTGGCTCAACGCCACGCACCTCGGCGAGGCGTTCCTGGTGGAGCACTTCCCGACGATCCACGCGCGCTGCCTCGAGCTCGGGATCGACATTGCCCGGCAGCCGATCCCCGTGGTCCCGGCGGCCCACTACACGTGCGGCGGCGTGGTCACCGACCTCGACGGCCGGACGGACATCCCGGGCCTCTTCGCGGTGGGCGAGACCACGTACACGGGGCTCCACGGGGCGAACCGGCTGGCCAGCAACTCGCTCCTCGAGTGCGTCGTCGTCGGGCGGACGTGCGCCGCGCGGATCGACGCCGAGGCGCCCGGCTCCGGGGAGGAGCTGCCGCCCTGGGACGAGAGCCGCGTCGAGAACGCCGACGAGCAGGTGGTGATCTCGCACAACTGGGACGAGCTGCGCCTCTTCATGTGGAACTACGTCGGCATCGTCCGCACGACCAAGCGGCTCGAGCGCGCCCTCCGCCGGATCCGGCTGCTGGAGGACGAGATCGACGAGTACTACGCCAGCTTCCGGGTGAACCGCGACCTGCTCGAGCTGCGCAACCTCGTGGCCTGCGCGGAGCTCGTCGTCCGCTCGGCGCTGACGCGCCACGAGAGCCGCGGGCTGCACTACAGCCGGGACTACCCGTTCACGATGCCGGCCACCCTCCCGACGATCGTGATCCCCGGCGGCGGGGCGGACTGACCGGGCTTGCGGCTCAGCCGAACCGCATCGAGAAGTCGACCGCGTGCACGTGCTTGGTCAGGCCGCCAATCGAGATGCGGTCCACGCCGGTGGCGGCGATCGCCGCGAGCTCCTCGAGCTCCACCCCGCCCGACACCTCGAGGAGCGCGCGCCCGGCGGTGATCGCCACCGCGTCGCGCATCGCCTCGACGGTGAAGTTGTCGAGGAGGACGCTCGTCGCGCCGGCCGCCAGCGCCTCGCGCAGCTGGTCGAGCCGCTCGACCTCGACCTGGATCGGGACACCGGCGTGGAGCGCGACCGCCGCGGCGACCGCGGCCGCCACCCCGCCGGCCGCGGCCACGTGGTTCTCCTTGACCAGGATCCCGTCCCACAGGGCGATCCGCTGGTTCGACCCGCCGCCCACGCGGACGGCGTGCTTCTGCGCCTGGCGCAGCCCGGGGATCGTCTTGCGGGTGTCGAGGACGGCACAGCCGCCCGGGCTCGGCGAGGCGCCCTCGATGGCGCGCACGTGGCGTCGCGTGACCGTCGCGGTGCCGGACAGGAGTTGCAGGAAGTTGAGCCCCGAGCGCTCGGCGGTGAGCAGGGCGCGGGCCTCGCCGCGCACCTCGCAAACGGTCGTGCCGGCCGCCATGTCGGAACCCTCCGCGTAGCGCCACGCGATCCGGACGGCGGGGTCGAGCGCCCGGAAGCAGGCCTCGAACCAGTCACGGCCGCAGAGAACCGCCTCCTCGCGCACGCAGACGATCGCCGTTGCCGGCCCCGGCGGGACCAGCAGGGCGGTCCGGTCGCCGGTGCCGACGTCCTCGCGGAGGGCGTCGCGCACGTTGCGGGCCCGAGCCTCCTCCAGGGTCTCGTCCGCGGGCGGCGGAAGGAAGACCACCGCGTCCACGACGCGGCCTCAGGCCGAGCCGAGGTGCGGCACGAAGCCGTGCCGCGGCAGGACGACGCTGTCCGGGTTGGCGGCCACGAACGCCAGCATCCGCTCGATGGGATCGAGCGCCCGGACGCGGATCGGCTCGGGCACGACCACCTCGCCGCTGCCACGCTCGAGGCAGTCGAGGACGCCCGACACCGCGTTCATCGCCATCCACGGGCAGTGGGCACAGCTCTTGCAGGTGGCGCTCTCGCCCGCGGTCGGTGCCTCGATCAGGGTCTTGCCGGGAGCCAGCTGGCGCATCCGGTGGAAGATGCCGTTGTCCGTGGCCACGATGTACTCGCGCGCCATGCCGTCGACGACCGCCTTCAGGAGCTGCGAGGTCGAGCCGACGACGTCGGCCTGCGCGACGACGCTCGCGGGCGACTCCGGGTGGACGAGGACCAGCGCATCGGGATGCTCCTCCCGAAGGATCGCCAGCTCGAGGCCCTTGAACTCCTCGTGCACCACGCACGCGCCGTTCCACATGAGCATGTCGGCGCCGGTCTCGCGGGCGATGTAGCTGCCCAGGTGGCGGTCGGGCGCCCACAGGACCTTCTCGCCGGCGTCTGCCAGGTGGCGCACGATGGCCAGGGCGCAGGAGCTGGTCACCATCCAGTCGGCGCGCGCCTTCACGGCGGCGCTCGTGTTGGCATAGACGACGACCGTCCGGTCGGGGTTCGCGTCGCAGAACGCGGCGAACTCCTCCGGCGGAGCCCCGAGGTCGAGGGAGCAGGTCGCCTCGAGGTCGGGCATCAGGACCCGCTTGCCGGGGCTCAGGATCTTCGCCGTCTCGCCCATGAAGCGCACGCCGGCGACCACCAGCGTGGTGGCCGGGTGGTCGCGCCCGAAGCGCGCCATCTCCAGCGAATCGGCGACGATGCCGCCCGTCTCGAGGGCCAGGTCCTGGAGGTCGCCGTCGACGTAGAAGTGCGCCACGAGGACGGCATCGCCGGCGCGGAGCAGCTCGGCCGCCCGGGCCCGCTGCGCCTTCCGCTCGGCCGGCGTCGGGATCATCGGCACCCGGGCCCAGGCCCGCGCAAGGCGCTCGGAGCCGTCGGTCGCGGGCTTCGTGTACTCGACCTCGACCTGGCTCACGACGCGGGCCTCGCTCCTGCGGCTGCCGGGCGGCATGTCCCGGGAGCCGGATCGTAGCGCGCTTCCGGGCGCAGCGGCCGCGGACGGCACGCTAGGATGGCCCGGCCACGACCCGAGGGGGTCGGCGCGCGAGGAGGAGCCAGGCCCGATGACCGCCCAGGTGCCGGTGCTGCGCGAGCACGGCAACTCGTACAACATCTTCATCCTGGTCCTGACGCTCTTCTCGCTGGCGCTCATGGCGGTCCAGCTCCTGCCGCTCGACGCCGACACCCGCCAGCTGGTCACCCTCTACGACAACGTCATCTGCGTCATCTTCCTGGGCGACTTCGCCATGAACCTGGCAGGGTCGACGACCGCGGCGGGCCTACCTCGTCGGCCAGCGGGGCTGGCTGGACCTGCTCGGGTCGATCCCCACCCTCGAGTTCATCCCCTTCACCGCCCTCTTCCGCCTCGCGCGCCTGAGCCGGCTGGCCCGGATCGGCAAGCTGCTGGGCGGCAAGAACCGCAAGGAGCTCGTCAAGGACGTGCTGGAGAACCGCGGCCAGTACGCGACGTTCATCACGATCCTGTCGGCCGGGATGGTGCTCACCGTGGCCAGCCTCCTGATCCTGCAGTTCGAGAGCAGCTCGCCGGACGCGAACATCAAGACCGGCGGGGACGCGATCTGGTGGGGCGTCGTGACGCTGACGACGGTGGGCTACGGCGATCGCTACCCGGTGACGCTCCTGGGGCGGCTCACCGCGGTGTCGGTGATGTTCGCCGGCGTCGGGATCATCGGCGCCCTCGCGAGCATCCTGGCGAGCATGCTGGTGCCGCCACCGAAGGAGGACGAAGCGGCACCGGCTCCGCCCGCAGCGGTCTCGGCGACGGACGCTGCGACCGGCCCGGTGGCCTCGACGCCCGCCGGCGCGTCGATCGGCCCGGCCGCAGCGCAGGCCTCGGCCGCCACCGCCTCGACGGCCTCGACGACGGACGCCATCGTCGAGGAGCTCGCCAGCCTGCGGGCCGAGATCGCGGCGCTGCGGGCATCGCTCCCCGCCGGCCCGCCCTGAGCGACGCCCGCCGAAGCCGAGCGCCGAAGCCGAGCGCCACACCCGAGCGGGCGTCACCCGGACGAATCCCGTCCGGGGAGCGCGATGGCCGCCCCGAAAGGCGTCGTTCGGCACTCCCCTGCCCGACCGCCACGGCGTTCAATCGGGTCGGAAGGAGCCTGCCATGACGGAGACCACGCCGGTGCCGCAGACCGTCGGGGAGCCCCCCGAGGACGCGGAGGTCGAGGCGCCGATCCCAGCAGAGATCGAGGAGGGCCTCATCGCGGGCCGGCCGGTCGAGGACCGCAGCTTCGAGGTGGTGGAGGTCGGCGTCGGCGCGTCGGCCGGGCTCGCCATCGGGGCCGTCGTCGCGGGGCCGATCGGGGCCGCCGCGGGCGCCGTCCTGGGGGCCGCCGCCGGCTTCGTCGCCGGCGAGGCGATCGAACGGCGGGTCGGCCACGCGGCCGAGACGACCGACGCCACGGAGCACGAGCCGCACGCCTGAGCGCGGGGGTCCCGCCCGTCGGGACGACGTCCCGGCGTCAGGGGACCGGCGCGACGTCGAGGAGCGTGCTGCGCAACGGCGGATCGCCCGCCGGCCGGGACGCGTTGAAGGCGGCGACGAGGACGCCGCCCGAGACGGTCTTCGCACCGGCCGACCCGACGAGCGTGACGCTGACCAGGCGGCCCGACACGCCCCGGTTGCGCAGGTCGAGCGCCTGCAGCGTGCCGACGTTGGTGCGCGGGTCGGCCGCGAGGATGGCCGAGAGCTGGGCCAGCGTGTACGTCTTCGTCTTCCAGGTCGCGTACGGGGAGCCCGCGTCGAAGGCCGCACCCGTCGCGTCGCGGTCGCTCGAGCCGCGCAGGTACGGGACGGGGCCGGCGACCCGGGCGCCGGACGCCGAGACGTAGACGTTCTCGTTGCTCTCCGTGGCGCCGCCGCCGGTCGAGTGGAAGAGCGCGTTGACGATCGCGCTGCCGCTCCGCAGCACCTGCCCCGACGTGGCGGCGATCACGGTGTTCGCGGCCCCGGTCTCGGCGCGAAGCCCCCGGTAGACCTGCGAGCGAGTGTCCGCGTAGACGTCGAACGTCCCGACGCCCGGCTGCACGCGGTGAGCCGCGTACGAGCGGGCGGCGATCGTCTGGGCGGTGCGGGCGGCGACCGGCCACGCGGACGGCATCTCCATCGGGACGACGCCGCGCAGGTAGGTCTCCAGCGGCAGCTCGTTCACGACGTCGACCCTGGCGCCGGACACGATGAACCGCAGGGAACCCCGGTAGCGGTCGTAGGTGGTCGAGGCCGCGGGCAGCTGGAACGTCGTGGCCGGCGTCGTGCCGCGGAGGCGGAGATCCGCGGGCGCGGGCCCCCGGTGAAGGACCGTTCCGGTCGCGTCGTCGACGACGATGCTCCAGGTCGGGACGCTGGCGGCCGTCGCCGGGACCAGGCGCAGTCGGGCGTCCGCCGGGAAGGCCGTGGGGATGCCGTCGATCGTCCAGGGTCCCCCGCGACCGGTCGCGGCAAGCGGCGCGGCCGCCGTCGGCACGAGGTCGTCGACGAGGAGGACCCGGATCGCCGTGCTCGTGGGGATCGATCCGAGGGTCGTCCCGGGGTAGTAGTGCGCCAGGATCGTCGCGGCGTCCTGGCCCGCGAAGGCCCGGCCGCGGGCGCCGTACTGGGAGAGCCCGACGCCGTGGCCCCAGCCGCGGCCGAAGAGCGTGACGGTGGCACCCGGGATCGTCATGCCGGCCGTCGACGGAGGGGGCGGCGGCGTGGAGGGGGCGGCCTTGAGGACGCCGCTGGCGACGTAGAGGACCGGGACGCCGTAGAGGGAGCTGACGGGCTTCCCGTCGACGTGGCTGATCCGGGACCACGTGGAGCCGGCCACCGGGCCCGCGCAGTCGGTGCGCCAGGCGGAGCCCTTGACGCTCCCGGTGACCGTCAGGGTGCCGCTCGAGAGGCGCACCTTCACGGCCGCGCTCGTCGTTGGTGCCGGTGCGAAGGTTGACGTCCCGGCACGCGGGCACCATGGCGGTGGTGGCCGGAGCCGGCGACGGAGCCGGGTCGGTGTCGGTGCGGGGGCGGGGGTCGGCGCGGGAGTCGGGGCCGGGTCGGGAGTGGGGGCCGGAGTGGGTGCAGGGGTCGGCGCGGGCGTCGGGTCGAGGGTCGGCGCGGGCGTGGCGGGCGCAGGCGTGGGCTTGGGGACCGGCGCGGCCTTGAGGACGCCGCTGGCGACGTAGAGGACCGGGACGCCGTAGAGGGAGCTGACGGGCTTGCCGTTGACGTGGCTGATCCGCGACCAGGTGGAGCCCGCCACCGGGCCCCCGCAGTCGGTGCGCCAGGCGGAGCCCTTCACGCTCCCGGTCGCCGTCAGGGTGCCGCTCGAGAGGCGGGCCTTCACGCTGGAGGTCGTGCTGGCGCCGGTGCGCAGGTTGACGTCGCTGCAGGCCGGGACGAGGGGCCGCTTCGTCGACGTCGGGGGCGGGGTCATCGCCGGTGTTGGAGCCGGCGTGGGCGCGGGCGTGGGCGCGGGCGTCGGGCGTCGGCGCGAAGGAGGTCGATCCCGCGTCCGCGAACAGGCAGGCGAAGTAGGTCCGCGTCGTCCCGGGCACGGTGGCCGTGCCGCACCCGAACCGCCGGTAGGCGGCCAGCTCCGAGGCCCGGTGCGCCGCCGAGCTCATGAAGTTGCGCTGCGCGACCGCGACCGTCTGGGGCGTCGACGTCGTCGAATCCTTGCAGTTGCGGCCGGCGATGTCGCAGCCGAGCGCGTACGGCGTCGCGGCGGACCACCCGGTCCCGATCGCGTTCCAGTGCAGGATCTCGCTGCGCGCCTGCGCGTAGCCGAAGACGTTCCGCACGATGTCGAGCGCCCGGTAGGGGGCCGTCGTCCCCGCCGCGCTGCAGTCCTTGACGACGTGGCCGAAGTACGACCGGGCGGCGAGGTCCGCCGCCCGCCCGCGCACGACCAGCGACGGCTTCGTGGGGCAGGTGAAGCGCGCGTCGCGGGCGATCGCGACGAGGCCGGCGTCGATGGCGAGGGCGGGCTTGCCCAGCGCGGCGCGATCGAGGTTGATGAGGCGCATCAGCTCGCGGCCCAGTGCGTCGGCGGAGGTCGCCTGCGTCGTCGTCGCCGGTGGCGTCGGGCGGGGCGTCGCAGGCGTGGGCTTGGGCGTGGGCGGCGCGGGCCGGCGCGGCCTTGAGGACGCCGCTGGCGACGTAGAGGACCGGGACGCCGTAGAGGGAGCTGACCGGCTTGCCGTTGACGTGGCTGATGCGCGACCAGGTGGAGCCTGCCACCGGGCCCCCGCAGTCGGTGCGCCAGGCGGAGCCCTTCACGCTCCCGGTCGCCGTCAGGGTGCCGCTCGAGAGGCGGGCCTTCACGCTGGAGGTCGTGCTGGCGCCGGTGCGCAGGTTGACGTCGCGGCAGGCCGGGACGAGGGTCACCGTGGCCGCCCGGGCGCCCACGGGAGCGGCGGAAGCCGTGGCGGCGAGAGGAGAGCCACCGCGACGACGAGCAGCCGCACGCGGGTTGCGGCCAGCGGCATGCGGGCGGCAGGCTGGGGCGCAGGGTGCACGGCGACCTCCATCGACGTCGCACAGCCTGACCGGCGGATCGCTTCGCGCCCACGACCCAACAGGGCCACGCCGCGCCCCACCCAGAAGGGCTATGGGGGTCCCGACGGGCGGTCTGATCGCGGCCGGGCCCCCGGCAGGCCGCCCGGCCGGGCCAGGAGCTCGGGCTGGCCAGCAGCTGGCCTCGGAGGACGCCACCGACCGCTTCCGTGGCCCAGCAGGTCGGGCTGGTGCCGGCGCCCCCGCGCTGACCGGGGCGGGGCACCGCGAGTGAGGCAGCGAGGCGAACCGGGGGTCTCGCGCCCGCTACGATCCGCCGGTGCACGCGCTGACGAAACGGGTCGCGGCTCCCCTCGCCGTCCTGGCGCTGACGTGCCTCGCCGCGTTCGTGGTCCTCGCCGCCGTCGTCAGCCGCCAGGGGGCGGTCGGCGTCGATCAGCCCGTCATCGGGTTCGTCACCAGTGTCGGGATCTCGCCCGACACCTGGCGTGCCATCACCGGGCTGGGCGGCCAGGTCCTCGTTCCCGTCGGTGTCGGCCTGGTGCTCTGGCTCGTGTGGCAGCGCCGGCTCGCGGACGCCGTCATCGTCGCCGTCGCCCTCATCGGAGCGAGCCTGTTCACCGACGCCGTCAAGGACCTGGTCGCACGACCCCGACCCCCGGGCGCGGACGTCGGGGCTGTCGCCGGCGCGAGCTTCCCGTCGGGTCACACGCTGAACAGCACGGTCACCTACGGCCTCGTCGCCCTGTACGTCTGGCGCAGCCACCTGGCGCTCGCCGCGCGGCAGATCACCGTCGCCGTCCTGGTCGCGATCCCGTTCCTGGTCGGACTGTCGCGGATCGCGCTCGGCGTCCACTACCCGAGCGACGTCCTGGGCGGCTGGCTCGCCGGGATGGCGGTGGTCCTCGCGGTCGCCGCGATCACCCGGCCGGTGACGACGGACACGGCGAGACGCGAGGCTGCCCGACCCGGGCCATGACCTCGGCGGGAGCCGTCCGCGCGCGGTAGGGTTTCGCCCGTGGATCGCCGCCGCTGGCTCGTGCTCTCGGCCGTCTCCGTCGGGACGTTCATGGCCACCCTCGACGGCAGCATCGTGAACATCGCCCTGCCGAGCATCGGGCGCGCGTTCGGCATCGACCTTGCCACCGTCCAATGGGTGGTCGTGGCGTACCTGCTGGTCGTGGGGAGCCTGCTCCTGCCGTTCGGGCGGCTCGGTGAGGTCCTCTCGTTCCGGCGCGTCTACCTGGCCGGGTTCGCGGTCTTCACGGTGGCGAGCGCCGTGTGCGGGGCGGCCCCGGGCCCCGGCGCGCTGGTGGCGGCGCGGGCGGTCCAGGGCGTGGGCGCGGCGATGCTGATGGCGATGGGGCCGGCGATCATCGCCCGCACCTTCGGGCCCGGCGAGCGCGGCCGGGCGCTGGGGCTGAATGCCGTCAGCGTGGCGATCGGCCTGAGCCTCGGCCCGGCGCTCGGCGGGCTCCTCACCGAGGTGGGCACCTGGCGGGCGATCTTCTACATCAACGTCCCCGTCGGGATCTTCGCCATCCTGTGGGCCGCGCGGGTCCTGCCCCCCGAGCCTGCCGGTCGCCGCCAGGCCTTCGACGTCCCGGGGGCCGTGCTGTCCGCGGCCGGCTTCTTCGCCCTGCTGCTCGCGCTGAACCAGGGGGAGCTGCTGGGCTGGACCAGCCCGCCGGTCGCCGCGCTGCTCGTCCTCGCGGCCGCCCTCGGCGTGGCCTTCGTCGCCGTCGAGCGGCGCTCGCCGGCCCCGATGATCGACCTCCGGCTCTTCGAGATCCGGGCCTTCTCGGCCGGCCTCGCCGCCGTAGTCGTCGCGTTCGCCGGCCTGTTCACCGCGACGTTCCTGCTCCCCTTCCTGCTCCAGGAGGGCTCGGGCTACACGCCGCTGGAGGCCGGGCTGCTCCTGACGCCCATCCCCATCACGGCCGCGCTCGTCGCCCCGTTCAGCGGCGCGCTCTCGGACCGGATCGGCCAGCGCGTCCCGGCGAGCATCGGGATCGCGGTCCTCGTCGTCGGCCTCCTCAGCCTCACGACGCTCCCGGAGGCCTTCACGGTCGGGGAGCTCACGTGGCGGCTCGCCCTCATCGGGGCCGGCCAGGGGCTCTTCCTCTCGCCGAACAGCAGCTCGATCCTGGGCTCCGTGCCCCGGCCGCGGCTGGGGACCGCGTCGGGGATGATCGCCCAGATGCGCGTGGTCGGGCAGGCGTTCGGGATCGTCATCAGCGGCGCGGTCGTGGTGGTGCGCCTTCCGGCCCACCTCGCCGCCCTGGACGGCCTGCCCGCCGGGGAGGCGCAGCGGGAGGCCCTGGTGCTGGCGATCCACGACGCGTTCATCGTGGCGGCCCTCATCTGCAGCGTCGGGATCGTCGCGAGCCTGCTGCGAGGTCCCGCCGCGCCGAGGTCCGCTTCGGGCTCCCCGGCGGGACCTGCTTCGGGCTCCGTGACGGATTCCGCGGGCGCCGGTTGATCGAGGGCCGGAGGCCAGGGCCCGGGGCGCGTGCCTGGCCGTGCCCGGCCGGGCCCGATCAGGAGTCGGCCGCGGCGCCGCCTGGGGGCGCGACGCCGCGGCCGTGGGGGGAAGTCAGCCCCGTGAGGCGCCGTCGCCGCCACCGCCGCCGGCGGCGACCGCGGCGAGCTCGCGCATCCGCTCGGCCGTGTAGGACCGGCCCTCCTCGCGGGTCAGCTGGCCGAGGACGTCCATCGGCAGCTCGTTGAGGATCGCGCCGTTCGAGTTGAAGAGGAGGTGCTCGTCGACCATGAGGCCGAACGTCGCGCCCTCCTTCACCGCCTGGTAGAGGTTCCGCGGCCGCACCGCGTCGCCGACGTTGACGACGTTCACGCCGGACGCCCGGAGCTCGTCGAAGAGCCCGATCGCGGGCCGCGTGTGGCAGGTCACGACGTCGTCGACCTCGATGGTCGTCCGGTTGAAGTCCCGGTCGCGGAGGACGACCGTGGTGCCGTCGATCGACTCGACCGTCGTGCTGGTGATGACGGTGACCGCGTGCTTGTACGGCCGCGAGCTCAGGACCTCCGCGTCGCCCTGCGCGAAGCGCTTGCGCAGGACGTACATGTGGATGACCTCGCAATCGGCGGCGAACTCGCGGTTCTCCGTAACGATCGTCAGCTCCCGGCCGATGTCGGCCAGGAAGGCGGCCGTGTCGGTCGCCGCGTAGCTGTCGCCCCACAGGAGGACCCGCGAGCCGAGCTTGCGCATCCGCCGCCCGCCGGGGTGGCACTCGCAGGCGATCTTCGGGCAGGCCATCGCCTCCTCGAAGGGGACGACGCGCGAGGCGTCGCCGGCGACCTGGGGGACGTACGAGACCGCGCCGGTGGCGTTGAGGACGATGTCGAACCCGCGCAGCTCCTCGACGGTCGGCGCGTGGTTGAGCCGGATCTCGACGTTCAGCTCGAGGATCTGGTCCCGGATCCAGTCCAGGTACCAGCGCATCTTCTCCTTGCCGGGGACGAGGCAGACGTAGAGCATCGCCCCGCCGAGCTCGGCGTGCTTCTCGAAGAGCGTGACGCGTGTGGCCGCGCTCGGCGGCGACGCGGGCCGCCTCCATGCCGGCCGGCCCGCCGCCCACGATCGCAACGTTCACCGGCCTCGACGTCGGCTTCATCTTCGCGAAGGCCGGGTTGCCGCAGGCCGCGTTGATCGAGCAGGCGATCTCCTTCTTCGCCATCAGCGATTCCTGCCAGCAGCCGCCCAGGCAGGAGATGCAGCGGCGGATCGACTTGACCCGGCCCATCTGCGCCTTCACCGGCCAGTACGGGTCGGCCAGGAGCTGGCGGGCCAGGCCGACGAGGTCGGTCCTGCCCTCGGCGACGATCTGCTCGCAGTACTCGGGGTCGCGGAGCGAGTGGCTCGTGATGACCGGGATCTTCACGGCCTTCTTGACCGCCTCGGCGGCGTACGTCGCCCAGCCCTGCGGGTAGGGCGGCGGGTCGAAGCCGGCACCGGGGCTCTCCTGCATGCCCATGGACAGGTCGACCGCCGCGCAGCCGGCCCGCTCCAGGACGCGTGCCGTCTCGATGCCCTCGTCCATCCCGCGGCCGCCCTCGCACCACTCCTCGAACGAGTAGCGGACCAGCACCGGGAAGCCCTTGCCGCACTTCTTCTGGATCGAGTCGATGACCGCGAGCGGGAAGCGCATCCGGTTCTCGAAGCTGCCCCCGAACCGGTCGGTGCGCATGTTGAGGAACGGGCTCATGAACTCCGACAGGAGGTAGCCGTGGGCGGCGTGGAGCTCGACGGCGTCGAAGCCGGCCTGCTTGACGCGCCAGGCGGCCTCGCTGAAGAGGTCGACCAGCTCAAGGATCTCGGGGATGGAGGCGGCCCGGATCTCCTTGCCCTTCTCCTCGGCGTTCTCGTAGATGATCTCGTGCCCGGCCGACCAGGGGAGCTTCAGCACGCGGTCCGTGGCGCCCAGGGTGTTGTAGCGCGGGATCGCGCACTGGCGCCCGGGGTGCTGGAGCTGCACCGCGCACTTCGCGCCGTAGCGGTGCATCCCCTCGGCGAGGCGCGCGAGGCCCGGGATGTAGTTGTCGCCGTCGGCCACGAGGCAGGTGACCGTGGGGCGGCCGGTCTTCATGTCGGGCGTGGTGGCGCCGACGATGACGAAGCCGGTGCCGCCGCGGGCGATGTCCGTGTGGTGATGGATGTCGCGCTCGCTGACCTCGCCGTCGGCGTGCGAGGAGCTGATGTCCGTCGGCACGTGGACGATCCGGTTGGGGAGCTCGATGTTCCCCATCTGGAGCGGGCTGAACAGGTGCGGAAAGGCCATGACCGGACTCCTGGTGGCGGGCAGATTGCGACGCCTGATGCTGGCCCGGTCGGGCCCCGGGCGGCAATGCCAGAGCGGGCCGATGAACTGGCAGAAGCGGCTGCGGGAGCCGCTCGGCGCGCGCGAAACGCTCCATGTGGCCCTGTCGGACGCGGCTGCCCTGCCCCGAGCATCCGCGCATGACGACGCTCCCCCGCTCCCCGCGCGCCGGCTGAACGAGGCGGGCACCCATGGCGGTCTACGTCTGGCAGCAGGAGCTCGACCCGGACTTCCCGCTGGCCGTGATCGAGTACACGACGCAGGGCGACCGCGACCGGATGCACTGGCACGACCACCTGGAGATCGCGCTCGTGCTCGACGGCCGGGGCGCGTTCCTCTTCGGGCGGCGGGCCCTTCCGGCGGAGCCGGGCGACGTCTTCTTCATCGACAACTCGCAGCCCCACGTCGCCCTGGCCGACCCGGACGCGTCGCTCCGGCTGCTGCTCGTCCTCTTCCGGCCCGAGCTGGTGGCCGGCCCCGGCTGCCGGGAGCTCGACCTCGGGTACCTCGCGCCGTTCCGCGTCGACGGGCGGACCGCCTCGGCGCGGGTCGCCGGCGGCTCGTGCCTCGCCGCCGACCTGGCGCCGGTTCTCCAGGAGCTGCAGGCCGCGTGGGAGCGCCACGACCCGGCCGAGCGCCACCTCCTGGATGCGACGCTGCGGCGCGCCCTCGGGCTGGTGATCCGCGAGCGCGGGGCGGGTCATGGGGATGCCGCGGCGCGGGCGGCCGCCGACCGGCGGGAGCAGATCCGGCCGGTCCTCGCCTACGTCGACCGCCACTGCCGCGAGAGCATCACCCTCGAGGACGTGGCGGAGGTGGTCCACGTCAGCCCGTCGCGGGTGCGCCACGTCTTCAAGGACGTCACCGGCGTCGGCTTCAAGGAGTACGTGACGAACGTCCGGGTCGCCGAGGCGAAGCGGCTCCTGCTCGGCACCGACCTCTCGGTGGCGGAGATCGCGCGCGCGGTCAGCTACTCGAACCTCCACCAGTTCTACCGGGTCTTCTACCGCTCCTGCGCGATGTCGCCCGGGGAGTACCGGCGCTACTACACGCCGGCCGGCGGCGGTGAGGCCGCCACCGGAGGGGCTGTGGCCGCGGGCGGGAGTATGGGCGCGAGCGTGGCCGCCGGCGCGAGTGCCGGCGAGAGCGCCGGCGAGAGCGCGGGCGCGGGCAGGAGCGGTGGCGGTGGAGGCAGGAGCGGCGAACCGGTCGCCGGGCTGCCTGGCCCGTTCCCGCTCCTTCCTGCCAGATGAGCACCGGAGGCACCTTGAGGTCGGTCGGGGCGGCGCGGATGCTGTCATCGGGGCACTGCCCGCACCTCTGACACGATCACGCAGCGCCCGCAATGTCCCGTCGTGCTCCCGCTTCGGTCGCTGACCTTCCGACCGCCCCCCGGCCCTGCCGCGGACGTGGCGTAGCGTGCGGGTGCCGCACCTCCGGCAGGTTCGTTGGCCGCGCAGGGCAAGGGCCGGGCGCCCGGATCGTGTCTGTCGATCGCGACCCGTGAGCGCTGTGCGAGCATCGGCGGGCGGTCGCCGACCGCCTCCCGGCGTTGCCCTGGAGCAGCGCCAGGCGGGCTTGGCCCGGCCCCTCGACCTGCCGGGTCTCGACGGGATCGTGATGGCCAGCGCGCTCCACTTCGCGTACGACCAGGCGACGGTGCTGCGGAACCTCACCGCCACGCCGCGCCCGGAGGCTCGTCCGTGACCTGAGCCGTGGACAGCCGGCGGTCGAGGGACCGCCGGTGGTAAAGGGACCGCCGGTCGTCGACGGACCGCCGGTCCCGGCGGCCGGAGGCCGGCGGGCCGACCGGGCCGGCGCGCCCGGGCCGGAGCGGTTCGGCCGGCATCGACGCCCTTCGACCGGGGGCCCGCCGGCTCTTCACGGAGCCCGCCAGCCGGCCCACACTCCCCGGGAGGGATCCGTGGGCGAGGCTCCAACAGCCGGTCGCCCGACGGCATCTACTGGATATGACGGGTCTCGCGCGGGACTCCGCGATGGCCACCACGACGATCCGGCTCGCAGCAGCCGGCGACACGGTGGCGTTCGCGCGGATCGTCGGGGCCTTTCACGGCGACATGACCCGGGTGGCGTACGTGGTGTCCGGCGGCGACCAGGACATCGCCGACGACGCGGTCCAGGCCGCATGGTCGATCGCCTGGCGCAAGCTCGGCTCGCTCCGCGACCCGGACCGGCTCAAGCCGTGGTTGGTCTCCGTCGCGGCCAACGAGGCCCGCCAGGCGTGCCGCCGACAGCGCCGCCGCGCCGTCGTCGAGATCGATGTCGACACGCAGGACGGCTACGCGCGCGACCCTGCCGAACGGGCCGAGGTGCTCGACCTGGAGCACGCCCTGCGCCACCTCTCGCCGGACGAGCGCGCGCTCCTGGCGCTCCGCTACGAGGCCGGCCTCGACTCGTCCGAGATCGGTGCCCTCGCCGGGCGACCAGCGTCGACCGTGCGCTGGCGGCTCGCCCGCCTCCTCGCTCGCCTCCGGAAGGAGCTCTCCGATGCCTGAGCTCGACCCGTTCGACGTCCGTCTCACGGCCGCGGTCCACACGTTCGCGGATCGCGCCGACGACGAGCGTCGACGCGACGGCCGTGGCCGCGCGGGCCGTCGGTCGCCGGCGCAAGCGGCGCCTTCGCCTGGCTCGGCCGTCCCGCTGCCGGTGCCGGCGTCGGTCGTCCTCGCGCCGGCGCTGCTCGGTGCGCTTCTCGCGTGGTCCGTCGGGTTGGGAGGCCCGTGGAACCAGCGCACGTCCGTCGTCCCGCTTCCGGAGCCCACGGCCACTCCGGCACCCACGACCGACGCGACGCCCACGCCACGGCCGACCACCGACGGCGAGGGGGACGAAGTCGTCATGGGGATCGAGAAGGTATCCGTGACGACCTACGGAACGACGGCGACGGTGGGCGACGCCACGCAAATGAGCGGCGTCGTGGCGACCACCGTCGACACCATGAACGACCCGCGCGTCACCGGGACCGGGACCGTCAACGGCCAGCAACGACTCCTACGGCTCGGTCGGGCCGCAGTGGGGAGACGTACCGGCTGGATAACGCGAACGGGGCCTGGGAGGGCACCTGGACCGGCGCGCTCTGGGGTGGCGGCAACGTGCCCGACACGTGACCGCATGGCTCGTGGGCAGCGGCGCCTACGTGGGCTACACCTACTACTTCTATGCCCGGGGGACCAACCCCTGCAGGTCGACGGGATCATCTTCCGGGGCTCGCCCCCGGCACCGTAGGGGGAGGAACTCGAAGTGCGCTCGATTGCTCGCCGGCTCGCGGGGGCAACCATCGCGGGCATCCTTCTCGCAGCGTGCGGCGCGGCCGCCACGCCGACACAGGCGCCTACCCCGGCGCCAACACCCGTCCCGGTCGCCGCCGCGACTCCGGCTGCCACCGCGCCCACGCCGGCCCCGGTGACCACGCCGGTGCCCCCGACGGACGGGGAGGGTGCGGAGCACGTCGTCGGGACCGCGGCCGCGAACCTGCAGAAGCAGTACACGGAGACGAAGGTCGGCGACGTCACCCAGGTCCGGGACGGGGTTGCGGTGCTCACCTTCGCGATGAACGACCCGCGGGTCACCGGCATGGCAACGTGGGACTTCGACATCGACGTCTACGGCTCGATTCGGACCGGAGAGCCTCGGCCCGGAGTGGGGACCGTTCCGCCTCGAGAACGACGATGGCTCCTGGGAAGGTCCCTGCAGCGGGGGGACGTGGCACGAAGGTGACGGCATCGTCATGTCGTGCTGGCTGGAGGGAGTCGGTACCTACGAGGGCTCGACCTTCTACCTGGCGCTCGAGAAAGCGGTGGGGGCCAGCTCCGCCGAGATCGAAGGGATCATCTACCCGGGCTCGCCCCCGGCGCCGTAGGCGGCCGACGCTGTCGGTCGCAGCACCTGTTCGCGTCCCGTAACGAAGGAGGCAGGGTGGCGTGAGGACCTTGAAGAAGGGGCGCTGCCGGCAGAAGACGCACGGGTTCCGCGCGCGGTCGCGGTCCTGGCAGCCGTGGCGCTGGTGCTCGGCGCCGTGTCACCGGCGCTGGCCACCAACGGGCAGCCCATGAAGACCGTGCCCATCGCGGGGCACATCGAGGATGTCGCGTGGCAGTCGGACGTGCCGGACGTCGGTTCCCGTTCGCGCGCGACACGTTCGGGGGACGCTGCTCGCCGGCGGCGAACTGGGTCCTCTCCTACGAGGGCACGGGGACGGTGAGCCATCTCGGCTCGGTGATCGAGCGGGGCTCGCATTGCACGCGGATCGACTTCGCGACGCTGACCGGCGACGTCGGCGAGGCGCAGTGGTTCCTTCGGGCCGCCAACGGCGACGTCCTCCAGCTGTCGTTCAGCGGCACGTTCGCGATCGACCTGGCGAAGGGCGAGGTCGTCGGGCTTCTCGACTGGTGGGTCGTCGGCGGGACCGGCCGCTTCACGCATGCGACGGGCGGGGGAGACGCCCGGGTGACTGCACCGCTGGTGCCGATCGGCACCCCGTCTCCCGAGGTCATCGACTTCCGCGGCGCCATCACCTACGCCGCGTCGGACCGCGCCGGGGGGTAGAGGCCCGGACGCACGGCAGACAGGGAGGCGAGGGGCCGCGGCGTCGATGCCGTGGCCCCTCGCGCGCGCTCAGCGTCCGCCGAGCGGGATCACCGGGCACTCGAACAGCTTCACGGGGGACGAGGCGATCGTCAGCATGCCGGCCGCCGCGTACGCCTCGACCTGCACCGCGCTCGTCAGCTGGACCGGCGTGGCACCAGGGGCCCAGGTCACGGGGAGGACCATCCAGCGGCCGCCGTTGTAGTCGCGGTCGCCGGGCTTCGCCTCCGCGACGTTGAGGAGGCCGCCGCCCAGGACGTAGATGCGGTCGAACGAGTGGGCCGGCGCACCGGTCCTGCTGAAGTCGGTCGGCGTGCCGACCGTGCGGAACGTGGCGCCATCCACGTAGAACCCGACCTGCGGCGGGCCGCCGGCCGCGACCGCGGAGGCCGCGAGGGAAAGCAGCAGCGCGGCCGCGGCCACGGCGCTGGTGAGACGTCGGATCATCCTGTTCCTTCTGGTGGTGGGCCGGCCGGGCCGGCGAGGCGTCCCGGTCTGGCCGGGCTGCCCGCACTGTCGGTTAGGGCCCGCGACGGCCCGGTGACCCGCGGTCACGGACCCGTCATCGTTGCCCTCCACCCTTCGAACGGCGATGATCCACCTCGTGCCCGCGCGTCCGACCGCCCCCATCCTCGTCGTCGACGACGACCCGAAGATCGTCGCCCTCGTGCGCACGTACCTCGAGCGCGAGCGATATCCCGTCGTCACGGCCGGCGACGGCAGGGCGGCCCTGCGAGCGATCGAGGAGCACGCGCCGCGCCTCGTCGTGCTGGACCTCATGCTTCCCGAGGTTGACGGCATGACCGTGATCCGCCGGGCGAGGGCGCAGGGCGACGTCCCGATCCTCGTCCTCTCCGCGCGCGGGGCGGTCGGCGATCGGGTTCTCGGCCTCAGCGAGGGCGCGGACGACTACCTGCCGAAGCCGTTCTCGCCGGCGGAGCTCGTGGCCCGCGTCCGGACGATCCTCCGGCGTACGGAGCGCGCGAGCGACGACACCCCCGCCGCCGTCTACGCGCTGGCCGGCATGGAGCTCGACACCGCCCGCCACCGGGTGACCCTCGACGGCCGCGAGGTGGCGCTGAGCGCCCTCGAGCTGCGGCTGCTCGGGGTCCTGCTGGAGGCGAACGGCCGGGTCCTCAGCCGCGATCGCCTGCTCGATGCGCTCTACGGTCACGCCGAGGGCGATGTCACGGACCGGGCGATCGACGTCTACGTCAAGCGGCTCCGCGAGAAGCTCGGCGACGACCCGGACGCACCCCGCTTCGTCGCGACGGTGCGCGGGGCCGGCTATCGGGCCGCCGGCCCGGTCGAGCGCCGGAGCGGTCGCCCATGAGGGCCGGCGGCATCGGGGGGCGCATCCTGGCGGCCTCCCTGGCCGTCGTCGCGGTCGCGCTGGGGATCGTCGCCGTCGGCGTCGTCCGTGTCGGCGGCAATCTGTTCGCCGACCTGATGATCGCGGCCGGCGACACGGCCGACCATGCGCGCGGCATGTACGACCAGAGCGTCACGGTCGTCCTCATCGTGGCCGCGGTGGTCGCGTCGCTCGTGGCAATCGTCCTCGCCGTCCTCTTCGCCCGCCGGATCGCGCGGCCGATCGAGCAGATGGCCGGTGCCGCGGATCAGATCGCCGACGGCGACCTCTCGGTACGCGTGCCCGTGGAGGGACCGGCCGAGCTGCGCTCGCTCGCGGCCGCCTACAACACGATGGCCCAGCGACTCGCCGAGCAGGAGGAGATCCGCCGCGAGTTCGTGGTGAACGCCTCGCACGAGCTGCGCACGCCGCTCACGAACCTGCAGGGCTATCTCGAGGCGCTCCGCGACGGCGTCATCCCGCCGGATCCCGCCACCTTCGACTCGCTCCGCGAGGAGGTCGACCGCCTGTCACGGCTTGCCGCGTCGCTGAGCGTGCTGGCGGGCGAGGATCGCGAGCCGTCCATGCTCGGACCGGTGGAGCTGGACGTGCTGGTGCGGGCCTCGGCCGAGCTCGTCGCGCCCGCGCTCGCGCGCCGCTCGATCACGCTCGACGTCGCGGCCGACCCGGGCCTGGTGGTCCGCGGGCGGGCCGACGAGCTGACCCAGGTCCTCGCCAACCTCCTCCAGAACGCCTCGCGCTACACGCCGGCGGGCGGCCGGGTGCGCGCCACGGCCGGACGCGAGGCCGACGGGATCGTGGTCCGCATCGCGAACACCGGGCCGGGCATCCCGCCCGAGGACCTGCCCCGCGTCTGGGAGCGTTTCTACCGCGTGGAGAAGTCGCGCGACCGGGAGCGCGGCGGCGCGGGCGTCGGCCTGGCGATCGTGAAGCAGCTGATCGAGGACGCGGGCGGGCGAGTCGGCGCCACGTCCGAGGTCGGGTTGACCACGTTCTGGTTCCGTCTCCCGGCCTGAGGCCGCGTCATCGGGACGTCACGGGCGTCATCGGGACGTCACGGGCGCCGGCCATCCTCCAGCGCAGTAGACACCTGCCTGGAGCTCGCAATGGAATTCCTCGGAGATCTCGAGCGCTTCGCCGCCACGAGCCTCTTTCCCAACCGCTACCCACTCGCCGCGCTCGCGCTCGCCGGCGCCGTGATCCTCGCCGTCGTCGGGGTCCGCCGTGGCTGGGCGGCTGCCGCCCGGCGCCATCCGGCCCGGACCGGCCTGGTCCTGGGCGCCGCGATCCTGCTCGTGGCACCGGTCACCTGGTACGTCGCGTCGCCGCTCATCATGCGCAGCGAGCTCAACGAGCCCCCGCTCGCCGCCGTCGCGACCCCCGCGCCCGGCACGGTGGGGCCGGCGACGACGCTCCGGCCGTCGGGCTCGCCGCCCGTCGTCGCGCCCGCCTCGCCGCCGGCGGCTACTCCCCCGCCCGAGGTCCGCATGGGCGCGTTCGCCGGGGCAGACGACTTCCACTTCGGGCGGGGCAGCGCCACGCTCACGGTCGCCCCCGACGGTCGCCACACCCTCCGGTTCGATGACTTCTCGGTGCAGAACGGACCCGACCTGTTCGTCTACCTGTCGCCTGACCCTGCGGGCTACACGGACGATGCCGTGGAGCTCGGCCGCCTGCGCGCAACCGACGGAAGCTTCGGCACGCCGATCCCCGTCGGCCTCGACGTGTCCAGCGCGCGCAGCGTCGTCATCTGGTGCAGGGAGTTCGGGGTCCTGTTCGCGGTGGCGCCGCTCTCGGGCTGAGCCTTCAATGGGCGACGTGGTGCGGCGGGCGGGCGTTCATCCTCGTCCCTGCGGGTGACCCTGCACTTCTCCTCGACGCGCAGGCGGCGCATGCCGCATCCTGTGCGGATCCGGGGCTGGACCCGGGTGCAGGACGGAGACCACGCCCCTGACCGCGTCCGCTCGAGAACCCGATCAGCGCCCACTCGTCCCTGACTGGCTGGTGCAGTCCGCCGGCCTTGGCTGGCGCGTGCTGGTCGTCGTCGCCTTCGGCCTCATCGTCCTCGGCGCGGCCGCGCTCCTGGGCACGGTCGTCGCGTCGGTCGTCCTGGCCGCGGCCGTGACGGCCGCGTTCGACCCGCTCGCGGAGCGCCTGCGGGCCGGTGGTCGTTCCCCCCTGGCGACCGCCGGGCTGGTGACGCTCACGGCCGCCGGCCTCGGGATCGCCGTCATCGTGCTCGTCGTCGTCGCCTTCATCCCGGCCACGGCCGACCTCGTCCGCGCCCTGAAGGCCGGCCTGGAGACCGCCGAGGCGGCGCTCGAGAGTGGGTCCATCGGGCCGCCGGCCTCGACCATCGTCTCGGACGTCGTCACCGGGGTCTCGGACTGGCTGGCGGCGGCGGCGAGCGCCGTCCTCGCCGGGGTCGCGTCCACGGCCACGATCCTGCTGCTGGCGTTCTTCCTCCTCTTCTTCATGGTCACGGACGCCGATCGCTCGATCGCCTGGATGCTCCAGGCCGCCGCGGACTGGCAGCGGGCCAGGATCGCCGAGGGCGTGGCGACGGCGCGGCGCAGGCTCGGACGGTCGCTTCGCGAGACCGCGCTGCGCGCCGCCGCCCTGGGCATGGTCACCCTGCTCGCCGCGGTGCTGCTGGGCCTGCCGGCACCGCTTGCCCTCGGCATGCTCGTCTTCCTCGGGGGGTTCATCCCGCTCCTCGGGCCGATCGCGGCGACGGCGTTCGTCGGCCTGGTCGCGCTGGGCACCGCCGGGCTGCCCGGGGCGATTGTCGTGATCGGCGCGCTGGTGGCGACGACCATCTTCCTGCCGCGGATCCTCGGGACCGACCGCTGGCACGGCCACGGCGTCCATCCGGGCGTCGTCCTCGTCGCCCTCACGATCGGCGGCGTGGTCGGCGGCCCGCTGGGGATGGTCCTCGGCGTGCCGGTCGTGATCGTGCTCCGCGACGTCGCCCCCTCGGTCATCGCCGCCCTCAACGGCACCCTGCGGCCAGAGCCGCAGGAGGGGATCGTCCCGCGCTGGCTCGACCGGCTCGCCCAGTGGAGCTGGCGCCTGCTCGTCCTTGCGGCGGTGACGGCCATCGCCGTCGCGGCGCTGGGGCAGGTGCCGCTCATCGTCATCCCGCTGGTGCTCGCGGCGGTTGCCGCGGCAACGCTGGCCCCGGGTGCCGCGATCCTGCTGCGGCGCGGCCTGGCGCCGACCACGGCCTCGCTGGCCATGACCGCCGGCGGGTTCGGCCTGATCCTCGTCATCCTGGTGGTGACGCTGACCTCCCTTGCCGAACCGCTGCAGGAGATCGTGGCCAATGCCGTCGCCGGCGCCGGCACGATCGACGACACGATCGGCACGGAGACGCTGGCATCGGTGGTCGCGGCGATCGGGCCCCAGCTCGTTCAGGCGGCGGCCGTCGTCGTGGCCGGCATCGCCGCCCTCACGATCAGCATCGTGCTCGGCGCGATCCTGACGTTCTACCTGCTCCGCGACGGCGTCCGGGCGCTCGAGGTCGTGACGCGCCCGCTGGCCCCCTGGCGCCAGGACGAGCTCGAGGCCGCGGCCGGCCGCGCGACGAGCATCCTCGGCAACTACATGATCGGGACCGGCGCGATCTCCGCGGTCGGGGCTGCCAGCCAGTTCCTCGTGATGTTCATCCTGGGGATCCCGCTGGCGTGGCCCCTTGCCATCCTCTCGTTCTTCGGCGGCTTCATCCCGTACATCGGGAGCCTGCTGACGACGCTGCTCGCCTTCCTCGTCACGGTCGCGACCGGATCGACCCAGGACATCGTGATCATGGCCATCTTCACGCTCGTCTTCAACATCGTGCAGGGCAACATCGTGGCGCCGCTCGTGTACGGGAAGGCGGTCAGCATCCACCCGGCCATCGTGCTGCTGGCGATCCCCGCCGGCGCCGCCGTCGCCGGGATCGCCGGGATGTTCCTCGCCGTGCCGGTGATCGGTGTCGTCGCCACCACGTGGCGGACCGTGCTGCGGGTGTTCGGCAGCGAGCCAGAGGATCGCGCCGACCAGGCCGAGCCGGACGCCGACCGCAGCCCCGGAGCGGAGGCCAGGCCGACGGCGCCGCCGGACCTTGTGCCGGATCCGCCCGGCTCCACGGCAGCGTCCAGCGCCTAGCGTCACGGTGATCGAGCACCCGATGGGAAGGACGGCAGACGGATGACCGAGCAGGCGACGGGCCCCCTCTCCCCGGCCGAGCTGGCGCGGATCGACGCCTACTGGCGCGCCGCCAACTACCTCTCGGTCGGGCAGATCTACCTCCTCGACAACCCGCTGCTGACCGAGCCCCTGCGCCCCGAGCACGTGAAGCCGCGCCTGCTCGGCCACTGGGGCACGACGCCCGGGCTGAACCTGGTCTACGCCCACATGAACCGGGTCATCCGGAACTGGGACCTCGACGCGATCTACGTCATCGGCCCCGGCCACGGCGGGCCGGCGATCGTGGCCAACGCCTACCTCGAGGGGACCTACAGCGAGGTCTACCCGAGCATCACCCGCGACGAGGACGGCATCCGGAAGCTCTTCCGCCAGTTCTCGTTCCCGGGCGGCATCCCCAGCCACGTCGCGCCGGAGACGCCCGGCTCCATCCACGAGGGCGGCGAGCTGGGCTACGCCCTCTCGCATGCGTACGGGGCCGCGTTCGACAACCCCGATCTCCTGGTCTGCGCGGTGGTCGGCGACGGCGAGGCCGAGACGGGGCCGCTGGCGACCAGCTGGCACTCGAACAAGTTCCTCAACCCGGTCACCGACGGCGCCGTCCTCCCGATCCTCCACCTCAACGGCTACAAGATCGCCAACCCGACCGTGCTGGCCCGGATCCCGAAGGACGAGCTCCGGGCGCTCATGGAGGGCTACGGCCACGCGCCGTACTTCGTCGAGGGCGACGATCCCGCCACCGTCCACCAGCAGATGGCTGCGACGCTCGACACCGTGATCCAGGAGATCCACGCCATCCAGCGGGCCGCCCGCGAGGACGGCGTCACGGAGCGCCCCCGCTGGCCGATGATCGTGCTGCGGACCCCCAAGGGCTGGACCGGCCCGAAGACGGTCGACGGCAAGCCGAGCGAGGGCACGTGGCGCTCCCACCAGGTCCCGTTCGGCGAGGTCCGAACGAACCCCGAGCACCTGGCCCTCCTCGAGCACTGGATGCGGAGCTACCGCCCGAGTGAGCTGTTCGACGAGCGGGGCGCGCTGATCCCGGAGCTCGCAGAGATGCCACCGAAGAGCTACCGGCGCATGAGCGCGAACCCGGTGGCGAACGGCGGCGAGCTGCTGCGGGACCTGCTGCTTCCCGACTTCCGCGACTACGCCGTCGACGTCCCGAAGCCCGGGGCGACCACGTCCGAGGCGACGCGCGTCCTCGGCGACTTCATGCGCGACGTCATGGACCGCAACCGCCACAACTTCCGGATGTTCGGGCCGGACGAGACGGCGTCGAACCGGCTCGGGGCGGTCCTCGAGGTGACCGACCGGACCTGGATGGCCGAGATCATCCCGGGTGACGACCACCTGGCCCCCGACGGCCGGGTGATGGAGGTCCTCTCGGAGCACCAGTGCCAGGGCTGGCTGGAGGGCTACCTGCTCACCGGCCGGCACGGCATGTTCAACTGCTACGAAGCCTTCATCCACATCATCGACTCGATGTTCAACCAGCACGCGAAGTGGCTCAAGGTCACCCGCGAGCTGCCCTGGCGGCGCCCCATCGCGTCGCTGAACTACGTCCTGAGCTCGCTCGTGTGGCGCCAGGACCACAACGGCTTCAGCCACCAGGACCCGGGCTTCATCGACCACGTGGTCAACAAGAAGTCCGACGTGATCCGCGTCTACCTCCCGCCCGACGCGAACACGCTGCTCTCGGTGGGCGACCACTGCCTGCGCAGCCGCCACTACGTGAACGTGATCGTGGCCGGCAAGCAGCCCTCACCCAACTGGCTCTCGATGGACCAGGCGATCCTCCACTGCACGCGCGGGATCGGGATCTGGGACTGGGCCAGCAACGACCAGGGCGGCGAGCCGGACGTCGTCATCGCCAGCGCCGGCGACATCCCGACGCTCGAGGCGCTCGCCGCGGTCGACCTGATCCGGCAGCACCTGCCGGAGCTCCGGGTCCGCTTCGTCAACGTCGTGGACCTGATGCGCCTGCAGCCGGCGTCCGAGCACCCACACGGCCTGTCGGACGCGGAGTTCAACTCGCTCTTCACGACGGACAAGCCGATCATCTTCGCGTACCACGGCTACCCGTGGCTGATCCACCGCCTGACCTACCGCCGGACGAACCACCCGAACCTGCACGTCCGCGGCTACAAGGAGGAGGGCACCACCTCCACGCCGTTCGACATGGTGATGCTCAACGACCTCGACCGGTACCACCTGGTGATCGACGCGATCGACCGTGTCCCGGGCCTCGGCCCGCGGGCCGGCCACGTGCGCCAGCTCATGGTGGACAAGCGGATCGAGGCGCGGGCCCACACGCGGCTCGAGGGCGAGGATGCCCCCGAGATCCGGAACTGGTCCTGGCCGCAGTGAGCGGCGGCTCCTCGGTGTCTTTGACAATGTAGCCTCATGTGGCTACATTGGTCGGAATGCGCGCCGTCGGCATACGGACCCTGAAGAACCGCCTGAGCGAGTACGTGCGCCTGGTCGCCGCGGGCGAGACGGTGCTCGTGACCGATCGTGAGCGGGTCGTCGCCGAGCTCGTGCCACCACGGTCCGGTCGTTCGGTCGACGTCCCCGACGCGCTGCTCGCGGACGCCGTGCGGCGCGGGTGGCTGACGCCCGCGCTCGGACCGGTCGACGCGTCCCCGCCGCGGCGGCCGGTAGCGCCCCTCGCCCAGATCCTGGCCGAGCTCGAGAACGATCGCGGCGAGCGATGATCTACCTCGACAGCTCGGTGGCGCTTGCCCAGCTGCTCGCCGAGGATCGCCTGCCCGACCCGACCCTCTGGGAGCGGGGTCCGCTCGTCTCCAGCCGACTCCTGGAGTACGAAGTCTGGACCCGGATCAACGCCCGGGGCCTGGCGGCCAGCCACGAGGAGGACGTTCGGGCGCTCCTCGGCCGGATCTCCTTCCTCGAGCTCGTGCCGCCGGTCCTGGCGCGGGCGCTGGCGCCGTTCCCCGTGCCGGTCCGCACGCTGGATGCGCTGCACCTGGCGTCCATCGAGTTCCTCCGCGGGCTCGGCCAGCGCCCCAGCCTGGCGACCTACGACCAGCGCCTGGCCGCCGCTGCCGAGGCGCTCACCATCCCGCTCGTGACAGCCTGAGGGGTCGGAGATGCGCATCCTCGTCGTCAACGCCGGGTCGAGCAGCCTGAAGCTGCGGGTCCTCGACGCGTCGGACGAGCTCGTCGGCTCGGCCGACCTGCCGGCGCCCCGCGGCTCCACGGACGCGGCCGAGGTCGCCGCGGCGATCGGCGGCCTCGGAGCGGTCGACGCGGTCGGGCACCGGATCGTCCACGGCGGCACCGCCTTCTCGACCCCCGTCCGCATCGACGCGCGCGTGATCGAGCGCCTGGAGGCTCTCACCGACCTCGCACCGCTCCACCAGCCGAAGTCGCTGGCGGCGCTGGCGGCGGTGAGCATCGTCCTCCCGGGCGTGCCGGCCGTCGGCTGCTTCGACACCGCGTTCCACGCCGGCATGCCGGCCACCGCCACGACCTACGCGATCCCGCCCGAGTGGCGCAAGCGCTGGGCGCTCCGGAAGTACGGCTTCCACGGCCTCTCGCACGCCTACGCCTCGCGGCGGGCCGCGGAGCTCGTCGGGCGGCCCGTGGAGGAGCTCCGCATCGTGAGCTGCCACCTGGGCGCCGGCGCGTCGCTGGCCGCGATCCGGGACGGCCGCTCGGTCGACACGACGATGGGCTTCACGCCCCTCGACGGGCTCGTCATGGCCACCCGCTCCGGCAGCATCGACCCGGGCCTGGTCCTCTGGCTCCTGGAGCACGTCCGAACGCCGCCGGCCGAGCTCGCCGCGACGCTGGAGCACCGCTCGGGCCTGCTGGGCCTCGCCGGGACGGCCGACATGCGCGCGATCCTCGAGTCCGAGGCGGCCGGCGACGAGACGGCGGCCCTCGCGATCGGCGTGTACCTCCACCGCCTGCGGGCGTCGATCGCGGCGATGGTCGCCGCCCTCGGCGGCCTCGACGTCCTGCTCTTCACGGGCGGCGTCGGCGAGAACGCGTCACCGATCCGCGAGCGGGTCGCCGCCGACCTGGCCTATCTCGGCGTGGCAGTCGACCCGGCCGCCAACGCCGTCGCGCGCGAGGACGGGGAGGTCACCCTCGCGGGCGCCCCGGTGCACACGCTCGTCATCCGCGCCCGCGAGGACCTCGAGATCGTCCGCGAGGTGCGGTCCGTGCTGGCGGGGCCGGCGGCCTGAGCCCGTTCAGCCGGCGAGATCCAGCCGGATCGTGCCGCCGGTGACGTCCTGCGCGATCTCAAGGGAGTAGAGGGCGCCGCTCTCGACGTCGTAGCCCGTCCGCACGGTCACGCCGTCCATCGCGGTGGTGATCGTGACGAGCGTCCCGTAGGCCCCCGGTTCCACCGCCTCCACGCTGATGCGGGCGCCGGTCACCGAATCCTCGTCGAGCTGATCCCCCGGGCTCATCGCGGCCAGCGCCGCCGGGTCGTACCAGTAGAGGCCGGTGGGCCCGGTGACACCGGCGCCCTCGGTCGGCTGTTCGTAGCCGTTCACGTCGATCACGGTGTGGCTCGTGAAGGCCGCCCACGTCGAGCCGACCTCGCCGAGCGTGATCGTCGATTGCATCGGGTAGACCCACGGCCCGGCAGTCGGATCGGCCGGGTTCACCTGCGTGTAGGTGCCGCTGTACGTGAGCTGCTGGCCGGGCGCGACCCACGACGGGACTGGCGCCCCCGATCCCGGCAGCGCTCGCTGGCGCACGCCGACGAGCCGGGTGAGCGACAGCTGGTTGTTGCCCTGTGGGTTGTCGAGGGGGCCGTGGATGGGCGAGTCCGCCCCCTTCGTGCTGCTGTTCGTCGAGAGGAGCGCACCGCTGGCGAGGTCGTAGGTCGAGGACTGGTAGGCGCCCTCGGACTGGGCGACGAAGCTGATCGCGTCGTAGGTCGCGTCGCCGAGCACGTAGGGCCCGTGGAGGACCAACAGGTCGCCGTAGCCCGTGGCCAGCACCTGCTGGAGGGCGTCCGGGTTGACCCACGCCCCGTCCACGACCGTGCCCGCCTGCCGGGAGCCACCCATCGGGGTCAGCGTGTACTGGCGGGCAAGGAGGTCGATGCTGTAGAGCGTGGTCGAAACGACCACGTCGGTGCCCTCGACGGCCAGCACGTCGGTCTGGGTGAACGCCTCGCCGGCCGCCGTCGGCATGTCCTGGGGGTCGTCGCCCTCGTTCGTGCGCCGGTAGCGCTTGCCGGTCGCCGGGTCCTCCCAGTCGCCAGCGGGGTCCTCGACGTACGTGTAGTAGCTCTGGGCGACCGACGCGGCCGCGCCGTAGTAGGTGAGGCGCATGCCGGGCTCCACCCAGGCGGGCGGCCCCTGGCCCGTGTCGTCACCGATCGCCGGGGCAACCTGCGCTGGGGTGGGCGGCGTCGCCGCCGGGACGGGCGCCCCGGGGACCTGGGACGAGGCCGGCGCCTGTGTGGCTGGCCCACCGCCCGACGGCGTCACTGCCTGAGACTGCCCGGGCGAAGAGCCACCGGTGCAGGCAGTTGTCGCCAGCACGATCGCGAGGAGGTACGCGCCGAGCGCGGGCCGCGAGGACGTCGAGGGCATCGTCGATCACCTTGCCCGGTCATCGCCGGGCGGCCACGGGCGTCCGTCGCCGGTGGCACGGCCCGGTCCCAACGGCCGAGCCCCAGCCACGCGGGGTCGACTCCCGCCACGCGGACGATGCCGCAGCCGCGATGGACGTGTCGAGGGCCGTCCGTCGCGATTCGGGATGGAGGAGCCTTCAGAGCGCACGGCCCCAGGCTCGGTCCGCGGCTCGGTCGCAGATGCCTGAAGCGCGACGCTCAAACGGGGTTCAATAGGGATGTGAGCCACGAGACACGCGGATCGCTGAGCCGGGGCATCCTCCTCGCGTCGTACGCCAGCTTCATCCTGATCGGGTGGACGGGCCTCTTCGTCCCGTCGCTGCTCCTCGTGCTGCAGGGCGAGTTCGACCGCTCCGACGCGGAGTTCGGGCTGGTCTACTTCGTCGGCGCCCTCCTCTTCGCCACCGGGGCCCTGTCGTCTGGCCTCATCGCCGGACGGATCGGGCGGCGCGTCGTGCTCGCCGCTTCGGCGCTCGCCATCGCCGCCGGGATGACCCTGGAGGGCGTCGCGCCGAGCTGGACGGTCTTCCTGGTCGGCGCGGCCTTCGCGGGGGCCGGATCGGGCGCCATCGACGCCGTGGTCAGCAGCGTGATCATGGATCTCTCGACGTCGACGGGCGGCAGCGGGAGTGGCCTCAACCGCCTCCACCTCTTCTACAGCGTCGGTGCCCTGGCGGCGCCCCTGCTCATCGGTGTGCTCGTGGAGCTCGGCCTCGACTGGCGGGCGCTGGCGGTGGCGACGGGACTGGCCGGGCTCGCGCTCGCCGCCCCGCTGGCGCGCGCCGGCTCGATCCCGCCCCGGCCGCGGCCGACGGCTGCTGCGGCCACCGGGGGCCCGGCAGCCGGCCTCACCTTCGGCCTGCAGCTTGCCCTGGCGGCCCTCGGCATCGCCATCGCCTGCTACGTCGCGGCGGAATCCGGCGTCTCGAGCTGGCTCGTCGGCTTCCTCGTCGACGAGCCGATGGCCGTCGCGACGCTGGCCCTGGGCCTCTTCTGGGGCGGCCTGGCCGCCGGTCGCCTGGTCGCCAGCAGGATCGCGGACCGGTTCGACCCGCTGCGCTTCACGATCGCCTGCACGCTGGCCGGTGGGCTCGCCATTCTCGCCGCCGTCGCCCTCGCTGCCGGCCCGGCGCGGATCGCCCTCTTCGCCCTGGCAGGGTTCGCATTCGGGCCGGTCTACCCGATGATCCTGGCCATCGCAGGGTCCCTCTTCCCGCACCGCGCCGCCGCGGTCGCCGGCATCATCACGGCCGCAGGCGTCGTCGGGTCCATCTCCTACCCGCCCCTCATGGGGCTCGTGTCGGGCGTCGCGGGCCTCGGCGCCGGCATGCTGGGAGCCGCCCTCCTCATCTTCGTCAGCGGCGCCGGCGTGCTCGTGGCGGGCCGTCTTTCCGGCGGGAAGCCCGTCGCGCCACGCGCGCCGGAGCCGGTGGACGCCGCCCACCCCGGCTGAGGCTCGGGTCCGTCTCGCCCGGGCGAATCGCGGGCCGGCGGAGGCTCCAGGGCGGTCGCGCGGGAGAGTCCCGGCGCGACGATGGGACCATTGTCCCGTTGATTTCCCGCACCGGGGCGAGCATCGTGGGGATCCGCTCGGCGAGGGATCGGGCGGACGGGCGCGGGGCCCACGCACGCGAGTCCTTGCTTCATGCGTACGCGACGCCTCCAGCTCCTCCCCGCCGTCGTCGTCGCGCTGCTCACCGCCGTGTCCGGCGTGATGGCCGCGGAGCCGACCGCAGCTCCGCCGGCGCCGGGATCGACCGCGCCCGCCGCGGAATCCCCTGCACCGCCCGCCGACCCCGCGGCTCCGCCGGCCGATCCCGCCGATCCCCAGCCTCCGACGACGGATCCCTCCCTCGACCCCTGGCCCGACCCTTCGGCCGTCCCCTCGCCTGCCGCCGACCCGGCCGAGGCGCCGGGCGACGACGCCGAGCGGATGATCGTCGTGCTCGAGCCGGGCACGAACGCGGCCGCGGCCGCGGGGCGGGCCCGCGAGCTCGGCGCAACCGTCGAGCGCACCTTCGGCACCGCGGTCCGCGCCTACGCAGCGACCCTCGACCCGGGGCAGGAGCTCGCGCTGGCAGCGGATCCCAACGTGGTCGCCATCGTCCCCGACGAGCGGATCACCGGGACCGACGTGCTGGCGGCCCAGAGCATCCCGACCGGGATCCGGCGCGTCTCCGCCTCGACGAGCCCGGCCGCGCGCATCGACGGCGTGGACGACCGGGTCGACGCCGACGTGGCCATCTACGACACCGGGATCGACCCGACCCACCCCGATCTCGCCGTGGCGGGCGGCTACAACTGCACGAGCTCCAACCGGGCCGACTGGATCGACGAGTACGGCCACGGCACGCACGTCGCGGGCACCGTGGGGGCGCTCGACAACGGCGAGGGCGTCGTCGGCGTGGCGCCCGGGGTCCGCCTGTGGGCCGTGCGGATCCTCGACGCGAACGGCGAAGGGTATCTCTCCTGGTGGCTCTGCGGCCTCGACTGGATCGCCGCCCAGAAGGACCCGGCCGATCCATCCCGCCCGCTGATCGAGGCCGTCAACATGTCGGTGACCCGCTGGGGCCGCGACGACGCGGCCTGTGGCAACGTCAACGACGACCTCCTCCACCAGGCGATCTGCCGCGTCGTGGCGAAGGGGATCACGGTCGTGGCCGCGGCGGCCAACGACTCCGGCCCGGCCTCGGCGCGCGTTCCCGCCGCGTACAACGAGGTGATCACCGTCTCGGCCCTGGCGGACACCGACGGCCGACCCGGCGGGCTGGGCGGCAACCTGTGCTACAGCTGGGGCGGTTACGACGTCGACGACACGTTCGCCGACTTCTCGAACTACGGCAGCGACGTCGACCTCATCGCGCCCGGCAAGTGCACCTGGTCCACGCTGCGCGGGAATCGCTACGGCTACTCGTCGGGGACGTCGATGGCGGCGCCCCACGTGGCCGGCGCCGTGGCGCTCTACAAGGCGACGCGCCCGCAGGCGACCCCGTCCGAGGTGCGCCGAGCCCTGCGCTACCTGGGGAACACGAGGTGGGCGACGTCGACCGATCCCGATGGTGTGCCCGACCTCCTCCTGGACGTGGCTGCGATCGGGCCGCTCGGCGACTTCACGCCGTCGGCGACGCTCCCGGCCGGGGGCCTGATTGCCAACGAGACCGGGGCATCCTGGACCCTCCCGGTGGCGGCCGGCCGCGGGCCGGGCTTCATCGAGCCGATCACCCTCTCGCTCGCCGCCGTCCCGGCGCCGGTCACCGCGGCGCTCACGGGACCGACCGTCCTGTGGGACTCCGCCGCCGACTCCACGGTGGTCGTCACGGTGCCGCCGGCGACGCCGGCCGGCAGGTACGAGGTGATCGTGCGTGCCGCCTACAAGTCCGCCCGGGTCCGCGACGTCGTGATCCCGGTCATCGTCGAGAACGCGCCGCCCGTCGCGGCGCCACCGGTCGCCTCCTTCGTCCGGGGCGTCCGCGCCACCCTGACGAGCGTCCCGATCCGCCTCTCCTGGCCGGCGGCCGCGGACCAGTCGCCGATCGTCCGGTACGACCTCGGGGAGGCCGTCCCGGCGCCGGAGCCGACGCCGGTGGGCTCGACGCCCGTGGGGACGCGGGTCGCGACCCGGGTCATCCCGTTCGCCACCAGCCGAACCTACGCCGTGCGCGCGCTCGACGCCCCGGGGAACCTCGGGGCCTGGGCACCCGCGGCGCCGGCCCGCGTGGCGGTCGTCCGCGAGTGGGCCTCCGCCGTCCGACGGAGCTCCGGCTGGACCCGGTATGCATCTGCGAACGCGCTGGGCGGCTACGCCGCGATGACGACGCGCGCCGGGGCCACGCTGCGCTACACCTTCACGGGACGCGGGATCGCCGTCGTCGGCGCGATGGGGCCCACGCGCGGGCGGCTGCAGATCCGCCTGGACGGGGTCCACGTGGCCTACGTGAGCGCGTACGCCTCGAAGCCGGGCAGCCGGTGGGTGCTCCACGCCATGGCGGTGGATCCGACGCGGAGCCACACGCTGGAGGTGCGGGCGCTCACGACATCCAGCCGGCCGCGCGTGGACATCGACGCCTTCCTCGTCCTGCGCTGACCGCGCGACCGCTCAGCCGCCGGGATCGTTCGACTCCGCACGCTCGGACGTGCCGCCGCCGCGCGGCCGGCCCGCCGATCGCGCTCAGCCGCCGGGGTCGTTCGCGACGCCCCGTGACTCCAGCGTCACCCCGCGGAGCGCCCAGAGCAGGCTCGCGGACGCCAGGAGCGCAGCCGCGCCGAGGATCGCGACCGCCAGGCCGAACGCCAGCGGGGCCTCGGGCGCGACCACGAGTGGGCCCTCCGCGAGCGCGCCGGTCACCCACGCGTACGCGAGCAGGCCCAGGGCCACCAGGAAGAGCCCCACGGCGCCGGCCAGCAGGATGCGCGTCCCCAGCCCCCCGGCCCCCGCGCGCCAGCTCCGCCGCGGCATGGAGCCGCGCGTCGCGGCCAGGACCGCCGCCACCAGGCTCGTCCACGCGAGCGCCACCAGGATCGCGCCGAGCGCGTCGGCCAGGCGGTGCCAGCCGGCCGTCAGCGTGCTGATCCCGACGACGCCGACGTAGGCCGCCCCGGCCAGCGCGACCAGGGAGCGGAGGCGGCGCGGGGAAACCAACAGCGCGGCCAGCGCGAGCGACGCGGCGAGCGTGACGTGCCCGCTCGGGAAGCTGTTGCCGTAGGCGTAGGCCGCGTCTCCGACCAGGTTGGGGCGATCGAGCACCTCGGCCTTGAGCCACTGGGTCGTCAGGTTCGCCCCTGCGATCGCGCCCACGACGCCCGTCGCGAGGAACGGACGACCCAGGGCGACGGCGACCCCGACGAGCCCGACGGTCGCCACCGCCGCGACCGTCAGGTTGAGCGTGCCGAGGGCGCGCCAGGCCAGGTCGACCGCGTCGGGGGACTCGGTGGGCCGGCCCCACAGGACGAGGTCCTCGAGCGCCTGCCCGAGGGTCGTCTGGACCGCGGCCGCGTAGACGAGGACGAGCAGGACGATGGAGCCGAGCGTCAGCGCCACCAGGCGGCGCGCGCTGTGGCCGACGGTCACGACGGGCGTCGAGGTTCCGCGGAACCGCGGGCGGCGGATGCGCATCACGAGGCGACTGGCCATGCGCCATCGTAGGCCGCCGGGAGCGGCAGAGAACAGCTCGTCCGACCCGGCCCGCTGCTCCCGGTCCCCTGCCCCGCCGACAACGTCAGGCGGGGACGTCCGCGGCCGGCTGGTCGCCGGCGTTGCTCACGCCGTCGAGCGTGCCGCGTGGCTCCGAGAGGCCGGCGGCGGCGTCCGTCGCGCGCGCCGACACTGCGCGCTCGGCCTCGGCGTCGAGCGCGCAGATCAGCAGCCCCGCGTCGGCGATCCTGCGTTGCCCCTCGCGCGTCAGAGTGCGCGGACGCGGTTGCTCTTCGGCTGGTGCTCCAGCTCGACGAGCCCGAGCGCCTCCAGGAGGGGCGGCACGTACATCCCGAAGCGTCCGCGGTAGCCCTTCCGCAGCCCATACCAGCCGCCGACCGGATTGTCGGGCGAGCGGCCCCACGCCTCCACCGTGCCTTCGGCCGCCGGCTTCTGCTCGTCGGCGGCGCCGAGCGGCACCCAGTCGCCGCGTTCCGCGAGCCACGCGTGGAGATCCTCGATGCAGCGGACGTGGTACCGCAGCTGCGTCGACCCCACCTGGCAGACGAGTGCCGGAGGGTCGGCGGCCTCGTCCCGCCACATCTGGTATTCGGCTCCCCCGCTGGCCGTCGCGAGGATCCACGGGTCATCGCGCGTGCCGCTGCCGCGTGCCGTGCCGGTCATCGTCCCCTCCTGCCTGCCGCGTCCCCGTTTGCGTCCGCCCTCGGGTCCGCCTCGCGCCCTGCCTCGCATCCGCCCCGCGTCCTGCGCATCCGCCCTGGCGCCTGCCTCGCGTCCTGCCTCGCATCCGCCCTGACGTCCGCCCAGTGAACCACACGTCGTCCAGAGGTCCGACTGCCGGGCCACGCACTCGCCTGATGTTGGGCCGTTCGGCCGTCGGCAGCAGCGACCCTGGGGCGTAGGGTGGCGCGGAACGGAGGTGCGACGATGTCCACGCTGCACGAGCCCGGCGAGGCGATCGGGTCCGTGACGCACTACTTCAGCCACCTGTCGGTGGCGGCGGTGCGCCTGACGGAGCCGCTCGTCGTCGGCGACCGGATCCGCATCCACGGCCATACGACCGACCTCGTCGAGACGATCGGCTCGATGGAAGTCGACCACCGCCGCGTCGAGCGCGCCGAGCCGGGCGACGACGTGGCGATCAACGTGAAGGATCACGTCCGCGAGCACGACCTGATCTTCCGGGTGCCCTGACCCGGAGCAGGCTGCGGCCGGCGGCCTCTTCTCCGCCGCTCCGGGGCAGCGTCGTCCGGGCGCTCCGGGGCGGCGCTTCGGGACCGCGTCGTGGCGGCGTTGCCGCGCTCCGGGGCCGCGTCGTCGGGGCCGCGTCGTGGCGGCGGGTGGGCGCTCCGGTACCGCGCTGACTGCGATCCGGGTCGGCGCTGGCCGCGGTTCGGGCGGCGCTCCGAGGCTGCGCTGGATGCGAGATCGGCACATGTCACCCGGGCCGACCGTATGCCGCAGTCGACGTCGCCTGGCGGAGTCCACGCCGTACGCGAGTGCCGGGCTCGAGCGTGGAGCCGGGGGATCGTGGGCATCAATTCCGGCACGCGTCGCGAGGACACGACACGTGCCGATTTCTCGCCCGGGTAGTCCGGCACAAGGTCGCGCACGGTGACATCTGCCGAAACCCGCCCCGCGAAGCCCTCGCCCGGGCGGCGCGGCCTGGCCTGGCTTGCGCCCTGGCCCTGCCCGCACCCCGGCCCTGCCCGCACCCCGGTCCGGGCGTCGCGCCGGCCAGCACCCTCGGGGTCGGGTACGGCACATCGGGACCGAGCCCTCGAGGCCGGGGTCGCCCTACCGCGTGTCCCGGTCGAGGCGGACGGCAAACGTCCGGCCGCGGATGGTGGCGGTGCGCAGGGCGCGGACGACCTGCTCTACGACCTCGTCGGCCACGTCGACGAGCGAGAAGCTGTCGGTGATCTGGATCGCCCCGATGGCGGAGCCCGGGACGCCCGCCTCGGCCGTGATGGCGCCGACCAGGTCCGCCGGCCGCATCCCCGCGCGGCGTCCGCCGCCCACGTAGAGGCGGACCCAGGCGCCGCCGGCGGCGGGGCCGAGCTGGCCAGGCTGGCCGGGCCGCACGGGCTGACCGGGCCACGGGCGGGGTCCAGGCTGCATCTCGCCGGGTCCCGGCCGCATCTCGCGGCGACCCGGTGGCATCGGACCCGGGGATGGCCGCCGCGGCCCACCGGGATCGGGCGGACCGGGCCACGCGCGGGTGCCCGCCCTGCCCGCCGGGACCGCTCTGCCGGGAGCTCGCGCGTACCCGGGTGAGCTCGCCGGGCGGGCGGGCCGATCCTGCGGCAGGAGCGCCGGCGCGATCTCGACTTCGGCATCCTCGCGCGCCTCGCCGGCATCGAGGAGCGCGACCGCCGCGAGGGCGATCTCGACCGCGTCGTACTCGTCCGCCAGGGCCTCGACCACCGCGCGGTAGCGCTCGAGGCCGGCCCGTGCACCGGCCGCCGGGCCGGCGGCTGCCAGGCCGACGGCCGCCTCGCCACCCGCATCGGCCGCCTCGACGACCGCCCCGTCGTCCTCGCCGGCACCGGCCGCCAGCCGCTCGCGCAGGCTTGCCCGGAGCAGCTCCAGGCGCCGCTCGCGCAGGTCGGCCACCGTGGGGACCGTCGTCCGTTCCAGGCGCGTCTTCGTCGCCATCTCGATGTTCCAGAGGAGCCGGTGCTCCCGCGGCTCGACGAGCGTGATCGCGGTCCCCTCGCGGCCGGCCCGCCCCGTGCGCCCGATCCGGTGGACGTAGACGTCGGGCGACGACGGGACGTCGTAGTTGACGACGTGGGAGACGTGCTCGATGTCGAGGCCGCGCGCCGCCACGTCGGTGGCCACCAGCACGTCCAGCGCCCCCTCGCGGAATCGGCCCATCACGCGGTCACGCTGCTCCTGTGAGAGGCCCCCGTGGAGCGCCGCGGCGTCGTGGCCGCGACCGCTGAGCGCCTCGGCCAGGTCGTCGACCTCGCCGCGCGTCCGGGCGAAGACGAGCGCGGCCGACGGGTCCTCCACGTCGAGCACCCGGCCGAGCGCCGCAAGCTTGTCGGCGTGCCGCACGACGTAGACGAGCTGGCGCACCTTCGCCGGGGCTTCCTCGGACGGTCGGTCCGGACGCACGGATACGCGGACTGGCTCCCGCAGGTGGCGTGCCGCGACCCGGGCGATCGTCGGGCCGATGGTGGCCGAGAAGAGCGCCGTCTGGCGGCCGGCCGGCGTCGCGCCCAGGATCGTGTCGAGGTCCTCGGCGAAGCCCATGTCGAGCATCTCGTCGGCCTCGTCGAGAACGACCGCCTCCACGCCGTCCAGCCGCAGGCTGCCGCGGGTGAGGTGGTCGACCGCCCGGCCCGGGGTGGCCACGACCACGTCGAGCCCGCGCCGCAGCCCGCGCAGCTGCTGGCCGATCGGCTGCCCGCCGTAGACGGGGAGGACCCGCGCGCCGAGGACCCGCCCGTAGCGATGGACGGCCTCCGCGACCTGCATCGCCAGCTCGCGGGTGGGAACCAGGACCAGTGCGAGCGCCGTCCCGGCCTCCGCGCGACCCAGGCCCTCGACGGCCAGGCGCTGCAGGATCGGCAGGGCGAAGGCCGCCGTCTTGCCGGTCCCCGTCGGCGCCTCGGCCAGCAGGTCGCTGCCGGCGAGCAGGGGCGGAATCGCCGCCTCCTGCACGGGCGTGGGCTCTTCGTAACCCAGGCCGACGAGGGTCTCGAGCAGCGCGGGCGCGAGCCCGAGGGCGGCGAACGTCGTGGGAGCGGACTCGGTCATGGGATGCAGCGTACTCCGCGGGACGCCGAGCACCCGTGCGGGGCGGGACCGCGACGGGGCACGGCCCTCGCGGCGGGGTCAGGCGCAGAGGCGCAGGACCCCCGCGGAGAGCTCGGTCACGAGCCAGGCGGGCACACCGGGAGCCACGCTGACCGCGAGGAACAGCAGGCCGATGCTGGCCGCGACCGTTCGGTCCCGCCCCGCGAGCGCAGGGACCGGGCCCGGCCTGCGCGTCATCACGAACAGCGCGGCAAGCGCCTCCAGCGGGATCGTGATCGAGCCACGGGCCAGGTCGAAGATCGCGCCGCCGAAGCCCACGAGCACCAGGATCACCAGGAGGTACCAGGCTGCCGTCCTGGCCCACGCTCGGCGCCGGTCGAGCGCGAAGGAGACAACGACCAGGAGCACAGCGCCGACGGCCGCGATCGCGAGGGTGAGCGCCACGACCACGAACGGCAGGTCCGTCACCCCCCCGGCGAGGCCGCCGACGGTCAGGAGCACGAGGAAGCCCAACACCGCGAGCAGGAGGAAGAGATTGCTGCTCCAGCGATCGAAGGTTGCCCACGGGTTGCGGAGGGTGAGCTCGGTGCCCGGCAGGGCGCCCCCGCGCCCCGTCGCCGCGCCAATGGGCGCCGTCGCCGCGTCGCGCTCCGGGGGTTGCTCCATGGTCTCGTCCACGCTCCGACCTCCGGCCCGGCCCCCCCGATCGCTCCCGGAACAGAATGGCATCCTGGGGCGTTCGCGTCACGGGCGGTGGCACCGCTGCGGGCTGCCCGGTGACCGCCTCGGTGCGGCCGCGCACCGAACGAGACCAACGCCGAGCCCGAGCGGTACCACCTTCGTCACGCAGCCCCGGGAACCGGCGCTATCGTCGGGGTGTGGCGCATCCGCCGGGGGAGTGCGCCCGGCGTGGAGTGCACGGTGGACCTCGGGACCCAGTTCTGCGAGCGGTGCGGGCGGGACCGGGATTTGTTCGCGTCGGCACGGAACGAGTACCGCGACTGCCCGGCCTGCGGAGCCGCGTGCTGCGCCGACTGCTGGAACCTCGTCGACGGCGCCTGCCTCGCCTGCGCCCCGTTCCGACTGATCGAGTCGACCACCCGGCCGCGCATCGTCGTGGCGCCCCAGGCCGTCACCGAGCTGCCGGCGACCTCCGACCCCTACGCGGATCTCCGCGGCTCGGAGCCACCGCTCGACGCCTGGGATGCCACGTGGGGCACGGCCCACCAGCGGCCGAAGGAGACGCCGTCCGCCGGCATCGCACGGCCCGCGTCGGGCCCCACCCCGCAGCAGGCGCAGACGCTCGGCGATCCCGTCCCGAATCCAGCCGGTCGGAGGGGCCGCCGCGCCGGCCGCGTGGGCATGGCCGCCAGCGGCGCCTGGGTCGTTGTCGCGATGCTGGCCGTCGTCGCGCTGGGCGCCACGCCCGGGGCCCGCGTGCCGGCCCCGACGGAGGGCACGCCCCGGACCGTGCCCAGCCCCGTCGCAACCACGGCCCCGAGCCCGCCCGCCGCGACGCCGCGGGCGACGCGCGCGCCCCGCGCCACCCCGCGGCCGACGCCGAGGGCACGGCCCGCGGATCCCGGCGTGACGGCGCCCCGGACCACCCCGCGGCCGACGAAGCGCCCCGTCAAGCCCATCGTGGTGCCCACCGCCGCCACCGCCACCACCGACCCCGACGCCGGAGCCGGTCTCGCTCGTGCCGCCCGCGTCGGCGCCCGAGCCGAGCCCGGCGATCTCTGGAGCCAGCCCCGCGACGTCCGTCCCCTGACCGTCAGGGCAGGAGCTGGCGCAGCGCGAACACCACGTTCGCCGGTCGCTCCGCGAGCCGGCGCATGTACCACGGGTACCAGTGCCTCCCGTAGGCGATCAGCGTGAACGGCGGGAAGCCCGCTGCCTGGAGCCGCCGCAGCTCGCCGGCCCGGATCCCGTACAGCATGTGGACCTCGAGCTTCTCGCGCGGGACCCCCGCCGCCTCGGCGAACGCGGCGATCCGCTCGATCAGGCCGCCGTCGTGGGTCCCCAGCGCCAGGCGCGCCTTCCCGTCGCGGGCCGCCTCGGCCAGGACGAGCGCCGCCGCCTGGTAGGACCCGTCGACCTCCGCCTTCCTTCGCCAGGCGATGCTCGCCGGCTCGTCGTAGGCGCCCTTCACGAGGCGCACCGCAGGCTCGAGCGGGAGCAGGCGCCGCAGGTCGGCCGGCGTCCGCTTGAGGTACGCCTGGAGACAGATGCCGACGTTGCGATGCTTCGCCCGGAGGCGCTCGTAGAGCACGAGCGTCCGCTCGACGTACGCCGACCCCTCCATGTCGACCCAGAACCACGTGCCGGTCACGTCCGCGCGGGCCGCCAGGGTCTCGCACAGCCGCAGGCAGGCCTCCTCGTCGATGTCCAGGCCGAGCTGCGTCGGCTTCACCGACAGCTCGATCAACCGGCCCAGCTCCGCCCCCCGGTCCAGGATCCCGTGGTAGTGGGCGGCCACCTCGTCGGCTTCCGCGAGCGAGGTCAGGTTCTCGCCGAGGCGCGTGAAGAGGATTCCGTGGCCGGCGGCGGCGAGCGTCGAGGCGGCGGCGAAGGCGGCATCGGCATCCTCGCCCGGCATGAACCGGCGCACGGCTTTGCGCACGAAGCGAAGGCGCGGCAGGCGCTCTTTCAGCCAGGGGTTGCGGGCCATCCAGAGCAGGACTCGTCGCACGTCTCGTCTCACCTCCGCGGGATTGGGGCAGGCCGATCGTGCCACGCCGCGGCCCCGCGTGCAGGCATCCCGGCGCACGCCGGTCGGCGCCCGGACGGGTCCAGGTTCGGGACACGCGGCACTGGCGGCGCTGGGCCGGCGGGCCGACGCTGGCGCTCCAACCGATGAGGAGTCCGGCATGCCCATTCGCAGCACGTTCGAACCCGACGAGGCACTCCGCGTGGCAACCAGCCTCGGCCTCGACTTCGCCGTCGAGCCGTTCTCGCTCGACGAGTTCCGCCGCGGGATGGAGGTCGAGCTCGAGCACGGCCGCCGCGATCCCGAGACGAACGTCACCGGCGACGATCCCCTCACCACCGGGAAGATCGCGCTGGCGCACCTGCGCGAGATCTCCGACTACTACACGCGCCTCGATCGCATGGAGATCGAGGCCGAGGCGGAGAAGGCCGAGAAGCTCGATCCCGCCTGACAGGCCGGCGCCCCCGTCGTCGGCACGGGGGCTCAGTCGACCAGGGGGCGGCGCGGCCACTCCAGGGGGGCTCAATCCTCCAGGGGGCGGCGCGGCCACTCCAGGGGGCTCCGCCCGACCGCGACGAAGCGGACGATCTCCTCGATCCGGCGCGCCCGGGTCTCCTCGCGCTTCGCGGAGGTGACCCAGAAGAGGATCGGCTTCTTCGCCGAGGGGCGTAGGGCCTCGAACCCGCGGGCGGCGGCAGGGACGGCGGCCAGCGCGGCGGCGAGGTCGTCGGGGATGCGCAGCGCATCGACGTCGTTCAACGCGTCCCATGAGCCATCGGCGCGCGCCGCCTCGATGACGCGCATCCCGGCGGGCGTCATGCTCCCGTCGGCGATCAGGCGCTCCACTCTCTCCTTGTTCGGGCGGGACCAGACGCTCCCCTTCTTCCGCGGGGTGAACCGCAGCATCGTCCGCTCGTCGTCCAGCTTGCCGGGCCGGCTGTCGATCCAGCCGACGCAGAGGGCCTCCTCGATGAGGTCGTCGTACCCGACGACCGGCTTCCCGGCCGTGCGCTCTGTACGTGACGGCCCAGACGCCTGTCGCGGTGGCGTGGTTCGCCTCGAGCCAGGCGCGCCAGGCCGCCCGGTCGGCCGGCTGGAACCGCTCGTCGTCGGCACCGACCGGGCGCGCGGCGGGACGCGCGGCGGGTCCGACGGCGGCGGGTCCGACGGCGGGTCCGGCAGCGGGTCCGACGGCGGGATGCCTGCCCGCAGACACATCGGTGGCCCTGGCTGGGGGTGCGTCAGGATGCTCGGGCTTCTTCGGCGACGACATCGGGGGCGACCTCCACGGCTCGGGTTCGGCGCATTGTCGCCGGAGCGGGCTCGGGGTGGGGGCCAGGCGGGCGCGGGGTTCGAGCACCCAGCGGGTAGCCGCAGAGATGCTGACTGCCCGCCGCCGGGCGATCCGCGCTGCGCCGCTCCCCCACTCCGCTGGCATCGAACCGATCCGGCGTGGACGCCGACTCTCGGTCGATCCGGGCCGCTGCCCGTCACGGTGTGGGTTTCGGCAGATGTCGCGGCAGAGGACCGTTATGCCGCGTTCGGCGCCCGGATCATCGGCACCGGTTCCGCCGGCGGCACTTCTGCCCACATCCCGCCCGGGGGGTGTGCTCGCGGCTGCGCTGCGGCCCGCTCGATCCCCGGCATAGGGTCGCGCAGGCGGAGTTCTGCCGAAATCGACCGCTGCGTCGCCTGGGCGCGGCCGGCCCGCAGCCGGCGCGGCCCCTCGGATGTGGGACTCGCGGACCCGCACGCGGTGGGGCCGCACGCGGTGGGGCCGCGGCAAGTGGCCGGCCGCAGGATCCGGAGCCTCGCTTGACACCTGTTGCGATGTAATGGTGTAATCCTCGCCACGGAAGCCCAGCCCCGGCCACCCCGCCACCTCACCACACAACCACCCCGCCGGCGCCCACATCCACGAGAGGGAGCACTCCCCGATGGGCCACCATGCAACCCCTGACGAGCTTGCCGGCTGGTTCGCCGGCCGCCTCCCCGACGCCTGGTTCGCCGGTGCCCCCAGCGTCTCGGTCGATCGCGAGGAGATCCTCGTGGTCGGCGAGATCGCCGACGTCGACCTCGCCGCCGACGCCACCGACGCCGCCCGCGCGGCCGCCCGCACGAGCCGGGTCGAGCGCTTCCGCGAGGAGACCCGCGGCGAGCGCATGACGATCGCCGAGGAGGCGCAGCACCGCTTCCGCAAGGTCGTCTCGTGGGGCGTCCGGATCGCCGAGGAGACGCACCTGTTCACGACGGCCAGCGTCCCGGTGATGACGCGCCTGCGCCAGCCGGAGCGCCGCGTGCTCGACACGCTCGTCGAGGCCGGCGTGGCCCGCAGCCGGAGCGAGGCCCTCGCGTGGTGCGTGAAGCTCGTCGGCGAGAACGAGGCGACCTGGATCGGCAGCCTCCGCGATGCCCTCCGCGCCGTCGAGCAGGCCCGCGCCGCGGGTCCGTCCGCCGGCTGACACCGGGTCCGTCCGCCGGCTTGGCGGCGACGCGTCCGCCGGCTTGGCACGGGTCCGTCCGCCGGCGGACACGCCCCGTCGGAGACCGGGCGACAACGCCCGGCGGCGAGATCGGGAGAGCCTGCCGGCTCCCCCTCCCGTCGGCCTACCCGGCGCCGACGGCCGCCAGCGCTCCGCTCGACGGTCTTCGTCGCGCCGGCTCTCGCACCGGGATCAGCAGGATGGCGCCCACGAGGTAGAAGAGGACGCCGATCCCGATCGCCCAGCGCGCGCTGGCCGAGAAGTCCGCTTCGAGGCCCAGGAAGCCGTTGGCGATGACGTCGAGGATGATGCCTCCGAACAGCACGGCGATGACGCCCTGCAGCGCCGTCGCCAGGTTGCTCATCCCCATGTAGCGGCCCGAGGACGCCTTCGGGACCAGCTCGGACAGCAGCGCCCAGTCGACGGCCAGGAACATCCCGCTGCCGATGCCGACGAGCACGCCGCCGACGAGCGCGACCTCGATCGTCGGGGCGAACGCGAACGTCCCCACGCCGGTGGCGCCGATCGCGCAGGCCACCCAGATGACCGGCTTGCGGCCCACCCGGTCGGAGACCTTCGCCGCGGGGAGCGTCGCGAGCGCGGTCGCCACCGCGGCGGCGCCGAGGATGGCCGTGACCCAGGTCCCCTTCTCGTCGGACCCGAAGCCGAGCGCCCGCTCCATCCAGATGATCGCCCAGTTGGCGATGAAGGCCCCGCCGGCCATGACGAAGAAGCGCGAGGCGAGGAGCCAGACGTAGCTCCGCTCGCGCAGGATGTCGGTGCCCCAAGCCTCCCGGGCGACGCTCCACCACGAGCGGCCCTCGCGCGACTTCGCATGGCGGCCCTCGCGGACGAAGAAGACCGTGCCCATCGCCGTGGCGAACTCGACGCCGCCGAGGAGCAGCGCCGGGAGGGTGAAGTCCTCGCCCATGCGGTAGCCGAACGAGAGGAACAGGACGCCCCCGATCACGCCGAGGGTCGACATCATCCCCACGAGCGCGCTGGCCGTGCCGACCTGCTCCTCGGGGACGAGGTCGGGAATGTACCCCTGGAACGGCCCCTGCGCGAAGTTCGAGCTGAACTGGAGCAGCAGGAGGAAGGCGATGAAGACGGCCGGCGTGCTCGACACCGCGATGCCGAGCAGGAAGACGACGTCCAGCGTCGCCCCGATGGCGATGTACGGCTTGCGGCGGCCCCAGCGGCTCATCGTGTAGTCGCTGATGCAGCCCACGGTCGGCTGGACGGCGATTGCGATCAGCGCGCCGAGGAGCTCGACCGGGAACATCGCCCGGCCGGCCGCCAGCTCCCCGAACAGCTCCGGCACCTTCTCCTGGTTGAGGACCTCCCAGCCGCCCCAGATGGCGTTGATCCCGAACCAGTAGATCGAGATCTGCAGGAGCTGCAGCCAGGGCAGCCGCACCGTCGGCCGCGCGTACAGGTCCTCGACCATGCCGGCCGGCCCGGGGACGGGCACGAGCTCGGTCGCCATCGCTCGAACCTCCGTGTTGGTGCTGCGAGCGTCCATCGGCGGTCGGCGGCAGGCCAGTGCCGGACGGCACGTCGCGCGGACGGGCCGTCGCTGGCCGATGATGGCGCCGACATCGCCGCTCACCACCCGAGGAGGACGCATGACCCCGGAACGCCGTGACATCCCCCTCGTCCGCTTCGGGCGGGAGACCTGCGGCGACCCCGCGGCCGCGTCGCGGCGCGAGTGGATCGTCACGAACGGGCTGGGCGGCTACGCGACGGCCGCGCTCGACGGCGCCCCGGTCCGGCGCTACTCGGGCTGGCTCGTGGCCGCGCTGGAGCCGCCGGTCGCCCGCACCGTCCTCGTCGGCGGGCTCCTCGAAACGGCGACGGTCGGGGGCGGATCGCACGAGCTGGGCGCCCTGGCACGGACGGGGGGCCGGCGCAACCCCGACGGCGGCCGCCACCTCGAGGCGTTCGAGCTCGAGGGGATGCGCCCGGCCTGGCGTTACGTCGTCGGCGGGGCCGTCCTCGAGAAGCGGGCCTGGATGACGTACGGCGCGAACACCACCTACGTGCAGTACCGCGTGCTGCGCGGCGGGCCGGTGGAGCTGCGGGTCGAGCCGCTGATCGCGCACCGGGACCACCACGAGCTCAACCCGCGGGACGAGCGACGACCGGCGGTCACGCCGGTGGCCGGCGGCCTCGCCGCGCGCTGGGACGGCGAGACCACGCTCCTCTCGCTCCTGGGACCGGGGGCCGTGGCCACGCCGCAGCCCGCCGGGACCGATCGGGGATGGGTCCGCGGGATCGCCCTCGCCGCCGAGACGGAGCGTGGGCTCGACGACGTCGGCGACCTCGCCGTCGCCGGGACGTTCGAGGTGACCCTCGCCGACGGCGACGCGTGGACGCTGGTGCTCACGGTCGAGGACCCCGCGACCGTCGACCTCGACGGCGACCGGGCACGTGCGGCGGCCCGGGCGCGGGACGAGGAGCTGCTGGCCCGGGCGGGCGTCGACGGATCGTCCGACCCGGTCGTTCGCCAGCTCGTCCTCGCCGCCGACAAGTTCCTCGTCATGCGTCCCATCCGTGGGGAAGAGACGCCCGGTCGAAGCGTCATCGCCGGCTATCCATGGTTCAACGACTGGGGCCGCGACACGATGATCGCCCTCCCGGGGCTGACGCTCGAGACCGGCCGCTTCGAGGACGCCGAGCGGATCCTCCGCAGCTATGCGCCATTTGTGCGTGATGGCTTACTGCCCAACAGCTTCCCGGACGCCGAGCGCGAAGAGCCCTGGTACCACACTGTCGACGCCGCCCTGTGGTACGTCCACGCGGTCCGCGCCTACCGCGACGCGACGGGCGACGAGGCGCTCGTCGACGACCTCCTGCCGACGCTTTGCCAGATCCTCGACCACTACCACGACGGGACCCGCTTCGGCATCGCCGTCGACCCGGCCGACGGGCTGGTGCGCGCCGGCGTCCCGGGGGTCCAGCTGACGTGGATGGACGCCCGCGCCGACGACTGGGTGGTCACGCCCAGGATGGGCAAGCCCGTCGAGATCGCGGGGCTGTGGGTGCACGCCTGTCGCACGCTGGCCGGTTTCTGCGCCGCCCGCGGCGACCAGCTGGCTGCCGACCGCTATACGGCCTGGGGCGAGGCCGCCGCATCCTCGTTTCGGGCGCGCTACTTCCGGCGCGACCTCGGCTGGTGTGCCGACGTGCTCGACGGGCCGGACGGCGACGAGCTCCACCTGCGCCCGAACCAGCTGCTGGCACTCGCCGTCGAGCCCGACCTGTTCGCGCCCGACGAGGCGCGGGCGGTCGTCGACGCCTGTGCCCGCGAGCTCCTGGTCGCCGGCGCCCTCCGCTCGCTCGCCCCGTCCGACCCGGCCTACCTCGGCGCGTACCGCGGGGACCGGATCACCCGCGATGCCGCGTACCACCAGGGGACGGCGTGGACGTGGCTGATCGGGCCGTTCGTCGACGCGGCGCGGGCGACCGGGTGGTCGGCGGACGAGCTGCGGATGGTCCTCGACCCGGTGCGAAACCACCTGGCGGACGCGGGTCTCGGAACGATCTCGGAGTGCCTCGAGGGTGACCCGCCGCACCGGCCGGTCGCCTGCCACGCCCAGGCCTGGAGTGTCGCGGAGGCGCTGCGCGCCCTCCGATCGCTCGAGCGCGCCTGACCGAGGGCCGCCTCGGGGCCGGTCGAGGTTCGGCGGCCGGTCGAGGGGCGGCGGAGGCGGCCGGTCGTCAACTCCCGGTCGCGGTCTCGTAGCCGGCGGCCGTCCAGTCGTTCATCCCGCCGGCCATCGAGGTGACCGAGGGGTACCCGGCGCCGAGGAGGATGTCGCGGCCCTGCGCGCTCCGGTTGCCCGAGCGGCAGACCACGACCACCTGGCGGTCCTTCGGCACCTCGGCCACGCGCGCCGCGAGCTCGCCGAGCGGGATCAGCGTCGCGTCGGGAATGTGGCCGGCGGCCCACTCGTCGGGCTGGCGGACATCGAGGATGAAGGCGCCGTCGTCGCGGAGCGCGCTGGCATCGGCGACGGACACCTCCGACGGCAGGGCTGCGACGGTCCCGGCCGGGGCGCTGGCCACCGGAGCGGTCGGGGGAGCGGCGGTCGGCGAGCATGCCGCGAGGACGGCAGCGGCACCGAGAACGAGGACGGCGAGAGCACGGCGGGCGAACGGGCGGGGCATCGGCGTCTCCGGGGCGTCTGGGGGCTTCGGGGGCGATCGGGGTGTCGGAGGCTTCAGAAGGGCATCCGACGCGAAGGTTCGAGCGCTCGACGGTTCGGGCCGGCAGTGTGCGCCGGACGACGTCGAGGATATCGCGTATTTGCGCAAGTGCGCAAGCGCGGCGTCCGGCAGCGTGGCCTGGGCCCGAAGACGCGGATCGATCCCGGCGCGGGTCGGACGTGCGCACAACCCGAGGCGACCGATGGTTCGCCTGGTGGCGCCTCGTGTAAGGGCAGGTTGAATGCGCTGGTAAGGTGCGCTTGCACCGGGGCGCGAGGGACACTAGGATGCCGGGTGCAACCGGCGTCCCGCACCCCCCTGGAGGAAGCCCGCCCCGTGGCCGTCCCGTCGCGCGTCCCCGCGCCCCATCTCGCCCGTTCGCGCAGCACCAACCTCGCACCTTCGCCCGCCGCTCGCCCTCGCGCGGCACGCCTGTCGGCGGCCCTCGCCGTCACCATCGCCGTCGGCCTCGCCGTCGCCGCGTGCGGCGGATCCGGCGCCGGCCCGAGCGATCCTTCGTCCTCCGGGGCCGCCCCGTCGACGCCCTCGTCCGGGGGGTCGGCCGCGCCCGAGGGCAAGGTCGTCGTCTACAGCGGCCGCAGCGAGGAGCTCGTCGGGCCGATCCTGGCCCGCTTCGAGGAGGCGACCGGCATCGACGTCGAGGTCCGGTACGCGGGCACGTCGGAGCTCGCCGCGACGATCCTCGAGGAGGGCGACAACAGCCCGGCCGACCTCTTCTTCTCGCAGGACGGCGGCGCCCTCGGCGCGCTCGCGGCCGAGGGTCGGCTCACTCCCCTCCCCGATGACATCCTCGCGCTGGTGGATCCGCGGTTCCGATCGGGCGACGGCCTGTGGGTCGGGGTGAGCGGCCGAGCCCGCGTCCTCGCCTACGACACCCGCGAGATCTCCGAAGCCGAGCTGCCGGCGTCGGTCCTCGGCCTCGCCGACCCGGCCTGGAAGGGCCGCGTCGGCTGGGTCCCGACGAACGCGAGCTTCCAGACCTTCGTGACGGCGCTGCGCGAGGGGCTCGGGGACGACGCGACCCGCGACTGGCTGGAGCAGATGCAGGCGAACGAGCCGCGCGTCTACGAGGGCAACTCGGCGGCGCTCCAGGCGGTGGCGGCCGGCGAGGTCGACGTGGCCCTCGTCAACCACTACTACCTGTTCGCGGCCCAGGCCGAGAGCGGCCAGGAGCTCGCGGTCGCGAACCACTACTTCACCGGGGGCGACCCAGGGGCGCTCGTGAACGTGGCGGGGGTCGGCGTCCTGCTTACGGCGGACCACCCCGTGGCCGCGGACCGGCTGGTCCGCTTCCTGGTCTCCGCCGAAGCCCAGCGCTACTTCTCGGACGAGACGTTCGAGTACCCGCTCGTCACCGGCATCGAGGCCGACCCGCGGCTGCCGGCGCTCGAGGAGATCGAGTCGCCGGCGCTCGACCTCTCGGACCTGGCCGATCTCGAGGGGACGCTCCGGCTCCTGCAGGAGGCGGGCGTCCTGTAGGGGACGTCCAAGATCGACACGGTGCAGGTCGCCGCGCCCGGGCTGCGTCCCTCGGTCCGTCGCATCCCGCGTCCCGTTCGACGGCCCCCGCTCGCCCTCGTGGCGGCCGGGGCCGTCGTCGCGCTGCTCGCGCTCCTGCCGATCGCGTACCTCGTCGTCCGGGCGGCCGAGGCCGCCGACGGATCGCTCGACCTCGTCTTCCGGGTCCGCACCGCCGAGGTGATCGCGAACACCGTCGTGATGGCGCTGCTCGTCGGGGCGGGGGCCGTCGCCCTGGGGCTGCCGATCGGGCTGTTGACCGCCCGCACGGACCTGCCGTTCCGGCGCGCGATCACGGTGCTGGCCATCGTCCCGCTCGCGGTGCCGTCGTACGTGCTCGCGTTCGCCGTGATCGCGATGCTGGGTCCGTCCGGCACGCTCGCGGGTCTGCTCGCCCCGCTCGGCGTGGAAGGGCTGCCGTCGCTCTACGGGCTTCCGGGGGCGGTCCTCGTGCTCACGCTCGCAACCTACCCGTACGTGGTGCTGGGCGTGCGCGCGGGTGCGCGGCGCTTCGACCCGGCGCTCCTGGAGGCCGCGCGGACGCTGGGCGACGACGAGCGCGGCGCCTTTCGCCGGGTCGCCCTCCCGATCCTCCTGCCGGCCGTGACGGGCGGAGCGCTCCTGGCGGTCCTCTACGCGCTGGCCGACTTCGGGTCGGTCTCGCTCCTCCAGTTCGACAGCCTCTCGAGCGCCATCTACGTCCAGTACCGCGCGACGTTCGATCGCTCGCTGGCCGCGGTCCTCTCGCTGATCCTCGCCGCGCTCGCGCTCGGGGTGGCGGTGGCGGAGGCCCGTGTGCGCGCCTCGCGCCCGCCCGCGGTCGCCCGCGCCCGCGCCCGCCCGATGCCGCTCGTCCGGCTCGGCCGCTGGCGCTGGCCGGCACTGGCGTTCTGCGGCGCGGTCATCGCCCTCGCCCTCGTGCTGCCGGTGGGGACGCTCGTGGCGTGGCTGGTTCGCGGCCTGGCGGCCGGCGAGCCGCTCCGGCTGGCCCCGGGCGCGATCGCCAACACGCTCGTCGCCGCGGGCGTGGCCGCCGGCGTGGCACTCATGCTCGCCGCGCCGGTCGCGCTGCTGCTGGCGCGCTGGCCGGGGCGTGTGGCGTCTCTCGTGGAGGGCGCCACGCTGACGAGCTACGCCCTGCCGGGGATCGTCGTGGCGCTGGCGGTGGTCTTCCTCGCGACCGGCGCCGTTCCGTTCCTGTACCAGACCTTCGCGCTGCTGGCCCTGGCGTACGCGGTGCGCTTCCTGCCGCAGGCGCTCCATCCGCTCCGGGACGGTCTCCGCTCCGTCAGCCCGAGCCTGGAGGAATCGGCGCGCGTGCTGGGACGCCGGCCGTTCGCGGCCTTCCGGTCGGTCACGCTCCCGCTGCTGCGACCCGGGCTGGTCGCCGGCGCCGCGCTCGTCTTCCTCACCACGGCCAAGGAGCTGCCGATGACGCTGATCCTGGCCCCGACCGGCTTCTCCACGCTGGCGACCCAGGTCTGGGGCGCGGTCGGCGACGGCTTCTACGCCCGGGCGGCGCCCAGCGCCCTCCTGCTCGTCGGGCTCTCGCTGGCCAGCGTCGCCCTGCTGCTCCGCGCGGAGGGCCGGCCGTGACCGGAGGCGACCCGGCCGTGACCGGAGGCGACCCGGCCGTGACCGGAGGCGACCCGGCCGGGGCCGGAGGCGACCCGGCCGGGGCCGGCGCCGTCGTCCGCGTCCGCGGGCTCCGGAAGGCGTTCGGTGCGGTCGTCGCCCTCGACGGCATCGACCTGGACCTCCGGCGCCGCCGAGACGCTCGCCCTGCTGGGACCCTCGGGCTGCGGGAAGACGACCCTGCTGCGGACGATCGCCGGCCTGGAGCGGCCCGACGCCGGCACGATCGAGATCGGGGGCACCCTCGTCGAGGGGCCCGGGCGGTCGCTGCCGCCCGAGCAGCGCCGGCTCGGCATGGTCTTCCAGGACGTCGCCCTCTTCCCGCACCTGTCGGTTGCCGAGAACGTCGAGTACGGGATCCGGCGGGCTCCCGACCGGGCGGCCCGGGTCGCGGAGCTGCTCGACCTCGTGGGCCTGCCCGATGCGGGTGCCCGCCGTCCCCACGAGCTGTCGGGTGGCATGCAGCAGCGCGTGGCGCTCGCGCGCGCGCTTGCGCCGCGACCGGACGTCGTGCTCCTCGACGAGCCGTTCGCCAATCTCGACCTGGGCCTGCGCACGCAGCTGCGCGGCGACCTCCGCGGGATCCTGCACGCGACCGGCTCGAGTGCGCTGTTCGTCACCCACGACCAGGCCGAGGCGCTGACCCTCGCCGACCGGGTCGCGGTCATCCGCCAGGGCGTGATCGACCAGGTGGACACGCCGGAGCGCGTCTACGCGACGCCCGCGACGCCGTTCGTCGCCACCTTCGTCGGGGTCGCCAACCTGCTCCGCGCGACGGTCGCCGGGGAGCTCGCCACGACGCCGCTGGGGACCGTGCGGCTCATCGACGGGCCGGGCGCCGGGCGAGCGCTTGGTGGTGATCCGCCCGGAGCACGTCGACCTGGAGCCCGCGGCCGACCCGACGGCCGTCGGTGTTGCCGGCCGGATCGCCGGCCGCCGCTTCGCCGGCGCCGAATTGCACTACGAGATCGTCCTCGACGGGGACCTCCGCGTCTGGGTGGAGGCCGGGGCCGCGGCGCGCCACCTCACCGTCGGCGACCGCGTGCTCCTTGCGATGCGCCCGGTCGAGACGGTCGGGTTCGCGTCCTCGGCCGATCGCGTCGCCTGAGGCGCCCGCGGCCGCTCCGGGCGCCGTGCGGCCGCTCCCGGCGCCGTGGCCGCTCGTCGCCCCCCCGCGGCGGCTCGTCGCGGGGCCCGCGCCCGGATCGGCACAAGTCCGCTGGGTGGACCTTCTGCCGTGGCAGTGTCGGCACCGGTTCGCCTGGGTGACATGTGCCGGAATTGAACGAGGGATCGGGGCTCGGTCCTCCCTCGGTCCGTGCTCGGCGTCTGCAGCGAGCAGCGCCAGGGTCGGGCCCAGAACGGCAGAAGGTCCTCCAGCGGGACATGTGCCGAGATCGCCCGTCACGAGGGCGACGTCCACGGCGGCGGACGCGATCGATCACGGGGAAGCCGCCTGCCAGGCCGCCCGCGCCGGCCGCGCCGCCCGCGGTGCCCGCGCGCCGAAGCCACGGCGCGGCGCGCTGACACCGAGCGCCCTGACACCGGAGGATCAGGCGTCCAGCGGGTCGAACGCCTCCGTTCGCTCGACGACCGCGTCGGCCCCCAGCCGATCGGCATCCGGGTGGCCGAGCGACGCCCCGAGGACCGTCGACCAGCCCCCGTCGGCGAGCGAGGCCAGCGTCGCCTCGGCCGCAGCGAGGAGCGCCTCGGCGTGAGCCGCGACGGCCGGCCGGGCAAGGGCCTGCTCCGGGCCCTCGGCGATCTCCGCGGCAACGGCCGCGGCCGCGCGCGTGGTGGCCTCCGCGTGGGCGGCGCCGTCCAGGTCGGCCGCCCGCCGCACGACGAGCGCGCCGGGGCCCGAGACCGCGAGGGCGAGGCCAACCAGGTACGGCCAGCGGGCGCCGGCCGCTCCGGGAAGGTCGGGCTCGTCGAACGCCAGGGCGACGTCCGGCCAGGCCAGGCGCCGGACGGCGACGGCGGCCAGCGCCTGGGCCGCCGGCTCCCGCTCGTCGGCAAGCCACGGGACGAGCGCCCCGGCGAACAGCTGGCCGGCAGCCAGCCCGTCGCCGCGCACGAGGGCCACGGCCAGTGCCTGCATCGCGAAGGCTCTGCCCGCGCGGGTGGCCGGGTCCGCGGGCACGCCGTGCACGAGGTCCGGCGCCACGATGAGCGGGCCGGGGCCGATCAGCACGGTGGCGCCCGCGCGGCGGAGGAGCCAGTGCCCGAAGGCGTGGTCGGCGATCGCGCGGTCCGGGTCGACCCCCTCCGCAACGATCTCGGCGATCGGATCCGCCTCCACCAGGTCGATCCGCTCCATCGCCGCGACGAGGGCCTGCTCGGGGGCCGCCAGCGCCGGTGCCTGCGTCCCGAGGCGCACGTACCTGCCCGCCTCCGCGGCCGCCTCGTCGACGCGCTCCCGGAGGACGGCCAGCGCCCGCTGGCTCCCCGCCGGGACCGCGGCGGGATCCTCGCCGTCGTCGGGATGGTGGCCCTCGCGCGGGTGCCAGTACCCCGGCTCCAGGCCCCGGTCGTGGAGGCGCAGCACGAGCTCGCGGACCGCCGGGACCCGGATCCGGACGAGGTCGGCGCCGGCCGCGACGAGGGCCGCGGCGGAGTCGGGGGCCGCCGCGAGCATCGGCGTCGGGAGCGTGAGCCCGAACCACGGCCGGGGCGCGTCCCCGAGGACGTCGAGGAGCTCGAGGCGTGCCGTCCGGTTGGCGTCGATCCGGTCGAGCGCCTCGAGGGCCAGCCGCCGCGCCTCCGCCTCGGCGGCCGCCCGGCGCTCCGGATCGGCGAGGAGCTCGGCCTCGAAGGCGAGGTCGATCGCCCCGCTCGCCACGTCGAGGGCGAGCTGCTGGGGCGAGACGTCGTACTCCAGGAGGGCGACCGCGAACGGCAGCGTGATCCCGCCGGCGAGGCGGTCGGGCGCCCGGCTGAGGTGGCGCTCCACGACGGACGATGCGAGGGGCACGTCGTTGCGGTCGAGGCCACTCACGCCGAGAAGGCGCAGCAGGGCGCGTTCGCGGGCCGGCGTCGTCGACGCGCGGGCGCGGGCGCCCCAGGCGCCGGCCAGGTCCTCGGCGCGGCGGAGGACGGCCTCCAGGCGGTCGGCGATCGGGCGGGCGGGCGGGCTCATCTGTCGGGAGTATGCGCGAGCGGCGGCAGGTCGAGGAGGCGGACGAGGTGCGGCAGCATCGCCGCGATGTCCGCGGCCTGATCGGCCCGCAGCGTCGACGCCGGGTCCACACCGGGCCCCGGCGGGAGAACCGCTTGGACTGCCTGGTTCCCGGCCAGCAGCGCGAGCCAGCCGGCGAGGCCGTCGAACGCGAGCGGCCCCGGGTCCCGCCCCATGACGATCAGGTCCCAGGCCACCGTCGCGCGGTCCAGCCGCGCGTTCCCGCGCATCGCGGAGCCCCAGTCGACGACCACCGGTCCACGCTCGGCGACGCACAGGTTCGCGTACCAGAGGTCGCCGTGGACGAGGTCCCCGCCGGCCAGGTCGACCTCGGCCTCCGCCGCCGCGAGCGACGGGAGGGCGCGCGCGAGCCACGCGTCGTCGACGATGCCCAGGCGGGTGAGCGGGGCCGGGTCGGCCGCGACGCGCTCCCACCAGCCGTCGGCGGCGGAGGCGCCGGAGACGGCCACGAGATCCTCGAGGATCGCGGGGGGCGGCACGGCGGCGAGGGCGTCGAGGGCGGCGGCCAGCGGACCCAGATCGTCCGGGTACGGGGGCGGCCACGCGGCGGCCGAGAGGTCCTCCAGGAGGACGAGGGGGAGCGGAGCCACCGCGCTCGCGACGACGCGGGGCACGTGCGGCGCAGCTGTCGAGGCGGCCACCGCCTCGAGGACGGCCGCCTCTCCGATGAGGTCCTCCACGACCGGATCGTCGAGCGGCGTCCCCGGAGCCGCGGCCTTGAGGAAGACGCATCGACCGTCCGCGAGGTGGAGGAGGCCCGTGATGGCCAGCGTGTAGCCGCCGCCGCGGGGCTCGAACCCGACGAGCGACTCGCCGAGAAGCGCCGCGGCAGCCCGGGCCGTCTCGTCCGGGAGGCCGGTCACGGCTCGCCGGCCCCCCCGCCGGGCAGCTCGCCCGCTGCGCCGGGCTCCTCGCCGGGCAGCCCCGTGGAAGCCGGTCGGCCGATCCAGACGTGACCGTCGGCGAAGCGCTCCGCCTTCCAGATCGGCGCCCGCGCCTTCGTCTCGTCCATCGCGAAGCGCGCGGCGTCGAAGGCCGCGTCGCGGTGCGGCGCGCAGGCCACGATCACCACCGAGATGGCCCCCAGGGGGACGTCGCCGACCGCGTGGACGATCGCGATTCGCTCCACGCCGAAGCGCGCCGCGGCGGCGTCGGCGATGTCGCCCAGCACGCGCAGGGCGAGCGGATCGAACGCCTCGTACTCCAGCGCCTCCACGCGGCGGCCGGCATGGCGCCGCGCCTCCGCCTCCTCGCCGGGGGCCGGCGTCCCGGGGGTCGCCCGGGTGCGGCCCTCGAAGATGACGACCGCGCCGTCGGCCGGGGTGGCCAGCCGGTCGGCCAGCTCCTGCGCCAGGGTGGTGGGCAGCGGAGCCGGCGCCAGCTCCAGGATCCGGTCCGGGCCGGGCGGTCGATCCGGGCGCATCCGCCCAAGGTCCGGGCGCGTCCGCCCCGGGTCCGGCCGCGCCTCGCCAGGCCGGCCGTCGGGGCCACCGTCCGGACGCTCCTCTCCCGACCCGCCGCTGACCGGCGGGATGCAGGCCACCTCGTCGTCGTCGGCCAGCGGGGTCTCCGGCGGCGCGTACGAGCCGTTGTGGGCGAAGCGGACGTACGGCCGCCCGTCGGCGAGCGCCGGGTGGAGGGCGACGACCGCGGCCCAGGCGTCCTGGATCGTCGCCGGCTCGGCGACCTCGACCACCACCTCGCGCGAGCCCGCGATCTCGCGCTGGCGGGCGAACAGGCGAATTCGGACGCGCATCTCCCCTCCCCTAGACCAGCAGGCCGGCGCCGAAGTAGAGGCCGGCCGCGGCGATCGTACCGGCCGCGATCAACGCGACGTTGATGTACAGCAGCCCCGTCGCGGACTCCATCGAGCGCGTCTTCACCGTCTGCACGGCCGCCCAGCTCACGACGAGCGGGAAGACGAGCGAGACCGCCAGGCGGAGCCACACGAAGAGGGCCCACGGGCCGAAGAGCGGCTCGAGCGGCGCGTACGACGTCCCGACCCCCAGGCCCACCCAGAGCCCGAAGAGGACGAGCTGCGTCGCGACGACCCCGAGCATCACGCGGCTCAGCAGCAGCGCCGGCCCGGTCGAGAGCTTCGGCGTGACGAGATACCAGTGGCCCAGGATCATCGCCGCGAAGACGCCGCCCGTCGCCGCGGCGAGCGCGAGCAGCTGGACCGCCAGCGCGCCGATCCCGACCGGCCCTCCGCCCCAGGTGAGCGCGCCGAAGAGCATCGTCGCGACACCCAGGCCGGCCACTCCCAGCGCGAGCGGCGCGGCCCGCCGGCCCCGGAACAGGAGCAGCCCGTAGGCCAGCGCGCCGGCGGCGAAGAGGCCCAGCGCGGCCCGCCGCGGGACGTCCCACGCCGGATCGACGGTGACCGGCGAGCCGGCGGCCGCGGCGGCCGGGAGGGCCCCGTCCGAGAGCCACGCCAGCCCCCCGAACGCTGCCGCGCACAGGGCGGTGAAGCCGAGGAAGCCGGTGGTCGCCTCGGTCCGGAGCCGCAGGAGCGCGACCGCGCCGAAGGACCCCACGGCCAGGGCCGCGAGGAGCGTCCAGTTGATGAACGCCAGGTTGCGGGCGATCTGCTCGGCGGGCACGCCGCCGAGTGTAGACGGCGCGGCCGCCGCTGCCTGTTCGCCCGGGACTTCCCCGGGCCGTCGGCGCGCGTACGATGCGCACCGGAGGTGCAGACCATGGGAACGGGCGGCGCGACGATCACCTGGTACGGCCACGCGTGCGCGGAGGTCCGGACCCCCGGCGGCAAGACGATCCTCATCGACCCGTGGTTCGGCAACCCGAAGAGCCCGAAGGCCGCGGCCGACGTGCGGGCCTGCGACCTCCTGCTGGTCACCCACGGCCACTCCGACCACTTCGGCGACGCGCTGGCGATCGCCAGCCGCCTGCGGCCCACGTGGCCGGTCATCCACGAGATGGGCCTCTGGCTCGCGCGGCGACTGCCGGGCGGCGGCGACGCCGTCGTCGGCATGAACAAGGGCGGCACGTTCGCGTTCGGCGAGATCGCGGTCACGATGGTCGGCGCAGACCACTCCGCCGGCGACTGGAACGCCGGCGCCGAGACGACCCTCTACCTGGGCGAGCCGGCCGGCTTCGTCGTTCGGCTGGAGGACGGCACCACCATCTACCACGCCGGCGACACGAACGTCTTCTCCGACATGGCGCTCATCCGCGAGCTCTATCGGCCGAGCCTCGCCCTGCTGCCGATCGGCGGCCACTTCACGATGGGTCCGCGGGAGGCCGCCCTGGCGGCCGAGCTGCTGGGCGTGGAGGCGGTGGCGCCGATCCACTGGGGCACGTTCCCGATCCTGGCCGGGACGCCGTCGGCGCTGCGCCACGAGCTCGACGAGCGCGGGCTGCGCGGAACCGTCGTCCACGAGTGGGCCCCCGGGGACTCGATCACGGCATGAGGCTGCTCCGCCCGGGGCTCGTCACGGCCCGCGTGGCGGGCCCGTTCCTGCCGGCGGAGGTCGAGATCCTGCTCGGGCCGCGACCCCCACATCGCGCGCGGCACCCTGGTTCGTCGGCTCGATGACCAGGTCGTCGTCCGAGACGTCGAGGCCGAACCGAGCCATTACCAGCCCGATCGCGGCGCTGCTCGTGAACGCGAGCCCCGTGACCGCCAGCACGACGGCCAGGTAGAGGAGAACCTCGGGAGTCATCGACTGATCGCTCCATGCTCGAGGGGCGGCATCGCGGGCACGGCGGAAGCCTCGGCGCACCGAACACGTCCCGTCAATCCAGTGTTCTCCCTATCGGAGCCACCCGTTCACGCCGGGGGACTGGAAGTCCCCGAAGGCGGGGGCTCCGCGGAGCGCGCCATGATCCTCGTGACCGCCTCCCCCGTCGTCGTCCCACGGGCATCAGGCCGCGACTCGACGCTGGCAGAGATGGCCGCTCGTGTCCCGCGCTCAGCCGACCGATCACGCGGGACGCGCCGTGGAGCCGCGCCGCCAGGACTACCCGGCCGCAGTGAAGGAGCTGCTGGCCCGGATGGGAGGCACGACGACCCTCGCGGGATTCGTCCCCTGCGTGAACCGTGTCGGTCGGCCGAATCGGCGACCGATCACCCGGCCCAGGGACTGGAGGCGACGAGTGGAGTCGAACCACTGACAGAGGCTTTGCCGGCCTCTCCCTTGACCGCTTGGGTACGTCGCCACCTGGCCGCGATTATGCCGCTGCGTGGTGCGTCTGGAGGAGGAGCCCGCCCACGGATTCGCCCGATTCGGTGCACGAACGCACCACCGGCGCACTCCCGGACTGGGTCGGGCGAGGCTGGCACCCATCGCGAGGGCCGGCGGCGAGCCCGACCCGCAGCTCGCAGGTACTGGCGAGGCTGCAACGGGATGTCCGAGACCTGCTGCAGTTGACATCTGGAACCGTCTTTCGATACTGGGCTGAGATGTGCCTCCATGACCGTCCGCAGCCCGTCATCCCCCGCCGCGGCCGGGAGGCTCCGGCGTGACGGGCGGCGCGGCACGGGGTTCTCAAGGAACGGCGGGGACCGGTGGATTCGTCGTCCTGGAGACGCAGCACGACGCCGAGTGGACGGAGGTGCTGTCGCAGTCGTATCAGCACGACTTCCACCATCTCGCCGGCTACCACCGCCTCGCGGAGCGTCGCGGCGAGGGAAGGGCGTCACTGTTCACCTACCGCGGAGGCGGCTACCTCATTGCCCTGCCGCTACTCCTGCGACCGGTCGACCCGGACGATCCGGCCGGACTCCAGGATGCGACCTCGGTGTACGGCTACGGCGGGCCGATCGCATCCCATGAGCGGATCCCTCGAGAGATCGTCGAATCGTTCCAGGCAGCGCTTGGCGATGAGCTCGTCGGCCGGCGGGTGGTTGCGGTCTTCTCCCGCCTCCATCCGCTGATCGCCCAGCAGGAGTTGCTGGCCGGCCTCGGCGAGGCGAGCGCCGTCGGGAAGACGGTCTCGGTTGACCTTGCGCTTCCCATGGAGGACCAGTGGGCGGGCTACAGCAAGAAGTGCCGCCGCATCATCCGGAAGGCCCAGGAAGCGGGCACGGTCTGCCTTGACGACCGCGAGGGCGCATACCGACACGAGTGGGTCGACATCTACCAGGAGACGATGCGACGCGTCGGAGCGCCTTCCTCGTACCACTTCGACGAGGAGTACTTCGAGCTCCTGGCGGCTGAGCTCGGCTCCGTGCTGCATCTGTTCGTCGCGCTGGTGGATGGGAAGGTGGCGGCTGCCGGGCTTTACACCAACTGCGACGGCATCGTCCAGGCCCACCTGGGTGCCCTCAGGGGCGAGTATTCGAGACTGTCCCCGACGCGTTTCCTGGATGACACCGCGCGACGATGGGCCGCCGGGGCCGGTGCGCGGGTGTTCCATCTCGGCGGCGGCGTGGGTGGGCGAGAGGATTCGTTGTTCCGGTATAAGGCGGGCTTCTCGAGTCGCCGCCACCAGTACGCGACCTGGCGGTGGATCGTCGATGCGGCGGCCTACCGGGAGCTCTGCGAGCGCCGGGGACTCCTCGACGAGCGCCACGGGAGCAGCGCGGAGCGGGAGCCCTACTTCCCGGCGTATCGCCGGCTGGCCGAGCCCGGATGATCCGGCGCGTAGGCGTCACCTCCCCCATGACGACCGGGACGCGAGAAGCGGGCGCTCGCGAGATACCCTGTTCACGATCGGACGAGGGTGGGCGCCGCTCCTCCCATGACCCGGCCCGGAGATGATGCTGTGAACGGGATAGCGACATGAGCGGGCAACGGCGGTTTGCGCTGTCGATCAAGCGAGGGATCGACGTGGTCGGCGCCATCGCAGGGATGGTGGTCCTGTCGCCCATTCTTGCCTGGGCAGCCCTCGGCGTCGCGGCTGCTCAGGGCTTCCCCATCTTCTTTCGCCAGGATCGCCCCGGCCTGCACGGGAAGCCCTTCTCCATCATCAAGTTCAGGACGATGCGCTCGCCACGGCCGGGCGAGGTGTGGTACGACTCCGACGCGCAGCGTGTCACGCGCGTCGGCCGGATCCTCCGGGCGACGAGCATCGACGAGCTGCCGGAGCTGTGGAACGTCCTCCGGGGCGAGATGAGTCTTGTCGGTCCCCGGCCGCTGCTGGTCGAGTACCTCGACCACTACACCCCGGAGGAGTGGAAACGACACGACATGCGGCCCGGGCTGACAGGCTGGGCCGCCGTCAACGGCCGCCACACCGCCCGGTTCGAGGATCGTCTCCAGCTCGACGTGTGGTACGTCGAGAACTGGGGTCTCGCGCTGGATTTCCAGATCCTCGCCCGGACGGTCGCACAGGTGCTCCGGCGGGAGGGCGTGGCGGTAGCGCAGGACATCGCGGACCTTCCACCGCGCTTCCGGACCGGACTGCAGCAGGCCGGAGCACGAGCCACGACAGAAGAGCCGCCGCCCGCCTGACGCGGGCGCGCTTCAGCCGCCGGCCGCCCAGACGAGAGTCTCGGCGACGTACCGGACCTCCTCGTCGGTGTGGCGTGACGAGAACGGCAGCGCGAGCGTCGACGCGGCGACGCGCTCCGTCACCGGGAAGTCGCCGGGCCGGAACCCGAACGTCTCGCGGTAGAAGGGCTGCAGGTGGAGAGGCGAGAAGTACGGTCGCGCGGGCACGCCCCTCTCGGCGAGCCGGCCCATGACGCGATCGCGGTCGATCTCAGGGTGGAGACGCACGACGTAGACGAACCAGTCGACGACCTCGTCGACCCCGGCGCGCGGGAGCCGCACCCAGTCCTCGCCGCCGAGCGCCCGCTCGTAGGCTGCCACGACGCGGGCCCGTCCGGCGCGCAGCTCGGCGAGCCGCTCCACCTGGGCCACGCCGACGGCTGCCGAGAGCTCGTCGAGGCGGTAGTTGTAGCCGAGGCGAACGTGCCGAAGCCAGGTGCCGTCGGTGTCGCGGCCCTGGTTCCGCAGGCTGCGCATGACGTCGGCGAGGGCAGGGTCGTCGGTCACGACCATGCCGCCCTCGCCGGTCGTGATCTGCTTGTTGGGGTAGAACGCGAAGACGGCCACCTCCCCGAAACTCCCGAGGGGCCGCCCGCGAACGGACGACCCGAGGCCCTCGCAGGCGTCCTCGATCATCATCCAGCCGTGATGGCGGGCCACTGCCTCGATGGCCTCGATCCTGCACGGGCGCCCGAAGACGTGGACCGGAAGCACCGCCCGGGTCCGGTTCGTGGAGGCCTCCTCCAGAAGGTTCGGGTCGATCCCGAGGCTGTCCTCCTCGATGTCGACGAACCGGGGCATGGCCCGCTCGTAGAGCAGGCAGTTGGCGGAGGCGACGAAGCTGAAGGGCGTCGTGATGACCTCGTCCCCCTCGCCGATCTCGAGGGCCCGAACGGACAGGTGGAGGCCCGCCGTGCCGCTCGAGCAGGCGACGCCCTCGCGCCGGCCCACGAGTGCGGCGAGGTCGGCTTCGAAGCGCGGCGCGAACGGGCCCAGCGCGAGCACGTCGCTGCGAAGGACCTCGGTGACGAGCTCGAGCTCCCGGTCCCCGACGTCCGGCCGCGCCAGGGGGATGCTGCGTCGGTCAGGCTGGAGGGAAGAGGTCATCGGGTCTCCGCCACGGCAGGTGCGACGTGCCCGCCCGGCAGACGGCCGGCACGCTGCATCGTGTCGATGAGCTCGATGTTCAGGCCGTCGCCGGCGTACACGAACGCGATCCGCTCGTTCGCGAAGGCCTCGCCGGGCTGCGGTGAGGCGAGAACGCGCAGGCCGAGCGCTTCAAGCCGGACGAGCTCCGCGTCGACCGATTCACAGCGGAAGCACAGGTGGTGCAGACCGCCGCCTCGCTTGGCGAACGCGTGGATCGGCGATGACGGATCCACGGGCTCAATGAGCTTGAGCTGCAAGGACCCCGATCGGGACAGGAACACCACGCGGACCTTCTGCCGCGTGTTCGTGATGATCTCGGTCTCCTGCTGATACCCGAAGACGCGCTGGAAGTGCTCCACTGAGCGCTCGATGGATCGCACCGCGATCCCGACATGATCGAGGATCATCATCCCGGCCTCCGTGCGCCTCCTCAGCCGGCCGCGGCGGCTCGCTTGCGATCGACGTACGCCGCGATGCGGGAGATCGTCTCCAGGTTCTCGGGGATCGTCTCGCGGTCCTCGACGTGGAACCCGTACTCCCCTTCGAGGAACAGGATCACCTCGAGCATGCCCGTCGAGTCGACGATCCCGCTGTCGATGAGCGACAGGTCGTCGGTGAGCCCCTCGGGATCGCTCACGTAGAAGGATTCGAGGACGAAGAGCCGCACTCGCTCCTGGATCGTCATGTCTGCAGCGTCCCTCGCGTGTCGCGCACGGAAACGTCACCCGCGGCCCGGGAGGGCAGCCGGTCGACGACCGTCTGGAATTCGATGGTGTCGGACGTGTCCGGCCGACGGCGAACGAGCTGCTCCACGAGCAGGCCGGTGGACAGGACGCCGATCAGCGCCATGTTATCGGCATTCGAGAATTGCTCGCCCGCGGGATGAGCCCGGACCTTTCGCCACAGGTGGCCCACGGCCGCTGGGTCGAAGACGCCGTCGCCCGCGACAACGCGCTCGCTCATGATCTCGGCGACCCAGCTGGGTGCATCAGGACCCACGAAGGAGAGGGCGTCCGGGGCACGGTAGGGCTGCTTCGGGCGGCGGATGATCTCCTCGGGGACGAGCCCGGCGGCCGCCCGCTTCAGGACGTGCTTCTCGTCGAGCCCCCGCAGCTTGTACGTCGCCGGAAGAGCGTTGGCGAGCTCCACGAGATCCGGGTCCAGGAATGGGAACCGGCCCTCCACGGAGTGCGCCATCAGCATCCGGTCGCCCTGCGACGAGAGCAGGTACCCGGAGAGGAGCGTGCGGACCTCCAGGTACTGGTCCTGGGCGAGATACGACCAGCGACGGAAGTCGGCGGGGAGGTCGGCAAGCAGCCGTGCGGTGACGTCGACTCGTGCCGCCGCCCTGCGAAGGTCGGGCGTGAACAGCCGCTGCAGCGCTGCCGCCGGCTGCCACCGCGTCTGGTGGGCGAAGCCGGGCTCGGCCCAGCGCTCGCGACCCCGCCCGAAGAACTCGGCCGCCATCGCCCGCTGGGCTACCGGCGACCGGGCCAGGTACGGGTACAGCCGGTCGAGAAGGCGTGGGCGCATCGCAGACGCGGGCTGCCGGCCCCAGAAGCGCCGGATCCTGGCCTCGCGGAACAAGTCGTAGCCGGCGAACATCTCATCGGCGCCCTCCCCGGTCAGCACGACCTTGATCCCGGATTCCCGCACCAGCTGCGACAGAAGGAAGAGCGGGGCCGGTGCCGTCCGCAGGAGGGGGCGCTCCGCGTGATGCACGACGTCGGGGAAGGCCGCCGCGATGTCGGCGCGCCGCACCGTGATCTCGCGATGGTCGCTCCCGATTGCGGCCGCCATCATTCGCTGGAACGGGGTCTCGTCGTACTCGGCATCCTCGAACCGGATCGAGTACGTGCAGAACCGTTCCCCCTTGGCCCGAAGGCCGAGCGCGGCGACGAGCGAGCTGTCGAGCCCGCCGGAGAGGTAGCTCCCGACCGGCACGTCGGCCCGGAGCATCCGGAGGCGAACTGCTTCGTCGAGCGCCGCCCGGACACGTTCGACTGCCTCGTCGAGGCTGTCCACGACCGGCGCAAGCTCCCCGACCGGGTAGCGCGGCTCCCAGTACGCCCGGTCGTACGCGCGCCCACCCACGACCGTCCTGACGTGGCCGGGCTCGAGCTCCGTCACCCCCTCGAACACCCCCTGGGGTGCCGTCGTCGTCCAGAACGTGAACGTCTCCGCGAGCCCGACCGGGTCGAGCCGCCGGGGGATCGACGGATCTCCGGCGAAGATCGCCTTCACCTCGCTCGCGAACCAGAGGCGCCCGGCGTGCTGGCACAGGTAGAGCGGCCTCACTCCCAGGCGATCCCTGGCAAGCACGAGCTTCTCGGCTGCAGAGTCCCACAGCGCCAGGGCGAACTGGCCATTGAACCTGCCGAAGGCGTGGTCGCCCCACTCGGCGTAGGCGTGGACGATGACCTCGGTGTCACTTCGTGTCCGGAACGTGTGGCCGAGGGTTGCCAGCTCGGCGCGCAGCTCCACGTAGTTGTAGATCTCCCCGTTGAAGACGATCCAGGTCGAGCCGCGCTCGTCGGACAGCGGCTGCTGCCCGGTCGCGAGGTCGATGATCGAGAGCCGGGCGTGTCCGAGTCCCGCCCGCCGGTCGCGGTAGAGGCCGAACTCGTCCGGGCCCCGGTGCCGCAGCGCCCGGACCATCGCGGCGATGTCCCCCAGCTCCGGCGGGGGAAGCCCGTCGCGGAGTGCCACCGATCCGGCGATGCCGCACACGGCTACGGTGGACCCATCGGCGTGGGCACGTGGTGGAGGTAGCGACTCATCCGCCGCTTCGCCTCGATGTCGCGGAAGACGCGTGCCACCTGCTCCTCGGTGAGCCCGATGGCGGGTGCCACCTCCGCGACCGGGACCCCGTGGTCCACGGCCCACAGGCACAGGTCCATCTCGCGGTACGGGAGGGCGAAGTAGAACTCCTCCTGGGTTTGGGCGAGCGAGTACGTGTCCGTCGTGGGCTGCCGGGCCCGAATCTCCGCGGGAATCTCCAGGAACTCGGCGAGGGCGTACACCTGCGTCTTGTAGAGGTGAGCGATCGGTTTGAAGTCGGCCGCCCCGTCCCCCTGCTTCACGAAGAAGCCCTGGTCATATTCGACGAAGTTCGGCGTCCCGGCGACCGCGTAGTTGAGCCGGTCTGCGTGGTAGTACGCCATCGTCATCCGGGTTCGCTGCTTGAAGTTCGTCGCCGCAACCAGCTGGAGGTAGGCGGCAGGCGGCATGCGCGAGCACCGCTCGAGGCCGTCCGGGTCGGTGACGGTGAGCTGCGGCACGTTGAGACGGTCACTCTCGAGGAGCGACGGCAACACGATCTTGCAGCGCCAACCCGCGCCGAAGTCGGGGAAGACCATCCTTGCCGCCTCGTCCTGCCGCTCGTAGCAGCCGAGCGCAGCAAGGGCCGGCGCGATGTCCTCGATGAGGTACGAGATGCCGAGTCGCGCCGCAAGCATCCCGCCGAGGCGGAGGGCGTCGGTCGAGGAGTCGCGCTCCGGCAGCAGGAGCCCCAGGACACGCTCAGGGCCCAGCGCCCGCGCGCAGAGGGCGGCGACGACGGAGCTGTCAATCCCGCCCGACATCGCGACGACCGCGCCCCGCCGGCGCAGATCGCCCAACGCCAGTCGGCGAATCTCGGCCTCGATCCGCTGGGTCTCCAGGCGGCCGTCGATCCGGAGCACGTCGCGTGAGAACATGTCAGCCGACTCCAGCGTGGTCGCGGGCAGCGAAGCGTTCGGCAACAGCCTCGGCGGCGCCGCGGACGCCCCGGAGTCTACGGCACTCTCCACGGATACGATGGAGCCATCAACGCCGGATCGATCGCCCAGGCGGATGACACATGAACGACGAGCTCCTTCCAGACACTCCCTTTCTCGCCGACTGGCTCCTCTTTCACGCCGAGCGCGCACCGGACGCCCCGGCGGTGGCGAGTCCGGCCGCGCGGCTGAGCTACCAGGAGCTTGCCTCCAGGGTCCGTGCCCTCGCCGCCCACCTCTCGGGGCGGGGGATCGGTCCGGGCAGTCGCGTGCTGCTCGCACTTCCGAACACGCCGGCCACGGTGGTCGCGGGCCTGGCCCTGAACGCGCTTGGCGCCACGTCCGTCGAAGTCAGCCGAGACTGGAGCGCCGAGGTCCTGGGCGACATCGTCGCTCGGAGCCAGGTGGGCCAGGCGTTCGTCTGGGCGCGAGATGCGCAGAAGTGGGGCGAGGTCCTCGCGGGAGGGCCGATCGGCCACGTCTGGGCAGTGCGTGAGGGCGGGCTCTCGACGGCATTCGAAGGGCAGTTCGGTGGCTGTCCGTCGACCTTCCTCTTCGAGGACGGTCGGGTGGATCCGGAACTCGACGTGCCTCCCGCCGCTCCGGCCGCCGTGCTCTCTCCCGATGCACCGGCCCTGGTGCTCTACACCTCCGGCAGCACCGGGAGGCCTCACGGCGTCATCCAGACGTTCCGCAACGTGGACGCAAACAGTCGTTCGATCGTGAGGTACCTCGGCCTGACCTCCCGAGACCGCGCCATGCTGGCCCTCCCGATCTACTACTGCTACGGCCGGAGCGTCCTCCAGACCCATCTGCTCACCGGCGGCTCGGTCTTCCTCGACAACCGAATGGCGTTTCCACGAAGCGTGATGGAGACGATCGCATCGGAGGGGTGCACGGGTTTCGCCGGCGTCCCGCTCACGTTCGAGATGATCCGCAGGCAGGTGGACGTCTCGACGATCGAGCTCGGTTCGCTTCGGTACCTCACGCAGGCCGGCGGGGCGATGGCGGCGGACACGATCGCCTGGGTCCGAGACGCGTTCCGGCCGGCGCGTCTCTTCGTGATGTATGGTCAGACGGAGGCCACCGCGCGCCTCTCCTATCTCCCGCCGGAGCGAGCCGAAGACAAGGCGGGCTCGATCGGCATCGCCATTCCCGGCGTGGAGCTGCGGGTGGTGGATGACGCCGGCCGCGAGCTCCCGCCCGGCGAGATCGGAGAGCTCGTGGCCCGCGGCCCCAACGTGACGCCCGGCTACCTCGACGAGCCCGAGGAGACGGCGGCGATCCTCCACGACGGCTGGCTCTGGACCGGCGACCTGGCGGAGCGCGACGCTGAAGGGTTCCTCTATCACCGCGGCCGTGCGAAGGAGATCCTCAAGATCGGCGGTCATCGGGTGAGCCCGATCGAGATCGAGCAGGTGATCGCGCGCCACCCCGACGTGGCCGAAGCGGCCGTGGTCGGCGTGAAGGACGCGCTCATGGGCGAGGTGCCCGCAGCCGTGGTCGTGCCGCGCCCCGGGGCCATGCCGAGCGAGGCCGACCTGCTGCGATTCTGCCGCGAGCGGCTGCCTGCATACCAGGTGCCGGTGACGCTGGCCCTGGTGGAGTCGCTGCCGCGCAACGAGTCGGGCAAGCTCCTGCGGACCGAGCTGGCCGCACGGCACAGCGCGAGATGACGTGCCTGACGCGTGCCGGTGCCGTCGTGGGGCCTACGGCTGTGCGACAGGCCAGACGTCCCGGATTCGTGCGTTCTCTTCGATCGTCCTGTGGGTGGCGTAGAGGCCGAGAGCCCCAGACGTGACGTCGTACGTGCCCAGGCGCGCGAAGCCGGCCTTCTCGAGCGCCCGTATCGACGGGATGTTCGAGGTGTCGGCGTAGACGATGATCGGCATGGCGCGGCGATCGCGGGAGAGCGCGATGCCCGTGCCATGAAGCCTGTCGGCGATCCCGCGCCTGCGGAACGCGGGGGCAACCCAGAGGTAGCCGAAGAGCAGGCCGCGCGGGGTCAGCCAGCGATACCTGCGGATGAAGGGGTCGCACGTCCGCATCCATTGGTATCCGCACAGCTTCCCATCCTCCGAGAGCACGAGGAGGGTGACTCCCTGGAAGCGCATCCGCAGCCAGATGACCACCCATAGCAGAAGGCCACGCGCCTCGAGGAATTGCGCCCTCACGTCCGCCGGGACGCCAGCACTGCCCCCGAAGATGCGGACCTGCTCGTCGATGGTCCCGTCGCCCTGCCGCGGGTGATAGGTGAAGAAGACAAGCGACTCGCGCCACACGACGACGGTCTGCCACGCTCGAAGGACGATGCGCCGCACCTCATGCACGATGATGGCCCCCTGCCTGGCCGGCGGAGCACCCCGCGCTGGCCTCGGCCGCGCCGTCTGGCGACATGCCCCACCCCGGTGAGATGATGTGCACTCAAGGAGACACGTGGTGCAGATGGCATGTGAACCTGCTGATCACACTGCGCCGGAGATGGTAAGCCGAATCGGACCGATCCGGCGTTCATGGTTGCCGCCTGAGGCATGGCCCTCGATCGTGCCCCAGGGGCGGGGTCGCGGAGCAGCCGAGTGACGGGATGGTGCCGGGATATGCCACGACAGGACCTCGAGGGAGTTGCCGGCGAGCCGTGTGTGCCATGAGTTCGCAGACAGGCACTGTGGCGGGCCGGCGCGCCCGGGGAGGACGGACGTGAGTCGGGTCGTGGTGTTCGGAACAGGGACGCTCGCACGCTTGGCCTATGCCTACCTCACCCACGACTCGCCCCACGAGATCGCCGCCTTCACGGTCGACCGTGATCACGTCGACGATGATCGGTTCTTCGGACTCCCGGTGGTGCCGTTCGAAGATGTCGCCAGCTCGTACCCGCCAGATGCATTCGACATGTTCGTCGCGTTGGGCTACGTCCAGATGAACAAGTTCCGGGAGCTGAAGTACAACCAGGCGAAGAGCATGGGCTACCGCCTGATCAGCTACGTGAGCTCCAAAGCGACGTTCTGGTCCGACTTCTCGTCCATCGGCGACAACTGCTTCATCATGGAACACAACGTGATCCAGCCGTTCGTCGAGATCGGCAACGACGTCCTGATGTGGAGTGGCAACCAGGTTGGCCACAACAGCGTGATCAAGGACCACTGCTTCCTGGCCTCGCAGGTCGTCGTCTCGGGAAACGTCACCATCGAGTCCCACTGCTTCCTGGGCGTGAACGCGACCATCCGGGATGGGGTCAGGGTCGCGCGCGAATGCGTCATCGGCGCCGGAGCCCTGATCCTGCAGGACACGGCTGAGCGCGAGGTCTACGTCGGCCCGAAGGCCCAGCTCCTGCCGATGCCCAGCAACCGGATCCTGCGGCTCTAGCGGCCGCGCGGCGTCTCACCTCGGGGGCCCACTTCCGATACCCTGACGGGTGTGCCGGTCGGCGGGATGCGGGACCGGTGGATCCACGATGGCTCTTGCGCATGTGAGTCGCGGACATGGCCACGAACCAGCAGGCACGTTGGGCAGACTACTGCCGCGACCTCCACTCGACGTCGCCCAAGAAGCGGGATCAACCGAGGCCGCCGGGGTGAGCCGGCGCCAACGTCGTAGCGTCCGCGCGCGGCCGTGAAGACGCGCCTGCTTGGCGTCGACGACCCGCGATGGGGCTCGTTCCTGCGCGAGGTGTCGCACGACTTCTACCACTTGCCCTCGTACGCTGCGCTGGGCGCTGCCCAGGAGGGAGGTGATGCGAAAGCCCTGTTCGTCGATGATGGATGGGCAAGCTTGTTGCTCCCGCTCGTCATTCGCACGATCCCGACGAGCGACCGCCGTGATGCCACGTCGCCCTACGGATACCCGGGTCCGCTCACGCGCGGCACCGACGACCCGGTGTTCCTGTCCGAGGCGCTGGTCGCCGGCATAGCCGCCCTCCGGGAAGCCGGTCTCGTCACGCTCTTCGTGCGCCTTCACCCGATGCTCAATCCATCGCCGCCGGAGGGCGTCGGCGAGCTGGTGGTCCACGGCGCGACGGTCAGCATCGATCTCGCTGTTCCGAGCGCGACGCGCTGGGCACAGATGCGCCACAACCACCAGAGGGACATCACGAAGGCACTCCGCAACGGCTACGTGGCGCGCGTCGACGAGGGCATGGAGCGGTTCGGCGAGTTCAAGCGGATCTACCGTGCGACGATGGCCCGACGCTCGGCGGCGTCCTACTACCTGTTCGATGACGCGTACTTCGACCGCCTGCGAGATGCCCTCGGCGGTCGACTTCACCTCTGCGTCGTCGAGAAGGACGGCGTGGTCGCGGCGGCTGGGCTCTTCATCGAGACCGACGGGATCGTCCAGTACCACCTGGGGGGCACAGAAGAGGCGGCCATCTCGGCCCAACCGTCGAAGCTGCTGATCCACGCAGCGTGCGACTGGGCGGAGCAGCGCGGGAATCGCAGCCTCCATCTCGGCGGGGGGGTCGGGGGCGCCACCGACTCGCTCCTCTACTTCAAGGCGGGGTTCTCCCCCGTGCGCCACCCGTACCGCACCCTGCGCGTCGTGCTGGACGAGGCGGAACACCGGCGCCTCGTGGCGGCCCGCGACCCGGGCCTGAACCCAGATGACCTGGGCGGCTACTTCCCGGCCTATCGCGCCGAGTGAGGCACACCGCGCGGCGCCGCCGCCCGGCGTCAGCGCGCGGCCCGCTTCGTGGCGCCGTTCAGGACGGTGGGCGCGACCTGGGGGGCCAAGGGCCGTTGAGCTCCTCGAGCGACCGCGCGAGCACGTGCCGGAGCCCGGCGGCGAGCGGTAGCGGGTCGGTGAGCGAAAGCACGTCGAAGACATCCCACGGCCGCAGGATGGCGGGCAGGCGCCATACCGGGTCGCGATCGTCGCGGGGCGTCATGAGCCAACGAGCCTCGAGGATCGGCCGGTGGAAGCGCCGCCCGAGGGGGTAGTCGATCGGTGGCGGCGGATCCTCGCCCAGGGCGGCAAGGACGGCACGCTCGACCGGCCGCAGGCCCAGACGCTCGGGGAACCAGACCGAGCCATACACGCGGGAGTTCACCTCGATGAGGCAGATCGACCCGTCCTCCTGGCCATACAGCTGGACGTTGGCCAGGCCCTCGTAGCCCGCGGCGTCGCACACGCGCTCGGCGATCTCGAGCGCCCGAGCCCCGATCCCGCGGTGCGGGTCGATGCTCACGATCGCGGCCGCCTGGCCCCCCTGCGGCGGGTACTCGAGCAGGACCCGATAGGCGATCCGGAAGCTCGAGCGGCCGCGGTGGCGCACGATCGCCACGCTGACCGGGTAGGCTCGCTCAACCCGCACCTGGATGATCGGCTCGAGCCCCAGGGCTCGCAGGACGGCAACGGCGGCGTCCTCCTGGGCCGGATCTCCGACCACGAACGCACCCGTCCGGCCGACCACCTTGCCCGGCCGGACCATCGACGACCGGCGCGGCTTGACGATGCGCGGCCAGCCGGCGCCCGCCGGGGCCGGCTGTTCCGGCAACCAGGTCGCCGGATACGGGACCTCGGCGGCCGTGCAGCTCGCTGCGAGGTGGACCTTGTCGATGATCCGGTCAAGGCCGGCATGGACGGGAGGGACCGTGGGCACTGCGACGTCGATGCTCTGCAGTCGCGCGATCGTCGAATCGGAACCTGCGACGATCGCCTGGCAGCCACGCCGGCGCACGATCCGATCGAGCGCAGCCTCGAACACCGCCGGGTCGCCGTACGGATCGGGCAGGCGCTCGTACGGGGGGGAGGCGTAGCGCGACCTCGCCGCAAGGGCATCCGCGTGCCGTTCGTGCCCCGCGACCACGACGTCCCAGCCGGCGCGCCCGAGGCCCCGGACCGCCCCGACGGTGTGCGGGATGATGGGATCGAGAACGAGAACTGGGCCCCCGCCTGTGCGTGGGTGCCGCTGCGGATCCACCGCACGAGTGTATCGACAGAAGAAGCGCTGCGCTGGTACCGCTGAGCCTCCCGCCGGATCGCCGTCGGGAGTCTGCGCCAACGAGGGCGGTCGATGGAGCTCTCGCACGCGGACAGGTGCGAGCCGGCACGGCCGGGTCGCGGTGGTGCGTCGGCGCACATCGGTCGGCCCGCCCGAGTCTCCGGCTGGAAGGTCGCCACGGGACGTTGTGGGCCCTGTGGGGCGGTTCGGGCCACTTGCCAGCAGTCACCGAGACGATCGGCCCAGTACAGATTGCCCGGTTGGCCAACCGGCACGCCGGCCATAGGATCCCCGAGCGTCCTGCAAACACAATGGCTGACCGCCATCACACGGCCGGCCTCCTCGAAATAGCACACCCGTCGCGAGGCGGGGCCGCAAAGCCACGGGGCTCTTGTAGCCAGCCGGGCTGCCGAAAGGAGAGCCCATCTCATGTTCTGGGATGGCGAGCGCTGGATCCCCGAGCAGGGACCGGCCGTCACGTCCAAGCGATCGACCAGGCCCAGCCGGCTCCGCACCTGGCTGGCGACGCTGCCGATCCTTCTCCTCGTCCCGGCCTTGATCATCCCGATCATGCCCACCGAGGCCGCCACCTACCATCCACGTGTCGTCGTCCGGGGCGTCGCGCAGCCGGGCAAGCTGGTCACCATCGTGGGGAGTGGCTTCCGGCCGGCCAGCATCCTCCAGGTTCGCTGGGCCAAGTCCCCGAACCGGCTGCGCCTGGTGTGGGTGAACAGCCGAGGTGGCTTCCGCGGTCACCTCCGGATTCCCGAGCACGGCCACGACCGGCACATACCAGGTGACGTTCGGCCGGCCGACCGCGCTCCGCCCGTCCGCGATCAAGCTTCAGTCCACGGAGCTTGTCGCCCAAAGGGCCGTCCTCTCCGTCAAGATCCGCGTGCGAGGGAGGACCAGCGGAGCAGGCGCGACCGTGCCGACGCCGACGCCGACGCCCGTGGGCGCGGTCGCCCCAGCGCCCGCCCCAGCTCCGGCCGGCGGGGTCTCCGGCGTCTACGGACCCGGGATCACCATGGACACCCTGTGGAACACGCAGGTCGGCGGGCCGGATCGTCTTGCCGTCTCATACGTCTTCCGGGCCACGTCGTCGCAGATCAAGTCGGCTCGCTTCTACATGATCCCGACCGGCTACTCGGGCTACGGCGCCGGAACCGGTGGCACGATCCGCGTGACGATCGAGGCGGATCAGAATGGCTCCCCCAGCGGGACGGCTCTTGCCTCGGACAACGTCCCAGGGACGATCGACACGAACGCCGTTGCGACCTTCGCCTCCGCCGCAGCGGTCACGCCAGGCCGCCTGTACCACGTCGTGTTCCGCAACGTCGATGCCAACCCGACGCAAAACTATGCCAGCGTCGATGCTGCCGCGTGGTTCGGCGCCTCGACCAGTCAGCAGCGCAACCCAGGATGGCCGAACGAGGAGATGCGGGTCCTGATGTCGCAGAACGGCGGAGGATGGCAGGAACGGCCAGGCCACACGCCGATCCTGAACCTGACCTACGCGGACGGTTCTCAAAGCGGCCAGGGCTACATGGAGGTCGAGGTTGGGCATCCTGCCGTGATCTCGGGCACCTCCAGCCTCGTTCGTGAGCGGTTCACTCCCGGAACGGCGCGGTTCGTGTCCGAGGTCGGAGTGCGAGTCGCCCGTACGTCTGGCTCGGGAGGCCTCGTCATGTCCATCCTGGACACCGCCGGGTCCACGCTCCGGTCCGTCACGGTCAACGCCTCGTCTGTGCCGGTTCTGCCATCGGTGGACGCCAGCGCCGGCGTCTGGCTCAACGGGTCGTTCTCCACGCTGACGCTCGCTGCAGGCACGACCTATGACCTCGTCCTGTCCACGACCGGCGGCGTCGTCCTGTGGACGCGTGGCATCCAGCAGGGCGACGGGTACTCGTATGCTCCTGCGACGTACTTCGGCGACGGCTCTCTCGCCGTCTCCTCCAACGGCGGCTCGTCCTGGTCGACTGTCTCCGGCCTCGGGGCATCTGGAGATCTCCAGTTCTACTTCCGCTGATCCGAACGGGCCAGCGGAGCGAATAGGCCTCTCAACCGCTTCGCCCGGTCTGGCCGCGAGGCCGGGCCGGGCGTTCGGCGTCCTCGCGAACCAGCATCGAGGGACATGATGCCCCTGGCCACGAGAGCTCCGTCACCATGCCTCCAACCGCCACCCAGGCGGGACCCGTCGGGTCCAGAGATGTCCAGCCCCGCATGTCAGTCTGTGCCTGAGTTCACCCGGGCCCAATCATGGGCCGGGTCGTGTGCTCGCACACCGGAGGCCGGCATCCCGGGTATCGTGCGTCAGTGAGCTCCGACCCAACGGCACGTGCCGACGCGACAAGGGCAGAGCCGACCTCGCGGGCGGACCGGGCCCCCCAACCGGCCCGGATCGATCCAACGATCCGGGCCTACGCCCGACGAGCGTGGAAGCGGCCCATCCTGGTCTCCCTCATCGCGGGCGCCATTGTCGCCACGTTGGTCGCCCACGCGACGTCAGTCGATACGGTCACTGGGCTCTACGGTCCCGGCATCGGAATGGACAGCCTTAACAACACCCGCGTGGGCGGACCGTACAACGTGTCCACGAGCTACCGGTTCCGGGCCGCGACGTCGTCGAAGCTCAACTCGGTCCGGGTGTACGTCATCGACGCGTCACACCCGGGATACGGGGCGGGGACTGGCGGGACGTGGGAGATCACCATCCAGACCGACGACGCCACGGCTGCCCATGCGCCGTCGGGGAACGTGCTCGCGCGGACGACCATGGAGCCAACCGAAGCCTTCCCGGTCGTTGCCTGGTCAGCGCCGGCGAGTGTGATCGCGGGGCACCTCTACCACGTCGTCTTCGAGAACGTGGACCCGGACCCGACCGCGAACTACGCCTCGGTCAACGGGATCTTCATGTACCAGCCAACATCGCCGCGCCAGCCCGCGTTCAGCGACATGGACTGGGGGCAGCCGACGCGCTCCGGCGCGGAAGCCTGGTCGGATCAGACGGACACCGTGCCGATCATGCAGCTCAACTACGCCAACGGGGTGACCGACGGCGTAGGCTACATGGAGGTCTGGGTCCGCTCCCACAAGAGCATCGCGGGCGACGCCAAGGCCCGCGAGGTGTTCACCGTCAGTGGGCCTAGTCGGGCCGTGGGCTCCGTCAGCGTCCGCCTCATGCGGGTAAGCGGGAGCAGCCCCCTGACCGTCCGACTCGAGACCTTGGACGGCGCGCTCATCGAGCAGGGCGAGATCGCCGCTTCAGCGATCTCGCTCGGGACGCCCGGCGTCGACGGCACCAACAATCCGACATGGGCGACGTACACGTTCGCCACGCCGCGAAGCCTGGCCTCGGGCCATAGCTACAGCGTGGAACTCTCGTCCCCGGGCGACACGGTGTACTCGGTCTTCGTCATTCGCGAGGGATCGTCCCACCGGTTCGGCCCGACCACCTACTTCGCGGATGGGCGGGCCGAGTACACGACCGGATCCACCTGGGGTCCCTTCGACCAGGACGGAGCCGGCCCCCTCGACCAGGCTGACCTGCAGTTCTACTTCCGCTAGGGCTCCCGGTGCGTCACGGAGTCGGAGACGGGGCCAACTCCTCGTAGAGGTCGATGAGGCGTGCCGACTCCTGCTCCCAGTTCCACCGCTCGTGGGCGGCAACGAGGCATCGGGAACGGAGATCCGCGGCGGCAGCCGGCTCGAGGTCCACTATGGCTCGGATGGCGGCGGCGATCGCGGCAGGGTCCGCGGGATCGCAGACGGCGCCCAGCGGACCCGTCGCGTCATCAAGAACGATCCGACGCATGGTCGGGAAGTCGCTGGCGACGACGGGGACCCCGGCAGCCATGCACTCGAACAGCTTGTTGGGCGTCGATAGGTAGTGGTTCAGGGTCGTTCGCTGGATGAGGACCCCGCCGACGTCCGCTGAAACGACCCACCGTAGGAGATCGTTCGGCGGCACGGCATCGAGGACGTGAGCGCGGTCGCTCCAGCGCGGATCGCCGACCATCGCACGGTAGTCGCTGATCAGTTCACCCGGGCCTAGCAGGATCACGTGCGCACGGTCGAGACCGGGCTCCAGCAGCGCATGGAGCAACTGCTCGATGCCACGGCCACCACCGATGCTGCCGTGGTAGAGGATCACCGGGGCTCCGACCGGTATGCCCGCAGCCTGACGCAGGTGGTCTGGATCGCCGTCCTGGGGGGTCCATCGGCCCGGACAGTTGTGGACGACGACGATCTGTCGTGGACGGTACCGTCGTCCGAGCACGGCGGCCAGCGACTCGTTCACGGTGACGAGAGCGGCCGTCCGCGCCACAAGGCGGCGCTCGTACGCGCGCAACAAGGTTCGGGCAGGCCCGGGGAGCCGACGCGCCGTCCCAGCATCCATGAAGATCTCATGCGAGTCATAGACCACCGGCACGCCTGGAGCAACGAGCGCTGCGATAGCAGCGAGACCGGGGAAGTCGTGAAGATGCCACGCGTCCACTGGACCGGCGGCCGCGACGGCAAGCCGACCCCAAGCGCGAAGGTTCCGGGCGTAGTCGACCAACCATCGCATGCGCCCGACGATGCCCCCGATTCGGCCGCCACTCCCGGTCGCGTAGGGGTTGGCCACGCCGGGGAGCACCGCCGTCGCCGTGGGCACGCGGACCGCGACGCGCACCGACGAGGGGAGGTCGGCGGCCGGTCCGGCATTGCCCAGGCACACGAGAACGACGCTGTAGCCGGCGTCGCCGAGGGCCGCGGCCTCCCGGCGCACCCGACTGTCGAAGGACGCGTCGCCAAAGAGAGCCATGCCGATGACTGGTCGCCGCACAGCTCCGGCATCCGCGCTCATCAGATCCACTCCTGTGAGCCTCCGCTGCGGTCGAGTTGCATGCGTGGGGCGCCAGTGAGCCGGGGCCCGGGCAGCATGCGCGTCGGCCGCGGCGCCGGACTCACGGCCGGTGACCCGGGCGCGGCGTCTGCATCGCCAGCCGATGCGCCACCGACGCGAACCGCGATGACCCGCGGAGCCTCGATCGTCAGGACGAGGAGCATCAACCCGAGCGTCTCGCGATCCGTGAAGATGTCGCCGCTGACCATGGCATTCAAGAGGAAGAAGGCGAACACGGCGCGAACCGTGGGACCGGTCAAGCGCCCCGGGAGGCGCCGGAGCAGCGCAATTGAGACCAACACCAGGAAGAGCGCGACTCCCAGCAGGCCGTGCTCCGCCGCGAACTGGAGCACTGCGTTGTGCGGGTACGCGTCGGCTGCGGCGCCGAGCGCCCGAGGGCTGAGCGTTTGGAACCCACCGGTGCCAGCGCCGATGAGAGGGCTGTGGGACCAGAGTTCGCCGGCGTATGCGAAGAGTTGCACACGTGCTGACGCAGAGGTCTCCCGCCCGGGATCGTTGCCGAACGCGACGGGCTGTCCTGCACGAACTCGAAGAGGTTCGAGAATCGGGCGAGTGACTGGACTGGCAGGTTCGGAGCGGCAACCGATAAGACGGCCACGACGACGAGGCCAGACCGATGCCGGCGCCCAGAACGCGCCCCCTTGATGCGTGCGGCAACCCGAAGTAGCGGACAGCGCCCGCGACGGCGATGACGGCGAACATGAGAAGGGGCCCACGCGATCCGGAGGCGATCGCCACGAGGAACGCGAACGGCACCATCACGAGCGTGATGAGGCTCCATGCGCGCCGGCGCTGGGGAAGGATGTAGGCGATTCCGATCAGCGGCACAAGGAGGGCAGCGCGGCCGACCTGGATCGTATTCATCCCGAGCACGACGAGGCGATCGCTCACCGAGAGCTGGGCGACCCCGAGCACGACGGTCAGAATGCCCATCAGGTAGAAGCTCCAGACAAGCTGATCGACGTGGCGCGGCTCGGCGCCAACGCGCATCGCGGCCGGGAAGATCGGCAGGATGACGAGAGCCCAGTAGGCCACGGCCCGGCTGAGGGCGAGCGACTGGTCGGGCGAGTAGAGAACCCCGCCCAGGACGAGGAGGCCGAGGCTCAGCCAAAGGGCGACCCCGACGACCGCCACGTTGCGTCGCCGACGATGGAGCAGGAGCGGGATCACCTGGGTGGCGTTCACGAGAGCCAGGAGGACCGTGATGTCGACAGGGCTGTAATCCTGGAGCGCCCCCTTGTAGAACGGGATCAGGAGGTAGGCTGCTAGGACGATGCCCGGCGCCTTGACGGCCGCAACAAGGGCGACCAGCCCGGCACCTACCGCCACGACCGGCAACGGGCCGGCGAGCGCCGTGATCGTTCCTCCCAACATCGCGACCAGCGCACCCACGGCGACCCACGCTGTCGGCCCGACACGCCGTTCGGCGTTTGCGAGGACGGTCATGCCTCGCCCTTGCCCGCAGGACCCGCGCGGCGGCCGGCCAGAACCTGGCGAGCCCGGAAGAGGTTCTGAGCAGCAGATCGGCCATGTCGCATCATCGCGAAGCGCGACCTATGAAAGTGGACACTCGGGACCTCGGTCCCCCCGTACTTGACCTTGTAGTCGCCGCCGCCGCCCAAGTCGTAGATGCCGATCCCGCGGGAACGCCAGTAGCGCATCGCCTCCCAGTGCAGGAGCTCATTGGGGTGGAGCTCGCTCCGCGACCGCTTGAAGGCGGCGCCCCACAGGATGGCCCTCCGGTTCCGCCCGACGACCACCGCGGTGGCGATGCTTTCGCCGTCAGGCGCCCGAACGCGCAGCAGAAGGATCTCCTCGGTTGGCACCAGGAAACGGATGATCTTGCGGACACGCTCCACGTCGTAGGTGGGAACCAGGCCCTGGCGCGCGAAGACCTCCACGAGCTGCTCGTGGTACTCCGTCGCGAACGACTCGTCGGTGCTGCGTTCCACGATGAGCCCGCTGCGGATACCGCGCCGGATGTACGTGCGCGTCCTGGCCTGCATGCCGGCGAGGATCGCCTCCTCGGGCCGGTCGATGTTGATGAGGAAGGTCCGGCCGACCACGACGGCATACCCGGACGCAACCATTTGCTCTGGCGAGAGGCGGGCGTCACCAAGTTCCACGTGGAGGCAACCGAGATCACGGTAGGCAAAAGGCAGCAGAGCCTCCGCGACAGCACGTCGGTCGACGCCATCCTCGACGAGGAACCCCATCCGCGGCGTGCCCCAGCCGGGCATGGGACTGCCGAAGATCCGAATGCCGTACCGCCGGACGATCCCGCCCACGAAATGGCCGACCATGCCCCCGTCTCGCTGGACGACCGCGATCACAGGCTCCGCACCCTGCGAGCTGGAGAGGTACTCCAGCCACGGGGGCCCCTGGAACACCTCCGCATCGGGATGCGCTTCGACGATGTCCCCCCAGGCGGCCGGGTCGTAGGGGATGCGCTCCAGGGTTACCCTGGTGGCGCGGCGCGTCGTCACGAGGGGTTTCGCACGCCGGCGCCGCGAGCGGCGCGTTCGAAACTGTCCATGCAGGTCCCGCCGTCCTCAAGACTCGCGCCCGTCAAGTTCGCGCGCACGGACCGTATCATGGGATACCGCCGCAGAACGCGCACCTGAGGGATCGGACCGGACTGGGATCAGCCGCCATGGGAGAGAAGATGAGCGCAAACCGGAGAGTCACCTGGCCGGATGGGAAGTCGTTTGCGTTCACGGTCTTCGACGACACCGACCTCGCGACGGTCGAAAACGTGAAGCCGGTCTATGACCTGCTGGCCGACCTCGACATGCGAACGACCAAGTCGGTCTGGGCGATGTCGGGCGAGGGGATCCCGCGGATTGGCGGCGCGACCTGTGATGATCCGGCATACCGGGACTGGACGCTCCAGCTGCAGGCGGCCGGCTTCGAGATCGGTTCCCACGGTGCCACGCCTACGACGACGTCGCGGGAGATGGTGATCCAGTCCATCGATCGCTTCCGTGAGATCTACGGTCAGGACCCGAGTGCGCTCGCCAACCACTCAGGCTGCCACGAGTCCATCTACTGGGGCGAGGACCGTGTTGGCGGGGCCTCGAGGTTCGCCTACAACCTCATGACCGGCTTCCGGCGTCGCGGCATGTTCCGGGGTCACCGCGAGGGTGATCCCCTCTTCTGGGGTGACGTGTGTCAAGCTCGCGTGCGGTACGTCCGCAACTTCACGTACGCGGACATCGACACGCTGGCCGCCTGTCCTGTCATGCCGTATCGCGACCCGGAGCGCCCCTACGTCGGCGCGTGGTTCGCGTCCTCCGAGGGTGCGGACGTTGAGGCGTTCACTCAGTGTGTATCCGAGGAGTCACAGGATCGTCTCGAGGAAGCAGGTGGAGCCTGCATCATGTACACGCACTTCGCCTCGGGGTTCTGGCGCGACGGCGTTCTCGACGCTCGCTTCCGGAGCCTCATGGAGCGACTCGCCGGAAGGAACGGCTGGTTCGTTCCCGTGACCACGCTCCTGAACTTCCTTGTCGAGGAGCGGGGCCTCACGGTCCTGACGACCCGCCAGCGCCAGGCGCTGGAGCGCGGCTGGCTGCGCAGCAAGGTCCGGGTCGGCTATAGCTAGGCAGAGCCGGCAGTCCATGGCACTCCTTGAGCGCCTTCGGGGGAGGCTGTCGCGCGGCGAGTTCAGCCGCAGCGTGTTGACGCTCGTGGCCGGTACCGGGCTTGCCCAGGTCATCGTGATCGCGAGCTCCCCCGTCCTAACCCGCCTGTACCCACCGGCCGACTTCGGGATCTTCTCGGTCGCGATGTCGATCATGGCCATCCTCATCACCGTCACGTGCCTGCGCTTCGAGTTCGCCATACCGCTGCCCGCATCCGACGACGTGGCCGCCAACGTCCTGGCCCTGGCCCTCGTCGTCAACGTGGTGATGAGTGTCGTCGCGCTCGCCGTCCTGTGGCTCGTCGGCGACGCGATCCTCGGTGCCATCGGGGCGTCGGCTCTTGGCGCCGGGCTCATCCTCGTCTCCCTTGGCCAGCTGGGAGGCGGGATCATGTCCGGCCTGACGAACTGGGCGGTCCGCACGAAGGAGTTCTCCACCATCGCCGCCACGCGCATGACCCAGTCTCTTGCGCTGGTCGCCGTTCAGATCGTGCTGGGCATCGCCGGCCTCGGGGCCGTGGGGCTTCTCTTCGGGGCGGTCGTCGGCCGGGTTGTGGGATCCGGCCGACTGGCCAGGACGGCGGCTCTTACCCACGCCGACGCGTTCCGCAGGGTGTCGCGGGCAGGGATCGTGGCCGTGGCGCGCCGGTACCACAGGTTCGCCACGATCTCGAGCCCATCCGCCCTGTTGAACGCCCTCGGGCAGCAGGCACCCCTTCTGCTCCTCGTCGCGCTGTACGGGGCCGAGGTCGGCGGGTTCTTCGCGCTCGCCGACCGCGTGTGCTCCATCCCGCTGACGCTGGTCGCCGGAGCGGTCGGGCAGGTCTTCCTGGCCGAGGCGGCCGCCAATGCCCACACCGAGCCGCATGCGATCCGCGGGCTCTTCGTTCGGACGACGTGGTCTCTCCTGCGCCTCGCTATCGGCCCAACAGTCGTCCTCGCGGTGCTGGCGCCAATCCTGGCCGGCCCCGTCTTCGGCGGAGACTGGGGGGAGGCCGGACTGTACGTGGCGATCCTCGCCCCCATGTACCTTGCAGCCTTCGTCGCGACGGCGACCGGCGACGGGCTGTACGTGCTCGAGCGGCTCGACCTTCAGCTCCTGCGCGAGATCATCCGGTTCGCCCTCCTCGGCGGGGCGGTGTTCGCGGCAGCCGCCGCCGGCCTCCCGGCCGTCGGTGCCGTCATCGTGTTGAGTGTCGCGGGCTGCATCACCTACGTGCTGTATGGACTCATCACCTGGTGGGCGATCGTGGCGAACCGCGGAGGGCCAGTCCGTCCGACTGCTGATGCCGCGATCGTTGAATCGGCGGCCCCCGACTTCCCGGAGGTGGGCCTGTGAGGCTCGCGGACCGCGATGGCCCGGTGATCGTGGTATGGGCGCCGGCTGCCCGGGCCCCGGAACGCCACTACGTCCTCGACCAGGTCCTCGGCGAGTGGCTGGGCCTCCGCTACGAGCTTCGGCCATGGGCGAAGCCGCTTGTCTCCCTGGAACGCGCGGGCGGCACCGACGGGCGGACAATCACGCTGCCGGACACGCTCTTCTCGACCCCTCCCGAGGACTGGCTGACCGAGCGCTGCCTGCCCCCGCGGCCGCTCCGCCTGGTCGACATCCCGGCCGGCGATGCCATCGATCCCCTGATCCACCGACCGGCGGAGCCGCTGCCCGTGCTCTATGGGGAGCGGGACGGCCCCGCTGCGGCATGGACCGAGGTCCCGACGGGATTGGCGCTCAGTGTCGACGTGCTGGGTGGGGTGTTCGCGCTGTTGACCCGGCTGGAGGAGGTGCTCCCGACCGCACGCGACGCCCGCGATCGCTTCCCGGTGAGCGCTTCACTCGCTCACGCGGAAGGCTTCGTGGAACGACCGCTTGCAGACGACTACGTTGATCTGCTGTGGCTTGCGATGCGGATCCTCTGGCCCGACCTGCGGCGCCCGGCCTCCAGGTTCCGGCTTCGCCTCACTCACGACATCGACACCCCGTGGGCGGCCCTCAACCGCCCGCTCCGCGCCGTCACCCGATCCGCAGCCGGCGATCTCCTCAAGCGACGGGATCCGCGCCTGGCGGCGCGGCGGGTTCGGGCGCTTGCGGACGCACGGCACGGGCGGGTCGACCACGACCCGCTGAACAACTTCGACTTCCTCATGTCCACGAGCGAGCGGCACGAGCTTCGCAGCACGTTCTACTTCCAGGCCGGCACCACGATCGCCGACGAGGACTTCCGCTACCGCCTCGCCGACCCGCCGTTCCCCAGCATCCTGCGTCACATCCACGAGCGCGGCCACGAGATCGGGCTCCACGGCAGCTACGGGAGCTTCAACTCAGAGGCGCGGATACGAGCGGAGGCCGACGCGCTGCGGACGATCTCCAGGGCAGCGGGCGTCGAGCAGCCGGAATGGGGAGGCCGCCAGCACTATCTGAGGTTCGCCAACCCGCAGACGTGGCGCCACCACGAGGCGGCTGGCCTGGCCCACGATTCGACGCTGGGCTTCGCGGAGAGACCGGGGTTCCGATCCGGGACCTGCCGCGAGCACACGGTGTTCGACCTGCGGGACCGTCGGCCGCTGAATCTCCGGGAGCGGCCCCTGATCGTCATGGACGCGAGCTTGTTCGGTTACATGGGCCTGAAGCTGGACGAAGCCGCCGCGCGCGCCTGCGCGATCGTCGAGACCTGTCGCCGGCGGGCGGGAGACGCGGTTGTTCTCTATCACAACGACACCATGGCCGGGGACCGCGCTCGGGCGCACTACCGCGACCTGGTAGCGCAGGTCGCCCGGGCTGACACGGCCTTCTGAGGACGATGATGGCACCGACCTCCACGGGGAGACCGGCGTCCGGCTATCCGGCGCATGACACTTGCCGCTAGTGTCCCGCGCCGGAATCGGCTTGCGGCTTGGGGGCCGCCTTGGCGAGGATCTCGTCGGTTGACTTGACCCAGGTGACGGAGCCGGCTCCCCCGGACGAAGTCCGACCCCGCCGACGCCAGGAGCCTCGCCGAGATGGCCATGCGCGACACGCCCGACGCGACCCGCGACCCGCTCCCCGGCGCCGAGCTGCGCCAGGCGGCGAGGTTCGCCATGACGTTGGTCGAGGAGCAGGCGAGGGTCTGCCAGCGCCTCATCCGCCTGGTCGACCTCGCCTTCCCGGAGCTCGGCGAGGTGTTCGACGACCCCACCTGCCGCACAGCGCGCGAGGTGCTGCGGACCGCCCCCACGGCGGGCGGCAACCTGCCGCCGGATAGCACCCTGGCCAACTCGAACAACGGGCCCGGCCACCGTCGTCTCGGGTCAGCCAGGGCGGAGCGGCTCCAGGCCGCCGCCGGCTCGATCGCAGTGCCCGAGCTCGAGGCCGAGGTCGGCCTTCGAGATCGGCCTCCTGCTCGACCAGCACGACCTGCTCGAACGCCAGATCGAGGCAGCCGACCGCCACGTCGCGTCCGTGCTCGACTCGGAGCTTGCCCGTCGGCTCCAGACGATCCCGGGCGTCGGGCCCTCGACCGCCGCCACGCTCATCGCCGAGATCGGCGACATCACCCGGTTCGACGACTTCGACCAGCTCCTCGCGTGTGCCGGGGTCCACCCGGCCGAGCGCAGCTCCGGGCGCAAGGGATCGAGCCCGGAGACCGCCTGACACATGAGCAAGGCCGGCAGCACCCACCTGCGGGCCGCCGCCTACCGGATGGCCCTCGTCGGCACCCAGCACAACCCGGTCATCGCCGCCCACTACGCCCGGAATCGTGCCGCCGGCAAGTCGAAGATGAACGCCCTCGGCCAATGCATGCGCAAGGCGCTCGCCATCGTCTGGGGCGTCTGGCGCAACGGGACCTGCTTCGACCCCGGCTGGGGGGGTCGAAGCTTGACGGGACCCTGTGGATCTAGCGGAAGTAGAACTGCAGGTCGTTCTGGCCGTCCACCCTGCCGAGGCTCGTCCACGACGAGCCGTTGGTCGTCACCTGGGCGGCGCCATCGGTGAAGGTGGTCGCGGGGTGGTAGCCGTAGCTGTCGCCCCGCCGGATGGCCCACGCGTGGTAGGTCGACGACGAGGCGGTCGAGAGGCGGAGGTAGTACGTCGATCCGTTCGCGAGCGTGGCCGACATCGGCGCCGTGGCGTAGACCGCCTCCTCGCCCTGCCCGCCAGACGGGCTGCCGACCCGGATCGAGGCGGCGGGGATCGAGGCCGTCGCGATCGCCGAGCCGGCGGCGTCCTGCAGGGTCAGGACGAGCGGGTCGGTGCCCGACCCCCGGACGACGCGGACGCCGACCGTGCTGATCGTGCGGCTGCCGCCCGAGACGGTGATCTTCTCGCGGGCCATCTTGGACGCGCCGCTGATGTCCGCGTAGTCGTCGAGGGAGACCTCCATGTAGCCCATGCCGTAGTGGCCGGCGGCAAAGTCGAGGTCGAGGATGGGAGCGTAGCCGGGGCGGTTGACCCACCTGCCGTCCCAGTAGCCGTGGCCCCAGTCGGAGTTGGCCCAGCGCGGGTGATAGCGGTCCCCGGCCGAGCTGATCGCCCAGGCGTAGTCGAGCGCGAAGTAGTTGGCATCCGGGTTGCTGTCCGTGTTCTCGACCACGAGGTGATAGATCTGCCCGGCGACGAGGGTGGGCGGGTTGGAGAACGTGACCCCGTAGTTGGCGGTACTCGTCCCCGAGGCGCCCACGTTCTGCGTGGCGACGACCGTCCCGGACGGGTTGTGGCTCGCGGTCCCGTCGTCGGTCTGGATGGTGAACCGCTTGGTGCCTCCGGTGCCGCCGCCGTATCCGGACGGCGAACTGGCCGACAGGAAGTACACGCGGAACCCCCGGAGCGACGACGAGTACGGGCTCCGGAACCGCATGAAGGACTTCAGCGGGCCGGGTCCCCCGATGGTGGTGTTGGCGAGCGTGTCCATGCCGACGCCCACCCCGTAGAAGCCGGCGTCGGTCGACCGGGAGGTGACCGGCGCGGGGGCCGGCGCCGGGGCCGGGGCCGGCGGCGCGGGCGGGCTTCCCCCGCGCACGGTTGCGGTCGAAGTCGCGAGGCGGCCGACGATGGACCGGTAGTACCGCGAGGAGGCGTAGACCGGATCGAGCCGGACGGTGGCGCCCCGGATTCTCGTCGAGGAGAACGTCCTGACGTGGCCGTGGAAGGTGGGTGCGGCACGCCACATCGCCGCGAGGCTCACGGTCCGCGTGAAGAGCGCTCGCAGGTAGTAGACGGGCGTGGAGGTCATTTCGGCGATCACCGCCGACGCCCCGGCCGCGAGGAAGCCGGCCCCGTAGTTGTCAACCCGGCGCCGGGCGACTGCCGCCGTCGGTTGCGCCGAGCCCGTGGCGAGGCCGCCGGATGCGTAGGGCACGTGACTCAGCAGGACGACTGCGTTCGGCGCGAGCGCGACACGCCGCATGTAGGCCTCGCCGTAGTAGCGGGTCCTCGAGTTGTCGACACCAGCGACCGGGTTGAGCCCAAGACCGTCCTGGGTGGTGCGCCGGAGCACGCTGGAGTAGGGGGACGGGAAGCCTCGGCCCCGGCCGAAGTAGACGACGACCGAGGCGCCGGTCATCGCAGCGCGCGCACGACTCCACGTCGCGTTGGGGCTGTAGACACGCACGACGTTCGGCGTGTACCGCCGAGCCTCTGCAACCGCGCGATTGGCGAGGCTCCGGTAGTAGGCGGTCGACGATCCCGAGGGTCCGACGATGACGGCGACCTTGGGGGCGGTCGCGGCTGCGGTCGGAGCCGGCAGGGCGGTCAGGAGGATCGCGAGGATCGCGAGAAGGAGTGCCCACCCGCGGAAGCGGGGGAGCGAATGGCGAGACGCCCACTGGGCGCCGATAGCAGCGGGCAACAGACGTGCCTCCTCTCTGCCGGAACACCGCAACTGGGGTGCGATGACGGAGTGATCAGCCGCAACGGCAGTGGGCGCACAAGGAGACGGTCACCAGGCCATGCGGGTGACTGGGGATCACGCGGATGCCGGGCAGGAATTGAGCTGGGTCGATACGAACGGCAAACGACAGGGACGCGGGCGGCCGGACGGTCAGCCGGCCACCGGAGCGGCGGTCTTCGGTTGCTCCTGTCTCCTTGACTGGGTCGCCAACCAGCGTCGAGGGAGAGTATGGCGCACCCGGCCGAAACACGCGTTGTCTCGTGGCAACACGCACCGTCTGCTGCTTCGACGTGCTGGGCCCCTCGTGGCGAGCTGACGATGCCGGCGCGACGACCACGCCCGGTCGCACCCTGAGCCGGGAACACGAGTGATGGGAGTGCGATGGGAGCACCCGTCCCGTATGCTCTGGGGGATGGGTGGCCCGACTGCTGACCGAACGTCGAGCGGCGGCTCTCTCGTGTGGATCGTCAACCACTACGCCTCCACGCCGGACGAGCCGTCTGGATCGCGCCACTTCGCGTTGGCGCAGGAGCTCGTGGCGCGCGGCCACGCGGTCACCATCTTCGCGGCCGCGTTCGGTCATCACAGTGGCCGCGACAGGCGCCTCGCGTCGAGGTCCATGTACCGGCGCGAATGGTGCGACGGAGTCCGGTTCGTCTGGCTTCGGACGATCCCCTACCAGGGCAATACGTGGCGGCGCCAGCTCAACATGCTCTCGTTCCTCGTCGTCTTCCTCGTCGTCCAGACCCGTGAGCCGAGTCCCGCCACCGTCATCGGGTCGACGGTCCACCCGTTCGCCGCCCTGGGGGGATGGCTCGCCGCCAGGTTGCGCGGCGCCAGGTTCATCTTCGAGATCCGCGACCTGTGGCCCCAGACGCTGGTCGACCTTGGTGCGATGCGCGTCGGTTCGCCCGGCGAGCGCCTGCTTCGCGTCCTCGAGGCATTCCTCGTCCGGAGGGCGTCGGTGGTGATCACGCTCCTGCCCGGCATGCGGGACTACCTCACCGAGCGCGGACTGCCCGCGCACCACGTCGTCTACATCCCGAACGGCGCCGACCTGGCGGCGTTCGCCGCGTCCGCGCCCGTCGCCGATCAGCCCGACGTGGTCACGCGCGCGCTGGGTGAGATCACCCGCCTGCGGGCGGACGGTCGACTCGTGATCGGGTACCTGGGGGCGTTCGGACGGGTCAACCGGGTTGACGTCATCATCCAGGCCGCCGCGCTGGCCGAGACGCGGGACGCGGGTCGGATCGGCGTGGTGCTGGTTGGCGAGGGTCCGGAGCGGCCCGAGGCCGAGCGGCTGGCGTCTGCGAACCCGGCCGTCGGGCTCGCACCCGCCGTTCCCAAGCGCTTCGTCCCGACGATCCTGCGCGCCCTTGATGCGACCGTGGTCCATACCACGTACACGCCGGTCTACCGGTACGGGATCAGCTTCAACAAGCTCTTCGAGTACATGGCAGCGGAACGGCCCGTCGTGTTCGCCTGCGACAGCGCCTACGACCCCGTCCAGTCAACCGGCGCTGGTATCAGCGTCCCTCCCGATGACCCCGAACGCCTGGCCGCTGCATTCCTGGAGATGGCCGGCACGACCCCGGAGGCGCGGGCGGCGATGGGCTCGGCGGGCCGCGAGTACGTCGACCGCGAACACAACTTCCATCACCTCGGAGAGACCCTCCACGCGGTGATCGAGGGACGGCATCCAGCAGCCCGGCGAAGCAGGGCGGCACCCGACGCCACAACGTGACGCTCCGGGATAGGACCAGGGCTGCGGCGCTGCGCGCTGGCGGGCCTGGATCGGTCTCAGGGGGTTGAGCGCCGTGCGGCCTCAGTCCCGCCTGCGCGCTTCTCGGGCCCAGCGTCGCCACCGTACACGTCGCCGTAGTAGTCGGCGCGCCCGGCCCGCGCCTTCGACGGGATCCGGTTGAGCACGGCGCCCAGCACGTGCGCCCCGGCCCGGTCGAGGGCCTCGCGGGCCTGGTGGACCGCGCGCCGACGGCTCTTGGCAGCGTCGATCACGAACAGGGAGCCGTCCATGAACGAGCTCAGGATGGCCGCGTCGGCCACCGCCTGGACCGGCGGGCTGTCGACGACGAGGAGATCGTAGCCGGCCTTGAGCTGCTCCAGGATCGCGCGCATCCGCTGCGACCCGAGAAGCTCGGCCGGGTTCGGCGGCAGCGGACCCGTGGTGAGCACCTGGAGGTTGTCCTGCTCGGTCCGCTGCACGACCGTCTCGATGCTCGCCTCGTCGCGCCGCAACAGGGTGGTCAGCCCCTGGAAGTTGGGGAGCTTGAACAACACGTGGACACCCGGCTTCCGCAAGTCGGCGTCCACCAGGAGCACGCGACGGCCGGCCTGCGCGAACACGACCGCGAGGTTCGTCGCGGTGACGGTCTTGCCCTCGCCGGGGATCGCACTGGTCACCAGGAGGGTCTGGATCGGCGCGTCCACCGAGGAGAACTCGATGTTGGACCGAAGGGTCCGGTACGCCTCGGCGACGCTCGACCGCGGATAGAGGAGGGTGGCCAGCTGGTAGATCTCGCTGCGGCCACCCTCGCCCTTCATCTGGACGATGGTGCCGAGCGTGCTCAACCCGGACACGTCCTGCACATCATCGGAATCCCTGACGGTGTCATTGAGGTGCTCCGCCACCCACGCGATGCCAAGCGCGATCAGGAGGCCGAGGACCGCCGCCAGCAGCGTGTTGAGCACGGGTCGCGGGGACACGGGTTCATCAGGGGGAACCGCCGGTTCGATCACGCTCAGGAGGTTCGAGGCGTTCCCGGAGGCGAAGGACAGGAGCGTCGCGTACGTGGAGCGGAGGCTGACGAGCCTGCCCTCCAGGGTGGCCAGCTCTGCCTCCTGCGCCGCGGTCCGTGTGCCGAGGCTCGTGAGATCCTGGACCCTCACCTGTGTCGCCGTGATCTGGGCTTGCGTCGCCTTCAGGTCCGCGTCGATCGACTCCTGCAGGTCCGCCTGCCGGCCCTGGATCGCCGGCGATGCTGCGATCAGCTCATCTGCCCAGGTGTTCGCGATCGCGGCGGCCTGCGCGGAGTCCGTGTCCTGCACGCTCAGGATGACGAGCGTGCTGTCGGCCGGCGCAGTGGCGACAACGTTGTCACGGAGCTCGGCCGGCGCGACGTCGAGGCTGAGCTCGTCGATCACGGCCTGGAGCAGCGGCCGCGTCGTCGCGACCGCAGCGTACGTCGCCGACAACCGCTGCGACGCGAGGAGCTGGCTGTAGTCGGGATTCACGCCCGTCAGCGACTGGCCGACGATCAGCGTCGCCTTCGCCTCGTAGACCTTTGGCTGGAGGCTGCTGATCACGAACGCCGCGCCGGCCGCGAGCACGACGCTCGCGACCAGCAGCGGGAACCAGTTCCGAACGAGGGAAATCTGGCGCCGGAGGTCCACGGGATCTCACTCCCTGCCCCGAAACGGCGGGGCACGCCGCACGGTGGCGGCGATCATGACGACGATAGTCGGAATGGTGCCGAGACGGATCATTGGCCACGACGTGCGACGCCGTCAACCGCACCCGTTCGACGTCGGTGCGTCGGAGCCACCACGGCCTGGCATGCGGACGGTGGCTCCCAGCCTTCCCGCGCGACACTCCTTCCCTCGACCATACCGGGTTCCCGTACGTCTTGCTCGACGCCATGCACGTCAAGGCCGCCGAGGGCGCGGCGGCACCGGCGCGTCCAACCATGGAGTGGGTTGCGAAACGGTAACCGGTGCCCCAGAGCAACAGATCGTTGGCCCACCGAGCATGCGACAGTCCCATTGGTACTAGTCAGGGCGGGTCGAATGTCCTAGCGTTGGGCATCCAAGCTGACCAGGGCAGTATCGCCGCAGTCAGTTCGGGGGAATCATCCGGAAGTCATTCCGATCGCCACCGGGGTATCGACGTCGCCTCCACGGGGGGACGGCGCGGCACCGGCAGCATGTTCGTGGGGGCCACATTGTCCGTTCGCCGCCCCAACGCACCTTCGTCCGCGGACGTCGCCCGGCGCCTCCGCGGCCGCTACCTCCTGGCCGTCGACCTGCTCGGCATCTTCGTGGCGGCCTACGTTGCGCTCGCGGTTCGCTTCGACGCGATCAGCGGCCCGGCCATGGTGCCGGCGTTCTCGATCGTCGTAGGGATCCTCCTGGCCGTCCGCACCGCCACCAACATCAGGTTCGGGCTCTACAGCCGGCGCTGGCGCTTCGCGAGCGTTCCCGACCTCGAGCGGATCGTGGTTGCGGTCGTCGTCGGGTCGCTCGTCAGCGCCGCCGTCTTCTACGGCGCGTCCACGCTCGCCGGTGCCACGTGGGCGGACGGGTTCCCTCGGTCGTTCTGGCTCGCGGAGATGCTCCTGAGCGTCGCGATCCTGGGCGGAGTCCGGTTCGGGATCCGCGCCGTCGCCGAGTTCGACCGGGAGCCTCCAGCGAGCGTCACCAGCGACCCGCGTGCGACGCTCCTCTACGGAGCCGGCCAGACCGGTGTCCTGATGGCGCGATCGGCACGCCGGCACCCGGACTCCGGCGTCGTGCCGGTCGGGTTCCTCGACGATGACCGATCCCTGGCCGGTGGCACCGTCGCCGGGCTCCGCGTCCACGGCGGCCTCGAGGCGCTCCCCCGCGCCGTCGCCGAGACGGGGGCCAACAGCCTGCTGATCACGATGCCCAGCGCGCCGGGGAGCGCCGTGCGCCGCGTCGTCGACGCCGCCCAGGCGCTCGCCCTCGACGTTCGCACGGTGCCGTCCGTCACGGACCTCCTCGACGGGAGCGTCGACGCCTACCGTGTGCGGCGCGTGCGGGTGGAGGATCTCCTTCGCCGCCCCATCGTCACGGAGCACGCCGTCGGCGTCGAGGAGATCATGCATGACCAGACGGTGCTCATCACGGGGGCGGGTGGCTCGATTGGCTCCGAGCTCGCCCGCCAGGTGTTCGCGCTCCGGCCACGCCGCCTGATCCTGGTCGATCGGGCGGAGAGCCCGCTGTACCTGATCGAACGGGAGCTCGAGTCGCGTCGCAGCCGCGGGATGGGCGACGGCGAGCTGCGCGTCCACCTCGCCAACGTCGCCAGCCGGCCCACGATGGACCGCCTGATCCACGCGGACGCCCCCCACGTGATCTTCCACGCGGCGGCGTACAAGCACGTCCCGCTGATGGAGGAGCACCCCTCCGACGCCGTCCACGTGAACATGGGCGGCACGCTGGTCCTCCTCGAGGCCGCCGCCGCCGCCGGCGTGGAGCGCTTCGTCTTCGTCTCGACCGACAAGGCCGTTCGGCCGTCGAGCGTGATGGGCGCGAGCAAGCGGATCGCGGAGATGCTGGTCGCCGACGCGGCCCGCCGCACCGGGCGACCCTACGTGTCGGTTCGCTTCGGGAATGTCCTGGGCTCGACCGGCAGCGTCGTGCCGATCTTCCAGCAGCAGCTGGAGGACGGCGAGCCGCTCACGATCACCCACCCGGACATGACCCGCTTCTTCATGACCATCCCGGAGGCCGCGTGGCTCATCCTCGATGCCGCAGCGCTGGGCCGGGACGGCGACATGTTCGTCCTCGACATGGGCGAGCCCGTCCGGATCCTGGATCTCGCCCGTGACCTGATCCGACTTGCCGGGCGCGACCCGGACAGCCAGCCCATCCAGACGGTTGGCCTCCGTCCCGGCGAGAAGCTGCACGAGCAGCTCTTCTACGACGAGGAGCACGTCGAGGCGACGGCGAGCGCGAAGGTCCTCCGCGCGCTGGCGCCGCCGCCTCCCGTGGACGTCCGCGATCACGTTCGGCGAATGCTGGCCATCGCCGGCGGCGAGGAGGAGGGCGCCCTCCGCGACGCGCTGCTCGACTACGTCCGGGATGTCGACGAGCTCGAGCCGCTGGGCGAGCGGACCGCGTCGCAACCCGCTTCCGACCGCGTGGCAATCGACATCGCGCGGCGCTCCCGCGTCGAGGCTGCGGGCTCAGTGGCGCGATGACGCCCCCCGGTGGCCGGCCAGGCCCAGACCGCTAGCCCAGCCGCGGAGGCTCCAAGGGATCACGGTGCGACCTTCGGCTGCCGCACCCGCCGGTGCCGTGCGCCGCCCCGAGCCACCGCGGCGCACCGCCGGGGGGGCGATGGCGGGTGCGACGGTCGCGCAGTTCACGCCGGAGGTCAGCCCGCCGTCGAGCCTGCTCCACGGCGATGCCGCCGTGCTCCCCTGGTTCCTGCCCGGCGTCGCAATTTCGGCCGCCGTGAGCCTGGTCCTGGGTGGCGCGGTCGGCCGGGCGCTGGGTGCCCGGCGTATGGTGGGCTCGGCACTCATCTTCAGCCTCGGGATCATCATGGCGGCCACGCTCACCCCGCTGGGCGGCGAGCTCGACCTGGAGGGCAGCCACCCCGGCACCTGCGACTTCTCGAGGGTTGGGCTTCCGCCGCTCGGACTCTTCCTGGGGTTCAATGACACGAGCCTCAACGTCCTGCTCTTCGTCCCGCTTGGGCTCTCGATCGCGTTCCTGCCCGGGTCGCGTCGAACGCGTGCAGTGGTGCTCGCCGCGGCCGCCCTGCCGTTCGTGATCGAGCTGGCGCAACTGCTGCTCCCGGTGCTGGACCGCGGCTGCGAGAGCGCCGACGTCGTCGACAACATGATCGGGCTGGCGATCGGGCTCGGGCTCGGGCTCGCGGTGCGGCTCGTGGCATCCGGGCTGGGATGGAGTGCGGCCCGAACCCCTGGTTGATCGGGCGAGACGGTGCCGGCGAGCACCGGACCGTCCTCCGCGCGGTGCCCGCCGAGCGGTCCATGGCCAGATTGCTGCACACGTGGCATGGTTCGGGCATGCGCCGACCCGTTCCTTCCGCCGTCCGTGTGCTGCTGGCGGCCGTTGCGGCCGTCTCGCTGGCGGCACCCGCGGTCCGGGCGGCCGGGCCCGTCGACAACGGCCGCCCCGTGCAGGTGCCCGGCGGCGTCTCGGCCCCGGCCGGGCAGGACCTCCGTGCCCTCCCGACCAGCCTGCTCGTGTCCCTCCGTCCCGGTGCCGGCCCGGAAGCCGCGGACGCGGCCGCGGCGCGGCTCGGCCTGGCGCGCGTGGCCTGGGACCCCGACCTGCGGACCGCGCAGTACGTGGCCGTCGAGACAGACCGGCTCACTTCCGCCGTCGCGGGTTGGCCCGCCAACCGCGACGCGAGACGTTTCCCGGCCGAACGCGCGAGCGGAGGCGGGCTCGACGAGCTCGACGACGGATTCGCGCTCACGGCCGCGATCTCGGCCGCCGGCCGCGATGACGCGAGCGGGCGGTCGCGGCTCACCCGCCTGGGCGTGGCCCTCCGGGGTGTCGCCGGGGTGGCCTCGGTCGCCGTCCCGGTGCGGTTCCAGGTGCTCGAGGACCCGACGCCCGCGCCGACCCCTGAGCCGACCCCGCTGCCGGTGGAGCCGACTCCCACCCCGATCCAGACGCCCGAGCCAACCCCGACGCCGGTGCCCACTCCCCCGCCGCCGGCGCCCGTGGCCGCCCCGAACGACCCGTACTGGAACCGCCAGTGGGGCGAGGAAGCCATCGGCGCGCGCGATGCCTGGGCCCTGACCGAGGGTCGCGCCGAGATCGTCGTCGCGGTCCTCGACACCGGCGTCGACCTGGGGCACCCCGACCTGAAGGGGCGCCTGATCCCCGGCATCGACATCGGGTCCGGCGACAGCAACCCCAGCGACGAGAACGGCCACGGCACCCACGTGGCGGGGATCGTCGCGGCCGCGTCGGGCAACGCGCGGGGCGTGAGCGGGACCGCGCCGCACGTCGTCGTGATGCCCGTGAAGGTCGCCAGCGACAACGGCAGCATATGGGACATCGCGGTCGCCAAGGGCATGGACTGGGCGATCGCCCGCGGGGCGCGCGTGATCAACCTCAGCCTTGGGGGCGACAACAACAGCCCGACCGTGAACGCAGCGATCGATCGCGCGCGGTCGCGCGGCGTCGTTGTCGTGGCGGCGGCCGGGAACGACGGCGGTCCCGTCAGCCAGCCCGCGGCGTACTCGCCTGCGCTCGCGGTCGCCGCCGTGGCAGACCAGGGCCCTGGCTTCGGCGCCCCGGGTGCGGCCGCGCGCTACGTCCGCGCGTCGTACAGCAACTCCGGTCCCGAGGTCGACCTGGCGGCGCCCGGCACGGCGATCCTCTCCACGATCCCGACGCGGTCGGGCTCGTACGCCACGGTGTCCGGGACCTCGATGGCCACGCCCTTCGTCTCGGCGGCGGCTGCCCTGCTCTTCTCGCGCAACCCGTCACTCACCGCGGCGGAGGTGGAGACGGCCCTCGTCGGCACCGCCCTGGATCTCGGGCCGGCCGGCCCGGACCCGGAGACCGGCGCCGGCCTCCTGCGCGTGGGCGCAGCCGCCTGGGCGGTGGCTCCGCCCGCCTCGGACGGCGGCGCGCCGGCGGTCCGGATCGGCGGGATCGCGGACGGCACCCTGGTCCGGGGCAAGAAGACGCTGGCGGTCTCGGCCGTGGACCCCTCGCCGATCGTCGCGCTGCGCCTCTACCGCGACGGCACCTACCTGCTCGTCCGGCGCTCTGCGAGCTTCTCGATGGGCTGGAACTCGAGCTCCGTCCGCGACGGCCTCCACACCTGGACCGCCCGGGGCACTGACGCGGGTCTCAACCTGGGCACGATGAACGTGCGCGTCCTGGTCGCCAACGACCGGGCGGTGACGTCGATCCGGGCGTCGCGGCTGATGACGGCAACCGTCCGCAGGCTGCCCCGCACGGTCACGCTGGCGCGGACGGGCCCGTTCGTGGCCCGCGCCAGCGGCCCCGCCGGCTCGGCGCTCCGCCTCCGGCTCCTGGCCTCGAACGGTCGCGTCGTGGCCGACGTCCAGGGCACCGGCTCCGCGGCGATCGCGATCTCGTCGCTCCGCGCCGGCCGGTACTCGCTCCGGGCCTCGGTTTCGGCCGCCACGGCCGTCCCCGGACGCAACCTGCGCCTCTCGGCCGACTGGTTCCGCTGACCCCGGCCGAGCCCGGGCCTGTCGGTCAGCAAGCGGCGCCGCCCGCGATCCTGGGACTGGACGGCCAGGCCGGCCGTATCGCCTGCGAAGCAGGTGCCTGTCAAGTGGCCCAGGCGGAGGATGCTGCCGACCTCGCCGATGCCATCGACGAGTGCGGAGCGATCGCGATCGGAGTCCCCCGCAAGCTGCCCGACTCGCTGGGAGGCCGACCATCGCAGCCGGCGGCCATCAGAACGCCTGCGCGACCACCAGGTGGGGACGCCTCGCCCGGCTCGGGACGTCGACCCACCCGAGGAGCAGGAGGGCGTGGGGGATGGAGAAGGCGCCGATGCGCTGGTAGAGCGACGAGAGGTGGTTCTTCGCCGTGGAGTAGGCGATGTCCAGGCAGGACGCGGCGTCCTGGACGCTCCCGTGCTGGCAGACCTCGGCGAGCACCTCCAGCTCGCGGCGGCGGGGCGGCGTTCCGAACTCCTCGCGGCGGCCGAATCCGCCGTGACAGTCGGTGGCTTCGTGCACCGGGAGGGCGGCAAGCTTCTGGCGGAGGCGACGCGCCCTCGCCTGGGCTGCATCGCGGGCGCGCTGCTCGTCGTTGCGGCGGCTCATTGGGTGAGTGTCTCGCCGCGCAGGTCGCGGACCGTCGTGTTGCTGATGTCGTGCGTCCGGCTCCGGTCGCCGGGCTGCCAGTTCGGGCAGCGCCAGGCGAAGTTCGGGCCGAAGTCGCCCGTCTCGCGATCGTAGCCGTCGCCGGCGTGGTACCAGCGCATCTCGGCGCCACAGCGCCCGCAGAACCGCCAGACGAGGCCGTTGCGGGTCGGGGTGGTGGTGGCGGCGGGGGAACGAAGGGGGGTTGGTCGGCCTGACGCCCTCTGGGCGCCGTTGTCAAGTGCTGGCAATCGTCGTGCCTCCTCTCCTCCGGAACGTCGCAAGACGATCGCGACGAGCGGTGGAACGGGAACGGCGATCGAGTCTCACCCGATATCCGACGATCGGAGTGACGCGGCCAGGTGCCGGGCGAGCCTGACGCCGTCCTGGTATGGCGGATCCCGGGCACGATGCCGCACAGGACCCTGTTGGCCCCCTGGGGAAGGGGTCGCCACCCGGGGCGGGCGAGCGATGGACAGGAGTATGCCACGCCACGACCGATGGCGCCGGCGGCTCGCCGTCGAGGTGGTGGACCTGAGTGTCCGCTGCTGCGATCGCCTCCACGGTGCCGGCCTGCTCGCGGACGGGCCGTCAGGGCAGCGTCAGCGAGCTCGCGAGGCTGGTCGCGTCGTAGGCGATCTCGACGTTGCGGGTGCCGCCCGTCGCGACCAGCTTGAGCTCGATGCGGCGGCCGGCCGGCACGCCGACGTTCGAGAGCGTCCAGGCCAGGTCGAGCCTGGCCCACGCGGAGGTGCTGTTCACCGTGACGGTGGCGTTGGCGGCGCCGAGCTCCGTGTACGTCGAGGTGCCGGGGTCGAAGACGCGCAGGAACGCGCGCAGCGTGGGGTTCGTGCCCCCGGTGGAGGTCTTGCGGGCCCAGACCGAGAGCGTGGCCGTGCCGTTCAGCGTGCGCGCCGCTGCGAGGGCGGCCGAGCGCCAGGTGGCGAAGCGACACGAGCCGGTCTCGGTCACCAGCCCGGTGTTCCGGTTGATGGAGCGGCCGGCGCGACTCTCGCAGTTCGTGTCGTAGTTGTAGAGCGTGGCCGCGGTCGGGACGGAGGCGTCGAGCGGCAGGTTGAGCTGGGCCGTGGTGTTCGCGGTGGGCGGCGTCGGGTTGTTGTGGAGGTACCACGTCGTCGCCGTCGCCCACGCTCCGGTCGCGAACGTGTTCGACGTCACCGGCGCCGTGGCGATGAAGCGCGCCAGGACGATCCGCGATCCGGCGAAGGCAACGGCCACGGCGCCGACCAGCAGGGCGCCGACAAGCAGGGCGGCGAGCCGGCGGCGAACGGGCGATCGAGACGGGGCCGGGGTCTCGGCGATGACGGGATCGAACGCGGGGACGAGCGCCGGGGCGAGGGCCAGCACGGACCGCGGGGCGAGGTGGATGAGGCGCGACGGGGGGACGGGCGTGGCCCCGGGTACGCGCGTCTGCCGGCGAGCGCTCCTCCGGCGCCGACCCTGGGCGCTCACGCGGCGAGCGCTCCGTCGCGGCCGCCGGGATCGACGAGGGTGGCTGCCTGGCCTTCGGGGGTCGTCGCGCTGTCGGACGCCGTCGACGCGGCGGGCGTCGTCGCAGGAACTCCGGGCGCCGTCGCCACGCCGCGTCGTCGCGGGTTCCTGCGGTCAGCCTCCAGGATGACCGGTGTTCGCGGGTCGCGCGCGCGCCCACGCTCGCGCACGTGGGTGGGTGGACCCGCGACGGCGAAGGCAGGCAGGGCGGTGAGGATGCCGGCGAGGGCCGGTGTGCCTGCGTGCCCGTGGTGACCGGCAGCCGCGGCGCCGGTCGCGGTGCCGGCCATCGCCGTGCCGGTCGCCCCGGAGGTCGCGGCCTCCGCGGCGCAGACCGGGCATCGATCGTCCTCGAGGTCCTCGAGGACCCAGATCAGGATGAGCACCATCGCGCAGAGGGCCAGGAAGCCCGCCAGGCCCATCGCCGTCCCGAGGGCCAGCGACAGGTAGCCGAGGAGCGGCAGGCTGAGCGCGATCCGGCCGACGATGGCGGCGACGGGGACGATCGCCGGGTCCGGCTGCGGGTTCGCGTCGCCCTTCGTCTCGACGTAGGGAACGCCGTCCAGCTCCGCCAGCCGGACGATGCGGTGCGTGTAGGGGGTCGACCCGCCCTGCTGGACAGTGACGACATCGCCCAGCCCATACCCCTCGGCGCCTGCCGGCAGCGAGAGCACCAGCGCCCCGCGATCGATCGCCGGCTCCATCGACCCGCCCCCGATCACGAGGGCGCGCCCGCCCAGGACCGGGGCAAGCAGCGTGATCCCTGCCGTCACCGTGACCGTGAGCACGGCGGCGAGCAGGAGCGCGTCGAGCAGGCGGCGGGTCCGGCGGAGGGCGGTCATTCGGCTCCGGGGTGGTCGGGCTGGTCGATCGGATGGCGGTGGAAGGTGGGCGAAGGCCCGCGACCGGCACGATGCCGACCGCGGGCCAGGGGTCGCGCGGGAGACCCTTACGGGTTGTTGGCGGTCTGCTCCGCGTCGAACGTGAAGGTGACGCTCGTCGCGGTGTTCTGGAACGTGTCGTTGGTCGAGGTCGGGAGGGTCGCCCGGAAGCAGAGCGTCTCGCTGGCGCCGCCGGCAAGCGTGCGGTCGCCGGCCTGGGGACCCTGGGCGTTGCTGCCGATCGCCGCAGCGCTGAGGGCGCCGGTGGCGACCACCGTGGTGCCGTCGAAGGCGGCGCAGCTCGTGCCCAGCGTCCTGACCGTGAGCTCCAGCTGGCCGGCGAGGGCCGGGCCGGTGACGACCGAGGTCGCCATCGCGTAGCGCAGGGAGCCCGTGCCGGCGTTCTGGACGAGCAGCGACTGGGTCGTCGTGTCGCCCGGCATCATGTTCGAGATGCCGAAGAGCGCCGTGGCCGGCGTCGTCGAGATGTTGATCGTGCCGGTCGCGAACGCGTTGCCCGTCACCGCCTGCGTGTCCGTGAAGTACGCGAGCGAGAGGGCGCCGGCGCCGAGCGAGCCGCTCAGGAGCGCGAGGGCGAGGAGCGCGGAGAAGCGGTTGCGGCGGCGCGGGTGCGCGTGCACGGGGGCCGTACGGTCCATGGATCTCCCTTTCGGCGGGCGCGACGTCCCGCAGTGAGGCCCGGAGAGGGTCTGCGCCTGCGTCGGCGCCCCGGTCCGGGCCTTGTGCCCGTATTGGACCCGACGGAGGGGTCCCGGGACTATGGGACCCCGGGTCGGTTGGTCCCGGTACCTTGGTCCGGATCCCGGCGCCGGCCCTGCTTCGGGGCCGACGCGCAGTCGGCCCCGGCGCTGCTCGCGTGGTGTGTGCGCGCACCGGTTCGCGCTGGTGCGGACCGGTGGCCGGCATGGCTCGTGGGCGGGGCGCTGCCGCTGGCGCGGGGGCGGGAGGACCATGATCCCAGGCAGGCTGATCGGCAGGCACGTCCGAGCTCGATGCCTCCGGATCCGACGTGCGCGGCCGCGTCTACGCCTCCGGGACGACTGCGATGCCCTCGGCCTCCGCGGCCCGGATGAGCGCCCGGTCGAGGGTTGCCAGCTCACCGTCGACGTCCACGGCGAGCTGGAGATAGAGGGCGTCGTAGACCGTGAGCCGGTGACGATCGGCGAGATCGAGCGCGTCGACGACGCCGGCGACTCCTCGGTCGGCGGTCTCGATCCCGGCGCGCGCCGCCGCCGCGACGGTGAGCGAAGCGCGACCGGGTTCGAAGCGGCGGCCGAGCAGGAGGGCGTTGCCGAGCTCGGCCCAGAAGTGCGCCGGCACCAGGCGCGTCCGGCCGTCGTGAGCCCATTCGGCCAGGCTGTCGAGGTACGGTCCGCCCTCCAGCAGCGCCTCGATCGCGAAGGACGCGTCGAGGATGACGGGCGGCCGTGGCGCAGAGAAGCTCACCGAGGCCGGTCGGGGCGACGCGGGGCGGATGGTACCGGTCGGCGCGGGGCGGATGGCACGGCTCGGCGCCGGCGCCCGACCTCGCCGTCCCGGCCCCGGTCTCCCCGCACGAACGCCTGGCCGTTCCACCCGGGAGGGGCGGGCGGCGCCTCGGCCACGAGCCGCCGGATCTCCGCGAGGGCGGCGAGCTGACGCTCGGCGGTTCGGGCCGGGTCTGCGTCGGCCAGGTCGCTGAGTGGTACGAGTGCGGCGAGTGGGATGCCCGCCCGCTCGATGACGATCCGCTCACCCGCTGCCGCCTCGTCGAGGAGCTGGCCGAAGCGGCGGCGCACGTCGAGGGCGCTGACGGTCTTCATCTGCATATGATATCACTCATATAGGAATATAAGAGCGCTGCGGTTGACGGATCATCCGTCCGTCCGGGACCCGGGCGTCCGTTTCTGGTGGGTCGCATGCCGGGTTGCTCCCATCGGCAATGATGGCCGGGCGACCCACGCCGCCCGCCTCCATTGCCAGCGTCGCCCCGCACCAGGAGCCCTGGAGCCCGCCGATGTCCGCCATCCCCGCCACCTTCCGCGCCTTCGTGGCCACCCGCGAGGGCGACCGCATCGTCCGCGGCGTTCGCCCGTTCGCGGAGGCCGACCTGCCGCCGGGCGACGTCGAGATCCGCGTCGGCTGGTCGAGCGTCAACTACAAGGACGGCCTCGCCACCATCCCGAACGGCAGGGTCGCCCGGATCGATCCCCTGGTCTCCGGGCATCGACCTCGCCGGCGAGGTCGTGGCCAGCGAGGACCCGGCCATCCTGATCGGTTCGTCAGTGCTGGCGCACGGATACGAGCTGGGCGTGTCGCGGCATGGCGGCTACGCCGAGTACCAGCGTGTCCCCGCCGGCTGGGTCGTGCCACTCCCGGCCGGCCTCACCCCCCGCCTGGCGATGGCGATCGGCACGGCCGGCTTCACCGCGGCGCTCTCGGTCATCGCGCTCGAGGAGCGCGGCCTGGTCCCGGGCGCCGGGCCGGTACTGGTGACCGGCGCCTCGGGCGGCGTCGGGTCGATGGCGGTCGGGATCCTCGCCGGGCGCGGCCACGACGTCTGGGCCGCGAGCGGCAAGGCCGACGAGGCCGACCGGCTGCGCGGGCTGGGCGCCGCCGGGGTCCTCACGCGCGAGGAGGTCACGGCCGAGAGCCCGAAGCCGCTCGGTTCGGAGCGCTGGGCCGGCGCCGTCGACTGCGTCGGCGGGACGACGCTGCCGTACATCCTGCGCACGCTGCGTCGCGGCGGGACGGTGGCGGCATCGGGGAACACCGGGGGGCCGGGCTTCGCGACCACCGTCTTCCCGTTCATCCTCCGCTCGGTGGCGCTCGTCGGCGTCGACTCGGCGGCCGTGCCGATCGTGGACCGCCGGGCGACCTGGGAGCGGCTCGCCACGGACCTGCGCCCGAACGGCCTGGGCGACGCGATCACCGAGGTGACGCTGGACACGCTGCCGGAGGCGCTCGACGGCATCCTCGCCGGCCGCGCCCGGGGCCGCTGGATCGTCCGCGTCGGGGGGTAGGGGCGCCGTGCCCTCCGCCGGCGACGCGGTGCGCCGGCAGGGCCGGATAGCACGGCGGGCGCCGACCGGGCCAGGCTACGCGACGAGATCGGCGAGCCGAACGACCTCGAGCCGCGGCAGCGCCGGCATCCGCTCGTCATTCGTCACGATCGCCGAGGCTCCCGCATGGCGTGCCGTGGCGAGGTGCACAGCGTCGGCGAGCCGCAGCCCATGGCGACCCCGGATCACGCCCACGTCGAGCGCGATGTCGCCCGTGAGGGGCACGAGGTGGAGCCCGCGGACGCCGCGGATCTCGTCGGCGTAGCGCTCCACCATCGTCTCGTCGCCCGCCCGGACCGGGCCGACGGCGACCTCCGCGAGCAGCAGGGTAGACATCACGATGGTGAGCCGGCCGGCGTCCGCCGCGTCGAAGATCGCCGCAACTGCGGCCGCCAGGGGCCCGGGCGCCTCGAAGAGGTAGATGACCGTGTTGGCGTCGAGGGCGATGCGTCGGTGGCGGGCAACGAGCTCGTTGATGGTCATCCGAGCGGCGGTCGATCCTCGGCCGCCTGCCGGGCGGCGACGCGTGCCGCTGCGATGTCGCGCGCGACCTGCGCCTCGCGCTCGAGCTGGCGTGCCTCGTCCTCGTCGCGCATGGCGCGGATTCGCTCGGCGGGATCGGTGCCGTCGGCGAGATGGGCGCCGATGCCGAGGAGACGAGTGCCGGCCCCGACATGGCGGCGGAGGTGGATGACGTCCCCCTCGATCTCCACGTCGAGGCGGTCTCCGGCCTTGAGCCCGAGCTTCTTGCGCGCCTCGCTGGGCACCGCGATCTGGTACTTGGTGCTGATCTTTACGCTAAGCATGAATCGAATGATAGGCATCTCGGCCGTGTCGGGCAAGCGCCGACGGCCGAAGCGCCGAGCCGCGGCGCCTGAAGCACGCCCGCCCCGTTGGACGGCGGTAGGCTGACCGGGTGGAGCCGCTCGAGCGTCGGTTCGTTCTCTCGCTCCCGGTCGACCTGCGCGCGACGCTCGGGATCCACCGGCGTGGCGCCGGCGACCCCACGCTGCGCTTCTCGCGCGACGGGTCGGCCTGGCGGGCGAGCCGGACGCCCGAGGGCCCGGTCACGCTCCGGCTGGTGCCGGAAGGTGGCGGCGGTGGGGCCGGCGGGGCGATCCGGGCCCATGCGTGGGGGCCGGGGGCCGCGTGGGCGATCGAGCAGGCGCCCGAGCTGGTGGGCGCCGACGAAGATCCGGGCGATGTCGCCGCGTTCGCCAGTCGCGTGGCGGCCGCCGGTCCCCCGCTCCTTCGAACCCTGCTGGCACGCTACCACGCTATCCGGGTGGGGCGGACGCGCCGGGTGCTGGAAGCGCTGGTCCCCGCGCTCATCGAGCAGAAGGTCACGGGCGACGAGGCGCGGGCGGCGTTCGTGGCCCTGGTCGGGCGACATGGTGAGCCGGCGCCGGGGCCCTGGGAGGCAGAGGGACGACCGGCGCTGCTGCGCGTGCCGCCGGCGGCGGAGGTGCTCGCCGGCCTCCCCGGCTACGCCTACCACCCGCTGGGGCTCGAGCGGCGGCGGGCGGACGCCATCCGGGGAGTGGCCGCGCGTGCGGCCCGCGTCGAGGAGTGTGCCGACCTGCCGCTCGCGGACGCCTACGGGCGCCTGCGCGCCCTCCCCCTCGTCGGGCCGTGGACCGCCGCCGAGGTGGGCCTGCGCGCGCTCGGCGACCCGGACGCGGTGAGCGTCGGCGACTTCCACCTGTGCCATGCCGTCTGCTGGGCGCTCGCCGGCGAGGAACGCGGCACGGACGAACGCATGCTGGAGCTCCTCGCTCCGTACGCGGGCGGTCGCGCGCGCGTGATCCGCCTCATCGAGGCGGCCGGGATCCGCGCCCCGCGCCGCGGCCCGCGGGTGGCACCTCGCTCCATCACGGAGCTGTGATCGCCGAGGCCCGAGTCGCCGGGCCTCCGGGTCGCGGGGTCTCCACGGTCGCCCGAGCCCGGGGCTGCCCGATCGCGTGGTGACCCTCCGCGGTTCTCGGCTGACCGGCGACAATCACGGCATGCGAGTCCGTGCCGCGGATCGAGTCGCACACCTGGCGGTCCTCGGGGCCCTCGCTGTCGTGCTCTCCGCCTGCGGCGCCACGCCGACGCCCCCCGTGCAACCCAGCCCCACGACCACGACGGTCCGCGTCTTCTTCGTGGCCGGCGGGACGGACCCGTGCGGCACCGTGGCGCCGGTGGTCCGCCAGGTGACCGGACCCGTCGATCCCGCGCTGGCCCTCCGCGAGCTCCTGCGCGGCCCGACCGACGAGGAGGCCGCCGCCGGGTACACGAGCCTCTTCGGCCCGCCCACCGCCGATGCCCTCCAGGCCGTGACGATCGTCGACGGGGTCGCGCACGTCTCGTTCGGGGACCTCCGCCCGGTCCTGCCGAACGCGTCGTCGTCGTGCGGCAGCGCCGCCCTGCTGGCCGCGCTCGACTCGACGCTCGCCCAGCTCCCCGGAGTCCGAGGGGCGCGCTACTCGTTCGGCGGCGACGAGGCTGCCTTCTACGAGTGGCTCCAGGTGGCGCCGCCGGACTGACCGGGACGGCCCAGGGCTCGTGGGCGGTGACGGCGACCCCGGCCGCGACGACGCTCCTCCGCCGCGACGACGCTCGTCCGACGCGCCAAGCCGCCGCACGCCGTCCTCTATGATTGCGGTGCGCAGCGCGGATCGCGCCCCGCCGCGCGGCATCACACCCGCGAACCCAGTGGAAAGGACGACCACCACCATGGGATCGACGAAGCGCGCATCCGCTTTCCTCGGCGCGGCGATCGTGGCGCTGGCGCTCGCCGGCTGCGCCGGCGGCGCCTCGTCGACGCCGGTCGCCAGCCCGACAGAGGCGGCGAGCGCATCACCGGAGGCCACCGCCATGCCGACACCCGCCGGGTCGAAGGACATCATCCTGGCGACCACCACGTCGACCCAGGACTCCGGCCTCCTGGACGTCCTGGTCCCCGCCTTCGAGGAGGCCAGCGGCTACACGGTGAAGACCGTCGCGGTCGGCAGCGGAGAGGCGCTGAAGCTGGGCGAGGAGGGCAACGCCGACGTCCTGCTCGTCCACTCCCCCGCCGCTGAGAAGGAGCTGGTGGAGGCGGGATACGGCATCGACCGCCGGCTCGTCATGCACAACTCCTACCTCATCGTCGGCCCGTCCGCGGACCCGGCCAAGGTCAAGGGCATGACATCCGCAGTGGACGCGTTCACGGCGATCGCCGAGACGGAGTCGACCTTCGTCTCGCGCGGGGACGAGTCGGGTACCCACACCAAGGAGCTCGGCTACTGGAAGAAGGCCGGGATCACGCCGGAGGGCTCCTGGTACCTCGAGACAGGCCAGGGGATGGCCGCGACGCTGCGAGTCGCCTCCGAGAAGGTCGGCTACACGCTGACCGACATCGCCACCTGGCTCGCCACGCAGGAGCAGCTCGAGCTCGAGAGCCTCGTCACGGACGATCCGTCGCTGCTCAACCCGTACCACGTCATCCAGGTGAACCCCGAGAAGTTCCCGAAGGTCAACGCCGCGGGCGGCAACGCCTTCGCCGACTTCCTCCTCTCGACCGAGGCGCAGACGCTGATCGGGGAGTTCGGCGTTGACGAGTTCGGGCAGCAGCTCTTCATCCCCGACGGCGGGAAGACCGACGCCGATCTCGGCCTTTGACCGTCGGACGGTGACCAGGACGGCGTGAGGGGCGCGCCCGCGATGGAGCCGGGCTCCGCGCGACGAGGAGCACGATCGAGGTGAGCGGCGACCCGGTTGCCTACATCGTCGAGATCACCATGCTCTCGCTCGCGGTCTCGGGCGCCGCCACCCTCATCAGCGTGCTGATCGGCCTGCCGATCGGCACGTGGCTGGCGCTGTCGAGGATGCGCTCGCGCCGCGTGATCCTCAGCGCCGTCAACACCGGCATGGCCCTGCCGCCGGTCGTCGTCGGCCTGGCCGTCGCCCTGCTGCTCTGGCGCAGCGGGATCCTCGGGGATCTGGGCCTCATGTACACGCCGGGGGCGATGGTGATCGCGGAGGTCGTGATCGCGGCCCCGGTCATGGCCGGGCTCACGGTGGCCGGCCTCGGCCAGCTCGATCCGCGGCTGCAGCTCCAGCTGCAGGGCCTCGGCGCGTCGCGCTGGCAGACGATCTGGTGGCTCTGGCGCGAGGCCCGCCTGCCGCTGCTGGCGGCGCTCATGGCGGCCTTCGGCAGCGTCATCTCGGAGGTCGGCGCCGCGATGATGGTCGGCGGGAACATCGCCGGCCAGACCCGGGTGCTCACCACCTCGATCGTGCTCGAGACCGGGCGCGGCGAGTTCGGGAACGCGATCGTCCTCGGGCTCGTGCTGCTCACCCTCGCCTTCATGGTCAACGGCGTCCTCACCTGGGCGCAGCAGCGCGGGCCCCGTCCCTGATGGCCGCCGTCCGTCGCCTCGAGCCCCCGGGCGCCCGCGGGCCCGGCGAGGTCCTCCTCGAGGCCCGCGACCTCCTGGTCGTGCGCGCCCAGCGGCGGATCCTCGAGGTCGACCACCTCGAGATCCGGTCCGGCGAGACCCTCACGGTGGTCGGCCCGAACGGGGCCGGCAAGAGCACGCTCCTGCTCGCGCTCGCGCGCCTCGTGCGCCCGGATCGCGGGGTGATCACCTTCGCGGGGGTGCCCCTCGGCGGCCGCGACGAGCTCGCGCATCGCCGCCGGATCGGGCTCGTCCTCCCGGCGCCGCTTCTCCTGTCCACGTCGGTCTTCGACAACGTCGCGGCCGGCCTCCGCTTCCGACGGGTCGGCGCGGCGGAGACCCGGGAGCGCGTCGACGAGTGGCTGGGGCGACTGGCGATCTCCCACCTCCGCGACCGCCCGGCGGTCCAGCTGTCGACCGGCGAGGCGCAGCGCGTCAGCCTGGCCCGGGCGCTCGTGCTCGATCCGGAGCTGCTCCTGCTCGACGAGCCCTTCGCCTCGCTCGACCCGGGGACGCGCGCGGAGCTGACCGACGATTTCGAGCGGCTCCGGCGCGGGACCGCCACCACCTGCGTGCTCGTCACGCACGACCTCAACGAGGCGGCGCGCCTGGGCGACCGGATGGCGGTCCTGCTCGGCGGTTCGATCCGCCAGTGCGACGTCCCGGGCCGGGTGATGGCGGCGCCGGCCGACGAGGACGTGGCGTCGTTCGTCGGCGCGCCGACGGGAGTGCGGGGCCGGGTCGTCGCAGCTCGCGATGGGCTCGTCGTCGTCGACACCGGGGCGCGAGCCGAGCCCGACCTCCCGGCGCGGGCCGACGAGCTGCTCCGGGTGGCGGCAGCGCGGCCCGACATGTCCACCGTCGCGGCCGCAGCCGTGGTCCAGTCCGTCGCCGCGGCAGGCGCGGCGGTGGCGTCCCTCGCCGAGGCCGCGGCGCGGGAGCACCGTGATGGCGCCGCGCCCGACGACGGTGACGGGGACGAGGACGACGACACCTCGTCGGACGACGGAGATGCGTCAAGCGGCGACGCGGCGGACGGCCCGGGAGGTTCGTGATGGGGTACGGCAGCAACGGGACGATCCTCCGGGTCGACCTGACCCGCGGCACGACCGTCGTCGAGACCTACGACGAGGCGTTCTACCGGCGCTACCCCGGCGGCAAGGCGCTCGCCGCGTACCACCTCCTGCGCGAGGTGCCGGCGGGGACGGATCCCCTGGGGCCCGACAACACGCTGATCCTCGCGACGGGCCTCCTCACCGGGGCACCCCTCTCCACGGCCACGCGCTTCAACGCGATCGCGCGCTCGCCCCTCACCGGCGCCTTCGGCGAGTCCGAGGCCGGCGGCTACTGGGGCCCCGAGCTGAAGATGGCCGGGCTCGACGCGATCATCCTCAGCGGGCGGTCGCCCGAGCCTGTCTGGCTCTGGGTGAAGGACGGGACCGCCGAGATCCGCGACGCCCGGGCGCTCTGGGGCCAGGACCCGCCCACGGTGCAGGCCGCGATCAAGGAGGCGGTCGGCGAGAAGAACGCCCGGGTCCTCCAGGTCGGCCGCGCCGGCGAGAACCTCGTCCCCTACGCGATGCTCATGAACGAGCTGCGCCACTACAACGGCCGCACCGGGATGGGCGCCGTGATGGGCAGCAAGAACGTCCGTGCCATCGCGGTGAAGGGCTCGCGGAAGTACCTCGAGCTGGCCCACGACGCGGCGGCCCTCGGCGAGATCGGCAAGCGGCTCAGCAAGGAGGTCACGGAGCACCCGCAGAGCTGGGACCTGCGGACGAAGGGGACGCCCGGGCCTGACCGACGGGCTCAACGCCGGCGGCATCCTCCCCACCCGCAACTTCCGGCTGGGGTCGTTCGAGCAGGTCGAGAAGATCGGCTGGGCCGCCTACGAGGCGATCCGCAGCAACACCCGCACGTGCTATGCCTGCGCCGTCCGCTGCAAACCGGAAACCGCCTTCGCCGGCCGCTACACCGTCACGGACGTCTACGACGGCCCGGAGTACGAGGCCGTCGCCGGGTTCGGCTCCAACTGCGCGATCTTCGACCTGGAGCTGGTCGCCCGGGCGAACGAGCTCTGCAACGAGCTCGGGCTCGACGTCATCTCGACCGCCGGCACCGTCGCCTTCGTCATGGAATGCGTCGAGCACGGCCTGCTCGGCCCCGCCGCTCTGCAGGGGGTCGACCTCCGCTTCGGCAACGGCGAGGCGCTCCTCGCGGCGATCCCGCTGATCGCCGAGCGCGAGGGAGTCGGCGAGCTGCTGGCCCTCGGCTCGCGGCGGATCGCCGAGCAGCTCGGCGGCGAGGCGCTCTCCTTCGCGATGCAGGTGAAGGGTCTCGAGATGGCGATGCACGAGCCGCGCGGCAAGGTCGGCGTCGCCCTCGGCTACGCCACGAACGAGGCCGGCGCGGACCATCTCGTCGCCTTCCACGACGGCGTCTTCGTGAACCCCGAATCGGTGTCGTTCAAGGGAGCCCGGCCGCTCGGGATCACCGAGCCTGCCGGGCCGCTCGACCTCGGCGAGACGAAGGTCGCCAACTGGTACACCGGGGAGCGCTGGAACAGCGCGGAGAAGGTGCTGGGCCTCTGCTTCTTCGGCCCGGCGCCCCGCTCCTTCATCCAGGTCGACGACGTGGTCGGCGCCGTGCGTGCCGCCACCGGCTGGGACGTCACGGTGGACGAGCTCCTGGAGATGGGCGAGCGGGCGGTGAACCTTGCCCGGCTGTTCAACGTCCGCGAGGGCTTCACCCGGTCCGACGACCGGCTGCCCGACCGCCTCCACGACCCGCTCGAGGGCGGGCCGCTGACGGGGACGTCGATCGACCGGGCGGCCTTCGAGGCGGCGATCACCCGCCTGTTCGAGCTCAAGGGCTGGGACCCCGCGACCGGCGTGCCGACGGAGGAGCGGCTGCGCAGCCTGGGCCTCGAGTGGGCGTCCGGCCGGGCGGCCGGTGCCGCGTCCGCGGGCGACGCCGCTGCACGGCCGGTCGGGGCCGAGTGAAGGTCCACCTCTGGGGCGAGCTCGGCTTCTACGGCCCGGAGCGCCGAAGTCGCTTCGAGGTTCGCATCGAGGGCGAGGTGCCGCTGGCCGACGTCTTCCGCCTCATCGGGGTGCCGGAGGCCGACGTCGCGGTCGTGGGGCTCAACGGCGAGGTCATCCGGCTCGGTGACCCCTCGCGCACCGTCGGCGACGGCGATCGGCTGGACCTCTTCCCGGCCACGAGCGGCGGCTGAGGCCGGACGCCACCCCTCGGCGCGGATCTCAGGCGTCGCGGCCCCGCAGCTCCCAGGCGACGGCCTCCGCGCCGGCCGGGAGGTCGACGTCGGAGGGGATGAAGAGCAGCCCGTTGGCGACCGCGAGTGAGAAGAGCATGTACGAGTCCTGGCCGCCCGACGAGCGGGCGACCAGCCCGTCGGGTCGCTCCGGGTCGGGCGCCAGCACCACCCGGGCCACCGTCTGGCGTCCCTCCGACCCACGCATCGGCTCGGCGAGACGGACGCTGCGCTCCGGCCGGTCGAAGGCCCGCAGATGGCCGGCCAGCCGGCGCAGGACGGGCCGCACGAACAGCTCGAAGGTGACGAAGACGCTCACCGGGTTCCCCGGCAGCCCGAAGAGGTGGACGGGGCGGCCGTCGACGTTCGCCCGCGCGAAGGCGAACGGGCGGCCCGGCTTGATCGCCACCCGCCAGACCGCGAGCGTCCCGACCGCCGCGAACGCGGCCTTGACGTGATCGTGCGCGCCGACGCTGACGCCGCCGCTCAGCACGACGACGTCGGCCCAGGCCACCGCCTCGCGGACCAGCGCCAGCAGGTCCGGCAAGGTGTCCCGGGCGATGCCAAGCCGCCGCACCTCGGCGCCGGCCTCGGCCGCCTCGGCCGCCAGGGTCAGGGAGTTGCTGTCGTGGATCTGGGCGGGGCCGAGCGGCCGGCCGGGCGGCACCAGCTCGTCGCCCGTGGAGATCACCGCCACGCGCGGCCGGCGGTGGACGGCCACCGAGGCGTGGCCGGTCGCGGCGAGGAGCGCGATCGCCGCTGGATCGAGGGCCCGGCCGCGCTCGAGCAGCGGGGCTCCCGCCGCGACGTCCGTGCCGGCGCGGCGCACGTTGGCGCCGGGCCGCGCGGCGGCCAGGATCGCGACGCTCGCCGGGATCTCCGACGCACCGGCCGGGGCGTCGGTGTCCTCGACGGGGACGACCGCGTCGGCGCCGGGCGGCATCATCGCGCCGGTCATGATCCGGAGCGCCGTCCCGGGCCCGACCACGACGTCGGGGGCCCGGCCTGCCGGCACCTCGCCGACGACGCGGAGGACGACCGGGCTGCCGGGGCCCGCGGCGGCCACGTCGCCGGCCTGCACCGCGAAGCCGTCCATGGCGCTGTTGGGCCACGACGGCACCGTGAGCACGGAGCGGACCGGCTCGGCCAGCGCGAGGCCGGCGGCGTCGGCGAGGTCGACGACCCCCGCCGGCAGCGCCTCGATGCCGTCGAGCACCCGGCGCTGGGCTTCGGCGAGCGGGATCAGGTCGGGAAGGTCGGGCATGCGGCGGCTCCCTTCGTGCGAGGTTCGCTACCCGGGCTGGGCGACGACGAGGATGCGGATCTCGGTCATGTCCTCGATTGCGTGGCGGAGGCCCTCGCGGCCGAGGCCGGAGTCCTTCACCCCGCCGTACGGCATGTGGTCGATCCGGTAGGTCGGGATGTCGTTGAGGATGACGCCTCCGACCTCCAGCTCGTCGAAGGCGGCGAACGCGTGCGCCAGGTCGTTCGTGAAGACGCCGGCCCGGAGGCCGAAGTACGACGCGTTGACCTGGCGGATGGCGTCGGCGAACTGCTCGGGCGGCGCCTGGTACGTGAGGCCGGCGGGCTCGCCCGGGCGGGCGGGGTTCTCGACCGTCAGGAGGTCGGGCGAGTCCACCCAGCGGCCGGCGAGGAAGATCCGGTGGGGGACGAGGTTGGTGGCGGTGGCCATCGGGACGCTCCTTGTCAGCGAACCCGGACGACGGGCCGGGGCGTCGGCGGGACCATGATAGCCGCGGCGCTCGAGGCGCCCTCCCGGCGGCCCGGCGAGCCCGGCGCGAGCCTCCGGGCTTCCGCGCGCCCCCGCGCGTGCCGATCCTGTAACGCCAGCCCTCCCGGCAGCGTCTCACTCGCAGGCGGACCGCCGACGCGTGCCGACGACGCCCCGACGGAACTGGCGGGAGGCCACCCCCATGCCGCGCTCGACGCCGGCCCTCGCGATCCTCCTCGTGGTCGTGCTCGCGGGGTGCGGTGCGGGGGGTTCCGCGAGTCCTGCCGTTTCCATGCCCCCGTCCGGCCCGTCCGTAGACCCCACCACGGGCGCGCCGTCCGCGCCGCCCTCGACCTCCGCCCCGACCTCCGCCCCGACCCCCTCGCCGACGCCCATGCCCGCCGCCGGCGAGCCGACCTGGGAACGGGTGCCCGACCAGCCCACATTCGCCGCCGCGTCCATGGAAGACGTCGCGGCCGGCCCGGCCGGGTTCATCGCCGTCGGGTGCCACTCGCTCATCGCCGCCACCTCGACGGGCTGCCTGAGCGCAGCGTGGCACTCGGCGGACGGGAGGAGGTGGGAGCGCGTGGCGCTGCCGTCGGCGGGGATGATCGACGGGGGGATGAACGTCGTCGGGGACGCGGCGGGTTACGTGGCGTGGGGCGGCCTCGTGGATCCCGAGGGCCGGGCGGGCGTCTGGGCCTCCACGGATGGGACCACCTGGCGCGCGGCGCCGGCCATCCGGGCCTTCAACGGCGCCGCGATCGAATTGGTTGTCCGGTACCGCGGTGCGTGGTTCGCCTCCGGTGGGGCCGGGTCGCGCGGCGCGGTCCTGTTCACGTCCCCCGACGGCGCCACCTGGCAGGAGATCCCGTTCCGCGACGAGACCGGCGCCGCGTATGCGCCGGGAGACCCGATCTGGTCGCTCGAACCGCTCGTCGCGACCGACGACAAGCTCCTCGGGTTCGGCCCGTCCGGGGACGACGGGGTCACGACGAGCGCCACGTTCCGCTCGACGGACGGACTGCGCTGGCGGGCCACGAACGAGATGCTGGCTGGCGGGAACGTGGCCGATGTCATCGTCCTGAATGGTCGCGTGGTGGCGATCGGCCGCCTCGACACCGAGGCAGGCTCGCAGTCCGCGGGCTGGGTGTGGACCAGTGGTTCGTCCTGGGCACGCGCGGCGCTTCCCGCGGGCTGGCGCGGCGGCCTGCTCGCGTCGGGCGCCGGTGAGGTCATCCTGTTCAGCGGCGAGGGCGACCCGCTCACCGCCCTGTGGTCGGCCGACGGCCTGACGTGGACGCCTGCGGGCTCCGTTCCGGACGCGGCGAGCGACGGCAGCGTGAGCGGGGCTCCGTGCACCGGCGGCGGAGCCTGCCCCGACGTCCCCCGGACGGTCGTCCGCGGGCTCGCCGGCACGGCGGCAGGGTTCGTGGCGGTCGGCGAGCGGGACCTCGACGACGGCGGCGAACGCGCGGTGGTCTGGATCGGGTCGGTGCCGCGGGACTGAGGCCCATACGCGCGGCACTGCCTCCCGGCCGGCGCCGGCACGCCGCGCAGCCCGCCGGACGACCGCAGCCGTCCCCGGCTCGCGCCGCGCGCGACACCCGGTTGCCGTACCGTTTGGGCCGACCACTCGTTCGCCGTCCGCCGTCCGTCCCAGGACGCGTTCGCACCTCGACCGGCCAGGGAGGTTCGACATGGCCTACAACCTGCGACACCGCCATTTCCTGAAGGAGCTCGACTTCACACCCGACGAGCTCCGCTTCCTGCTGAAGCTCTCGGCCGACCTCAAGGCGGCCAAGTACGGCGGCTACGAGCAGCTGCGGCTGCGAGGCAAGAACATCGCCCTTATCTTCGAGAAGACGTCCACCCGGACCCGGGTGGCCTTCGAGGTCGCCGCGTACGACCAGGGCGCCCACGTGACGTACCTCGGGCCGTCCGGGACGCAGATCGGCCACAAGGAGTCGATGAAGGACACGGCCCGCGTCCTCGGGCGGGTCTACGACGGAATCGAGTACCGGGGATTCGGGCAGTCGATCGTCGAGGAGCTCGCCGCCCACGCCGGCGTCCCGGTCTGGAACGGCCTGACCGACGAGTTTCACCCGACGCAGCTCCTCGCCGACGTGATGACGATGTCCGAGCACAGCGACAAGCCGCTGGCCCAGGTCTCGTACTGCTACCTCGGCGACGCCCGCAACAACGTGGCGAACTCGCTGCTCGTCGGCGGGGCGAAGCTGGGCATGGACGTCCGGCTCTGCGCCCCACGGTCTCTGTGGCCGGCCGACGATCTCGTCGCGACCTGCCGCGCCATCGCGACAGCGACCGGCGCGCGGATCACCATCACCGAGGATCCCGCGGAGGGGGTTCGCGGCGTCGACTTCCTCTACACCGACGTCTGGGTCTCGATGGGCGAGGACCCGTCGGTCTGGGAGGAGCGGATCCGGCTGCTGAAGCCCTACCAGGTCAACGCCGACCTGGTCGAGCTGACGGGGAACCCGGCGGTGAAGTTCCTGCACTGCCTGCCGGCCTTCCACGACCGCGCGACGAAGGTCGGGGAGGAGATGTACCAGCGCTTCGGGCTCGACGGGATGGAAGTGACGAACGACGTCTTCGAGTCGGAGCGCTCGCTCGTCTGGGACCAGGCCGAGAACCGGATGCACACGATCAAGGCGGTGATGGTCGCGACGCTGGGCGACTGACCGCCGGCGGGCCCGGCGACGCGGGCCGCCCGCGGTCGACGGCGCGGCTCAGCCCTCGGCCAGGAGCTCCGCCTTCGCCGCAGCCATGTCGGCCTTCGCCTCGTCGGACACGACCGGGAACTTCGGGTCGATGTCCATGAGCGCGTCGAGGATCACGGCTCCCGCGGCGATCCGCATGAACCACTTGCGGTCGGCCGGGATGACGTACCAGGGGGCATGCTCGGTGCTCGTCTTCGAGAGGACGTCCTCGAACGCCCGCTGGTAGTCGTCCCAGTAGCGCCGCTCGCGAGCGTCGCCGGCCGCGAACTTCCAGTTCTTCTCGGGCTCGTCGATGCGCGCCAGGAACCGCTGTCGCTGCTCCTCCTTCGAGACGTTGAGGAAGAGCTTGACGATCCTGATCCCGTTGTCGACGAGGTAGCGCTCCCAGTCGTTGATCTCCCGGAAGCGGCGCTCCCAGACGCCCTTGCGCTTGGCCGAGGGCGGCAGCTTCTGCCCCTCCAGGATGGCCGGGTGGACCCGGACGACGAGGACCTCCTCGTAGTAGCTCCGGTTGAAGACCCCGATCGTGCCCCGGGCCGGCAGGCGCTTCGCAGCCCGCCAGAGATAGTCGTGATCCATCTCCTCGGACGAGGGGACCTTGAAGCTCGTCACCTCGACGCCCTGCGGGTTGACCCCGCTCATGACGTGCTTGATCGTGCCGTCCTTCCCGGCCGCGTCCATCGCCTGGAAGATGACCAGGAGGCCGTAGGTGTCCTGGGCCGCAAGCCGGGCCTGGTACTCGGCGAGGAGGTCCACGCCCCGCTGCAGCGTCTCCTTCGCGTCTTCCTTCCTGAGGAACTCGGCGTGATAGCCAGGGTCGAAGTCCTTCGGCAGGCGTACCTTCCGACCGGGCTCCACCCGGAGCGGCTCGATGAGCGTGCGCAGGCGGGCGGCGCGGGCGTCGGACATGTCGGTCGCTCCTTCGGTGTGCCTCGGACGGCCGGCTCAGGGGCCGTGAACGAACCGCCGGCTGGCGGGCGTCGGGTGCATCGGGCGGGTGAAGGGCCGCATTGCTGGTCTCCTGGCGGACCCGCGTCACCCTGATGCTACCGCGTGCCGGGACGGCAGCCGGCTCCGCCCCGCGCCGTCACCGGGCCGGGGACCGGCGCAGGGTGTGATACTCCGGGCGTGAGCGCAGGTCCTCCAGCGACGGGACGGACATGGCCCGTCCTCGCATGGGTGCCCGGCTACCAGCGAGGCTGGCTCCGGCCGGACCTCATCGCCGGGCTCACCGTCTGCGCCATCCTCGTCCCGGAGGGCATGGCCTACGCGGAGCTGGCGGGCATGCCCCCGGAGACCGCCTTCTACGCGGCCCCGGCCGCGCTGCTGGCCTACGCGATCCTGGGCAGCTCCCGGCAGCTCGTGGTGGCGGTCTCGTCGGCCATCGCGATCATGTCGGCGGCGACCATCTCGGAGCTCGCCGCCGCCGGGAGCGCCGAGTACGCCGCCCTCACCGCGGCCCTGGCGATCCTGGCCGGCCTCGTCTCGATGGCCGCGGGGTTCCTGAAGCTCGGGCGGATCGCCCAGTTCTTCTCCGAATCCGTGCTGCTCGGCTTCGTGTTCGGGCTCGCGCTGCTGATCTCCATCAAGCAGATCCCCAAGCTCCTCGGCATCGAGGCCCACGGGGAGAGCGCGCTCGACCTGGTCCGCGACATCGTCCCCCAGCTCCGGGAGACGGACCCGCTGACCCTGGCGGTCGGCCTGGCCGGAATCGCCGTGCTGGTCGTGCTGGAGCGACGGCTGCCGCGCGTGCCGTCCGCCCTCGTCGTGCTCCTGGGGTCGATCGGGGTGTCGGTCGCGGTCGGCCTCGAGGGGCTGGGCGTCGAGGTGGTGGGCGACCTCCCGGCCGGCCTCGGGCGTGCCTCGCTGCCGGGCGTGGGGCTCGACGCCCTGCCGCTGCTGTTCGCCGGCGCGGTCGGGATCGCCCTGGTCGCGTTTGCGGAGGCCGTCGGGCCGGCCAACGAGTTCGCCCGCGAGCACGGGGGCCGGATCGACCCCAACCGGGAGCTGATCGCCATCGGCGCCGCGAACACCGGGGCGGGCCTCTTCTCCGGCTTCCCGATCGGGTCGTCGCTCTCGAAGTCGGCCGCCAACGACCGCGCCGGAGCCCGGACACCGGCCTCGCTGGTGACGGCGGCCGCGGCGACCGCCCTGGTGGCGCTCTTCCTGACGCCGCTGTTCGAGCCGCTGCCGGAGGCGACCCTGGGAGCCATCGTGATCGTCGCGGTGACGGGCATGATGAAAGTCGGCAAGCTGCGCCGGCTGTGGGCGCTGCGGCGGATCGACTTCTGGCTCGCCATGATCGCGCTGGTCGGGGTCCTGGTCATGCCCACCCTGCAGGCGCTCGGGATCGCCGTCGTCGCTTCGCTCGGCATCCTGGTGTGGCGCGCGAGTGAAGGGCGCCTGACGTTCCTGGGCCGAGCGAGCGGCGGCCTGGAGCCGGTGGACCTGCGGAGCGTGCCGGAGGCGGCCATCCCGGGGCTGATGATCGTGCGCCCCGACGAGATGCTCTTCTTCGCGAACGTGGCCTCGGTGCGGGAGGGGATCCTCGCGGCGGCTGCGGCCACGGAACCCCGCCCCACGGTCGTCCTGCTCGACCTGTCGCTCACACCGGAGGTCGATGCCCCCGTGGTCGAGGCGCTGGAAGACCTGCACCAGCGGCTCGCCGCGGACGCGACCGAGCTGTGGCTCAGCAATCTCCGACCGGACGCCGGGGACATTCTCGAGCGTGCCGGCGTGCTCTCCGCCATCGGGGCCGACCGGATCCGCCCACGCGTGGAGGACGCGATCCTGGCGTTCGTCCTCCGCCTGCCCGACGCCGGGGATCGGGCTGCGGTCCTGGCCGACCTGCTGGCGTACATCCGCGAGCGCGCGAAGGAGCCGGGCACGAGCGTCGGAGGGCTGGAGACCCTGGTCGCCCTCGAGCGGCGGCTGGCGGCCGAGCTGGCGGCCGCGGGCCCGACGAGCGCGCCGGCGCCGGCGCCGCCGCCGTAGCGACCTCCGCCGCCGGCCGCCGGCGTCAGCGGCGCCGACGGCCCGAGCTGCCGAAGAGCGTCCCGAAGACGCCGCGGATGAGGCCGCCGCCGATGTCCTCGATCATCTCCTGCTGGCGTTTCGCCTCGCGGTCGGCCTCGCGGCGGGCCGCCGCGTCCTGCTTCGCCCGCTCGCGCTCGGTGGCCTTCGCCTCGCGCTCGGCCTCGCGCCGGATCCTCTCCAGCTCGCGAGCCCGGGCCTCGATCGCGCGTCGCTCCTGGGCCGGCGTGAGGCCGGCATCGCCGGGAGCGGTCGTCGCCCCGGCAACGGCCGCCTTGGCCGCCGCGATCCGGGCCGAGAGGATCTCGTGGGCGCTCTGCCGGTCGATCCCCTCGGCGTACTCCGCGTAGAGGGCGCCCGCGCTGATCCGCGCCTGCAGCTGGTCGGGCGGGAGCGCTGCCATCAGCGAGTCGGGCGGGGCGATCCGGGTCGGGGCGAGCGCCGTCGGCACGCCACGCGGCGAAAGGACCGTCACCAGCGCCTCGCCGGTGCCGAGGGAGGTGAGCGTCGTGCCGACCTCGAAGAAGTCGGTCATCGGGAAGGTCCGCACGGTCTTCTTCAGGAGGTCGGCATCCTCGGGTGTGAAGACGCGCAGCGCATGCTGGACGCGGTTGCCGAGCTGCGCGAGCACGGACGACGGCACGTCGGTGGGCGCCTGGGTCACGAAGAAGACACCGACCCCCTTGGAGCGGATGAGGCGGACGGTCTGCTCGACCTGGTCGAGGAGCGCCTCCGACGCGTCCTCGAAGAGCAGGTGGGCCTCGTCGAAGAAGAAGACCAGCTTCGGCTTCGGGAGGTCGCCGGCCTCGGGCAGTGCCTGGTAGAGCTGGGCCAGCATCCAGAGCATGAACGTGGAGAACAGCTTCGGGCGGTCCATGACGTCCGAGATCTCCAGCAGGTGGACGATCCCCTGGCCGTCCGGGCCGGTCCGCATGAGGTCCTCGACCTCGAACGCCGGCTCGCCGAAGAAGACATCGGCTCCCTGCTGCTCGAGCGAGATGAGCGACCGCTGGATGACGCCGATCGAGGCCGTCGAGATCCCGCCGTAGTCCTCGAGGACGGCCTTGCCCTCGTCGGAGCCCAGGAACTTGAGGGTGGTGCGCAGGTCGGGGAGGTCCAGGAGCGGGAGGTCGTGGTCGTCGCAGTACTTGAAGACCAGAGAGAGGACGCTGGTCTGGGTCTCGTTGAGGTCGAGGATCCGCGAGAGGAGGAGCGGACCGAACGACGAGACGGTGGCCCGGACCTGGGCACCAAGCTCGCCCGACAGCGAGAGGAGCTCGACGGGGTGGCCGAACGGCTCGAACTCGATGCCGAGCTGGGAGGCTCGCTGGAGGACCTTGGGGTTCGTCCCATCGCCGGGCAGGGCCATCCCGGTGAGATCGCCCTTGACGTCGGCGATGAACGTGGGGACACCCGCCCGCGACAGCTGGCCGGCGATCCCCTGGAGCGTCTTGGTCTTGCCGGTGCCGGTGGCGCCCGCCACGAGGCCGTGCCGGTTCAGCATGGAGAGGGCGACCTGGACCCTCACGCCGGTGAGGGCCTCAGCTCCCTCGAGCGGCGCGCCGAGGTAGAGCGCCGGCTCGTCGAGCGCGTACGCGGCCTCCATCGCCTCGCGGAACGTCTGGGCCATCCGGGTCACCTCCTCTGGTGACCCCTATCATCGCCCACCGCGACGGGGGCGATCGGCCTGACCCGAATCGGCGCCCGGATCGATCTCCGGGCTCGTCGCCGGCGCACTCGCGAGGGCCGCGCCGGCGCGAGGGAGGTCAGGCGCCCGGGCTCGCCGGGGGCTCGGGGCTCGGTGGGGCGGGCACGGCGTCGGGCACGGCGTCGGCCGCGGCGTCGGCCGCGGGCACGGCGTCGGGCACGGCGTCGGCCGCGGGCACGGCGTCGGCCGCGGGCACGGCGTCGGCCGCGGGCACGGCGTCGGGCACGGCGTCGGCCGCCGGCGCGGCGTCGGCCGCGGCGTCGGCCGCGGGCACGGCGTCGGCCGCGTCAAGCGGCAGGGCGGCGGCAGCCGCCGTGCCGGGAAGGGTCACGGCCTCCGTGGGCGTCGCGGCCGGCGGGGCGGACGGCGGCACCGGCGGGGCAGGCGGCGGCTCCGTCGGCGTTCCCGGCGTCGGGCCACCCGGGGGAGTCCCGCGGCCGCGCCGGGACAGGGCGATGGCAAGCGGCACGAGGAGCGCGACTCCCGCGACCAGCAGCAGGAGCAGCACGGGCCAGCCGATCGACCCGCCGCCGTCACCCTCGTCCGGCGGAAGCGACGGGGCCGGCGTCACCGCCGCCGATGCGCTCGGCTCGGGCGACGGGCTCGGCGTGGGCGTGGGCGTGGGTCGGCGTCGGGCGTCGGGCGTGGGCGTGGGCGTGGGCGTGGCAGTCGGTGTCGGACTCGCCGTCGGCGCCGGCGTCGGCGTGGCCGTTGGGGCGGGCGTCGGAGTTGCCGTCGGAGTCGCCGCGGGCGTCGCAGAAGCCTGCGGCCTCAGGGTCGCCGTGGGAACGGGCGTCGGCACCGGGGTCGGGACCGGGGTCGGGACGGGCGTCGGCACGGGCGTCGGGACCGGCGTCGTCTCCGCGGTCGGCTCCGCGGTCGGCTCGGGCGTCGCCTCGGGCGTCGCCTCGGGCGAGGGTCGGGTCGGGAGCGACGGCACCTCGATGCTCGGCACCTCGATGCTGGGCGGCACGATGCTCGGCACCTCGATGCTCGGCACTTCGATGCTCGGGCGCTCGATGCTCGGGCGCTCGATGCTGGGCAGCGCGATGTCGCCGCACCCGGCGACGGCAAGGGCAGCCACGGCCGCGAGGAGGACGCGTCCGGGGCCCGAGGGCCATCGCGATCGGTTCGTTCGACGATTGCCCGGGCTCAGCCCAGGTCGGCGGTCGTGCGGCATGGATGACTCCAGGTTGGCTCAGGTTCAGGGGGCCGAGGCCGGCGCATAGGATCGCAGACAACCGATCCGACCGCCATCACCCCGACCGCACGAGGTCGCCGTGCGCGGCCCTATCCGCCGGCGCCTCGCGCGTAGCTGCCCAGGACGCGGAGCGACGTCGTCACGCCGGCCAGGTCCTCGAGCGCCTCGCGCGTGCCGAGGGCCGACGCATCGGCATCGAGGTCGACCCAGAAGACGTACTCCCAGGGTCGGTCGTGGGCAGGCCGGCTCTCGAGCTTCGACAGGTTCAGGTCATGGTCGGCGAACACCGTGAGGGCCCTGATGAGCGCGCCGGGCTCGTTGCGGATCCCCATCACCAGCGTCGTCCGGGCGACACCCGACGAATGCACCACCGCGGAGGGCGCCGGCGGGAGGTCGGCACCCGGGCGGGCCACGACGAGGAACCGGGTGCGATTGTCCGGGTCGCCCTGGATGCCGTCCGCCAGGATCTCCAGGCCGAAGAGCCCCGCGGCCCGAGGCGAGAGCACGGCGGCCGCCCCGCGCTCGGCCCGCTCGGCGATCGCCTTGCCGGCCCCCGCGGTGTTGTAGGTGGTCAGGAGCGTCCAGGGCCGGGCGCGCAGGAACGCGTCCGCCTGGCCGAGCGCCTGGACGTGCGAGTAGACCCGCTCGATCCCGTCGAGCGTCTCCTCCGGCAGCGCAGCCAGGCAGAGGCGGACCGGCACCACCACCTCGCCCCGGATCTCGAGCGGGAACTCCAGCAGCAGGTCGTAGTTCTCGCGGACCGTGCCGTTGACGAGGTTCTCGATCGGGACGACGCCGGCCACGGCCTCTCCGGCCGCCACGGCCTCGAAGACGCCGCGGAAGCCAGCGATCGGGAGAATCGGCGCCGTGTCTCCGAAGTACGCGTGGACGGCGTCCTCGGCGAACGCGCCCGGCTCGCCGGAATAGGCCACGACGGCAGTCGGGGCCATCACCGTGCGTTCCCTGGCCATCGCCACGCGTCCGCGGCCATCACCGTCCGGCGGCTTCGTCGACGAGCGCACGAAACGCGAGCGCCACGCGCTGCTCGGGGGCCATCGCGCGCAGGCGGCCGTACGCCTCGACGGCCGTCTCGCCGCGCGCAACGAAGGACGCGGGCCGGCCGCTGACCACGACGCGGGCCTCGAGCTCCACCAGTCCGTCGTCGGCGACGCTCTGCGCCACCTCCTGGACGGCGTCACGCGGCTCGAAGAAGGGGGCGAGGTCCGCGCGGCAGCGCTCGAGGAAGGCGACGTCGGCCGCGGTGAGCCCGCGCTCCTCTGAGTTCGTCATGTCCGCGAGGATACGCCTCCGATCACCGCTCGAAGAGGCTCCCGCCGAGATCCTCCGCCTGCGACTCGTCCAGCTCGGCGCGGCCCCCGGCCCGTTCCGCGCGCGCCCGCAGCTCGGCGAGGCGGGCGTTGCCGGCGGCCTCGGTCACCCCGTCCCACGCATCGTCCGCCAGGAGCGAGCGGATGGCGGCCAGGTAGGCCTCGGCGCAGGCCGCGACGAGGTTCACGTTGCGGGCGTTGCCCGCGTGGCGCCCGCCGGCCCGCTCCCCGGTGGCGCCTGCAGGCGGCTCGATCACGAGCTCCACGAGCGCGTCGGCCCCGGCCGTCTCGCCGATCGCGTGGACGTTGAAGGCGACCAGGCGAACCTGCCCTCCCAGGACCGCGTCGAGCGCCGAGTCGACGGCCGCGAACAGCGCCCCCACCGCGCCCGACGCCTCCGCGGTCGCCTCCCACTGGTGGTCGCCGGCAGCGAGGACGACGGCGGCGCGTGCCGTCCCGGACGAGCCGGTGGTCATCGTCCAGCGCAGGAGGCGGAGGTCGGGCACGTTGCTCATGCCATCAGGATACGGCGGCTGCCGCTCCCGGCGCCCCGCCCGTGGGAGGCGTCTCCCAGGGGTGGCGTGACCGGGGCGCGCGGCGGCGGCGTGCGGCGGTGCGACCGGGGCGTGCGGCGGTGCTCGTCGGTGAGAGTCGCCACCTGGCTCGTGCGGGATGTCGCCCCGGGTGACGTTACCGGCGCTCGTCGCGGCATCTGGCAAGGCGGTGGCACGGCCCGGAGGGAGACCCGAGCACGAGCCGTGCGGCGCACGGGCCGGCCGGCAGGTGAAGACCCGCCATTGGGCGCTGGAGCGTCGCCCGGGGCGGCGTTCAGGACGATCGGCACCGCAGCGGGGCTGGAGCGTCGCCCGGGGCGGCGTTCAGGACGATCGGCACCGCAGCGGGGCTGGAGCGTCGCCCGGGGCGGCGTTCAGGACGATCGGCACCGCAGCGGGGCTGGAGCGTCGCCCGGGGCGGCGTTCAGGACGATCGGCACCGCAGCGGGGCTGGAGCGTCGCCCGGGGCGGCCGAGGAGCGCCGCAGCCCGGACCGGCCGCCGCCCGGACCGGCCGCGCGGCCGCCGGTCCCGCCACGTACCGGCCTGCTCATCGCTTCCCTCCCCCGGCGGGGGCCGGCTCCGTGAAGTGGCGCTCGTCGCGCCGGCGCAGCTCCGCCCCCGACTTCCAGATGACGTACTCCAGCGAGTCGGCGAGCGCCGCGGCCGACGCCGCGATGATGTTCGTGTCCGAGCCCATCGTGCTCCAGGTCCGCTCGCCGTCGGCCGAGTCGATGACGACCCGCGTGCGCGCCGCCGTGGCCGCGTTCCCGTCGAGGATGCGCACCTTGTAGTCCACCAGGTGGACCCCGTCGAGCTGCGGGTAGAACGCACGGAGCGCCTTGCGCAGGGCGGCGTCGAGGGCGTTCACCGGCCCGTTGCCGTCCGCGGCCGTGTGGAGGATCTCGCCCTCGACCTCGACCTTGACGGTGGCCTCCGCGAGGAGCTCGCGGCCCTCGCGCTGCTCGACGAGCACCGTGAAGTCGACGATCCGGAAGGGCGCGGCATAGCCCGCGGTCCGGCGCCGGATCAGCAGCTCGAACGACGCCTCGGCGCCCTCGAAGGCGAGCCCGTCGGCCTCCATCTGCTTGATGACCTTGCTCAGCTCGCGCGGGTCGACGCCCTCGAGCTGGTGGCCCAGCTGCCCGGCGCGGATCGCCGTGTTCGCCCGGCCGCCGAGCTCCGAGACGACCAGCCGGCCACGGTTCCCGATCAGCCCCGGGTCCACGTGCTGGTAGCTCCGCTCGACCTTGGCAACGGCGGCCCCGTGCACGCCGCCCTTGTGGGCGAAGGCGCTCCGGCCGACGAACGGCTGGTAGTCGTCGGGGGCGACGTTGGCGATCTCGGCCACCGACCGCGACAGGCTCGTCAGGTCGGCGATCTCGCCCCCGCCGACCGGCACGAGCGGCAGGTCCGTCTTGAGCGCGAGGTTGGCGAGGACGCTCACCATGTTCGCGTTGCCACAGCGCTCGCCGTAGCCGTTGATCGTGGCCTGGACGTGGCGGATCCCGGCCTGCACGGCGGCGATCGAGTTCGCCACCGCGAGCTCGGCGTCGTTGTGCGTGTGGATCCCCCAGGTGACGGCCGGCGCGCCCGGGTCGCCCTCGAGCGCCCCCCGAGTGTCCGCGACGATCGCGAGCAGCTCGTCCGTCAGCGTGCCGCCGTTGGTGTCGCACAGGACGAGGGACCGGGAGCCGGCCTCGCGGGCCGCCCGCAGCGTGGCAAGGGCGTAGGCGCGGTCGGCCTTGTAGCCGTCGAAGTAGTGCTCGGCGTCGTAGACGGCCTCCCGGCCGCGCTCCACGAGGAACGCGATCGACTCGGCGATCATGTCGAGGTTCTCGGCCGGCGTGGCACCCAGGACCTCGATCACGTGGAGCAGCCAGCTCTTGCCGAAGATCGTGACGACCGGCGTCTCGGCGGCGACGAGCTCGCGCAGGTTCGGGTCGGCCTCCGGACGGTTTGCCCGGTGGCGCGTCGAGCCGAAGGCGGCCAGCTTCGCCCGCTCCCAGCGCATCCCCTTGGCCGCCGCGAAGAACTCGATGTCCTTGGGGTTGGAGCCGGGCCAGCCGCCCTCGATGTACGGCATGCCGTACTCGTCGAGCATCCGCGCGACGCGGATCTTGTCGGCGAGGGACAGGATGATGTTCTCGCCCTGGGTGCCGTCGCGGAGCGTCGTGTCGTACAGGACGACGGGGGTGGGCTCGGGGCTCGTCTCGGGTGCGGTCATGGGTCGGGTCCTCGGGGGTTTCGGCGGGTCGGGGCGGGGCGTGCGGCAGCGCGCCGTCAGGGAATCCCGAGCCGGGCGACGATCGCGTCGGTCATCCCGACGGTCCCGACCCGCGTGCAGCGTCCGGCGGCGGCCGGGTCGCGCGGCCAGAGGTCGGCCGTCCGGAAGCCGTCGTCGAGCGCCCCGGCCACGGCGGCCTCCACGGCGTCCGCGGCGTCGGCGCGCCCCAGCGACCAGCGGAGGAGCATCGCGGCGGAGAGGACCGTCCCGATCGGGTTCGCGAGATCCTGCCCCGCGATGTCGGGCGCGGAGCCGTGGATCGGCTCGTAGAGCCCGTGCAGGCCATGGGCCGTCCGCCGCGTCCCGATCGACGCCGACGGCAGCATCCCAAGGCTCCCCGCCAGCACCGACGCCTCGTCGGACAGGATGTCGCCGAAGAGGTTCTCGGTGACGAGCACGTCGAACGAGGCCGGCTTCGTGACGAGCTGCATGGCGCACGCGTCGACGAGCCGGTCATCGAGCGCGACGTCGGGGTACTCGGCCGCGATCTCGTGGACGACCGTCCGCCAGAGACGCGAGGTCGCGAGGACGTTGGCCTTGTCGACGGAGGTCAGGCGCCGGCTGCGGCCGCGGGCGAGCTCGAAGGCGAGGCGGGCGACGCGGGCCACCTCCGGCTCGGAGTACGGAAGGGTGTCGCTGGCCGCGCGCTCCCCGGGGGCGCCGGCCGCCTCAGAGCGCGAGCCGAAGTAGAGGCCGCCCGTCAGCTCGCGGACGATGAGCATGTCGACACCATCGAGCAGCTCCGGGCGGAGCGGCGAGGCCGGCACGAGCGCCGGGTGGACGCTCACCGGGCGCAGGTTCGCGAAGAGCCCGAGGCCACCGCGCATCGCGAAGAGCGCCTGCTCCGGGCGGACCGTCGCCCGCGGGTCGTCCCATCGCGGCCCGCCGACGGCGCCCAGGAGGATCGCGTCGGCGGCCCCGCACGTGGCGAGGTCCTCGTCGCGGATCGCGACGCCGTACGAATCGATGCCGGCGCCGCCGACGACCAGATCGGCCCAGCCGATGGCGAAGCCGAATCGCGTGCCGACCGCCGCGAGGACGGCCTTCGCGGCGGCGACGACGTCCGGCCCGACGCCGTCGCCCGGGATCGCGACGAGCCGGTACGTCGAGCCGGGAGGGCCGCCCTCCGCGGTCACGGCAGGCGCTCCGCCGGCCGCCGCATCGGGATCACGGTGCCGTCCAGCTCCGCGGCCCGGAGCTTGTTCGCGGCGAGGATGTACGCCTCCAGCGAGGCCTCGATGATGTTCGTCGAGAGGCCGTGGCCGGTGACGACGTGGGCCTCCGGCCCCTCGTCGATCGAGCGCCGGCAGCGGATGAAGACGCGCCCCTGGGCGTCCTCGCCCTCGGTGACCGCCTTGATCTCGTACTCCTCGAGGGTCGGCTCCCAGCCGAGGACGGGCCGGATCGCGTCGTCGACGGCCCGGTAGAGGGCGTTGACCGGCCCGTTGCCGGTCTCTTCGCCGGCCCGTGCCTCGCCGTCGAGGGTCACCCGGACGCTCCCCGTGGAGCGGCCGCCGTGCGACGACGTGACGCTCCAGCCCTCGAGGACGATCGACGCCGGGACGTCGTCGGAGCGCTGCTGGACGAGCGCGAGGAGGTCGGCATCGGTGACCTCCTTCTTGAGGTCGGCCAGCGCGATCGCCTCGCGATAGACGACGTCGAGGGCGTCGCCCGAGACGTCGTGGCCCAGGTCGCGGAGCTTCTTCTGGAGCCCCTTGCGGCCCGAGAGCTTGCCGATCGTGAGCTGGCTGCCCGAGAGGCCCACCGACTGCGGGGTCATGATCTCGTAGGTCAGCGGGTTCTTGATGACGCCGTCCTGGTGGATCCCGCTCTCGTGGGCGAAGGCGTTCGCGCCGACGACGGCCTTGTTGGGCTGGATGGCGAAGCCGGTGAGGTGGCTCACGAGCCGGCTGGCGGCCGAGATCTGCTCGGTCTGCACGTGGCTGACGAGCTGCGGGAACTGCGTCGGGCGCGTCCGAAGGGCCATCACGACCTCCTCGAGCGACGCGTTGCCGGCGCGCTCGCCGAGGCCGTTGATCGTCACCTCCACCTGGCGCGCGCCGGCCTGCACGGCCGCGAGCGTGTTGGCGGTGGCAAGGCCCAGGTCGTTGTGGCAGTGGACCGAGACGGTTGCGTCGCGCCCCACTAGGTCGTACACGCGCTCCACCAGGGAGCCGAACTCGGCGGGGATCGCGTAGCCGACGGTGTCGGGGATGTTGACCGTGGACGCGCCGGCGCCCACGACGGCCTCGTATACCTGGAGCAGGAACTCCGGGTCGGTGCGCGAGGCGTCCTCGGCGGAGAACTCGATCTCGGCGTCGCGGCCGAGCGCCTCGCGCCCGTAGCGCACCCAGCGGACCGCCTCGGCGAGGGCCTCCTCGCGGGACAGCTTGAGCTTGTGCTTGAGGTGGATGTCCGACGTGGCGATGAAGACGTGGAGGTGCGGCCGCTCGGCGACCTTGATCGCCTCGATCGCACGCTGCGGGTCGCCGTCGCGGCAGCGGGCCAGCGCCGCGACCGACACGCCCTTGGCTTCCTTCGCGATCCGGTGGACGGCCTCCCAGTCCCCCGGCGAGGCGGCCGGGAAGCCGGCCTCGATGACGTCCACCTTGAGGCGGACGAGCTGGCGGGCGACCTCCAGCTTCTCGGCGGCGGTCAGCCCGGCGCCGGGCGCCTGCTCCCCGTCGCGGAGGGTGGTGTCGAAGATTCGGACGGATCCCGCGGGGACGAACGGGCCGGCGGGTACGGGTACCGGCGACATGTCAGTGGGCCTTTCCTGTGCTGCTCGAGGCGGCGGCCTGGGCCTGGCCGGCGCGAACGGTGACGGGGTTGAGGAACGGCATCCCGGCGCGCAGCTCCGCGCCGACCTGCTCGATCTGGTGGTCGCGGTCCTGGGCCCGCAGGCGCTCGAACTCGTGACGCCCTGCCTCGTTCTCGGCGATCCAGCGGGCGGCGAAGGTGCCGTCCTGGATCTCGGCGAGGACGGCGCGCATCGTGGTCCGGACGTGCTCGTCGATGATCCGCGGCCCCGACACGTAGTCGCCGTACTCGGCGGTGTCGCTGACGCTGAAGCGCATGAAGTTGAGGCCGCCGCGGTACATCAGGTCCACGATCAGCTTCAGCTCGTGCATCGTCTCGAAGTAGGCGAGCTCGGGCTGGTAGCCGGCCTCGACGAGCGTCTCGAAGGCCATCTTGACGAGGGCCGCCGTGCCGCCGCAGAGAACGCTCTGCTCCCCGAACAGGTCGGTCTCGGTCTCCTCGGCGAACGTCGTCTCGAGGACTCCGGCACGCGTGTTGCCGAGCCCGCGGGCGTAGGCGAGGACGCGCGCCCGGGCCGTCCCGGTGGCGTCCTGGTGGACCGCGAAGAGGGCCGGCACGCCGCCACCGCTCTCGTAGACGGACCGGACCAGGTGCCCCGGGCCCTTGGGCGCGACCATCCCGACGTCGACGCCGTCGGGCGGGGCGATCCGTCCGTATCGGATGTTGAACCCGTGGGCGAAGAGGACGAGCGTCCCGGGCCGGAGGTTCGGGGCGATGTCGGCGTCCCAGGCGGCCTTCTGGGCCGTGTCGGGGATGGCGATCATCACGACGTCGGCGCGGGCGACCGCCTCGCCGGTGGCGAAGACCGGCAGGCCGGCCTCCTCGGCGATCGAGCGGCTCTTCGATGCCGGCGGCAGCCCGACGACCACGCGGACGCCCGATTCGTGCAGGTTCAGCGCATGGGCATGACCCTGGCTGCCGAACCCGATGATCGCGATGGTCTGCCCGGCGAGCGCCGCCGGGTCCGCGTCGTTGTCGTAGTACATCCTCGCCGTCATCGCTTCGTGGCCTCCTCGATGGACTGCGCGCCCCGCGACATGACGACGGTCCCGGTCCGCACCATTTCCTTGATCCCGTAGCCGCGGAGGAGCGCGATCAGCGCGTCCACCTCGGACTCCGTCCCGGTCGTCTCCACGATCACCGACTCCGGCGCCATGTCGACGATCCGGGCCTTGTACATCTCCACGATGGAGATCAGCTCGCCGCGCGTGCGATCCGTCGCCCGGACCTTCACGAGAACCAGCTCGTGCTGGACGGTCGGCTCGTCGGTGACGTCCTGGACCTTGAGCACGTCGATGACCTTGTAGAGCTGCTTCGTGGCCTGCTCCACCAGCACGTCGTCGGCGCGCAGGGTGATCGTCATCCGGCTGATCTCGGGATCGTCCAGGTGGCTGACCGCGAGCGACTCGATGTTGAAGTTGCGGGCGCGCATGAGGCTCGCCACGCGGTTCAGCACGCCGGGACGGTTGTTGACGATCGCCACGAGGACGTGGCGGCGCTGCTCCCCGGTGCCCGGCAGGGAGCGGGGCGGCGGCGCGGAGTGGGCCGGCGTCCTGGCGGATCCGTCCGGGCTCATTCGTCGGCCCCTCCCCACGTCTCGATGAGGTCGGAGAGGCCCTTGCCGGCCGGCATCATCGGGAAGACGTTCTGCTCCTCCGCGATCTCGAACCAGACCAGCGACGGGCCGTCGACGGCGTTCGCCGCCTCGATCGCCGGCCGCACCTCCTCGGGCGTCCGGACCTTCCAGGCAGGGAAGCCGTAGGCCTCGGCCAGCTTCAGGTAGTCGGGGCCGAACATGTCCGACGAGTGGTAGTTGCCCGAGTAGACGATCTCCTGCCACTGCCGGATCATCCCGAGCTTGTGGTTGTCGAGGAGGGCGATCCGGACCGGGATCCGGTCCTGGACGAGGGTGGCGAGCTCCTGGATCGTCATCTGGAAGCCGCCGTCGCCGCAGACGGCCCAGGTGGACTTGTCGGGCCGGCCGAGGGCGGCGCCCATCGCCGCCGGAAGCGCGAAGCCCATCGTGCCCAGGCCGCCCGACGAGAGGTGGCTGTTCGGCCGCCGGTAGCCGGCGTAGCGGGCCATCCACATCTGGTTCTGGCCGACGTCGGCGACCAGCGTGGCGTCGTGCCCGGTGACCTCCCCGATCTGGGAGACCACGAAGTCGGCCGACAGGAGCCCGTCGCGCCAGGCGCCGGAGCCGTGCCAGCTGGCCCCCTCGGAGTCCCGCCGCCACTCGGCGAGCTGGGCGAGGTAGGCCGCCCGGTCCGCCTCGGCCACGGCGTGGACGAGCGGCAGCAGGCCGCCCAGGACACGCTTCGCGTCGCCGACCACCGGGACCTCGACCGCCACGTTCTTGCCGATCTCGGCCGGGTCGATGTCCACGTGGACGATCCGGGCGTAGGGGGCGTACGTGCGCACGTTGCCGGTCACCCGGTCGTCGAAGCGCATGCCGACCGCGATGAGCAGGTCGGCCGCCTGGATCGCCCGGTTGACGTGCTTCCAGCCGTGCATCCCCATGTACCCGTAGGCCAGGGGATGGGTCTCGTCCATGGCGCCGATCCCGAGGAGCGTCCAGGCGACCGGGATCCGGGCCTTCTCGGCGAGGAGGCGGAGCTCCTCGGTCGCGTCGGCGATCAGGATCCCGTGGCCGGCCAGGATCATCGGCCGCTTCGCCCTGGCGATCTCCTCCGCGATCAGCTTGAGCTGGCGCGGGTGGCCACCCAGGGTCGGGCGGAAGCCGGGAAGCCCGGCCGCGATCTCCTCGTCGGTCGGGTGCGGGGCGTCGGTCTCCTGCTGGAGGGCATCCTTGGTGATGTCGACGTGGACCGGGCCCGGCCGCCCGGTGCGGGCGATGTAGAACGCCTCGGCGAGGACGCGGGGGAGCTCGTCCGCGTCCCGGACGAGGTAGTTGTGCTTCGTCATCGGCAGGGTGATGCCGGTGATGTCGATCTCCTGGAAGGCGTCCTTGCCGAGGAGGGCGGCGGGGACGTTGCCGGTGATCGCGACCATCGGCACGGAGTCGAGCTGGGCCGTGGCGATTCCGGTGACGAGGTTCGTGGCCGCCGGGCCGGACGTGCCCAGGCAGACGCCCACCTTGCCGGTCGCCCGCGCGTAGCCGTCCGCTGCATGCGCGGCTCCCTGCTCGTGGCGCACGAGGACGTGGCGCAGGTCGGGATGGTCGCCCAGGACGTCGTAGAGCGGCAGGATGACGCCGCCCGGGTAGCCGAACAGGACGTCGACGCCCTGCCGGACGATCGCCTCGACCAGCACGTCGGCGCCGATGCGGGCGCGCTTCTCGCGACGCTCGGCGGCCTCCTGACGGGTGCGCGCGCCCTCGTGGAGCATCTCGCGGCGGGCCTTCTCGACGGCCTCGGCGGCGGCCGTCCCGGCGCCGGGCACGTGGCTCCGGCGGGCCGCGCCCGATGCGCCCGGCTTCGGAAGGGCCGCGCGGCCCTTCGTCGCGGCCGTGCCCGCCGCCGCGTCCGGGGGACTCGCTCCCCCGTCGCCCTTCGTCATCGCCATCGCCTCGGAGACCTCCCTGATCGTGGCCCTCCGCCGTCCGGTTGTTGCCGTCCGGCCGTCGGTGCGCACGCCACTCATGCAAAAGCCCCCGCCGGTCTCCCGGCGAGGGCCCTGGTGTTCCGTTCGTTCGTCGCGCCTAGCGCTCCGTCCGCCGATCCCCAGGCTCCTGCCGGGAGCCGCCAATAAGGCCCAGAAGGCCGAGAAGGGAGAGGAGAATGGACCGCAGGGTTACAGGGGCCGCGTCGCCCTCGAGCTCATCGAGCGGCACGGTCACGCGGCGACCGTCGGTCGTCACGACGACGGCGACGGGGCGGCGATCCTGCCCGTTCGTGAAGCGCATGCTGGCGGCTCCTGCGCGCCTCGCCGCGGTGCGACGAGTGGGGCGGAGTGTAGCAGGGTTCGGGGCCGCGTCAATTCTTCGCCGTCTCGAGAGTGCGTCTCGTGGCTGCCCGCTGCTCCCAGCAGCAGCGCGGACGTGAGCGATGAGCGAGATCGTGACCGCCCACGCCGGCTGCCGCCGATCGGCGCCGCGGCGGCTGAACCGGGGCCGGGCAACCGGCGTACCGTGTTGTGCGGAGCAGCGAGGTGCGAGACAAGATGCGGTTCCGGGCACGAACAGCGGTCCTCGTCGCGATCCTGGCCACCCTCCTCGCGGTGCCCGTGGCGTGCGGCCAGCCGGCACCCGCAACATCGCGCCCGCCCGACGCCCGAGCCGTCGCGGCCGCGATCACCGAGGACGGCCTCCGGGATCGCCTCGAGGCACTCGCCGCGGCCACCGAGGGATCCGACCAGTACCGCGCCGTCGGCAGCGCCGGCTACGACCGCGCCGCAACGATGGTCGAGGAGGAGCTGCGGGCGGCCGGCTGGACCGTGACCCTCGACGCCTACGACGCCGCCACCTTCGTCGACGAGGGCGGGTCGTCCCTGGGGGTCGCCGGCCGCACCTTCGACGCCGCGGAGGTGCTCCCGCTGATCTTCGCCCCGCCCGGCGACGTCGAGGGCCCGGTGGTCGCGATCGACGTGGACCCGGCTGCCGCCGACCGGACCGGCAAGGGCTGCGCCGTCACGCACTACGGCGACCTTCCCGAGAAGGCCATCGTCGTCGTGCGCTCCGGCGACTGCCTCCGGCGCGACCAGGTGATCGCTGCCCAGCAGGCCGGCGCGGCGGCCTTCGTCGCGGTCTACCCGGCCGCGCCGGCCGGCCTCGTCTACCGCCCCACCTTGATCGAGCCACGGTTCCTGGAGATCCCGGCGGCCGGCGTGTCGCGGGCGGCGATGGATGCCCTGGTGAGCGCGGCGGCGGCCGGCGAAACGGCGCACCTCGTCACCCGTGCCCGGACGCTGTCGGCCCCGACCCGCTCGATCATCGCGGAGCTCCCGGGAAGCCAGACAGGCCCGGTGATCATGCTGGGGGCGCACCTCGACTCCGTGCTCGACGGGCCGGGCATCAACGACGACGGCTCCGGCGTCGCGGCGCTGCTCGAGATCGCCCGGGCGCTCGGCGGGACGCGTCCGCAGGCGACGGTCCGACTGGCCTTCTGGAGCGGCGAGGAGCTCGGCCTCCACGGCTCGTACCGGTACGCGGCGGCCCTCACGACGGAGGACGCGCAGGCGATCCTCGTGTACGCCAACGTCGACATGATCGCCTCGCCGAACGGGTTCGCGGGGATCTACGACGAACCGGATGCGCGGGCTGGATCGGCTGTCGCCGGCGCGCTCCTGACCTCCGCGGTGGAGCGCGCCGGAGGCGCACCGTTGGGCGTCGACCTCGGCGGCGGGTCCGACCACTACGGGTTCGCCCAGGCCGGCGTCGCCACGGCCGGCGTCTACTCGGGGGCGAGCGAGCCCGTCACCATCGAACAGGCCGCGGCGGCAGGGGCGGTCGCCGGACGCCCGGCCGACCCGTGTTACCACCAGGCGTGCGACGACGGCGCGAACGCGAACCTCCGCCTTGCCCGGATCCTGGCGGCCGGGCTTGCCGACTTCACAGTCCGCGTCGCCAACAACCCGGAGCTGCTCCGCCACTGACGCGGGGCGGCGCCGCCGAGCCGTCGAGCCGTGGCCCGCGCGCGGCCTCCGAGCCATCGATGGCGTGCGCTATGCTCCGGCGATGCCTCGACTCCACCCGAACCCGCCGCGCCTGGTCACCGTCGGGATCGCCGTGGCGCTCCTCGTCGTCGGCACGGTCCTGGCCCTGCCGATCCCGGCGGCCGTCAGCCTGCTCGACCCGCTCACCGCCGTCGTCGAGCCGTTCGGGCTGACCCTCGACACGTCGTTCGGCTACCTCTGCCTCTTCGCCGGCAACGCGCTGCTGATCGCCGGCTCGCTGCTCCCCGGGATCTGACGGATGAGCCGCACGAACTTCGCCCCGACCTCCCTGACGATCACCATCGCCCTGGTCCTCGTGCTCGTCGGCATGCTCTGCACGTATGGGCCGCTGCTCACCGACACCGTCGGCGTGGTGGCGTTCGTCGCAGCCGGCGTGCTGCTGCTGCTCGGGATGATGTTCCGCCGGATCTGAGCGCCGGGTCGGCCAGGGACACGCGAGCGTGGCCCGGGCGCGGCCTTTGCTGCCCTTCGGCTTCCGATCGATCGCCCGCACAGGCGGCGACGACCGGCGCGACTGCCGGCAGCCCGGCTGATCCCTGCTACCACCAGCCGTGCGACAACGTCGCGAACGCCAACCTGCCGCTGGCTCGCCTGCTGACGGCGACGCTCGCCGACGTCGCCGTCCGCCTCGCCAACAACCCGGAGCTGCTCGACCGCTGACGGCCAGGGCCGCGCAACTCGGTTACGCTGCGGCGGCCGGGCCGGACATGACTCGTGGCACTGGTCGCCGGTCGGCGCACGCGACCCCCGTCGCTGTGGGGGTCGAAGGGGGATGCGATGGCGGATCCGCGAACGATCATGGGCCCGATGGCGGAGACCCTGGAGGCGTCCACGGGTCGCTCGGTGGACGAGTGGCTCGCGACGGTCCGGGGCCTCGGCCTCGAGCGGCACGGCGAGATCCTCGCCGCGCTCAAGCGCGATCACGAGCTCACGCACGGCTACGCGAACATGCTCGCGCTCGTTGCGACCGGCTACGGCCAGGCGGGTGACGACGAGCTGATCGCCGGGCTGTTCGAGGGCTCGAAGGCGGGGCTGCGGCCGATCTACGATCGGGTCGTCGAGATCATCACGGAGCTGTTCGACGACGTGGCGATCACTCCCAAGAAGACGATGGTGAGCTTCCGGCGTGCGAAGCAGTTCTGCTGCTTCACGCCGAAGTCCGCCAAGCGCGTCGATCTCGGGGTCAACCTGCGCGGGCCACTCGCCGACGAGGCAGTCGGCGTGACGCGCCTGCAGCCCACGCCCGGCGGCATGGCCAGCCACGTCTTCGCCATCGCTTCTCCCGAGGAGGTCGACGACGAGGTCCTGGCCTGGATCCGGCGCGCCTACGACGCGAACTGACCAGCGGGCAGCCCGGGGCGCGAGGCCGGCACCGACGCCCGCCCGGAGCTGCCGCCGCCGCCCCCTCTGCTACCCTTCGGATCCCGATCGTTCGCCCGCACCCGGAGCCGCCGCATCGTGTCCGCTGCCGCCCCCCGCCCCCGCACCCTCGTCGAAAAGATCTGGGACGACCACGTCGTCTCGCAGGACGAGGGCGCGCCCGCCGTCCTCGCCATCGACCTCCACCTCGTCCACGAGGTGACGTCGCCGCAGGCCTTCACGAGCCTGCGCGCGCGGGGCCTGCCCGTCCGCCGCCCGGACCGCACGGTGGCCACGGCCGACCACTCCACCCCCACCACGCCGCGCGGCCTCCCCATCCTCGACCCGATGGCCGCCACCCAGGTGAAGCAGCTCGAGACGAACTGCCGGGACTTCGGCATCCCGATCCACGCCTACGGCTCCGACACGCAGGGGATCGTCCACGTCATCGGTCCGGAGCTGGGGCTCACCCAGCCGGGCATGACCATCGTCTGCGGCGACAGCCACACCGCCACGCACGGGGCGTTCGGGGCGCTCGCCTTCGGGATCGGGACGAGCGAGGTCGAGATGGTGCTGGCCACGCAGACCCTGCTGCAGCGGCAGCCGAAGACGTACGAGGTCCGCGTCGACGGCCGGCTCCGGCCCGGCGTGGGCGCGAAGGACATCATCCTCGCCCTCATCGCCCGGATCGGGATCGGCGGCGGCACCGGCCACGTCTTCGAGTACCGCGGCGAGGCGATCCGCGCGCTCTCGATGGAGCAGCGGATGACGATCTGCAACATGAGCATCGAGGGCGGCGCGCGGGCCGGCCTCGTCGCCCCCGACGACACGACGTTCGCGTACGTCCACGGGCGGCGGCACGCCCCGCAGGGCGAGGCCTGGGACGCGGCGGTGGCCCGCTGGCGCACGCTCCCCACCGACGACGGGGCGACCTTCGACACCTCGATCACCCTCGACGCGAACACCCTCGAGCCGATGATCACGTGGGGCACGAACCCCGGCATGGGGATCCCGATCTCCGGCCGCGTCCCGCGCCCCGAGGACGCTGCCGATCCCTCCGCCCGGCGGGCCTACGAGCGCGCCCTCGAGTACATGGGCCTCCAGGCCGGCCAGCCGATCGCCGGCCAGCCAGTCGAGGTCGTCTTCATCGGCAGCTGCACGAACTCGCGGATCAGCGACCTGCGCCTCGCGGCGTCGGTCTTCAAGGGCCGCCATGCGGCCGAGGGCGTGCGCCTGATGGTCGTGCCCGGCAGCCAGCAGGTGAAGGCGCAGGCGGAGCGGGAGGGCCTCCACGAGGTCTTCCGCGCCGCGGGGGCGGAGTGGCGCGAGTCGGGATGCTCGATGTGCATCGCGATGAACGGCGACCAGCTGGCTCCCGGCCAGTACGCCGTCAGCACGAGCAACCGCAACTTCGAGGGCCGCCAGGGCCGGGGCGGACGGACGCTGCTGGCGTCGCCGCTCACCGCCGCCGCCACCGCCATCGCCGGGGTCGTGACCGACCCCCGGACGCTCCCCGGGATCGAGCAGCCGGCCACCGTCGGCGGGGGGTACTGAGATGGCCGAGCCGTTCCGCCAGTTCACGAGCAAGGTCGTCCCGCTGCCCGCGGAGAACGTGGACACCGACCAGGTCGTCCCCGCCCGCTACCTGAAGATCACCGACAAGGCCGACCTCGCGAACGCCCTCTTCCGCGACTGGCGCTTCAACGACGACGGGACGCTGAGGGATCCGCGGTTCGTCCTGGATCGCCCGGAGATGTCCGGCCGGAACATCCTCCTCGTCGGCGACAACTTCGGGACCGGCTCCTCGCGCGAGCACGCGCCCTGGGCGCTCTCCGCGTGGGGCATCCGGGCCGTGTTCTCCACGAGCTTCGCCGACATCTTCCGCAACAACGCCCTCAAGAACGGCGTCCTGCCGATCGTCGTGGACCCGGCGACCCATGCCCGGCTCTTCGAGATGGTCGCTGCGGACCCGAACGCCCGGCTGACGGTCGACCTGGCCGAGCAGGGCGTCCTGCTGCCCGACGGGAGCACGCTCGACTTCGACATCGATCCCTTCGCGAAGCGGATGCTCCTCGCCGGCACCGACGAGATCGGCTACGTCGTCGCCAAGCTCCCCGAGATCGAGGCCTGGGAGGCCACCCACCCCGCACGCGTCGACACGCGCCTCGGGACGCCGCTCGCCGCCGGCTGACGTCGCGGGGAGCGTCGCCCCGGGCCGGACGGGGGCCGTGCGGCCGAGGCCGGCGCTGGGCCTGCGTGGACCGTGACTCCGCGAAGACGCCCGTTTCGACGCTCGCGGCGATCATCGCGTGCCTGCGTGCGGACTGCAGGTCCCCACGTTCGGGCAACCTGGCCTTTTCGCGGACTGTGCCTCCCGCCAACCGCGCGTGCGCGCCGCCGGTTGGCGATTTCGCGGACCCAGGCTCCACGCGGCTCCCGGGCATGCAGCCCGACCTTGCGCCGAGCCGTGGCTGACGACTCAGCGCCACCGGCACCGGCCGTTCGGGCCGTCCGACCCATGGCGGCCGGCAGCCGGGCGGCGCACCATCGGGCCATGCTCGACCCCGCCCCGCCGGTCCCGCCCGTCGTCCTGGTTCGCGAGGAACGTTCCGGCGACCCGTCCGACGCGGCCGCCGTGCGCGCCGTGCACCTCGCAGCGTTCCCGACGGACGCCGAGGCGACGCTCCTCGACGCGCTGCGCACCTCCGGCGGGTACGGCGCCGGGTGGTCGCTCGTCGCGGAGATCGACGGCGACGTCGTCGGCCACTGTCTCCTGACCGCGGCCACGCTGGAGCGCCCGAACGGGTCCCGCGTCAGCGGCCGCGTCGTCGCCCTGGGGCCGATCGCAGTCGTGCCGGCTTGGCAGGGGCGGCGCATCGGGGCGAAGCTCATGCACGCGGCGCTCGAGCTCCTCGTCCGCGAGGGCATCGCGGCGGTCGTCCTCCTCGGCCACCCGACGTACTACCCGCGATTCGGCTTCAAGCCCGCCCGGGTCCTCGGCTTCCGGCCGCCCGACGCGTGGCCCGACGAGGCGTGGATGGCCTGTCGCCTCCCGGCCTGGACGCCCGACGATGTCGGCATCGTCCACTACGCCGCGCCGTTCATGGAGATGGACTAGGCGCGTCGACGGCGCCGCCCTGTGTACCAGAGGGTGGCGATGCCGCCGAGCGCCGCCGAGACCGCCAGCCACGCGCTCCACCAGGTCGGAAGCCTCAAGGCCGTCTCCGCCGTCGACGTGCTGGGGGCCGCCGTGCGGGCAACCGCAGATACCACGAACGTGCTGCGGCAGACCCCGACGGCCTCGGCCGTCGTAGCCGGGATCCCCGCGTCGGCGGTGCCTGTGCAGGTCTCGGCCGCCGGGTCGTCGAAGTGGCCGGTGACCGTCACCCAATGGCCGACGTGCTTCGCCTGGAGATCGCCGAGATCCGGGGGTGCGGCAAGCGCGGTGAACGGCCCCCGGCCGGGCTGCAGGTCGGACATCGTCGCGACGAAGAGCCTCGGCGTCCGGAACCAGCCAAGGTCGAGGCCGTCAGCATACGTCCAGCCCACGTCCCCGGGATCTCGGACGAAAGCCGTGAAGCTGAGCGCGCGGCTGCCGTAGCACTCGAGCGCCAGCTCGGACACCAGCATCGGGTCGGTGTCGAACTTCGCTGCCAGAGGCCCCTCGTAGTCCCCGGCGGCGGCGAGCCTGAGATCGGCCAGCGTCGGGTTGCCGGCGACGCACGGCATCGTGGCGGCAACGGCGCCTGGCGGCGAGGCGCCGGCGGGCACGAGCAGCCCGACGAGGAGCGCGAGCGGGGCTGTTGCCCGCAGGACGAGACCGATGCGCGACATGGTGCACCCCCTCGGCCCTTCCCTGTGGGCCGTCCGATGCGGGCCGCCGACGGCGGCGTTCGCGTGCAGCGCGCGAGCACCCGTGAGACGCGTGGGGCGGCGGTGCCGTTGCACGCCTGCTCCGCGCCGCCCGGCGCCCGCTTCTGCCGTCGGGCCTACAGGAGCGCCGGGCGCTCGAACGGCTTGTCCAGCAGGTGCTCGTCGAGGAAGGCGAGGACCGTCGCGTACCAGATCCGGGCGTTCTGCGGCTTCAGGATCCAGTGGCTCTCGTCGGGGAAGTAGAGGAGCTTCGCCGGGACGGCGTGGCGCCGCAGGTCGGTCCAGAGGCGGAGCGCCTCGCTGACCGGGACGCGGAAGTCCTGCTCGCCGTGGATGACCAGCATCGGCGTCCGGACCTTCGCCAGGTGCTCGAAGGGCGACTGCCGCGTGTAGCGCTCGGGCTCCCGGTACGGGTCGCCCATCTCGCGCTCCCAGAACGCGCCCGTGTCGGTCGTGCCGTGGAAGCCCCGCAGCTCCCAGAGGCTGGCGTGGGTGACGATGGCCCGGTAGCGGTCCGTGTGGCCGGCGACCCAGTTCGCCATGTAGCCGCCGTAGGAGCCGCCCATGAGGGCAGTCCGGGACGCGTCAAGGTCCGCCCGCTCGGCGAGGGCCGCGTCGACGGCCGCCGTGACGTCCTCGTACGGGGCTCCTCCCCAGTCGTTCCAACCGCGCGCGACCATCGCCTGGCCGTAGCCGGTGGAGAGCGCCGGGTCCGGCATCAGGACGGCGTAGCCACGGGCCGCCAGCACGTGCGGGTTCCAGCGCCAGTGCCAGCCGTTCCACGAGCCGAGGGGGCCGCCGTGGACCCAGACGACGAGGGGCGCCTTCGCGTCCGCCGACGCCTCGGCCGGCCGCACGAGCCAGCTTCCGATGGCGGTGCCGTCGGCGGCGCGGGCGGTGAGCCGCTCGACGACGCCGGGTGCGGTGATCCCGTGCTCGTCGATCCCGTTCGAGAGCTCGACGGGCACCTGGTCCGGCATCCGTGCGCCCAGGCGAACGATGCGTGGCGGCGAACCGACAGTCGAGTAGAGCGCGTAGAGCGCGCTCCCGTCCGGGGTCGGGCACAGGTCGCCGAGGGCGCCGGCGGCGGAGAGCCGGGTCACCCGACCGTCCGCGAGATCCACCCGGAACGCCGGGTGGTGACCGTCGTCGTCGGCGGTGAAGAAGACGGCGGTGCCGTCGGCCGCCCAGCACGGGTTCTCAGGCCAGCGGTCGAGGTCGGCGGCCAGCGTGCGCTGCTCGCCGGTGGCGAGGTCGACGAGCACCAGCGAGATGCTGCTCGCCTCCTCCGGGCTGCCGAAGGTCGCCCGGATCGCGGCGACCGAGCGACCGTCGGGCGCGACCGCCGGGGCGCCGTACCAGGCATCGCGGTGCGTGATGACCCGGGCCTCGCCCGACGCGAGGTCGAAGACCACCAGGTCCTCGTGGATGTCGGGGAGCGACGAGGCGTCGTTCCGCGCCGTGACGAGGAAGGAGCCGTCGGGCGCGAGCGCCATCTCCGTCTCCTCGAAGGTGAGCGTCTCGACGTCCGGCTGGATGTCGCGCGGGGCGGGAAGCGGCGCCTCCGGGTCGGCCGCGACCGTGGCCGCGAAGAGGCGCCGGCGGCGGGGCGCCAGCCAGTGGTCCCAGTGGCGGATCGGGTAGTCGCCGTCGAATAGGAGCGCCCCCACCCCGGCATCCTTGCGCGCCGTGCCGCGCTCGGCATCGGCAGCGAAGTCCGCGGCACCGGGGAACACCCCGGCGCCGAACGCGACGACCGGGGCGCTCCGGGCCGTCATGATCCCGTCTACCCCACCTTCCGGCGCGGCCATCAGGCGCGCCTCGCCGCCGCCCGGCGGGAGCAGCCACAGGGCGTGGATCTTCTTCTCGGGGTCCGGCTTCGTGTCCGGGTCCGGCCGGCTCGACGCGAAGAGCAGCGAGCCGTCGGGGAGAAATGCCGCTCCGCCGGCCTCACCGGCCGCCGAGCGTGTGAGCCGCCGCGGCGGTGCGGTCCCGTCCGGGTCCACCTGCCAGAGCGCCGACCGCATCTTCTTGCCCTCGGGGTCGGGGCCGCCGACGGCGACGACCAAGCGCCGCCCATCCGGCGAGAGCCGCAGAGCCCGGAGAGGCGCGGCAGCTCCATGAAACGCTCGAAGTCGAAGTCGGCCATGGTGCTCTCGCGTCCCCTTCGTACGTCGCGCCGTCCGGCAGGCGCCGGTGCGGGCAGATGGATGGCCCGGGTGACGCCCCGGGGGTGGCGTTACCTCGAGGTCGCCCGCGCGTCGCGGATCCAGCCCAGGAAGCGCCGTGTCCGCGCGGCGATCTCCGCGCGGTCGCGCGACGCGACCAGGTCGGCCGGGTAGAGGTGGCCGCCGACGCCGAGGGCGGCCGTCCCGGCCGCGACCCAGGCACGCGTCGCCTCCTCGGTGGCGAGGACGTTCGTGGGCATCACCTTCGACCCGGGGCTCGGCGCGAGGAAGCTCCGCACGAAGGCCGGGCCGTCGTACGCTGCGGCCGGGAAGAGCTTGACGATCTCGCAGCCCAGCTCCTCGGCTGCGGCGATCTCCGTGGCGGTCCCGCACCCGGGGATGTAGACGACCCGGCGGCGGTTGCAGAGCCGGGCCACGTCCTCGCTGTACGACTGGCCCACGATGAAGCGCGCCCCGCCGGCGATGAAGAGGGCGGCGGTCGGCGCGTCGATGATCGTCCCGGCGCCCAGGATCACTTCGGGCAGCTCGGCGCGGACGCGGCGCGAGAGCTCGACGAAGACAGCGTGGGCGTCGTCGCCGCGGTTCGTGAACTCGACGACCCGCGAGCCGCCGGCGACGCAGCCGGCGACCATGTCGAAGGCGGTGTCCTCATCGGCGGCGGTGAACGTGGGCACGGCGCCGTCGTCGAGGATCGTGCGCAGGACCGTGAGGCGATCGGGGGCGGGCATCGGGGGTCGGCTCCTCGGGCGACGCGGGAGGGCAGCGGAAGGGCGTCCGGCGCCATGGTGCCGGAATCGGGCGTCTCGCGCACAATCCTCGCGATGGACCTGCTGCCGATCAACACGATCGACCTCGTCGTCCTGCTCCTGGTGATCGTCGCCGCGGTCGTCGGCTTCCGCTCGGGCGCGATCCCCCAGGTGCTGGGCCTCATGGCCGCCGGCGTCGCGATCGCCCTCATCGTGGCGTTCGCGCCGCAGATCACGGTCGCCCTGGCCGGGATCGAGCAACCGGCCCGTGCGCTCGTGGCGATCGGCGGCGCATTCCTCGTCGTGGCCATGGCCCAGGCGATCGGCTCCGGTCTCGGCGCCACGGTCCGCAACCTGCTGGGAGGTGGCATTGCCGGCGGCATCGACAGCTCGCTGGGGGCGCTCCTCGGCGCGGCCCAGGCGCTGCTGGTCACGTGGCTCATCGGCGGCCTGCTCGCCACGAGCAGCCTGCCGGTCATGTCCGCGATGGCCCAGGAGTCGGGCGCCGTCCGCTGGCTGCTGGGCGTGCTCCCCCCGCCCGGCGAGGTGATCGGCGAGGCCGGGGCGATCATCGACGAGAGCGGCCTGCCGCAGGTCTTCAGCGGCCTCGAGCCGCTGCCGGCCGCCCCGATCGAGCTGCCTGCCGACGCCGAGACCGCCGCGATCGCGGCCCGCGCGATGGCGAGCACGGTCCGCGTCGAGGCGCAGGGCTGCGGGGTGTCGTTCACGGGCACGGCGTTCTCGGTCGCGGACGGGTACTTCGTCACGAACGCGCACGTCGTGGCGGGGGCGGAGCGGATCACGCTCCGCGGCGTCGGCGTCGCCGCATCGGGGCGCGCAACCGTCGTCCTCTTCGACCCCGACCTCGACGTCGCCGTGATCCGGGCGACCGACCTCCGCCTTCCCGCCCTGGTGCTCGCGCCCGAGGCGCCCGGGCGGGGCACCGTGGGAGTCGCCCTGGGCTACCCGAACGGCTCCGGGCTGACGGTCCTGCCGGCCGCGGTCACCGCCCAGGTCCGGGCCCGCGGCCGTGACCTCTACGGCGAGGCCCCGGTGGTCCGCGACGTGCTGGAGCTGCGGGCGGAGATCGAGCCGGGGGCCAGCGGCGGCCCGCTGGTGCTCCTCAACGGGACGGTGGGCGGCGTGGTCTTCGCCGAATCGCGGTCGGACGAGTCGGTCGGCTATGCGCTCGACCCGGCGGACGTCGCGGTGGCGGTCATGCCGGGGATCGGCGAGGTGGAGCCGATCGACACGGGGCCCTGCATCCGGTAGCCGCGGCGCGGGGCGATCTCCGCTGCTCGCGGCCGGCCGCTCGCGAGCCGCCGGCGCCCCGCCAGCGCCGCGAGAGGGGCACAACGGCACATGGCGTCTCCCGTGACGGCACCTACAATCGCGGCGGCCGTTCGGCAGAGGGGTGAGATGGCCACGTGCGGGTCGTGCGGTGGTGCGAGCCCGGACGGGTTCCGCTTCTGTGGGAGGTGCGGTGCCCGCCTGACCGACGACGCCGCCGACAGCGCGGGCGAGACCCGCCGGACCGTCACCGTCCTCTTCGCCGACGTCACCGGCTCCACGGAGCTCGGCGAGCGCCTGGATCCCGAGGCCATGCGGCGCATGCTCGGCCGGACCTTCACCGCTGCCCGGGAGCTCGTCGAGCGCCACGGCGGGACGGTCGAGAAGTTCGTCGGCGACGCGGTCATGGCGGTCTTCGGCGTGCCGACCATCCACGAAGACGACGCCCTGCGTGCCGTGCGGGCCGCCAGCGACCTCGGCCGGCAGCTCGAGCGCATCAACGTCGAGATGGCACGGGATCATGGGGTGCGACTCGGGCTTCGAACCGGGATCAACACGGGCGAGGTCGTCGCGGGCGATCCGGGAGCGGGCAGCAGCTTCGTGACCGGCGATGCCGTGAACGTGGCGGCTCGCCTCGAGCAGGCAGCCGGCCCGGGCGAGATCCTGCTCGGCGAGGCCACCTACCGGCTCGTCCGGGATGCCGTGGACGTCGAGGGGCCCGTCGAGCTCGACGTCAAGGGCAAGTCCGCGTCCGTGCGCGCATACCGGCTGTGCCGCGTCAACCGGGACGCCCCGGCGCACCTGCGGCGGCTGGATGCCCCGCTGGTCGGGCGCGTTCGCGAGCTCCGCCTGCTGGGCCATGCATTCGAGCGGGTCGTCTCCGATCGGGCGTGCCAGCTGTTCACCGTGCTCGGCACGGCGGGCGTGGGCAAGAGCCGGCTCGTCGCCGCGTTCCTCGAGCAGGAGGCCGGAGGAGCGACGGTGCTGGGCGGTCGCTGCCTGCCGTATGGCCAGAACGTCACGTTCTGGCCGATCGCGGAGATCGTGCGCACCGCTGCGGCCGTCGCGGCGGACGACCCGCCGGAGGTCGCACGGGCGAAGCTCCGCGGGCTCCTCGACGGCGAGCCCGACGCCGACCTGGTGGCCGAGCGGATCGGCCAGGCCGTCGCCCTCCACGAGACACATGCCCCGCTGGAGGAGGCGTTCTGGGCGATCCGCCGCCTTCTCGAGGCGCTGGCCCGCGCGCGTCCGCTCGTGGTGGTCATCGACGACCTCCACTGGGCGGCGCCGACGATGCTGGAGCTCGTCGAGCACGCCGTCGACTGGACGCGTGACTCACCGATCCTCGTGATCGCCATGGGCCGGCCGGAGCTCCTCGACGCCCGGCCGGCCTGGGGCGGAGGGAAGCTCAACGCGACCACCATCCTCCTCGAGCCGCTCAGCGACGTCGAATGCGGCGCGCTGGTGGACCAGGTCCTTGGCCACGCGCCGGCGGACCCCGCGATCCGCCGCAGGGTCGCGGATGCGTCGGAGGGCAACCCGCTCTTCGTCGAGGAGCTCGTGGCGATGCTCGTCGAGGACGGCCTCCTGCGGCGCGTCGGCGACACCTGGGTCGCCGCCGGCAACCTGTCCCACATCGCGGTTCCTCCGACGGTCGCCGCGCTCATCGCCGCGCGCCTGGATCGCCTGGCCCCCGGCGACCGCGCCGTCCTGGAACGGGCTGCGATCATCGGGAGGGTCTTCAGCCGGGCGGCGCTCGAGGAGCTGGTGGACGGCACCGAGGCGACGCTCGACGTGGACGGCACCCAGGCTGCCGGCGGCGGCCTCGCGGCACGCCTCTCGGACCTCGTCCACCGCGAGCTGATCCGGCCCGACCGGGCGGCGGCCCTGGGCGGCGACGCGTACCGCTTCCGGCACCAGCTCGTCCGCGACGCCGCGTACGACGGGCTCTCGAAGGACCGACGGGCCGAGCTCCACCTGCATTACGGGAGCTGGCTGGAACGGACCATCGGCGATCGCCTCTCCGAGATCGAGGAGATCATCGGCTTCCATCTCGAGCAGGCCCATCGGTATCGCCACGAGATCGGGCAGGTCGGCGATGCCTACCGCGATGCCGCGGTGCGCGGCGGGACCCACCTCGGCGCCGCCGGCCGGCGGGCGCTGGCGCGGGGCGACCTGCCCGCCGCGGTCGGGCTCCTGGACCGAGCCGCGGCCCTCCTGCCCGAGGCCTCGCCGGGGCGAGCGGGGGTCCTCGCGGCGCTGGGGTCGGCGCTGACCGAGCAGGGCGAGTTCGCACGTGCCGCGGCGGTCTTCGCGGGCGCCACGGAGGCGGCGGCCGCGGCCGGGGACGCCGAGCAGGCGTCGCACACCTCCCTCACGCGCCTGCACCTCTTCTTCTTCACGGACCCGAACGGCGTCGCCGAGGCGACCCAGCGCGAGGTCGAGCGGCTGATCCCTCTCTTCACCGCGCGCGGCGACGAGCTGGGGCTGGCCAAGGCGCGGCGGCGCCTGGCGATGGTCTACCGCACGCGCCGGGACATCCGGGGCATGGAGGCCGAGCTCGAGCGCGCGATCGCGCATGCCCGGGCAGCCGGTGACGGCCGCGAGGAGGCACGCAGCCTGGGTCTCCTGGCGACGGCGGCATTCCTGGGCCCGACCCCGGCGACCAAGGGGATCGAGCGGTGCGCCAAGATCCGCGGCGAGGCCGAGGGCAACTCCATCGTCGAGCGGGCCGCGCTCGTCGCACTCGCCGGCCTCGAGGCGATGGCCGGCGCGTCCGACGCGGCACGCGACCACCTGGACGAGCACGCACGCCTGTGCGGAGAGCTCGGGATCCGGCTGGATGCCGCGGAGGGCCGGATTCAGCGCGGCTTCGTCGAGCTGCTCGCCGGCGACGCCGGAGCGGCGGCGACGACGCTGGCCGCGGCGGTGACGAACCTCCAGGCGATGGGTGAACGGACGAACCTCGCCATGGCGGCGGCGCTGCTCGGCAGCGCCTGCGGTCTCCTCGGCCGCACCGACGAGGCGCTGGCGGCGACCCGCCTGGCGGAGGCGACGGCGGCGCCCGACGACCTGGGCGCGCAGGTCTCCTGGCGCGTGGCCCGCGCGGACGTGCTGCTGGCCGGGGACACGATCGACGAGGCGCGACGCCTGGCCGAGGAGGCGGGCCGCCTGGCCGGCCAGACGGATTTGCACGAGCTCCGGGGCCAGGCGCAGCGAGCGCTCGGCGACGTCGAGGAGCGCCGCTCCGAGCCGGCCGCGGCCCGCGCGGCGCGCGAGCAGGCTCTCCGGTCGTTCGAGCGCAAGGGCGACGTCGTGTCGGCGGCGCGGATCCGCGGGCGGCTCGGGCTCACGGACGCGGCCGCCACGCCGGACCTGCGTGCCGAGCCCTCATCGGCGGGGGCGGAGGCACGGCCGTGAGCACGACGACCCCGGCGCTCGTCGCGGCCGCCGCCACCGACGTCGGGCGCGTCCGGCACGACAACGAGGACGCGTACCTGGTGGCACCGCCCGTCTACGCGATCGCCGACGGCATGGGCGGCCACCGCGGCGGCGCGGAGGCGGCAGGGCTCGCGATGCGCACCCTCGCGGGCCGCGCTCCCGACCTTGCCGTCGCGGACGGGGAGGCGCTGGTCGACGCGCTGGTGGATGCCAACCGGGCCATCCTGCTCGCCGCCGACGAGGACGACGCGCTGCGGGGCATGGCAACCACCTGCACTGCGGCGCTCGTGCGGGGCCGCCTGGCGCACATCGCGCACGTGGGCGACTCGCGGGCGTACCTCCTCCGCGGAGGCCACCTGGCCCAGCTGACGGACGATCACAGCGTCGTCGCGCAGCTCGTGCGGGAGGGTCGGCTGTCGTCAGAGGCGGCCGCCATCCACCCCGGCCGGAGCGTCGTCTACCGGGCGCTCGGAACGGAGCGGGACGTCGAGGTGGACACGCTCGATGTCGTCCTCGATGCCGGTGACCGCCTGCTGCTGTGCAGCGACGGTCTGAGCAACATGCTGGCGGACGCGGAGATCTCCGCGGTCCTCCGCGCGGTCGCCGAGACCGGGCTGGCCGTGGAGGCGCTCGTGGCGCGCGCGAACGCAGCAGGTGGCGCCGACAACATCACGGCGGTCCTCGTCGACGTCCAGGGCGGGACGAAGCAGGGGGACGCCCCATGACCGCCCGGCCCGATCCCCGTGTCGGCACTGACCTCGGCCCGTACCGGATCGAGACCGTCATCGGGCGCGGCGGGATGGGGGTCGTCTACCTCGCCAGGCACGCCGGGCTCGACCGCAGAGTTGCCCTCAAGCTCCTGGCTCCCGACTACGCCGGGGACGAGGCGTTTCGCGCCCGCTTCCTGCGCGAGTCGCGGATGGCGGCCGCCATCGACCACCCCAACATCATCCCGATCTACGAGGCCGGCGAAGTCGACGGTGCCTACTTCCTCGCGATGCGCTACGTGGCCGGCACCGACCTCGAGACCCGCCTGCGCGCCGGGCCGCTCGAGCCGGGCGAGGCGGTGCACATCCTGGGCCAGGTCGCGAGCGCCCTCGACGCGGCCCACGAGCAGAGCCTCATCCACCGCGACGTCAAGCCGGCCAACGTCCTGATCGCCACGGGCAAGGGGGTCGAGAAGGCCGACCACGCCTACCTGACGGACTTCGGGCTCACCAAGCACCGGGGCAGCCAGAGCGGCCTGACCGAGGCGAGCGCCTTCATCGGCACCCTCGACTACATCGCCCCCGAGCAGATCGAGGGCAGGCCGGTCGACGGGCGGACCGACCAGTACGGCCTCGCCTGCGTCGCCTTCGAGTGCCTCGCCGGCCGGGTTCCCTTCGTGCGCGACACCGACATCGCCATCGCCATGGCCCACCTGCGCGACGCCCCGCCCTCAGCCGTGGAGCTCCGTCCCGAGCTGCCCCACGAGGTCGACGCGGTCCTCGCGCGGGGCATGGCCAAGCGCCCGGACGACCGCTACCCCACCTGCGAGGCCTTCGTCGTCGCGCTGCGGCAGGCGCTCGGCGTGCGGCCGACCGAGGAGCGCCGGACCGTTTCGACGGCCGGTCGTCACGCGCGGGAGGTCGCCTTCGGGATCGTCGCTGTCCTGCTCGTCGCCGCTGCCGCGATCAGCTTCTACGTCGGGGGCGTCGGGCGCGGGGCAGGCCCGTCGCCATCGGCCCGGCCCGCCTCGCCGGGAGGCCTGGCTTCGCCGACCGTCGCCGGGCCGACGATCGAGCAGATCGGGGAGCCGACGGAGGCGTTCCCGAGCTCGGCAGAGCAGGCGCTGCTGGACGTGGTCGCGACGATCCCCGGCGGCTTCTCGGCGACCTGCGTGCGCGGCTCGTACAAGGTGGTCGGAATGCGCGACCGGATCCGCACCGCGACGCCGGTGGCCAGCCTCGCGTGCACGCCGGGCGCGACGACCGGCGCCTCGGAGGTCCTCGTTCGGAGGTTCCGCCCCGAGACCGTGAAGTGGCACTTCGTGGAGGACTTCATGGCCGACCTCGCGATCGCAAAGGGACCGCAGGCGCCGATCGTCGTGGTCCCGGCCGGCGACTGCGCCGCGGCATCCCCTGCGATCGGGCCATGGAGCATGGCCGGCACGGCTCGCGGCACGCTGGCCTGCTACACGGACGAGGCCACCGGCGACGCGCTTCTCTACTGGACCTACGACCAGGAGGCGATCCTCGTCCGCGCCCGGAACGCGCGCGGTGAGTCGGACGCGCTGTACGGGTTCTTCGATCGCTCCGCCCGGTTCATCACCCCATGACCGCCCGGCCCGATCCCCGCGTCGGCACTGACCTCGGCCCGTACCGGATCGAGCGGGTCATCGGGCGCGGCGGGATGGGGGTCGTCTACCTCGCCACGCACGCCGGCCTCCAGCGGCGGGTGGCCCTCAAGCTGCTGGCCCCCGACTACGCCGACGACGAGGCGTTCCGGGCCCGCTTCCTGCGCGAGTCGCGCATGGCGGCCGCCATCGACCACCCCAACATCATCCCGATCTACGACGCGGGGGACGTCGACGGCACGTACTTCCTCGCGATGCGCTACGTGGAGGGGACCGACCTCGAGACCCTGATCAGGCCCGGACCCCTCGCCCCGCGCACCGCGGTCGGGATCCTCGTCCAGATCGCGAGCGCCCTCGATGCCGCCCACGAGGCCGGGCTCGTCCACCGCGACGTCAAGCCGGCCAACGTCCTCCTGGCCTCGGGCAAGGGGGTCGACCGGGCCGACCATGCGTACCTCACCGATTTCGGGCTGACCAAGCACCGCGGCAGCGAGACGGGACTCACCCAGGGTGGCGCGTTCCTCGGGACACTCGACTACATCGCCCCCGAGCAGGTGGAGGGCAAGCCGGTCGACGGCCGGGCCGACCAGTACGCGCTGGCCTGCCTGGCCTTCCACGGCCTCTCGGGTCGGGTTCCCTTCGCCCGCGACACCGACATCGCGATCGCGATGGCCCACCTGCGCGACGCCCCGCCCTCGCTCGTCGAGCTCCGCCCGGAGCTGCCGGGCGCCGTCGACGCCGTGGTCGCCCGGGGGATGGCCAAGCGCCCGGACGATCGCTACCCGGACTGCCGCGCGTTCGTCGACGACCTCAGGGCCGCGCTCGGGATCAGCCAGGCCGAGATGCGGGCGCGCGGTCCGGACGCAACCGGGCCGCGCCGGCGACGGGGCGCGCTCCTCGCCGCCGGCGTCGGCCTCGTTGCCCTCGCCGCGACCGCCATCGCGGTCGGATCGGGGGCGCTCACCGGGGGCGCGCCCGGAGGCACACCAGGGGCCTCCGCCGGGCCGACCGCCGCGGCGGCGACCACTGCCGGCCCGGACGACGCCTTCCCGAACGCGGCGGAACGGGCCCTGCTGGCGGAGATGGAGGGGGTTCCCGGTGACTTCGTCGACACGTGCGAGCGAAGCCCGGAGTCCCCGTTCCGCTACACCGGGGTCGTGGCGGCTGCAGTGGCGTGCTTCCCGCCCATCGAGACGGGCGCCTCGGAGATCGTGGTGCGGAGATTCACACCGGAAACGGTCGGGCGCCGCGACCTCTCGATCTGGATCAAGGTGGAGATCGCCCACCAGGGCGGAGACAACGCGCTTCCGGAGGGCGACTGCGGGACCTCGCCGGACGCCGTGGGCGCCTGGAGTGTCGCCGGAGCTGAACGCGGCGCGATCGCCTGCCACATCCAGGAAGCCACGGGCGACGCGATGCTGTACTGGGCCGACGACTTCCGCGGCCTCCTCATGAGCGCGCGCAACCCACGTGGTGAATCCAGCGCGCTGTACGAGTTCTTCGAGAGGACCGCCAGGTTCATCGCGCCCTGACCCCTCCCGCACGTGCTCCGGGGCGTCCTGCCCGTACACTTCGGCCTGCGCCGCCTGCTGCCCGCCGCGAGACCGAGGACCCGCCCGATGCCCGACCGCGCCCACCCCTACGACCAGCCGAGCCACCCGGCCAAGCGCCACTCCGCGCGCCTGACCGACGGCCCCGACCGCGCCCCGGCCCGCGGCATGCTGAAGGCGATCGGCTTCACCGACGAGGACCTCGCCCGGCCGATCGTCGGCGTCGCCACGAACTGGATCGAGACGATGCCCTGCAACTACAACCAGCGCCGCCTGGCGGAGGCGGTGAAGAAGGGCATCCGGGCGGCGGGCGGCACGCCGATGGAGTTCGGCACGATCGCGGTCAGCGACGGCGTGAGCATGGGCACCGAGGGCATGAAGGCGAGCCTCGTCTCGCGCGAGGTCATCGCGGACTCGATCGAGACGGTGGTGCGCGGCCATCTCTTCGACGGCCTCGTCTGCCTGGTCGGGTGCGACAAGACGATCCCCGGCGCTGCGATGGCGCTCCTGCGGATGGACCTCCCGGGCCTGGTGCTCTACAACGGCACGATCTACCCCGGCGTGTACAAGGGGAAGAACGCTGACATCGTGACCGTCTTCGAGGCGGTCGGCGCCTACCGGGCGGGGAAGATCACGCTCGACGAGCTCTACGACATCGAGAGCGCCTCGTGCCCGGGCGCCGGCGCCTGCGGCGGCCAGTACACGGCGAACACGATGAGCACCGTCATGGAGTTCATCGGCCTGTCCCCGGCCGGCCTCAACGGGATCCCGGCGGAGGACCCGGCCAAGGACGAGGCGGCGCGGCGCTGCGGCGAGCTCGTGATGGACCTCGTGACGCGCGACGTGCGCCCGTCGTCGATCGTGGACCGGCGCGCGCTGGAGAACGGCATCTCGTCGGTGGCCGCGACCGGCGGCTCCACGAATGGCGTCCTGCACCTCCTGGCCCTTGCGCGCGAGGCGGGTATCCCGCTCGAGGTCGACGACTTCAGCCGGATCGCCGACGCCACGCCCATCGTCGCCGACATGAAGCCGGGCGGCCACTACTCGGCGTCGGAGATGTACGACGCGGGCGGGGTCGCGCTCGTCATGCGCGAGCTGCTCAAGCGCGGCCTGCTCCACGGCGACGCGCCGACCGTCGACGGGCGAACGATCGCCGAGATCGCGGCGGCCGTCGTGGAGACCCCCGGCCAGCGGGTGGTCGTCCCGATCGAGACGCCCCTCAAGGCCAGCGGCGGCCTGACGATCCTCCGCGGCTCGCTGGCGCCGGAGGGCTGCGTCATCAAGCTGGCCGGCCACGAGCGGCGCCACCACCGCGGACCGGCCCGCGTCTTCGACTCGGAGAACGCCTGCTTCGATGCCGTCAAGGCCGGGACGATCGCGAAGGGCGACGTCATCGTCATCCGGTACGAGGGCCCGGTCGGCGGGCCGGGGATGCAGGAGATGCTGTCGGTGACGGCCGCGCTCGTCGGGGAGGGCCTGGGCGAGCACGTGGCGCTCCTCACCGACGGCCGCTTCTCCGGCGGGACGCACGGGCTGATGATCGGCCACGTGGCACCGGAGGCGGCGCTGGGCGGCCCGATTGCGTTCGTCGCCGACGGTGACGAGATCGAGATCGACGTGGACCGCAAGGCGCTCGACCTGGTGGTGGCCGACGACGTTCTCGCGGCGCGGCGGGCGGCCTGGACGCCGCCGCCGCCACGCTACCCGGGCGGCGTGTTCGCGAAGTACGCGGCGCTGGTGTCCTCCGCGTCCGACGGCGCGATCACGACGGGAGCCCGGATGCGGGCGAGCCTCCCGAACGCCGGATGACGGGCGACGCCGGCGCGGCTGCCGACGACCCGGCTGCGATCCACCCGGCTGCCGTCAACCCGGCTGCCGTCGGGCCGGGTGCCGTCGGACCGCGGCGCCCCGGGCTGCTGGGCTTCCGGATCGCAGCGTCCGCCTCTGCGGGGATCGACTGGCCCCGGCTCGACGAGACCTGGGCCCTGGCGGGCGAGCTCGGCACGTTCGACGCGGGCTGGCTCAGCGACCACCTGTCGGATGCCGCGCGGGATCGGGGCGGCCCGGCGGTCGAGGCGCTCACGGCGGCCGCGGCGCTGGCTCACCGCGTGCCGGGCAGGTGGATCGGGATCGCGGTCCTCGCGAACACGTTCCGCCACCCGTCGCTGGTGGCCAAGGCCGCAACCGTGCTCGATCACGCCACCGGGGGTCGGTTCATCCTGGGCATGGGGGCGGGGTGGCACGAGGGCGAGCACGCGGCCTTCGGCATCCCGCTGCCTCCCATGGCCGAGCGGTTCGACCGCTTCGAGAGCGGCGTGGCGACCGTCGCGGCGCTCCTGTCCGACGCGGCACGCACTCCGCCCGGGGTCACCCGCGACGATCCCTACTACCCGCTCCGGGGTGCCACGAACGAGCCGCCGCCGGTGCGGCCCGGCGGCCCGCCGATCTGGCTCGGCGGCCAGCGGCGGCGCGGGATCGCCCTCGCAGTCCGGTACGCGGACGGCTGGCCGATGCCGGGCAACCGGCCGGGCGACGTCGCCTACTTCGCCGAGAAGCGGGACGAGATCCGCCGGTCGCTGGAGGCCGCAGGACGGGATCCGGATGCCTTCACGTTCGCGGCCCAGCTCAGCTGCGGGACCACGGCCGCCGAACGGCGGGAGGCGCTCGCGGTCGCCGCGGCCTTCGTGCGGGCCGGGGCCGGCCACGTGATCCTCGGCCTGCCGGCGACGGCCGCCCCGGGGGGCCTTGCCGCGGTCTCCCGGGAGGTGGCCGAGCCGCTGGCAGGCGCCGCCGCGTAGGGCCGCCCCGGCAGGCGGACGTCCCGGCCGGGGAGGGTCACGTCGCGAGCGTTCGATCGTCGCCGGGCTCGGCCGTGATCGTGGCCGGGTGGCCACGGGCCGCGGGGTCGCGGCAGACGCGCGGCGCAGCACTGGGTCGCGGCAGGCGCCTCGCGTGGCTCGCGCCCGCTCCATGAGCAGGATCGGGACTCCCGCGCGCCGATGTCGCGACAACGGACCGCGTGGGCCAGCGTTGGGCAGCCGGATGCCGGCACGGACCCAGCCAGCGTCGGCGGCGACAATGTGGCGCATGATCAGCAGGATGAACGACGCAGCCACGCCGCCCGGGGCCGGCACGCCGCCAGGGTCCGGCACGCCGCCCGGGGCCGGCACGCCGGATGAGCCGCGCACGCCGCCCGGGTCCGGCACGCCGGACGGCGCGCGGGATCCGCGGGCGGTCGACGACCCGGCGGGCGGCATGGAGGCCGCACTCGACCCGCACCCGTGGGCCGACGCTGATCGCCCGCGCGGGCTCGACGCCTACTTCGCCCCCGGCGGCGAGGACGAGGCGCCACCTGAGCGCATTGCCGACGAGCGGCGCCTCACCCGCCTGCTGATCGTGATGGTCCTCCTCCTGGTCGGCGTCCCGACCCTGTTGACGCTGGTGGCGTTCGTCGCCCAGCTGGCGAGCCTGCGGCCCGGCGGCTGACCGCGCCATCGGCGCCGCCGGTGCCCAATCGCCGCCACCGGCGCCCGGTCGCCGCCACCAGGTGGCGATTAGATGACGCCGAGGCCCTGCAGGACCAGGATGGCGCCGAAGACCACGAAGGCGCCCGCGGCGAACAGCTTGATCGCGCGTTCCGGAAGCCGCGCGCCGAGGAGCGCGCCGACCCCGATGGCGAGCGCGTCGGCGGCGACCATGCCCGCCGTCGAGCCCAGCCACACGCCGATCGGATCGTTGTTGGTGGCGAGCGTGATCGTCGCGAGCATCGTCTTGTCGCCCAGCTCGGCGAGGAAGAAGGCCGTCCCGATGGCCACGATTGCCCAGCGCGTCGAGCGGGCGGCCCGCGATTCCTCCTTCTCTCCCAGGTGGTCGCCGCGCAGGGTCCAGGCGGCGAAGGCGAAGAAGGCCAGTCCGGCGACGATGTTGATCACGTTCGTGGGGAGCGCCATCGCGAACGCGACGCCCAGGACGACGGACATGGCGTGGACGATCAGCGTCGCGATGGTCACCGCGACCAGCACCATCCAGGCCGGATACCGGGCGGCGAACGCGAGGGCCATCAGCTGGCTCTTGTCGCCGAGCTCCGCGAGCAGCACGATGCCGAAGCTGAGCCAGAAGGCTTCGATCACGGAGTTCTCCGGCTGGGGGCGCCGGGCGGGGTGCGACCTCGACCCGGCGCCGGGGATGGCGCTGGTCGAAGGTCTCGTCCGCCCCGCGGGGGGCCCGGCGACCGGGCGCCGAGGCGCCAGCATGTCGATCGGCCGGAGAGGGACTACTCCCCTTCGAGGAGAGTGTGCCGCCCGGCGGTCCCGCGCGTCAAACCGCGCGTCGCCCCCGCGTCGAGGCTGCCTACAGCGGACGCTGCTTGATGAGGCGCCCGCGGCGCGAGACGGCGCGCGTCGCGAGGGCGGCCACGCCCATCGCCACGATCGCCCGCTCGTTCGCCGGGAGCGGGCGGACGACGGCGAGGAACTGGTCCGCGCGGGCCCGGTCGATGAGCCCCAGCAAGGCCCGGCCGCGCTCCGTGAGCCAGACCGACTTCATCCGGCGATCGTCGGGCTCCTCGCGACGCTCCAGGAGGCGGCGCCGGACGAGCCCGTCCACGAGCCGGGAGGTGGCCGACGGCGATCGGTTGATCGTGTCGGCCAGGTCCGCGATCGTCGTGGTCCCGCCGTCCGCCACGACGTACAGCGCGGCCAGCTGGGTGAAGCCCAGGCGCAGCTCGCCGAGCTGGGCGGCGAAGCCGATGACCAGCTCGCGCCAGAGCGCCTTCCCGAAGGCGACCCGCTCGGAGAGCTCGCGCGGGTTCTGGATCCGGGAGCGGGCGGCGGCCACCGGGGCCAGCAGGACGTCGTCGGCCATCGCCTCCAGGGACGCCGTGCTCACGCGGGTGCCGTGGGCGCGCCCGCCGGTGGTGCGCAGCGGGCGGCCGGGGCGTGCCGGGCGGCGGGGACGATCGTTCGGGAGCGGATCGCGGTCGGCCATGTGGCGCGAAGCCTATCCCGCGGGACGGAACGGTGCATGGTTGCACGCGATCCGCGGGAGCGCGCCGCGCACGGGCGTACGCTGCGCGTGCACCGGGACGGGGCGCGCGTCCACGCCCGGGCACAGCGACCGGGCCGCGCAACGGCGACGGCCGCACATCGAGGAGGGGCATGATCAGGCTCGCGTTCGTCTTTCCCGGCCAGGGTTCGCAGGCCGTCGGCATGGGCCGCGCCCTCGCGGCGGTCTCGCCCGCCGCCGCTGCGGTGTTCGCCGCGGCCGACGATGCCCTCGGCGAGCCGCTCTCCGGGGTGGCCTGGGAGGGTCCCGCGGAGGAGCTCGACCTGACCGTCAACGCCCAGCCGGCGCTCCTTGCCGCCTCGATCGCCTTCCTGCGCGCCGTCGGAGAGCGCCGCGCCGCCGACGGCCGGCCGGACCTCGTGCCCGCCTTCGCGGCCGGCCATTCGATGGGCCAGTACTCGGCGTTCGTGGCAGCCGGGGTCATCTCCCTTGCCGACGGGATCCGCCTCGTGCGCGAGCGCGGGCGCCTCATGCAGGCATCGGGCGAGGGGCACCCGGGCGCCATGGCCGCCATCATCGGCCTCCCCGACGAGCGCCTCGACGACCTCGTGGCCGCCGGTGCGGCCCACGGCACCTTCGGCGTCGCCAACCGCAACTCCCCCGGCCAGGTCGTGGTCTCCGGCGTCCGGCCGGCGGTCGAAGCCGCCGCGGCGGCGGCGAAGGGCCTGGGCGCCAAGCGCGCCGTCGTCCTCCCCGTGAGCGTGGCCGCCCACTCCCCGCTGATGTCCGACGCCGCCGAGGGGATGCGTGCCGTGCTGGCCGAGGTGGCCTTCGCCGACCCGCGCGTGCCCCTCCTCGCCAACGCCGACGCGACGCCCCTGGCCACCGCGGAGGACTGCCGCGCCGAGCTGGTCGACCACCTCACCACGGGCGTCGACTGGATCGCCGCCGTGCAGGCGATGTCCGTCGCTGGGGTGACGGACTTCGTGGAGGTCGGCCCCGGGCGCGTGCTCTCCGGGCTGATCCGGCGGATCGCCCCCGACGCGACCACGCATCCCCTCGACGACCCCGGGTCGCCCGGTAGCCTTGCCGACCCGGAGGCGACCATCGACCCAACCCCGCCGGCCTGAGCGGCCACCACCGGAACCCCGCGACAGGAGACTCCCGACCCGTGCGCAAGCCCGACTACACCCGCCGCATCGCCGTCACCGGCATGGGCCTCGTGAGCCCCATCGGGGACGAGGTCGACACCGTCTGGAGCAACCTCGTGAACGGGGTCTCCGGCCTCAAGCGGATCACCTACTGGGATCCAGAGCCGTACGCCTGCAAGGTCGCCGGCGAGGTGCCCGACTTCGACCCGAACGCCTGGATGAACTTCAAGGAGGTCCGCCGGACCGACCGCAACGTGGTCCTCGGCGTGGCGGCCGCCAAGAAGGCCCTCGCGCACTCCGGCCTCGAGGTGACCGACGCCAACCGCGACGACATCGGCGTCTACTTCGGGTCGGGCGGCGGCGGCTCGAAGCTCATGATCGACAGCCTCGAGACGTGGGAGGAGAAGGGGGCGCGGGCGGTCAGCCCGTTCTTCATCGCCAACATGCTCCCCGACACGGCGTCGGGCCAGATCGCGATCGAGACCGGCATCCGCGGGCCGAACATGTGCATCGTCACGGCCTGCTCGACGGGCACCCACAACGTCGGCGAGGCCGCCGAGCTGATCCGCCGCGGCGACGTCGTGGCGGCGATCGCGGGATCCACCGAGACGCCGCTCCACGAGATCGTCCACATCGGCTTCAGCAACATGCGGGGCATGGGCACGCCGCGCGAGGGCGACGTCGAGCAGTCCGTCTCACGGCCCTTCGACCTCACCCGCGACGGCTTCGTCCTGGGCGAGGGCGCGGGCGCCGTGATCCTCGAGGACCTGGACTACGCGAAGGCGCGCGGGGCGACGATCTACGCGGAGGTCGTCGGCTTCGGCTCCGCCGCCGACGCCTGGGACCTGATCCAGCCGGTGGAGAAGGGCGACGGCGTTCGCCGGGCGCTCGTCGCCGCGCTGGAGCGCTACGACGTCCAGCCCGAGTGGATCGACATGATCAACCCCCACGGGACGTCGACGCCGCTGGGCGACCTCCGCGAGGCGCAGGCGTTCTGGGCGGTCTTCGGCGACCGGACACCGGAGATCAGCATCAGCGCGACGAAGTCGTTGACCGGGCACCTGATGGGCGCGGCCGGCGCGGTCGAGGCGATCTTCACGATCCTCGCCGTCCATAACCAGGCGGTTCCCGGCGTGCCGACCTTCCGGGACCCGGACCCGGAGATCAACCTCAACGTCCCGGTCGCCACGGTGCAGCGCGAGATCCGCTACGCGATCTCCGACAACGTCGGCCTGGGCGGTCACAACGGGGCCGTGGTGTTCAAGCGCTACGAGGGCGACTGACGGCGCGGCGGCGACCTGAGGGAGTCGTCCGTTCGATGGTCCGCCGTACAATCCCCAGACTCAGGTTCTCGCGTCGCGTCGCGTCTCCAGTCGAAGGAGCCCTGCCCGTGCCACCCAGCCAGGATCCAGCTCGCCGCGCCGTCGTGACCGGCCTCGGCGCCGTCATGCCGAACGGCAACGACTTCGAGACGTACTGGGCCAGCCTCAGGGCCGGCAGGTCGGGCGTCGCCCCGATCACCAGCTTCGACACGACGGGCTACGAGGTGCGGATCGCGGCCGAGGTGAAGGGCTTCGACCCGGGCATCGGGATGGACCCGAAGATGGCGCGCCGGATGAGCCGCTTCATCCACTTCGCGATGGCCGCCGGCAAGGAGGCCGTCGCCGGCGCGGGCCTCGACTTCGCGACGTTCACGCAGGAGGAGAAGGACCGCGTCGGCGTCGTCGTGAACACGGGCGGCGGCGGGATCGAGGAGATCATCGAGGGGACGCACACGGCCGACACCCGCGGGCCGCGCTTCGTCAGCCCGTTCGCGATCCCGGCCCTCTCGGGGTCGATGGCCGCCTGCATGCTCTCGATGGAGTGGGGTCTCACGGGGCCGGTGATGACGCAGACCGCGGCCTGCGCGACCTCGATCATCGCGTTCCACGACGCGCTCCGGCTGATCCAGTCGGGCGAGGTGGACGTCGTGCTCACGGGCGGCAGCGAGGCGCCGGTGCTCCCGGTCGGCATCGCGGCGCTCGGCAACATGGGTGCCCTCAGCAAGCGCAACGACGAGCCGGAGCGGGCCAGCCGGCCCTTCGACCGGGACCGCGACGGCTTCGTCCTCGGCGAGGGCGGCGGCGTCGTGATCGTCGAGTCGCTTGCGCACGCGCTCGCGCGCGGCGCGACCCCCATCGCCGAGATCCTGGGCGGGGCGCTGACGGCGGATGCGTTCCACATCTCCGCCCCGGAGCCCACCGGGCGCGGCGCCACGCGCGCGATGTCGCTCGCCCGCGAGCACGCCGGCGTCACGGCCGACGAGGTCGACTGGGTGGTCGCCCACGGGACATCCACGCCGCTCAACGACGTCACCGAGACCCGGGCCATCAAGGCGTCGTTCGGACCCGCGGCAGCGAAGGTGGCCGTCTCCTCGCCGAAGTCGATGATCGGGCATCTCGTCGGGGCGGCCGGGATCGCCTCGGCGCTCGCCGCGCTCGGCGGGATCCGCGACCAGGTGATCTCCCCGACGGCCAACCACGAGAACCCGGACCTGCCGGAGTGCGACCTCGACTACGTGCCGCTGACGGCGCGGAAGGCGAAGGTCGAGACGGTGATGGTCAACGGCTTCGGCTTCGGCGGCCAGAACGCGGTCACGATCTTCCGCCGCTACGCCGGGTAGCGGAGCCCCCGTCGGGCCCGCGCGGGTCCCGGACGCCGGGTCCCGTGCGTCGGCGCACCGGGTCACGGGACGAACGGGCCGCTTCCCCGGGAGGCGCCCAGCCCCGACACTCGGCGCATGACGCATCGCCCCGGCGCGAGGCTGGCCCCCGTCTTCGTCGCCGTGCTCCTCGCCGGGCTCTCCGGGCTCGCCGTCGGCCCCGCGGCGGCCGCGACCCCCGCGGATCCCGACCACGACGGGCTGCCCTCCACCTTCGAGACCGCCGGCAGCCGCACCAGCCCGACGCGTGCCGACTCGGACGGCGACGGCCTCGCCGACGGGCTCGAGAACCCGGACGCCGATGGCCTCACGAACCGCCAGGAGTACGTCGCGAAGACGAACCCGCGGCGCCGGGACACCGACGCCGACGGCACGAAGGACGGCTCCGAGGACCCCGACCGCGACCGGCTCCCCACCTGGTTCGAGTTCCGGGCCGGCACGCACCCGCTGCGGAGCGACACGGATCGCGACCGGGTGCGGGACGGGGCCGAGGACGCGGACCGCGACGGGCTCTCGAACCGGCGCGAGTACCTGTCCCACACGGACCCGCGTCGCGTCGACACCGACGGCGACGGCTGGTCGGACGCGGTCGAGGTCCAGCGTGGGACGAACCCGCGGGACGCCTCGCAGTTTCCCGGGCAGCGGCGGCACGGCGCCCACGCTCCCCGAGGCGGCCGGGTGCCCCGTCTTCCCGGCGACGAACGTCTGGAACCAGCGGGTCGACGGGCTGCCGGTCCGGAGCGACTCCTCGACGCTCATCGCCACGATCGGGGCGACGAGGAACCTGCACCCGGACTTCGGGTCGTACGCTCGGCTACGGGATCCCCTACAACGTCGTCGGCGGCGACCAGGCCACCACGCGGGTCACCTTCGAGTATGCCGACGAGTCCGACGACGTCCCCTACCCGATCCCGCCCGCGCCCAGGATCGAGGCCGGATCGGACCGCCACATCCTCATCGTGGACCGCGACGCCTGCCGCCTCTACGAGCTGTTCGCCGCGTCGCGCAACGCCGACGGACGCTGGTCGGCCGGCTCCGGGGCGACGTGGGACCTGCGCTCGAACGCCCTGCGACCCGACGGCTGGACCAGCGCCGACGCGGCGGGCCTGCCCATCCTGCCCGGCCTCGTCCGCTACGACGAGGTCGCGGCCGGCGAGGTCCGCCACGCGATCCGGTTCACGACCGACGAGACGCGTCGCGCCTACGTCTACCCGGCGCGCCACTTCGCCTCGAGCCTCACGGGTGCCGCGTACCCGCCGATGGGCCTGCGCGTGCGCCTCAAGGCCGGCTTCGACGTGTCCTCGCTGCCGGCGCAGGCGCGCGTCATCGCGGTGGCGATGCAGCGCTACGGCATGATCCTGGCCGACAACGGGTCGCCGTGGTTCTTCCAGGGCGCCTCCGACGCCCGCTGGGACGATGACCAGCTGAATGCCCTCAAGGCGATCCCCGGATCGGCCTTCGAGGCCGTGGACACGAGCGGCCTGGTCAACGGCCCGTAGCGGTCGGGGCGCCGGTCCCGGCGTATCATCGGCGCTCTGGTCCCGGCGTACCATCGACCCATGGGCCGCCTTCGCCTACCCGCCTGGCTCCGCCGGGGCCTCGAGGCCGGCATCTTCGCCGCGCTCCTCTCGCTGGTGACCGTCATCACGCTCGAGTGGGATCGCCAGGGGCCCGGGCCCGTGATCCTGCCCGCCGGGATCGGCGCCGGCCTGGTCCTGGCCCTGCCCGTCCTCTCGATCGGCGTGCTCGCCGTCGCCTATCCCGTGGCGCTGGCGGCGACGAAGGGCGACGCGATCCTCGGCGCGATCACCGCCTGGATCGTCGGGGCCGACCTGCTCGCGATCGCGACCGCCGCGATGGGCCAGCGGATCCTCCTCCTCGGATCCGGGGCCACCCTGCCGCTCGGCATCGTCGCCGGGCTCGTGGCCGCGCCGGCCGCCCTCGCGGGGCTGCTGGCGGCGCAGCTCTTCACCCCGCTGGGATTCGGCCGGCGGGCCGGCCGCGTGGCCGCGGTCGTCGCCTCGGTGGTGGCGATCCCGATCCTGCTGTTCATCGTCCCCCTCATCGCCTGAGCAGGGGACGGCGGGGCGCGGCACGTTCGGTCTCCCGCGTGGAGCGAGATGGGCTGGGACGCGGGCGGCCGGATCCTGCCCGGATCGAGCGCCGCCGGTCCCGCGGTCGACCCGATGGACGGGCGGTGCGATACTCGCCGGGCGATTCGGACCGCGGATCGCAGGAGGTCTCGTGATCACGCCACTCCCGGCGGGCAGCACGTTCGCCGGCTACCAGGTCGACGCCGTCCTTGCCCGGGGCGGGATGGGCGTCGTCTACCTCGCCACCGAGCTGCGGCCGCGCCGGCGCATCGCCCTCAAGCTGATCGCGCCGGCCCTGGCCGCCGACCCCGCGTACCGCGAGCGCTTCCTGCGCGAAGTCGACGCCCTCGCGGCCCTCGAGCACCCGAACGTGGTCCCGATCCACGCGGCGGGCGAGTGGGAGGACCAGCTCTACCTCGCGATGCGCTACCTCGACGGCCCGGACCTCGCGGAGGTCGTCCGCACCCGCGGGCCGCTGCCGCCTGCGGAGGCGCTCGCCCTCATCGCCCCGATCGCGGATGCGCTGGACGTGGCGCACGCGCGGGGCATCGTCCACCGCGACGTGACGCCGTCGAACATCCGGCTGGACGCGCGCGGGATCCCGTACCTGACCGACTTCGGCCTCACGAAGCGCGCGGCAACGGCCGGCCAAGCCGCCCTGACGCTGGGACCGATGGGGACGCCGGCCTACATGGCGCCCGAGCAGTTCTCGGCGGATGCCGCGGCACCGGCTCCCGACCCGGCCCTCGCGCCGCGAGCCGACGTCTACGCCCTCGGCTGCGTGCTGGTGACGCTCCTCACCGGCTCCCCGCCCTACCCCCGGGACACGTACGAGGCCGCGCTGTGGGCCCACGTCCACGCCGACCCGCCGAGCATCGTCGAGCGGGTGCCCGGCCTTCCGCCGGCGATCGACCCGGTGATCGCGCGGGCCCTGGCCAAGGACCCCGCCCTGCGCTTCGCATCGCCCGGGGCGCTGATCGCCGCCGCGCGCGTCGCGCTGGCGCCGGTCGTCGGGCATCGCCGCCGCGCCTGCCTCGACCACCGCGGTGACGATGCCGGCGATGGCGGGAACCGCCGGCGCGGCGACTCCGCCGGGCTCCGCCGCGGCCGCGCCGCCCTTGCCCCCGCCGCGCCGTCGGCGCTCGCCGCTCGCGACCGCGGCCCGTGCGCTCGCCCTCCTCGTCCTCGTCGTGGTCGCCGCCGGCTCCGGGATCGGGGCCGGCCTGCTGGTCGCGGGTTCCGTGGGGGCCGGTCCCGGCGGGTCGCCTCCGCCATCCGGCGCCGCCGCGGCGACGGCCGCGCCCACCGAGCGCCCCACGCCGACGCCGACGCCGAGCCCGACCCCCACGCCGACGCCCTCCCCCACGCCCACGCCGGAGCCGACGCCGCGGCTCGGCACCCCCGAGGACGTGGCGCGCCTCCGCGCCTGGCTGCCGCGCGCGCTGCGCAACGACTGCACGTCGGCCAGCCTCCGGTCGCGGGACGAGCTGGCGGCCCTCCGCTGCACGGCCAAGGACGTCCAGCTCGTGCGCTACGTGCTCTTCGGGAGCGCGGACCGGATGAGCGCGCGCTGGGACGCGTTCGTGGCGCAGGCGGAGATCTCCCCGGACGGCCGCTGCGCGATGGGCGAGGAGGCTGCCGGCACATGGGGCGACGAGGGGATCTTTGGCATCTTCGGCGAGACCCGCGGCTCGCTCGCGTGCACGGTCGAGCCCGACGGCCAGGCGCGTGTCGACTGGACGACCGTGGACGCCCCCATCTGGGGCACGCTCTGGCGCGACGACGAGGACATCGCCGCCGCCTACGCGACCTGGTCCGAGGGCAAGCTCAACCTGCTCCGCGAGCCGCGCTGACGCGCGAGGCCGCCCTGACCCGGCGGCCTCTGCCCCTACGGCACCTCGAAGATCGCGGCGTCCATCGCGGCCTCGCCGTCCATGCCGCCCATCGGATCGCCGGCCGCGGCCGTCTGCACCGTCGGCGCGCAGGAGAGCGTGTAGCGGCCGGGATCGGGGAGCGCAAAGCGCGTCGACTGCTCCTGGCCCGGACGCGGGTTCAGCTCGACCTTCGGGGCTCCCGGAAGGACGCACACGTAGAGCAGGTCGGCGTCGTTCGTCAAGGTGACGAGCACCTGCTCGCCGGCGGCGACCTGGTAGATCGGCGCGGCGCCGTCCAGCGCCGATGCCCGCAGCGCGACCGGCACGGCGTTCGCGTCGAGCCAGCGGTTGACGCCGATGAACGACGCCGCGATGCCGACCGCCAGCGCGGCGATCACCGCGAGGTAGGCCGCGTCCTTGACCCGCGTCCACGTCCGGTGCTCCGCGGCGGCCAGCACGGCGGACGGCCGCGGGTCGTAGCCGCGCAGGCGCAGCGAGTTCGAGATGACCGAGACGGACGAGAGGGCCATCGCGCCGGCCGCCATCGCCGGGTTGAGGGTGATCCCGAAGAACGGGTAGAGGACGCCCATCGCGATCGGGATGAGCGCGACGTTGTAGGCAAAGGCCCAGAAGAGGTTCTGGCGGATCACGGCCATCGTCCGTCGCGAGAGCGCGATCGCCGCCACGACGCCGCGCGGATCACCGCCCACCAGGGTGATGTCCGACGCCTCGATGGCCACGTCGGCGCCCGTGCCGATCGCGACGCCGAGGTCCGCGGCCGCGAGGGCCGGCGCGTCGTTGATCCCGTCGCCGACCATCGCGACGACCTTGCCGCGGGCCCGCAGCTCGTCGACGACGCCCGCCTTGTCGCCGGGGAGCACCTGGGCGCGCACGCGCTCCGGCGGGATGCCGACCTGCGCCGCCACGGCAAGGGCCGTCGCGCGGTGGTCGCCGGTCACCATCCAGGCCTCGATGCCGGCGGCGGCCAGCGCCCGGATGGCCTCCGCCGCCTCCGGCTTCACCGGGTCGGCGATGGCCAGCAGGCCGACGGGCATGCCGTCGACGGCGACGAAGACGGGCGTGCGACCGATCGCCGCCTGGGCTTCGCCGGCGGCCGCCAGCTCGCCGAGGTCGACGCCGAGCTCGGCGAGGAAGCGGGCGCTCCCGACCAGCACGAGGCGCCCGTCGACGGTCGCCTCGGCGCCGCCGCCCGCGGTGGCCTCGAAGGCCTCGCCGCCGGGGAAGGCAAGCCCACGCTCGCGGGCCGCCAGCAGGATCGCTCCCGCGATCGGGTGCTCGGAGCCCGCCTCGACGGCCGCGGCCAGGCGAAGGAGATCATCGGGCGCGAGGTCGCCGGTCGGGACGATCTCCGCCACCGCCGGCTTGCCGCGCGTCAGGGTCCCCGTCTTGTCGAGGATGACGGCCGTCACCCGGTGGGCGTTCTCCAGCGCCTCGCCGCCGCGGACCAGGATCCCGGCCTCCGCGCCGCGCCCGGTCCCGACCATGATCGCGGTCGGCGTCGCGAGGCCCATCGCGCACGGGCAGGCGATGATCACGACGGTGATGAAGGCAGCCAGGGCCAGCGTCAGCTTCGGCTCCGGGCCGAGCAGCCACCACAGGCCGAAGGTGGCCGCCGCCACGACCAGGACCACCGGGACGAAGACCCCGCTGATCCGGTCGGCCAGGCGCTGGATCGGGGCCTTGCTGCCCTGGGCCCGGCGGACCATCTCGACGATCTGGGCGAGGGCGGTGTCGCGCCCGACGCGCGTGGTCCGCATGACGAAGCTGCCGGTCGTGTTGAGGGTGGCTCCGATCACCTCGTCCCCGGAGCGCTTGGTGACCGGCATCGCCTCGCCGGTCAGCATCGACTCGTCGACCGCGCTGGTCCCCTCGCTGACGATGCCGTCGACGGGGATCTTCTCGCCGGGCCGGACGCGCAGGAGGTCGCCGGGCTGCACCTGCTCGACCGGGACGTCGACGTCGCCGTCCGGACGGACAAGCCGGGCGGTCTTTGCCTGCAGCCCCACGAGGCGGCGAATCGCGCCCGTCGTGCGGCCCTTGGCGCGCGACTCGAGCCACTTCCCCAGCAGGATCAGGCCGATGATGATCGTGGACGAGTCGAAGTAGGTCTCGGCGGGGAGGCCGGCGAGCATCACCACCTCGGGGTACATCGTCACGAAGACGGAGTAGCCCCAGGCGGCGCTCGTGCCGACCGCGACGAGCGTGCTCATGTTCGTGCCGCCGTGGCGGGCACTCTTCCAGGCGGCCACGTAGAAGCGGCGGCCCGCCCAGAACTGGACGAAGGTCGCCGGCCAGAGCACGAGGCGGTTGACGTCGTGCATCGTCAGCGGGAACGGCCCGAACATCAGGACCATGATCCCGATGGCCACGCCGATGCTGACCGCGGACTGGAGCCCGAGCTCGCGCTGCTCGCGGGCGCGGATCCGCTCGGTCTCGTCGAGCTCGGTGTCGACGGCCGCGGTGCCTTCGACTGCGCCCGGCGCCTGGGCCTCGGCGGCCTCGAGCGCCCCGGGGCGGACCTCGTAGCCGGCCTTCTCGATCGCGCCGACGAGCTCCGAGCGCCCGACCGCGTCCGGCAGGTAGCGGATCGTGGCGATCTCGCTGGCGAGGTTGACGTTGGCCTCGACGACGCCGTCGGTCTTGCGCAGGAACCGCTCGATCCGGTTGCTGCACGACGCGCAGGTCATCCCGACGACCGGGAAGGAGACCTCGACCGGCTGGACCCCGGGGACGGACGCGGCGCCGCTCGGCGGCTCGGGGGCCGGGCCGGGCGGGGCGAGGGAGGCAGTGGGGACGCTCGAGCTCATACTCCCCCGGAGTATACCACCCGCCTGTCAAGGAGGCCGGCGGCCGGACGGGCCGATCAGACCTTGACAGCGATCATCGCCGGCGGACGATGGTCCCATGGCAGAGAAGAAGACGGGCGACCCGAAGGATGACGAGCAGCCCACCGGTGGCGCCAGGTTCGTCCCGGTCGCGGCGATGTACGGGGTGCAGACGACAGTCCCCGGACCGCTCACCTCGGGGCCGCCGCAGCCCGAGCCGGAGGAGCGCTGGACGCTCGCGCCCGGCCATCGCCCGGAGCGTCCGGCCGAAGAGGACGACGACGCACCGGAGAAGAGCGCGCCCGTCGAGCCGGTCCGGGCGAAGGTGACGCGCCCCGTCGCGGAGGGCGGCGAGCCGGATCGCTCCTGACGGCCGCCCCGGCGCGCGTGCCGCAGGCCGATGCCTTCCGGCGCGGGTCGCCCGCGACTACACTCCGGCGATGGTGCGCCCCGCCGGCCGTCCCGAGCCCGAGATGCCCGCCGGCTCGCGTGAGCCCGCGGTCACGGCGGTGTTCGCCACGTCGCTCGGCCCGCTCCATGCCGCCGCCACGGCGGAGGGGGTCATCGCCCTGGAGCTGAGGACGACCGACGAGGCGTTCGCCGCCGGGGTCGGGGCGCGCACCCGCCGGCCGGTCGTGCCGGCCGCGGGTCGCGACGCGTCCCCCCGGGCGCGCGCCCACCTGGCGGAGCTGGAGCGCGAGGTGGCGGAGCACCTGGCCGGCACGCGCCACGCCTTCGACCTGCCGCTCGTCCTCGAGGGCCTGTCCGCGTGGGACTGCCGGGTCCTCGAGGGCGTCCGGACGATCCCGCGCGGCGCCACGGCGTCGTACGGCGAGGTCGCCCGCCGGATCGGGAAGCCGGGCGCGGCGCGCGCCGTCGGCGGGGCCGTCGGGCGCAACCCCATTGGCCTGCTCATCCCGTGCCACCGCGTGATCGCCGGCGACGGGACGCTCGGCGGCTATGGCGGGAGCTGGTTCGGCAGCCGCGAGGAGCTGCTGAGCCTGAAGGAGCGGCTCCTCGAGCTGGAGGGGACCGAGCCCCCGCGGCGGTCGGGTGCCCGGCGGTGACGAGGAGGCCCCGGTGATGAGGTCGCCCGCATGACGGTGCTGCGCGCCTACCGCCAGCTCCTGCGCAACGGGCCGCTGACGCGGCTGCTCGTGGGCGAGTTCGTGTCATCCATCGGGGACTGGCTCTACCTCGTGGCGATCCTCATCCTCGTCTACCAGGTCACCGAGGACCCGTTCATCCTCGGGCTCGTCGGGGCGGCGCGCGTCCTCCCCTACCTCTTCCTGTCCATCCCGGCTGGCATCGTCGCGGACCGCTTCGACCGGCGGCTCGTCCTCCTCTCGACCGACGTCGCCCGCGGGCTGCTGATGCTCGTCATCGCGGCGGTGGTCTTCGTGGGCGGACCGGTGTGGGTCGTCATCGCGCTGGCCATCGGCGGGACCTGCTTCGCCACGTTCTTCGGCCCGGCCATCGGGGCCTACCTGCCCAACCTGGTGGAGGACGAGGAGCAGCTGGGACCCGCGAACAGCGCCTGGTCCACGCTCGACAACCTGGCCTTCATGGTCGGCCCTGCGGTAGCCGGGATCCTCATCGCGATCGGTGGGCTGGTCGTGGCCTTCCTCCTCAACGCCGCGAGCTTCGCCGTGATCGCGGTGGTCCTGTGGGGCCTGCCGCGGAACCGCCCGGCCGCCGACGGGGCGCCGGTGGACGCGGGCGCCGCCGTCGCTGCGGCGCCGGTCGCGCCGGCCCTCGGCCGCGCGGTGCTCGTGCCGATCATCGGCCTCTCGATCATCGACGTCGTGGGGTCGGTCGCGGGTGGCGGCCTGTCCGTGATGACCGTGGTCATCGCCACGACCGACCTGGGCGGCGGCGAGGAGGCGACCGGGTTCCTCAACGCCGGCATCGGCCTCGGCGGCTTCATCGGGGCGCTGCTCGCCGGCGCGCTGGTGCTGCGTCCCAGCCTCGTGCCGGTCCTGGTGGGCGGATCGCTGGTGCTGGCCGTCGGCCTCGCCGGCCTGGGGTATGCGCCGGAGCTGGGCGTCGCGATCGTCGCGATCGCGGTCGCGTCGATCGGCGGGCTCCTCGTCGAGGTCACGAGCACGACCATCTTCCAGCGCGTCGTGCCGGACGCCGTCCGCGGCCGCACCCTCGGCATCCTCGGGACGATCTCGACCGTGGCCTTCGCCGCGGGATCGTTCCTCCTGCCCGTCGCGTCGGGCAAGGTGGGGACGGGGGCGGTGCTCCTCGCGACCGCGATTGCGGTTGCCGTTGCCGGCATCGTCGGGGCGCTGCTCGCGGCACCGGCCGCCCGGCGCCCCGCGGGCTCCACCGCCGACGTGCGCGTCAACCGGCTGGCGGATCTCCCGCTCTTCGCCGGCGTGCCCGCCGCGGCGCTCGAGGCCGTCGCGGTGCGCCTGGCGTCGGTCCGGGTTGCGGCCGGCGAGGTGGTGATCCGCCAGGGCGACGACCCGGACCGCTTCTACCTGATCGAGGAGGGCTCCTTCGACGTGACGCAGCTGGCCCAGCCGCAGGCGGCCGCCGCGGCCGCCGAGCACCTCCGGACGATGGGCCCCGGCGAGGTCTTCGGCGAGATCGGCCTCCTGCGCGGCGTCCCGCGGACGGCGACCGTCACCGCCGCGACGGACGCGAGCCTGCTCGCGCTCGATGGCGCCGACTTCCTGGAGCTCGTGAACGCGGGCCCGCTCGTCCGGCCGCGCCTCCTGGACCTGCGGCGGGGAGCGCCCGGCTCCGGCTACTGAGACGACCCGGCGGCCGGCGGCTCCGACGCGGTTGCCGCCAGGATCGCCTTCACCTCGAAGGGGGAGGCGGCCGGGTGCTTCGCGCGGATCAGCGCGGCGTACCCTGCCACGTGGGGCGCGGCGAACGAGTTGCCCGTCGCCATCATCCGGCCGCCGTCGCGCCACGCCACGACGACGTCCACGCCGTGGGCCCCGAACTCGACCGGCGGGTCCGGGTTGTAGAACCAGGCCTCGGCGTCCGCGAGGTCGTGGGCGGCCACCGAGACGACCGAGGCGAACAGCGACGGGTAGCTGTTGCCGGGGACGTTGTTCGCCGCGCACACGAGCAGGACGTTGGCGAAGTAGGCCCGGTCGGCGAGGTCGTGGAAGAGCCCGAACAGGGCGTCGCTCTTCGACGAGAGGCTGAGGTTCACGACGCTGGCGCCCTGCTCGACCGCCCAGTCGAGGCCGGCCGCGAAGACGATCCCCTTGCCGCGGTTGTCCGGCCCGAGCACGCGCACCGACACGAGGTCGGCCCCGGGGGCGATCGCGTGGATGATCCCGGCGCATGCCGTGCCGTGGCCGACGACGTCCAGCGCCTCGGGGTCGTCGACGACGACCGGGTCGTCGTCCGGGTCGGGCGCGAGCTCCACCTTCACGCTGCGCACCAGCTTCCCGCCCACGGCCGGGTGGTCGCGCTCCACGCCGGAGTCGATGATCGCGACGGTCACGCCCGTCCCGTCCGTGCCGCCGATCGCCCAGTCCCGGGTCAGCCGCCCGAACGGCGGCTCGCGGCGCAGGTCGGCCAGGCGATCCCCGACGAACGGCTCGCTCCAGGCCGGCAGCAGCTCCTCGCTCATCGCTCGGAGGCGCGGCGGCGCAGCCCCCGGCCGGCCCCCGGGCCGCGGCCGCCGCCGCCACGCTCGGCCTGGCGCACGAGGACGGCCAGCAGCGCGGCAACCAGCTCCAGCTGCTCGGGCGCTGCCCGCCGCAACGCCGCGATCTGCTCCACCAGCGGCCAGAGCGGGTCATCCGGCCCGCCGACGTCGGCAACGGCCGCGGCAACCAGCGCCTCCACTCCGGCCGGCGCCGCATCCTCGCCGGCGAGCGTCCCGAGCACGTCGCCCAGGAGCGCGGCGACGTCCCGCTCCACCCGGCTGGCGCGGATCGCGACCGACGCCTGCCGGGCGAAGACGCCGGCCAGCTCGACGTCGCGGATCGAGAAGGTCGCCTCGGTGCGCTTGTCGAGCACCTCGAGCACGCCGATCGTCCCGCGGTCGTCCACGAGCGGGACGGCCACGATGGACCGGGGCACGTACTGGGTCTGCTCGGCGAAGGCCCGCCCGAAGCGCGGATCGCGGGCGACGTCCGAGATCGCCAGCGCCTGGCCGGTCGAGAAGACGTAGCCGACGAGCCCTCGGTCGGGAGGGATCTCCAGGCCCACGACGCCCTGGCCCTGCGCACCGGCCGCGACCCGGAAGACGAGGAGGTTGCGCGCGGCGTCGAAGAGGGCGAGCGACGCGGCCTCGGCCTCGAACAGGAGCACCGCCGCCTCGACGATCGAGCGCAGGACCGCCTCGGTCCCGCCGACCTCGAGGCGCCGGGCGATCTCCGCGCGGCGTCCGATGGCCGCCAGGGCCTCGCGGGCGGCCGCGAGATCGGCAGCCCCCGTGACGTCCTCGTCGGTCATCGCGCGCCCGTCATCGCTCGGCTGCGCGCTCGAGGCGGGCGAGATCGGGGACGACGAGCGTCTCCTTCTCGATCCGGATCAGGCCCTCCGCCGTGAAGTCCGAGAGCAGGCGGTTCACGGTCTGGCGCGTGCCGCCGATCATCCCGGCCAGCTCCGACTGGGAGAACGGCCAGGACAGCCGGATCTCGCCATGCGCGTCCGGATCGGCCTCGCGGGCCATGCGGACGATGCGGCGCGCCAGGCGGCCGGGCAGGTTGAGGAAATGGAGCTCGCCGACGTGGTAGGTGAGCCGGCGAAGCTCGCCGACCAGTCCGGCGAAGAGTGCTCGGCGCAGGTTGGCGTCCTCGTCGACCAGCCGGTCGAAGGTGTCGCGGCGCAGGACGAGCGCCTCGGACGGCTCGAGGGCGATCGCCGTCGCCGAGTGCTCCTCGCCGTCGAGGAGCGCCAGCTCGCCGAAGAAGTCGCCGGCGCCGAGCGTCGCGATGATGGCCCCCTCCTCGCCCTCGGGGTCGGGCAGCACGATCTTCACGGCGCCGCTCTGGATGACGTAGAGGGAATCGCCCGGGTCGCCCTGGTGGAAGATCGTCTCGTTGCGCCGGTAGCGACGGCTGCGCAGCGAATCGACGCAGTGCGCCAGCGTCTCGTCGTCGACCCGCGAGAAGAGGACGCAGCGTCGCAGCGCCTCTGCGGCGCCCGCTCGCATCTCCGCCGTCACTCCACCCTCCACGTGACCTGCCCCGACGCCCCGCATGCTACGGGTCGCGCGCGGCGGTCGCAATGGCCTGCGGTGGAAACGCGATGAGGGCGGGCCCCCCGCCCGCCCTCATCGGACGTGTGCTCGATCCCCGTGAGGCTGCGATCAGTCCTTGCGGCGGATCGCCCGCTTCGCCTCGCTGATCAGGTTGCCCCGCGAGGCGGAGCGCTGCACGTCCTGCTCCTTCGCCCGAGCGAGATCGCGGGCGAGGACCGGGTTCATCGTCCCGATCATGTGGCCCTCGACGTCGTCGTCGTCGATCGCCGAGCGCTTGCTCGAGCCGGCGACGCCGCCCTCAGGGCCCATCTTCTTGTTGCTCGCGCCCTCGGGGCCCATCTTCTTGATGCTCGAGCCGTGGCCCTCGACGTCGTCGTCGTCGATCGCCGAGCGCTTGCTCGAGCCGGCGACGCCGCCCTCGGGGCCCATCTTCTTGTTGCTCGCGCCCTCGGGGCCCATCTTCTTGATGCTCGAGCCGTGGCCCTCGACGTCGTCGTCGTCGATCGCCGAGCGCTTGCTCGAGCCGGCGACGCCGCCCTCGGGGCCCATCTTCTTGTTGCTCGCGCCCTCGGGGCCCATCTTCTTGATGCTCGAGCCGTGGCCCTCGACGTCGTCGTCCACGACCTGCCGCTTCTTGGTGCTGCCCTCGGGCGCCATCTTCTTCTTGGTGCTCGCCATGTCGTCATCCTCCTGCGGGATCGAGCGTTCCGGACTGGTCCGGCACCGCTGATCATGCGGCCGCCGCTCACGCGGGTAAAGGGGTCGAAGCGACCGCCCGGGTGTCAACTGGCCGACACGGGACAGGGCAGATGGGACACGCCCGATGAGGCCACGGCAGCTCGAGGCGAGGGTGTCGCCGCTCCGCGAGCTGCCCTCCGACGGCGGCGTCAGGGGCGCTGGACGGGCCGGATCGGGAAGACGCCGACGATGATCGGGCTCGTGGGATCCAGGAGGAGCTCGTAGCCAACGTCGCCCTGGCGCATCAGCTCCCCGAGGAGCGCCGACTCGCGGGCGGGCAGCCCGACGAACAGCCGGTGACCGTCGAGGTCGACGGGTGCGACGTCGTCGTCGGATCCGTTGAGCCCGAAGCGGCGGCGCAGCTCATGGAGCGGCACGTAGGGCCGGCTCTTGATGAACCGGCGGAGCTGGGCCTGGGTGCACGCGCCCTGTCCGTCCGGTGCCGCGGCCCCGTCGGCGGGCGCCTTCGCCGCGTCCGGGGTACCCGGCGCGTCCTGCGCGACGCCGCGCAGGACGGCAGGTGCCGGGGGGTCGGAGGTCGCGGCGTCCGCGTCGAGCCGGGGGGATGGCTCCAGCGCATGCTCGGTCATCGGTGGGCAGCTCCGCGGCCCGGGGGCCGCGCACGATCGGCAAGGGGCGGGCGGACGCCCGCTGGTTGGCGGCGATCATACCGCCGCTCGGGGGAGACTGCCGCCGGCCTCGCCGGCCGATGCGGCCCGCGGCCGGCCCCGGACGCGACACGGCCGCCGTCCGTGGACGGCGGCCGCGCCGGAGCGCGTCGGGAGACGCGGTGTCGGCTGCCGGTGCGTCAGACCCGGTGATGACCGATGGAGAAGTGGGGGCGATGGACGTGCCGCATCCACGTTGCCACGATGCCCACCTCACGGCGCACGGCCTGCTCGCGGGCCACGGCCGCGGTCCGGAGGTCGCTCGCACGCGCCGCCGCGGCGGCGCGCACTCGCGCCGCTCCCGTCGCCCCGGAGACGATGACCCGCTCGACGCCGCGCGTGGCCCAGAACGTGTGCTCGCCGCGGGCGCGTCCCTGGTCCCCCAGCCGCTGGGCATCGGCCTCGGCCTGCCGCGTGGCGATCTTGTCAGGGTTCAGCAGCTCGACCGTGTAGTTGTTCCACATGGGAATCTCCCTTCGCGCTCCGGTCCCCGTGCGTTCCCCTCCCGGAGGCAGGTCCATCGTGCTCCCGGCCGGCCCCGTCGCGGTAGCAGGTGGGACACCCGTGCACTGCCCTCCGCGTGCCAGGCAGGCTGTCGCGCCGGAGGCCGCGACCGCGTCACGGTGGCGACCGCGGGGTGGACGGGAAGGCGACAGGCCCAGGACACGGGCTGGCCGCGCGCTATCCCGTGACGACGAGCAGGTCGCGGGGCGCCTCGTTGAGGACGAGCGGGCCGTCCTCGCCGCAGACCACGATGTCCTCGATGCGGGCGCCGTAGCGGCCCTCCAGGTAGATCCCGGGCTCGACGCTGAAGGCCATCCCGGGCTCGAGCACCTCGGCGTTGCCCGCCACGATGTAGGGGTCCTCGTGGCCTTCGAGGCCGATCCCGTGGCCGGTGCGGTGGATGAAGTGGGCGCCGTGGCCCGCGGCGGAGATCAGCTCGCGCGCGACGAGGTCGATCCGCTCGCAGGCGACGCCCGGGTGGACCGCGTGCGTCGCCTCGGCCTGGGCGGCCCGCAGCACCGCGTAGAGGCGCAGGAACTCGTCGTCCGGGCCGTGCGCGGCGTCCCCGCCGGTGACCCAGACCATCCGGGTGATGTCGCTGCCGTAGCCGCCCAGCGGGCCCCCGATGTCGAGGACGATCGGCTCGCCGGCCCGGATCACCCGTTCCGACGCCTCGTGGTGCGGCGACGCCGAGTTCGGTCCCGAGGCGACGATCGCGAACTCCGCGCTGTCGTGGCCCTCGGCGACGAGGCGGTCGCGGACCTCGCGGGCGACGTCCGCCTCGGTCCGCCCCACGAGCCGGCCGTGGGCGACCTCGTGGATCACCCGGTCGGCGGCCTGGGCCGCCAGGCGGAGCAGGGCGATCTCGTCGGCGTCCTTGACCACGCGCAGGTCGCGCAGGACCAGCGACGCCGGCTCGAAGACGACCTCCGGGAGCGCGGCCTGGAGGCGCAGCAGGTGGAGCGCCCAGAGGCGGTCGGAGACGCCGAGTCGCGCGGCGGCGGCCGGGAGGAGACCCCGCACGCACGCGACCGGGTCCTCGGTCTCCTCCCACGTGGCCAGCGCCACGTGGCCGCCGGCCGCGGCGGGGCAGGCGCGAGCGGGAGCGGCCTCGAGCCGGGGGACGACGAGCGTGACCGGTCCCTCCGCCGGCAGGACGAGCATCGTGAGCCGCTCCAGCGGCATCGCGGGGTACCCGGCGAGATACCGAAGGTCCGGGCCGACCCCCACGAGGAGCGCGTCGAGGCCGCGCACCCGGGCGCCGGCCTGGGCGCGGGCGATGCGCTCGACGTAGCGAGCGGCGGGGATGGTCGGCCGGGTCGATCCGGCCGCCGACGAGGCGCTCATGCGCGGGGTTCCTCCGCTGGGCCGGCGGGCGCGGGGACGGCGAGCGAGCCCGGCGCCGGCGCCGGCACGCCCAGCCAGGCCGCCAGCGCGGCGTGGCCGTCCTCGAAGAGCTTCCGATATGCGTAGACGCGCTCGGCGCCGGCGGCGCGGGCGGCGCGCCGGAGCGCGTCGTCGTCGTGCTGGCCGACGCACACGACGCGAAGTCCGGCGGCGGACGCCCGACCGGTGGCGGCGATCCCGTCGTAGGCGCGCGCGGTGAGGTCGACGATCGCCCGCGTCGGCGCCCCCGACGCAACGGCCGCGTCGAACGCACCGGCGGAACCGGTCCGGATCGGGATCGCGCCCAGCGTCCTGAGCTGGCCGACAAGGCGCGTGGCCCAGATCAGGTCGTCGGCAAGGACGAGCACGGTGGACCCGACGCCGGCGTCCGACACGCCGGTCGTGTCCGCGCCGGCGGGGGCGCCGGCCCCCGCGTCGCTCACTCGATCGTCCAGGTCTCGCTGCCGCCGAGGAGGTCGGCCAGCTCGCCTTTGCCCTGGCGGGTGACGGCCTCGCTGATCTGGGCCTCCACGAGCTCGTCGTGCGTCGGCCGCTGGACGTTCCGAATCACGCCGATCGGCACGGGGAACTCCGGCCAGTAGATCCGGGCGAGCATGTTGTGGATCGTCGGGTCCTCGCTCGCCTCGTCGTGGACGAGGAGGTCGGCCTCGGTGATGCCCGCCTCGCCGATCCGCACGATCTCCGGGCGCAGCCCGTTGAGGCGGAGGCCCATGTCGCGGCCCTTGCCGAAGATCATCGGCCTGCCGTGTTCGAGGATCAGCATCCGGTCGTCGCGGACCTCGCGGTCGGTGAAGGCCCGGTGGGCGCCGTCGTTGAAGATGTTGCAGTTCTGGAGGACCTCGACGAAGGCCGAGCCGCGGTGGAGCCCGGCCTGCTCCACCACCTTCTGGATGTGGTCGATGTGGGTGTCCACCGTCCGGGCCACGAAGCTGGCCTCGGCGGCGAGGGCGATCATCAGGGGCCGGATCGGGTAGTCGATCGACCCGATGGGCGTCGACTTCGTCTTCTGGCCGACCTCCGAGGTGGGCGAGGCCTGGCCCTTGGTGAGCCCGTAGATCCGGTTGTTGAACATGACGACCTTGATGTCGACGTTCTTCCGCATCGCGTGGAGGATGTGGTTCCCGCCGATCGAGAGCGCGTCGCCGTCGCCGGTGATCACCCAGACCATGAGCTCGGGGCGTGCCAGCTTGAGGCCGGTCGCGATCGTCGGCGCCCGGCCGTGGATCGAGTGGAAGCCGTAGGTGTTCATGTAGTACGGGAAGCGGCCCGAGCAGCCGATCCCGCTGATGAAGACGATGTTCTCCTTCGGGATCCCGAAGTCGGGCATCACCTTCTGGGTCTGGGCGAGGATCGAGTAGTCGCCGCAGCCGGGGCACCACTTCGGATCCTCGATCGCGAAGTCCTTGCGCGTGAGCTTGACCGGCGCGGCGGCCGTGGCGGTGGGTTCGGTCATCGGGCCAGCCTCACAGGTCGCCGAGCAGCTGCTCGGCCTTGGCTTCGATCTCGCCGATCCCGAACGGCTTGCCCCGCACGAGGTTGAAGCCGATCGCATCGACGAGGAACTCGGCGCGGATGATCGTCCGCAGCTGGCCGAGGTTGATCTCGGGAACCAGGACCTTCCCGTACGAGCGGAGGACGTCGCCGGTGTTGGCCGGGAACGGGCGGAGGTGCCGCAGGTGGGCGTGGGAGACGCGCTTCCCGCGGGCCTGCAGGCGCTCGACCGCGCTGCGGATGGCCCCGTAGGTCGAGCCCCAGCCGAGGATGAGGAGGTCGCCCTCGGGCGGGCCGAAGACCTCCAGCGGCGCGATGTCGCCGGCGATCCGGGCGATCTTCTCGGCCCGCAGCAGCGACATCCGGTGATGGTTGTCCGGGTCGTAGCTGACCGTGCCGAGGACGTCGAGCTTCTCGAGGCCGCCGATCCGGTGCTCGTGGCCGGGCGTGCCGGGAACGACCCACGGCCGGGCCAGCGTCGCCTCGTCGCGCTGGTACGGGTAGAAGGCGGTGGCGGGGTCGCGGTCGACGACGTGGAGGTCGGGGAGGGTGGCGAGGTCCGGGACCCGCCACGGCTCGGTGCCGTTGGCGAGGAACGCGTCGGAGAGGTAGACGACCGGCGTCATGTACTTCAGGGCGATCCGCCAGGCCTCGACGGCCATGTCGAAGCAGTCCGCCGGCGAGGCCGGGGCGACGACCGGGAGGGGCGACTCGCCGTTGCGGCCGTAGATCGCCTGGAAGAGATCGGCCTGCTCGGTCTTCGTCGGGAGGCCGGTGGAGGGGCCACCGCGCTGGACGTTCACGACGAGGAGCGGGAGCTCCACCATCACGGCCAGGCCGAGCATCTCGGCCTTGAGGGCCATGCCCGGGCCGGAGGTGCCGGTGACCCCGAGGGCGCCGCCGTACGACGCGCCGAGCGCGGCGCCGATCGCCGCGATCTCGTCCTCGGCCTGGAACGTCTTGATCCCGTGGTTCTTGTAGGTCGAGAGCTGGTGGAGGATGTCCGAGGCCGGGGTGATCGGGTACGTCGAATAGACCAGGGGCCGGTCGGCGAGCCGCGCGGCGACGACGCAGCCGAGGGCCGTCGCCTCGTTGCCGGTCACGTTCCGGTACGTCCCGGGAGCGAGGTGGGCCGCCGGGACGACGTAGCGGGTGTGGAAGATCTCGGTCGTCTCGCCGAAGGCGTAGCCCGCCCGGAGCGCGCGGCGGTTCGCCTCTGCCACCACCGGCCGCCGGCCGAACTTCTCCTCGATCCAGTTGAGGGTCGGCTCCATGCTCCGCTCGTAGAGCCAGAACATGACGCCGAGGGCGAAGAAGTTCTTCGTCAGGTCGGCCTGCTTCGACGTCATGTCGAGGCCCTCGAGGGCCCCGGCGTTGAGCGTCGAGATCGGGATCCCGAAGACGGCGAACGAGGAGAGCGAGCCGTCGGTCAGCGGGTTCTCGGCGTAGCCTGCCTTGGCCAGGTTGCTCGGCGTGAAGACGTCGCTGTTGACGATGATCGCGCCGCCGGGGACGAGGTCCCTGACGTTGGCCCGCAGGGCGGCCGGGTTCATCGCGACCAGGACGTCGGGGGCGTCGCCGGGGGTGTGGATCTCGCCCGAGCTGAAGCTGATCTGGAAGCCCGACACGCCGCCCAGCGAGCCGGCCGGTGCGCGGATCTCGGCCGGGTAGTCCGGCAGGGTGCTGATGTCGTTGCCGAAGACGGCGGCGGTGCGCGTGAACTGGGTGCCGGTCAGCTGCATCCCGTCGCCGGAGTCGCCGGCGAAGCGGATCGTGACACGATCCAGCTCCTGGACCGGCACGTCGTGGCCCTTCGTGGTCGTCACGGGACCTCGCGATCCTCCTGGGTCTCGAACCCGGCGCACCGGCGGGGAACGGCGCGGCGCTGGCCGGTCCCGGACAGCGTACCGCAGCAGCCGACGGACGTCCCGTCCCGGTGGCGGCGGCACGGTCGCCGCACGGTCGCCGCACGGTCGCCGCCGCCGGACCGCCGTCCGATCGTCGTCGTCCTGTCGGCCCGTCCGAGCGCCCCGGCGTTTGCTAGGCTCGGGGGCGATGGACCGTCGCCGCGTGCTGGGCGTGGCCCTGGCGGTGGCGTCCGCCTGCGGCTACGGGTCCGGCGCCCTGTTTGCCAAGAGCGTCTATGGGTCGGGGATCGACTGGCTCGCCCTGCTCTACTGGCGTTTCCTGATCGGCGGGCTGCTGGTCTGGGCCTGGGCGCTCCTCGTCCCGGAGAACCGCGCCGCCTTCCGCGAGCTGTCGCGCCGGCGCGTCGTCGCACTGCTCGGCCTGGGCGCCTTCTTCGTCGGCAACGCGAGCACCTACTACGCGGCGCTGGAGTACGTGTCGGCCTCGCTGGCGGCCCTCATCGTCTACATGTACCCGGCGCTCGTGGCCGTCCTGTCGATCCGCTGGGGCCATGGCCTGCACGGCCGGCGGCCGTGGGTCGCGCTGGCGCTCGTGTCGGTGGGCGTCGTCCTCACGATCGGGGGGATCCAGACCGAGGCGGAGCCGATCGGCATCGTCCTCATCGTCGCCTCGCCGATCATCTACTCCGTCTACATCATCCTTGCCGCCCGCCTCGCGGGCGAGCGGAAGGGCGAGACGGCGGCCTCGCGCACGGGTGGCGCAGGCGCCGAGACGCGGCCGGCGGTCGCCGCCTCGCTGATGCTCACCGGGACGTTCGCGGTCGTGGCGGTCCTGGCGGTGCTGGCGCGCGAGCCGGTGGTGCCCGGGGACGTCCCGTCCGACGCCTGGTTCGGGCTCGTCGGCATCGCGGTCTTCTCGACGGCCCTCGCGATCTCCGCGTTCTACGCGGCCACGGCCCGGATCGGGGCTGCCCAGACGGCGCTCGTCTCCACGGTGGAGCCGGTCTGGACGATCACCCTCGCGACGCTGCTCTTCGGCGAGTCGCTGGCCCCCGTGCAGCTGCTCGGCGGGGCGTTCGTGATCGGCGGCGTGATCCTCGCCCAGACGACCCCCGGCGCCACCCTGGACGTGGTGGTGGAGGAAGCCTAGGCTCGCGCAGGGTCGAGGCATGGCCGCGCGACGACCAACGGCCGGCGTCCGGGCGGTACGATCAGCGCGATGTCGATGATCGAGACCGTTCCTGCGCGCGACGGCACGCCCCTCCTGACCCGGTCCTGGCCGCTGGGCGGTGAGGCGTGGGGCAGCGTCCTGGTCGTCCACGGCCAGGGCGAGCACTCCGGGCGCCACGACGCGACCGGTGGGCGGCTCGCCGCCGCGGGCCTCGTGGCGACCTCCTTCGACCACCGGGGGTACGGGGCGTCGGGCGGGCGGCGCGCGTACGTGGACCGCTGGGACGACTACCTCGACGACATCGAGGATCGCCTTGACGCCGGCCGCGTCGACGGCCTGCCCGCGGCGATCTACGGGCACTCCCTGGGTGGGCTCATGGTCGCCGACTACCTGCTGTCGGACCGGGCGCAGCCGGACGTGGTGGTGCTCTCCGCCCCCGCGCTGGACGGCGGGAGTGCCCTGCTGCGCGCGCTCTCTGCGGTGCTGGCGCGAATCCGCCCGACCTTCGCGATCTCCAACCCATGGAACGCGGCCCAGATCGCCCGCGACCCTGCGCCGGCGGTGGTGACCGAGCCGGATCCGCTCGCCGTGAACTGGACGACGGCGCGCCTTGGGCACGACCTGTTCAGCGCCATGGACCGTGTGAACGCGGGGCTCGTGGCGGCGAACGGCTTCTCGCAGCCGACGCTCGTCGTCCACGGCGGGGACGACACGCTGGTCCCGACCGCCTCTACGGCCTTCCTCGAGCGCTTCCCGACGACGGAGCGCCGGGTCTACCCGGGCGTGCGCCACGAGCCGCACCACGACCCGCTCGACGGCGCGCGGATCGTGGACGAGATCACGGCCTGGCTGGCGGCGCGGATGGACGGGCCGACGAGAGAATAGTTGCGCGTGCAACTACTACGTGATAGGGTGCCAGCCGCAGCACCGTGGAGGCTCTCTCGTGACCATCCCCATGCCCGGGCGCATGCCGGCCCTCTACATCGGCCACGGCGCCCCGACCCTCGTCGACGACCCCGCCTGGCCCGTCGAGCTCGCCGCGTGGGCCCGCGAGCTGCCCCGCCCGCGCTCGATCCTGATCGTCAGCGCGCACTGGGAATCGCAGCCGCTCACCGTCGGCGCGACGACGTCGGTCCCGCTCGTGCACGACTTCTACGGCTTCCCGGAGCGCTACTACCGGACCCGCTACGAGGCCCCCGGCGCGCCGGAGCTGGCGGCCTCGGTCGCCGGGCTCATCGGTGACCTGGAATTGGTCGCCCAGGCTCCGAACCGCGGCCTCGATCACGGCGCCTACGTCCCGCTGACCGTGATGTACCCGGACGCGGACATCCCGGTGCTCCAGATGTCACTGCCGGACCTTGACCCGGAGCATCTGTTCCGGATCGGACGCCGCCTTGCCCCGCTCCGGGACGAGGGGGTGCTCGTGGTCGGCAGCGGGTTCCTCACGCACGGGCTCCCGTACGTCCGCGAGTACATGGGCGGAAAGCCCGGCGCCCCGACCTGGTCGATGGACTTCGACCGCTGGGCCGCCGAGGCCCTGGCGAGCGGCGACGTCGATGCCCTCTTCGACTTCCGCAACCGCGCCCCGGGGATGCCCTACGCGCATCCGACGGTGGAGCACTTCGCGCCGCTCTTCGTGACCCTGGGCGCAGCGACCGTCGCCGACGAGACGCCGGACTTCCGGATCGACGGCTACTGGTACGGCCTCGCCAAGCGCTCCTTCGCGGTGCGCTGACGGCTTCGGCGCTCAGCCCTTCGAGGGGCCTCCGGTGCCTTCCTTCATCAGGGATCGCAGCATGAACGTGACGTTCGCCGGCTTCTCCGCGAGGCGCCGCATGAAGTACGGGTACCACTGCGTGCCGTAGGGGACGTAGACGCGGACGCGGAACCCCTTGTCCAGGAGCTGGGCCTGCAGGTCGCGGCGCACGCCGTGGAGCATCTGGAACTCGTAGCGGTCGCGAGAGATCCCCTCCGCCTCCGCCCAGCGGATGAGCCGGCCGATGAGCCGCCCATCGTGCGTCGCGAGCGCCGGGTACGTGCCGTCCGCCATGAGGCGCCGGGCCTGCTTCTCGTAGGCGGCGTTGATCTCGTCGCGGTCCCGGAGCGCCACGGACGCCGGCTCGTTGTAGGCGCCCTTGCAGAGGCGGACCCGGGCGCCCTCGCGAATCAGCGTTTCGACGTCGCCCGACGACCGCAGCAGGGCGGCCTGGATCACGACGCCGCTGTTCGGGTTCACCGAGCGCAGCTCGCGCCAGAGGTCGAGCGTGGCGTCCGTCTTCGTGTGGTCCTCCATGTCGATCCGGACGAACGCACCGTGCTCGGCAGCCTTCCGGAAGACGGTGGCGACCGTGTCGCGGCAGAGGTCGCGGTCGATCTCGAGCCCCATCTGCGTGAGCTTGAGGCTGACGTTGCGCTCCACCCCGTGGGCGGTGATCGCGTCGAGCGTCTCCTCGTAGCGGGCCGCGGCGGCTCCGCACGCCTCCGCCGAGTCGACCGACTCGCCGAGGACGTCGACGGTGGTCAGGTAGCCGCCGTCGCGCAGCGCCTCGAGCGCCGGCAGGACCTCCTCGAGCGACTCGCCGGCGATGAAGCGGCGCACCATCGGCCGCGTGATCGGCACGCGGGTCGCGAGGCGACCGAGGGCGCGCCGATGCGAGAGCCAGATGAAGGTCGTGCGCAGGCTGCGCTCGGGGATCGACCCGTGCGCGGGATGGGTGCTCATCGATCCTCCTGGGGGGGCGGGGTGAAGCCCGCGGGATCCGGGCTCGTCGTGGGGTCGGGCGTCGAAGACGCGGCCGGCGGCGGGGGTGCGGGCGTCGAAGGCTCGGCGGGCGGCGGGTACGCCGCGTCGAGCGCGACGAGCAGGCGCTCCTCGTCGGCACGGCGGAGGGACGCCCACACGAGGTACGCCGCGATGACGGCCGTCCAGGCGACCGCGGCGGGGACGACGAGCCCCACGAGGCCGCCCTCGAAGATGCCGCCTCCCTGCGCCTGGACGTACGCCGCGGTGGACGTGAGCCCGGCGGCCCAGAGGAGCGCGGCGCCGATCGAGTAGCCGACCGTCATGGCGCTCATGAAGCCGAGTGGGTTGCCGAACGAGAGGCCGGCGAGCTTCGGCGCGTCGGGGGGATAGAAGTAGGCGGCCTCCAGGCGGTGGGCGACGAGGACGTCGGCGCCCAGGCGGGCATTGATCGCCTGCTCGAGGCGCTCGGCGTGGCGCCGGGCGAAGACCGTGTACCAGAAAAGGTAGCCGGTCTCGAGGAAGGCGAACGGCACGATGAAGGGCACGGGCACCACGGCCGCCGGGAGCACGTCGCTCAAGCCGAGGACGAGAAGGCCGATCGAGAGGAACGTCCAGTTGCGGATCGTCGCGAAGAAGAGGCTCGAGTAGCCGAACAGCATCCCGCGCATCCGCTCGAGCTGGGCCCCGAGGAGACGCAGCTCCTCGGCGGGGTCACCGGGCCCGTCCCCGCCGGACGGCACGGCGGCCGGCGCGGGATCGCCCGGCCCGATCGACATCGACACGCGCATCTGGAACCTCCGGGACCACGTCCTCGGGTCCCGTCGCGATGGTAGCGAAGTGGCGGGTCCGAGGAGGGGCCGCCCGGAGCGGCGAGGCTCAGGCGGGCCGACGCTCGATCCGCACGCTCGCCAGGAGCGCCATCACCACCGCCGCGACGGCCAGGAGCCAGGAGGCGAGCGCCAGCGCGGCGCCCGCCCAGGCGAGCACGATCAGCGTCGAGGACGGGGCGACCACCGCGCCGGCGGCGCCCGGCGCCCGGAGGACCTGCAGCGCGGCCCGGCCGGCCGGGATCCCGGCGATCGCCAGCATCCCGATCCCCACGACCGCGAGCACCGCGGACCGGGCCCCCGCGTCGACGGTCGCCGCACCGGTGAGTGCCGTCCCACCCGCGAGCAGGACGAACGCGGCCAGCGAGGCTGGTGCCAGCCCGCCGAGGGGCGCCGGAACCGGCGGTTCCGCCGGCTGATCACCACCCCGCCCGGCCGGCGGGCCGGCCGGGCGGCGCGCTTGCGCGGGCAAGGCGAGGAGCACGAACAGCGTGCCGGCGGCCACGCCGCAGGCGACGAGGACCGCGAGCCGGGCAGCCACCTCCACGCCCGTCAGCGCTCCGGCGGAGCGGGCTCCTCCAGGACATGCCGACGGAGCCATCGGACGATCCGCCCGAAGGCGTCGCGCCGGTTCTCGCGGCGCTCCCAGCCGTGGCCCTCGTCGTCGTACCAGTGGACCTCGTGGAACTTGCCCTCGATCTCGAGCGCCTCGACCATCTTCTCGGTCATCAGGGGCACGACGCGCTTGTCCTTCCGCCCGTGGAGGATGAGCAGCGGGGCCTCGATGTTCTCGGCGCGGTAGAGCGGCGAGCCGCGCCGGAAGAGCTCCGCCTGGGCGGGGTCGTCGGGCGAGCCCATCATCCGCTGGAGGTCGATGCGACCCATCCGGTCGCCGTGGCGATAGCTCTCCGCGATCTCCGAATCGCCGAAGAGGTCGACGCCGGCCGCCCACAGCCCTGGCTCCTCGACGAGCGCGCAGAGGGTCAGGTACCCGCCATACGAGCCGCCGAACATCGCGAGCTTCCCGTTCGACCAGGGCTGCGCCGCGGCCCACCGTGCTGCGTCCACCACGTCGTGGACGTCGGCGTGGCCCCACTCGTTGCGGTTGGCGAGGCGGAAGTCGCGCCCGTATCCCGTCGAGCCCCGGAAGTCGACCGACAGGAAGGCGAACCCCTCCTGGACGAGCAGCTGGCGGAACGGCTGGAAGTCGCGGAAGACCTGCCACGACGGGCCGCCGTGGACGTGGACCACGGTCGGGACGGTGGTCCCGCCGCGCTTCCCGGTTGCCGTCGCCGGGCGCCAGAGCGTGGCCGGGATCGCCAGGCCGTCGCGGGCGCGGATCGTCTGCCGCTCGGGCTCGACGAAGCCGCGCACCGGGACCACGGCCGGCAGCGAGCGGGTCAGGCGGCGTGGCCGGCCGGCGGGAGCGCCGTCCTCGCCGGGCACCGGCAGGACCCAGAAGTCCTCCGGGTCGCGCTCGGTCTCGCCGACGGCCAGGATGCCGCTGCCGTCGGGCAGCCACTCCACCGCCAGCCACACGCCGTCGGCGGGGCTGATCCGGGAGGCGGCCCCGGCCGCGAGCACGGGCGGCCGGCTCTTCGGCGGACGGCCGGGCCGGCGCTTCACGGGACTCGCTCCGGCGAGCGGGGCGAGGTAGAGGTCGACGAACCCGTCGCGGTAGAGCGGATGGACGAGACGCGTCCCGTCCGGCGACGGCAGCGGCGCGGCCCCGAAGCCGCCGTTGTAGTCGCCGTGATCCGCCGGTCCCGCGGTCAACACCGTGCGCTCGCCGCCATCCAGCGGCACGCGCACCACGTGGAACCACCCGTCGCGGTCCGAGATCACCAGCAGGCCGCTGCCGTCCGGCAGCCAGCGCGGGCTCGTGGTCCAGGCGCCGGCGCCGCCGACGATCCGCTCCTCCCCGGTGGCGACGTCCACGACCGTCACCTGCATCGACGTGAGATCGGGATCACGCTGGGCGACGACCGCGATGCGCGACCCGTCGGGCGACCAGGCGAGGTCCTCGACGTCCAGCCCCACCGGCGTGAGCGCCCGAGGCTCCGGGCTGGCCGCGCGGGCGGGTGGGCGGCCCCGGCGAGGCAGCGGCGCGTCGATCACCCAGACCTGGCTCCATCCGCGCCGGCGCGAGAGGAAGGCGATCCGGCGACCGTCGGGCGCCCAGCGCGGCGACTTGTGGCCGGCCGGGTGATCGACGACGACGGTCGGCCGCGTCCCGTCGGCCCCCACGATCCAGATGGCCTTCTCGCGCACGAAGGCCAGCCACGATCCGTCGGGCGACCACTGGGGATCGCCGACCGGGCGCTCGGAGGCCGTGACCTGGCGCGCCTGTCCGGAGCGGAGATCCAGGACGAAGACCTGGCGCGCGCCCGCCACGTCGGCCGTGTAGGCGACCCGGCGGCCGTCGGGCGAGAGGCGCGGCTCGCGCGGCGACTCGACGGCCACGATCTGCTCGATCGTCAGCCGGTCGCGGCGGGCGACGGCCGGCGTCGTCGGGCGCGCGGCGCGCCCGGGCGGGCGCCCGCGGCGGCGCGGCGCGGGAGCTGACGGGGCGGGCCCGCCGTCCGCGTCGGCCGTGCCGTCGGTGGCGGACGGGGGCGGCGCACCCGGCGCTTCTGGGGCGGCCGACGCCGCCTTCGGGCGGTTCTTCGAACCTGGCGGGCGCCCGCGGCGGCGCGGCGCGGGGGCGGCCTCGGGTGCCGGGGCGACTTCCGATGCTGGGGCGGCGTCGGATGCCGGGAGCGCATCGCCCTCGTCCGGTGTCTCGGGCGCAGCGGCCGTCTCGGGTTGGGCGGCGGCCTCGGGTGGGGCGGCAGCCTCGAGGGCCGTCTCGGAGTTCGGGAGGAGGGCCTCGTCGGCCTCGTCGGAGCGGGCGGAGGGGGGCATCGCCGGGGTTATACCACGCCGCGCAAGGCCGTCTCGCGCTCCCCCGGCACCGGCGGCGGCTCGACGCGGATGAACGTCTCCCGGCCCATCCAGGCGTCGAGCATCTCGCGCGGCACCGCGGACCAGTCCTCCCGGATCTGGCTCGCATGGCAGGCGAACGCAGCCAGCTTGCGGTCCAGCACGGGCCGGACGTTCACGTACGTGGTGAAGTCCTCGTCCGGCCGGGCCAGCTCGACGAAGCGCTGCTGCTGGAGCAGGTCGTCGGCGGAGGGCTCCTTCGGCTCGGCCGGGTCCTCGCCGCGGAGGGCGGCCCACTGGGCCTGCATCTCGGCCCAGCCACCGAGATCGCTGCGGGAGAGCGCCTGATGATAGAGCGTGGAAGGCCCGCCCGGCTCGGCCGCGGCGCGGCGGAAGGCCTCCGTGGCGCGCGCCGAGATCGTCACGTGATCCGGGTGGCCGTAGATCCCGCCGGGATCGAACGTCACGATGGTCGCCGGGCGCAGCTCGCGGATCACGTTCACGAGCCGACCCACCACCTCCTCAGCGTCGGCGAGAGCGAGACAGCCGGGCGACTTCGCCCACCCCTCCATCCCGGAATCCCCGTAACCCATGAAGATCGGCTCGGCGACGCCCAGGGTGGCCATGGCGCAGCGCAGCTCGTCCCGCCGCAGGTCGGGATCCAGCTCGCGGGCCCCCTCCTCGCCGCCGAGGTCGCCGTCGGTCGCGCAGACGATCCAGGTCGGGACCCCGGCCGCGGCGGCAAGGGCCATCGCGCCGCCCGCGCCGAACGTCTCGTCGTCCGGGTGGGCGAAGATCGCGAGGAGCCCGCGCGAGGCCAGGTGGGTCACGATCCCGCGGTCCCGCGGCGTCCGGTCCCGGGTCACGGGCGGGGGCGTTCGGGAGGGGGCGTCGCGGCCGCCTCGAGCTGGTCGCCCAGCTCGACCGTGCGCCGGTAGGCCGCCCAGACCGCCTCGGAGAGGACCGTCCGGAGGCGCCCCGACTCCAGCTCGTGGAGGGCCGACGCGCTCGTGCCGCCGGGCGAGGTGACCATGTTCCGGAGGACGGCCGGGTGGTCGCCGGACTGCTTGGCGAAGAGGGTGCTTCCCTCCAGGGTCTCCACGACGAGGTCGTGGGCGACGTGGCGCGGGAAGCCGAGATGGACGGCGGCGTCGATCAGGGCCTCCATGAAGAGGAAGACGTACGTCGGCCCGGTGCCCGACACGGCGGTCGCCATCGCGACGAGCTTCTCGTCGTCGACCTCGATCTCGGCGCCGAGAGAGGACAGGAGGGCCTTCGCCTGGGCGCGCTGGTCGGGCGTCGTCTCGGGCGTCGCGTACCAGACGGTCATGCCACGCCCGATCTGGGCCGGTGTGTTGGGCATGCTGCGGACGAGCTCGCGGTGGCCGAGGAGCGCCTCGAGCGCAGCCGTCGTGGCGCCGGCGACGACGCTGAGGACGAGCTGGCCCGGCGCCAGGTGGGGTCCGATCTCCCGGCCCACGCGGGCCAGCATCTGGGGCTTCACGGCGAGCAGGACGACGTCCGCGCCCTGTCACGGCCTCGACGTTGCTGGCGATGACGCGGATCCGGTGCTCGACCGCAAGGTCCTCGCGGCGCTCCGCGCGCGGGTGGCTGGCGACCACCTGGCCGGGCTCGACGAGGCGGCCACGGATGAGGCCCGCGATGATGGATTCGGCCATGACCCCGGTCCCGACGGTGGCGAGGGTGCGGCCGGCGAGGGGCGACATGCGGCCGAGTGTATCCCACTCCGCCCGCGGCCCCGGCGGGCCGCGGGGCTCGAGCGACGGTCAGGGAGCCGTGGCGCTCGCGAGCAGGAAGAAGCGGCCGGTCGTGCGCACGTCGACCGACGAGAAGCCGGCCGCGGCCAGGGCGGTCTTCAGCTCCTCGGGCGCGTAGAGCACCTTGGGGATCGTGAACTCGCGGCCGTCGGCCAGCCGGCGCCGGGAGAGGTCGGGACCTGGGCGCCGGAAGCCGGTCGACGACGCCCGACGCGGGATCCGGCAGGGAGTCGATCGCGGCGAACGGCGCCCCGGGCTTCAGCCACGCGCGGGCGAGCGCCAGGAACTCCCCGAGGCGCGGCCGCGGGACGTGGCTCAGCCAGAACCCGGCGAACAGCGCGTCGACGGCGCGGTCCGGTGCCGCCCAGGCATCGCGGACGTGGAGGTGCGCCCGCAGCCGGTGCGCCAGCAGCCGGTCGCGCGCCCTGTCCAGGGGCGCCTCCGCGGCGTCGTAGGCGTGCAGCTCGCCCTTCGTGGCGAGGAGCGCCGACCACCAGCCGGTCCCGGCCGCCAGCTCGACGATCTCGCCGTGCAGGGGCAGCCCGTCGAGCCAGGTCGTCGCGGCGTCCAGCTCCATCTGCCAGGCCAGGTCGTGGACGGGGCCGTGCGCGTAACGCCCGCGGCGCAGGTACCAGTCGTCGTACTCGCCGGCGCGCGCCCCGTAGTAGGGCACCAGCTGGGCCTCGGGCGTGGCCTCCGTTGCGGCGCCTCGCGTGCCCGCGTTTCCGGCCGCCGCCGCGGCCCCGGAGGAGGCCGCCGCGCGCTGCTCCAGGGCGCTGCGGAGCCGGAAGCGGAGGAACGGGTTCTCACCCGCCTTCCCGAGGCAGTCCGGGCAGAGCCGCGCGCCCGCCTCGAGGTCGCCGGCATCCCGCGGCTGCCAGGTCCGCCCGCACCAGAGGCAGTCGAAGGCCCGTGGCGGACCAGCCGGCCCGTTCGCCCGCCCGGGCCCGGATGCCCCGGTCACTGGACGGGCACCCAGCTCCCGGCGGGGGCGAGGTCGACGAACGCGGCCGGGTCGAAGATCTCGGCCAGGAGCTCGATCCCGTCGATGACCCGTGGGCCGGGCCGGCTGAAGTAGGCCGACGCGTCGAGCACGAACACCTGGCCGCGGCGGACGGCAGCCATCTCGGACCAGGCCCGTGGTCGCGGCGAGGCCCGCCAGGACCGCACCCCGTCGGCCAGGTGCATCCCGCACGGAACCAGCAGCAGCATCTCCGGGTCGACCTCGGCGACCGCCTCCCACGTCGTGGGGCGGCTGGGCTCGCCGTCGCCGCCGAGCACCTCCCAGCCGCCGGCGCGACGAACCTGCTCCGGAACCCACAGGCCCGCGGACGAGAGCGGGTCCAGCCAGTCGAGCGCCACGACCCGCGGCGCGTGGTGCCCCTCGTCGCGCCGCTCCTCCACGACCTCCTCGACGTCGGCCAGGCGCTCGCGCAGGATCTCGACCAGGCCCACCGCCTCGTCCTCGGCGTCGGTCATGGCCCCGACGGTGGCGATCGCGTGGAAGATCCCCTCCAGGCTCGACGGCTCGAGGGTGACGATGCTGGCGTCGGGGCCGACGGCGTCGCGCAGCTTCCGGTCCTCGTCGCGCCCGCCACGACCCGGGCGACCGACCAGGACGAGGTCCGGCCGCAGCGCCGCCAGCGCTGCGGCGTCGACGGTCACGAGGCCGGGGGCGGTGCCCGACGACGCCGCCGCCGCGATCTCGTGGACCCGGTGCGCCGGCGCCCCTTCGAGCGCGGCCGCAAGCCGCGTGACGATGGGACGGCGCGCCACCCCCGGCGGGAAGTCGCAGGCGTGCGAGATCCCGACCAGGTCGTCGGCCAGGCCCAGGGCCCAGACGATCTCGGTGGCAGCAGGCAGGAGCGAGACGATGCGCATGCGGCGAGACGGCTCCGGGCCGGGAAATGGAACGACCGGCCGTCCGATGCCGGGGGCCGGTCGTCGAAGGGCGCGTCGTGGCGCGCTGGGCGCCGGCGCGGGTCAGGCGGGCTTGGCGGCCTCGATCATCGCGCGCGCGGCGTCCTTGTCGGTGAACCACGTCGCGTTGATCTGGGTATACGCGGCCCACTCCGCCGGCAGGGACTCCTCCGGGAAGATCGCGCTCACCGGGCACTCGGGCTCACAGGCGCCGCAGTCGATGCACTCGTTGGGATCGATGTAGAGCGTCCGGTCGACGCCCTGCTCGAAGTGGATGCAATCGACGGGACAGACCGCCACGCACGCCTGGTCCATGGTGTCGACGCACGGTTCGGCGATCACGTAGGTCATGTCTGGAGGTCCTCCGTATCAAGGTCGTCGCGTTCCCGGGCCGCACCGCTCCCGGGCGGCGGGCGGCGTCTGCCCGCAGGGCGAGGGTACCACTTGCGATCGTTCGCGGCGAGGCATCCGGGACGCGGGGCGGGGAGGGCGGGCAGGACCGCCGGCCCGCTCCGCGAGAGTCCGTTGCCGACGCGCTACGGCGAGGACGGGCTCTCCTGCTCGAGGGGGACGCCCCCCGGCCCGACCAGGCGCACGGCGCCGGCCATGCCGCGCTCCCAGTGATCGGAGATGTGGCAGCCGAGGAGCAGCTGCTCGGCCACGTCGTCGGGGACCGAGTAGGTGACGGTCTGCGTCTCACCCGATCGCACGACGACCCGCAGGCCTTCCAGCCCGGGCGGAACCGAGACGTCGGGGGTCGGTCCGGGCGGCGGGTTGGCGGCAGGCTCCTCGGCGTCCTCCCAGGCCTGCTGGACCGCTGCCGGCCCCAGGACGAGCTCGTGGACGTCGAGGCCGCCGTTCACGACGTTGAGGGTGATCGTCTCGCCGGGCACGAGATCCACGATCCCCGGCACGAAGATGTAGTCCTTCAGGATGACGTTGACCTGGCGGGGCGCACCCGAGGTGCCCGGCGTGATCGCGGGGGTCGCGGGGACCTCGGACGCCTCGCAGGCGGCCGCCGACGCAACGGCGAGGACCAGGAGCACGAGAGCGAGCGCGGGCGGTCGACGGGGAAGCGTGGGCACGGCGGGGAGTCTAGACCCGGCGCCGGGCGACCGCCCGGGGCGCGGGCACCCGGGGAGCGGGCACCCCGGCCGGAGCCGGCCGGCGGGCCTTCTACATTCCCTCGGGGGTGTAGGAAGGATCGAGGTACGTCTCCGGGTCGTCCTCGAAGTCGAGCTTGCAGCCCTTCCCGCAGAAGTAGTAGACGGTGCCCTCGTGCTCCACGGTCAGGGTCGCCGTCTCCGTGTCGACCTCCATCCCGCAGACCGGGTCGATCGCGATGGCCATCGGTTCGTCGCTCCCGTTGCCCCCGGGCACCCGCCGGGTACTCGCGCGGAGGATAGAACGTTGCTCCGCGCCTCGACGGGACCGCTAGGATGAGCAGATGGACACGGTCACCGACCTCGCTGCCGCCCGGGCACGCCTCCTGGAGGAGCAGGCCCGCCTGCGCGCCGAGCTCGGCGAGGAGATCGAGGCCCCGGGCCAGATGACCTACGGGTCGCAGGCCGCCGCGGCGGCCCAGGTCTTCGCGCAGCAGCGCGACCTCGCCTTCCGCGAGCAGTCCGAGCGGCGCTTCAAGGCGATCGACCACGCGCTCGCGCGGATCGAGGCCGGCACCTACACGGTCTGCGAGGTCTGCGGCGGCCCGATCTCCGCGGAGCGGCACGAGGTGGTCCCGTGGTCCACGACCTGCGTCGAGTGCGGCAGGACGCATCGCTGACCTGCCGGGCGAGCGTGCGGTGAGCGCGCAGGATCCCGCAGAGCCGCGCGCCGGGGAGCCGCTCGTCGACCTTGCCCGCATCCGGGCCGCCGCCGTCGCGCTGCGCGGGATCGCCGTGCGGACGCCCCTCGTGGCGCTCGGCGACCCCGAGCGCGGCCACCTGCTGAAGGCCGAGTCACTCCAGCCGATCGGCGCCTTCAAGATCCGGGGCGCCTACAACGCAGCGGCCTCGCTGGCCCCCGGGGAGCGCGCCCGCGGGCTCATCACCTACTCGTCGGGCAACCATGCCCAGGGCGTCGCCCGCGCCGCTCGCCTGCTGGGCATCCCGGCGGTCATCGTCATGCCCGAGAACGCCCCGGCCGTCAAGCGGGCCCGCGTCCTGGCCGACGGCGCGGAGGTCGTCACGGTCGGCAACGCGAGCGCAGAGCGGCAGGCGGTCGCCGAGCGGCTGGCCGCCGAGCGCGGGCTCGCGATCATCCCGCCGTACGACGACGATCGGATCATCGCCGGGCAGGGCACCTGCGGCCTCGAGATCGCCGAGGACGTCCCCGACCTCGCCGCGGTGCTCGTGCCCGTCGGCGGCGGCGGCCTCGCCTCGGGCGTCGCGGCGGCCGTGAAGGCGCTGCGGCCCCGCGCGCGCGTGGTCGGCGTGGAGCCCGAGCTGGCGGCCGACGCCCGGGAGTCGCTGGCGCGCGGCGAGATCGTGGAGTGGTCCGCCGAGGCCGTCTCGCGGACGATCGCCGACGGGACGCGGACGCAGGCGCTGGGCATCCGGACGTTCGCCCACCTGCGCGTGCTGCTCGACGACATCGTCACGGTCCGGGAGGACGAGATCGCGGCCGCCGTCCGGATCGCGGCCGAGGAGGCGCGTCTCGTGGTCGAGCCGTCCGGCGCGCTCTCGATCGCGGCCCTGCGGTTCCACGCCGCCGCGGCCGGGGTGGCCGGGGTGGCCGGCCCGGTCGTCTGCGTCGTCTCCGGCGGCAACGTGGACCCCGGCGCCTTCCTCGCCTACCTCCAGGCGCCGATCCCCTCCGCCTGAGCGGCCGCGGTCACGCGACCCCCGTCTCCCCGCGCGCGGCGCGCCGGGCCGCGAGCGCATCCTCGGCTGCCTCGCGGCGCCGCGTGTCCGCGTCCTCGTGGCGCATCCAGGCCGCGATGACGAGCAGGATCGCGACGACGAAGCCCGCGTCGCCGATGCCCCACATCAGCGCGCCCGCGAGCTGCTGGTCCTCCAGCGGGGACGGGGGCCAGGGTCGGCCGGTGGTGGCGTAGTGCGGGTAGAGGACCTGCTCCGAGAACAGGATCGCGACGCCCAGCAGCGAGTTCAGGGGCATCTGCAGGAAGAGGTAGAAGATCCGGGCCGGGTACGGCAGACGGTACGGGCTGGGATCGCGACCGACGACGGGCATCCAGAAGAGGAGGGCGCTGAAGAGGTACAGCCCGTGCTCGAGGTCGTGGAGCAGCGGGTCCTCAAGGGCTGCGTCGAAGAGCGGCGAGACGTGGCTCCCCCACATGACGAAGGTGAACAGGAGCCAGGCGACGACCGGGTGGGCGATCACCCTGACGACGCGCGAGCGGAGCACCGGCAGGATCCAGCGGGCACGGACCTCCGGCGTGGCCACTCGCAGCAGGAGCGTGATCGGCGCCGCGAGGACGATCGCCGGTGCCGCGCCGAAGACGAGCAGCAGGTGCTGGACCATGTGGACGGCGAACAGCTCCGTGTCGTAGCGCTCGATCCCCGACAGCAGCGCGACCGCGATGCAGGCGAGCCCGAGGAGGAAGAAGACGGGCCGGTCGACGGGCACGGGGTTGGCCGGGTGCGCGGCGTTGACGCGGCGGACCGCCCACAGGTACGCGCCGGCCGCGGCGAGGAGCGGGATCACGACCTGCGGGTAGAACGACCAGCCGAACAGGAACGCCCCGAGGTCGGGCGGCGGCGGCACCTCGGCCCCGTGGGCCAGGGCCGCCGGGACCGCGACGAACGCCAGCAGCGCGACGACCGGGATCGACACGAGGAACCCCGCGGAGGCGCGCGCACGACCGCCGTGCGCCGGGGGCGCTGCCCTCCGACGGAAGGGGTCAGGGTGGTGGCGGAGGGGCCTGCGACGGTCGATCACGCGCGCATTCTCCCGCGTCTTCCGCCGGACGGCTGTTGCGCACACGGCAACCCCTGAAACATATGCGCATCTCCGCACGGACTTCGGGTATCATCCGCTGGCTCTCGTCCGCAGCGTCCCGGCGGAGAGCGGCCCGGAGAGGGCCGCCCGCGCGGGCGGAGCACGGCAGCACGCACTGTCGAGGGAGGCTGATGACGTTCACCCAGGGGAGGCCGCAACGCCGCGCGGTGCTTCTTCTGCTGCTTGCCGCGGCCGCCCTCATCGTGACGGGCTGCACGGACTTCGATCCCCGCACGGCCTTCCCGCCCGACGCCGCGTCGGTGCAGGGCCAGGCGGTCCGCGATGTCTACGACATCGTCTTCCTCATCGGGATCGCGGTCTTCCTCCTCGTCGAGGGGCTGATCCTCTTCGCCGTGCTGCGCTATCGCCGCCGCAAGGGCGACGACGAGCTGCCGCCGCAGATCCACGGCAGCAACAAGCTCGAGATCATCTGGACGGCCATCCCCATCGCCATCGTCCTCGCCCTCTTCGTCGTCTCGTGGCAGACGCTCAACACGATCGACGCCCGCAAGGAGAACCCGCCGGTCCGGATCGGCGTCGTCGCCTACCAGTGGCAGTGGCAGTTCGTCTACGCGCCGCAGGACATCCGCTGGGAGGACTGCGGGGCGCCCGAGAACAAGGGCAAGTGCGTCACCGTCATCGGCATCCCGCCGCCCGGCGGGGATCGCACGGACTGGCAGCCGCCGCAGATGCACGTCCCGGTCGGCGAGACCGTGGAGCTGCAGATGCACGCCACCGACGTGATCCACTCCTTCTACGTGCCCGCCTTCCTGTACCAGCGCGACATCACGCCCCGCAAGGACCAGGTGATCCAGTTCCTCGCCGACCGCGAGGGAACCTTCCGCGGGCAGTGCACGCAGTTCTGCGGGCTGCTCCACCAGGCCATGGAGTTCGAGGTCGTGGTGGAGAGCCGGGACGCGTTCAACGGCTGGCTCGCCGAGGCGCTGACGCCGCCGGCGACGCCGTCCCCCGCGCCCTCGGCCAGCACGGAGCCGGGCGCCAGCCAGGCGCCGGGTGAGTCGGTGACGCTCAAGATCAGCGCCCAGGGGATCGCCTTCGACACGGACACCCTGGAGGTGCCGGCGAACACGCCCTTCAAGATCGAGTTCGCCAACAACGACGCCGGGATCCCCCACAACGTGGCGATCCACGAGGGGACCCCCACCGGGCCCGCGGTCTGGACCGGCGAGATCTTCAGCGGCGTCGAGACCCGGACCTACGACGTGCCGGCCCTCCCCGCGGGGACCTACGGCTTCGTCTGCACGGTCCACCCGAACATGACCGGCACCCTCACGGCGAAGTAGGAGAGCCCGATGGCGACCACCGCGCTCCGCCCTGCGGCGACCTACCGCTCCGGGCTCTACGACTGGCTGACGACCACCGACCACAAGAAGATCGGGATCCTCTACTTCTTCAACTCGCTCCTGCTCTTCCTGGTCGGCGGCGTCCTGGCCCTCGCCGTCCGCACCGAGCTGGCCCAGCCGGGCCTCCAGGTGATGGACGAGTCGACCTACAACCAGATGTTCACGATGCACGCGTCGGTGATGATCTTCTGGGTCGTCATCCCGTTCCTGGCGGGCTTCGGGAACTACCTCACGCCGCTCATGATCGGTGCGCCGGACATGGCGTTCCCGCGCATCAACGCCCTCTCGTTCTGGCTGCTGCCGCTCTCGGCGCTGATCGCGATCCTGGGCTTCCCGCTCGGCGGGGCCGCGGACAACGGCTGGACCAGCTACAGCCCGCTGGCGCAGGAGAAGTACGCGCCGGGCATCGGCACCGACCTGTGGATCATCGCCCTGCTCCTGGTGGGCACGAGCTCGATCCTGGGCGCGGTCAACTTCCTGGTCACGATCTTCAAGATGCGGGCACCGGGGATGACCCTCTTCCGGATGCCGATCTTCGTCTGGACGATCCTCGTCACCAGCGTCCTGGTGCTGATGGGGACGCCCGTCCTGACGGCGGCGCTGATGATGCTGTACATCGACCGCAACCTCGGCGGGGCCTTCTTCAACACCGCGCTGGAGGGCGGCAACGCCATCCTCTGGCAGAACGTCTTCTGGTTCTACAGCCACCCGGCGGTCTACATCATGATCCTGCCGGCGATGGGGATCATCAGCGAGGTCCTGCCGACCTTCAGCCGGAAGCCGCTCTTCGGCTACAAGGCGTTCGTCTTCGCGACCGCCGCCATCGGGGCCCTCGGGTTCTCCGTGTGGGCCCACCACATGTTCACGACCGGCTCGGTCTACCTGCCGTTCTTCAGCCTGATGACCTTCCTCATCGCCGTCCCGACCGGCGTGAAGATGTTCAACTGGACCGCGACGATGTACCGCGGCAAGCTTTCGTTCTCGACGTCGATGCTGTTCGCCGTCGGGTTCCTGACGATGTTCCTGATCGGCGGCATCAACGGCGCCTTCCTGGCGTCGGTGCCCGTGGACTACCACGTCCACGCGACGTACTGGATCGTCGCCCACATCCACTACGTGCTCTTCGGCGGCTCGATCATGGGCGTCTTCGCCGGCATCTACTACTGGTTCCCGAAGATGTTCGGGCGGATGCTCAACGAGACGCTGGGGAAGATCCACTTCGTCCTGATCTTCATCGGGATGAACCTGACCTTCTTCCCGATGCACCTCCTCGGCACGTCCGGGATGACGCGCCGCATCGCCGACTACAGCGCGACGGCGGGCTGGAACGACATGAACCTGTGGGCCACGATCGGCGGCTTCACGATCGCGGTGGGGATGCTGCCGTTCCTGTGGAACATCTTCGTCTCGCTCCGCGGTGGGCAGCCCGCCGGTGACGACCCGTGGGAGGGCAGCACGCTGGAGTGGGCGACCTCGTCGCCGCCGCCGGCCTGGAACTTCGACCACCTGCCGCCGATCCGCTCCGAGCGCCCGCTCTTCGACCAGCGCCAGGCGGTGGACGCCCCGCAGCTCACGGCGGGGCACTGACGATGGCCGCCAGCACGTCTGCCGTCACGCCGCACGCCGGCGCAGGCGAGGGCCACGCCCACGCCCAGCGGGGGATCAGCAACCCGATCCTCGGGATGATCCTCTTCATCGCCTCCGAGGTGATGTTCTTCGCCGGGCTGTTCGCCGCCTACTTCAACGTCCGCCTCACGTCGCCGCACTGGCCGCCCCTGGTCAACGAGCAGGAATACGAGGCGTTCAACCTCGGGAGCGGGGAGCACCTCGTCGTCGCGGGCACGCTGACGGCGATCCTCGTCCTCAGCTCGGTCACGATGCAGCTCGGCGTGTGGGCCATCCGGCGCGGGGATCGCACGGCGTTCCTGCGGGCCACCGGGGTCACCCTGGTCCTCGGACTCGTCTTCCTCGCCGGCCAGATCTGGGACTACACGCAGCTGGAGTTCGGGATCACCGACACGGCCTTCGGAAGCACGTTCTACACGCTGACCGGCTTCCACGGCGCGCACGTCGCCGGCGGTGCGATCATGCTGGCGGTCGTCCTCTATCGCGGCCTTGCCGGCCAGTTCTCGGCGCGGCACCATGACATGGTCGAGGCGACGTCGCTCTACTGGCACTTCGTGGACGTCGTCTGGATCGTCCTCTTCTCCACGCTCTACCTGCTGTAGCGACCGAGGCACCGATGATCATCAAGCCCAGGTACACGCTCCTCGCCGGCGTCGTGTTCATCGTGCTGGGGATCGTCTATGGCCTGCTCAGCCGGGACTACGGCGGGGTCACCATGCTCCTGGCGCTCGGCGTGGCGATGGGGCTGATGTCGTACGTCCTCATCGCCGGATCTCCCCGCGGCGACGAGCAGTAGCCCGGAGGCCGGTCCCGATCCCATGTCGCTCTGGGACACGCTCCTCGAGATCCTCGGCTCGCTGGTCTCGCCCGACTGGAACGCGATCATCCTGCTGATCCCGCTCGCGGTCCTCGCCGCCGTGGGCGCCTACCTGGTCTGGCTGGTCCGGCGCTACGCGGCGGCCGGGCCGCTCGTGTCGCGGCCCCTCCCGACGGCGCCGGTCCCGGAGGGGATCCACATGCCGGGCCCCAGCCTGGCCCCGTTCCTGGCGGCAGCCGGAGCCTTCGCCCTCGTCCTCTCGACGATGTTCATCAAGATCGAGCCGGGCGCAGATGGAACCGGCACGACGATCGTCGTCGAGCCGCTGGCGCCGTGGCCCTGGCCGTCGGGCTCCTGGCGATGATCGGCGCGCTCCTCTACTGGGGCCGCGAGGCCAACCGCGAGTACGACGCCCTGGAGCCTCGACCGGCGCTCCCGGCGGTCGCCGGCGAGGGCCCGCCACCCGGCGTCCACATCCCGGGCCCGTCGTTCCGGCCGCTCCTCGCGTCGATCGCCTCCGCGGCGCTGCTCCTCGGGCTCGTCGTCGACCCGGTGATCTTCGCGGCCGGGATCCTGATGACGATCATCGGCCTCCTCGGCTGGCTCAACGACGCGCGCAAGGAGTACCGCGAGGTCGAGAAGGCCGACATCACGGGCCACCTGGAGAACATCCCGGCGCCGCGCTTCCCGACCGGGACGCTCATCACGTTCCTCGTGCTCTTCGTCGGCTCGCTCCTGGTCGCAGGCGGGGTGATCCCGCCCGGCGGCGAAGCGGCCGGCGGCGGCGGAGCGCCGTCGGCCGTCCCCGCGACACAGGCCCCGGCCGCGTCGGGCGGGACGTCCCCCGCGCCCTCGGCCAGCACGGAGCCGGGCGCCAGCCAGGCGCCGGGTGAGTCGGTGACGCTCAAGATCAGCGCCCAGGGGATCGCCTTCGACACGGACACCCTGGAGGTGCCGGCGAACACGCCCTTCAAGATCGAGTTCGCCAACAACGACGCCGGGATCCCCCACAACGTGGCGATCCACGAGGGGACCCCCACCGGGCCCGCGGTCTGGACCGGCGAGATCTTCAGCGGCGTCGAGACCCGGACCTACGACGTGCCGGCGCTCCCCGCGGGGACCTACGGCTTCGTCTGCACGGTCCACCCGAACATGACCGGCACCCTCACGGCGAAGTAGCGGCCCCGGCGACCGCGGACCCGCGGGGCGGCGCGCCCGCGGCGCAGTAGCGGGTCCGCCGGACTGGCGCGCGACCGCGGACCCGGCGCGCGACCGCGGACCCGGCGCGCTCGGCGAGCCGGCGCCCCCTTTGCACGGATGCGGCCGGGGGCGGTGCTGCCCGGCCCCGGGCGGGGTGTCCTGCCGAACGTGCGGGTGCCGCACCTTGCGTCGACTCTTGCGGCCACGCACGTGGCCGAGCCGCCCTCGCCCGCGTCATGACCCTGCCTGTCGTGGCACCTGGTGCACATCCGGCAGGCCGGATGCGCCCCGGGGGCACCGCGGAGGCCGCAGCATGCCGATCCACCCGACGCAACGGGCACCTCGCGCACCTCTGTCAGGATCGCGCGCCACCGGGGCACGGGATCGAGCGCCACCGCGCGCCACCCCGCGCCCGGGATCCGAGTGCCACCCCGCTGGTAGGCCTGAGTGCCACGGCGCGCGGGATGCGCGCCACGGCATCATGGCGACCTGCCGCCTAGAATGGCGGCCGCCATGCCTCCCACCTCCCGCCGCGTCGCTGCCCGGCGCATCGTCCCCCTGCTGATCGCCCTCGTCCTCGCCGTCGCCGCGTGTGGCGGTGGCGCCACGGGCGGCCCGGACGCGAGCACCGTCATCATCGGATCGCCGCTCATCGGGAAGCCGGCCCCGGCGATCGTTGGGACCACGCTCGACGGCGCCGCGTTCGACCTTGCCGAGCAGCAGGGCAGGCCCGTGCTGGTCAACTTCTGGGCCAGCTGGTGCGGCCCATGCCGCGAGGAGTTCCCGCTCCTCGAGGACGCCGCGGCGCGGCACGCCGCGGAGGGCCTGGTCGTCGTCGGCGTCCTCTACAAGGACGACCCGGAGCCGGCCCGGGCGTTCGTCGAGGAGCAGGAGGCCACGTGGCCGACGGTGACGGACCCGGAGCGCACGATCGGGCCGGCCTGGAAGGTCCTGGCGCCGCCCCAGACGTTCTTCATCGACGGCGACGGCGTCATCCGCGAGGTCCAGGTGGGCCAGGTCCGCGACGCGGCCGAGCTGGACCGGCTTCTCGCCTCGATCCTGCCGTGACGGTCGCCGGGGCCAGCGCGCGCCCCGCCCGCCCGGCCCCGACCGTACCGGCCGACGGATCCGCCGCGGTCACCGTCCGGGGCCTCCGCAAGCGTTACGGCGAGCTGACCGTCCTCGACGGCCTCGACCTTGACGTGGCACGCGGGCAGCTCGTGGCGCTGCTCGGACCGAACGGAGCAGGCAAGACCACGACCGTCGAGATCCTCGAAGGGTATCGGCGCCCCGACGGCGGCGACGTCCGGGTTCTCGGGCTCGACCCTCAGCGCGACGGTGCGGCCCTCCGGCCCCGGGTCGGTGTGATGCTCCAGCAGGGCGGGATCACGCCGCAGGGACGCCCGCGGGAGCTGATCCGGCTCCACGCCCGCCTCTTCGCCGACCCGGCCGACCCCGACGCGCTGCTGGACCTCCTCGGCCTCGCCGGGGCGGCCGACCGGCGCTACAAGCTCCTGTCGGGCGGGGAGAGGCAGCGCCTGGCGCTGGCGCTGGCGCTCGTCGGGCGCCCGGAGCTGCTGGTGCTCGACGAGCCGACGGCCGGGATGGACCCCGCCGCCAAGGGAGCCGTGCGGGCGCTCATCGCCGACCTCCGCGCCGCCGGCCGGACGATCCTCCTGACGACCCACGAGCTGGCCGATGTCGAGCGCCTGGCCGACCACGTCGTCGTGATCGATCGCGGGCGGGTCCTGGCGGCCGGGACTCCCTCCGAGCTCGTCGCCGGCGCCGGGCTCGCGCTCCGCTTCCGCCTCGCGAGGACCGACGGCAGCGTCGCGCATCTCGACGCCGCCGACCTGGTCGCACTGGGCACGCTGCTCGGCGGCACGATCGAGGCCGACGGATCGGGCGGCCGGCACCGGCTCGCCGGCCGGGAGCCGGATCCCGCCACGGTCGTCGCCCTGGCCTCCTGGAGTGCCGGGCGCGGCCTCTTGCTCGCGGAGCTGCGCACGACCGGCGGGACGCTGGAGGAGCGCTTCCTGGAGCTGATCGCGGCGCCGGACCGCCCGGACGACGCCGAGGGGGAGGACGCGGCACCCGCCGAGCCGGGCCTCGGCCAACCCACGGCGCCGGACCGCCCGGACGACGCCGCGTGACGGCGCCGACCTCCGCCGACATCCTGCGACCCGGTGACGGGCGTCCATCGTCCGTGGTCGCCCGTGTCATGGCGATCCTGGAGATGGAGCTGCGCCTGACGTCGCGACGGCTCGAGAATCTCCTCGTGACGCTGGTGCTGCCGGCCGTCCTTCTCGTCTTCTTCGGGTCGGTCCCGGTCCTTCCCGACGCGGAGACCGCGCTGCCGGGCGCCCGGCCGGTGGACGGTGTCCTGCCGGCGATCCTCGCGACGGCGATCGTCGCCGCCGGCCTGGTCAACCTCGGGATCTCGACCGGGTTCGAGCGCTCCTACGGCGTCCTCAAGCGCCTCGGCGCCTCGCCGCTCACCCGCGGCCAGCTGATGGCGGGGAAGGTCGGCACGATCGTCGTCGTCGAGGTCATCCAGGCGGCGCTGCTGATCGGCCTGGCGGTCGTCCTCTTCGGCTGGGGACCGGGGCCGGGGTGGAACCCGGCCGCCGTCGTCACGGCGGTGCTCCTCGGCACGGCCGTCTTCAGCGCGATGGGGCTCTTCTTCGCGGGCACCCTGAGGGCCGAGGCCACCATGGCGCTGACCAACGCGCTCTTCCTGCTGGCGCTGCTCGTCGGCGGCCTCCTGGTGCCGGGCAACCAGCTTCCCGGCAGCCTGGGCACCCTCGCCTCGCTCCTGCCGACGGCGGCCCTCGCCGACGCGCTGCGCATCGGGCTGGGGGCCAGCACGGGCGACCTCGTGGAGCCCCTGGTGCTCCTGGCCGCCTGGGCGGCCGGACTCGGCGTCCTGACCGCCCGCACGTTCCGCTGGGAGTAGCTCCCTCGGCGCGTCAGGCCTCGTCCGCCGGAGGGGTCGGCTTCCGGCGAGCGTAGAGGAAGGCCGCGATGCCCGCGACGACCAGCGCCCCGAGCGCGAGCAGCAGCAGCCCGGACGTGCCTCCCTCGTCACCGCCCCCCGGGGTCGGGGCAGGCGTCGGGGACGGAACCGGCGTCGGGCTCGGAGTTGGCGTCGGCATCGGGGTCGGCGTGGGAACCGCCGCCAGCGACACCTCCACCCCGGCGAGGGGATTGCCGCCCGTGATCACCCGCGGCGACGACGTGGTCTCCCACGTGCGCGTACCGTCCGTCACCTCGCTGGTCACGACGTACGCCACCTCGGGATCGACGTCGGCAACGTTGAAGGGGACCGAGAACGGGATCGGGGCCGTGGCTCCCGCCTGCGGGCGCGCGTCGAAGCCGAGCACCACACCGGAGGCGGGATCCGTGACGAGCGTCACGGACGAGGCCGCGTCGCCGAGCTCCCCGTCGATGCCCGTGAGCGTGCCGGTCACCTCGCCGAGGAGAAGGTCCGGACGGTACGTCAGGGCCACCACGACGCCGCTCGTCGGGGCCCCATTCGTGATGACCGGAACGCCCGCCTCGGAGATCCAGGCGTTGTCGCCGTCGACGATCGCGGCGCGGATGGAGTAGGCGCGGTTCGGGTCGATGTCGGCCGTCGCGAACGTCAGCGAGAACGCGACCGGCTGCTGGCCGGGGGTCGTGATCGTCTGGCTCGCCACGACCGAGACGGCGGAGCTGTTGCCCTCGTCCAGGAGCGCCACGACGGCCCGCGCACCTCCCGACAGCTTCGCCCCCTCGCGATACACCAGGGTGCCGTCCACCGTGCCTGAGGTCGGGCTCGGGGTCGGCGACGCGGCGGTGGTGGCCGTCGGCGACGGCGTCGGGCTGGGGCTCGGCGACGTGGTCGCCGTCGGTGTGGCGGTGGGCGTGGTGGTGGGCGCCGCCGTGGCCGTGGGGGCCGGCGTCGGCGACGGAGCGGACGTCGGCGTTGGGGCTGCCGTCGGCCTCGGGGTCGGCGTGGGAGCCGCCGAGGGGGCCGCGGTCGGCTGCGGGGTCGGCGTCGGCACTGCCGTCGGGGCCGCGGATGGGACCGGGCTGCCGGACGGCGCGGGGCTGGGCTCGATGACGGGGAGCCCCACCGGGAGGGAGGTCACCTCGACCGTCACGGCCTCGGTCGATCCCGGCACCACCTGCACCGGGACCGCGCTTTCCCACACGGACCCGCCATCGACGATGGCGGCCTTCATCAGGTACTGGGCCGTCGGGTCGACGAGGGCCGGATCGTAGGGGATCGCCAGGGCCACGGGCACCTGCCCCGGGGTCACCGAGAGATCGCGGCTGGCGATGCGCCCGCTCCCGACCTTGACGACGCCGGCCTGGACCACGGCGGTCGGGCTCAGGCTGGTCTTGTCCTTCTTCACGACCGTGACGCTCAGCGTCGGCAGGCCGTCGGGCCGGAGCGCCATCGGCACCTGCAGGTCCGACTCCGCGCCGCCGGTGATGACCGGGACCGGGCCGGTGCTCAGGAGGACTGCATCGCCATCGACGATCGCAGCGTAGAGGACGTACGGCCGGTCCGGCATGATCCGGGTGGGGTCGTAGCGCACGGAGAACGGGATGGTCCCGGCTCCGAGCGCCGGCCCACGCTGCTGCCCGACGATGAGCGGATCCGTCGGTGCAGCCCCCTGGTCGTAGATCGTGACGACGACAACCGCGTTCGTCGTCAGCGCCTGGGCCTGGGGCAGCACCAGGGCCCCGCTCACGGTGCCGGACGGCGCAGCGAGGCCGGCGGGCACGAACGGGAGCAGCAGGAAAGCGGCGGCGGCGAGGCTGACGAGCGCCCGCCGCGCCAGCGTGCGGCTCCGACGATCACGCATGGTTCGGGCTCCTCCGGGAGGCGGCGCCGGCGCCCGGCCGCCGCGGATTCCCCCAACGCGGGGATCCTAGGCGCTTCGGGCGGCGCCCAGCGTCCCCCGAAGCGGATGAGAGAGCACCCGTAGGACCGCCCCGGCCCTGGCCCCGGCTGGGTTCCTCGTGCAGGCGGGGCAGGATGACCGTCGGCATCGGAGCGAAGCCCAGGGCGTGGCCCGATCGTCCCGGCCCGCCTGCCCCATCGGCGGGTTGCGCCGGCACCCCGCGGACGGGCACGCTTCCTGCATGTCGACGCATCCGACCCGTGTCACGCCGCGCGCGCTCCGGCTCGCTCCGGCCCTCGCGCTCGCCGGCACGCTCGTCGCCGGCGTGCTCCCCGTGGCCGCGGCCGAGCCGACCTACCCCAGCTACGACAGCCGCTACCACTCGAACGCCGAGATGGTCGCCGAGATCCACGCGACGGAGGCGGCGTTCCCCGAGCTCGTCGACGTGATGTCGATCGGGAAGAGCTACCGCGGTCGCGACATCTGGGTCGCGAAGGTCTCCGACAACGTGGCGGTCGACGAGGACGAGCCCGAGATCCTCGTGGATGCCCTTCACCACGCCCGCGAGCGCCTCACCCTGGAGCAGGCGCTGTACCTGCTGAAGACCCTGACCGCCGACTATGCGACCGACGAGGCCGTCCGCTCGGTCGTCGACGGCCGCGAGACCTGGATCATCTTCTCCGTGAACCCGGACGGCCATGTGTACGACCTGTCCGGCTCGCCGTATCGCCTGTGGCGCAAGAACCGCCAGCCGACGCCCCGGTCGTCCTCGGTCGGCACCGACCTCAACCGGAACTACGGCTACCGGTGGGGCTGCTGCGGGGGCTCGTCGGGCAGCCCGACGGCCTGGAACTACCGCGGGCCGCGGTCCTTCTCGGCGCCCGAGACGCGGGTGATCCGCGACTTCGTGGACAGCCGGGTCGTCACCGGGCGGCAGCAGATCCGGGTCCACGTCTCCCTCCACACCAACGGGGAGCAGGTCCTGTGGCCCTACGGCTACACGAAGGCGAACGTGCCGTCCGACATGACCGTCGACGACCACCGCACGTTCGTGGCCGTCGGCCGGGCGATGGCCGCTCGCAACGGCTACCGGCCGATGCAGTCGAGCGACCTCTACGTCACCGACGGCGACCAGATCGACTGGATGTACGGCCGCCACCGGATCTTCTCGTTCACCTGGGAGCTCTACCCGCCCCAGCAGTCGTCGGCGGCGAAGGACCACTACTCGCCCGACGAGATCATCGCCCGCGAGACCGCGCGCAACCGCTCGGCCTTCCTCTACACGCTGCGCGTCGCCGCCTGCCCGTACGCCACCATCGGCCGGGAGCGCGCCAACTGCGGGCCGTTCTTCGACGACTTCGAAGGGGCGACAGGCTGGCAGGCCAACCCTGACGGCACCGACACGGCCACGGCGGGCCGGTGGGAGCGTGGCGATCCGCAGCCCACGGCGTGGAGGGGCGCGAAGCAGCTGGGGACGACTGCGTCCGGCATGCGCGCTCTCGTCACGGGCAGGCTCGCCGGATCCGGCGCCAGCGCCCGGGACGTCGACGGCGGCGTCACGACGATTCGCTCGACGCCCGTCGTCCTCCCGGAAGCGGTCGGCCCGCTGACCTTCCGCTACTACCTGGCCCACGATGCGCAGGGCTCCGTCGACGACTGGCTGCGGGTCTGGGTGGAGTCCGCGGACGGGACCCGGACCCTCGTCCTCGAGGAGCTCGGGGGTCCGCGCGACGACGACGCAGCATGGGCGTCGGCAGGCGTGCCGATGGCGCCCTGGGCCGGCCAGACCGTGCGGATCGTGATCGGTACGGCCGACGGCGGACGGGGCAACCTGGTCGAGGCCGCGGTCGACGACGTTCGCATCCGGCAACCGTAGGCCGCGGCCGGGCACGGCGGCTACGGCGCGGCGTCGAGGTCCTCGAAGACGTAGATGACCCGGCGTCGGGGGCCGGCGTTGCCCTCGACGACCCTGGTCGGCACCCGCGGCGCGAACCAGGACAGCGCCCGCTCCTCGCTGATCCCGTGGTGGCAGTCGCCCGGGTCGTCCATCAACCAGTCGATCGGCAGCGAGATGATGGCGTGGCGCGCCACCCGACACACCTCCGCGAAGGCCGCCTGCTGGCGGTCGATCAGGTGCTCGAAGACCTGGAGCGCGACGAAGAGGTCGTAGCCGCGATCCGGGATCGGCCACGGGACCACCTTGGCGTCGTACACGATCACGGCCCCCTCCGCGTCGAGCTCCTCGCTCCGCTCGAGGACCATGACGTCGGCACCGACGAGGAGCGGGCGGACGTGCGGGCCCAGCTCCAGCGCCCGCCGGAGGCGATGCCGCTTGATGAGGTCGGCGGCCTCGCGACCGGCCGCGGACGTGTACTCCCACCGGTTGCGGTAGTAGGGATACCGCCTGGCCAGGTCGGCAAACTCGGCCTCGTTGACGGGCCGGATCCGGCCGAGACGCGCTTCCAGCCGGCGTCGGGCGGCACCGATGGGCCGCGTCACGAAGGAGCGGCGCGACGGAAGCTTGGAGGACCTCACGATGTACGGGCGGACCGGCCGCCAGATCGGCAGGAGGACGGGCCGGAGGGGTTCGAGCCATCGCTTCAGGCGCTCGAGCACGGTGTCTCCCTGTCCGGCACGCCCGAAGGCGACGCACCGCGGCGAAGTGTAGCCTCGCCGTCCTGCCCGAGGCCGGCCGCCCGCGGGGCCGGGCGGGGGGTGGAGCGCGCGGGCCCCGGAAAGCAAGAACCCCGGCGGGCGGACCGGGGTTCTCGGCGTCGATATGCGGCTTGGTTGCGGGGAAGGGATTCGAACCCTTGACCTTCGGGTTATGAGCCCGACGAGCTGCCGCTGCTCCACCCCGCAGGCGAAGTATGGGCCACGTGAGCACGTTCCGTCAAACGGCGTCCACGCGCCCGGGCGTTTGCCGGCGGACGGAGGCCCCGGCACTGATCCCGGCCCGTCCACCGGGCCGCGGCACGCCGACCACCCCCGCGGCCCGGCGGCGGCGCGCTACAGTGAGGGCCCTCGTCGGACCGATGCGCCGCGAGCGAACCGGGAGCCACCTGCCGATGTCCGCCGACGACCTCTTCCCTGCCGCCCTCGCCGTCCGCGACCGCGCCTATGCCCCCTACTCCACGTACCTCGTCGGCGCGGCGCTGCGCGACGAGCAGGGACGCGTCCACGTCGCGGCCAACGTGGAGAACGCCGCCTACCCCCAGAGCCAGTGCGCCGAGGCGTCGGCCATCGGCGTGCTGATCGCGGCCGGCGGTCGGAAGATCACGGAGATCCTCGTGGTCGCCGACGAGCGGCCGGGGCTCCCCTCCCCCTGCGGCGCGTGCCGCCAGCGGCTGCGCGAGTTCGCGACGCTCGACACGCCGGTGCACCTGGCCGGGCTCGCCGGCGTCATCCGCACCGTCACGATGGGGGACCTGCTCCCCTACAGCTTCGGGCCCGAATACCTCGGCAAGGAGTCCGTCCGATGACGCACCCGTCCGTGGATCCCGCGCGGCTGGCCGCCGACGTCCTGCGCGAGCGCGCCCCGGGGATCGCGCCCCGCCTCGGGATCGTCCTGGGCTCCGGGCTCGGCGGGCTCGCCGATTCCCTCGCCGACGCGGTCGCCGTGCCCTACGCGGAGATCCCCGGCTTCCCGCCGTCCACGGTTGCCGGGCATGCCGGCCGCTTCGTGCTCGGGACCCTCGACGGCGTTCCCGTCGCCTGCATGCAGGGCCGCTTCCACCTGTACGAGGGGCATCCGCCGGCCATCATCAAGCTTCCCGTCCGGACGTTCGCGGCGCTCGGGGTGGAGGCCCTGCTCCTAACCAACGCCGCGGGCTCCCTGCGCGCGGAGGCCGCCCCGGGCAGCCTGATGCTCATCACCGACCACCTCAACTTCATGTGGACGAATCCGCTCATCGGGCCCAACGACGACGAGTGGGGCGAGCGCTTCGTCGGCCTCGAGGATGCCTACGACCCGGAGCTGCGCGGACGCCTGCAGCGCCTCGCGGGGGAGCTGGGGATCCGGCTCCACGAGGGCGTCTACTGCTCGCTCCTCGGGCCGCTCTTCGAGACGCCGGCAGAGATCCGGGCCTACAAGGTGCTCGGGGCCGACGCAGTCGGGATGTCGACCGTGCCGGAGGTGATCGTCGCCCGCCACGCCGGGCTCCGCGTCGCCGCCATCAGCGCGATCACGAACCTCGCCGTCGGCATGAGCACCGAGCCGATCGACCACGAGCAGACGCTGCGGGGCGCGGCGATGGCCGCCGCCGATCTCACGCGGCTCGTGCGGGCCTTCGTGGGGTCGTTCGCGGAGCCCGCTGCCGGCAGCGCGGAGGCCTGAGCCATGCTGCCGCAGGAGGTCATCCGCCACAAGCGTGACGGCCGCTCGCTGAGCGAGGAGGAGATCGCGTTCTTCGTCGCCGGCATCACCGACGGCTCGATCACCGAGGGCCAGGCCGCGGCCTTCGCCATGGCCGTCTTCTTCCGGGGCATGACACGGCCGGAGATCGTGGCCCTCACCCGGGCCATGCGCGATTCGGGCACGGTCCTCGACTGGTCGGACGCCGACCTGCCCGGGCCGGCGCTCGACAAGCACTCCACCGGCGGCGTCGGGGACAAGCTCTCGCTGATGCTGGCCCCGATCGTCGCGGCCTGCGGAGGGGCCGTGCCGATGATCTCCGGCCGAGGCCTGGGCCACTCCGGCGGGACCCTCGACAAGATGGATGCTCTCGCGGGCTACACCACCGCGCCCGACAACGCCCTCTTCCGGAAGGTCGTGCGGGAGGTGGGCTGCGCGATCATCGGCCAGACCTCCGACCTCGCCCCCGCCGATCGACGCCTGTACGGGATTCGCGACGTCACCGCGACCGTCGAGAGCATCCCCCTCATCACGTCGTCGATCCTCTCCAAGAAGCTGGCCGCGGGGCTCGCCGGCCTCGTGATGGACGTGAAGTACGGGAGCGGCGCGTTCATGGCGACGGCCGAGGACGGCCGCGCGCTCGCCGAGTCGGTGGTCGCCGTGGCCAACGGGGCGGGCTGCCGGACGACGGCGCTGCTCACCGACATGAACGAGGTGCTGGGCACGACCGCCGGCAACGGCGTCGAGGTCCGCGAGGCGATCACCTACCTTGCCGGCGAGGGCGGGCCCGGCGCCCGCGAGCCGCGCCAGCACGAGGTGACGATCGCCCTCTCCGCCGAGCTGCTCGTCACCGGTGGGCTCTTCAGTTCCGTGGCCGACGCCCGCGCTGCCTGCGAGCGGGCGCTGGCCTCTGGAGAGGCGGCCGACCGGTTCGCCCGGATGGTGGCCGCGCTCGGCGGGCCGGCGGACGTGCTGGAGCGGCCGGACGCGCACCTGCCGCTCCCCGAGGTGACACTCCCCGTTGTGCCGGCACGGGGCGGGTTCGTGGCCGCCGAGGATGTCCGGGCGATCGGCCTCGCGATCGTGGGGATGGGCGGCGGGCGCACCCGCGCCGACCAGGCGATCGACCACGGGGTGGGGTTCACGCGGTTCGTGCCCCTCGGGGCGGAGGTTGGGCCCGACCGGCCGATCTGCCTCGTTCACGCCCGCTCCGTCGCCCAGGCCGAGGCGGCCGCCGCCGAGGTGGTCGCCGCCCTGACGATCGCGGACGAGCCGCCGGCACCGACGCCGGTCGTCCTGGAGCGCCTCGCCGGGTAGCAGCGCCCCGCGGAGTGCCGCCCCGGCATCGCGGCACGACCCCGAGACTGCGCCGCCCGAAACCGAACGACCCGCACCGAACGAATGGGGGGATATGAACAGCCGCCGGATCGCCGTCCTCGTCGTTGCCGTCGTCGCCGCCGTGGCCATCGGCGGGATCGTCGCCTCGCAGCTCTTCCTCCGCGGGGACGACGTCCCCGAGCTCGGCCTCGACACGCCCGCGCCGTCCGCCGCCGCCGCGTCGATCACGCCGCCGGCCGCCACGCCGCCGGCCGCCACGCCTGCGGCCAGCCAGCCGGCAGCCGCGACGAGCGCGCCGTCGGCCGCGACGGGCGACCTCGCCGGCACGTGGACCGTCACCGAGGGCGAGGCCGGCTACCGCGTCCGCGAGACGTTCCTCCAGCAGCAGGCCGATGTGGACGCCGTCGGGCGCACCAGCGGCGTGAGCGGCAGCCTGACCGTCGACGGGGCCCCGGGTGCGCTCGTGATCGCCTCCGGCTCGATCGTGGTCGACATGACGACCCTCGAGAGCGACGAGAGCCGCCGCGACAACCAGCTCCGCGGGCGCGGGCTCGAGACCGACACGTACCCGACCTCGACCTTCGAGATCCGCGGACCGGTCGCGCTCCCCGCGGAGCTCGGCAGCGCCGACGTCGCCGTGGCTCTCCCCGGGACGCTGACGCTCCACGGGGTGACGAAGGACGTCGAGATCGCCGCCCAGGCCCGCCTGGAGGCCGACGGCAGCATCGTCGTCGCGGGCTCGCTGCCGATCCTCTTCTCCGACTATGACATCGAGGCCCCGAACATCGCCGGCCTCATCGCGGTGCAGGACAACGGCACCATGGAGTTCCGGGTCGTCCTCGCCAGGGGGTAGGGGCCGGTCGCCTGGTCCCGCCGGTCGGGGCGCCACCGCCCCGCGTGAGCTCGCAGCAACACCTCCGCGCCCTCGAGCGTCATACCGGCGACTCGAACGAATTGCGCGCACGCCGCCGTCCCCCGGATCGCGCAGGGAGGGCACGATGGAGCGCCTCGACCCGCGGCGAACGCTCGCCGCCCTCGCCCTGTCCATGACGCTGGCGGCGTGCGGGACGGCCGCCACCCCCGCCCCGCCGACGACCTCCCCGTCGCCGGCCGCATCCCAGCTCGCATCCCAGCTCGCATCCCAGCCGCCGGCGACGCCCGCAACCCCCGAGGAGTCCCCGCCCGCTCCACCGCCGCCCGTCGCCGACGGGTCCTCGTGGACCCCCGCCGGCACGCTCGCCCTCGGTCGCGCGAGCACGCACGCGGTGCTCCTGGGCGACGGGCGCGTCCTCGTCGTCGGCAACGACAACATCTGCACGCCGGGCGGGGCGTGGGACGACAGCGTCCAGGCCGAGCTCTACGACCCGGCGACCGGATCCTGGGCCTCGACGGGAAGCCTCAACGCTCCGCGCACCGACTTCGCCGCCCTGGCCCTGCCCGACGGCCGGGCCCTGGTGACCGGCGGGCTGACCTCGGCCGAGCCGGCCGAGGGCGCCTTCGGCGCCTACTCGAGCGCGAAGCTGTACGACCCGGCGAGCGGGACCTGGTCGCCGACAGGCTTGATGGGCACGGCCCGAACGGAGCCCACCGTGGCGCTTCTCCCCGACGGCACCGTCCTCGTCGCCGGCGGCGCCTACGTCGACGACCAGAGCGTCCGGGCTCTGCGGAGCGCCGAGGTCTTCGATCCCGAGACTGAAGCATGGTCGCGCACTGGAGACGCGCAGATCGCCCGCCGCGGCGCGCGGTCTGTCACCCTCGCCGACGGGCGCGTCCTCGTCGTCGGAGGCGCGGACGCGGGCGACGGCACGTCGGGCGCTGGCGAGGTCTACGACCCCGCGAAGGGGAATTGGACCACCACGGGCGCGCTCGCGCACCCGCGCGAGGGCTCCGTCCTCGTCGCGCTGCCCGACGGTGGCGCGCTCGTCGCGGGTGGCGCGGTCGACGGCGGCGACATCCAGCAGGCGACGGCCACCGCCGAGCGACTCGATCCGGCGACGCTGCGCTGGTCGCCCGCCGCCGACATGAGCACGGCGGCCGCGAACCGCTCGGCCGTCCTCCTCGGCGACGGCCGCGTCCTCGTCGCCGGCGGCGTCACGATCACCGACGCCCGGGCGGACGGGGGCGGCACCGAGCGACCGCCGCTTGCCGACGCAGAGATCTACGATCCCACGACCGGCACCTGGACGGCCACGACGCCGCTCCCGGAAGCCCGCGAGGGCGGCAGCTTCGTCACGCTGACAGACCAGACGGTCCTCCTCGTTGGCGGCGACCAGGGCTATGTGGGCGTGCCGCAGGCACCGTGGTGCCCACCCCCGGTCGCCGAGGTGGTCCGCTACGTCCCCGGCAACCTGGCCTCGTTCCCCGTGGCGGTGACGCCCCCGGACACGACGCTCGCGAAGTCGGACGTCCCGCGCGCCGCCGCGAAGCCGGCCGACGCGAAGAGGGCTGCCACCTCGATTGCCGCCTTCGGGATCGACCTCTACCGCCGGCTCCTCGCCGACGAAAGCCTCGGGCTCGCGAAGAAGAACGTCGTCTTCTCGCCGACGAGCATCGCCCTCGCCCTGGGGATGGCCCGGGCCGGCGCGGAGGGCGAGACGGCGGCCCAGATGGACGACGTCCTCCGCGTGTCCGGCTGGACGGCCCTGGGGAAAGGGCTCAACGCCCTCGAGCAGGCGCTCACCTCGCGCAACGCCATCTGGAAGGACGACGAGGGAACGCAGCGCGAGGTCGCCCTCCGGATCGCGAACGGCACCTTCGCGCAGCGCGACTGGTCGCTGGTGGAGCAGTTCCTCGACAGGATGGCGGCCACGTTCGGGGCAGGGATGCGCCTGGTCGACTACAAGGCCGACCCGGAGGCGGCGCGGGCGCTGATCAACTCGTGGGTCAAGCGCAGGACGGCCGGCCGCATCCCACAGCTGCTCCAGCCGCCGGACGTGACGAGAGACATCCGCCTCTACCTCGTGAACGCCGTCTACCTGAAGGCCGAGTGGGAGGAGTGGTTCGACCGCGCCGAGCCCCGGCCATTCACGCGGCTCGACGGCTCGCGGGTCAGCGTGCCCACGATGGAGACCTGGAGAGGGCCATGGCCCATGGCGCCGTACGTCCGCGGCACGGGCTGGCAGGCCACGGAGCTGCGGTTCCAGAGCTCCGACCGGGAGACACCCCTCGCGATGGTCCTGGTCCGGCCCGACGACCTCGCGAGGTTCGAGAGGTCGCTGACCCCGCGCACGCTCACCGGGATCACGACCGCCCTCGACGAGGAACGCGCCCTCTGGGATCGTCCGCTGAAGTGCCCGGCAGGCTGGGGCGAGGGCGGCTGCTACTCCTACGACCTCCGCCTGTTCATGCCGAAGTTCAGCATCGAGACGCGCGCGGTTCTCAACGACGCGCTGGAATCCGCCGGCATGCCGCTGGCGTTCGACATGGACCGGGCCGACTTCACGGGCATCCACGTCCCGGAGAACGACCAGGACCGGCTGTACATCTCGAAGGTCATCCACCAGGCGAACATCGACGCGGACGAGAAGGGGGTCGAGGCCGCGGCGGCCACGGCCATCGGCATGGCGACCGGCGGCGGGCCGAGCCCGCTCAAGCAGATCACCCTCCGGCTCGACCGGCCGTTCCTCTTCCTGGTCCGCGACGTCGAGACCGGGGCGATCCTGTTCATGGGCCGCGTCGTCGACCCGTCGACGAAGTAGACGTCGGTCGGGGGCCCGTCATCCCGGCGCGTCCTCGCCTGCGGCCGGCGCGTCGGCCCGCGGGGTCGCCCGGGTGGCCGGCGCGCGCAGCGCCGTGATCGCGCCCCAGGCAGCGATCGCCATGCCCGCCACGAAGACCGGCCACGGGAAGTCGGTCGGGACGCCGCCGTCCACCAGGAGCGGCGCGTTCCAGCAGAACGCGACGATCACGACGACGCCGCCGAGCAGCCCGGCAGCCGCCTGCGCCGGGCCCACGCGGACACGCCGGTCGGCCCGGAGCCGGCGCGCCGCCGCAAGGCCGAACCCGACGAGCGCGACGCTCACGGCGACCGGCGACCAGACCGGCCCCGCCCACGGCACCGGGATGAGGAAGAGAAGGTCCCACGTCGTCAGCGACGGCGGCCAGCCGATGAAGACCCAGAGCCACGCGTAGTAGAGGATGTCCCAGGTGCCGAAGGCGACGGCGGTCCAGGCGAGGCGCTCGAGCCAGCTGCGCCCCGCGAGCCAGCCGATGGCCGCCAGCATGACGAGCGTGGCGGCCTCCCGGCCGACCTCGATCGCGGCGAGGTCCCCCACCCCGGCCGGGTCCTGCAGCGGGAAGAGCACCCCGACCTGGATCCCGAGCGCCCGCTGCAGGTAGACAACCACCGCCGATTCGAGGAACGCCATCGCGACGCCGAAGGCGACCACGGCAACGGCGGTCGCGACGACGCCGGTATCGCGCGCCGCGGCCGGGGGCCCTGGTGGACCGGGCGCGGCGGGCGATTCGACTCTGTGAGATGGGATCACGGCGCCAGTATCGACGACCACGACCCGCGCGGGCAGAGCCGCGGGCGTGATCGTGTGCCGCCCGGCATCCCACGTATCACGCGTGATACACTCCATCCATGGCAGAGGTGTCGATCCGAGAGCTACGCAACCACGGCGGCGACGTTGTCGACCGCGTTGCGGCGGGCGAGCGCGTGGTCGTGACTCGGAGCGGCAGGCCGGTCGCGGAGCTGCGCCCGTTGCGGGCCCGGCAGCACACCGCCGCCGCGCTCCTGCGGCGCTGGCGACATCTCCCGTCCCTCGACGCGGTTTCGCTGCGCCGCGATGTCGATGCGCTCATCGACCCCGTGCTGTGACCGCCCACGCGGCCGGCCTCCTCGACACGAGCACGGTCATCCAGTTGTCCCGCCTCCGTGATCCAGCGGCCCTCCCGGAGCGACCACACATCTCGACCATCACACTCGCCGAGCTTTCGGTGGGGCCGCTGGTGGCGACCAACGAGGAGCAGCGGGCCGCCCGCCTCGCCCACCTCCAGCAGGCGGAGGCCGACTTTGACCCGCTGCCGTTCGACGCCGACGCCGCCCGGGCGTTCGGCCAGGTCGCCGCGTCCCTGCGCCGCGCCGGTCGCAAGGCGTCCGCCCGGGCATACGACGCGATGATCGCGGCAATCGCCGTGGCCAACGGCCTGCCGCTGTACACGTGCAACCCGGAAGACTTCACCGGGATCGACGGACTGACCGTCGTCGCCGTCCCGATCCCCGATCCCGGGACGGATCCCTAGCCTAGCCGACTGTCGCCGGTCCGATCTCCCGCTCGACCTCGGCGTCGAGGCGGTCGAACTTCAGCGGCGCCGTGCTGCCGCTGGCGGCAAGGAGCGCCTTCGCCAGGTCCTCCGTCGTCGCCTCGAGGAGGGTCATGAACTGCGTCTCGGCGAACTCCCGCTTCGGGTCGTCCGCGTCGGCCCCGAAGACCGCGTCGAGCAGGTTGACGAGCATCTGGTCCATCGCGTACAGCCGCAGGTGGATCAGTTCGTGGACGACGACCTCCTCGAGGTGCTCGGGTGCCTGGCCGGCCCGCAGGAGGAGGACGGCCTTGCGGTCGTCGAGGTCGACCTTGACGTCGCCCGACTTGCGCCATGGCGTGTCGACGAGCCGGACGTCGATGTCCCAGTCGGCGAGCCGGAGGACCGGCTGCCAGCGGGACAGGAGAGCGTGCGCCTCGTCAGCCGTGATCGGCATCGGTCACCTCGTCGACGATCCCGACGACGACGGTACGGATCGGCGCCCCGGGCGCCGCCAGCACCTGGCGGGCGGAGTTCCCCTCGTCGAGGAGGAGGACCGTCTCGCCTGCCCCGGCACCCACGGAATCCACGGCGATCATGTAGCCGCCGGCCGCGTTCCCGGCCGGGTCCAGCAGGTCGCAGAGCAGCAGCGTCCGGCCGTCGAAGGCGGGGCTGTTGATCGTCGAGACGACCGTCCCGACGACACGGGCCAACTTCACGGACGTGCCCTCCGGGGTCGCCGCCTCGGCGCCGGCCCGGCGGCGGCAGGGAGCTCGGCGGATGCAGGCGCAGGCGGGGCGACATCGGCTGGATCGTCACCCGCGAGTGACCGAATGGCATCCACGATCCCCACGATCGCATGGTCAACCGGGACGAACGGATCGGGCATCGCCTGGGCCGCTTCGCGGGCGGCCACGATGTAGACGAGCTCGCCCGGGCCGGCCATGTGGACGGCATCGGCGGCCACGATCTGGCCCCCGACGGGCCGCAGGTGGCGGTCGAGCGGTTGCACGAGGAGCAGCTTGACCCCGGTGAGACCCGGGACCTTGACGGTGGCGACGACCGTGCCGGTGACCCGCGCGAGCTGCATCGCGGCTACCCCCGTACCCGCGCCGCGAAGCGGGCGTCCGCGGCCAGGTTCTCGGCCATCTCGCCGTGGAGCTGCGGGATGACGCGCCGCACGAGGCCCGGCGATCCGGCGATCCGCCCGCTCCCCAGCTCGACGGCAGCCTCCACCTCGGCGACGGGCCCGTCGAAGAGCAGGTAGCCCTTGCCGCCGAGGTCGTCGGCGAGGCGCAGCTCCAGCAGCCGGACCCGGGCACCCTTGCAGCCCGCGTCGGCCGCTTCGATGATCGCGGCGACGGTGGCCGTCTCGATGATGCCGAGGGCCTCCCCCGCGGCCTCGCGACGGGCGCCGCGGATGGCCGCCACGACGTCGGGGTGGACGTTGGGGAGGAAGACGACGTCGAGGACGGCAGACGCGGCGATCTCGCGCCCGGCCTGCAGCGCCTCCTCGACGTCGGCCACCGCGCCGCCGACGAGGACCAGGTACTTGCCGGGATGGACGGTGCCCGCCCGGATGACATCGATCGGGGCGCGCTTCGCCATCGCGTCGCCGGCCTCGATGCCGGCGGCGATGGAGTCGAGCTCCAGCAGCGCGAGGGCCGGCGCGATCGCGGGACGGGAGTCCGTGGCGGGACGGGAGTCCGTGGCGGGACGGGAGTCCCTTGCCGGCCGGAGGCTCATCGTCAGACGATCCGCAGCGCGCCGACGACGGTGATGCGCCGCTCGCGGGAGAAGGTCCGCGGCCGCGTGAGGCCGTCCCCGGACGGGCTGGCGATGGAGAACGAGGTGAAGCCCTCGCCGCCCTCGCCCAGCCCGGCGACGTTCGGGCCGTTCGTGACGAAGATGCTGCAGTTCATCGCCCGCGCCATCTTCGTGATCGTGTCGACGTTCGTGGAGTGGATCGATGCCGTGTGCCGGAAGCCGTGCTCCATGCGCACGGCCAGGTCGATCGCCTGGTCCACCGTGCCGACCCGCACGATCGGCAGGACCGGCATCATCTGCTCGGTCCAGGCCAGGCTGTGGTCGCGCGGCACGTCGCAGATCAGCAGGCGCGGAGCGGGCTCGGCCTGGACGCCGATCTCGGCGAGGATCTTGACGGCGTCCTTGCCGATCCAGGCCGGGTTCATGACCCCGGGCTTCCCCGGCTGACCCATCTCCTTGAAGATGACCCGCTCCAGGCGGCGCAGCTCGTGCTCCTTGAGCAGGTAGGCGCCGCCCTGGGTCATCGCCCGGATCAGCCGGTCGGCCACCGTGTCGACCACGAGGACGACCTTCTCGTCGATGCAGACGAGGTTGTTGTCGAACGACGCACCGCGGACGATGTCCCGGGCGGCCCGCTCCACGTCGGCGGTCTGGTCGACGACGGCCGGCGGGTTGCCGGGGCCGGCGGTGATCGCCCGCTTGTCGGACTTGAGCGCCTCGCGCACGACGGCCGGGCCCCCCGTCACGAGCAGCACCCGGACGCCGGGGTGGCTCATGAGGGCGCGGGCGGTCTCGATGGTGGGGGTGGCGACCGCCGTGACGAGGTCCGGTGGCCCGCCGGCGCCGACGATCGCCCGGTTGATGAGGCGGACCGTCTCTGCCGAGCAACGTTTCGCGCTGGGATGGGCGTTGAAGACGACCGCGTTTCCCGCCGACACGATGCTGATCGTGTTGTTGATGATCGTGGACGTCGGGTTCGTGACGGGGGTGATCGCCGCCACGATGCCGAACGGGGCGAACTCGGTGACCATCATCCCGGCGTCGCCGGTGACCGCCTGGACCTCGAGGTCCTCCGGTCCGGGGGCCTTGGAGGCGACGAGGCGGTTCTTGACGACCTTGTCGTCGACGCGCCCGATGTGGGTCTCCTGGTGGGCCATCCGCGCCAGCTGCTCGGCATGGTCGAGCATCGTGCGGCGCACCGCATCGATGATGACCTTGCGGCCCGCGAGGCCCTGCGCCTGGAAGCCGATGAAGGCGCGGGTGGCGGCCGCCACCGCCTCGTCGATCGTGGCGTGGATGCCGTCGCCCAGCTCGGCCCCGGCGGCCGCCGACAGCTCCGCCTCGGCGCGCAGCCCGGCGCCCGGTCGGGCGTCGCCCGCCGCCGACACGCGACGTCGCACCCGCTCGATGATCTCCTGGATCTCGCGCTCGTCCATCGCTCTCCGCCCGCTCGTGGCCGGCGCCGCAGGGACCTGCGGCGGCCGGCCTACTTGCGGTAGACCTCCGTCCCGCCGGTCTCCCACGTGTCGACGATCGCCACGATCACCGCATCGCACGGCCGATCGCGCGTCGCCTCCGTGTTCCGCGCCGAGCTGCCGGTCGCGTAGAGCACGACCTCGCCGACGCCGGCGCCCACCGCATCCGCGGCCACGACGTACCCGCCGGCCTCGTGGTTCTCCGCGTCGAGCTGGCGCACCACGAGGAGCTTCCAGCCCTCCATGAGCGGCTCTTTGCGGCTCGCGACCACGGTCCCGGTCACTCGTCCAAGCAGCATCTGATCACCGCCTGCTGGCGGGGCGGCGCGCGCCGGCCCGGGGCCGGCGCGCCCGATCCCGCGTCCTAGCCCTGGCCGGACTCGGCCTTCGCCTCGTCGAGGCGGCCGAGCGGCAGCACGAGGTCGACGTTGACGTGCGGCCGGGCGATGACGTGGCTGGCGACCACCTCGCCGACCTTGCCGGCGTTGCGCACACCGGCCTCGACCGCGGCCTTCACCGCGGCGACGTCGCCGCGGACCACCGCCGTCACGTAGCCGCCGCCGGTCTTCTCGTAGCTCACGAGCTCGACCTTCGCCGCCTTCACCATCGCGTCGGCGGCCTCGACCACCGCCGCGAACCCGCGGGCCTCGATCATCCCGAGCGCTTCTGCCATCGATCCGTTCTCCTTCTCGACCTGTCTCGTGCGTGATTGCCGGCCCCACGGGCCGCCGCAGCGGCGAGCCCCGCCGGGACCCTACGACTTCGCTTCGCGGCCCTCGAGCCCCTCGATCGCCGCCAGCGCCGCCCGCCAGCCGACGTCGATGTCGCGCTCCTCGCCGCCCAGGTAGATGCGGCCCATCGACCCGAAGGTCCGGACCTCGAGGATGTTGATGTGGGCCGCCTTCTCCGCCTCGTTGGCCGCGAGGGCCGCGTAGGCCGCCGGCTCCAGCTCCAGGACGTAGAGCGTCTCGCCGGGGATCAGCATCTGGCCGTGGCGCGTCCGGTTGATGAGCTGGGCCTGGTGGTCGTCGATGCGCCGGATGATCTGGGAGGACAGGACCCGCGGCTTGATCCGATCGGTCTCGGTCAGGCCGATCTCCGCCAGGATCGCGGCGCCGGCGGCGCGCACCTCGGCCTGCGACGGGGAGTGGATCTCGAGCATTCCGTAGTAGCGCTCGATGATCTGCATCCCGGGCTTGACCGTCGTCGACTTGAGGGCGATGTCGGTAAGCCGGTTGATCTCGATGCCCGGCGCCACCTCGATCAGCAGCGAGGCGTCCCCGGCGAGTGGGAGGAACCCCTGGGCGACGGTTCCCAGGAAGGCCGCGTACTGCGCCTGGAGGCTGTCCAGGAAGACGTAGGCCCGGAGATCAATACTGCCCATGCGCGCCCTTCTCTCCCGTGACGATCTTGACGCCGGCGGAGGCCCCGATCCGGGTCGCGCCGGCAGCGATCATGTCCTGCACGTCCTCGGCGGTGCGAATGCCGCCGGACGCCTTGACGCCCATCTTCGGGCCCACCACCTCGCGCATCAGCGCGACGTCGAAGACCGTGGCCCCGCCTTTGGCGTACCCGGTCGAGGTCTTGACGAAGTCCGCCTTGGCCTGGCTGGCGAGGCGACAGGCCATCACCTTCTCCTCGTCGGTGAGGAGCCCGGTCTCGATGATCACCTTGTTCGCCGCGCCGGCCTCGTGGCAGGCGTCCGACACCTTCGCGATGTCCTCGCGGACGGCGTCCTGCATGCCGCTCTTGAGGGCGCCGATGTTGAGGACCATGTCGATCTCGCGGGCGCCGTCGCGGATCGCCCGCCTCGCCTCCACGGCCTTGACCTCCGAGGTGCTGGCGCCGAACGGGAAGCCGATGACCGAGGCGACCGCGACGTCCGTCCCGCGCAGGTTGTCGGCGGCGCGACGGACCCACGTCGGGTTGACGCAGACGGCGGCGAAGCCGTGCTCGGCGGCCTCGGCGCAGAGGCGGTCGATCTCGGCGGCCGTTGCCTCGGGCTTGAGGAGCGTGTGGTCGATGTAGCGGGCGAGATCGCGCGGCACGTCGGCGGCGGCGCCGTGGTACTCGACGCGCGAGGCGCCGCCGGCCACGATGTCGCGGACCTTGACGGCGCACTGGGCGGCGCAGCCGCGGAGGCACGAGGCGCACGGGTCGGAGGCCCCGCCCGGTCCCCCGCCTTCGGGCGCGCCGGCCACGCCGAGGGCGGCCAGCACCTCCCGGGTGATCGCCTCCACGAGGTCGTTCCGCTGGTTGGTCGTCTCGGTCATCCTGGTCGATCCTCACCGGTTGGCCTGGTGTAGCGGCGTTCGACATCCGTAATCTTGTCCACGCGGGCGGCATGGCGGCCGGGTGCCCAGTCCGTCCCCAGCCAGGCCCGCACGATCTCGATGGCCAGGCCCTCGCCGATGAAGCGGGCGCCCAGCGTGAGGACGTTGGCGTGGTTGTGCTCGCGGCTGTTGCGGGCCGACGACAGGTCGTGGCAGTTGGCCGCGCGCACGCCGGGCACCTTGTTGGCCACCATCGCCGACCCGATCCCGGCGCCGTCGAGGATGATCCCCCAGCGGCACGCGCCGTCGGCGACGAGGCGCGCCACGGCGTGCGCGATGTCGGGGTAGTCCACCGCCTCGGGCCCGTTCGTGCCGCAGTCGCGGATCGCGTAGCCGGCCTCGGCGAGCGTCCGACCGATGATGTCCTTGAGCTGCCAGGCGCCGTGATCCGCGCCGATCGCGATGGCGATGCCGCCGGGGGCAGGCGAGCTAGAGACGCCCGGGGCGGCGACAGTCGCGGGGGCCGACCCGGTGCCGGTGCCGGTGCCGTCCAGCGTGGCGTCGACGACCCGCCGCACGAGCGCCCGGACCTCGTCCGCCGAGGGCGTCCGTGGATCAGCCATGGGCGAGCACCCAGGTGGCGCTGGCCTCGTCCGTGACGAGGACCGTCACGATGCCGGCTCGCAGAGCGGCCAGCGCGATCGGGCCGCGTCCCGTGCCCGCCGCCAGGCCGACGGTCAGCGGCTTCTCCCGGAGGTCCCCCAGGGGCAGGCCGACCGTGCGTGCATCGAGCGAGGGTGACGCGATGCTGCCGTCGAGCGCGAGGAACCGGCCCAGGACGTCGCCGACCGCGCCCGCCTCCGCCAGCGCCGCGAGCTCCGCGTCGTCCAGGTAGCCCGACGCGACGTGGACGCTGTCGGGGCCCAGCAGGCCCATCCCGAAGATGGCGGTCGGGGCGGTGCGAGCCGCTGCGAGCGTCTCGCCGACGGACGGATCGCCCTCCAGCGCCCGTCGCAGCTCCGGCGTGCCGACGATGGCGGGGGCCGCCATGAGCCGGATCGCAGCTCCCGTCGTGGTCCCGAACCGCTCGACCACCTCCTGGGCGCGCGTCGGGCGCGCGGAGCGCGAGATCGCCCCGTTCAGCTGGACGATCTCGGTGGCGACCGCCCAGCCGGGACGGAGGTGAGCGGCGAGCTCCAGCATCGTGCGACCCCACGAGACGCCGATCGCGCGCTCGGGCCGGATCCCCGCCAAGTGGGACGCGGCTGCGGCGGCGACGCGCTCACGCGACATCTGCTCGTCATCCGCCGCGGATCCCGTGGCCGGCACCTCCACGACGACCGCGCCGCGGAGCCCGAACCGCTCGACGAGCGCGTCCTCCAGGGCCACGAGCCGCGCGGCGGGATGGACGATCTCGATGCGCACGGCTGACTCGCGGAGGGCCCGGTCAAGGAGCCGGCCGACCTTGAAGCGACTCACCCCAAGTCGTTTGCCGACCTCGTCCTGGGTCAGGTTGAGCCGGTAGTAGAGCTGTGCCGCGCGGAGCATCAGCCGGGTCTCACCGGACCCCGGCTCGTCCTGGCGCAGGCCGGAAGGTGCGCTCGTGATGCTCAACTGCGCAACTTACTGCTCATATGTGGCGAGCGTACGCCTGGCGAGGGACGGTGTCAAGGGCGGATCCGGACCCTATCGGCGCCACGGGGCACGGGACACCTCCAGGCTGTGGACAGGTCGGCCGGGCCTGTCACGCCGAGCAGGCGGCCTCGAGCTCCACGCCGGGGCAGACGTCGATGATGGCGAGGACTGCCAGCGCCGGACGCGTTCCCGCTACGCCGGCGGGTCGGCGGTCCACCGGAGGATGTCGCCCGGCTGGCAGTCGAGCACCCGGCAGATCGCGTCCAGGGTGCTGAACCGGATGGCTCGAGCGCGCCCGTTCTTCAGGACGGCGACGTTCGCCGGGGTGATGCCGACGGCGCTGGCGAAGTCGCCCACGGACATCTTGCGTCGGGCGAGCATGACGTCGAGCTCGACGATGACCGCCATCAGATCACCTCGTCGAGCTCGGTGCGGTCGGCGATCGCCGACTCGAGCAGGCCTCGCATGACGACCATGAGGAGCACGAAGGCCAGCCCGGCGACGACGCAGGCGACCAGGTACACACCCATTGGTCCGCCGCCGCCGGGGACGAAGCGGAGCATGTGGATCAAGACGCCTGCGCTCAGGACCGTGGCGACCGCCGCGCAGCCGATGATCACGTCGACCCAGCGCAGGGCGCGGCGGGTGAAGATGACCCCGCCGCCGACCATGGACAGCAGCCGCCAGACGACGAGCAGCGCCACCTGGCCGCAGGCGATGAAGAGGATGGCGGCCACCGAGTACGGGACGACGAGGTACGCGACCTCGGGGAAGGTCGTCCCAACCTGGGATGCGTACAGGGGCACGAGGAGCTGGGCGAGCACGGATCCGAGCAGGAGGACGACGAGAGCGACGCGGAGGAGCTGTCTTGCGATCGTATGGTCATCTATCGAGTATCGATGGATGTCGCTCGTCTGTCAATAGATCATGCGGTATCCGGCGGCTTCCTGCCAACAGGTTTCACACGTTGGGTGGCGCAGGTGCATCCGGACGACAAGAGGACGTGGCGTGGCACGTCCAGCCCGGGCGCGGTGAATTGCAATCGCCGTCGACGCGGCGGGCGGTGGCGATCGGCGGTGCGCGGGCGGAGGACCCCTGCGACGGCCCTACGGCGCCACGCGCCGGCCACCCAGCGGGCCGGGTACGGCCGGGACCGCCGCGAGGCCGTGGTGACGGCGCAGCCAGAGGAGCGCGGTGGCCCCGATGCCGACGGTGAGGACGCCACCCACGGCGAGGGCGGCAAGGGCACCCCAGCGCGACGCGAGTGCCCCGGCGAAGAGCGCGCCGAACGGCGTCGATCCAGCGAAGACGGTGGTGTAGACGCTGAGGACCCGGCCGCGCAGCTCGTCCGGGACGGTTGCCTGGATGAGGGTGTTCCCGTTGGCCGCCATCCAGATGGCCCCGAACCCGGCAAGTGCGAGCGCCGGGATGGCGACGACGTACGACGGAACCGCCGCGGTCGCCAGGAGCCCGACGCCGAGCATCGTCGCACCGCCGCCGATCGCCCACGGGCTTGGCCGGCGGCGCGTCGCCAGGAACAGCGCGGCCGCCACCGACCCGAGGCCGCTGGCGGTCATGAGGAACCCGAATGACGCCGCGTTGCCGCCCAGGACGTCGCGGGCGAAGGGCGGGATGGTCACCTGGAAGTTCATGCCGATCGTCGCGGCCAGGCCCACGACCACCACCGGCAGCAGGACTGCCGGCGTCCAGCGGACATAGGTGATCCCCTCCCCGACGGCCGTGAGCACTCCGCGGACGCTGCGGGGTCGCGCGATCGGCGGGGGCGTCCGGAGCTCCTCGGGGCGCATCAGCAGGAGACCGGCGATGACGGCCAGGAAGCTGAGGCCGTTGAGGAAGAAGGCGGTCGAGATGTCGAAGACGGCGATGGTGAGGCCGGCGACGGCAGGCCCGACGACGCGCGCGGCGTTGAAGATCGCCGAGTTGAGCGCAACCGCGTTCACGACGTCCTCGCGTCCCACCATCTCCACGGCGAAGGCCTGGCGGACCGGCATCTCGACGGCGTTCACACAGCCGAGGAGCACGGCGAGGACGAGGATCATCCAGACCTCCACGACGCCGGTGAGGGTCAGGGCGCCCAGCACGATCGCGAGCGACGCCATCACGGCTTCAAGCACCACCAGCGTCGGGCGCTTGGGGAGGGCGTCGGCAATGAGGCCGCCGAAGAGCCCCAGCACCAGGACGGGCATCCACTGGGCGGCCGCCACGATCCCCAGCATCAGGGGATCGTCCGTGAGGGTCAGGACCAGCCAGGCCTGGGCCACCGACTGCATCCACGAGCCGACCAGCGAGATGGCCTGGCCGCTGAAGAAGAGGCGGTAGTTGCGATGGCGCATCGCCCGGAGGGCGTTCGCGCTCCCCAGCGATCGGATCGTCACGGGCCGGTCTCCGCGTGCGGGGCGCCGGGGACGTGGGCGGGCGCGCCGCCCTCCAGCTCGGCCAGGTGCGCCCGCAGGTGCGCCCGGCGGCCCTCCGCGGCTTCGATCATCTCCCGCAGTCGCTCGGCCTTCTCCGCCAGGGTGGACACCTGGCGGTCCATGCGGGCGATGAGGTCGCGCAGGATGGCGCGCTTCTCGGCCTCGTCGCCGGCGGTGCGGAAGCGATCGCGGTCGCGGATGCGCGCCTCCTCGTCCTCCAGGAGCAGGGCGATCTCCGCGAGGCTGAAGCCGGCATCGTCGCGAAGCCCGCGGATGAAGCGCAGGCGCTCGAGGTCCGACGCGTCGTACAGGCGGTAGGCGCCCTGCGAACGGGCCGCCGGCCGGAGCAGCCCGATCTCCTCGTAGTACCGGATCGAGCGCGGCGTCAGGCCGGTCTCCCCGGCGACCTCCTGGATGCGGAGGAGCCGCGGCGGGGCCGGGGCCCGCGTGGGCTCGGCGCCGGTCGGCGGCGTGGGGTCGGTCGAGGGTGCGGAGGCGGTCGAGGGTGCGGAGGCGGCCACGCGCGGATGATCCCACAACCTTGACGTTCGCGTGAAGGTTGCGGTCGGGGGGACGTCGCGGGCCGGTCGTGGCCCGTCGCGGGCCGGTCGTGGCACGGGCCAGGCCGGTCGTGGCACGCGGAAGGGGGTTACGAAACCGCCCGCGGCTGGCGATACTTCGCCGTCATGACACCCTGGTCCGAGCGCGCCCGCTCCGCCGCCGACGAGGACGGCATCGTCCGCCTGCTGCGCGTTGCTGCCTACGCCGTCTGCCGCGACGGCGACCGGCTGCTCTGCTGCCGGCTGGCGCCGGGCGAGCCGTCACCCGGGTCGTGGACGCTCCCCGGGGGCGGGATCGAGTTCGGCGAGGATCCGCAGGCGGCGGTCCTGCGCGAGCTGGAGGAGGAGACGGGGTTGATCGGCCGCCTCGAGGGGATCGCGGGCGTGCGCTCCCGCGTCTACGCCGGCCGGCTTCCCGACGGCCGGCCCCGGGAGATGCACGCGATCGGGCTGCTCTTCCGGGTGACCGTCACGGGCGGGACGCTTCGCGACGAGCCGGATGGCTCCACCGACCGGGCGGCGTGGCTGACGCGAGACGAGCTAACCCGCCAGCGCGTCGTCCGGATGATGCGGCCGGCGATCGAGATCGCGTTCGGCGGCGGGGAAACGGCCGACACCCGCGCGACGACGAGGGCGACCTGAGCGTGGGCGAGGCGCAGCAGCCGGATGGGCATGGCGGAACGTGGCGCGACGGGGCCGAGTCGCCCGCCCAGCGGCTGATCGCCGGGGTCACCCGGGGCCTGATGCGGGCGACGGCGAGGCCGACCTTCCGCGCCGGTCGCCCCATCGAGCAGCAGCGGCGGCGGGTCGCACGGGTGGGCCGGCTCACGCCGACGCCACGCGGCGTCGGGTTCCGAGCGACCACCTGCGGGAGTGTTCCCGGCGAGTTGGTGACCGTGCAGAGCGCAGCGCCTGCCGACCGCGTGATCCTCTACCTGCACGGCGGCGGCTACTGTGTAGGGTCGCCGGCGACCCACCGCGTCATGACCGGGCACCTCGCGTCGCGGACCGCGGCGCGCGTGTTCGCGGCGGCCTATCGCCTCGCGCCGGAGCACCCGTTCCCGGCAGCGCTCGACGACGCGGTCGCCGCCTACTCCGGGCTGCTGGCCGAAGGCGTTGCGCCGAGTGACGTGGCGATCGCGGGCGATTCGGCCGGCGGAGGGCTGGCCGTCGCCACGCTGCTCCGGCTCGGTCAGCTCGGCGTGCCCTTGCCCGCGGCGCTGGTGCTCTTCTCGCCGTGGGTGGACCTGGGCCTGGGCGCGCTCGAAGCACCACCCCCGGGGGAGATCCTCATCACCAGGCCGTGGCTGGAGAAGTGCGCCCGCTTCTACCTTGCCGGGCGGTCGGCGGAGGACCCGCTGGCGTCCCCGCTCCGGGCGGACCTGCGCGGCCTGCCGCCCACGCTCATCCAGGTCGGCACCGACGAGCTGCTGCTGACCGACTCGCGCCGGTTGCATGCGGCGCTCGTGGCGGCGGGCGTCGAGGCGGAGCTGCAGGAGTACCCGCGCCGCTGGCACGTCTTCCAGATGAACGCGGGCCTGCTGGCCGACGCCGACCGCGCGCTGGACGCCGCGGGCGCGTTCATCCGCTCGCGCGCGGCGGCTCCGACGGCGACTCCGTAGGGCCGGCCCCGGCCGCTCGAGCCTGCCGGGCGCGGAGCGCCTCCCGCCAGGTCTCCAGCGCCAGTGGCCACCAGGCGTCGAGGTGGCTGTCCTGGCCGTACCACGGGTCGCGCACCCCCGGCCCGTGGACGGCGTCCTCCAGGACCAGGTGGCGGGCGCCCGGGAGCAGCGCGGACGCCACCGGGACCAGCCCGTCGCCCGCGACGATCGGCTCGTCCGGCGCCGGGTGGACGTCCTCGTAGATCCGCCGCATGAATCGCGACCGCCCGTCCTCGGCGTCGTCGTCGCCGACGATGAAGCGCGAGGCGACGGCCAGGTAGCCGGTCGTGGGGGCGAAGTACGCCCCGGGCACGTGGCGGTTGGCGAAGCGGGCTCCCGCGCCCCCGACGCGGCTCCCCCAGCGTGCCTCGTCGCCCACGAGGTGCGGTGAGCCGAGCGTCACGAGCGCCCCGATCCGGCCGCTGGCGTTCAGCCGGCGGCCCTCGAATGGCACCGGCGAGGTCAGCAGGCGCCCCACGATGCCACCCGCGCTGTGGCCGACGTAGAGGATCGGGGCGCCGCCGCTCGCTGGGTTCGCGCGGCTGCGCTCGCCGGCGTCGAGCAGCGCCCGGCCGACGCGCGTGGTGACAGGGCCCAGCCCGCGGACCGCGGTGAGCACCCAGTCGGGCGGATAGACCCGGGCGACGACGACGTCGGCGACGCCCCGTCTGCGCAGGGCCTCGATCATCGGCCGGTACCAGCCGGGCGTCGTCAGGAAGCCGCCGGCGACGAGGACGACGGGGGCCAGGTCGGCAGGATCCGCCTCGACCCAGGTTTGAAAGCTCACACTGCCTCCTTCGCGCCGCGCGCCGCCGGGGATGGGAGGCGCGGCGTCTCTCCCGTCCCCACGGGGCGCAGCTCACGCAGCTCCCGGCCGCCGACCACGAGACCCAGGACCAGGGCGCCGACCATGGTGACGGCGAACGTGTAGAACGGGAGATGAACGTCGACCACGAAGAGGATGCCGGCGGTGATCGACGCGACGATCGTGCCGACCGTCCCAGCAGCGCCGAAGACGCCCTGCGTCGTCGCCGAGCGACCCGCCGGCGTCCCGCGGGCGACGACGGCGTACAGCGCCGGTCCGAGCAGGGCGAACGAGACGCCCTCGAAGAAGACGACCGGCACCACGAGAAGCGGATCCTGCAGCAGGGCGTACAGGACGCCGGCCAGGGCGGCGCCCAGGCTCCCGATCACGATGAAGGGCACGGGGCCACGGCGATCGGCCCAGCGTCCGGCGAGCGGCGACACGACGATGACGCCGAGCCCGAACGCGACGAACGTCAGGCCGATCAGCCCGAGATCCGCGCCCAGCTCCGTCATCCACAGGCTCCAGATGACCTCGTAGGTGCCGGACGCGAAGAAGCTGCCCACGTTGATGACGATCGCCGCCAGCAGCAGGCGGTTCCAGAGCCTCGACGGCGCGTCGGCGGCGTGCCCGGCGGCCTCCTCGCCGGCCACGTGCATCGGGGCCGGGCGCCGGCAGACCGTCAGCCCCAGCAGGATGGCCGCTCCGACGAGGGCGACGCTGCAGAAGACGAACGGGAAGACGTACCCGCCGCCGAGCGCGGCGCCGACCGCGCCGAACGCGGGACCGAGGAGCAGGCCACCCATCTGGGCCGAGCTGTAGAGCCCGAAGGCGGCACCCCGCTCCTCCGGGGCGGTGGCGTCGAGGATGTAGGCGCGCGCCGCCGGGTCGTAGGCGGCGGTGGCGAGGCCCGCCAGGGCGCGCGCGAGCATGAAGGCCGGTGCCCCCGTGAAGACGAGCGGCAGGGGGACGACGACCGCGGTCGCCAGGAGCCCCGCGAGCATCAGGATCCGCTTGTCGCCCCGATCGCCCAGCCAGCCGAAGAGCGGCTCCCCGAGCAGGCGGGCGGCCGGCCAGGCCGCGACGATCCAGCCCAGGGTGGCGGTGTCGATCCCCTGCTCCGTGATGTAGAGCGGCAGGACCGGCAGGAGCGCGCCGAATCCGAGCCAGAGGATCGCCTCGGCCAGGAGCACGGGAAGGATCGGCAGGGTCCGGGCGAGGCGTCCGCGGACACCGCCGGCGACGGCATCGGTCATCGCCGCCATCGTACCGGTCGGGGTCGCCTAGTAGACGATCTCGTCCGACTCGGGGAGCGTGATCCTGTGAGCGTCCTTGGCGTCCCAGCCGACCTGGGCCGCGACCACCCAGTGGCCCACGCCCGCCTGGTCGTTCATGTCGTGGACCGGGCCGGTCACGATGATGCGCGCGACCGACGAGCCGCCCCGGTCGTACCGGACCTGCGTCTCGTGCTCGCCGTAGCGGTCGGTGCTGCGCACGGTCAGCTCATCCCGCGCGCAGCCCATGAGGCCCGCCAGCCAGTCTCGCGCGTCGAAGGTCGCCATGTGCTGCTCAGGGTACCTCAGCCGCGCCGCGATCTCGCGCGGATTTGCCTACGCCGGGTGCCGGGCGCAGGCCAGCAGGTCGGCGAGGCGCACCGTGGCCAGGCCCACGACCGAGTCGCCCCCGCCGTAGTAGATGCTGACGGTCTCCCCCGCAGGGTCCAGGACCCAGCCGCAGGGGAAGACGACCTTGCCGACGTCCCCCGTCACCTCGTAGGGCGCCGACGGCCCGAAGATCCACTCGTCCGTGCGACCGACGACCCGCCGTGGGTTCTCGAGGTCGAGGAGGGCGAGCCCCGCGCGGTAGATCGGCCCGGCCGAGGTGGCGTGGACGCCGTGGTACATCACGAGCCACCCTTCGGCAGTCTCGAGCGGCGGCGGGCCGAGCCCGATCTTGCCGGCATCCCACCAGGCGCCGTCGCGGGCCTCCAGGAACATCGTGTGGTCGCCCCAGTGGCGCAGGTCGGGCGAGTACGAGATCCACATGCTGGCGTCGCCCCGGAGCGGCGAGGGGCGGTGGATCATCGCCCAGCGGCCGTCGAAGCGGCGCGGGAAGAGCGCGGCGTCCTTGTCCTCCGGCGGCATGACCGGTCCGAGGCGGCGGACGCTCCGGAAGTCGCGGGTCACCGCCAGCGAGACCAGCGGTCCCCGCCGGCTGTAGGCCGTGTAGGCGATCGCCCACTCCTCGCGCTCGGGCAGGAAGGTGAGGCGCGGATCCTCGCAGCCCCAGATCTCCTCCGGGTAGTGCTCGACATCCGAGCGCAGCAGCGGCTCCGGGTCGAAGCGCCAGTCCCGGACGCCGTCGGTGCTGCGGGCCACGTGGAGCTGGGAGATGCCCCGGAGATCCTCGACCCGCAGCAGGAGGACCGTCTCGTCCTCGACGCGGGCGGCGCCGGGATTGAAGACGGAGTTCGCGGGGTAGGGCACGTCGGCGGCCGTCAGGATCGGGTTGGCGTCCGAGCGCTGGAGGACCTGGACGTCGTCGGGCCGGGTCACGCGACGGCCGCGGCGATGCGGGCCCGGGGCGCCGGCGTCGCCCGCACCGCCCGCGCAGCTTCGAGGGCGAGCAGCCACACGAGGGTGGACTCGGCGCCCTGGTTGGTGTTCACGCCGGTGGCCGTGAGGGCGTCGAAGCATGCGCCGCGCGAGGGGATCGCGACCGGCATCCCGCCGTCGTTGGCGCCCAGGAACCAGCCGTACGCCCGGTTCACCACATCGCGGTAGCGGGGCCGCCCGGTCGCGACGAAGGCGGCCTGCGCGGCGAGCGCGAGCCCTGCCGCCTCGATCGGCTGCTGGTCGAACTGCGATCGGACGCCGTCGCGCGGCCACCAGCCGTTGCCGACGGGCGAGAGGTGACCTGCCGGCGCGGTCTGGCGCTCCACCAGCCAGTCGAGGACGCGCAGGCCGGCGTCGACCATCTCCGCGGACCGGAGGTGGTCCCCCGCGGCGATGAGCGCCTGGACCGGTAGGCCGTTCTCGTACGTCACGATCGGCTCTGGCCAGGGCCAGGACGGATCCGGGACAGCCCGGAAGGTGATGGCCAGGTGATCGGCCAGCTGGCGCAGCGTCGAGGGCGCCTCGCCGTCCATCCCACCGCGCACGGCGCCCACGCACCCGAGGAGCACGGACGAGCGCGCCCGGACGGCGGTCAGCTCTCGGGCGGCGGGCAGGGCACGGCCGAACAGCAGGGCGGCGGTCGCGACCATGGACGCGTCGGGCGCGACGCGGATCGTCTCGCCCAGGGCGAACATCGCCCGCCCCTGGCAGTCCTCCGATCCCCCGGCGTCGAGCCACGCGCCGCCGATGGCGCGGAAGTTGCGGAAGCGGCCGGTGGAGGGCATGAACGCCTCGCCGAGGAAGGCGAGGTGGCGCCGTGCGCTCCCGGCGACGGCCGCCCAGCCCAGCTCCCGCGCGTGCAGCAGGTCGACGCGGAGGGCCCGGGCCACATCGTCGGTGCAGTAGCCGTGGGTCGGGTCGGGGAGGGCGCCCACGGCGTGCTGCAGGATCCCCGTCGCGTCGGAGATCTCCTCGAGGTGCTCGCGACTGACGGCGGAGAGTGGAGCCCGGTCAGCCACGCGCGGCCACGAAGGGAAGCGGCCGCGGGGCCACCCGCGTGCCGGCCACGACGCGCGCGAACAGCTTGCGGTACTCGTTCCCCACGTTCGACCAGATCATCGCGCGGCTGTGCTCGTGGGCGCGCCGGCCCACCGCGGCCCGCAGCTCGTCGTTCTCCAGGAGGCCGATGAGCGCGTCCGCCCATGCCGCCGGAGAGCCGGGCGGCACGAGCAGGCCCCGTCCGCCGTCGAGGAGCTCGGTGGCGTAGGCGTAGGGCGTGGAGACGATCGCGCGCCCGGCACCCATCGCGTAGGAGAGCGTCCCGGACACGATCTGGTCGAGGTTCGGGTACGGCGTCACGAAGACGTCGGCGCCCTCGAGCCAGCGGGTGAGCTCCACCCGGCCGACGAAGCGGTCGACGAACTTCACGTGCCGGCCCAGGCCGAGGCGGACTACCCGGTCCTCGAGCGAGCGGCGGTAGGCCTCGCCCTCGACCGCCAGGAGGTTCGGATGGGTGGCACCGAGGACGACGTACAGGGCGGTCGGCCGCGCCGCGACGACGGCCGGGAGCGCGTCGATGACGAGCTCGTAGCCCTTGCCGGGCCCGAGAAGCCCGAAGCCCAGGATGACCTCGCGGCCGGCCAGCTCGAGCGCCGGCTTGATCGTCCCGGAGTCGACGAGCGGAAGGTTCGGCACGCCGTGGGGGATGACCTCGACCTTGTGGGAGGCCACCTCGTACGTGGAGGCCAGGACGTGCGCGGCGGAGCGCGACATGACCACGCTCGCCGTGGCGAGCCGGATGAGCTCGGTCAGGATGGCGCGCTGGTTCGGCGTGGGATGCCGCGGGACCGTGTGCAGGGTGGCCACCGTCGGCGCGTCCACTGCGCGCACGAAGTCGAGGACCGCCGCGCCGTCCTCGCCGCCCCAGATGCCGTACTCGTGCTGGACGGAGACGACGTCGGCGCAGCGGGCGAGGTCCCGGGCCGTCCGGGCGTAGTCGCCGGGCTCGTCGTACCGGATGCGGTGATGGACCTCGGCCGGGTAGAGGAGGTTCGGGCCGGGTCCGTGAAGGGCGACGATCTCGCGCTCACCCGTCGCGCTCGAGAGCGCCTGCGTGAACGTGGCGATTCCGCAGTGCCGGGGCGGGTAGGTCGAGGCGAAGATGGTGCGGACGATGACGTCGCTCCTTCCGGGGCGCCGGCAACGCCGGTGTCGCGAGGGTGCGGGCCGCGGCGGCTCCGCGCGGCAGCGAGGCCGGCGTGTGCCAGGTGCGGGGGCGGCCCGTCCGCGTGGACGGGCCGCAGCTCCGGTTAGGCGGAGCGCACGTGCGCGGCGCGGGGCCCCTTGGGGCTCTGCTCGATGTCGAACTCGACGCGCTCGCCCCCGGAGAGGCGGTCGAAGTCGAGCGAAGCGTCCAGGCCGCCGCGATGGAAGAAGTACTCCTTCTCATCCTCGGCGACGATGAAGCCGAAGCCGCGGTCGGCAACGACCTTCTTGATGGTACCGGTGGCCACGAGGGACCTCCACACTCTTCCCGAACAGGGAGGGCGGAACGCACGGTCCGTTCGAGAAGGGGGATCGACCACGCGACGCTTCGTCGCACGAGGCGGCGAGGGGCAAGCCTACCACGGATCGGGTCCCTCCCCACCCGGGCCCCCCTTCCGGGTGCGCGGCGGGCGGTGGGGCGGGACCGGTTCACGGCCGTCCCGACCGTCTGAACAGATAGTCTGGTCAGGATCGGCGGGCCGGAGCATGCGACGCACCCCGGATCGACACTCCGGCGTGGCCTCCGTGCTCGATGACCGCGGCGCTGAGTAGATAGTCTGCTCAAGAACGAGGATCGGCGACGCATGGCCGGCGCGGGACGAGCGCCTCCAGGTCGATGGAGCCCACCCCACCTGCCCGGCATCCGCGACGGCCCCCGTGTCATCGTGATCCTCTCCCTCGTCGGTGGAGCCCGACGACGCCCACCGAGCAGCCGGCGCTGACAGGTTCACCGAGCGCGGACAGCCATCAGTACCCGGCACGCTCACGGCCGGGCCGTATCATCGGCCGATGGGACTTCCCGCCCCGTGGCTCATCGGGCTCGTCCTGCTCTGCGTCGCCCTTGCCGCCATCCCCACGCGCCGCCTGTCCGACGCGGGGATCCGGCCTGGGTGGCTGGCCGCCTACATGGTCGCCCTGGTGATCCTCGGGGTGGCCGTGATTGCCGCGCGCGGGCCTGGCCGGTTCCTGGTCCCGTTCCTCGTGGTGCTCTACCTCGCACCCCTCGTGGCGGCGCCGGAGACGACCGCGCGCTGGCTCGGCCGTGGTCGGCGTCCGCCGAAGCACGTGGGCTCCGGGCCGGGGCGCGACGTCGCCCCGGACGACCCGGCGTCGGGCGCGGAGGCTCCGGCGCCCGGGCCCGACGACCGCCCCGCGCGCGGCGACCACGACGACCACCCCGCGCCATGAGCCGGCGCGGCTGATGTCCGGGACGATCGCGCTCCACGGAGGCGGCGAGTTCCTGCCCGGCGACGAGACGTTCCTGCGTGCCTGCCTGGATGCCGCCCTCCCGGCTGCCCGGACCCGGTCGGCAGCGCGCGCCCCTGCCGGCGCCGAGGAGTCCCGCGGCGATGACCCGCTCGCCCTTCGGATCGCCATCCTGCCCGCCGCGGCGGCCGGCCAGCGCCCGGAGCTCGCGGCCCGCCACGGCGTCGAGGCCTTCGCGCGCGTGGCTGCAGCAGCCGGCATCTCCGCACGGCCGGAGGCCGTGATGGTCGTCGATGCCGCGAGCGCCGCCTCCGCGACCCTCGCCGGCCACCTGGCCGGGGCCGATCTCGTCCACCTCCCGGGCGGCGACCCGGGGCGGCTCCTCGCGATCCTCGACGGCTCGGCCGCGTGGCGCGCGATCCTCGCGGCCCTCGCCCGCGGGGCGACGCTTGCCGGTGCGAGTGCAGGCGCCATGGTCCTCGCCGGCTGGACGTGGACGCCCGCCGGCTGGCGCCGCGGCCTCGGCCTCGTGCCCGGCCTCGTGGTCGTGCCGCACGCGGAGCGCGTCGCGCGCGGCGGCTGGGCGGGCACCTTCGGCAGTCGCGTTCCCGCGGAGGCGGAGCCGGTCGGCCGCCTGGGGCTCGACGAGCGAACCGGCGTCCTGTCGGTGGCGGGCGCGGACGTCCGCCGGGCCTGGCAGGTCGTCGGCCAGGGCGCCGCGCACTGGTCGCCGGACGCATCGACCGCTCCGCGTTCGGTGCGGGCGCCCGGCACGCTGGCCCTCCCTTCGTGACCACGCCTCCTCGACCCGGCCTCCCCCCCGTCCTCGTCCTCGGCCATGGCGCGTCGGGAAATGCCGCGGCGATGGCGCCGCACGTCGCGGGCCTGCGGGCCCGCGGGATCGACGCCCGGGCGGTCGACCTCCCGCGCGGCCGCGCCGAGCGGGCGATCCCGGTGTTCGCAAACCTCCTCGCCGCCGAGGAGGGCATCGCGGTGGGTGGCCACTCGTTCGGCGGGCGCGTCGCCAGCCTGGCCGTCGCCGATGCCTGCGACGCGGGACGCCCGCCCCTCGCCCTCGTGCTGCTCTCGTACCCGCTCCACGCCCCCGGCCGGCCCGACGACTGGGACGCCCGAACTGCGCACTGGCCCCGGATCACCTGTCCCGTGATCGTGCTGACCGGTGCGTCGGACCCCTTCGTGACGCCGACCCTCCTGGAACGGGCGCTGGCCGAGCGCCTGCCGGCCGCGGAGCTGGTCACGTACCCGCGCCTGGGCCACGGGCTGACTCCGGTCCTCGACGACGTGCTGGACCGGGTGGCAGCATTCGTGCGGGCCGCCGGGCGCGATCGGGCGCCCAGGGGGTCGTGAGCCCGCTGGGATTCGAACCCAGGACGCAGGGATTAAAAGTCCCTCGCTCTGCCACTGAGCTACGGGCCCACGTGATCCCAACGATACCCGGCCATGCAGCGCCGGGCGCGGGTGCGCGCGTGGGTCGGATGGACGCCGCCCGACTCACCCCGGCCGTCGCTGCGCGCCTGGCGTCGAAGACCCGCACACCTGCGTCGGCCTCGCCGGGGGATCGGTGGCTTCCCCGGGGGGCTCGGCCGCCTCGCCGGGGGATGTCGCCGCTTCGCCGGTAGAATTGAGGACGTGACGACCTTCTACACCCTCGATCGCGCCAACACGCGGCTGCCCGAGGTCCGCGGGATCCTCGAGGATCTCCGGGCACGCCGGCTCGAGCTGGTCGGGCTGCGGGATCGCCTGCATGCCGCGACCGGGGCGGAGGTCCCGGGAGGGCGGGGCTCCCTCGTGGACGACGCGCTGGCCGACGCGGGCGCGGGCGCGGCCGAGTCGCCGCGCGTCCTTGCGGCGCGCATCCAGGCGGTCATCGACCAGATGCAGGCCGCCGTGGAGCGACTCGACGCCTGGGACGTCACGCTGCGCGACATCGAGACGGGCCTGATCGACTTCCCGGCCCTCGTCAACGGGCGCCAGGTGTGGCTGTGCTGGCGGCTCGGCGAGGGCGACGTGGCCTGGTGGCACGAGCTGTCGACGGGCCTGGCCGGCCGACGACCGCTCTCCGAGCTCGAATGACGGTTCGGCCCAGCCCTGCGCCGGGGACGCCGAGCGACGGCGGGCCCGCCCAACCGGGTGACCGGGTCGTGGACCCGCGCGGCCGGGCCAAGGCGTACCGCCCGCTCCCGGCCGACGCGCGCCAGGCGGCCGTGACCGCGGGCCTCGCGGCCTACGCCCGCGGCGACTTCTACCTGGCCCACGAGGAGCTGGAGCCGGCCTGGATGGCCGCCGACGACCCCGGGGAGCGGGAGCGCCTGGCCGGCCTCATCAAGCTCAGCGCCGCGTTCGTCCATGCCGCGCGGGGGAATCCGGCCGGCGTTTCGACGAACCTGCGGGGTGCTCGCGACCGGCTCGCCCGCGCCCACGCCGCCGGGGCGGACGGCGACCTCGATCTGGCGGCCCTCCTCGCGGCGATCGATGACCGGCTGGCCCGCGTGGCGGCGATGCCGGGAGCTCCCGCGGCCGCCGCGGGAACCCTTCCGGACTCTCCCCACGACGTCGCGGGCCCGCCCGGCCGGGCGCAACGTCCGCCGCTCGACCTGGACCCACCCGCCCTCTCCCGGAGGACTCGCGCCTGATGCACCCCGGCCAACCCCAGGTCCCGACGATCGACGTCCAGCATGCCGCGGCCGCCCTCGACGGCACGCCCGGCTCGCCCGTCCTGGTCGACGTCCGCGAGCGCGACGAGTTCGTCAACGTCCGGGTCGCCGGGGCGGTCCTCTACCCCACCTCGTCGTTCCTCCTCCGGTTCGACGAGCTGCCCCGGGATCGCCCGCTCCACGTGATCTGCCAGAGCGGGAGCCGCTCCACCGCGGTCACCGCCTGGCTCCTGCGCAACGGCTGGTCCGACGTGCACAACGTCGCGGGCGGCATGACCGCGTGGATTCGGGCGGGGCTCGCGACGCGCCGCGGACCGCTCACGCCCGGCGAGGGCGACCTGGCCTGACGCACGGACGCCGGCGGGAGACCGCCAGCGTCGCGGGTGATCGAGGGGGGCGGCGGGGGCTCGCCCGCCCGGCGCCGCCGGCGTCAGGCGGCGGGGCGACGCCGGTTGCGGATCCGGTTGAAGAAGAGCTTCGTCTTCTCGGGGTGGTTGTAGGCGTACCCGATGAGCAGCAGGATCACGAAGTTCGTCGTGGCGACCCCGGCGGCCACCAGGTAGGAGAGCTGCTGGCCGACCTCGCCCTGGATGCCGAGCGCAGGGAGCACGACGTAGAAGAGACCGAGCCGGAAGAACGGCTGCGGCGGCGCCAGGCTGGCGCGGGTGATCCCCTGCGTCGGCGCGCCGGCCGCGGTTCCGCCGAAGAGGAAGGCGTGCGACCCATTCACGAGCGGCGCCGCGTCCTGGAGCCGGAGGTCGGCCGGCAGGTTGCTCTGCGTCAGCGTGTTCCAGCCGGTCAGCTTGCCGTCGGCGTCGGGGGTCGTCCAGTAGATCGTTCCCTCGCCGTCACCGCCGACGTGGTAGAGGGTCCCGTTAGAGACGAAGCCCATCGCACCCTTCGCGGCGACCGGCAGGTTCACCTCCTCGGCTCCGTCGGCCGCGGGGGTCCACCAGCCGGTCACCTCGCCGAGCGACTCGCCCTCGGTTCCGATCTCGCCGATGACGACGGCCGTCGTCGGGCCGGCCGCATCCTCACCGCCGTAGACGTAGAGGCGGGTCCCCAACAGGACGGCCGTGGCGTCGGCACGCGGCGCGGGCAGCGCGCCGGTCGGCTTCCACGCCGCGAGCTTGCCGGTCGTCGAGACGAGCGGAGCCTTCCACACGCTGTCGACCGGCCCCGCCGCGTCGCGCCCGCCGACGAGGAAGAGGCCGTCGCCGGAGATGACCGCGGTCGCATCGGCACGCGGCGCGGGCAGCTTCAGGAGCTCGGATGCCGTCCACGTGCTGATCTTCCCGGTGGCCGCGTCGGGCGTGCCGACGAACACCGCGTCGGTCGGGGCGCCCTGCGCGTCGAACCCGCCGATGACGTACGCGGAGCCCGCGAAGAAGACGGCGGCCACACCCGCGCGCGGGGCCGGGAGCGGCGCCCCCGGGGTCCAGCCGTCGATGTTGCCGTCCGCCCGGACGACGGTGGCGAAGACGCTCTCCCTGGCGGCCGCCCCGTCGGAGCCGCCGACGAGGAGCGTCTGGAGGCCCGCCGCGACGACCGCGGCGTTGGTGCGCGCCTCCGGCAGGGCGAGCTCGGGCGGGTTGGGCTCCCACGGCAGCACCGCGCCGACCGGGGCCGGGCAGGGGAGGTTCGCGTTCGACGGCGGGCAGAAGTTGACCGGCGTGATGTCGAGGTTCTTGTTGAACGTCGAGAGGGGGACGCCGAGCGTGATCGTGGGCTGGACGGTGGCGTACAGGGCCCGGTCGGGGAGGTAGGCCATCATCATCACGATGACGACGAACCAGAACCCGGCCTTGAGCGTCGCCCAGGCCCAGCCGCCGGCGTCGAGCAGCCCGAAGAAGGCCCGCCGTCGGACGATCGTGGTGCCGGGACCGAGCGCCTGGGCCGCCATCGTGCCTCCCTACTTCGCCGTGAGGGTGCCGGTCATGTTCGGGTGGACCGTGCAGACGAAGCCGTAGGTCCCCGCGGGGAGGGCCGGCACGTCGTAGGTCCGGGTCTCGACGCCGCTGAAGATCTCGCCGGTCCAGACCGCGGGCCCGGTGGGGGTCCCCTCGTGGATCGCCACGTTGTGGGGGATCCCGGCGTCGTTGTTGGCGAACTCGATCTTGAAGGGCGTGTTCGCCGGCACCTCCAGGGTGTCCGTGTCGAAGGCGATCCCCTGGGCGCTGATCTTGATCACGACGGCCTCGCCGGGCGCCGCGCTCGGGGCCGCCGAGGCCGGCGCGGACGGTGCCGGCGTCGCGCTCCCACCGCCACCGGCGAAGGCGTCCTTCCAGCAGGCAGGGACCGGGGTCGCGCCGGGCGGCAGCACGTAGTTCGGATCGCGCCAGCCGGTTGCCTCGGTCTCGGCGCCGGTGGTCGGGTCGACCGCGGTGTACTGGAGGGTGTTCTCCGCCCGGATGAAGGCGATCAGCTCCTCGATCTCGCGGTAGTTGAGCGGGCCCTTCGGCTCGAGCCAGGGCAGCATCAGGGAGTTCGCGTCGCCGCAGACGTACCTGCCGCCGACGGTCAGCACCGTTGCCAGGTACGGTTCGGTCAGGTGGGTCAGGAGCTTGGCCTGGTCGTTGAGGACCGGCCCGATCCCGCCCTGGCCCTGGTCGCCGTGGCAGCGCGCGCAGTTCGCCTGGTAGAGCTTGTAGCCGCGCTGCACGTCGGTGACCTGCTGGGCGGCGGCCTCCTTCGTCATCCGGCTGGAGCCGGAGACGCCCGGGATGCCGAGCTCGTAGAAGTAGTAGCCGATCACGAAGATCGTCACGAGGGTGACGGCCAGGAACGCCACCCAGCGGGAGTTCCCGCTCTGGCGCACGATCTTGGCGGCACGCTCGGACGTGAGCCCGATCGAGTGCGCCTGGACGGGCGCGGTGAAGCGCTCCGCGGGCTCGACCTCGGCCGGCTCACGGGGAACCGGCAGGCGCTGCTCGGGGCCCTGGCCCGGCTGGTCGGTCATCGGGATCCTCGCTGCGTGGCGGGGGCGGCGGCCGGCATCAGATGCACCCAGTGGGGCTCTTCGATGGCTCGAGGCCGGGCTGGCCGAGCGCGACGGGGAGCTGGCCGAGGGTGATCTTGCCGGTGTCGAGGACGAGCGTGCCATCCGCTTCCACGATCACGGAGAAGCGGTCCATGCCGCGCGGCGCCGGGCCCAGCTCCAGCACCTTCGTCCCGAGCCGGTCGTAGCGCGAGCCGTGGCATGCGCACTCCAGCCAGAACGACTTGACGCACGGGTTCGGCTTGCAGCCGAGGTGCGGGCAGCGCTGGTAGAGCGCCCGCACGTTGACCGCCGTGCCGTCGCCGCTCGGGTCCTCGCCGGGGATGAACTCCTGCCGGGTGGGGTCCACGAGCATGACGAAGGCGCGGGCCTCCTGGTAGTAGGCGGGGAAGCCCTCGGCAATCGGCAGGGAGGCATTGGTGTTCTTGATCGTGGCGTAGGTGCCGATCGTCACCTTGCCGCCGAAGCCACCGGACAGGTTCGGCCAGAGGAAGCTGATCGTGCCGGCCGACACCTCCAGGAGCCAGAGGCCCACCGCAGCGCCCAGCGACGTCCGCAGGAGCTGGCGGCGCGAGAGGCCCTTCGGCGCCTCGTTGCGCATCGACTTCAGCGCCTCGGACGTGAGCGCCTGGGGCTTGCTGGCGGGTTCGACGTGGTAGTTGCTCATGCTCTTCCGTCCCGTCCGCTCGCTGCGCCGGTCACAGGGTGAAGAAGAAGCCGTCCACCCAGGGCAGGGTGAACGAGTAACCGGGGCCCCGGAAGAAGATGCCGATGAACGTCACGACCAGGCCCAGGCCGCAGAAGATCGTGAAGAGCACGACCGTGGTCTTGCGGTCCGACGGCCGGACGGCCGCGAGGTTGCCCCGGTCCACGAAGGGGATCAGGGCGGCCCCGACCAGGACGAAGGCGGGCACGAGCGCGCCGGCGACGGTCGGGTGGAAGTAGGCCAGCAGCTCCTGCAGGCCCAGGAAGTACCAGGGTGCCTTCGCCACCTCGGGCGTGACGTTGGGGTTGGCGAGCTCCTCGAGGGGCGCGTTGACGATCAGTCCCATGAACAGGATGAACACGCTCATCGCGGTCGCGGCGAGGAACTCGATCGTCAGCAGGTGCGGCCAGGTCATGACCGTGTCGTCGGGCTCCTTCTGGACCCGCACGACGGCGTCCTGCTTGACGAGCGCGAGGAGCCGGTACGGGCGCGCCGACATGGGCACGCGCTGCTTGTCGATCTCGGTCCGCCGGGTCGGGTCCACGGGCAGGACGACGCGGCGCTCGGGCGGGCTCTTCGTGTCGGTCATGCTCGGCGTCCCTCCTCCCCGCGACTCACAGCGGCCCGCTGATGCCGCCGTCCTTGCGGATCCTCCAGAAGTGGACCGCGAGGAAGATCGCGGCGACGAGCGGGAAGACCATGATGTGGAGCACGTAGAAGCGCAGGAGCGTGTTGCCGCTCACCTCGAGGCCGGCCAGCAGGAGCAGCTTGCTCGGCGTGTTGAAGAGCGGGGCGTAGCCGGCCATGTTCGAGCCGATCGTGATGGCCCAGTAGGCGATCTGGTCCCACGGCAGCAGGTAGCCCGTGAAGCTCAGCATGAGCGTCAGGAAGAGCAGCACGACGCCGACGACCCAGTTGAACTCGCGCGGCGGCTTGTAGGCCCCGTGGTAGAAGACCCGCATCATGTGCAGGAAGACGAAGAAGACCATCAGGTGGGCGGCCCACCGGTGGATGTTCCGCGTGAGGAGCCCGAACGGGACCTCCGACTGGATCCGCAGGATGTCGGAGTACGCCTGGCTCGCCGACGGGGCGTAGAAGAACATCAGGTAGACGCCCGTCACGGTCAGCACGAGGAACAGGAAGAACGAGAGCCCGCCCAGGCAGAACGTGTAGGCGAACTTCACGGCGTGCTGGCGCACGCGCACCGGGTGCAGGTGCAGGAAGACGTTGTTCATCACCGCGTACGCCCGCGACCGCTCGTCGTTGGGGTACGGGTTGCGGAAGATGGACCGGAAGACAGGACTCCGCCGGATCGTCTGGTCCACCCGCTCCAGGAAGCTCACCTACCTGGCTCCTCCTGCGACGCCGGGCGTGCCGGCAAGCTGCGCATCACGGTACGACTCCTTGTAGAGCCGGCCGTCGGTCGAGATCTCCTGGAGCTCGAACCGCTCCATCGTAATGGCGTCGAACGGGCAGCGTTTCACGCAGAGCGCGCAGCGGATGCAGCGCTCCTCGTCGAGGATCATCGCGGCGCCCTGGTTCCAGCCGTACGCCTCCTCGAGCTCCGGCAGGTACCCCTCCGACTTCATCTGGTTCACGTCGATCATGTGGATGACCCCTTCGGGGCAGACGTCGGCGCAGGCGCCGCACAGCACGCACCGGAAGGGGTCGAACCAGATGTTGTAGTTGCACATCAGGCAGCGCGTCGACTCGGCAACCGCCTGGGTCGTGGTGTAGCCCAGCTCCACGGAGGTCGTGAAGTTGACCTCCGGGTCGCGCGACGGCATCCGGCCGTCGACCGCCAGCATCGGGACGTGCTGGCGCGGCAGCACGTCGTAGAACTCCGGCATCTCGTGGCGCCACGAGCTCGTGATCTTCACGTTGGCCGCGACCGTGACGTCCACCCGGCCGGCGAGGTAGCGGTCGATGGCGTAGGCGCACTTCTTGCCGTGCCCGGCCGACTCGATGAGGGTCGTGGGACCGGTCACGAAGTCGCCGCAGGCGAAGACGCCGCGGACGTTGGTGGCGTAGGTGGCGGGGTCGACGCGGACCCGGCCGCGGCCCACCTCGAAGCTCGACTCGACCGGCAGGAAGCTGAGGTCGGCAGCCTGGGAGACCGCCGGGATCACCGTGTCGGCCGGGAGGACGAACTCCGAGCCTGGGATCGGCACCGGCGAGCGCCGCCCCGACGCGTCCGGCTCGCCCAGCTTGTTGCGGATGAACTTCACGCCGGTGAGCTTTCCGTCCTCGCCGACCAGCTCGATCGGGCTGACGAGGAACTCCATCCGGACCCCCTCACGCTCCGTCTCGCCGAGCTCCTCCTCGTCCACGACGAGCTCGGAGCGGGTGCGCCGGTAGGCGATCGTCACGCTCTCGGCGCCGTGCCGGAGGCTCGTCCGCGAGCAGTCCATGGCCGTGTAGCCGCCACCGACGACGACCACGTTGCGGCCCACGTCGAGCGGCTCGCCGAGGTTCGCCTTGCGCATGAAGTCGACGCCGTACTGGACGCCGTCGAGGTCGGACCCTGGGATGTCGAGGCCGACCGCGTCCATCGCGCCCGCGCAGATCGCGATCGCGTCGTAGTCACGCAGGAGGTCCTCGAACAGGACGTCCTTGCCGACGGTGGTGTTGTAGTGGAAGGCCACGCCGAGGCGCTCCACGAGGCGGACGTCCATCTCGATCGCCTCGCGCGGGAGGCGGAAGGCCGGGACGCCGACGAGCATCGTCCCGCCGCCGTAGGGCAGCGTGTCGAAGACGGTCACCTGGTAGCCCTTCACGGCCAGCTCCCGGCTCACCGCCAGGCCGGCCGGGCCGGACCCGATGACGGCCACCCGCTCGTCGCGCGGCGTGATCTCGGGGATGACGTCGGGGATGCCCGAGGCCTCGTGCCACTCCACGAGGAACCGCTTCATGGCCCGGATCGCCAGGGGGCGATCGATGTCGCCGCGCCGGCAGGCGCGCTCACACGGGGCGGAGCAGACGTAGGCGCACATCGCGGCCACGGGGTTCGGGTCACGGGAGAGGACGTACCCCTCCTCGAAGCGGCCCTCCGCGGCCAGGTTCAGGTAGCCCCGGCAGTTCGTGCCGACCGGGCAGGCCTCCTGGCACTCGATGTTGCACTGCAGCCAGGAAGCATCGACCGGCTGGACGAGGAACTCCTGGTTGGGGTCGATGGCCACGATGCGGTCGCCTACATCCTCTCGGAAGCGGGGTCAGGTTGCGCTCGGCCGAAGCCGACGCCCGGGGGATCGACGCGGGCGGATGCTACACGACGATGCGCATGGATGCACGCTCAATCGGGTGTCGTCCGCCTGGTGGGACGCGGACAGCACCGGACGCACCCGGCGCGTCGGGGAACCGCCCACTGGTCCCGGGGAGCCATCCGAGATTGACGCGGGACCTCGGCGGCGCCTACGCTCGTCGCGATCCGAACCGGACGCTCGGGGGCGCCGGCAGTGGATCCCGCGTGGGAGCGAACCTGTGCGCCTGACGCACCGCATCGTGGGCCTGATCGGCGGGCGAGAAGACCGGGCCGGCGCGGGAGCCACCGAAACCGTGCCCGTCGCGGCCGCCGCCGAGCCCGACCCCCCCGGCGCCGAGCCCGACCCCCCCGGCGCCGAGCCCGGCGGTCCAGGAGCCGCGACGGCAGCCGCGCTCGCCGCCGACCCCTGCGGGCCAGCGCGCGTCGCCGCGGCGGACGCCTGCTCGCTCGCCGACCGGATGAACGCGCTGGCGGTGGCATCGCACGATCGGCTCCGAGAAGCGCGCCGCGCCTACGACGAGCATGTCGGGCGCCGGCAGCGAGCCGGCGAGGCCGCGGATCCGCGGGCCGTCCGCGCCGCGAAGGACGAGGCTCAGGCGGCGTTCCGGAGGGCGCGGCTCGCGGCGACGGATCGCGACACGCTGGAGGTGGCCGCCGGGGAGTGGCTGCGCGAGATCGACCGGATCAACGCCAGAACCCGGGAGGCGGTGCGGATCGTCGAGCGCGAGGACGCCGCGGAGGTCGCCATGCTCCAGGCGATGGACCGCCTGGGCATCGAGGCCGACGGCGCCCGGATCGCGGCCGAGAGCGCGGCGGAGGCGTGCCGGAACGCCCGGATCACGCTGGCCACGTGCGAGGAGCGCGAGCGGATCGGGGTGGCGCAGGCAACGCACCCCGGGGCCGGCGTCGCCACGCTGGCGCCCGCGGTCGTGGCGGCCCGGATCGGAGCCCCGCCGCCGGACCCGCTGCCGGGCGTCCCGCTCGCGGCTGCAGGCTCGGGGGACGGAGCTGCAGGCCGGGAGGCCGGTGACGACGCGCCCGCGGCCGTCGAGCCCGGTGCCGCGGAGCCCGCCATCCTGCCGCTCCTGGCGGGCGACCGGGCAGTCCTCCAGCGCATGGCGTCGGCCGTGGCAGAAGGTGATCCGGCGCTGGCGCGCCAGTGGGAGGTGCGCCTCGCGGCCTTCGTCGAAGCGGTGCGAGCCCGGGCCATCGACAGCGCGGCCCTGGGCTTCCCAGAGGGCCACGTGTTCTGGGGCCCGTACACGCAGGTCCAGTGCCGGGAGATCTCGGCGGCCCTCGCGGCCCTCGGATACCGGTTCGACGGCCACGGCGGCTTCGTCGACGGCCGCGTCCCCGGCCAGCGCGAGCTGTCGCTCGCGATCGGCTATGCGGGGCTCGACCCCATGCGCGTGCGGATCTGGCCCAGCGAGGCCGAGCTGCCGGTCCTGTATGCCGACGTCCAGGTCGATGCCGCGCGCTTCGTCGCCGAGGCCGCGGGCGAGCTGACGCTCGGCGAGATGATCGACATGCTGGGGCGCCGCGCGGAGGACATGGGCGAGCTCTGGAACGCCTGGGGGCGCGTCCGCCCGCTGCTCCTCGGGCCTGCCTGACGGAGGTTCGCCCCGCCGCGCCCGGCGCTCCCGCTGGTGCGGCCCCCGGGGTCAGGCGCCGTGGGCCTCGTGGGGGCCCTCGTCGGGGTCGTCGTCGAGGACGATCACCCGGAACGCCTCCGCCGCCGCGACGCCGACCGGCTCGCCCTCCTCCGCCAGCCAGGCCCGGATCCGCTCCGCGAGGCCTTCGGGGTCGGCGACCTGGCTCGCGTGGCAGCGCAGGGCGTCGATCTTCCGCTCCGCCGTCGCGGTGACGTCCACCCAGGCCGTCGGCGCGTTGGGCCAGAAGAGGTAGAGCCGGCGCACGGCGTGCGCCGCGAGGCCGGCGCGGGCCAGGCCCGGGAACGCCATCGGGTTGCGCGCGGCCGGGAAGACCGCGTCGACCGCGGCCATCCCCGCCGCCCGATGGTCGGCGTGGTTGACGCCGGCGCCGGCGTAGAAGAGGACCTCGGGGTCGTGGGCCAGGACCGCGTCGGGCCGGAACCGGCGGATCTCGCGGACGAGGAGCTCCCGCAGCGGCAGCTCGTTCGCGAGCGCGCCGTCGGGCTGGTGGAGGAAGACCACCTCGTCGAAGCCGACGATGGCGGCGGCGCGGCGCTGCTCCTCCTCGCGCGTCAGGGCGAGCGCGAGCGGGTCGGCCGCGGGATCCTCTCCGCCCTGGTCGCCGGACGTGCAGCAGACCAGCCGGCCGACCGAGCCGGCATCGATCCACGCGGCGGCGGTCGCGGCCGGCCCGAACTCGGCGTCGTCCGGGTGGGCGGCGATCACCAGGAAGCGGTCGGGCCGCCACGCGTCGGGAGCCGGCCGGTCGCCCGCGCGGGGCGGCTCGGGGGTCATCGCGCGCCGCACCCGGCCACGGATCCGGATCCCCGGGACGGCCGGATCGAGCTCAGCCATGGGCGCTTGTACACCGTATGCACGTCATCTTCAACCGATGCTACTATCGGAACCTGAGGCTTCGCTCGTCTCCCCCCACGAGCGAGGCCTCCTTGCTTCCCGGCCGGCGGTCGAGGCTCCTCACACCGCCGCCATCGCTGCCTCCAGGGCGGCCGCGACTTCCTCGGCGTGACCCTCGGGCGTGACGCGGTGCCAGGCGTGCGCCACCCGGCCGTCGGGCCCGACCAGGAACGTCGAGCGCTGGATCCCCATGTAGGTCTTCCCGTAGTTGGTCTTCTGGACCCAGGCCCCGTACGCCTCCGCCGTGGCGTGGTCCTCGTCCGAGAGGAGCGGGAAGGTGAGGTGGAACTTCTCCCGGAACCGGCCGTGGCTCGCGGCGTCGTCGGGGCTGATGCCCCACACGACCGCACCCACCGCGACCAGGTCCTGGCTGGCGTCGCGGAACGCGCATGCCTCGACCGTGCAGCCCGGCGTGTCGTCCTTCGGGTAGAAGTAGACGATCGTCCAGCGGCCGCGCTGGTCGGCCAGGCGGTGGATGAGGCCGGTCTCGTCGGGGAGGGCGAAGTCGGGGGCCGGATCGCCGGCAGCGGGCATCGTCGACATGGTGGGCGGAGGCTACCCCAGCGCGAGGATCGTCGCGAGGACCGCGAGCCCGCCGAGCACCACCCCGGCGTCGACCGCGGACCAGCGGATCACGCGGAAGCGCGTCCGCCCGGGACCGGCGAACCCGCGGGCGTCCATCGCCACGGCCAGGCGGTCGGCGCGCCGCACGGCCAGGACGAGCAGTCCCACGAGGACCCGTGGATGCCAGCTGGCTCGCAGCCCGCGCGTCCGGCGCGCCTCCCGGAGCGCGACCAGGTCCTCGGCCAGCCAGGGGATCGCCTGCAGGGCGGCCAGGGCGCCGTACGCGAACCGCTCCGGGAGGCGCGCCTGCTGGACCAGGGCGTCGGCGAGGTGGGTCGCGTCCGTGACACGGCTCCAGGCGACGCCGACGGCAACGATCGCGACGACCCGGAGGGCGAGGGCGACGCCCGCCTGGACGGCGGGGACCGTGAGGCGGAACGGGCCGAGCGTCGCCGCGACGGCCGCGGTCGGGTCCGCGTTGGCGGGCGCCAGCAGGGCGTTGAAGAGCCCGACTGTCAGCGCGGCGAGCCACAGGGGCGCCAGCCCGCGCGCCAGGTCGCCCGGCGCCACCCGGCCGAGGCCGAGGGCGGCGGCGATCGCGATGGCAGCGACGAGCAGCGGCGGGCGCGGGTCCGTGGTGGTCGCCAGCGCCACGAGCCAGGCCGCCGCGACGGCCAGCGTCACAAGGGGGCTGGCGCGGCCCAGGGGGCTCGTTGCGACCCGATCGGCCCGGACCGGCACGCTGATCATCGCGGAGGGCTCGTGACGAGGCGGCCGCGCTCCAGGCGCACCACCCGGTCGGCCATGTCACCCGCGAAACGCAGGTCATGGGTTGCCGCCAGGAGCGCGGTTCCCTCCGCCACCCGCGCCCGGAGGAGCGCCAGCAGGCCGTCGTAGGTCCGCCGGTCCTGCCCGAAGGTCGGCTCGTCGAGGACGAGCAGCCGCGGCCGGCGCACCAGCTGGGCGGCGAGCGAGAGGCGCCGCTGCTCGCCCCCGGAGAGCGTGTACGGGTTGCGACCGCCGAAGCGATCGAACGGGAGGCCGAGCGCCGCGGCGACGTCGCCGGCCTGCGATCGCTCGGCGCCGGCCAGCCCGGCGAGGACCTCGCCCTCCACCGTCGCCGCGAGGAACCCGCGCTCGGGGTCCTGCACGACGTAGCCGGCCAGGCGGGCGAGGTCGCGCGGGGCAAGACGCCCGGGGTCGCGGCCGGCGAGGCGGATGCTCCCGGTCGTCGGCCGCAGGAGCCCGACCAGGAGCCGGCCGAGGGTCGACTTCCCGCTCCCGTTCGAGCCCAGGAGCGCAAGCCGCTCGCCGGGCGCCACGTCGAGGTCGAGGTCGGCGAGGACCGGCACGCCGCGCTCGTAGGCGAAGCCGACGCCGCGGGCCTTCACGAGGGCTGCGCCGCCGCCCGCGACGCCCGCCGACGCGGTCGGGCCGACGCCGGTGGCGGGCGACTCCGCGGCAGGGAGGTCGGGGGCCGCGTCGTCCGGAAGCCAGATCCCCGCGGCCGCGAGGTCGTCGCGGTGCGTCGCCAGCAGCTCGGCCGGCGTGCCCGCGGCCAGCGGGCGCCCGTCCGCGCCGAGCGCGAGGACGAGGTCGGCGAGCGGCCACGCCAGCTCGGCCCGGTGCTCGACGAGGACGATCGTGGCGGCGCGGGCCGCGCGTACCGCGGCGAGGCGGGCGGCGAAGGCCGTGGCACCGGCCGGGTCGAGGCTGGACGTCGGCTCGTCGAGGACGAGCAGCCCGGGCCGCGGGGCGAGCGCGCCGGCGAGCGCGAGCCGCTGCTGCTCGCCGCCCGAGAGGCGCGCGGTCAGGCGCCGGTCGAAGCCGGCGAGGCCGGACTCGTCGAGCGCCCCGGGCACCCGCGCCCGCATGGCGTCGCGCGGCCACCGGCGGCCCTCCAGGCCGAACGCGACGTCGTCCTCCGCCCGCTCCATCACGAGCTGGCTCGAGGGGTCCTGGAGCACGAGCCCGACCCGCTCGACGACGAGTGCCGGGTCCAGGGCGCCGATCGGGACGCCGTCGAACCGCAGGTCTCCCTCGAGACGGCCCGGGACCGACCATGGGACGAGGCCCGCGAGGGCGCGCGCCAGCGTGCTCTTCCCCGAGCCGGACGGCCCGACGACCAGGAGGCACGACCCCGGGCCCAGCTCGAACGACACGCCGGCGACGGCCGGGCGGCTGCCTCCGGGATGGGCGACCGCGAGGTCGCGGGCGACGACCCCGACGGGCGTGCCCGCGGGTGGGGCGTCCGGGAGCAGGAGCGCGCTCAGGTCGGCGAGCCCTCGCGACCCTCGGCGCCGTCGGCGCCGTCGAGGACGCCCGCGTCGCGCAGCGCGCGGGCCAGGAAGAGCGACCCTCCGGCCACGACCACCACCCCTGACACGGCCATCAGCGCCCCGACCACGAGCTGCGTGGCGACGGCGACCTCCGGGAAGTAGAAGGCCCAGTCGAGGAGCCAGGCCGCGAGGCTGGCGAGGATGCCGGCGGCCACGGCCACCGGCCAGGTGAAGACGCGGTAGCGCGTGGCGAGGAACGGGATCTCGCCGGCGAGGCCCTGGGCCACGCCGTAGAGGAGGACGATCACGCCCCACTGCGAGCCCAGGACGGCCGACACGGATGCCGCGACGACCTCCGCGAACACGCCGGACCCGGGGCGCCGGATCACGAGCGGGGCGAGGACCGCGGGGATGAGCCACGGCCCGTAGAACAGGTTCTGCAGCGGGCCGAGGAACCCCAGGGCGGGCCAGGCGAGATTGCCCCAGGCCCAGAAGAGGACGCCGAAGGCCGCGCCGAGCACGGCCGTGACGACGACGTCGCGGGTGCGCCAGCCGGCGCTGTCGCGCGGTCCGATCGACGGTGCGAGCGAGCTCATGGGACCTCCCCCTGGGACGCGTGGGTCTCGACGACGAGGAGCCGGCCCGCGCGGAGCGCCACCCGGGCCGTCGGGCCGGAGCGGACGTTCGACAGGCCCCGCGCCGGGCCGACGGGGAGCGGCTCGTCGCGGAGCGGGTAGGCGAGCCCCTCGGTGCTGATGCCCTCCGCCTCGGCACCGAAGGGGAAGAGCGAGACGAGGTCCCCCGCCGGGCCCGCCAGCTCGGCCACGGCCGGGCCGCGCTCCGCGTCGAGGAGCCGGATGCGCGTGGTGGCGTCGAGGAGGACGACGGCGCGCCCGGCCAGCGCGGGGTGGGCCAGGAGCCAGGCGTTCGCCAGGGCGTGGTCGAAGCGCGGCCCGCCCAGCGCACCGAGGACCGTGATCCGGGTCGCCCCGCGCGCCAGCGCCGCAAGGGCCGCGAGCTCCAGGTCCGATTCGTCCTTGGCGGCAGCCACCAGCTCCACGGGGATCCCCACGGCCCGCACCGCGGCGAGCCCGGCCGAATCCAGCGAGTCGGCGTCGCCGACCAGCAGGTCGGGGCGCAGGCCGGCGAGGGGCGCCTTCACGGCGCCGCCGTCGGCCGCGACGACCAGCGCGACGTCGGCATCCCAGCCGGGCCACGCCGCATCCAGCGCGGCGCGGGGCGGCACGTCGCCGTCGCCGACGAGGATCGCGTGCAGGCCGTCGCGGCTGCTCACGGATTCGAAACGCCTCCGCTGGATGGGACGGAGGCGTCGCCTGGACTCCCTTCGCCGGCATGACCCGGATCAGGTTCCGAGGGTCTGCGGATGGTTCCCGCACTCTCAGCGCCGCCGCGGCGCTCCCCTGTCCCACTCTTCTGTTGGGCCGGGCTCCAGCCGGCGCGCCACGAGTCTACACCCGCCCGGCCAGGAACCCGTCGACCCAGTCGGCGACCGACGCCGCCGTCTCGTCAGCACCCGCGGCCCGGAGCGCGGCCGCGTCGCCCAGCACGGAATCGATCCCCACGGCATGGGCGCCCGCGGCCCGCGCCATGCGCATGTCGTCGAGCGCGTCACCGATGTAGGCCACGCCGTGGGCGGCGGTCCCGAGGCCGAGCTCCCGGACGGCCCGCAGGAGCGGCGCCGGGTGCGGCTTCGCCTCCGCGAGGTCGTCGCCGTGGACCCGGACCGGGAGGAGCGCCTCCAGCCCGTGGCGCCGCAGCTGGGCGCCGACGTTGTCGCGATGCCCGGCCGTCACCAGCCCCAGGGGATAGCCCGCGGCGTGGAGGCGGTCCAGGGCCTCGGCGGCACCCGGCAGGAGCTGCGCCTCGTCGCGCCCGCGGTAGATGGCCCACCAGCGCCGCCCGGCCTCCTCGATCACGTCGTCGGGCAGGCCGGCGGTCCGGTACAGGACGCGCCAGTCGGGGGTCCAGGTGCGGCAGTAGTCCTCCCAGGTCAGGCGCAGCCCGAAGCCGGCCACGACCTCCTCGGTCGCGACGTACATGAGGTGGAGGGTATCGGCCAGGGTGCCGTCCCAGTCGAACACGACGGCGCGCATCACAGGGATCGTAGCCCCGCGCGCGGCGCGGCGCGCCGGGGCCCGCGACGCCGATGCTAGACTCCCGGCCGTGCCCGACCCGGTCGCTCCCCAGGTTTCCGACGCCGCCGTCCGCCGCGTCGTGGAGGCGGCCGCGCGCAAGGGCGTGGAGCTGCGCGTCGTCGTCCTGGAGGCGACGACCCACACGGCCGAGGACGCCGCGCGGGCGCTCGGCGTGGAGCTGGGCCAGATCGTGAAGTCGCTGGTCTTCGTCGCGCCCCGCGAGGAGGCCGGTCACGAGCCGGTCGTGTGCCTCGTGGCCGGCACCAACCGGGTCGACGTCGCCCGCCTCGCCGCGGTCGTCGGGGAGCCCGGGATCCGCCGGGCCACGGCGCGCGAGGCGCGGGACCTCACCGGCTTCTCGATCGGCGGCATCGCGCCGGTCGGCCACCCGCGCCCGGTCCGCGTCGTCATGGATCCCGAGCTGGGGCGGTTTCGCGAGGTCTGGGCCGCAGCCGGCACCGACCGGGCCGTCTTCCCCGTCTCCCCTGCCGCCCTGCGGGCCCTGACCAATGCGGTCGTGGCCCCGATCGCCGACGAGTCGGCCGCGCCGGGCACCCCCGCGTGACGGCGGACCCGCGCCAGGCGGTCGTCGTCTACCCGGGCGGCATCCGGGCGCGCTATCGATGGGCCGGCAGCGGGCAGGGGCCGGCCGTCTTCGCCCTGAGCGAGGCCGGCGGCACGCTCCACGAGCACGGCGGGCTCGTCTCGCCGAGCTTCGAGCGCCTGTGCCGGGCGGAGCTGCGGGTCGAGAGCCCGGCCGGCACCTGGGCCGCGCGGTTCGCTTCCCCGATCTTCGACGCACCCGCGGGGCATGCCTGGGACACCGCCGGGCTCCTCGTCGTCACGTACGGGTTCTACGCGTACGCACTGGACGCGCGCTCGGGCGCGTTGCGCTGGTCGCGCCGCTCCGGCTCGCCCCTGGTGGCCGTCCTCGGCTCCTCGCGCCTGGAGCACGTCATCGTGCAGGCCGAGGTCGAGACCTTCGCCATCGAGGCGGACGGCGAGGTCCGCTGGCGCGTCGCCCACTCGGACGTGGTGGCGGAGGCCGAGCTGGTGGGCGGGAGGCTCGTCCTGAGCAGCTACGGCGGGCTGATGAGCGTGCTCGACCCCGCGACGGGCCGCCCGGCGGCGTAGGGACGCCCAGCGGCGCAGGGCGCCGACGGCACGGCGACGCCCGCGGTCGCGTGGACGAGGTGTGGACAACCAGCACCGGAACCGCCAATTCCGTGGACGACGGCCGTTGACCCGGCGTCCCCGCGACCGGTAGCGTGGATGTCGACCCGGAGGGGTCATGAGCTCGCTAATGGCGGAGGCTCCGGCCGAGGCCCACGCGACGCGGAGGTTCCTCCGGGTCGCTTGCTGCCCGGCGCTGTACCATCCCGGGCCGTGAGCCCCCTCGTCGTGATCGTCGCAGGCCTCGCCGCGATCGCCGTCGGCGCGCTCCTCCTGCGGACCTACGGCCCCCGCGCGCGCGTCGGGCGCCTGCTGGCCGTCACGCCGCTCGTCGACATCGCCGACGCTCGCTCCCTGGCCGAGCGGGGCATCCGGCGCTACGTCCGCGTCGACGGGCGGCTGGATGCGGACGAGGACTTCCCCGACGAGAACGCGCGGCCGCTCGTCCTGCGTCGCCGGCGCGTCGAGGCGCGCCGTGGGCGGACCTGGCAGCTCCTCGACGAGCAGCTGGACTCGGTCCCCTTCCGGGTGCGGGAGGGCCTCGGCGAGATCGACATCGACGCCGGGGCCCTGGACGCGGGCCTGGTCACGCTGGTCAGGGAATCGACCGGCACGGCAGCCGAGGCCGCCGGGCTGCTCCCGCCGGCGATGCTCGCCGGCCTCCCCGGCGATGCTCCCGTCCGGCTCCGCATCGAGCAGCTCTCGTCAGTCGAGCACGCCACGGTGCTCGGCGTGCCGCTGGCCTCGGGGGACGGGCGCGCAACGATGACCGCCGGCACGGGCCGGCCGCTGGTCGTCTCCACGCTGGAGCGCGACGAGGCGATGCGCGTCCTCGCGGAGGGGAGGCGAGCGCGGCCGTTGGCGGCCGCGCTCGCTCTCGGCGGCGGGATGCTGGCCCTCGCGATCGGGCTCCTGTGGGCACTCCTCGCGGGCGGGCTCGCATGAGGGCGAGCGCGTGGGCGCGCACCCTGCAGCGGGGATGCCGCACCGCCCTCCGGGGCTGCGCTCGGAGCGGCGTCACGGCGCTCCTCGTGCTGGCCGCACTCGCGGCCAGCACCGCCGCGGCCATGGCCGCCGACCCGACGGCGTCGCCCGGGAGCGGCGGCGACGTGCGCACGAACCCCACCGCCCCCGGGCTCGTGGGCGACCCGCTCTTCGCCATCCTGGGCGTGGCGCTCGTCGGCCTCGCGGCCGTGACGGTCACCCTGGTCGCGGTGCGCCTGGCCGACCGCCGCTAGCTCCCACAGGGGCCGGGTTGGCATGGGCGGCCGGTCATCGAGCGGCCGTCACGCGGCGGCCGAGCGACGCTTCGCGACCGACGGCTCCTGGCGCCGTCCGGGAGGGGGGCGAGGGTTGGGCCATGCGAACCCGGTGGCTGCGGCTCGGCCTTCCGGTCCTGCTCGGGGCCGTCGCCGCGCTGGTGACGCGCGACATCCCCGGAGACGGATCCTGGATGGTTGCCTGCTGGATTCTCGGGGCCGCGGCGGCCGTCATCCAGCCGAGCTGGGCGTCGCTCGCGGCGTGCGTCGCGGGCATCGCCCTGGCCACGGTCGTCCTCGTGAGTGCCGCCGGCCAGTACGCCGGCCTCGCCTGGCTGGTCGTGGCCGCCGAGGCGGCGGTCCTGGGCCACGGCTTCCTGGTCGGTGCCACCGCGGGGCGAGCATGGCGGCTCCGCTCGCTGCGTGACCAGCGCGTGGTGTGGGGCTTCATCGCCGCGATCGGCCTCGTCGTCATGTTCCTCCTGATCGCGCAGGACTTCGCCCGCAACCCGCCGTGACCTCGCCGCGGGAGCGTTCCGCCCGGGGTGCTAGGCTGAAGCCATGAGCCGACCACTGATGGCGGACGCCTTCGCGCACCACGTGTGGGCGACGCTGCGGTTGATCGACGCGTGCCTCGCGCTCAGCCCGGAGCAGCTGGCAGAGGACGTCCCGGGGACTTTCGGCTCGACCCTCGCCACGATGCGCCACCTCGTGGGCGCGGACGCCTCGTACCTCTACGCCCTGACGGGCGGAAGCGTCGGCGTCATCGACGAGGACCGGATGGACCTGGCGGAGCTTCGGGCCGCGATGCAGGCGAACGGGGCCGAGTGGTCGTCGCTCCTGGTGCGCGACCTCGATCCGGATGTCGTCGTCGTGAGGCACCGCGACGACGGGTCCGAGAGCCACGCGCCGATGGGCATCCGGCTCGCCCAGGCGCTGCACCACGGGACCGACCATCGAAGCCAGGTCTGCACCGCGCTGACGATGCTCGGCATGGCGCCGCCGGCGATCGACGTCTGGGACTTCGCGGACCAGGACGGCCGGCTCGCCGAGGTCTCACCCGCGTCCTGACCTCCTCGGGCGGTCCCGGGGGATCGGCGAACCCACGCGCACGCGGGCAGGCGTCCGCGGACGGCTCAGTTCGCCGTGACCGCCTCGCGCGCCGGGTAGCGGGCACACTGCTCGTGCTCCGCCGTCAGGCAGTGGGACTCCTGGTGCTCCACGCCGATCGGCTGGGGCTTCCGGGTGCCGGGCAGCCCGATGACGGACGGTCGGCGCGAGGAGACCGACGAAGTGCCGCGCCCCGCGGTGGCGTGGCACAGGTTCCTGGTGTCCGGGAAGTCAAAGCGCGTCGAGGAATCATCCCTGAACCCGAGAAACGGACAGATGGCAGCCCCCGCAAGCGCCGAGGGCGAAGCGGCGGACACCACGCTCTCGGTCGTCGGATCAGGGGTCTCCGAGGCCAGAGGAGCGCCTCCCGGAGTCGCAGGGACCACGGCTGTCTCGAGGACCTCGCCGGAGGATCGGGCGACGCCGGCGGCCATGACGGGGATCCCGGGGCCGACGGGCAGGTCGCCGGAGGATCGGGCGACGCCGGCGGCCATGACGGGGATCCCGGGGCCGACGGGCAGGTCGCCGGAGGATCGGGCGACGCCGGCGGCCATGACGGGGATCCCGGGGCCGACGGGCAGGTCGCCGGGGGCCGGTCCATCCGGCACGCTCTTCCTCGCTCGGCAACGGTAGCAGCGGTCCGCCTCGCGACGGTTCAGCGAGCTGCAGCTTCCACAGAACCAGGACCCATCCAGACCATCCGGCGCCCCGGGCTCCGCGACTGCGAACTTCGGGTTGCGGGTCGGGTCGGACAAGCCGGCGAAGGGCTCATCGAGCGATGCCCGAAGCCCGCGGATCGTGCGGAAGAACAGCCACAGGGCGGTCGGCCCCCACAGGAGCGCTACGAACAGCACAAATCCGAGCTCGGGGCTCATCGCTGCGGTCCCGATCTCCTCGTGCCCCTCGCTGGGCAGACGACGGTTCGATGTCGAATTGGTTGGCCCCCCGGCACAGGAGGAGGAACTCTCCGAGGACATGATACTCCCGCCTCCGGGACGTCCCTCCCGCCGCCAGCCTCGCGCGAAGGCGCGCGGTGCCTCGCCCCGGCACTCCCATGCCGCAGGGATCGCGCGGGCGGCCGAGCCCGGCGGCTCGGATGAGCTGCCCGGCGGCTCACCGCGGGGCCCAGCGAAGAGCCCACCGGGACCTTCGTCCTATTGGCAAGAACTGTGAAGTAACGGACACTCCGCCCGTCGACTTCACCGATCCTCCATTCGGTGCTCGCCCGCGGGAACCCGGGAGGGCTCGAGGGGGGCGCGAGACCGCCAGGGGACCCCGCCACGCAGCTCGCACCTCGTCCGTCCGACGCGACGCTCACCGTCACGAAGGCGGCACGCCTGCTGGGCGTGCATCCGAACACGATCCGGGCATGGAGCGACCAGGGGCGCCTCCGCTTCTACCGCATCAACGCGCGGGGCGACCGTCGCTATCGTCTCGGCGATCTCCAGCGCTTCCTGTCCGCCGCCGAGCAGCCGACGCTGGCGCGCCGCGGCCGGTCCCAAGGGTCGATCCCCATGCGCCCGATCCCGTCGATCGGAGCAGAGCTCGTGGAGCTCCGCTCGCGGCCGTCGGAACGGCCGGCCCTCCCGGGCGACGCGGCCGACGCGTGGACGTCCCCGGCGTCGCCGGTCCGCGACCGGCTCGGCGAGGCCGAGCACTCGCCAGACGGCGAGCGCCCCGCCCGGGGCCAGGCGCCGTTCGTGGCGCCGCTCTCGTCCCCGCTCGACGTCGAGCGACGCCTCGTCGAGATCGACCTCCTCGGGCGCCTGGCCGATCTCGTCGCGTCCGGACGCAGCCTCGACGAGATCGCGGGAAGCGCAGTCGACCTCCTGCACGGCCGCGCCGGCCACGACCTGGCGGCGGTCCTGGAGCGGCGCGAGGGTCGCCTCGCACCGGTCGCCGCTCGCGGCGAGGGGGCCGACCGGCTTGGCTGGACCGCGGAATTGGCCGGCCTGCCCGGCCGAGCGCTCACCGCCCCGGGGCCTGTAAGCGAGACGAGCGACGGCGGCCACGACTGGCTGCCGGGAGGCCATCGCCTCCCGGCCCGGATCGCCGTCGCCATCCCCGGCCCGGCCGGCCGGCCGTGGGGCGTCCTCGTGACCGCCGACGAGATGCCGCCGGCCACCCTCGCGGAGCTCGAGACGTTCCTGGTGGCGGTCGCCCGCCAGCTGGGCGTCGCGGTACACGCGAGCCGCCTCGTCGCGGAGACGGCGACGCAGCTCCATCGGGCCGAGGCACTGCGGCGGATCGCGACCGACATCGGCAGCAAGCTGGACCTCGCGCAGATCCTCTCCGGCGTGGTCGACCACGCGCGCGTGCTCTTCGGCGGCGACCGGGCGGCGGTCTTCCTCCGGCGCCCGGACGGCCAGGTCACCGCCGAGGTTGCCCGGGGCCTCTCCGACGCGTACCTGGCCGCGGTCCGCGGCTTCCCCGTCCCGTCGCTGCCCGCCGAGGCGGCCGCGGCCCGGCGCCCGCTGTTCGCGACGCACTACCGCGACGACCCCCGGGCGATCGAGGTCCGCTCGGCCGTCGTCCAGGAGGGCTTCGACACGATCTGCGCCGCTCCGCTGTACGACGGCGACGACCTCCTGGGGCTCCTCGTCGTCTTCCACGATCGACCGCACGCGTGGGCCGAGGAGGAGCTGGCGACGCTGGGTGGCTTCGCGGCGCAGGCGGCGACGGCCATCAAGAACGCCCAGAACTACGAGCGGATGGCGCGCTGGGCGGCCCATCTCCAGTCCATCCAGCAGCTGGGCGCGCGGCTTGCGCACCTCACCAGCGAGGCCGAGATCGGGGCCGCCATCGCGAACGAGCTCGACCAGCTGATCGAGTACCACAACGTCCGCGTCTATCGGATCCGGGCCGACGGCTGGCTCGTGCCGGTGGCGATGCGTGGCCTCGTCGGCGAGTTCCACGACGAGACACCCGACCAGCTGCGCACCCGCGTCGGCGAGGGGATCACCGGCTGGGTGGCCCAGAACCGCGTCCCCCAGAACCTGCCCGACGCGGCCCACGACCCGCGGGCCCTGACGATCCCGGGGACCGACGACGACCTCGACGAATCGATGCTGCTGGCGCCCCTCGTCTTCGAGGAGGACGTCCTGGGGGTGATCGTCCTCTCGAAGCTGGGGCTCCGCCAGTTCACCGACGACGACCTGCGGCTCCTCGTGATCTACGCGAGCCTGGCGGCCCAGGCGATCGCGAACGCGGAGGCGACCGAACGGCTGCGCCAGCAGTCGATCCGCCTCGAGCGCCGCCTCGCCGGCCAGCGGGCGCTGCTCGGGATCTCGGGGGCGATCCTGGGCACCCTGGACCTGCCGGGAATCCTCAACGAGGTCGCGGACCGCCTGGCGGGCATCGTGCGCTGGGACAACATCTCGATCGAATGGCTGGACCCGGGCACGGGGATGCTGACACCCCTGATGGCCCGCGGCGTGCACGCCGACGAGTACATCAGGCCGTGGGAGCCGGGCGAGGAGGGGCTGGCCACGTGGGTCCTCGCGCACGGCGAGCCCCAGCTGGTCCCGGACGAGCTCCAGGACCCGCGCATCCACCAGTTCGAATCGACCGGGGACGTCGAGGGCAGCCTCATCTGCGTGCCGCTCCACGGCCGTGATGGGGTCCGGGGCGTCGTGTCGCTGGAGCGGCTCGGGGCGGAGGAGCGCTTCGACGAGGACGACTTCGAGCTGGTGCAGCTCTTCGCGTCGCAGGTCTCGATCGCGATCCGCAACGCCGAGGCCTACCGCGAGAAGGAGATCGAGGCGCAGACGGACGATCTGACGGGGCTGCTCAACCAGGGCACGTTCGCCGAGTGGCTGGCGCGCAACATCGAGATCCAGGAGCGGTTCGGCCTCCTCATGCTCGACCTCGACGAGTTCAAGACGGTCAACGATCGCCTCGGGCACCAGGCCGGCGACGACTACCTCCGCTCGGTCGCCCGGGCGATCCGGGGCGCCTGCCGCGATTCAGACCTCGTCTTCCGCTACGGCGGGGACGAGTTCACCGTCATCTGCCCGGCGACGGATGCGGTCGGGACGCACGCCCTGGCCGAGCGCATCCGGGCAGCACTCCAGGCGATCGCCGTCGAGTGGGGGCAGCGCCGCGGCCAGGGCAGCGTCTCCGCCTCCATCGGCGTGGCCACGTTCCCCGAGTACGGGCCGACCGCCGACGAGGTGCTTCTGGCCGCCGACCGGGCCTGCTTCGTCGCCAAGCGCCGGGGCCGCGCCCAGATCGCGACCGCCGAGGAGGGTCTCGCGCTCGCCGGCGAGCTGACGCTCCAGGAGCCGACGCCGGTCGACCCGCGTGAGCCGTCCGACCTGCATGCCGAGGTGGCCCACGGGTCGTAGCCCCTCCTCCCTGGATCTCGCCGGGAGTCGTGCGGTCGCCGGCCGGGGCCGGGACCGGGACCGCCCGCCGAGCGGGATGTCCTCGCGAACCATGACAAGGCCGGCGTCGGGTACGCTCGCCCGCGTGAAGCGCAGCCAGCAGCCACCTCACCGCGTCGCCCGGCTGCTTCCCGTGCTCGCCCTCGCCGGGCTGCTCGCCGCGGCATGCGCCGTCCCGTCTTACGGCGACGCCCCGGGATCCCCGGCGCCGTCGTCGAGCGCACCTGCCAGAGCCTCGCCCGACGCGCTGCCGTCCGCCTCGACGCCCTCGCGGCCCTTCCGTCCGACGCCGGCACCCGCGCCGACCTTCGCCACGCACACGGTGCGGCCCGGCGACAGCCTCATCGCGCTCGCGAGACGGTTCGGGACGACGCCCGAGAGCCTCGCCTACTGGAACCGCGCCCGCTACCCGTCCCTCGACCCGGAATCGCCCGCCTACCGCCCCGAGCGGATCGAGGTCGGCTGGCAGCTCGCCTACCTCCCGGGAGAGGTCGTGGACCCCGAGAGCCTGCCCCCCGCGAGCGGCGCGCCGACCGAGGAGCCGGGGCCGTCCGGGCCTGTCGGCCCCTATCCGACACTGCCGGCCGACGGGAGCGCGGCACTCGTGCGCCGGGGGCCCACCGGCCTCGGCGGCGTCGCCCTCACGTTCGAGTACGCGGGCGGGACCGGCGCCGGCCCCGGAGGCGCGGAGGCGATCCTCCAGTGGCTCGCGGCGAGCGGCGTGGCGGCCACCGTCTTCCTGGCCCCCTCGGCCGCGTCGCCGGACGACACCGCGGCCGCGGCGGCGCTGGCCCGCCTGCGCACAAGCCCGCGGATCGCGGCGGGCGTCATGGCCGGCACCGAGGCGCCATCCACGCTCGCGGCGGACCTCCGGGCGGCGGACGCGGCGCTGGCCGCGGGGCTCGGGAGGACGACGGTGCCGTTCCTCCGCCCGACCCGCGGGACGGCCACCTCCGCGGCGCTCCAGGCGGCGGGCGGTGCCGGCTGGACCTGGGCGATCGCCTGGGACGTCGACCCCGGCGACGGCGTCGACCCGGCCGCCGGCGGCCCGATCGCCACGGACATCGTGGCGCGGGTGGTCTCCCGCGTCGAGGGCGGATCCATCGTCCGCCTGCAGCTCGGCGGGGCGCGCACGCTCGAGGCGCTCCCCGGCGTCCTCGAGGGGCTCGAGGCGGCCGGGCTGCGGATCGTGGCCCTCGACGAGCTTCTCGGGCTCACCGGCCCGGAGTAGCTCGCCGGCCCGAACGGCGGCGAGCCGGCGTTGCCGACGGCCGCCGGCGCGACGAGCCGCGAGCCGTCAGAGGCGCCCGGCCTCGACGATGCGGCGCAGGAACTGCTGCGTGCGCTCCTCGCGCGGGGCGCTGAAGATGCGGTCCGGCGGTCCCTCCTCGAGGATCCGCCCCGCGTCGAGGAAGCAGACCCGGCTGGCGATGTCGCGGGCGAAGCCCATCTCGTGGGTGGCGATGAGCATCGTCATGCCGCCCGCCGCGAGCTCGCGGATGACGTTGAGGACCTCGGCGACCAGCTCCGGGTCGAGCGCGCTCGTCACCTCGTCGAGGAGCAGCAGGTCGGGCTCCATCGCGAGCGCGCGCACGATGGCGACGCGCTGCTGCTGCCCGCCCGAGAGCCGGTCCGGGAACTCGAGGGCCTTCTCCTCGAGGCCGAAGCGGCGCAGCAGCGCCCGCCCGCGCTCCTCGGCCTCGGCCGGCTTCGTCTTCAGCGCCTTGCGGGGCCCCAGGGTCACGTTGTCGAGCACGCTCATGTGCGGGAACAGGTTGAAGGCCTGGAAGACGATCCCGATCCGGCGCCGGATCCGGTTCACGTCCACCTTCGGGGCGGTGATCTCCTGGCCCGCGACGGTGATCCGGCCCGCGTCGATCGGCTCGATCAGGTTGATGCAGCGCAGGAGCGTGGACTTGCCGCTCCCCGACGCGCCGATCAGGCAGATGACCTCGTGCTCGGCAACCGTGAGGTCGATGCCCCGCAGCACCTCGTTCTTCCCGAACGACTTGTGGAGCGCCTCGATGACGAGGGCCTCGCCGGCAGGAGGAGGCGGCAGGAAGGTCCCCATGGTCGCGCTCATCGGGCGCCGGCTGCGGCACGGCGGCGATCCCGCGTCACGAGCCAGTCCGTGAGCCGGGCCAGGGGGATCGTGATGACGATGAAGATGAGCGCGGTCGCCAGGTACGGAGTGAAGTTGAACGTCGCCGACTGCTTGATCTGCGAGAACCGGAAGATCTCGACGACGCCGATGTAGGAGACCAGGACGGTGTCCTTCTGCAGGCCGATGAAGTCGTTGAGGAGCGGCGGGATCACCCGCCGGACGGCCTGGGGCAGGATGACGTGACGCAGCGACTGGAAGCGGGACAGGCCCAGCGAGCGGGCGGCCGCCTCCTGGCTCGGGTGCACCGAGTCGATGCCGGCGCGGTAGACCTCGGAGACGTAGGCGGAGTAGATCAGCGTCAGCGCGAGCACCGCGTAGAGAAAGGGGTCCACGGGGACGCCGGCGATGCCGAGACCGGGGATCCCGAAGCCCAGGATGTAGATCACGAGGATCCCCGGAAGCGCCCGGAAGACGTCGGCATAGACGGTGGCCACCGCCCGGAACGGGAAGAGGACGGGTCCGGGGAGACTCCGCAGCACCGCGAGGAGCAGGCCCAGGGCGAGGATCAGGACCTCGGCAATGGAGAAGAGCGCGACGTTGACCAGGAAGTAGCGAAAGATCGAGCGCTCCCAGACGAAGGCGCCGTCGTAGAAGCCCAGGGTCTCGGCGAAGATCTGGCCGTTGAGGAACGACTCCTGGACGGCGGGCCAGCCGGGCGCGTTGACCATGATCCAGGCGAGGGCGCCGAGGAAGACGACCGTGCTGACCAGGGCGATCGTCGTCGAACGCAGCGCGCTATCGCGCGCGCGCGGCGGCGGCCCGCCCGACCGAAGGTGAACGGTGTCACCCAGGTCGGCCGGTCCGCCGCTGAACGGGCTCACGCGTCGTCGGCTCGACGCGTGGCGGTGGGAGTGGGGGCCGCTACGGCGTGAAGACCGGTGCGTTCACCTTGTCGGAGAGCCACTCCTTGGTGATCGCCTCCAGCGTCCCGTCGGCCTTGAGGGCGTCCAGCGCCTGGTTGACGCACGGCGTCAACGTGCTGTTCCGGGCCAGGACGAGGCTGAAGAACTCGCCCTCGGGCGGTGCCGGGAACTGGCCGACGATGACGCCGTTCTCGACCTGGACGGCCGTCACGAAGAACGCCGTGGGCAGGTCGACGACGATGCCGTCGATCTGCTTGTTCTTGAGCGCCTCGATCGCCGCGTCGTTGCTGTCGAAGACAGATGGCTCCTGGGTCGGCTTGATCGTGTCGACGATCGTTTGGTAGCTCGTCGTCCCGACCTGGGCACCGAACCTGTACTGGGCGAGCTCGGCGATCGTCTTCGCGGCCGCGAGCGGGCTGTCCTTGAGGGCGACCACAGACTGGTTCACGGCGTAGTAGCCGCGGGACAGGTCCACCGCCTGGGCACGCTGGATCGTCCACGAGACCTGGGTGATGTAGAAGTCGAACGTCTTGGGTCCGGGCGCGAACGAGTTGTTGAAGGGGACGACGACCCAGCTGACCTTCTCCTTCGCGAAGCCGAGCTTCTCGGCGAGCGCGTAGGCGACGGCGCCCTCGAAGCCCTTGCCGTTCGTCGGGTCGCCCAGCTCCCACGGCGGCGTCGCGGGGTCGCTGATCTCGAAGTACGGCGGGTAGGCCGGGTTGTCGGCACCGATGGTCAGCGTGCCGGCGGTGAGCGTCTGGATGCTCTCGGGCGCGCACGCGTTCGGCGTGGCCGTCGGGGCCTCGCTCGGAGCCTCGCTGGGCGCGACCGAGGCTGCCGGGGTCGGGGTGGGAACGGGGGTCGGCGTCGCGCCGCCCGAGCAGGCGGCCAGCAGCGCGCCCACCAGGGCGAGGGCGGCCGCGAAGCGGAACGTGGTTCGCATGGTTGCACTCTCCTCCAATCGGGAACCGCCTGAGTGTAGCGCGCGTCGGCCCTCTCGCGACCGGGTTCCGGCCTCGCGACGGGGGAATCGGGGCGCCGTCGCTAGACTGGCTGCATGCGCGTCCGCCTCCTCGAGCTCCGCCTCCTCGCCGTCGGCCTCGCCGGCCTGTGGGCGGTCGTCGCGATCCTGCTCCTCGTCGGCTACCGGCCGGGCGGTCCCGCCGACCTCCTCGTGGGCATCGCGGCGCTGGCGCCGCTCGGCGTGGCGGTCGCGGCCGTCGCGTGGCCCCCCGCCGCGCGCGGCGGGCTGGCCTTCCGCGCGATCGCCGGCCTCGGCGTCGCGACCGTGATCATCCTGCTGCCCACGCTGGCCGGCCTCGTCCGCCAGCTGGTCGACCAGGGCCTGCAGACCCTGCTCCCGTCGCTCGAGATCGCCTACGCCTGGGCGCTTGCGATCCTGGGCACCTCGCTCTTCGCCGGCCTGGGGATCGCCCGGCGGATCCGGGGGCCGGAGAGCGGGCGGCCGGGGCGCCTTGCGGCGGCCATCGGGCTCGGGCTCGGCCTGGCCGCCGTCTCGGCAACGGCGATGGCGGGGGCGACGATCGCCAACGAGCTGGCTCTCCGGGACCAGCCGGCCGCCGCGTCCCGGTACGGGCCGACCGATCCGGCGCGCCTGCCTCCGCTCTGCGACGCACCCCTCGTCGCCGGCGGCACGGCCCAGCTCACGCTCGACGTGGGGGGCACCATCGATCTCCGGTCGATGGGCGAGGCACGGGTGCGCGGGGCGCGGTCCACCCAGGACTTCCGCTGGCTGGCCGAGGTCACGACGACGCGCGAGATCGGTTTCGCGGGGGCCGCCATGGTGGCGGATCGCGCCTGGGTTCGCGAGCCGCGGACGCGCTGGCAGCCCGTTCCGCCCGCCACGGCCGAGGCCGAGGCGCTCGACCTCGCCGTCATCCGGGCGGCCCTGGACCCGCTCCAGCGGACGGCCGCCGAGGACGTGGGGCTCGTGTACGTCGAGGGAGCCCGGGCGAGGCGCTGCCGCATCGCCGTCGACGGGACGGTCTTCCGGGAAGCGTTTCCCCAGGTCCGCTGGCTCGTCGGGGACGCGGACCTGGCGACGTGGCGCGGCGAGATCGACGCGTGGATCTTCGCGGACGGCCAGCTCGGGCGCGTGGAGGGGCGGCTGGGCGGCCCCGGCTTCGCCGTCGAGCCGGACGCGATCCGCGCCGAGCTCACCACGGTCCTGACCGCCACCAGCCGGGGCGCCCCGGTGACGATCGCCCCACCGACGAACTGATCAGAGGACGCATGGACCGCTGGGACCTGCCGGGGGGCGACACGCTGGCCGGCCGCAAGCGCGATCGCGTGGCGCGCTTCTACCGGGTGGCGACCTACCTCGCGACGCACCCGGACGGCGTGACGCCCGACGAGCTGGCGCGCTTCCTCGGCATGTCCCGGCGCAACGCCTACCGCGACCTGCGGGCGCTCGACGACGAGCTGGGCCTTCCCGTCTGGGCCGAGGGCGGTCGCTGGGGCCTGGAACGCGAGGCCCTCCTGCCGGCGTTCCGCCTGTCCCGCGGCGAGGCAATGGCCGTCTTCCTTGCCGCCCGCCTGATGTCCAAGTACGCCGATGCCTACGATCCCGAGCTCGCGGCGGCGTTCCAGAAGCTGGGCGAGGCCCTCCCGGAGGTCCTGGGGCAGCACGTCCACCGGACGCTCGACGTCATGGCCCGCCGGCCCCCCGACCCGGAGGGCACCCGGCGGCTGCGGGCCCTCACGCAGGCGTGGGCGGAGCGACGCGTCGTGGAGCTCACGTACGACACGAGCACGTACGACCCGACGCGCGCCGAGCGGACGGCGCGCGTCCGGCCCTACCTCATCGAGCCCTCGACGGAGACGCACGCGCTCTACCTGATCGGGTGGGACGAGACCCGCAACGCGATCCGGACCTTCAAGCTCGAGCGGATCCGGCGCCTGGCGGTGACCTCGGACGGCTTCGCGGCGCCACCCGACGGCGTCATCGAGGAGGCGCTCGAGAAGGCCTGGGGGATCATCGCCGACCAGGGCGCCGTGGAGGTGGAGCTGCGCTTCGCTCCCGCCGTCGCATCGCGGGTCGCCGAGACGACGTGGCACCCGACGCAGACGCTCCGCCGGGAGCCCGACGGCTCCCTGGCCTGGCGGGCCACCGTCTCCGGCACGGTCGAGATCCGCTCGTGGATCCTGTCCTGGGGGCCCGACGTCGAGGTCGTCGCGCCGGCCGCGCTCCGCGACGAGGTCGCCGGGCTGGTGGAGGCGTCTGCCGCGCGCTACCGCTGACGCGACGAGCGCCTGGCAGTGACCAACGTCCCCCCGCGGGGTGACCACCGTCCGATGGGTCCGATGGCGATCCGGGGTACTCTCCCCGCCATGCTCCCCAGCCTGCCCACCGGCCGGCGCCCCCTCCGGCGGGCGGCCAGCCTGGCCCTGGCGACCATGCTCCTCGCCGCGGGAGCCGTCGCCGCGCCCGCCCCGGCGGCCGCCGCCACGACGACGCGCTCGGTCGAGACGGCGCTCCTCGACGCGACGAACGCCGACCGCGCGGCACTCGGGCTGCGTCCGTTGCGCCTCGACACCCGGCTTGCCGCCATCGCGCGCGATCGATCCACGGCCCTGACCGGCGCCACCACGTTCAGCCACGCCGCGGCGGGCGGCAGCCTCACGGCCCCCCTCGCGGCGGTAGGGGTCCAATGGTGGGCATGGGGGGAGAACCTGGCCTGGGTCTCCGGCGGGCTGCGGGCGACCACGGCCGCCGCGCTGCATGGCGGCTGGAGGCGGAGCCCGACGCACTGGGCGAACCTGGTGAGCCGGAACCTCAACTACGTCGGCTTCGGCGTCGCGGTCCGCGCCGCGGACGGCCGGGTGTTCGCCAGCGCGGTCTTCACGGAGTCCCGGGACCACAGCGCACCGAGCGCGCGGATCGTCTCGGCCACCCGGAGCGGCACCACCATCGCCTTCACCTGGCGCGGCTGGGACGCGCCGCTCCAGTCCCACTGGGCGGGGATGCGGGACATGGACGTCTGGTACCGCGTGGACGATGGGACCTGGCGCCTGCTTCGCGACAACACGACCGCGACCGGCATCCGCCTCGGGTCCCGGGCGTCGGGGCACCGCCACTGGCTGATGGTCCGCGCCCGCGACGGCGCCGGCAACGTCGGACGGGCCAGCGCCCCCGTCTCCGTCTGGGTCCCCTGACCGTCGGCACTTCCCAGTCGCGGGCGAACGGCCACAATGGGACCATGAGCCCGGCCCGCTTCGCCGCCGTCAACCTGATCAGCGACCCGATCCACGGCTACATCGAGCTCACCAAGCGGCTGACGCCCGGCGAGGCGCACGCCGCTCGCCTGCCGCGGGAGGATGCTGCCGAGGAGGACATCCTCGACTCGGCCTGGCTCCAGCGCCTGCGCCGGATCAGCCAGCTCCAGAGCGCCCGCTGGGTCTTCCCGACGGCCGAGCACTCCCGCTTCACGCACGGCCTGGGCGTGATGCACGAGGCGGGGCTCTGGGCCCGCCGCCTCTACCCCTCCCTGGTCGAGGCGCTCGCGAGCGCCGACCCGGGGATGCGGCCGCCGTCCGAGGCCCTCGTCGTCGAGACGCTGCGCGTGGCCGGCCTGCTGCACGACGTCGGCCACGGGCCGTTCGCCCACTTCTTCGACGACCAGGTCCTCGCGGCATTCCCGGCCCCGCCCGACGGCCGGCGTCCGGGGTACAAGGCCCTCACGCACGAGGACCTGTCCCAGCTGATCATCGAGCGCGAGCTCGGCCCCCTGATCACCCGGCTGCGGCGCGCCCCGGGGGACGGGATCCCGGCGCGCGACGCGTTCGCCGACGGCGAGGCGATCGATCCGGCCTGGGTCGCCTTCCTCGTCTCGAAGCCGCCCCTCGACGACCCGGCGAAGCCGCGCTGGGTCCGCTGGCTGCAGCCGCTCCTCTCGGGCGTCTTCACGGTGGACAACCTGGACTACGTCCGCCGCGACGCGTACCTGACCGGGGTCTCCGCCGGCCCGGTGGACGCGGAGCGCCTGCGGCGGTACGCGTTCATCACCGAGCGGGGCCTCACCCTGTACGAGCCCGGGCTTGCGGCCCTGGAGATGTTCCTGACCGCCCGCCTGTTCATGTACCAGCAGGTCTACTTCCACCGGACGGTGCGCGCGATCGACCTCGACCTCGCGGAGGTCTTCGGCCCGTCGATCCGGGCGATCTTCGGTGAGGGCTCGCCGGCCGACGACCTGCGCGGCTACGCCGACCTCGACGAGTACGCCCTGCTCCACCAGGCCGCCCGCTGGGGCCGCGGCGAGGACGTGGCGCTGACGCCGGCCCCCGGCAGCGGCCAGGTCGCCCCGCACGTCGCCGGGATCTGGCGCCGGATCATGCTCCGCCGGCCGCGCTGGCGCGCCGAAGCCGAGGTCCGCACCGAGTACGAGTCCGCGCTGCCGCCCGCCGAGGCGGTCGCGACCCTGGGGGCCGCCGAGCCCGGGCGCGTGGTGATCGACCTCGCGGTCGTGGACGCCCGACCCGCGGCCGGCACGGCGGAGGCCCGGCTGGCCGTCGCCGGGCGCGACGGACGTCCCCCGAGATCCCTCGACGAGGCGCTCGGGCGGCTCCCGGCCTACGCTCTCATCGGGCGGCGCTACGTCCGCGTCGACGATGAGTAGCCGCGGCGCGCCGACCCGGATGGCGCGCGAGATCGCGGAGATCCCCGCCGTCGTGGAGCGCGCCCTCGACGAGGGGGCTGCGGACCTGGAGGTCGCCGCGCGCGAGATCGCCCGGCGCGCCCCCCGGTTCGTGCTGATCGCGGCCCGCGGGACCTCGGACAACGCCGGGGTCTACGCCCGGTACCTCATCGAGACGAGCCTCGGGATCCCGGTGGGCCTCGCGGCCGCCTCGGTCACGACGATCTACCGCGCCCCCCTCGCCTGGGAGGACGTGCTGCTGGTCGCGATCTCGCAGTCCGGCGAAGGCCCGGACGTCGCCGCGGTCGTGGCGGCCGCGCGGGAGGCAGGGGCCCCGACCCTGGCGATCACGAACGACCCGGCGTCCCCGCTCGCGGCGGCGGCCGAGCTCGTCCTGCCGCTCCGCGCCGGCGAGGAGCGGGCGGTCGCCGCGACCAAGACGTACGCCGCCTCGCTGGCCGCGGTGGCGGGGCTCGTCGCGGGCCTCGCCGGGCGCCTCGACGGGCGGGCCCCGTGGGCCGCGGCGCTCGGGCAGCTGCCCGAGACGCTCGCCGCGACGCTCGCGACCGCAGGCTCGTGGATCCGCGGGGATGGCGCCGCGCTCGTCGGTGAGCTGACCCGGGCCAACGAGGCGCTCGTCGTCTCGCGCGGCCACAACTTCGCCACCGCCCTCGAGGTCGCCCTCAAGCTCAAGGAGACCGGGCGGATCTTCGCCGACGGCTACTCGACGGCGGATCTGCTCCACGGGCCGGTGGTCGTGGCGGGTCCCGACGTGCCGGCGCTCGCGTTCCGGCCGGACGGCCCCCCCGGCGCCGCGGTGGACGAGGCGCTGGCGATCGCGCGGCGGCGCGGGATCGTGCCCTGGACGGTGGGCGGGCGCGAGGTCGGGCGGCGCGACCGTTCGCTTGTCGTCGCGCCCGACCTCCCGGAGCCGCTGACGCCGTTCGCCTACGTGCTGCCGGGCTTCCTGCTGGCCGAGGCGGTCGCCCGGGCCCGCGGTCGCGACCCCGACGCCCCGCCGGGCCTGGCGAAGGTGACCCGCACTCGCTGACGGCCCGCGAGCGTGCCATCCTTGGCCCATGCAGATCCCGGACTTCGCCCTCGAGCGCTACTTCGCCCGCTGGGAGTTCGCCGTCGAGCACCTCCTGTGCGCCTCCGACGTCGAGGCCTGGCGCATGGCCGACCTCCTCGCGCTGGCCGACGACGAGGCGCGGGCACGCTGGGACGGCCTGGCGCTCGGCTACACGGAGGCGCCCGGCGATCCCCTCCTCCGCGCCGAGATCGCGACCCTCTACGAGCACCTCGACGCCGACGACACCCTCGTCTTCTCGGGCGCCGAGGAGGCGATCTTCTGCCTGCTCAACACGCTGCTGGGGCCCGGAGACCACGCCGTCGTGACGTGGCCGGGCTACCAGAGCCTCCACGAGGTGGCGCGCGCCGCCGGCGCGGAGGTGACCCTGCACGAGCTGCACGAGGCCGACGGCTGGGCGCTCGACGTCGAGCGCCTCGTGGGATCCTTCCGGCCCGCGACCCGGGTCGCCGTCGTCAACGCCCCCCACAACCCGACCGGGATGCTGCCGACGCCCGCGGAGTGGCGGGCCCTCGGCGAGGCCTGCCGCGCGGCCGGCGTGCGCCTCGTCGCCGACGAGGTGTACCGGCTCCTGGAGCACGACGGGCGGACCCCGCTGACGGCCGGCGCCGACCTCGGTCCGACGTTCGTGTCGATCGGCGTCCTCTCCAAGTCGTTCGCCCTCGCCGGCCTGCGGATCGGCTGGCTGGCATCGCGGGACCGCGACCTGCTGGCCCGCTGTGCGGCCTTCAAGGACTACACGACGATCTGCGCGGCCGGGCCGTCCGAGGTCCTGGGCCTCATCGCGCTCCGGGGCCGCGAGACCGTGCTGGCGCGCTCGCGGGCGATCGTCGGGCCGAACCTGGCGCGCTTCGACGCCTTCCTCGCCGAGCGGCCGGGCTTCGCGTCGTGGGTGCGGCCCGCCGCCGGGTCGGTGGGATTCCCGCGGCTGGCGGCCGGGCTTCCTGCCGATCGCTTCGCCGCGGAGCTCGTCGAGGGGACGGGGGTGCTGCTCCTGCCGGGCAGCGCCTTCGGCCACCCCGGGAACCACGTGCGGGTCGGGCTGGGACGCACGGACTTCGGGGTGGCGCTGGAGCGCCTGGTCGCCTTCCTCGACGCACGCGGGATCGCCTAGCACCCGGTTCGCGCGCTCACGCCGGCCGTGCGAGGTCGGACCCGCCGACATCGGCGACCCGGGTCCAGGTCGCCGCGTCGAAGAGCTCCGGGCGGTGCGTCAGGACGACGACGGTGCGCGTCCCCGCTACCGCGTGCAGGTCGGCCACGAAGGCCCGCGCCGTCGGCTCGTCGAGGTGCTCCGTCGGCTCGTCGAGGACGAGGACCCGGACGTCGGCGAGGGGCGCCCGGGCCAGGGCCAGCCGCTGGCGCTGCCCCCTGGACAGTCTCAGTCTGTGAAGCGCGGACGAGCCCCGGCGATCTGCGCCCGGATATAGGCCACGACCTCGGCGCGCCGCTCCGGCGGGCCGAAGGCGGCCGCGGGCGCGTAGCCGACGAGTGCCCGGTCGCGGAGGAGCACCACGCTGCGGGCGTCCTCGATCACGCCGGTCAGCGCGGACCAGGCAACGCGACCCGCCGCCTGGGGGCTCGCGAAGTCGACGCCGGCCTCGCCGAACACGAGCTCGGCGTGGCCGCGGAGGAGGCTGCCGCCGCGGCGGTTGACGAGCATGCGTTCGGGGCCCCGGAGGACCGTCAGGGCGATCGCCAGCAGCCCGAACAGGGCGATGCCGGGGCCGATCCTGCCGTCGCCCGCCACGGTGAGGACCACGCCGCCGGCGAGGGCGGCGACCGCGATGACCATCATCCGGCGGCGGAGGGGCGCCATCACCAGGCGCGCCGCGTCGATCGCGGCGTCGGCGGTGATCGGGTAGACGACGCGGTATGGCGGACCCTCCGGGAGCCCGTCCGCGACACTCACCGCGGGCGCGCGGGCGGGGGCACGGCTCCGGCCGAACCGGGCGCGGGCTCGGTCCCGCCGGGCTCGGTCCCGCCGGGCGCGGTCCCGCCGGCCGCCTCGTCGTCCGCCACGTCGATCGAGACGAGGCGCAGGTCGGTGGGTGTGTCGACCTCCGTGAAGTGAAGCACGGCGCCCTCGGCGGGCGTGCCGGCCGCGTGCTGCTCCCAGTGGAAGCGCAGCGAATCCTCCGAGACGCCGGCCAGCGCCCCCGCCTCGAGGTGGATCGCGGTGATCCGGGGAGCGCCGGCCTCCTGGGCGCGGGCGACGACGATGTCGAGGATCCGGTCGGCGATGCCGGCTTCGTGCACGCTGGCCTCCGGGTGCGGGCGAGGGCCGACCGGCGCGCCACGCGCCGATCGAGCTGACGTCAGGCGTCAGTCTCGCCGATCGCCGCGAGGACCGCATCCACGGCGGCCGGGATGGCGGCCTCCACCGCGGGCGTGAGCACCTCCCCGAACTCGTCGACGCGCACCGCCTCGACGGCCACGATCGCGATCTGGGCCGGCAGGTCGGCGCCCAGCGACCGGCCGGCGGCCAGAGCGGTCGCCAGCGAGGCGTCATGGGCGGAATCCAGGTGCGTCGCCTCGCGGCCGGGGATGTCGGCGATCGAGAAGCGCCGCACGGTCCCCGGCGCATGCTCGCCGGTGACCATCGCGTCGACGAGCACGGCCCGCCGGTAGCCGACGAGCCGCTCCATCAGGGTCAGGCCGCCGACGGCCAGGTGGTCGATCTCCACGTCCGCGAGCGACGGGTCGGCGGCCAGGGCGGGATCGGCGGCCAGGCGCGCGGCCAGCGCCTGCGCCACGCGCCACCCCACCCCGTCGTCGGCCAGGAGCGGGTTGCCCAGGCCGACGACGAGGGTGACGCCGGTGAGCACCGGCGTCACGGGTTCCCCTCAGCAGTACTGGCGCCGGACATCCACCACCCCGCCGGCCGCGTCGCGGATCACGACCTCCAGCGGCATCTGGCCGGGCAGCGAGTGCGTGGCGCACCCGAAGCACGGGTCGTAGGCCCGGAAGGCCATCTCGATCCGGTTCAGGATCCCCTCGCCGACCACCTCGCCGCCGTGGATCAGGCTGCGGGCGGCTCGCTCCACGGACATCGCGATGGGGGCGTAGTTGTTCGTCGTGCCGACGACGAGGTTCACCTTCGTCAGGATCCCCTTCTCGTCGGTCCAGTAGTGGTGGGTCAGCGTGCCGCGCGGCGCCTCGACCGTGCCGACACCCTCGGTCGGGAGCTCGGTCGGGACGACGCGCACGCGGTCCGAGGTGATCTCCGGGTCCGCGACGAGGTCGAGCATCCGCTCGGCGGCGTACAGGAGCTCGACGAGCCGGGCCCAGTGCGTCGCCAGCCGGCCGTGCACCATCCGCTTCCCGCCCGGTCCCGCCCCGGCCCCCGGGGCGAGCGTGGCGTAGAAGCGCTCGAACGCCTCCTGCGCCTTCGGGGTGGCCATCCCGTCGGCCACGTTGAGCCGGGAGAGCGGCGTCGCCGAGTAGACGCCGGACGCGGCGCCGTCGGTGAAGCCGTTCCAGCCGACCTTGCGCAGGTACGGGAACTTGAGGTAAGTCCACGGCTCGACGCGTTCGGCGATCCAGTCGCGGTACTCGGCCGGCGCGTACTCCCCGTGGAGCGCTCCGTCCGGCCCCACGATGCGGACCCGGCCGTCGTAGAAGTTCACCCGGCCGGCGGGATCCACGAGGCCCATCGAGTAGGTCTCGTGCTGGTACGTCGGGCCGGTGATCATCTCGATGTAGCCCGGGTTGCCCAGGATCAGGTCGTCGAACAGCTGCAGGCTGAACGCGCCGAACTCGACCATCCGCTGCGCGGTCGCCTCGATCTCGTCGCGCTCCTCGGCCGTGATCCCCTTCGTGAGCCCGCCGGGGACGCTCGTGCAGGGGTGGATCGCGCGACCGCCGATGATCTCGACGACGCGGTGGCAGCGCCGCCGCGCCTCGATGACCCGGCCGCCGGCGTCCGAGCCCACCTTCTTGAGCACGCCGAGGAGGTTGCGCTCGGCGATCGGCGCGTCCGGCCCGACCACGAAGTCGGGCCCGGAGAGGGCGTAGAAGTGGGTGGTGTGGTCGGCCACGTAGAACGCCGAGTAGAGCAGCTCCCGGAGGAGCTTCGCCGGGCGCGGCGGGTCGACGTGGTAGGCCGCGTCGGCCGCCTTGGCCGCCGCCATGTGGTGAGCCTCCGGGCAGACGCCGCAGATGCGGTTCACGAGGACCGGCATCTCCTCGACGGGCCGGCCGACGCAGAACTGCTCGAAGCCGCGCAGCTCGGGGACCTGGAAGTAGGTGCGCTCGACCTCGCCCTGCGGGTCCAGGAAGATCTCGATCTTGCCGTGGCCCTCGAGGCGGGTGATGGGATCGATGGTGAGGCGCGTCATGGCGGGCTCCTCAGCGCGCGCCGGCGAGGGCCGGCTCGGGGGACGCGGCATCGGCGGGCTCCGCGGCCGGGGACGCGCCGTCGGCCTCCAGCACGTCGCGGCCGCCCCGCAGGAGCGAGCGCGCCAGGCTGAAGCGGTACATCTGGCCGACCGGGTCCGGGATGCCGTCGAGGATCCGGTCGATGTCCACGGGGTCGTCGGCGTCGATCACCGACGAGAACGCGGACATCAGCCGCGACCCGTAGTCGACGACGCCCTCGGCGGCCCCGTAGCAGCCGACGCACTGGGCGCCGGCCGCCGGGCAGAGGGCCCCGCAGCCGTCGCGCGTCGCCGGCCCGTTGCAGGGGATCCCCTGCTCCAGCAGGCAGAGTGCCGGGTCCAGCGTCGCCACGTCCTGGATCCGGATGAACTGCGTGATCTTCTTGACGTTCCGCGTCCGGGCGCATTCGTCGCAGACCGTGGAGACGCCGGCGCCGACGACGCTCCCATGCGGTGGCAGCGGGCCGGTCCCGGTGAGACCGGCGAGGAGCGCCGTGAGCACCTCGGCGATGCGCGGCGATTCGGGCGGGCAGCCGGGGACCGAGTAGTCGACCGGCACGACCTGGTCCAGCGTGCGCAGGACCGGCAGGAAGGTCGGGAGGTGGAGCTCGCCCTCCGGCGCGGCCCATGACGCGACCGGCAGGACGCCGTCGGGATTCACCGTGCTGGTTCCGTCGGCGTAGGACGCGGCGAAGATCTGGGGAACGGTCGAGAGGTTGGCGAGGCCCGGGATGCAGCCCTCGTTGGCACACGAGCCGAAGGCGATCAGCACCTTCGACTTGCGGCGCAGGAGGTGGGCCAGCTCCTCGTTCTCGCTGCTCCGGATCCCCCCGGAGAAGAGGCAGACGTCGATGAACCCGTCGGGCATCGCCTCGACGTCCTTGTACTTGGCGTCCATGACCGCCGGCCAGAAGACGATCTCCACGGCCGCGGCGACGTCCACGATCTTCTCGTGGAGGTTGAGGACCGCGATGTCGCAGCCGCCGCAGGAGGCGGCCCAGTACATGGCGAGGCGGGGCTTGGTGGCGATGTTCGCGCTCACGCGGGCACCTCCGCGAGCTCACGCGCCGCGGGTGGAGCGGCCGAGGCGACTCCCGGAGGCACCGCCCCGGCGCCGACCGGCGGACCGGCCGCGGCCGCGCCGCCCCAGCCCAGCGGCCCGAGCGCCCGGACCTCCTCCGTGATCCGCGAGATCTCGTTGGCCAGGCGCTGCCCCTCGGCGGCGCTGGCCCAGACGAGCTGGAGCCGGGCCGGCTCGATGCCGAGCCCGGTGACCACGCGGCGCAGCAGCTGGAACCGGCGCAGCGCCTTCAGGTTCTGGACCTGGTAGTGGCATTCGCCCGGCCAGCAGCCGGACACGATGACCGCGTCGGCCCCCTGGGCGAAGGCGGACAGGACGAAGGCGGGATCCAGCCGCCCGGAGCACATGAGGCGCACCAGGCGGACGTTGGGCGGGTACTTCATGCGGGCCGTGCCGGCGAGATCGGCCGCCCGGTAGCTGCACCAGTTGCAGGTGAAGCCGAGGATCACGGGCTCGAAGGCGGTGCCGTCGGTGGCCGGCGTCGCCACGGGATGGGCGCTCATGCCGGCACCCCCTCGAGAAGCGGGTGGGGCAGCCGTTGCTCGCCGGTTGCGGTGACCGACAGGAGCCCCTCGATCTGGGCCATGACCTGGTCGTCGGAGAAGCCGGTGCCGCTCATCGCCCCCGCCGGGCAGGCCGCGACGCACGTGCCGCAGCCCTGGCACAGGGCGGCGTTCACCTCGCTCACCATGCTGTCCTCGTGGAAGAGGATCGCGTTGTACGGGCAGAGGTCGTTGCAGATCCGGCAGCCGGAGCAGCGGCTCTCGTCGACCGACGCGCGGACCGGCTCGAGCGACATCTCCTTCTGCTGGATCCGCCCCAGGATCCGGGCCGCGGCCGCGGCCCCGTTGGCGACGCTCGACGGGATGTCCCGCGGCCCGAGCGCACAGCCGGCGGCGAAGATCCCGTCGGTCATCGTGGCCACCGGGTCGAGCTTGGGGTGCCGCTCGATGACCCACCCGTCCGAGCTGCAGGAGATCCCGAAGCGGTGAGCGGTTTCCTTCGCGTCGTGCGGGGGTTCGAGGCCGGCCGACAGGATCACCATGTCGACGGGGATCCGGCGCTGCATCCCGGCGAGGGAGTCCTCGACCTGGACGATGAGGCGCCCGTCCTCGGCCGCCTCGTCCGGCAGCCGGAGGGCGTCGGTCACCTCCGCCACGCGGCCCCGGACGAAGATCGTGCCCTCCTCGAGCACCCGCTGGTAGAACTCGTCGAACGCCTTCCCGGGCGCCCGGATGTCGATGTAGAAGTTGTAGACGGCCGCGTCGGTGTGCTCGCCCACGAGGTGGGCGAACTTGAGGCTCTGCATGCAGCAGATCGCCGAGCAGTAGCTGTTGTAGTTGCGGTCGCGGCTGCCGACGCAGTGGACGATCCCGACCGTCTTCGGCTCGGTGACCCCGTCGCGGAGGACGACCCGTCCGTTCGTGGGCCCGGCGGCGTTGGACATCCGCTCGAACTCGAGGCTGGTGAAGACGTTCGGCAGGGTGCCGTAGCCGTACTGCTCGATGCGGCGGCTGTCGAACAGCTCGAAGCCGGTGGCAAGGACGACGTTGCCGACCTCGACCTTGACCTCCTCGTCCTGCTGGGTGAAGTCGATCGCCCCGGTGGGGCAGAACTTCTCGCAGGCCTTGCAGGTCCCCTTCGCGAAGTAGGTGCAGTTGGGACCGTCGATCACGGGAACCTTCGGGACGGCCTGCGGGAACGGCATGTAGGCCGACTTGCGGTAGCCGATCCCGGCCTCGTACATCTGGTCGACGATCTTGACCGGGCACTTCTCCTGGCAGATGCCGCAGCCGGTGCACAGGTCGGCGTTGATGTACCGCGCCTTGTGCTTGATCGTCGCGGTGAAGCTGCCGACGTAGCCCGAGAGGTCGGTCACCTCGCTCCACGTGTGGAGCGTGACGTTCGGGTGCATCCCGACCTCGTTCATCTTCGGGGTCAGGATGCAGGCGGCGCAGTCCAGCGTCGGGAACGTCTTGTCGAACATCGCCATGTGGCCGCCGATCGACGGCTCCCGCTCCACCATGTGGACCGGGAAGCCGGCGTCCGCCAGCTCCAGGGCCGCCGTGATCCCGGCGATCCCGCCGCCCACGACCAGCGTGGCCGGGTTGATCGGGACCCGGATCGGCTCGAGGGGCGCGTGCTCCTCGACCCGGTAGACGCCGCCGGCGATCACGGCCTTGGCCTTGGCCGTGGCCGCGGCCTTGTCGGTGTGAACCCAGGAGACCTGCTCGCGAATGGAGACGAGCTCGCACAGGTACGGGTTCAGGCCTGCCCGCTCGCAGGCGCCGCGGAACGTCTTCTCGTGCATGTGCGGCGAGCAGGCCGCGACGACCACCCGGGTCAGGCCCAGGTCGGCAATGTCCTTCTCGATCAGCTCCTGGCCCGTGGACGAGCACATGAACTTGTTGTCGCGGGAGATCACGACGCCGTGGCCGGCGAGGTTCTCGGCGGCCCAGTCGCGGACCGCTTCGACGTCGACGGTCCCGGCGATGTTGCTCCCGCAGTGGCAGATGTAGACGCCGACCTTCTCGTGCGGGCCGGCGGGCTGAGTGCTCACAGTCCGACTCCCTCGTCACCAGGCATCTTCGGCATCGGCAGCCCGGGGCCCTTCTTCGCGCGAGGCGGGCGCGGCTTCTCCGCCGCGACGCCCGCGGCGACCGGCTCGACCTGCTCGGGCTCGGGCACCTCGATGCCGATCTTCGCCAGGGCGCGCTTCGAGCTGACCACCTCGGAGCCGATCCCGAGCGTCTTCGCGTCCATCCCGAAGGCGAGGCCGACGAGCTGGGTGAAGAAGAGGATCGGGATCTTGAAGTCCGTCTTGAAGCGCCGGTTCACCTCGGCCTGGTACAGGTCGATGTTCATCTGGCACATCGGGCAGATCGTGGCCAGGACGTCCGCCCCCAGGCGCTCGGCGGAGTCGAGCAGGCGGCGGATCATCTCGAGGCCCATGCCGGGGCTGATCTGGGAGAGGTGACCCCCGCAGCAATCGGTGCGGGGCGGGTAGTCCACCACCTCCGCCCCGAGCGCCTCGAGGAGCCGGTCGAACTCGCGGGGGTGCTCCTTCGCCTTCCAGCGCTTCTCGGGGTCCGGCCGCGTCACCAGGCACCCGAGGTAGGGGGCGATCTTCAGGCCGCTCAGGGGCCGGACGACCTTCTCGCGCACCGCGTCGGCGCCGACGTCGTGGATGACGATCTCGAAGAGGTGGCGGACCTCGATGGAGCCCGGGGTATAGGTAAGCCCAGCTGCACTGAGAGCCTCGTTCACCTTGCCCGCGAGCGTTGTGTCAGTCCTGACGTACTTGTTCGTCTTGGCCAGGTTGACGTAGCACAGGCTGCACGGGGCGACGAGGGTGCGGCTGCCGTTGGCTTCGCGCTGGGCGATGGCAAGGTTGCGCGCGACGAGGGCGTAGCCGCGCAACGGCCCGATGCTGAAGTACTCGCTCGCGCCGCAGCAGCTCCAGTCGTCCACCTCGCGCAGGTCGATCCCCAGCGGCTCCGCGATCGCCTCGAGGGAATCCGCGTAGCCCTTGGCCGTACCGCTCATGGAGCAGCCGGGGTAGTAGAGGAACTCCTTCACGGCAGTGTCTCCAGCTCCTTGGCCTTCGCCAGGATCGCCTGGAGGCCCTTGACGTCGCGGATCCGGTGCGGGCGGATGTCCATGCGGCCGCTGGCCAGCATGCCCATGCCGGCCGGCGCCATGCCCGGGATGCGGAGCGGGAAGTGGCGCAGGTAGTGGCGCGCCACGAGGCCCATCTCGTAGCTGCGGCCGAAGCGGTGGACCGCCGACATGAAGGTCCGCGAGAAGTCGGGCGCGGCGGAGCTCGGGGAGCGCCCTTCGCGCGCGGCGATCGACTTCAGCCCGTACATGACGTCCGGGATGTGGACCTCCTGCGGGCAGCGGACCGTGCAGTAGTAGCAGGAGACGCACATCCAGGGCGTGTTGCTGGCCAGGACCCGGTCGCGCGCGCCGGCCCGCACCATGGCGAACAGCTGGCGCGGCGTGTGGTCCATGTCGGCCGCGGACGGGCACGATCCACCACACGTCCCGCACTGGATGCACATCTGGAGGCGCGAGTCGCCGGGCACGGCGTCCATGACCTCGTGGATGAAGTCGTGGACCACGCCGGGTGGGAGCCCCCCGGACGGGGATCCCTCGGCCACGCGGGCAGGTTCAGCCATCACGTTCGCTCCTGGAAGGGTCGGGCGCCGCGGGGCGGGCCCGGCGCGCGGTCACTCGCCAACCCCCACCTCGTCCACCAGCGACTGGTGGAGCGCGGCGTGGGCCCTGGCCTCATCGTCGACGCAGAAGATCATCTCGACGGCCCCCGGCTTGCGGCCCACCAGGAGGGTGCCGCAGACGTTGACGCCGGCCTCGGCCAGCCGCTCGGCGGCATCGGCCAGGCCGCCGGGCTCGTCGCGAACCTCCACGAGCACGGGAGCGCCCTCGATGTACGGGTGCCCCAGGCCGTGGAGGACCTCGCGCGTCGCCGCGTCGTCGGAGGTCGTGATGAAGGCGCAGCCGAGGTCGCCGGCCCCGACGCCGCCGATGTGCCGGATGTCGATGCCGCGGGCGGCGAGCGCGCGGGCGAGGTGGGCAAGCTCCCCCGGCCGGTTGGCGAGCTGGACGACGAACTGCCGTGCCATCTGACGCGTCACTCCCCGGCCCGCCCGGGCAGGCCGAACGCCCTCGAGCGGCGCTCGCCTCCGCAGGCGAGCGCGGGACGCAGCGGGCCCTCGAGGGGGAGGCACCCGCACGAGGATCGTGCTCCCCGGATCTCCCGGGCGGCCAGTGCCGGGAGGCCGGGCGGCCCGGGCCGATTGGGCAGGGCCGGGGGGCGGGATGGCCCGGGCCGAATGGGCGCTGCCGGGGGGCGGGATGGCCGGTGCGGGTCGCCCGCCGAGGGTTCGGTGCCGCGGATCAGCCGCCGCGATCCGGCGCCGAGGGTTCGGCGGCGCGGGTTGGCCGCCGACGGGCGGGACAGCCAGAGGCGGACGTGAGATCCGGCGCCGCGGGCGGGTCAGCCGCCGATGGGCGTGAGCTCCGCACCGTCGCCCTCGAAGGCGGCGATTGCGCGCCGGTACTCCTCCGGGATCGGCGTCGGCCGGCGCGTGGTCGCGTCGATCAGCACGAGCGTCATGCGCGCCCTGCACATGAGCCGGTCATCGTCGACGCGGTAGGCGGCGCCCTCCGTCGTCACGCTCGTGCGGCCGATCCGGGTCGTCCGGACGAACACCTCCAGGAGGTCGTCGAAGACGGCCGGCGCCTCGTACTCGACCTCGAGCGCCCGCATGACGAATTCCGGGTCGCCCTGCCAGTAGCCGACGAGGCCCAGGTGGCGGAGGTACTCGAGGCGGGCATTGTCGAAGTACGGCAGGTAGCGGCCGTAGTAGACGACGCCCTGCGCGTCGGTGTCGGAGAACCAGACGCGCGACAGCGCGGAGTAGCGGTACGGGGGGTGGCGGTCCGACGGGCGCCCGGTCTCGAGGTTCGTCACG
>CAVQLA010000012.1:0-35067 GCA_963713285.1 uncultured Chloroflexia bacterium | reverse complement strand
CGTGGCACGTCAGGCAGAGCGCCTCCTCATCGGGGGCGTTGATGAGCATCGCGCCCTGGGCAGTGTGGGCCCGGTGACAACCGGCGCAGCTGTCAGCGGTCAGGGTTCGAACCCGGGCCGCTTCCGCTGTTGACCGACACCACGTGGGGTCCACCATCCGCCAGGGCCGGGATCGCGGCAAGGAACAGCCAGAGCGCGGCCCCTGCAAGCAGGAGCGTCCATCGCCTCACTGTCCTCACCTCCTTTCTCAGACTCTGCGGGTGTTTCATTCAATGGGCCACCACGACGGGCGGCGGGCATAAACCTGTTTACACCTCCCTCTCGTCCTGGGCCAGGGGGACTCTCAGTAGCTCCAGATCTGCACGCGGTCGTTGAACGTGTCTGCCACGTACATGCGCCCGCGCGCGTGGATCGCGGTTGCGTTGGGGTATGCGAACTGCCCATCGGCGACTCCCTCGACCGCCGAGGAAGCCGAGGAACTGAGAGCGGCGACCATGTCGTCGCCCGGAGGGGGACGGTAGACGAAGCACCCATGCCGGTCGCGTCGGCAACGAAGACGCGTCCGCTACTTGTCCACGGCCAGGCCGCAGGGGCAGCCCGAGGTTCCCTTCGCCTGCGCCACGCCCGACCTGCCCACGGGACCGGTGCCATAAGGCGTTGAACACGAGCAGGCGGCCGTTGTTGCTGTCCGTGACGTACAGGTTGCCGGCGTCATCGACGCCGATCCCGTTCGGGAAGTTGAGCTTTCTCGTTCTCGCCGATCGTCCGCACGATGTTGGCCGTCCGGTCGATGACGAGGATCTTCTGGTACGGCCCGGAGAGGTCCGCGTCACGTAGAGCCGTCCCGGCGCTTGTCGAACGCGAGGCCGAGTGGCTGCCAGTTCGTGCTGGGCTTTGCGAGCTCAGGAACTCCCGCTGGTACAGCCCGTCACGGTCGTACACGTAGATGGTGCCCGCCAGGGCGATCGGAGACGTACACCTCGCTCGTCCAGGGGGTCGACTGCGACGTACACGGGAGAGTGATCCGTGCCGGTCGTTGCGGGCGGTTAAGCCATCGTTCCGATCTTGTTGCCGCCGCCGTCGAAGACCTGGACGGAGGGTTCGATCCCCCGAGCGCCTGCGTGACGTAGATCCTGTCGCCGGACGGGCTGACCGCCACGGCACCGGCGTGGGCGGTGCCGAACAGGCTCGTCGCGTAGCCGGGCAGGAGTGCCTCGGGGATGACGGGAGTGGCGTGATGGGCTGACGGAAAATGAGATACCAGATCGCGATGGTGACGAGGAAGGCGAGGAAGCCCGGCGGAAGAGCAGGAGGAAGGCCTTTCGCCGTCGCCGCTTCTCCTCGGGCGTGTCTCCTCGGCGGTGGGCTCGCCCGCGTCGAGGGCCGGCTCACCATCGCCGGCGATCGGCGGGACCGGCAGGTCGCCGGCCGTCATCTCGGCGTCATCAGTCGTCGCCCCCGACCGGCGCGCCCGGCGTCGGCAGCGCCGGCAGCGCGCTGGCACTGACTCCGACGCGACTCATCCCGAGGCGGGCCGCGGTGTTGTCCGGGCTCTTGGCGAGGGCCCTCGGTACCACTCGGCAGCCGCGGCATTGTCGCCGTTCGTCTCATACAGCAGGCCCAGGCCGACCGCGGCATCGACGGCAGCGTCGCCGTCCACGATCGCCTTCAGGCGTGGCTCAGCCAGCTCCGGCTTCCCGGCCGCCAGGTCGGCCATCGCACCGGCCCACTCGGCCATCACCGTCTTGCCGGCCCTCGTGAAGCCGTCAGCGAGCGCCGCGTAGGGCTCGCTCCAGCCGATCGGCACGAAGGCGACGGCCCCGCGCAGGACCGTCTCGGCCTTGTCGATCTCGCCCGTCGCGATGTACGCCGTCCCGATCAGGTAGAGCGCATCCGCATCGGAGCGCTTGATCGCGAGGGCCTTCTCGAGGAGGGGGATCGCCTCCGTCGGCTTCCCCTGGCTTCAGCGCGATGTCGCCGAGGCTGTAGTAGCACGCCTGCAGCATCGGGTCGACGTTCGCCATCTCGCCGCCCTTGGCGATCTCCACGACCCCCTGGTAGTCCCGGGCCGCCAGGTCGAGCTGCTCAAGGCCCATGTAGGCACCGGCCCGGCCGTACTGCGCCTGCTCATCGGCCTTGCCCGTCTCGAGGATTGCGTTGTACTGGACGAGCGCCTCCTCGTACTGGCCCTTGGCCACGTACGTGTCGGCCAGCTGGCCGCGGGCCACGATGTCTTCCGGGTTGTCGCGCACGGCCTGCTCGAGTGCCGAGACCCGGCGGTCGACGATTGGGGTCGCCGGCGCACGCCAGCGATCGAGGAAGTAGAAGCCGGCGAAGAGGACCGTGCCGGCCACCAGGATCAGCACGAGCCGCCTGATCCACTTGTTGAGCTGGCGGTCGTCCATCGAGGTCAGGGACGTGACCCGGAACATGTTTCGCACCTGCAGTTACGACCTGTTTCGACGCGTTGCGGCCAGGGGCGCGCGCCATGGCGCACCCCGCCGCGATGAATGGTCGTTCGCGCGCGTGCCTGTTCCTATCCGCCGTGGGGTAGAAGATGGATACAGCCGGGCTACGGTGACCGTGGAACCGGTCTATATCGGCCGGACGATGGTGCTCGGGACGGCCGGGCCTACGTGCCCGGAGGCGTGCTGCCGCGCCCGCCGAATCCCGGCCGACCTCGGCCCACGCCGGGAGTCCCGGACGCGCGCGTCGGGACCGGGGTCACCGGCCGGCGCGGAGGCTCCGCGGCATTCTCCGCGCCCGCGACGCGGTCAGTCCTCCGGGCGCGGCGTCGAGAAGTCGGAGGGCAGGTAGAGCTCGATGCGGCCGTCGATCTCGCGCACGCGGAACTCGTCGAGCGGGTGCGGTGGCGGGCCGGACAGGACGTTCCCGTCCAGGTCGAAGAACGCCTCGTGGCAGAGGCACGAGAAGCGCTTGTCGTCGGTCAGCTCGTAGGCACACCGTGCGTGGGGGCACTTGGGGTCGAAGGCGACCAGCTCGCCGGCCTCGCGCAGGACCAGCCACGCGGAGCCGCTGACGGAGGTCCCGGCCACCGACCCGGTGAAACGGACGGGGACCGGCTGGTCCACCTGGAGGGTCTCCGGGTCGACGTCCGCCTGGACCCAGCCACGCGCCGGCGGCGTGGCGCCGGGGCCGCAGGCCTCGAGGAACGCGGCGGCGGCGACGGAGGTGCCGATGACGGCGAGGGCCTGCCGTCGACCCATCGGGGCGGCCAGCAGCGACGGGGACGCCGGCGACGATGTCGCGGGCGACGAGGCCACCGGCGAGGTGGGACGGGGCTCGATCGTGTCAGCCATGCCCAGATCGTACGCCGAGGCCGCACCGGCTCGCAGGGGACGCTGGTCGCATGCGACACGGAACGCCGGATGTGGGACAGGGCGCGGGTTCGCCGGGCGGCGGTCAGCCGACCGCGGGAGCCGGTGCCCGGCGATCGCTCAGGCAGGCGCCGACGATCCGGTCGATGAGCGACTCCGGGTCGGGGGCGATCTCCTCGCGGCGGATCGTCCAGGCCTGCGACGTGGAGATGCTCACGTCGACGATCGCGCGGGCGCGACTCTGGCGCAGGAGGTCCACCAGCCCGACCGGCCCGCCCTCCTCGAGGATCACGACGTCGGCGTCGTAGGCGAGCGCCCGCTCCATCGCGTCCGGGTCGCCCATGGCGACGCGCTCCACGGAGAGGTCGGGCACGGACGCCATGAGGGCGCTCAGCCCCTCCCCGAGGAGCGGGTGGTCGTAGAGGACGAGAACCCGGACCGGGTCCGACATGGGCGTCGGGCTCCTGCGCAGGAAGGCGGGAGCCAAGCTGGCCCCGCTGGTCGCCGATGCTACGGGAGCGCTCCGAGCCGCCGCCATCCGCCCGTGGGCACAATTCGCCACCCGGGGCGTCTATCGAACGGCACCGCACGAATGGTGCCTGCGGGCACCGGAATCAGCGCGCCGGCGCGGCAGTGCCCCCGGTACCCGGGTCGTACTCCCCGGAGCGCGGCGCCTCGCTCGCTACTCCCCGGAGCGCGGCGCCTCGGAGCGCGGGAGCGCGAGCCCCTGGGCCACCGTGTAGGCGGCCGCCTGGGTGCGGTTCGAGAGGTGCAGCTTCTCCAGCGAGTTGTGGACGTGGTTCTTGACCGTGCCCTCGGTGATCACCAGCTGCGCGGCGATCTCCTTGTTGGAGAGGCCGGCCGCGACGAGCTGCAGGATCTCAGTCTCGCGGCGGGTGAGGGCCACGTCGCCCTCGCGCGGGGCGGCGGGCGCGTGCGACCGCGGCGGACCGTCGCGCAGCGCGTCCAGCAGCTTGTGGGCGATCCCCGGCGCGATCGGCGCCTCGCCGCGCATGACTCCGCGCAGGTCGTCGAACAGGACCTCCGGCCGGATGTTCTTGAGGAGATAGCCGTTGGCCCCGGCGCGGATCGCGTCGAACAGGTCGTCGTCGTCCTCGGACACCGTGAGCATCACGATCTTCGTCGCGTACCCGGCGCCTCGGATCGCGCGCACCCCGTCCACGCCGCCGGAACCCGGCATGTTCACGTCCATGACGACGAGGTCGGGGGCCAGCTCGCGCACCCGGTCGAGCGCCGCCAGCCCGTTGTCGGCCTCGCCGACGACGGTCATGTCGAGCTGGGCGTTGACGAGGCCGGCGAGCGCCTTGCGGAACAGCGGCTGGTCGTCAACCAGCAGCACGCGGAGCGCCGGGGGCGTGTGCGGCACGCGACTCCTCCTGCTGGAGCTGGACCACGACGCGGGTCCCCATGCCCGGCGCGGTATGCACCGCGAGGGTACCGCCGATCTGCTCCACTCGCTCGCGCATCGACGCCATCCCGAAGCCGTGGTCGAACGACTCCTCGAGGCGTCCCGGATCGAAGCCCACGCCGTCGTCCATCACCGCCAGGGTCACGACCCCGTCGTCCTCGTTCAGGCTCACCGCGACGTGCTTCGCGCCGGCGTGCTTCCGGACGTTCGTCAGCGCCTCCTGGACGACGCGGAGCAGCTGGACCTCGCTGCGCGGCGTCAGGGCGCGCCGGGCCGCTCCGTCGCAGTGGATCGAGGACTTGATGCCGGTCTGCCGCGAGTACTTGCGCAGGTACTCGCCGAGCGCCCCCTCGAGGCCGTTGGCGGAGGTGATCGACTCCCGGAGGCCCAGGATCGCCTCGCGGACGTCCTTGTAGGCCTCGTCGGCGATCTCGGCCAGGTCGGCAATCTCGGTGGCCACGCCGTTCCCGGGCACGTCGTGCACCTCGGGCTCCAGGCTCCGCAGGCGGAGGTGGATGACGCCCAGGACCTGGGCCAGGCTGTCGTGCAGCTCGCGGGCGATCCGGTCGCGCTCGGCGACGATGGTGTACTGCTGCTCGGCCTCGCGGAGGCGGGCCGTCCCGACGGCGATCGCCGCCATGTCGGCCATCGCGCCCAGCAGCTCGCGGTCGCGCTCCGTGAAGGGCACGCCGTTGGTGCGCATCACACACAGCTCGCCGAGGAACCCGTCGGCGCCACGGAGGGGCCGCTCCAGGATCTCCGCCCGAGGCCCGTCGTGCTGGATCGGGCAGGCCGGGTTGTGATGCTCCGAACCGCCCTCGGCGGGGGGGTGGGCGAGGAGGCAGGTCCGCCCGTCGTCGGCCACCGCGAGCCGGTTTGCCCAGTCGTAGCCGTGCCCGTCGGCGCGAGGATCCGCCAGGCAGGCGACGGAGCGCTCGGCGCCGAGCAGCTCGCGGGCGTGCCGGGTGATGAGGTCCAGGAGCTCGCGCAGCTCGGCCCGTCCGGTCAGCTGCAGCGCGACGCCGTACAGCGCGGAGCGCTCGTGCTCCTCGCGGCGCAGGTCGGCGAGCGACGTGGCCAGGCCGGCCGCGGCGCCGATCTTCTCGCCGAGGTCCGCGAGCGCGGCCGTGCCGATCCGCAGGTCGCCGCCCGGGTGGACCAGGAGGCGCATCGCTCCTACCGTCGCCGCCGTGCTGCGGAGAGGCACGTCGATCGTCGTGGCGTCGACACCGGGGAGGTCCTCGCGCACGGCGTCTGCCAGGATCGACGGGGCGCCACCCAGGATCGACTCGACCCATTGCAGGCCGGGGCCCAGCTCGGCCGGGCGCTGCACGACGAGGGGCCGGCCGCCGGGGCCGGCAACGTGAAGCGCGCCCGCGAGGGCGCCGGTGTGCTCCAGGACGCGGTCGAGGGTGGCCGCGAGCGTCGTCTCGAGGTCCTCGTCACCCTGCAGCGCCGACGCGATCGCGTGGGCTGCGGCGAGGTCCTGGTTCGACTCGACGAGGCGGCGCTGGGCGCGGTCGAGGACGGCGAACAGGCCGAGCCCGAAGAGGACGGCCGCGCCGCTCATCACGAGCCCGGCGAAGACGTGCGCGGAGTCCGCCGGCACGGATGGCTCGACCACCCACCAGCGGACGACCTCGAAGCCCCAGATGAAGGCGATCGGGAGGAGGACGCCCACCCACTTCGCGCGCGTGAGCAGGCGGACGTCGCGCTCGGCATTCACGCGGCGAACCATACCCCAGCGGCATGTATCGAATGGCAGGGCCAAGCGGCCTTATGCGACTGTGCGCATCGGTCCAATTGCGCATGTGTGATGCTTCGGCGGTGCGCGCACGCACCACGATTGCGCGGAGGTGCGGCGTTCGGGACCGGGGCCGGGGTGCGCCAGGACCGTGGGCCGGGGTGAGCCAGGACCGCGGCCCGGGCAAGCCACGACCGTGGCCGGTCAGCGCTCGATCGGCAGGTCGAGGCGGTTGCCCCATTCGGCCCAGCCGCCGTCGTAGACCGCGACGTCCTCGTGCCCCATGAGGGCGAGCACGAAGGCGAGCTTGGCCGCGCCGACACCCGCCCCGTCGTAGCAGACGATGCGCCGGTCGCGCGTCACGCCGGCCTCCGCCAGGAGCCGCCGCAGGTCGGCGCCGTCCAGGAACCGTCCGGTGCCGGGCTCCGTGGTCGCGGCGACGGGGAGGTTGACCGCCCCCGGGATGTGGCCGAGGCGCTTGCCGCCGCCGGCAAAGCCGCGGTACTCGGCCGGCGTGCGGGCGTCGAGGATCAGGGCGTCGGGCGACCCGACGAGCGACTTCACGTCGCTCGCCATCAGCCGCAGCCGGAGCTGGGACCGCGGCGTGAACCCGCCGCGCGCCGGCTCCGGCACCGCGTGCGAGACCGGGCGCCCGGATTCGCTCCATGCCCCGAACCCGCCGTCAAGGATCCGGACCGAGTCGAGCCCGCAGGCCCGCAGGCTCCACCACGTGCGCGCCGCGTAGAGGCTCGCCGCGTCGTCGTACACCACGACCGTGGTCCCGCTGCCGATCCCGGCACTCGCGAGGGCGGCCGCGACCTGGTCGGGTGGGGCGAGGTGGAGCGCCCCGTCGGGGGCGTCGTGGTCGGTGAGCGCGTCGCGCCAGTCCAGGTGCAGCGCGCCGGGGACGTGCCCCTCGGAGAAGACGACGCGCCCGGCGCCGTCGGGGCGCCAGCGCACGTCGAGGATGCGCACCTCCGGGCGGCCGAGGTTCTCGGCAAGCCAGTCGGGAGACGCGAGCAGCTCGGGTCGCGCGTGGGCACCGGACATCGCTCCGTATCATACGGAGCCGATGAGCACACCCACTCCCTCCGACGGCGATCGCCTCGCCGCGCTCCGCGCCGGCCTGCCGGCAACGCGGGCCGGCATCTACCTGAACACGGGCACGGCCGGGCCGATCCCCGCCGAGGCGGCCGCGGCGATGGCGGAGGTCGCCGAGCGGGAGCTCGCGGTCGGGCGGGCGACGCGCGAGTCCTACGAGGAGCTCCTCGCCCGAATGGACGAGGCGCGCGCCGTCGTCGCGGCGGTCCTCGGCACGGAGATCGACCTGGTCGCGCTGACCCACTCCACGACCGAAGGGGTGAACCTGGCCCTCGGTACGATCGACTGGCGCCCGGGCGACCGGGTCGTGACGACCTCGCTGGAGCACCCGGGGGTCACGGGGCCGCTGGCCCTCCTCCGCGATCGGCTGGGCGTCGAGGTCGTGGAGGCGGAGATCGGCGATGGCGGCGACGACGAACGCACGCTTGCCGCGCTGCGGGCCGCGGCGGCCGGCGGGGGCGGGGCCGCGGCCGGGAGGGGGACGCGCGCGGGACCGGGTGGACCCGCGCGGGCGATCGTCGCCTCGCACGTGGCGTGGTCGACGGGCGCGGTGCTGCCCGCCGGGCCGATCGCCGCGCTGGCTCGTGAGCTGGGGGCGGTGAGCGTGCTCGACGGCGCCCAGTCGGCGGGGGCGATCCCGCTCGCCGTCGACGCGATCGGCGCCGACTTCTACGCCGCCAGCGGTCAGAAGTGGATGCTGGGCCCCGAGGGCACCGGCGCGCTGGTGGTCCGCCGTGGAATTGTCGCCGAGGTGCTGCCGCCCGTCGGCGGCTTCTTCGCGGCGTCGACGCCGTACGCGGTTGGGCGGGATGCGCTCTGGCGCGACGCCCGGCGCTTCGAGACGGCGGGGATCCACAAGGCGTCGATCGTCGGGCTTGCGCGGAGCGCCGGCTGGCTGAGCATGTTCGTCGGCCTGCCGTGGGCCCACGAGCGGGCGGCCCGGCTCGCGCACGCGGCGGCCGGTCGACTCGCCTCGACGGCGGGGGTCACGCTGGTGACGCCGCGCGACCGGATGGGGACGCTCGTCTCCTTCCGGGTGGCGGGCTGGACCGGCGACGAGGTCGCCGAAGCGCTCGGGCGCCGGGTCCACGCGATCGTCCGCTCCATCCCGGGCCTGGACGCGGTCCGTCTCAGCGTCGCGTTCTTCACGACGGAGACCGAGCTGGGACGGGTTCTCGATGGAGTGGAGGAGATCGCTGCGCACACGCCGGCGACGCTGCCGGCGCGGCCGGGGATCGAGTTCCTGGAGCTCGCGGGGGAGTGACGGCCGACGACGACTCGCCGGAGGTCCGAGCGGCGAAGCCCGGACCGCCGAAGGGCCGAACCCCGGAGGTCCGACCCCCGGAGGTCCGCGAGCGCGGCTGGTTCGACGTCCGCTGGCGCCAGTTCCGTCGCGCCCCGACGCCGGTGGTCCGGGCGGTCATCAGCAGCGTCGCCGTCGCGGCCGTGCTCGGCATCCTGTTCCTGGCCTACGACCTGGCGCTCGATGCCGGGGCTGACCTGCCGGGCGGCGATCTCCGCGTCCTCGCGGGCTTCCTCTTCGTGGCCGCGGTTGCGATCCTGGGATCGTGGCTGACGTACCTCGTGGTACCCCAGCCCGGCCGTCCCGGTGTCCGCAGCAGGTGGAGCGCGGCCCTCGGGCTCTTCGCCGCCCTGCCCATCGCCTACCTGGCGCTGGTCGTCCTGTTCCAGATCGTGAAGCCGCTCCTCGCGGGATCGGGTGGCTGAAGGCGGCGTGTACCGCACGCCGCGCCTCGCACGTCGCGTGGCGGGACCGCGCCGTGGGCCGGGACCGCGCCCCGCGGAGGGTGGTGCGCGCACGCGCCACGGACTGCCCGCGGGGGTCTGGTCCCGCACGCTCGGGGTGGAGTACGCTCCCGCCGACATCATCTGGCCGGCTTTGATTTGCATGCCGGCCGTCGTTGGTTGGAAGATATGACCGTGGCTGCGGATCCCGATCCGTACTTCGCGCTCCCGATGCTCTACGGCGCGCCTGCCTACGCGCGCCCGCCGAAGGTGGTCCCCGAGTCCGAGCGCCCGCTCGATCCCGACGACCTCCCGATCGCCGCGGAGCAGTCGGACGACGAACGCGCCCTGACGGAGACCCTCCAGGCGTCAGGGGCCTACCTGTCGGGTGCGGTGCTGGGCTCGACCGGTGCTCCGTACGGCTCGCTGGCGGGCTTCCGCGGGGCGAGCAGCACCCCCGATTCGAATGGCCAGGGCGGGGACAAATCCGGCATCGGCGGTCGGCGCTTCAGCCTTCGCGCCCTCACGGATCGCCTGGGACCACGCCCGAAGTAGCTCGTCTGCCCCCGGCCCGGCTTCTCGCGTTGCACGTCATCGGCTGACGGACAGGGCGGGGTCGGCGCGGGGTCCGCCCGGCGGCCCGGGGTCGGCGCAGCTGCCTGCGATGTTCGAGCCTCGCCGGTCGCTCAGCCCGCGGGTGGCGGCGGGCAGTCCCAGGTGAAGCGCGCCCGGACCTCCAGCGGGTCCTCCGGCGTCGATTCGAGATCCACCTGGAGGAGGACCAGGTCGAGGACGCCGCTGCGGTCGCCCTCTCCCCGGGGCGGGGCGTCGGGCGGCGAGACGAACGCGTCGTTGCCCACCGCGACGAGGGTGGATCCGTCGCCGTCGGAGAGGCTCATCGTCTTGCGCAGGAAGTCGAGCGCGAGCTCGGGCGGCGGCACGAACCCGTCGATCGGGCTCGCTCGCAGCGCGCCGATCTTCCAGCGGCCGTTCGCCCACTCGCACTCGAGGTCCCCCTCGCTCGTCGGCAGGCCGGCCGGGACCGACGGCACGAACGAGAAGGTGCCCGTCACCACGACGGCCGACGGCACGGTCGGACCGACCGAGAGCCCGATCGTCGCCCCCGCGACCGCGAAGAACGCCGCGAGCGCAACGCGGTCCACCTCGAACCCGCGGAACAGGAGCACGAGCGCGATCGCGAGGACGAAGACGAAACCCCCACCGACCTTGAGGACGAAGCCGATGAAGCCGGCGTCGACCGGCAGGCTGTCGGCGAACCGGACCGCGGCGCCCCAGGCGATCCCGCCCACGAAGAGCGCGGCAGCCCGGGTCAGCGTGCGGCGCGAGATCAGCGGGGGCCGGGGCTCTTCCTCGAGATCCTCGATGCCGAGCGGCGTGGGAGGCGGCGACGGCGGCGGGCGGCGGAACATCCGCGGGATCGTCGCACACCCGCGTGGAGGGAGCGCAGCGACGCTCGCGCTCGGGCGCCGATCGCCCGGCGGCACGAGTGCGTGGGCTGGCGGCGCGGCGGTGTACGCTCGCAGCACACGGGGCCAGTCCCGCGCCGGCGGGGGAGTAGCTCAGCGGTTAGAGCAGGCGTCTTATACACGCCACGTCGGTGGTTCGAGTCCACCCTCCCCTACCAGGACCGCCCACCGAATGTCGACCGCAGGGGTGCTCTCGGCTGGGGCGGAGCAGATTCGCAGGGCGCACCTCGGAACCGCCGATCGCGCTCATTGCCCTCCGCTCCGGGGCTGCGGCGAAGGTCGTAGCGGTGTGCGGGAGGCGGTGGGCGGCGGCGTGAGTTCACCCGCGATCTCCCGGAATCGCTCCGCGGCACCGGGCTCGATCGAGTAGTAGACCCCCTGTCCACGGCGTTCCGCACGGACCCAGCCCGCTTCGCGCAGCACCCGGAGGTGGTGCGAGACCGTCGGCTGACGCACGTCGCAGCAGTCGAAGTCGCAGGCGGCGACCGATCCATCGCCCAGCAGCCGGCGGAGGATCGCGAGGCGGCGCGGGTCAGCCACCCCGCGAAGGAGTCGCATGTCGGGATCGACGTCGGCGCGCATGCTTCTGTCGCGGCCCGTCGTCAGGACCGGATCGTCAGCAGCTGGTCGGCGCGACGAGGCTGGCGTAGTCCGCGCCCAGCGCCGCGCTGACCTCGCGCGCGACGTCGGGCAGGAACCCTTTCACGTCGTTCGTCGCCCGCAGGTGGGCCATGATCGCCGCGTTCGCGCGGACCGCCGCCTGGCACTGGCGCAGCTGGTCGACCTGCTCCTGGCTCGGCCGCAGACCCGTCTTCTGCAGGCGCGCCATGTCGCCTTGCTGCCTGCGGAGGTCGGCCATCAGTCCCTGGGCGGCGAGGTCGGCGTCGAGCGTCTCCACGGCGACACGGTACGTCGCGACCGCCGGGGCCTGGCGAAGGGCGCGGCCGAATTCGACGGCCGCCTCGAGGAGCTCGATGGTGAGCATCGTTCGTGTCTCCCGTCAGCCGCAGCAGCCGCCGGAGCGGCAGTTGGCAGCGAAGTCGATCCCGATCTGGGCCGTGATGACCGACGCTGTCTCGCGGCAAACGGCCTGGAACGCGCCGGTGGCCGCGACGTAGGTCGCGACCGATGGGACGGCGAGCATGGCTGCCCGGAGGCGTTCCAGCCCGGCGCTCTGGGCGTCGTCGAGGACTCCCATCATGATCTCCGCCCGGAGCTCAGCCTGGAGGTTGCCGAACGCCTCGATCGCGGCGTTCGCCTCGGCGTCCTCCGAGAGCGCCCGGTCGGCGGCGACGAGCGCGGTGAACTCGGGGCTCGCCCGGAGCGCGGCGCCGAGCGCGCCCGCCGCCGTGAGGGCTTCCGCCTCCGCGGCGCGGCTCGCGGCCGCGAGGTCGGCCGGATCCGCGGTGGATGGGTAGAGCATCGTGTTCGGGCCTCCGTTCAGGCGACGAGCAGGGGGAAAGCGAGGGTCCGGTCGAGGAGCTCGCCGAGCCGGTCGAGGCCCACGACCTCGCCGTCGAGCAGGGGCACCTCGAGGAGCGGGACGTCGAAGCGCTGCTCGATGTCGGCCAGGTAGGACTGCTGCATGTTCCAGCGCGCCCGGGCGTAGGGCGTCTGCAGGGCCTCGTCGGGCAGGACCATGTTGGCAACGACGAGTCCCAACGGGATCCCGAGCGACTCCAGCTCGGCGATGGCGCGCGTGGCCTCGACGATCGGCGTGGCCTCCGGGTACATGACGAAGGCGAACGTGCTCTTCGCGGGGTCGCGCATCATCTCGATGACTCGGCTGAACCGCGCCTTCGCGACGTCGTCCGCAGCGGCCGTGTCGACCGAGGCGAAGACCTTGATGTCGATCTGGCGGCTCCAGTCGATCGGGAGCTCGAGCAGCCGCAGGGTGTGGCCGGTCGGCGCCGTGTCGAAGACCATGACGTCGAACGCGTCGCGGCTCGCCAGCTCGATGAACTGGTCGAACGCCGCCATCTCCTCGGTGCACGGCGAGTCGAGCTCCTCGCGCATCGCGGCGATCGAGGCCGAGCTCCGGCCGCGGGCCACCGCGTCGCCGATGATCCGATCCGTGTAGGCGATCGCCGCCGCCTTCGCGTCGACTCGGGCCGCCCAGAGGCCGTTCACACCGTCCACCGGCGCGGGCTCGGTGCCGACGGCCGCACCGAGGACCTGGCCGATGTGGGCCGCGGGATCGGTCGTCACCAGCAGGGTGCGATGACCCTGGCGGGCCGACCAGACGGCCGTCGCGCAGGATGCGACCGTCTTGCCGACGCCGCCCTTGCCGGCGAAGAAGACCGTCCGCGGACTCCCGTTCGGAAGAAGGGCCGCCGCCACGGCGGCCTCGTCGTCGCGCGTCGCCCGTGTCGACCCGCGGTCCGCATGGCCGAACGCCGGCCGCGCGGCCCCCTCGTCGGCGAGGAGCGGGACCAGGGCACGCAGCCGCGCGATCCCGCGGACCTCGCCGTCGAGGAGCGGGACGCGCCGGGTGGGCATCGGCAGCTGCCGCGCGATCTCGGCGAGGTACCGCTCCTGCATCGCAATGCGGGCGGCGAAGAACGGCGTCGACGCCTCCTCGGCCGGCAGGATCCCGTTCACGATCAGCTCGGTCGTGACGATCCCCAGGCGGGCCAGCTCGGCACCGGCGCGCCGCGTCTCCGCGATCGCGGTCGCCTCGGGGTGGAGCACGAAGGCGAACCGTGTCAGCGACTGGTCGCGCAGCGCTGCGAGTGCCCGCTCGTACTTGACTTTCGCCTCGGCGATCGCCGCCGCGGGGCCGATGCACGTCTGGCCGGCGCCCGCGTCGGCCTGCGAGATGCTCTTCGACCACGCCTCCGGCAGCTCGAGCAGGCGCACTGTGTGGCCGGTCGGCGCGGTGTCGAAGATCACGAGGTCGAAGCCGGCACCGCCGGCCGGCGGTGCCGCGGGGGCCGTCGGGTCGAGGAAGTCGGCAAAGCGGTCGAAGGCGGCGACCTCGGCCGTGCACGGCCCGGCGAGCTGCTCCTCCATGACCCGCACGATCTCGGGCGGGAAGATCTCACGGATCGGCGCCAGCGTCCGGTCGGTGTACTCGGCGGTCGCTCGATCGGGGTCGATCTCCATCGCCCACAGGTTCGGGACGCCGGTGATCGGGGTGATCGCGTGGCCGATCGGCTGCTCGAACACGTCGGCCAGGTTCGAGGCCGGGTCGGTCGTCACGATCAGGACGCGCGTGCCGGCGTCAGCTTCGGCGACCGCGGTCGTGCAGGCCATCGTGGTCTTGCCGACGCCGCCCTTGCCGGAGAAGAAGAGGAACTGGGTCACGGGGGATCCTTTCGGGAGCGCTGGGGCTCAGGCATTGCTGGTGAGCCCGGCCCGGAGCTCATCGAGGGTTGGGTAGGCGTCCGTCTTCACGATGCGCCCGCCCATCACCGTGATCGGCAGGACCTCGAGCTGGCGCTCCTTGATCAGCTGGTAGACCTCGCGATTGCGCATGAAGGCCTGGGGGTCCGCGGTCATCATGTGGCGGACCACGGTCCGGCCCTCGGCTTCGAGCGTGAAGATCGCCTCGCTCAGGTCGACGAGGGTCGTGTCGAGCACGGGACCGCAGAGCCCCGTCGGGCAACACAGGGGCGGGTCGAAGATCTCGACGTCCGGGGTGGCGAGGCCGGTCACCTGGTCAGTCACGGGACGCATCCTTTGGTGGCTGGGGTGGTGGAAACGAGACGGCTGAGGCCGTGGAGAGGTCCTGGTCAGCGGGTGGATCTATGGGGGCGGCCGCGGCGACGGCGCGCGCCCTCCGGCTGCCGACGACGTCGCGGAGGCGGTTGAAGGCAAGCTCGAGGAGCGGCGTCTCGAAGATCGGGCCACACGCCCCTCCCGGGCAGCACGCTGGCTCGTCGACGAGATCTGTGTCGGGCGACGTCAGGCCGGGCCCCAGGTCACGCATGGATCGCGTCCGCCTGAAGAGCCTCGGCGACGGCGCGCTCGATGGCCGAGAGATTCAGCTTCCCGCCGCTGAAGCGCCGGACCCCGTCGATGACCACGATCGGCGGGACAGCCTCGCCCTCCGCGACCGCCGCCTCGACGTCGGGGTGGCAGGCCATCTGCGGGCTGAACAGCTCGGCGTACTCGAAGGCGACGGCCGGCCCGAAGCGCTCGGCCAGGCGCTGCTCGACGAGAGAGGCAGCCGCCTTCCAGGTCTTGGCCGGGTCGCAGGCCGCCATGGGGACCCCGACCACCAGGACGGAGCAGGTCACGACGTCAGCTCCGCAACGAGGGGCAGGCGGCGAAGCGGTCCCGCGCTGGGCACGGACGACCTGCTGGGGCCGCAGTCCGAGCACAGGCACGCAGCGGTCGCGGCGGGTGTAGGCGTGAGAAGGTCGGCGACGGCAGCGCGGAGCGCCGCGACGCGCTCGACGTCGAGGGAGTAGTAGACCCAGCGGCCGCTCCGCCGCTCGCGGAGCAGCTCCGCGGCACGGAGAGCCCTCAGGTGGTGCGAGACCAGGGCGGTGCTCAAGCCGAGCATCTCCCCGACGTCGCACACACAGTGCTCACCGTGGCCCAGCAGGGCCACGATTCTGGCCCGGGTCGGCTCTGCGAGGGCCTGAAGAGCGACGAGGAACTCGGGCGTAAGCGACGGGGTGGTGGAGTGGGCGGGGTGCTCGTCCATTGTCGTCATTCTAACAGTGGTTAGTACAACAGGCGTTTGAGCGATTCCACCCTGATGCGCAGAGCCGAACGACCCTTTCGCGCCCTCATCGACTCCAAACCGAGCCCGACCACAGGACGCGACGCGGTCTCGCTGAGACGATCCCCCGGGCGACGATGAGGACAAGGAACAGGACCAGCGCAAGCGCCCCGATAGCGCCTTCGTGCCACCCGCGGCCCAGCGCCAGGATCTTGACGACGCACACGACGACTCCGTGCTGGGCCGGACTACGGCTGGCGGCGACTACTCGCTCAGCCAGACCGCGATGTCGCCGGCCGAGGGGATGCGGCCCGCGCTGACCACCTTGCCGTCGATGACGAGCCCCGGCGTGCTCAGGATCCCGTGGGCCAGGATCTCCAGCGGGTCCGTGACGTGCACCACCTCGGCCTCGACGCCGGCCATTGCGACGGCCTCTCGGGCGTTCTTCTCGAGGCGGATGCAGTTGTTGCAGCCGGGCCCGAGGACCTCGATCTTCGTCATCGGTGAAAGCCTCCATCAGGTGACGCGTCCGACGTGCCGCTGCCGGCGGTGGGACGTCGCCGCAGGTCGCCGGCGAGCGTGGTCACGCGAGGATGTCCGCGAGCGTCTCGAGCGCACGCCGGCAGGTGGCCTCGTCGCGCTCGTAGTAGACGCGCCGCGTGTCGGCCTCGTAGCGGCTCGCGTGCACCAGCCCCGCGTCGCGGAGCCGTGCGAGGTGGTTGCTGACGTTGTTCTCGCGCGAGCCGAGGGCCGCCGCCATCTCGCAGACGCAGACCGGCCCATCGCGGAGCATCCGGACGATGCTCGCCCGGATCGGATCGGCGAGGATCGCCGCCGCCGCAACAGCCTCCCGGACGTCCGGCGCCGGGAGGTTCATTCGAAGGTCGAGGACTGGTAGCTGTGTCTGCATCGTGGGCCTCCCCGGGGGCGCGTTCGCGGATGGGTGGGTAGTGGTCATGTCAGCAGGATCCAGGCGCGCTGCACGGCGAGCGCCACGAGCGCGACCGCGAAGATCCGCGAGAGGGTGGCGCTCTTGACCCGCCCGGCCGTGAACCGGGCGCCAAGCCAGGCCCCGATCACCGAGGCGATCGAGGTGACGATCACGATCGGCCAGTCGAAGGTGGCCGTGGGCAGGTGGGTCACGAAGGCGGTGAACGACGGCACGGTCACCGCCACCGAGTTCGTGGCGGCCGCGAGGCGCGCGGAGTAGCCGACGAGGGTGAGCGTCGGCATCAGCAGGAAGCCGGGCCCGACGCCCAGGAACCCTGCGAAGACGGAGATGGGCACGGCTGCCCCGGCCGCCTGCGCGCGGTTGCGGTCGGTGATCTCCGCGACCACCTCGGTCGAGGCGCCCTTCGGCATGGCCATGCGGACCGCGAGGAAGAGCAGCACCCCGACGTAGATCCACCACACGAAGTCGGGCGAGGCGAACTGGACGAGCCACACGCCGAGCGGCGCGCCGATCGCCGTGATCGTCACGAGGATGAGCGCCCCCCGCTTGTCGACCATGCCCCTCCGCCAGAAGGCGATCGCCGCGCTGATCGCCGTCAGCCCGTTGAGCAGCAGCGCCCAGGGCTGGATGACGTTGATGAGGTCGTAGCCGAAGAGCCCGAGGACGGGGATCGCGATGAACGCCACGCCAAGGCCGAGCATCCCGGACAGGAACGAGAGGCCGAAGAGCAGCGGCGTCAGGAGGAGGATCAGGGGCATCGCATCGCTCGGCCATGGCCCGTCACGGGCACCGGATGAACCCCTGCGCCCAGAGGCAGCCCCCGCAGGCCGGGGTCGGGCTGCCGAAGCAGTCCTCCAGGTTCTCGTCGGCCATGTCGCAGCTGTTGCAGATCGTGCACGGCGCGAAGTCGAACTCGAGGAGCCGCTCGCGAAGCGCGACGTAGGCTGGGTCCTTCCACGCGTCCACGAGGCTCCGCTCGTTGATGCTCCCCACGCTGAAGGCATGGCTGACCCGGGGCCGGAAGTCCAGGTAGCTGCGGTGCGTGTGCAGGAGCGGCAGGCAGGGGCTGATCGTCCCGTCCCAGCGAACCGAGACGCTGCCCTTCTCCACGAACGGGCAGCGGTTCGGCCGTGCACCGTCGGCCTGGCCCAGGAGCGAGCGCCCGTGCCTGCTGGCCGTCACCCGGGCCAGGCGCTCGAGGGTCATCTCGTCGAGGTCCATCCGCGGGAGCGAGACCTCCGGCGTCCACGGGGACGGATCCGCCTCCTCGGCATCGATCGACCGGGCATAGAGCACCTGGTCCCGCATCGCGGGGGTGTGCGCGAGCACGTTGCTCACCGAGAAGCGGTCGGCGCCGAGGCGCTGCCCGAGCCGGATCACCTCCGGCAGGTCGGCGATGTTCCGCTTCATGGCCACGAACGCGATGCCGAGCCGCGGCACGGCGGACCCGGTTGCGATGCGCAGCTCGCGCAGCCGGGCGAGGTCCTCGGTCACCTGCGGCAGCGCGTCCCACAGGCGGACGTCGGCGTAGCTCTCGCGCGTGGCACCGTCGATCGAGACCCACAGGCGGTCGAGGCCGATCCGCACGAGCTCCTCGCGGATCTTCGCCCCGAGGCGCGTCCCGTTCGTGATGAGCTCGACCGGGCAGCCGGCGGACTTCGCCCTGGCGATCATGCCGAGGAGGCCGCGATGGGCGAAGGGCTCGCCGAACCCGCCGAAGAAGATCGTCGGGAGGGGCGAGAGGCCCCGGACGCCGTCGATGAGCCGGGCGAACGTCCGCGCCGACATCGACCCCGCCGGCTCGTCCCACACGTTCCGGATGCAGGTGCGGCAGCGCAGGTTGCAGCGCGTGGTGGGCTCCACGTAGACCCGGGCCAGGCTCGCGCTCGATCGGCCGACGGTGATCGCGTCGCCGCGCTCCTCCACGCGGATGGATGCACCCTCGACCAGCCCGAGGCGCTCGACCAGCTCGGTCGGCAGGACGAGACGCCCCTCCCCGTCGACTCGCGCCCGGGCCGCGTGCGTCGTCATCTCGGTGGGCAGCGTGTCATTCGCCGTCGACGTGACACGGGGCCGCCCGGCTGCCTGCCCGCGGCGTCATGGAACGATCTCGACCGTCGGCTCGACGACGATCTCGGACTTCACGGAGTTGGCCACGAGGCTGTACTTCTGGGCCGACTTGAGCGCCCGGCGGGCCCGGGCCTCGACGACGGCCGGCTGCTCCGCCCCGGCGCGGATGACGATCCGCGGCCACAGGCGCAGGTGCGTGAAGGTCTCCGTCCGGTCGAGCTCGATGAGCTTGGTCCCCTCGGCCCGGCAGTCGTACGACACCAGGTCGAGGCGGAACCGCTCGGTCGCCCAGATGAACATCATCATCACGCAGGTGTTCGCCGCGGCGACGAAGGCGTCCTCGGGGGTCAGCACGCCGGGATGCCCCTGGGCGTCGGGCGGCGCCGAGAAGGCCATCTCCGGGCCATTGCCCATGGCGATCCGGCCCCGGTGCTCGCCGGTCCACGTCACCGTGGTGTGGTAGATCGCCGTGCGGCTCACGGCCGCGTCCCGGCTGGGTCGCAGAAGGCCGCGTACTCGCGCGCCAGCGCAGCGGCAAGCTCGTCGTTCGTCCCGGGCGCCACGTCGTTGTAGATCTTGACGGTCGCGAGCAGCTCCAGCGTCACCTCGGCTCCGGGCACCTTCCCGGCGCCGCGGAACTGCTCGAAGATCAGCGGCAGGGCGGCGAGGGGAACCGGCCGCCCGTCCACGTCCACGGTCTGCACCGGGATGGCCGACGCGCACGCGCAGCCGGCCTGGGGCATGGCCTCGGGTGTCGCCGCAGGCACCCCTGCCACGAAGGAGCCGCTGCGGCGACTCCACTGCCCCCCGAGGAGCTCGTCGACGAGGCCGGCGACCCGGTCCGCGGTGATCTCGACCGCCAGCCGGCCGTTCTCGTCCAGGCGCCGGGCGCCCTGGGGCCGATCGAGGCCGTGCTCGGCCAGCAGATCGGTCACGACCACGCTCGCGGCGGGACTGCCCGAGTGCAGCTCGGTGGCCCGCGCCGCGCACCTGGTGTCACAGCCGTCGAGGGCGATCGTGGGATAGAAGCGGGCGAACGCCCGGTCGCCCTCCCCGCCGGCAAGGAAGAGCGGCAGGCAGATCGTCACGGTCTCGCTGGGGCGCAGCTGCTCGAGGACCTCGAGGGCGGCCAGGCGGGTCACGGTCCCCTCGGCGAGCTCCTCGCCGGAGCAGGCGACGATCCCCACCTTCCGGCCCGGCAGCTCAGGCATGGTCGGCGGCCTCCTCGCCGGCGAGCACGCCGTCCACGACGGCGGCGATCTCCTCCGCGACGGCGTGGGCGAGCAGGACGCCCCCCTCGTTGAGCTCGGCGATGCCCTGCGGCTTCAGCTCCCGGTTCCGCCGGTACACGTCGAGCACCGCGATTCCCTGCACCACCTGGCCCCCGCTCTCCTGCACCATCTTGGCCGCGCAGGCGAGCTTGCAGCCGTCGATCGTCACCGCCGGGTGGGCCCGGACCGCGGCCCGGGCGTCCTCGTCGCCGAGCACCAGGAGCGACAGGGCGACCATCTCCGTGGCCCCCGGTCGGAGATCCTCGGTGACCTCGTAGGCAGCCTCACGGCTGACCGTGCCGTACGTCTTGCCGATGCCGCTGCACGGCACGACCATGACCTTGCGCCCCTCGGGGCTCACAGCTTCTGCGCTTCCTCTTCGGCCTGGCCCTTCATCAGGTCGAAGTACGCCTCGGGGTCGAGCAGCGTCTCGGCCTCCTTCGGCCAGTCGGAGGCCGCGACGACCGCGAGCCACCCTTCGCCGTACGGGTCCTGGTTGATGACCTCCGGGGTCATCGCCAGCGCCTGGTTCACCTCCGCGATCGCGCCGCTGACGGGTGAGATCACCTCCACGTTGGCCTTGATCGTCTCGATCGTGGCCACCTCGTCGCCCGTCGCGACCGCCCTGCCTTCGGCCCTGACCTCCGCGAACGCGACGTCGCCGCTCCGCTGCTGCAGGAAGTCGGTCACGCCGATGCGGATCCGGTCACCCTCCTCCAGGGCCCAGACGCCCTCGGCGCTGTACAGGCGGTCGGTCGCCACCCTGAAGACGAACTTGTCGACGGTGACTTCCAGGCAGTCGGGCATGTGATCGTCCTAGCGAGTGCCGAGCTGAAGGGTCGCGCCGCGGGAGCCGAGCGCCGCAACGATCACCACAGCCGCGAGTGTCACATTTCAACCGAAGATGACGCAGGGCCATTGGTCACGAGTTGGGAGGCCGGCCGCCGCGCCTTCCCGCCGGCGTGCTGGAATGCGTCGACGCCGCCGCCCGAAGGCGGCGGCGTCGAGACGGCGGGTGCGTGAAGGGCCGGGACCAGCGGCGGTCACCCGGCGGGCAGGGTCGGCGGGGGGCCGCGTCAGCCGGCGGGGCGCGTCAGCCAGCCCGCGACCCAGCCGACCCGGCCTCCGACCGCGACGCGGTACCAGGTCCGGCCGGAGGAGTCCTTCGCGGAGCGGGTGACGCCGACTCGCGTGCCGCGATCGAGCACCCGCGAGACACCGGCAGAGAGGCGCGGGGCGGCCCGGAGATTGAGCGCGCTCACCGCCACGGTGCGGCGGGCGATGACCTTCGGCGCGGCCGTGGAGCGCGCCGGGGGCGGCGTCGGGGTCGTGGCGGTGCGCGCGGCGACCGTGGGCGCGGAGAGGCCCGTCCGGATGAAGGTCGTGAACCGCGTGGTGAGGACGCGCAGACCGTGGACCCGGACGCCGGAGGTCAGGGTGCTGATGGCCCTGCCGTTCCCGAGGTAGATCCCGACGTGAGAGCCGTTGCCCCACACGGCGATGTCGCCGCGGCGGCCGTGGGACGTGGTCCGGCCGTGGGCGCGCGCCCAGCGGAGCAGGGCGGTTCCGCTCCGGTTGCGGCCGTTCCCGATGGTGTCGAGCTGGCCGGCCCGGCGGAACGTGTAGGTGACGAGGCCCGAGCAGTCGAAGTGGGACGGCCCCGTCGCGCCGTAGACCCAGGGGCTGCCGCGCTCGGCCATGGCGATCTTGATGACACGATCCGCCGGCGACGCGGCCGCGGCGGGTGCCGGCGGCTGGACAGAGACGATGACGAGGGCGGCAAACGTCGCCGCCGCGAGCACCCGGAGGCGCGAGATGGTGAGCAACTGTGCTCCTCTCTGCCGGCGCACCGCGGGGGCTCCGCGATGGCGATGGGCTGGTCGCCGCCCGGCAGGGAAGAGGCGCCGCGCAGGGCGCGGCGAAGGGGGGACTGGGGGCTGCGCAGAAGCGCGGCGGGGAGGGGCGTCGCTGGGGAGGCGACGCGGGGCACCGACCGGATCGGACGGTACGCGGCAGGACGGCTCCTGCCGGGGCGACGATCTTCGGTTTTCGGTCCCGTGCTGCCGCGAGGATCCCCTCGCTCGCCGCGAACCATAGCTCGTGTCGCCGCTTCGCGCCCGCATCGCCGGTTCGCGCGGCGGCACCGCGGCTGCCCGGGCGCCTCAGGGAAGCGCGGCCACCAGCAGACGTCCCCCGGAGTCCGGCAGCACGTCGTAGGCCCCGGCGGACGCGGGGACGACGAGCGATTCGAGCGGCTCGAGGCGTTCCTCCCAGACCGGGCCGGACAGCGCGATCGATGCCCCGACGGCGGTCAGCACCTGCAGCGTGCGCCCCTCGGGGTCGAGCCGCCCGTCCGCGTCCAGCAGATCCAGCGTGAACTGGGCACAGCTCACCAGGCGTCCCGGCTCCCCGCCCCGCCGGACCTGGGGCCGGCTGTCGGGCACGACCGAGGCGAGCGCCTCGGCCGTGTGGAGAGGGCGCTCCAGCGACGCCGGCCGACCCCAGTCGTCGACCCGGTAGGTGAGGTCCGAGGGCTGCTGCAGCTCGTAGAGCAGCACTCCCGGCCCCACGGCGTGCAGCGTGCCCGGCGGGAGGAGCACGGCGTCGCCGGCCTCCACCGCCTGGCGGGCAAGGAGCTCGGCAGTCGCGCTGCCCCGGCGCATGGCCTCGCGGACGTCGGCTTGCCGGACGCTCGGGCGGACGCCGACCAGCAGCTCGGCCCCGGGGTCGGCGTCGAGCACGTACCAGGCCTCGGCTTTGCCGACCGCGTCGGGTCCCACCAGCGCCCGGGCCCTCGCGTCGTCGGGGTGGACCTGGACGGACAGCCACGCGGCCGGATCGAGGAGCTTCACCAGGAGCGGGAACCGGGGGCCCGGGCCGGGGCTGGCCGCCGTCCCCACCAGGCTCTGCCCGCGCTCGGCCGCAAGATCCTCGAGCGTGCGTCCGGCGTGGACGCCGGCCGCGACCTCGAGCCACGGCCCTGCGACCCACAGCTCGCCGATCGGGAGGGTGCGCGGTGGGCGGAGCCGCGATCCGCCCCACACGCGCTCCTTGGCGAGCGGGACGACGCGAAGGGGGGTCAGCACGCTCGCGAGCCTACACTGGCCGCGCCATGGGTGTCCCACGCACGACGATCCCGGCCCCGGCCGGGGAGGTGGCCGCCGTTCGGGCCCTGCCCGCGATCGGGCCGGCGCCCGGTGTGCTGCTGGCCCACGACGCGTGGGGGCTCGACGAGGAAGCCGTCGCGCTGGCCGCGGCGCTGGCCGAGCTGGGACTCTCGGTCCTCGCGCCCGACCTGGCCGGAGGGCGCCGCGCCGGCGATCCCGCCGAGGCGCTCGCGATCGCCGCGGGCCTGGACGCGGAAGAAGCGGTGCTCGTGCTGGCCGCGGCCGCGGACGTCCTCGCGACCGACCCGGACACGCGGCCCGGCGCCATCGGCGTCGTCGGGGTCGGGATGGGCGCTCCGCTCGGGGCGTTCCTCGCTACGCTGCGCCCGGAGATCGCCGTCGTGGTGGCGGTCGACGGCCCGATGCCCGACCTGCCGCTGGAGGCCTGGGCGCGGTCGGACGCGTCGTTCGTCGTGCTGGCCGGCGCCGACGAGGGCCCCGGCGACGATCCCGACGGCGACGGTGAGGCCGGCGCGCCGGATGGCGGGGTCGCCGACCCGGAGGCGGGCCTGGATGCGCTCCGGGCCGCCGGCCTCGCGGTCCGCGTCGTGCGCCGGGATGAGTGGCCTGGGAAGATCCCGGCTGCCGCCGGCGACGCCATCGACTCCCGGCCTGCGCTCGCAGGGCTCATCGCGGCGATGCTGTCCGCGGCGCTCGGCGATGACGACGACGGCGCGGGCCACGGCGGCGCCGCGGGCCACGGCGACGGCCGGCGGACCCGGTGATCCGTCCCGGCCCCGGGAGGCTGGAGGAAGGGCGCATGTACGGTGGGATCGAAGCGGGCGGGACCAAGTTCGTGTGCGTGATCGGGACCGGTCCCGATGACATGGCCGAGACCCTGCGCATCGACGTCGCCGGCCCGGCCCAGACGATCGGAGCGGCGCTGGCGTTCTTCCGGGCGGCGACCGCGGCGGGAACGCAGCTCACGGCCCTCGGCATCGGCTCCTTCGGGCCCGTCGAGCTGCGGCGCGGGAACCCGGCCTACGGCTCGATCACCACGACCCCCAAGCCCGGCTGGTCCGGCACCAACATCGTCGGCCCGTTCGCGGCCGGCCTCGGCATCCCGGTCGGCTTCGACACCGACGTGAACGCGGCCGCGCTCGCGGAGGGCCGCTGGGGCGCCGCGCGGGGCCTCGAGTCGTTCGTCTACCTGACGCTCGGGACGGGGATCGGAGGCGGCGCGGTGATCGACGGCCGGCTGCTCCACGGGCTCGGCCATCCCGAGATGGGACACGTGGTGGTCCCCCGCCGGCCCGGCGACACCTTCCCGGGCGTCTGCCCCTTCCACGGCGACTGCCTGGAGGGCCTTGCGAGCGGGCCTGCGGTCGCCGCGCGCTTCGGCAGGCGGGCGGAGCTGCTCGAGGGCGCCGATCGCGACGCCGCCGCCCGGCTGGTCGGGTTCTACCTCGCCGCGGGCGTCCGCTCGCTCGTCTACGCGCTCGCCCCGCAGCGGATCGTGGTGGGCGGCGGCCTCTCCGCCCTGCCGGGCGTCATCGACGCGGCGCAGGCGGAGCTGGCGGCCCAGCTGGGCGGGTACCCCGGGTTGGCGGAGCACGGCGACCCGGCATTCGTGGTCCCGGCGCTGCTCGGCGGGAGCGCCGGACCGGCCGGGACTTTGATCCTCGCCGAGCAGGCTGCCCGCCAGGAGGGCGGCTGACGCCGACCTCGGCCCCGGTGGCTGACACCTGCCACCCGGGTCAGGTGTGCGGCGGTGGAACCGGCCGGGGAGCAAGCGCCTCCGCGAGGGCCCGGCCGACGACGTCGGCGAGCTGGTCCCACTCCACGAGGAACGCGTCGTGGCCCTTCGTGGAACGCAGCTCCAGGTAGCGCGCGTGGGCGCCCGCGGCAGCGGCCGCCTCCGCCAGGGCCCGGACCTGGTCCGGGCCGTAGAGGATGTCGCGCTCGATCCCGAGGCCGGTCACCCGGACACCGTGGTCGGCGAGCCGGGCGAGCGCGGGGGCGAGGCCGCCCCGGCCGGCGCCCGCATCGTGGCGGTCCATCGCCCCGACGAGGACCGCGTAGGTCGCGGGGTCGAAGCGCGCCACCAGCTTGCGCCCCTGGTAGGCCAGGTAGCTCGTGATCGACGGCGTGCCGTCGGGTTCCGCGGAGCGCCCGAAGCGGTGCTCGAAGTCGGTCTCGCTCCGGTAGGTCGTCATCGCCAGGCGCCGCGCGAGGTCCAGGCCGTCCGCGCCCAGCCGTCGCACGAGCTCGAGCTGGATGCCGTTCCAGGCCACGGCGAGCGCGCCCGTGGCCGCCGGGGCCGCGATCGGGAGGACCGACCCGACCGCCGCGGGGCGCTCGAGGGCGACCTCGAGGGCGACCATCCCTCCCAGCGAGCCGCCGGTGACGAGAGCCAGGCGGTGGATCCCCAGCGCATCGAGCAGGGCCCACTGGGCGCGCGCCTGGTCACGGGTCGAGACCGCGGGAAACGCCGCGCCGTACGGCTCGCCCGTCGCCGGATCCGGGCTCGTGGGGCCGGTCGTCCCGTAGCAGCCTCCGAGAAGGTTCGCGCACAGGACCCCGACCCGGGTGGTGTCGAGGGCGCGGCTGGGACCGATGAGCGGCTCCCACCAGTCGCCGGCCGCGTCGGCGCTCCCCGTGAGGGCATGGATCACGAGGACCTGGGGCGCCTCGTCGGGCCCCGGGCCATCGTGGCGGTACGCGACGTGCAGCGCCGGGAGGACCGTGCCGTCGCCCAGGGCGAACGGACCGATCTCGCGGGCCACGACGACGCCGGTGTCGTAGAGGGCCGGGCGGCTCGGGGCCGCCGCCGCCAACCGGCCGCCGCCGGCCGCCGCCGCAGCCCGCTGGTCCGGGGCGGGCGGGGGGCCGGCGCCGGGCGCCTGCGCAGCCATCGTCAGGCGCCGGAGCCGACGGGCGCGCCGGCCGGCGCTGCCGCCCCGGATGTCGCCGCGGCGAGACCCTGGTCCAGGTCGGCCAGGATGTCGTCGATGTGCTCCAGGCCGATCGAGAGCCGCACGAGGTCGTCGGTGACGCCCGTGGCGGCCTGCTCCTCGGCCGACATCTGCTGGTGGGTGGTCGTGGCCGGGTGGATGATCAGTGACTTGGCGTCGCCGACGTTCGCGAGCAGGCTGAAGAGGCCCAGGCTGCTGCAGAGGGCCCGCCCTGCCTCGCGGCCGCCCCGGATGCCGAACGTGAGAACGCCGCCGAAGCCGCCCGCCAGGTACCGCGCGGCGTTCTCGTGAGCCGGGTGCGAGGCCAGGCCCGGGTAGCTGACCCAGGTCACCCGCTCGTCCCGCTCCAGCCAGCGCGCCACGGCGAGGGCGTTGGCGGAGTGGCGCTCGATGCGCAGGGGCAGCGTCTCGAGGCCCTGCAGGAAGAGGAACGCGTTGAACGGGCTGAGCGCCGCGCCCGTGTCGCGGAGGCCCTGCACCCGCAGCTTGACGATGAAAGCGAGGTTCCCGACCGCCTCGACGTAGCTGACGCCGTGGTAGCTCGGGTCCGGCTCGACGAAGTCCGGGAAGCGGCCGGAGGCCCTCCAGTCGAAGGTTCCCCCGTCCACGACCACGCCGCCGATCGACGTCCCGTGGCCGCCGATCCACTTCGTGGCGGAGTGGATCACGATGTCGGCGCCGTGCTCGAGCGGCCGGCAGAGGAGGGGAGCGAACGTGTTGTCGACCACGAGCGGCAGCCCGTGCGCGTGGGCCACGTCGGCGATCGCCGCGATGTCAGGGACGTCGAGGCGCGGGTTGCCGATGGTCTCGAGGTAGATCGCCTTCGTGCGGGCGTCGATCGCGGGGGCGAAGCTGGTCGGATCGGAGCCGTCGACGAAGCGGGTGGTGATGCCGAGCTTCGGCAGGGTCCACTGGAGCAGGTTGTACGTGCCCCCGTAGAGGCTGGTGCTGCTGACGATGTTGTCGCCGGCCTTCGCCAGGTTGAGGATCGTGGCCGTCCCGGCAGCCTGGCCGGAGGCGAAGCCGAGGCCCCCGAGACCCCCTTCGAGCGCCGCCACCCGGGCCTCGAAGACCCCCGTCGTCGGGTTCATGATCCGGGTGTAGATGTTCCCCGGCTCCTGCAGGGCGAAGAGCCGGGCGGCGTGGTCGGCGTCGTCGAACACGTACGACGTCGTGGCATAGATCGGGACCGCGCGTGCGTTGGTCGCGGGGTCCGGGCTCTGCCCGGCGTGGATGGCAAGGGTCTCCGGGCGGAGCTGCGGCTGGTCGGACATCGGTCGCCTCCTGGGCATGCGCTGCACGAGGGAGGTCCCGTGGTCGGCGGCTGCGGCGTCGGCGCTCAGCGTCACCGTCGCGGCGTCGGCCTGGGTTCGGCGGCCCTCGCTGCGCTTCCCGGAGAACGAAAGAGCCGCAGTCCCTGCTGGACTGCGGCCCCGGGACCCGATCCTGGGTCCCGTGATCAACCGTGCAGGTCGATCAGGCGCCCAGGACCCCGTCCTCCACGCGGCGGGGCCGCCGGCGCATCTGCATCAACCAGGCGACGCTCGTGATCTGCATCAGGCTCCGGAGTCTGCCCGATGTCGCCGCGGAACGCAAGCGTGCCGGCTCGGCCGTCGGTCGCGACGTGCGATTGCGTCCTGGGCGCTCAGCCCTGCGGCGCGAGCGCATCGAGGATCTCCCGGACGTGGCCCTGGCGGTCGGGCGTCAGGCCGCGCTGGGCAGGCAGCGCGGCCAGCCAGCCGGGGACGTCGTCGAGCGCGACGACCGCGCAGCCCTCGATGCGGTCGAGCGCGCGCTCGTCGCCGAGGACGGCGGCTGTGACCCGCACCACGAAGTCGCGCTCCTGGGCCTCCAGGTGGCGGCGCAGGCGATCCGCGTCGCGCGCCGCTCGATCGAGCGGGTTCTCGATCGGGCGCCAGCGACGATCGGAGAAGCGGACCTCCCAGCGCCCGCCGGTCCGGCGCACGGCCGCCGGCGGCGGCAGGGGCTCGAAGAAGGCGACGCCGTGAGGCCCGACCACGACGTCCGGGATGCGGCGTCCGTCGGGCAGCCGGATGTGCGGGAGGACGGTGCATCCCGGGGGCAGGAGGGCCGCCCGGCGCGAGACCGGCGGCTCCCCGCGGCGGCTTCCGCGGACGCGCTGGGCGGCCCCGGCGAGGCGCGCGACGCCCAGGAAGGCGAAGCAGGCAGGTGCCGTGAGGGCAACCGCCCAGGCGACGGCGCCGACGAGCGGGCCGGCCGCTCCGCGCCCCTGGAACGTGGCGAGGCCGCCCAGGGCGGGCGTCGCGAAGACGAGCCACGCCGACGCCGCGGCGACGGCCAGCCACACGAGTCCCACGATCGTCGGGCCGGCGGCCGCGGCGAGGCCGGATCCGGCGCGATGGGAACGGGCAACGGCGGTGACGCGGGACGCATCCGGCATGGGCGGATGATCGCCCGCGGGAACGGCCGCGGTCGATGGCTCCTTCGGGGGATCGACGATGGTTCCACGTCCCGGTGCGGCGCGGCACCGGGACGCTGGCCAGCGACTCATGCGCGCCGCCACCCGCCGAAGAGGAACCCGCTCGTCATGGCCCGCCATGACCCCCGTACCATTGAGGACGTCCCGCAGGCGCGCGATGCTCGGCGTTGTTCCGGGGACGGATGCGCCCCGGTCGCGCTCGAGGCTTGTCCGCGTTGGAGGCTTTCACGCACCGCGCCCGCGGCGTCGCGTACGGCGTCGTGCCGCTGCTGCTCGCGCTCGTGCTGGCAGTCGCGTCCGCGACTCCGGTGGCGGGAGCGGCGGTCCGCCTCTTCGCGGCATCCGTCTCGCCGACCACAGGGACACCCTCCACGGGCATCACGCTCGCAGTCACCTATCGCGATGCCGACGGAGCCCAGCCGCGCTGGGTTCGGGTCCGCGTCGGGTCGCGGAACCTGACCATGACGGGCGACGGAAGCACCAACCCGGTCACCGGAATCCGGTACACGACCACCACGACACTTGCCGTCGGCACGTACGCCGTCGAGTTCCAGACCATCGGCATGGACTGGGTCTACTACTCGCTGGCGGGCGGGTCCATCACGATCGCGCCCGTCCCGACGCCCGTCCCCACGCCCGTCCCGACGCCCGTCCCCACGCCCGTCCCCACGCCCGTCCCCACGCCCGTCCCCACGCCCGTCCCCACGCCCGTCCCCACGCCCGTCCCCACGCCCGTCCCGACGCCCGTCCCGACGCCCGTCCCGACGCCCGTCCCGACGCCGCGGCCCACCGCCGCTCCGACCCCGCGGCCGACCGCCGCTCCGACCCCGCGGCCGACACCGACCCCCGCCCCGACCCCCGCCCCGACGCCCAAGCCGACGCCGAAGGCAACGCCCAAGCCGACACCCAAGGCCACGCCCGCCCCGACGCCGAAGGCCCGTGCCACTGCCGCCCCCACCCCGCGCCCCGCTGCGCCGACGCCTGGTGAGGCAACGCCGGCGCCGGCCCCGCCGAGCACGGCGACGCCGCAGCCGGCGACCACACCCGCCGCGACAGCCACGCCGACGCCTGGCGCCGCGGTGGTCCCCGGCAGGCCCGGGCCCGACGGCGGCGAGCAGCCCGGGGGCGGGTCCGGCGGGCCCGGTGCGCCCGGCCCGGGCGTCCCGGCCGACGACCCGGGCGGACCCAACGCCGCTGGCCCGGTCTCCAACGACTCCTCCCTCAATCTCGTGCTCCTCGCGGCGACCGTCTCGACGATCGGGTCCGTCGTCGTCGCGTTTCTGATCCTCGGCCGCCGCCGTCGCCGTGACGACGAGGAGGACCTGCCGCTCGTGGCCGCACCGGCAGTCGTCGCCTACGCGGCTCCTCCACCGGCCCTCAGCGTCGACCCGGGCACCGGCGGGACCGACGTGGACCTGCCGCGCTGGCGACGGCCGTCGCTCATGGCGGCGCGCAAGTCCGATCCCGTCCGGGTCGTCCCGACCGGCGCTGGCTCACTGACGTTTGCCCAGGCGCCCGGCGTCACCGGGGGGGAGCGGCGTCTGGTCCGGTACCGGATCGTGCGCCTCCTCGATCGGCCGGACGAGGTGGTCGGGGCGACCGTCGGCTCGCTGGACGAGGGCGACCAGGTGGAGGTCCTCGAGGCCCAGGGCATGTACCGGCGCGTCCAGGCACCCGACGGCCGGTCCGGCTGGCTCCACAAGACGACGCTGGGCGACCTCCTGGAAGCACCCGAGCCCGAGCCGGAGATCGAGAGGGACGTCCTTCTGGCCTACCTGGCTGGACGCGGCAAGAGCTAGCTAGCGACCTCGCCCTGCCCGGCCACGTCGCGGCCGCGGCGAGGCCTCGACCCCGCGCCTGAGCACGACGATGTGCTGGTGGGCGATGTTCGGCACGAATGCCCGCGGGTAGCCGTACGGCCGCAGGCGCGTCCCCGCCTGGTACCAGACGAGGTCGCCCTTCGGGACGAGCCCGGCCCGCGCCGCGCGCGCGGCCAGGTCCGCGCCGGTGAAGCGGTAGGTCCCGTCCACGTAGGCGTCGCGGACGATGACCGCGGCGTAGCGTCCCGGGCGCAGCACCCGGGCGAGCTCGCCGAACACGCGCTCCATCGCGTCGAGGTAGTCGTCGTGGGTCGCCGCGTTGGCCAGGTCGGCGGGATCGTCGGAGCGCATCGCGTAGTCGGTGCGCCGGTTCGCGTGGGCCTCGGCCAGCCGCCCGCCGGCCATCGTCAGCGGCAGCTGGACCGTGTACGGTGGATCGGTCGCCACGAAGTCCACGCTTCCCTCGGGCAGGCCGGGCAAGAGAGCCAGCGCGTCGCCGACCCGCATCTCGCAGCCGGCCGGGTCGAACCCCCGCGGCCCGCCGGGATCCGCCGAGCCGAGATCCGCGAGTGACGGCCCGGCGCCGCCGTGCTCGGCCCGCAGCGTCGCCTGGACCTCCTCGTAGACGGCCGCCCAGGCGGGGTTGATCTCCAGGCCGAGTGCCCGCCGCGGGCCCCGCGCGATGGCCGCCCCGAGGAGCGTCCCGCCGACCCCGGCGAAGGGATCCAGGACCAGCTCGCCGCTCCTCGTGAAGAACTCGATGAGGCGGGCCATGAGGCGCGGCGGCTTGTTCGCCCCGTGCTGCTTCCGCACCGCGTGCCCCAGCTCCGACGGGTAGGCGGTCACGAGCAGCGACTTGGTGAAGTAGAGCCACTCCTCGCCGGTCAGCTCGTTGAGCTGGTTGGCCGGGTGGACCGCGCGCGTCATCGGGGGAGTATGGGGCAGCCACCCCGTCGATCACCGGGACGGCGGCCGTAGAATGCCGCCATGACGGCCGGCGGGGGCGCGACCAGGTTCGTCGGCCGCGAGCGTGAGCTCGAGGCCATCCTCGTCGCGGCCGCGGAGGCCCTTGCCGGGCGCTCGGGCACGGTCCTGCTCGAGGGCTCGTCGGGGATGGGCGCGACGCGACTCATCGACGAGGTCCTCGGGCATCTCGCGGCCGGCCCGCCGGCGGGGGCGGGCGCACCGCTGGTCATCCGCGGCGACGAGCTCCCGGCCTGGCGACGCGCCTCGTACGCGCCGTTCCGCGTCGCCCTGGAGCGGCTGCTCGCCGAGCGACCCGACGAGGACGCGATTCACGTCCTCGGCTCCGGGGCGGAGCTCCTCCTGCCACTCCTGCCACGCGCGGCGGCTCGGCTGGCCCCGACGGACCCTGGCACGGGCACCCGGGAGCGCCTCCCCGACCGGATCCTCGAGGCGGTCCGTGGCGTGGTCTGCCGGCTCGCGGCCCAGCAGCCGATCGTGGTCGTCGTGGAGGACATCCACGTTCTCGACGCGGCCTCGCGGTCGCTGCTGGCCTTCCTCGCCCGGACGCTCGGAGAGCGCCCGGTCCTGATCGTCGGGTCCTACCAGCCCGAGGCCCTCGGGCGCGGCCACCCTCTCCGGGCGACCGTCGACGCCATCGCCTCGGGACCGCGGCCGCCGCGGCGCGTGGCCCTGCCGCCGCTCGATCGCGCGGCCCTCGGGACGCTCATCGCGGCGCACGACGGCGAGGCACCCTCCGCCCCGACGCTCCTGCTCGTCGCCGAGCGATCAAGGGGCAGCCCGCTCGTCGCGGAGGAGGTCCTCGTCGCGCGCCGTGAGCTGTCGGGAGCCTCGCTGAGCGTTCCTCTCGAGCAGATGGTCGTCGCCCGGGCCGCCCGGCGGACGCCCGAGTGTCGCCGTGTTCTCCGGATCCTGGCCGTCGCCGGCGGGCCGCTCGAGACCGCGCGGCTGGGGGCCGTCGCCGCCGCGTACGACGCGGAGGTCGGCCGGCCCGCACCCCGGTCGAGCGGGGCGCCGCGTCGCGCGGGCGGCGGCCTGGCTGGGGACCTTGCCGCCGGGGTCGAGGAGGCGGTCGCCCATGGGTTCGCCGCGTTCGTCCCCGCCGGCCCCGCTGCGCCGCGGGCCGGCGGCGCCGGGACGGCCGCTGCCGCGCCGGCGGGAGGGCGGCAGCTCCGGGTCCGCCACGAGCTGGTGGCGGCGGCGCTGAGTGCCGACCTCCTGCCCGGCCCGCGGCGACGCATGCACGCGGCCCTCGGAGAGGCCCTCGCCGATCGGCCGGAAGAGGCGGCCCGCCACTGGAGCCGGGCGCACGAGACGGGGCGTGAGCTGCGGAGCTCCGTTGCGGCCGCCGCGGCGGCGGAGCAGGTGGGCGCCGCCACGGACGCTCTCGAGCACCTCGAGCGTGCCATCAGCCTCGCCGGCGCACCCGGAGCGGCCGGGACGCTGACGGTCCTGGACGAGCTCGACCTGCTCGCCCGGGCGGCGGAGGCGTCGGCCGCGGCAGGTGACGCCGGCCGGGCCCAGGCGTTCGTCGAGTCGGCCATCGCGCGCCACCCGGACGCGACCGATCGCGCCGCGCGGGCCCAGCTGACCGGCCGGCTGGGCTCGTACCGGCTCGCGGGCGGCGATCGCGACGGTGCCGTCGTCGCCTTCGAGCGTGCCCTCGATCTCCTGCCGGCCGGGCCGGGGATCGAGCGCGGCCGCCTGCTCGCGATGTTCGCCCAGGTCCGGATGCTCGAGGGCGCCTTCTCCGAGGCCACGGCCCTGGCCGAGGACGCGATCGCCGCCGCCGAGGCCGTGGGGCCGGCGGCGCGAGCGTGGCTCGGCCATGCCACGTGCACCCTCGGGGTCGTCGCCGGGTGGCTCGGGCGCACCGACGTCGCGGTCCCCCGCCTCGAGAGGGCGCTGGCGATCGCCACCGAGCTCGGCGGTCTCGACGACGCGTTCCGGGCTCGGGCGAATCTCACCAACGTGCTCGATCTCCAGGGTCGGCGCGAGGAGGCCGTCGAGGTCGCGCGGAAGGGGATCGTCGAGGCCGAGCGGGCGGGGCTGGAGGTCGTGCACGGCAACCTCCTCCGCGGCAACGCCGTCGACGTGCTCCTGAGCATGGGCCGCTGGGCCGAGGCGCGGGCAATGGCCGAGAGAGCCCTCGAGTGGGCACCCTCCGGGACCCCCTTCGTGAACGCGGCCATCGGGCTCGCGATCATCGAGGTCGAGACGTCCGCGGGCGACGCGGCGGCCCGGACGCTGGGCCACCTCTTCCTCGAGCTCGAGACCATCCCGGACGTCCAGTTCGCGGTCCCCGCCTACCAGGCCGCGGCCTCGCTGGCCCTCTGGCGGGGCGACGTCGCCGACGCGGTTCGCGCGATCGACACGGCGTGGGTCCGGGTGCGCGACTCGGAGGACTGGCCCAACGCGGCCCGCACCGCGGCAGCCCTGCTCGGCGTCGCCGATGCCAGGGCCCGGCTGGCCCGGGATCGCCACGACCTCGCCGACCTGGCCTCGACGCGCGCCTGGGCCGACGCCGCGCTCCGGCACGCCACGAGGCTGGTGGACGACGCCGGCGTCCCGCCCGACGCGTGGGTGCGGCAGGAGGTGGATGCGGACCTCGCCACCGCGCGTGCCTTCGCCCAGCGCCTGCGCGGCCACGACGACCCGGCCACCTGGGCCGCGGTCGCGGCGCGATGGAGGGCCGTCCGCCGCCCGTACGAGACGGCGCGGGCGCTGCACCGCGAGGTGGAGGCGCACCTGGAGGCCGGTTCCGTGACCGGGGCGCGGCGCGAGGGACGCGAGGACGCGCGGGCGCCCCTCCAGGACGCGGCGGCGATCGGAGGGTCACTCGGCGCGCTCCCGCTGCTGCGCGCCCTGCGGGACCTTGCCGACCGGGCCCGGATCCCCCTCGATGAAGGTGCGCTGGCGCTCCTCGCGCGGGCGGACGAGGAGGCGGAGGCGGTCGCGCCGCCCAGGGGGCCGGCAGTGACCGCGGAGCCCGGGCGGGCGCGACGGAGGTGGTCCGACACCGGCCGGGAGGGGGATGCGGCCGCGTCGTTCGGTCTCAGCCCCCGAGAGCAGGGCGTCCTCGCCGAGATCGTCGCCGGGCGGACCAATCGCGAGATCGGCGAGCGGCTCTTCATCAGCGAGAAGACGGTCGGCGTCCACGTCGGCAACATCCTGGCCAAGCTCGGTGTCGGAGGCCGCGTGGAGGCGGCCACGGTGGCCCTGCGCCTGGGGCTCGTGCGCGACGTCGGGCAACGCACGAAGAAGCCCGGACCTGGCGGTCCGGGCTCCTGGATCCGGCGGCGCGGCGGCGCCGCCTGAGGTGCGGGCGCGGGGAGGGGCCGCGACCCGCGCTCTGCGCGGTTACCAGCGCTTCGACCACGCCGGGACGATGAAGAGGGCGAAGAGCGAGATCGTCATCGCGAGGCCGAAGAGGCGGGCCTTGAGCTGATCCTTCATGGGTGTGGTCTCCCGGGCGCGACGCGGATGTCGCTGGGCGTTCGATGGAGGTTGCGACCCTCTCGCGCCACTCGAGGGCCGCGTGTCGGCGCCTTCCCGCAACCTACGGTCGGCGCGTCGCCCACGAAATGGGACGTTGGTACGGGGAGGGGCCGGTTTGCTGGTACTTCTGGGCTAGGGAGGGTGCGCACGTGGTGCGCGCGGACACCGCCGGGCCACCGTCGCGCCGGTGTGCGGGGCGGGCTCGATCGGGGCGGCAGGAACGGGAGGCGGACCGGTCCGTCCCCACGCCGCCGGCCGGGACGGGTCGCCTCGCTCCCGCCCAGGAGCGCGTCCATGGCGGCCCGGGCCCACCCGCGCTACACTCCGCCTGCTCTGTACAACGAGCACCTCGGTCGGGGCGTGGCGCAGCTTGGTAGCGCGCATCGTTCGGGACGATGAGGTCGGAGGTTCA
>CAVQLA010000011.1:0-240823 GCA_963713285.1 uncultured Chloroflexia bacterium | reverse complement strand
GCTCGTCGGCGTGGGGACGATTGTGGCTCCCTGGTTCGTCATGCAGCCCGCGATGGGCGCGGGGATTGCGGGGTCGCGGACTCCCAGCCCTCGTGCCACTCGTCTCCGCAATCTCGGTACGCACGCCGTATATGGCGCGGGTCTCTACCTCTCGGCCGTTGCGCTGTCGATCCTGGTGCCCGGTGGATGGCCGGCATGACGGTCACCGCCGGGCTCGAGGCTCGGCACTCGAAAGGGGATGACATGCCCGACGGTCAGTCGTTGACCACAACGCCCGACTCGCTTCCGCCCTCGTGGCAGCGGCTCCTGGCCCTGTCCGGCGTCGCGTTTGCCCTGCTTCTCGTCTTCGGCTGGTTCCTGAGCGGTGGCGATGCGCCGGACTACACGGCGACGGACCAGGCCTGGACGGACTGGGCCGACGCCAACCGCCTGAGCAGCGGCATCGGCGCGTTCCTGGTCTTGCTCGCAGGCTTCTCCTTCCTGCACTTCGCGGGAACGATTCGAAGCGTGCTGGGCAGGGCTGGAGCGAATGCCCCTGGCTCTGCGCAGCTGGCCCGCGTCGCGTTCGGGGGTGCCGTCGTCGGCGCCGCAGGCATCGCGACCGCGATCGTCATGGTGGGTGCCGCGACCAGCGAGGGGGCCAACGCGGATCCGGTCGTTAGTCGAGCCGTGATCACTGCGTCGGCCGGCCCGTACTTGGTCGCCGCGATGGGGTTCGCCGCGCTGCTCGGCAGCGCTGGACTTGCGACGCTGCGCAGCGCTGTCCTCCCGAGATGGACGGGGATCGTCGCGCTGATCGGTGCGGTGGCCTTCCTCGTCACCTTCCTGACGCTCATCGCGGGCACGGGCAAGGACAGCGTGTTCGGCTACGCCTATCTGCCCGGCGTCCTGGCGCTGGTGATCTGGTCGATTGCCACGAGCATCGCCACATACCGTGCCGTGGCTTGGAGTGGGGGGTAGGGATGCATCGGCTCGACGTTCAGGAGTCAGCCCGAGGCAGACACATTGCGCCCGCAAGATCTTGGGTCGCGCGACCATCCTTGACGCGGAGCGGCCGTCCTGCAGCCCCCTCCGGCCTCTCAAGGCTCGGCACCGATAGGTGGCCACTGGCTCGTCCGATTTAGATCAGTTGCTCGGTGCTTAAGCCCGTCCGGGCGCGCAAGTCCGCGAGGTGGCGCTTCGCGGTGCTCCGTTGGATGCCCATGAGCTCAGCGGCGTCCTGGACGGATCCGCCGGCAGCCACGTAGGCGGCGAGCACGTCCATCTGGCGCAGCGTTGCCTGCGGAGAGAGGGCGCCGCGAAGGTGGCCGTCCCTCATGCCAGCCGCCTGGGTCAGCCGGACGCCCACGATCTCGGGCCCGGCGACCGTGATCCCATCGTAGATGGCGTGCATCACGTCTGCCTTCTCCTTCGACGGCAGCGACTGGCGGCGCGGCTGGTGACGACACCACAGACCGTGCAGAGCTTCACCCACAGATCGTCGGTGGGCTGACCGGCGGGGTCTATTTGCCCTGGCTGCTACGTGTCGACGGCCATGCCTGTGAGGTCGCAGGCCCGATTGCCTCCGGTGCCTTCGTGGCGGCGCTCGGTCCACCGCCCGAGGGCCGGAGGCCGTCGCGGTCACGGACGGCGTTGCTGTCACACTACGAGCGACCGACGCGCGGAGCCATGCACGATGTCCACTCCCACAGCGATGCGGGGGAACCTGCCCGCCGAGTTGACTACCTTCGTCGGTCGACGTCGCCAACTGCAGGAGATCAAGTCCGCTCTGGCAACCGCCCGTCTCGTGACGCTTGTCGGGACGGGTGGGGTGGGCAAGACACGGCTCGCCCTGAGGTCGGCGGCTGACCTCCGGCGCGGCATTCCGGACGGTGTGTGGCTCGTGGAGCTCGCCGGCCTGGAGGATGCAGAGCTCGTCGCGAAGACGGTCATGATCTCGCTCGGACTTCGCGATGAGTCGAGCCAGTGGCCTGTGTCCCGGTTGATCGAGTACGTCTCCTCCAAACGGTTGTTGCTCGTCCTCGACAACTGCGAGCACCTTCTCGACGCCTGCGCGGTGCTCGCCGATGCGGTTCTGCGGGAGGCGCCGTCGGTGCGGATCCTGGCGACCAGCACACAGGCACTCGGCGTCAACGGAGAAACGGTTCTACAGGTTGGCCCGCTGTCGGTCCCGGAGCCCGACGGGCGTGCCGCGCCCGACCGGATCGTCCAGTCGGAAGCCGTCGCCTTGCTCGTCGAGCGGGCACGGGAAGCGGGCGCCCCCTTCGAGGTCACCGTCGACAACCAGGCCGCCGTGGTCGAGCTGGCGCGGCGCCTCGACGGGATCCCCCTCGCAATCGAGCTCGCGTCCGTGCGACTCCGGACCCTCGGCATCGAGCAGCTCGTCGAGCGTCTCAACGACCGTTTCCAGTTGCTTGTTGGTAGCAGCAGAACCGCCCCCCTGCGCCACCAGACTCTCGAAGCCACCATCGCCTGGAGTCACGATCTGCTGGGTCCCGCAGATCGAGCAGTCCTCCGGCGCCTGTCCGTGTTCGCCGGCTCGTTCAGCCTGGAGGCAGCCGAGAAGGTGGGCCAGGCGGTCACAGCGACGCGGTTCAGTGCCCTGGACGTCCTGACCAATCTCGTTGAGCGCTCATTCGTCGTCCGCGAGGGCACGTCGGCAAGGGCGCGCTATCGACTCCACGAGACCATGCGTGAGTTCGCGCTGCTTCGCCTCCGCGAAGCGGGTGAGGAGGCGATCGCGAAGGACGCACACCGTTCGTTCTACTCGAGCCTCTGCCGGGCGACCGAGTTCGATCTGGCCAGACCTGATGTGGCATCTCAGCTCGCATTGCTCGACGAGCTGGATCTCGAAGCCGACAACATCCGCGCAGCATTGCGGCACTGCCTGGCTGACCCAGATGGGGCGGCCCTCGGTCTGGCGATGGCGGCCGGGCTAGGCCAACACTGGAGACACCGCGCTGTGAGCGAGGGTATCTACTGGATCGACGGCCTTCTCGCCCGGCGTGGTGGCGACGAGGCCATCCGAAGCCATGCGCTCTACGTGAAGATCACCCTCGCCGTCGTCCAGGGTGACCATACGGCGGGACTGGAAGCCGTCGCGGAAGCGACCGCGATCGCACGCCGGTTGAAGGACGACGGCCTCCTCGTGCGGATCCTCGCGAACCAGGCGGCCTTGGAGGTACTCGCCGGCGACCTGTGGGCAGCCCGCGCGACGTCCGCAGACGCGACGACGCTCGCGGCGCGCCTCGGGGACGACATGTCGTTCATCGCGGCCGCCCAGTCTCAGGCCTTTCTGGCCTTCGTCGACGCCGACTTCACCCGGATGCGGGACGTCGGACGCGCCGCCGCTGCGCGTTCCCGCCAGTGCAACGAGATCTTCATGCTCAGCGTGCACCTCACCAGCGCCGGCATGGGTGCCCTGATGCTCGGTGATCACGCTGCGGCCGAGGCGGCGTTGATCGAAGCACTGGATGCCAGCCTAATCGTCGACGACCGCCCCGGATTGGCGATGCGAATGGAAGTGCTCGCAAGCGCCGCCGCGATGGCGGGAAGCGCGCAGCGTGCGGCAGAGCTCTTGGGTGCGTCGGAGACGCTGCGTCGAGCAATCGGAGCCCAGCCGAGCCCGTTCACGATGCCCCTGGTCGCGAAGGCTCGAGAACAGTCCACTGCCGTGCTCGGCGAGGCCCGCTTCAACAAGGCATTTGAAGCGGGGGCGAACCTCGACCGGGAGGGTGCGGTGGGTCTCGCACTCGGGAAGAAGGTCGCGCGAGATCTCAGGTCCGCGACCGATAGGAGACCCGATCCGCTCGGCAAACGTGAGCGGGAGGTCGCGACGCTCATTGCCGAGGGTTTGAGCAACAAGGAGATCGCGACTCGCCTATTCCTGTCCGAGCGGACCGTCGAGACCCACGTCTACAACATCCTCAACAAGCTCGGCTTCAACTCCAGAGTCAGCATCGCCTCGTGGGTGTCGACCGCCGAGTAGGTGCGCGTCCGCGAGGTTGGTGATCTCGCGAATCCGCCCGGGCGGTAGGAGGGCCAGGCTCACCATGCGTCGCGCCGACTCGAGGCTGGCCGCTTCGACCAGGTAGGACGAGCCGCCCATCCTCGCGGCTGAGACCGACAAACAACGTTCGCGCGAACGTCGCCTGCCCGCGCATCCGGGACTGAGCGGCCACCAGCATCCGCGTGGCGCGTTCGAGCTCGAACGCGCCTGCGTCGGCCATGTGTACCTCGATCAAGTAGGTCGGCATGGTCCAGATGGTCGCTGGCTCAGTGCGCCCACGACATCGTGGGGAACGCTGACCGGGTACGTACTGCCGCGACCCCGCGTGGTCCTAAGTGCCGAGTACGTGTTCGTCCGGATGGAACAGGGCGGCGTCCTCCCTAGCGTGCAGTAGGCGCACTCCGATCAGGAGCGCAGCCGACCTCGAGGGAAGGAGATCCGATGCAGGCGATCGTTCAGGACAACTACGGCTCAGGCGAGGCGCTCGAGCTACGGGAGATCGAGAGGCCCGCGATCGGGGAGCACCAAGTGCTTGTTCGCGTTCGCGCGGCCGGCGTCAACCCGGCCGACTGGGCGGTGATGAGCGGGCTGCCGTACATCGCGCGGCCCGTCTATGGGCTGCGCCGGCCCAAGATCGGCGTCCGCGGCACGGATGTCGCCGGGTATGTGGCTGCGGTCGGCAGCGGCGTCACGCGCTTCAAGCCAGGCGACGAGGTATTCGGTGCGTCCACAGGCTCATACGCCGAGTACGCCGCGGCCTCGGATGACGAACTCGCCCTGAAGCCGGCCAACCTGACCTTCGAGCAGGCCGCCACCGTGCCGATGGCCGGCCTCGTGGCGCTTCAGGCCATCCGTGACCACGGCAAGGTCCGTGCCGGACAGACGGTCCTGATCAATGGGGCCTCAGGCGGCATCGGCACGTTCGCGGTGCAGATCGCCAAGGCGCTTGGCGCCGAGGTGACTGCGGTGGCCAGCACCCGGAACCTCGACCTCCTCCGCTCGGTTGGGGCCGATCACGTGATCGACTACACGGCGGAGGACTTCACCAGCAGAGGGAAGCTGTACGACGTCATTCTCGACAACGTTTCCAACCACTCGCTTTCCGACCTGCGCCGGGCGCTGACCCCCATGGGCGTGCTCATCCCGAACGGCGGGAACTTCGGAAACCGATGGTTCGCGAGCGCGGGCCGGCTCATCCGTGCGACGTTCCTGTTCCGGTTCGGCACGCAGCGCCTCGGGCGGTTCCTCGTCTCCACGAACCATGCCGATCTCGTCGCCCTCAAGGCGCTGATCGAGGCCGGCAAGGTCACGCCTGTCCTGGATCGCACCTATCCCCTGAGCAGCGCAGCGCAGGCGATCGACCACGTCGGATCCGGCCATGCGCAGGGGAAGGTCGCGATCACCGTGTGAGGCCGGCGGGCGCCACGCTCCATTCCAACCTCCGCGGCCGATAGCCGCCGGACGACGTGCATACACACCATGAACGGCAAGGAGAGTAGTCATGACATCCAACGTTCGGGTCCGCGACGCGGCTGCGTCCGCCGACCTCTCCACCGATGACCCCCAGGGTCCAGGCAAGCGGTTCTCGAGGATCTTCGGGGCGCTGTTCCTCGCCGGATTCCTCGTGTACGGCATCGGTTTCGGGCTCGTCAGCTCCGTAACAACCGCGCCTGACTTCATGTCGACCCTCTCGGCGAACTCGACCGTCCTCCTCGTCGGCGCCTTCCTCATGCTCCTCAACACCGTGGTCGACATCGGGAAGGGCGTGCTGTTCTTTCCGATCGCCGAGCGCCGTGGCAAGCGCACCGCGCTCGTCTACCTCGCCGCGATCACGGTCCAGGTGGTCCTCTTGGACCTCGGTGTGCTGTTCCTGCTCATGCTGGTCCCCCTTTCCGAGTTCGTCGCCGGCGCGGGCGCGATCGAGGGCACCGCGCTCGGGTCGCTCCTCACGCAGGCGAATACCCTCGCCTTCCAGCTTGGCCAAGGGACGCTGGCGTTCGGGGCCCTGTTCATGACCTGGTTCCTGTTCCGGACCCGGATGGTCCCTCGCACCCTCGCGCTGTGGGGTGTCGTCGGCTACGCGATCCACCTCACTGGTGCGATCGCCGAGATCTTCGGGATCCACGTTTCGCTCCTGTTGTCGCTGCCGGGTGGACTCTTTGAAGTCGCCTTTGGCATCTGGCTGATCGCCAAGGGGTTCCGGTCTTCGGAGCGCCTTCTGCCAGAAGTCGTCGCGCCGGTTCGTGCCGTCGACGCCCTCGGGGCCCTCAGCTGATCAACGACACGGGCGCGGCGCGCACCACTCGGCCGTATCGCCGCGACCGACGACAGTCATTCGTCAATCTCGAAAGGAGACAACCCATGTCCAAGGCAACCGTCACCAGGCTCTTCATCGGCGGCGGGCTCGCCGTCATCGCGGGCGCCATGCTCGCCATCGTGGCTGTGTCGATCGCGAACGCGAACGACGTGTTCGTGATGAACGGCCCCGACATCGTGGGCCTCAGGGGGAGCGCGCTCGCGTGGCTCATGCTCCCGCTCGGCATCGTCGGCGGCCTCGCGATCGCCGGCGGCCTGATCGCCGGCCTTGTCGCGTGGATCGGGGCCCTGATGAACACCTGGCAGCTCGAGAGCAAGACGTGGTTCGCCGGCCTGCTCCTGCTGGGGATCTTCAACTTCGGCTTCTTCGCCATGGTCGCCTTCCTGGTCGCCGGGCCTGATGGCTCGTCTGACGTAGCCGTCCGGAGCCCGGACGTCACCTCCCGCCCCACTACTGCGTGACAGGCATCGATCGTTGATGCCTCGCGATCTGCGCCGGCAATGCAGCCGGCGCCGACCGCTGAGAGGAGAGGAGTCGACCATGGTTGAGAGCAACACGTCGATGGCAGGCAAGTGCGTCCTGATCACCGGCGGAAGCGCCGGCATCGGCAAGGCCACCGCCTTGGGGCTCGCCGCCCTTGGCGCCCGGGTGGCCATCACCAGCCGGGACCGGGCGCGCGCCGAGGTCGCCGCAATCGAGATCCGCAGGGCGACGGGCAATCCGGACGTCGACGCATTCGGCGCCGATCTCTCATCCCAGGCGGAGGTGCGCCGCCTCGCCGCAGAGGTGCTCGACGCGTACCCGCGCCTCGACGTGCTGGTCAACAACGTCGGTGGCTACTGGGCCAGTCGCCACGTCACCGCCGACGGGTTGGAACACACCTTCGCCGTGAACCACCTCGCCGCATTCCTGCTCACTGAGCTGCTACTCGATCGGCTGAAGGCCAGCGCCCCAGCGCGGATCGTGACCGTGTCCTCCAACGCCCAGTCACTTGGAAAGATCGACTTCGAGGACCTGCAGGGCGAGCGCCGGTACTCCGGCCAGGACGCCTACAACCAGTCGAAGCTGGCCAGCGTGATGTTCGCCTACGAGCTCGCCCGTCGTCTGGCTGGCACCGGCGTGACGGCCAACGTGCTGCACCCCGGTGTGGTGAACAGCGGCTTCGGTGCCGAGGATCCCTCGCGGATCTTCAAGTACCTCGTGCCGTTCTGGCGACCGTTCATGAAGACGCCGCAGCAGGGCGCCGCGACGTCGATCTACCTGGCGTCGTCGCCGGAGGTGGAGGGCGTCACGGGTACGTACTTCGCCGACGGCCGGCCGCAGACCTCGAACAAGGCCTCGTACGACATCGCCGCCGCGGCCCGCCTGTGGCAGGTCAGCGCCCGCCTCGTCGGCCTCGACGGCGTGTCGGCCGGGCAGGTCGGCCAAGGAGCATCGAGTGACTGACGGCGTCGAGCTCCTCACTCGGGGCGTTGGACGAGAACTCCGATCGGCGAGGCTACGGGAGCAGCGCCGGCGGATGGTTGAGGGAGGAGTCGACGACGGGCGGATCAGAGTGGCGTGTGCACCGAGACACCGTGGTATCGTGGTGCCCTCGCTCGCCCGACTGGAGGCCGACATGGCGATCAAGTCCCGCACCCTGCGACTGCCGCTCGACCAGGCCGAAGCCCTCGAGGCGATCGCCGGCGTCGACGAGGTGTCGGTCAACGAGGAGATCCAGCGGGCGATCGCCGCCCACATCGAGGCTCGGCGGTCGGACCCCGACTTCCGACAGCGCCTGCAGGCAAGCATCGAGCGCAACCGCGAGATCCTCGAACGCCTCGCCCGGTGACCGTCTACCTCGAGCTGCCGGACTACCTGCTCATCGCAGAGGCGGTCCTCGGGGTGCCGGCCGAGCTCATCGCCGAGTTCAATCGGATCGGTCTGGCGGATTCCGCGCTGGCCGCTCCGCAGGCCGGCTTCGGCGGTGTCGAGGCCTATCCGGACTTCGAGACGAAGGCGGCGGTGCTCTGCTGGCATCTCGTCAAGAACCACCCGCTGCCCGATGGCAACAAGCGCTGCGCCTTCCTGGCCACGGTCGAGTTCGTCGAGCGCAACGGCCGAACCTGGGATCCCGCGCCCGGTGATCCGGATGAGACCGACCATGTGATCCGGGGCATCGCCGGTGGCGAGGTCAGCGAGGCGGCATTCCGCGACTGGATCGCGCAGCGCTGCGGGTAAGACCGCCAGGAACTGTGGGACGGGCAGCGGCCAGCCCAGCCTCGGGCCCCGGGCGCCAGCCGGGGCCTTCTTGCGTTCGGTCGCGTCGTTGGCCACGCCGATGATCACCGCGCCACGTGGGTCAACCCGGGCGCCCACGGGCGGACCTGGGCGAGGTCGCGGGGCGGGAGCTCGGCGCGCACCCGCCTCGGGCGCGGTGCGGCGGGCACTCCGGCGCCCTATGGCGCCCGTGGGCGAAGGCGCAAGGGACGCGGATGGTGGGCGTCGCACCACCGGCGCGGCCTGCCCCGCCCGCCGAGGTACGGGAGCTCGGCGCCGCAGGCCGGGCAGTGGCGCGGCGGTGCGAGGCTCGCGCGGAGGGCCATCGTCGCGGACGCCGCCAGCGCCTCGAGGGCATCATCACTCATGCATCACCCCACTGACGAAAACCCCCGATAACGGGCGAAACTCGGCCGTGTGCACACGATTGGGAGGCGCGGTCTTCCAGGAGCGCAGAACCCGCGTGTGGGGACCCCCGGTCGCCGGCTCCGGCACCCTTGGTCGAGTTGCAGGAGCGACAGAGCACTGCGCAGTTGCCGATGTCGAAGGGCGCGCCGCCCGCGGCGAGCGGAACGACGTGATCGGCGGTCAGGTCTCGTGCCGGGTGAGGGTCACGGCCGTAGCCAGGGCAGACGTAGCCGTGCTGCCCCACGTGTCGGGCGATCAGGCGCTTGGACAGGCGCGCCCATCGCGGGTCGGCGTGGACACGGTGGTTGGCACCGATGCCCGACAAGCGCGGGTGCTCGCCGCAGCGTCCAGTCGATCGGCTCGTGACCACGCCGCAGACCGTGCAGAGCTTCATTTCGTGCCCATGTCCACGAGGATCGCCACCAGGCAGCCGGCGCACGACTCAGCCGCACATGCCGTCCCGGCAGAAGCCGCACACGAGGACGACCGCCTCGGCGCAGGCGCAGGCGCAGGCGCAGGTGGACGCAGGCGCAGGGAGACGCCCTGGAGCCAGCCGGGCAGGAGCGGCATCGCCCCGCGCCTGCGCCCTTGCATTCGCGCGCCGGCGCGCCTCGCGCTCCCGGTAGTCGGGATGGGCGGCCCGCCAGGCGCGGTGGTAGGCACGCCGCCACTCGGCGTCATGCCAGCGCCCGCCGCGCGAACCGGGCCCGGTCGGGAGCCGGTTCTCCATGCGCGCTCACTCGGTCGTGGCCCAGCGCAGCGCGGCGCGGTAGGCGGCCCGGATGACGGCGCCGGCCAGGGCGAACGCCACGACGTTGGGCGTGGCGAGGGCCGAGCCCACATCCACGATCTGGACGGCCACGAGGGCGGCGGCGCCCGAGAGCAGGACGTCCGCGACGAAGTCCTTGACGAACTTGGTCGGGTTCATGGGCGAGACGCCCGTGCCGTCGGTGAGCGCGCCGACGACCGTGCCCTGCTGCGGGATGTCCGTGCCTGTCATGCCGTCCTCCTACCTGACCAGACGCGTGTAGCCCCGGGCGATCCAGCCCGTCCGCGTGCCGGCCTTGACCCCGAGCCAGTCCGTCCGGACTGCGCCGTTGACCGCGTACTTGCCGCCGTGTTTCTCGAGGCGGGTCGTTGTCACATCGCGCCCGAAGGGCAGGGACGCGACCCTCGCCGCCGCCGTGGTGGGCGTCTGGCGGACGTTCAGGCTGGGACGCGCCAGGACGTCGACGGTGTGGGCGTACGGGCTCGGGTGCTCGATGGCGTCGACGGCCTTCCACGCCCCGGCCAGGTGCGGCACGAGGTACGCCGGCATCCAGCAGTCACCGCCTACGCCCCAAGCGCCGCCCCACGAGTTGCGGAGGCGGAGGCCCCGGGCGTCCCAGCCGTAGGCGACGATGGCGTGCCCGCCGACTGCCACGTCTGCCGCTGGCAGGACGCCGTTGGTCGGGTGGAACCACGAGCGGTACCACGTGGTGGACACGACGATCGGGCCCAGGTCGAAGATCGCAGCCTTGATCGTGGCGAAGTCGCGCGGGACAGCGTAGTAGGCGGCGATCCGGTGGTGGGCCGGGTCGCCCACGCCGACGACCGGGTAGCCGGCCGAGCGCATCCGCTCCATCGCGTCGCGGACGTACGCGCCCTGGGCGGTGCCGCCGATCGCGGCGAAGAAGGCCGGCTCGTCGAAGTCGAAGAAGCGCTCCTGGTCGCGCCGGTCCTGCCACGCCTTCATGGCGGAGGACGAGTAGGCAACGCACATCGGAGAGGAGCCCTGGTCCAGGATGGGCGGCATCCCGGGCGCCACGTAGGTCGCCGGCAGGACGACCGAGGCCGTGAGGCCCTCGGACGCGTACAGCGCCGAGACCGGGTAGTCGCGCTCGTCGGGCGGGTCGGGCAGGGCGCCGAGGCCGTACGCCGCGCTGTCGTCGGTCACGGCATGCTTCCGTTCATGGCACGGCCGACGGTGGCGAGGACCTGGAGCGCGACGGCGACCAGCGAGACCAGGGACGCTCCGAGCGCCCAGCGGGCGAGGACCAGCGCCCCGTCGGCGCGGTTCTGCCAGGCGAGCATCCGGTCGAGGTCGCGGTCGTGCCCGTCGAGGCGCTCGTAGATGCTGTCGGCGCTCCGCTGCATGGCCGCTCGCCGCTCGACGCCGAGCGCTTGGTCCTTGGCGATCGCGTCCACGGTGGCCTTGAGCCCCTTGATGTCCTCGCGCATCTCCATCAGGAGGTCGCGCTGCGTGAGCCCCGTCACGCCGGGCTCGTCACCGCTCATCGGGCCAAGGCAGAGTTGACGGCGCGGGCGTACCCGGGGTCGCAGCAGACAGGGGAACCCAAGAGCCGATGTGGATCGGACCAGCGCGCCGTCATGCACCAAGCGTGACGGCGGCGGGCCGCGGTTTCTAGCTGGCCGATTGGGCCATGCGCTGGCGTAGACTCGAAACGCAAGGGCTTAGGATGCGCGGGCGCTGGCGTGCGGCGATCATGCGGGACTCAGAAGGCGAGAAAAGGCGATGAGCACAGACCGGTCGGCGGCGTTCACGTCGCTGCAGATGCAGGGCGTGGCGAAGGTGGACCTGCGGATTGACGCCGACGCCGCCGCCCAGCGGCTGTCCAAGGCCATCAGCTTCAGGACCGTGTCCAACCAGGACCGCTCCGACTTCGACGAAGGTGCATTCACCGACTTCCACGCCTACCTGCAGGACGCGTTTCCCAGGCTCCATGCGAACCTCAGGCGGGAGGTCCTCGGCGATCCGCGGCCGTACAGCCTCCTCTACACCTGGGCCGGCAAAGACCCGTCGCTGCCGCCCGTCGTGCTGATGGCCCACCTGGACGTGGTGCCGGTCGTCCCCGGGACCGAGTCCGAGTGGGAGCACGACGCCTTCTCAGGTGACATCGCGGACGGCTACGTGTGGGGCCGTGGATCGCTCGATGACAAGGTGATGGTCCTTGCGATCATGGAGGCCGTCGAGATGCGGCTCGCGCAGGCGTTCCAGCCCCGTCGGACGACGTACCTCGCCTTCGGCCACGACGAGGAGGTTGGGGGGCCAGAAGGCGCCCGGCACATCGTCAGGGTGCTGCAGGAGCGAGGCGTGACCGACGTCGCCCTCGTGGTCGATGAGGGCCTGCCTGTCACCGCGGGACTCTTCCCGGGTATCTCGGATCCGATCGCGCTCATCGGCACCACCGAGAAGGGCTACCTGACCCTCGAGCTCAAGGTCGCCGGGCCCGGCGGGCACTCGGCGATGCCGCCCGTGAGCTCCAACATCGGGATCCTCGCCCAGGCGATCACGAGGGTCGAGGCGAGCCCGTTCCCGTTCCGGGTGACGCAGGCCGTGCGCGACCAGATGCGCTACCTCGCGTCGGAGCTGCCCGAGAGCTGGCACTCGATGCTCGCCGGAGTGGCGCTCGGGGATGGACCCGACAGCACCGCCGATCAGCAGCTCATCTCCTCGATGACGTCGAGCCCCGAGACACGGGCGATGCTGCACACCACGACGGCCGTCACGATGGTCGCCGGGGGAGTCAAGGAGAACGTCCTGCCGCCCGCCGCGACGGCCATGGTCAACTTCCGGATCCTCCACGGCGACACCGTCGAATTGGTCACCGAGGACGTGCGGCGGATCATCGGCGACGACCGCGTCGAGGTGGTGCCAGGCCTGCAGGCCTTCGACCCGTCCCCGGTGGCCGACGCGTTCGGCAAGGAGTACGGGCTCATCGAACGGTCGATCCGCCAGACGTGGGACCTGCCGGGCCTCCTCGTGTCGCCGTTGCTGGTCATCGGCGGCGTGGATGCGAAGTGGTTCGCGCCGATTGCGAAGAACGTCTACCGGCTCACCGCGCTGCGCGTGGAGTCGGCCGCGGACGCCGCGCGCTGGCACGGGGTCAACGAGCGGGTGCTGGTCTGCGAGCTGCCCGGCACGATCACGTTCTTCCACCAGCTCCTGGGGAACGCCGAAGGGCTCTGACTACCGTCGATCCCCATCGAAGGAAGCGCATCTCCGCCCGGTGCGTCCACGTGGCGGCCGCAGGGACGCTGTTGCACAGGTGCCGTCCAACGGACTGAGATCGCTGCTCGCGCACTGTTCACGATCGAACTCCGGTGCCCGGGGCTCGAATCCAGGCAGCCGCGGTGCCAGGATCCACACGAGCCGCGTCGTCGTCGCCGTGCTGACCCGGAAGCGGGGCGTTCGCCAGGTGGTGCCTCACGATCGAGTGCGCTCAGACGTGTCACCGGGTGTCGCGATCTCGTCCATGCGCCGCCGGATGTCGGCCAGGCTCGACACCTGCTGCAGGACCCACGGCACCTGCCCGAGACCGCCGACGTAGGCGAACACGTACGAGATCACCGCGAAGATCGTCCCCACGTCGTCGTGGATGGCGGTCGCCCGGACGAGTGCGAACGCCGTGAGCCCGAGCGCCATCAGGTCGGTCAGGCCCCAGGTGGCCGCCTCGGCGTCGGACAGCCGGTTCCAGTAGCCGGCGAGCACCCCGAAGTGCTGCTTCACGCGCGGCGGGGTGCCCTCGCGGATCACCGACACCTCGACCTCGGCTTCGTCGTTGGCCTGACGGAATATCCGCCGGGACCGGCGCATCAGCCGGCGGTTGAGCAGCGCCACGGGGACCGCCACCACAGCCGCGACCACACCGAGCAGCACGTCGTAGAAGAAGAGCATCACGAGCGACCCGACGACGGCGAAGGCTGCGGTGATCAGGGCGCTCACGCCGTCGCGCAGGAAGTCGACGTACTCCCCGGCCAGGGCGGCGCGCGCCGCCACCAGGGTCGTCGGCGTGCCGGCCTCCCGCTGCCGCCCCACCAGCTCCGTCGCCACGGACGCGTACAACTCGTTGAAGAGGCGCGCGTCGTACCACTGCTGTCCAAGGCCGAGTGCCAGGTGCAGCAGCGAGATGACGACGAACGGGATGGCACCTCCCGGCTGCCCCGCCAGGAGCCCGTCGACCGCGAGGCCGAGGGCGAACGGGTAAAGCAGCTCGAACGTGTTCGAGACGACCATCGCGGCGTACGACACGGCGAGCCGCGCCCGCCGCCGCCGCAGGTGAGATTCGATCAGGCTCACGGCGCCATCATGCCATCGTCCCGGCCACCCTCGGGCTCCGGCAACCGCGGTGCCAGGATCCACACCAGCTGCGCCGTCGTCTCCGCCCCCACCTTGGACCGGGCGTTCGCCAGGTGGTGCTTCACGGTCGAGTGCGACAGGCCGAGGCGGTGGGCGGCCGCCTTCTCCGATCCGGGGGGGAGCCGGGAGTCGGTGTGGATCGGACCAGCGCGCCGTCATGCCCTCAAGGGTGGCGGCGGCGTGCCGCGGTTTCTATTCGGCCGTTTGGGCCATGCCGTCACGCTCGGGCAGGCGGCGTTTCGTCCCGTCGCGCCCGCGGCTGGCGCTGGCGACTGTCGCTCGCGACGCGGAGCGGAGCGTGGGGCGTGGCTACTCGTGCTTGCTAACGTCAGGATCCTCGCGAGGCGCCTGTGCGGCGTGTCCCTCGATCTCGCGGACCGCCAGGTCAACCGTGGGGAAGACGTGCCCGTCGCCGACGACTTCGAGGAGTCCGGTCTCGCGCGCTCGTTGGAACACGGGCGCGTGGACGTTCGCGAAGTACACGGCCATGCCCCCGTCGCGGAGTTCCGCGACCAGCCGCTTCAGCACGTCCGCGCTCGTCAAGTCGAGATCGTCCTGTCCTTCGGCGTCGAAGACGACCGCCCTGACCGGTGGCGTGGCCTCGCGGATCATGGTCTTCAGGCCATCACGGGCCGTCAGCGCGTTGGCGTAGTACATCGGCGCGTCGAGGCGAATGATGACGACGCCCGGCACGGGCACAGTGTCTGGATGGCGCGTGACGTCCGCGTACGCACCGCTCGCGCCCGGGACTCGTCCGAGCGACGCGAGGTGCGGCCGGCTGGACCGGTAGATGACGAAGGCGAGCGAAGCCAGCAGGCCAATCATCATGCCCTGCAGCACGTCGATGAACAGTACGCCCAGGAGCGCCAGGACTCCGAACCACACCTCGACCGGGGCTTCCTTGCGAAGCGTGACGAGCTTCCGGGACGCGAGGATGTGCCACACCGCGTGGATGATGAGGGCGCCCAGCACGGCCTCCGGCAGGCTCGCAAACACCGGCGTGAGAAACAACAGGGTCACGATCGTGGCGCCCCAGGCCACGAGGTTGGCGACCTGCGTGCGTGCACCGGCGCCTTCCTTGACGGCCGAGCTCGACATGCTGCCCGCCGCGATCAACCCGCCGAACAGGCCACTGCCGAGGTTGACGACCGCGTGCGCGTTGAGCTCCTGGTCGGAATCGACCTCGTAGCCGTGCTTCTCCGCGAATTCGTGGGCGACGCCGAGCGACTCGCTGAAGGCCACGAGCAGGACGCCGATGGCGGGCAGCACCATCGCCAGGTAGTCCTCGAGCGGGACTGCAGGGAGCGCGGGTGTCGGCAGCCCCTGTGGGAGGGAGCCGACGACGTCGACGCCGCGCCCCGCCAGATCGAGCATCGAGCTCAATGCGATCGCCCCGAACAGCACGACCAGACCCGATGGAAGCCGCTTGCTCAGGCGGGGCAGGAGGAACAGGGCCGCCAGTGCGAGTGCCCCTACGCCCAGGGTCGTGAGGTTCGCGTCGGGCAGCTCCCGCACGATCCCGACGAGCTTCTCGACCGTGTTCCCCTCCGGCTTCTCGACGCCCAACAGTTTGTTGAGCTGTCCGACCGCCACGAACGCCGCCAGACCCACGACGAACCCGTCCATCACCGGCTTGGACAGGAACTGGGTGATGAAGCCCAAGCGCGCGACGGCTGCGATGAGGAACACGAGCCCGGTGATCAGCACGAAGGCCGCCGCGTACGCCTGGTAGGACTGCGGATCGGACGCGGTGGCGAACGCCGAGGCGACGAGTGCCGCCGCGACCGAAGACGCCAGCAGCGCCGCGGTCGCCGAGGTGCCCCCAACGCTGAGGTGGCGCGACGTCCCGAACAGCGCGTACACGAGGAGCGAGACGACCAGCGTGTATAGGCCGGCCTGCGGCGGCAGACCCGCGATCCCGGCGTACGCCATCCCCTCGGGGACGACGAGCCCCCACAGCGTCAGGCCCGCGATCGCGTCGAACCTGAACCACGCGCGGTCATAGCGGGGCAGCCAGGTGAGAATGGGCACGAACCGGCTGATGTTCATCGCGAGTTCGCGGGGACCTCGCGGCTCAGAGCTCGAGTGCGGCGTCCGTCCACCACGCAGGCGGTGCCGCCATCGGTTCGACCTGTGGCTGGCTCCTGGACGGACCGTGGACGGGATGCGGGGCATCGTTGACCTGGGCCTGGCGCGCGACGACCGCGTCTGCGGTCACGTTGAACACGGTGAGGTCCTGGGTCGCGACCACCGGGCCATCGTAGTGCTGGCCGATTTCGGCGAAGACGGCGTCGGCACCTGGGCTCACGTCCATGTGCCACAGCGCACCCATCCGCGGCTTGGTCATGTCGAGGATGCGTCCCATCTGGTCGGGGATGGTGTGAGCGGCCTTCAGGAAGGCCTCCACGGTCGGCAACGGCAGCCCGAAGGCAGCCGCCGCGACGGCCGGGGATTGGAAGCACTCGTGGATCAGCAGATCGGCGCCGGTCGCCGCCTCGACGACGTAGCGGCAGGGGCGGGTGTCGCCGGAGAAGACGACCTTGCGCCCTGCGTACTCGAGCGCGTAACCGACGGCACCGCTGAGGCCGTGGATCGCGGGGAAGCTCGCGATCGTGACCCCGGCTCGCTCGTAGATCGTCTCGGGCTGGTCGTACGGGAACTCATGTGCGACAGCCTGGAACCCGCTCATCGGACGAACTCCACGGACGGAGGCCGTATCCCAGGCCATCGCCTTGAGCATGTACCGGACGAACGCGCCGAGCCCCAGCTCCGGGTCCTCATTGCCGCCGCCCCAGATCTCGACCGGGTCCACTCGCCCGTTCTTGGCAAAGCTGCCCAACAGGCCGGGGATGTCGCCGATGTGGTCCGCGTGCAAGTGCGAGAGGAAGACCTTCGTTGTGGACTCGACAGGCAGGAGCATCGATGAGAAGTTCGCCAGCGCACCCGAGCCCAGATCGAAGAAGAAGAGGTCCTTCTCGGGGTTGCCGACCTCGATCAGCAAAGAGCCGGATGCCTGGCTCCGCTTGATGAACGGATCGCCGCTGCCGAGGACGGTCACTCGGATCTCGCCGGCCGCGAGCGCCTCGGCTCCCGGCACGTAGACGTCCGGATACGGAGTCGAAGGCGTGCCCACGATGGGCGCGGTCGTGAGCGCCTGCGTGCCACCGAGATGTGCGAGGGTGGGCAGACCGTTCGCGGACGTGGACATGGGTCTCCTGCCTGACGTGGGCTGGCGTGCGGGCGCTCGTTGATGATAGATCGCGGCATGCCCCACGACCTCGTCGGGCGGACGCTATTCGTCCGATTGAGCCAGGCCGTCAGGCTCGGGCTCCGGCAGCCGCGGCGCCAGGATCCACACGAGCTGTGCCGTCGTCTCCGCGCCGACCTTGAACCGCGCGTTCGCCAGGTGGTGCTTCACGGTCGAGTGCGACAGACCAAGCCGGTGGGCGGCGGCCTTCTCCGACCCGGCGACCAGGACCGCCTCCACGACGTCGAGCTCGCGATCTGTGGCGCGGCCTGCAGAGCCCCGACTGGCCGGAGTACGCGCTCTCATGCCGGGCGTTTGGCCGCCGCGACCCATTCATCGCGGCCCTCGATCGGGATCTCGTAGGTTGCTAACGCGCGCCCGACACCTGTCGGGCGCGCCATTGTCACGAGTCGCGACATCGGCGACACATGCGTCACCCGGTCGCTCGAGACCGCGGCCATCTGCCGGGTCTCGTCGCTTGTGCGCCAGTAGCGGCGATCGGGCTCGACGACGTCCGCCATCCCGTCCTGGCACGCCTGCCCTGCCGTCACTCCGCCTGCCCGCTCCGGACGAGAGGCCGGGAGCATCGGGTGGCGTCCGGAGAACCGGCTCATGGCCGCAGGATGTCCTGGGCTGCACGCAGTCCCGACAGGTAGGCACCGTGCACGGTGCCGAAGTATTCGCGGTGTGTGGCTTCGCCCGCGAGGTGCAAGTGACCGGCGATGCTGCGCGCCAGCTCGTCGCGCATGTCGGGGGTGGAGCCGAGGGCGTTGAACGAGTAGGAGCCACGGGCGAAGGGATCGGACGCCCAGCGCGTGACCCGGAAGCCGACGGGATCGGGGACCTGGCGGCCGAAGAGGACACGAAGCGTCCGCAGGGCGTCGGCGACGATCTGCTCGTCCGACCATGCCTCGATCTCGCGGCCGAAGTCCGCGGCGTTGAAGCCCAGCAACACGGGCTGCTGCGCTGGTCGCGCCAGGCTGAGCCACTCGACCCAGTGCCCGTTCTGACGGGGTACGTATTCCAGCCAGTCCACCGCGGGCCAGAAGACGGCCGGGAAGCGCAGATAGCACTTGTTCAGCACGCCCATCCCCAGCGCGTCGATGGCGCGCTGCGTGGGGGCGGGCAAGGACGGCGAGAACGCCACCTTGCCGGTCTTCAGGACGCCGAGCGGCAGGGTGACGATGGCATGCGTCCCGGTGTACGTGTCCGCATCGGTGGCGACCGTCACTTCCTCCCCTTGCACCCGCACCTCGCGCACGGTCTGCCCGAGGGCCCGGGGGATGCCTGCCGCGAGGTCGTCCACGATCTGCCCGTAGCCGTCCGGAAGGAGCACATCGCCGCCCCCGAAGCCACCGTCGGCGTCGAACCAGTACGTGGAGAGCTCGGAAGTGCTGCCCGCGTACTCCTGTTCGAGCGTGGAGTTGAGAACGAATCGTGCCTCGATCCGTTCCGCCGGCGAGAGGGCGCTCCACGGCAGGCCGGCCTCTACCGCAGCCTGCACTGCCTGGTCGCGATCTCCGTCCTGCGCCTTGCGCAGCACGCGTGCGATGTCGTCCGCCAGTCGTTCGAGGCGGCGCTCGGCCGATCGTTCCAGCGGCCTCCCCGCGGTGCCGTAGATGATGGCGTTGTCGTAGTCGGTCATCACGGTGCGCGCCCCGGACTGGGCAGCGAGCTCGGTGATGGGGTTGCCGGTGACGCCATGGATCCACGACGCGCCCAGGTCCAGCGGGCAGTCGCTCCAGGCGGTATCCGTCCAGATGCGCCCGCCGATCCGATCGCGGGCTTCGATGACCAGCACGTCGCGACCCTGTCGGTGCAGCTCGCGCGCAGCGGCCAGCCCGGCGATGCCCGCGCCGACAACGAGAACGGGTTTGGGCTGGGCCGCGGGCGGCGTGGGGCGACGGGTTGGGCGAACGACCGCGGTCGGTGTCGGGTCCGCCGCCCGGCAGCCCAGGAGGATCGCCGAGGCAAGGGCGAGACTGCCGGTCTTCAGGAAGTCGCGACGGTTCATGTCTTCACGGGAAGGGTCGGGCTGGGTCGAGGCAGGTGGCTGTGCCAACAGCATGCATCGTCGTATTCGCAGGCGCCAGCGAGCACGCGCCGACGCTGCCCGATCCGCCGGCGAGAGGCGCTCCTTCGAACGTGCCACGAGCCCGAACGTGGTCTGGGGTCGTGGACGTCGCCGACGGCGTGGCGGCTGCGGACGAGGCGCGATCCCACGAGCTGGCCGCCGCCACCGCGTTGGCCGGCGACCTGCTCAGCCCCGGGCTATGCTCCAGCCCATGGGACGCCCAACATCCAAGCCCGAGCTGATGGCGGCGGCCGAGCAGGAGTTCGAGCGGCTGTGGGACATGGTCGATGCCGTGTCGCCCTCCGACCGTGAGACGCCGGGTGCGTGCGACTCGTGGTCGGTGAAGGACATCCTCGCCCACCTCGACGCCTGGCACCGCATGTGGCTGCGCTGGGAGCAGGCCGGGGCCCGGGGAGAGCCGACCCCGATGCCGGCCGAGGGATTCACCTGGGCCCAGACCCCTGCCCTCAATGCGCGGATCCACGCCGACACCGCCGGTGACCCGTGGGATGAGGTGTGCGGACGGCTTCGGGACTCGCACGCCCGGATCATGACCGTGCTGTCCGGATACTCCGACGAAGGCCTGTTCGCCAAGAAGCGGTACCGCTGGACCGGCTCCACCTCGGTGGGTTCCTACGCCGTCTCGGCGACGTCGAGTCACTACGCCTGGGCCTCGGACTTGATCCGCCGGTGGCTGCGAGGCCCTGGCTGACCGGCGCACGATCAACTTCGTGCAACCGAAGCAGGCTGCGCCCGTTCGGCTCAACGGGACTCGGGGCGGGGCGTCTCTCCGGCTGGAGCTGCATCGGCGGACCCCGAGGTGCCCGACCCGGGCTCCGTCCTGCGGGCTGACCCGCCCGGCAGCCTCCCACGGTCGTGGTATCGTGTGAGCCATGAAGACTACCATCGATAGGGCCGGGCGCTTGGTCATCCCGCGCTCCATGCGCGATCGGGTCGGTCTCGCCGGTGGTGGCCAGGTCGAGATCGTGCTCGACGGCGCCGCGATCCGCATCGAACCCGTTGCCGGCACAGAGCTTCGAGAGGACGGCGGCTTGCTGTTCATTCCGAGGACCGGGACGCCCATCGACGACACGCTGGTCCGCGAGCTGATCGATGCCGATCGACACGGACGCTGATCACCGCCCGATCGCGCTGCTCGACACGAGCGCGGCCGTCGCGCTCATCGTCGAGGACCACGAGGCCCACATCGCGACGCTCGACGCGGTCGAGGGCCGCCGGCTGGGCCTGGCCGGGCACGCCTGGTTCGAGACGTACTCGGTCCTGACCAGGCTGCCGGCCGGCCTGCGTCGTTCGCCCGCCGATGCTCTCCGCGTGATGGCTCGCAACTTCCCGGCGTCCGGGTTTCTCGGCGAGGCGGAGGCGGCCGACCTCGGCGGGGAGCTCGCTCGGCTGGGGATCTCGGGCGGTGCCGTCTACGATGCCCTCGTCGCTGCGGCCGCCCGGCAGCACCGCCTTCCGGTCGTCTCTGGGGACGCCCGGGCCCGACCCGTCTACGAAGCGCTCGGAGCGGAGATCGAGCTCATCCCGTAGGTGAGGCCGGTTGTACCGCAGAACCGGCTATCTCAACCCGCCGGGCGGAGACGCTCCAGGCCGTCGAGCAGGAGGTCCAGCCCGAACTCGAAGTCCAGCAGCTGCGCGCCCGACATCATCAGCTCGGCCATCGCCGCGAGATTCGGATAGCCGTCCTCGAAGACGCGCGCCGCCATCTCCTCCGCGACAGGCGGGCCGCTGGCCGCGTCGAACGGCAGCGCGAGCTCCTGCATCGTGAAGCCGTAGGTGTGGCTGTCGAGCGCCATGAAGGCCCGGGCGACCGTCGCGGTGTCGAAGCCGGCGCCCCGGAGAACGCCGACGACCGCGTCGAGGTAGCGGAGCCGCGCGGGCCCGGGGTTGAGACGCGACTCGAGGACGAGGCCCGCCCAGGGGTGGCGGCGGAGGGCCTCGTGCGCCGAGATCGCGCTCCGCCGGACCGACGTCCGCCAGTCGAGGTTCGGCGAGGGCACCTCGACCTCGTCCATGACCAGGTCGGCGATGCCGTCGAGGATCGCCTCCTTGTCCGCGACGTGCTTGTAGAGCGACATCGCCTCGACGCCCAGGACCTCGCCCAGCCGGCGCATGGAGACGGCCTCCACGCCGCCCTCGTCCGCCAGCGCCAGGGCGGCATCAAGGATCCGCTCCCGGCTCAGCGGGACCCGGGGCGGGGCGTTCTCTCCGGCTGGTGCGGGCGACTTCGGCATCGGGAGGCTCCCAGGAGGGCTTGACAGGCTTACGGTGTAGTCGTACTCTGGCTTACGCCGTAGGCTTACAGTGTAGCAGCACAGCAGGGAGACTTCAACGATGCCACAGCTCCTGGCCCTCCTCGGGGCCGTCGTCCTCGGGTTCGCCGTCCTCGCCACCGCGTTCGTGGTGGGCTGGCGGGCCAAGTCCGGGCTCGTCCTCGGACCGATCATCTGGATGAGCAAGAAGGTCATGAACCCGATGCAGATGCGCTCCGCGGGCACGCCCGGGGCCTACGCCTCGATCATCCGGCACCGTGGGCGCATCTCCGGGGCCGCGTACGCGACGCCGGTCGGCGCGATCGCGGACGGGGACGCGTTCCTCGTCGCCCTGCCGTACGGCTCGCGCGCGCAGTGGCTGCGCAACGTCCTCGCGGCCGGGACGGCGACGCTCGTCCACGAGGGGGCCGCGTACCGCGTAGACCGGCCGGAGCTGATCGCGGTGGCCACCGTGGCGGACCGGTTCCCTGCCTCGGACCGGCGCCTGTTCCGCTGGCTGCGCGTCGAGGACTGCCTCCGCCTGCGCAACGCCGAGGATGCGAAGGCCACCGGCCGGGCGGCCTGAGCCTGGCACCGCCCGATCGCGATCCCGGCCGGGGTCGTGCTGCCGCTCGTCGCCGCCGGGTGCAGGTTCAGCCCGGCGTGGCCTGGTCAGGCGCCGGAGCTGACGGCGATCGACACCACCAACGCCGCGGCCAACCCGCCGACGAAGCAGGCGATCATCAGCCCCAGCGTTCTCGAATACCCCCTCGGGGTGATCTGGTGGTCCTTGTCGAGCCGCGAGATGGCCGGGAACAGGCGCCAGAAGAACGAGAGGATCGAGAGAATCAGGGCGACGACCGCATACGTCTTCGTGGCTTCGCTGCCCGTGACGAGGATGACGACCAGGAGCGCCACGAAGATGAGCTTGGTGCCCGCCACCCAGTTGACCAGGTAGCGGACGAGCTCGCCCGTTTCCGGGTCCGCTTCCGCCTTCGGGTAGGCGTTGAAGACGCCGATCCCGTTCCCGATCCGCGAGCCCGGACGGAAGTAGAGCATGCCGATGTTAAGCGTCTCGATGACAGCGAAGGCGATGATCGCGGCCGAGAGGATGTCCACCGGGGCTCCAGGCTGGTGTGTCCGACCATCATGCGGCACGTGCGCCGGGCGCGGCGACGAGTCGGGGTCTCTCGTGCGAACCCCGCCGGCCTCGCCTCGCGGCGGCGCGGCGCGCCGCCCCCTACGGCAGCAGGACGCCGATCGCCTCGAGCGGGACCGGGTTGGCCGCGAGGACCACCTCGGCCGCGGCCCGGACCCTGGGGGTGATCGACGCCACGTAGGCCCGGGCGATCGGCTTCTTGTCCTCCGCGGCCGAGGTGTCGCGGAGCATCAGCCAGCCGCCGACGACCCAGATCGCCATCTCGACCAGGTCGACGGCGTAGTAGTCCACGCGGTCGCGCTCGGGTACCGCCTTCAGCTCGCCCACGGCCCGGTCCAGGAGACCGGTCAGCTCGACCAGGAGGGCCTTCTCGGCGGCCATGTCCGAGGGGTACTCGGCGGCCTGCCACTCGGCGAGCAGCGGATCGAGCGACCGGTTGAGGAGCTTGCCGATGGCCGCGACCACCTGCAGCTGGCTCGTGCCCTCGTAGATGTTGGTGATGCGGACGTCCCGGAAGAGGCGCTCGATGTTGAATTCGCGCATGTAGCCCGCGCCGCCGTGGACCTGCATGGCCTGGTAGCAGACCCGGTTGCCCATCTCGGTGGCGCAGTACTTCACCATCGGGGTCAGGGTCTCGGACAGCGCCTGGGCCTGCTTGTGGCGGGCGCGGATCGCGGGGTCCGTGTCCGAGCCGCCCTCTTCGAGGGCTCGCTCGTGGACTTTCCACAGGTCGACCCAGCGCCCCGTCTCGGCCAGAAGGGCCCGGGTGGCCTCCAGGTCTGCCCGCATCGCGAGCAGCAGCCGGCCCACGGCCGGCAGGTTCCGGATCGGCTTGCCGAACTGGATCCGCGCGCGGGAGTACTTGTCGGCCTCCCGGTAGGCGGCTTCCGCGATGCCGAGGGCCTGCGCGGCCACGGCCAGGCGGGCGCCGTTCATCAGGTTCATGGCGTAGCGCATGAGCCCGAAGCGGCGCTTGCCGAGCAGGATGGCCGGGGTGTTGCTGTACTGGATCTCGCACGTCGGCGACGCGTGGATCCCCATCTTGTTCTCGATGCGCCGGATCTTGACCGTGTCGTCGCGCTCGACCAGGAACATGGAGAGGCCACGGGCGTCGGTGGAGCCTTCCTCGCTGCGGGCCAGGACCAGCGACACGTCCGCCAACCCGTTGGTGATGAAGCGCTTGACGCCGTTGAGGTGCCACTGGCCGGTGGCCTCGTCCAGGGTCGCCCGCGTCCCCACGGCGCCCAGGTCGGAGCCGGCGTCGGCCTCCGTCAGGACCATCGCCCCGGAGACCTCGCCGCGCGCGAAGCGGGGCAGGACCCGGGCCTTGGTCTCCGGATCGCCGATCTCCTCCAGCAGCGAGGCGATCTCCTGCAGGCCGTACACGGTCATCAGGCCGCTCTCGGCCCGGGCCACGATCTCGACCATCATCTGGTAGACGGACTCGGGCAGGTTCAGGCCGCCGTACTCGCGTGACAGCATGGCCCCGAAGAGCTCCGCCTGCCGCAGGGCCTCGATGGCGTCCAGGGTGGCCGCGGCGTAGGTGACCTCGCCGCTCTCGTAGTGGGCGCCCTCCTCGTCCGCCTCGGCGGCCCGGGGCGCCACGCGCTCGCCGCAGACCTCGCCCAGGACGTCGAGCACGATGCGGTAGCTGTCCTTGGCGTCGGCGTAGTTGCGCGGGGCCGTGGGGTAGACGTCCGACTCGGAGTAGCCCTTCTCCTTGAGCTCCAGCACCTCGCGCAGGTCGAGCTGCTCCAGGCGGAACTGCAGGTCCGGGTTGTCGAGGAAGAAGTTCTCGCTCATTCGGCTTCTCGCTGGTCCGTGGGCTGATCCACGGGCTGGTCCGCGGAGCGCTCGCGCAGGGCCTTGATGATCATGGGCACGACCTCCCCGACCTCGCCGACGATGCGGTAGTGCGCGATCTGGAACATCGGCGCGTCGGGGTCGGTGTTGATGGCGATGATCTTGGACGACTGGTCCATGCCGGCCCGGTGCTGGATGGCGCCCGAGATGCCGGCGGCGATGTAGAGGCGGGGCCTGACCGTGGTCCCGGTCTGGCCCACCTGGTACTCGCGACCGACCAACCCCGCGTCGACGGCGGCGCGCGAGGCGCCGACCTCGCCGCCGAGCTGGTTGGCCAGGTCGCGCAACAGGGCGAACTCGGCGGCGTCGGAGACGCCCGCGCCGCCGGACACGATCACGGCCGCGTCCTTGAGCTTCACGGTGGAGTGGCGGACCTGCCGGCTCAGCACCTCGAGGGCGAAGTCGCCCGGCTCGAACTCGGGCGCGACGGCCTCCACGACCCCGGTCCGGCCGGGTTCCGCGGCGGGCATGTGCATGACCCCCTCGCGGACCGTCGCCATCTGGGGCCGCGTGCGCGGGTTGACGATCGTGGCGACCAGGTTCCCGCCGAAGGCCGGCCGGATCTGGTACAGGAGGTTGGTGTAGGTCCTGTCCTCGCGCTTGACGTAGTAGTCGCCGATCTGCAGGTCCGTGCAGTCGGCGGTCAGGCCGCAGCGCAGGGCGCTGGCGACGCGCGGCGCGAAGTCCCGGCCGTTGGGCGTGCCGCCGACCAGGAAGATCTCCGGCCGGCGCCTGCGCGCCTCGCTGATCGCCACGCGGGCGTAGGGGAGGGTGCGGTACTGGGCCAGCTCCGGGTGGTCGGCCAGCAGGACGCGGTCGGCGCCGTGGCGGATGACCTCCCGGGCCAGCTCCTCCACGGCGTGCCCGCACAGCAGGCCCACCACCTCGTAGCCCAGCTGGCCGGCCAGCTCACGGGCCCTGCCGGTCAGCTCCAGGCTGACGTCGGCGATCCGGCCGTCGGTGTGCTCGATGAAGACCCAGATGCTCTTCGACTCGGTCATGTTCGTCTGCTCGCTCATGGCCGCCTACCCGACGATGTACTCGTGGACCAGCTCCGCCACCATGGCGGCGATGGCCTCGGACGTGGGCGGGACCGTCTTGCTCTCGGTGCTCTCCAGGACCACGAAGTTGACCTTGTGGACCTGGGTCGGCGAGCCGGCAAGGCCGATGCTCTCGGCGGTGACCCCGATGTCGTCAGCCGTCCAGACCGGGATCTCGAGGTCGCGGGCGCGCACGTGCTCCTCCAGCGCCGCCTGGGTCTCGAACTCGGGCCACCGCGCCTGGAGATCGGCGTACTCGCCGGCGGTCGCGGCCAGCTTGCGCGCGATCTGCCGGCGGACCGAGGGCGGGCGGGGCGTGTTGGCCGAGCCCACGACGGTCAGCAGGCACGGCATCTGGCAGCGGACGACCTCCGAGCCGGCGTCGAGGGCACGCTCGGCGGTGATCCGGCCGTCGGCGATCTCGAGGACGGATTCCGCGTAGGTGATCTGCGGGATGCCCAGCTTCTCTGCCGTCTGCGGTCCCACCTGGGCCGTGTCGCCGTCGATCGCCTGGCGGCCGGCCAGGACCAGGTCGTAGTGGCCGATCTTCTCGATCGCCTTCTGGAGGGCGAAGGAGGTGGCCAGGGTGTCGGCTCCGGCGAACCGGCGATCGGTCAGCAGGACGACCTTGTCCGCCCCGCGCCAGAGCGATTCGCGCAGGATGTTGGCCGCGTTGGGTGGGCCCATGGTGATCACGGTGACCGTCCCGCCGTGACGCTCCCTGATCTGGAGGGCCATCTCGAGGGCGTTCAGGTCTTCCGGGTTGAAGATGGCCGGCAGCGCGTTGCGGTTCATCGTGCCGTCCCTGGTCATCACGTCGCCGGTGATGTGGTGCGTGTCGGGCACCTGCTTGACCAGGACCACGCTGGCGATGGGTCTGGAGTCCGTCATCCAAGTCTCCGGAGGTCGTCGGCGGGTGCCGGCGATGGGCGTCGCGGCCTTCGGGCTGCGGAGGCATCCCGGGTGGCGGAGGCGGCTGGGGGCGTCCCCCGCGTTCCGGTGAAGGATAGCCGCGGGCCGATCGGGCTGTTCCTCGCCGGAGACCGGCGGACCGACGCCGGCGAGGAGGTCCCCGGGGCAACGGTGGCCGCTCGGGCGCGCGGGTCGGTCAGCGCCGGTGCCTGGGTGGGCGGGCCGTGCCCGTGCCGCCCCTGGAGCTGGTGAGCGCCGCGACGTCCACGTCGGCTGCCTCGTCGGCGAGGTCGTCGAGCCGGCGGAGAACCTGGTGAAGCCGGGCGGTGGCGAAGGGGGAGGGCCGCTTCTTCTGCCCGAACGAGTAGTCCTCGAACCCCCGGTAGCACGACTGGGGGGTGACGGTTCCGTCGGCTGCGACGTTGTACGCGACGAGACAGGCCGTGAGCTCGGCGAGCGCACGACGGTCGTCGGGATCGGCGTCGGATCCACGCCACAGCGTCGGGTACCGGCCCAGGGTGTCGAGGACGCCGTGGATGTCGTACCAGGTGGTCGGCCACTTCACGACCTTGAACTGGTAGCCGTGACCGAACAGGTACGGCTTCTCGTCGGCTCGCATCCGCCAGGCACGCAGGGAGACGCGGGCCACGTCGTGCAGCTCGGCAGGGCGCTGCGAGGCCGGGACGTGCGACCACGCCCGCAACGCCTCGAGCGTCGCCTGCGGACAGACATCGCCCGCGCGGCCGGGCCCACGGAACCCGCTCACCGGGTCCGGGCGACACGGCCAGGCGCGGCCCTGCGCCGTGGCGGACAGGTCGTCCGTCATCGCCTCCAACGCCCGAGCGACGCGAGGATCGGCCCCGCGACCGAAGCGCAGCAGCACCTCCGTGATCGCGTGGGTGTCGCACAGCAGCGAACCCCACGCCGCATCCGGCGCGCCGCGGCTCCTCCCGAACGCGGCGAACCGCCCGTCCGGGAGCTGGTGCGAGAGCATGGCGTCGAGGGAAGACTCGACCCGCTCGTCGTCGCCACCGCGCACCCCCATGTCCGCGAGGAGGGTGAGCAGGTTCGGCGCGAAGGCCGGGCTCTGGTGGCCGGACAGCGCGGCGTCCACCTCCCAGGCGGGGAGTCGGTCGATCAGCCGACGGGTCGCCGGCTCGGCGAGCACCTCCGCGCGCTCCACTTCGGCGAGCGTGTCGTGCTGGCCGCCGTCCAGCAGATGAGCGTGGGCGATCCAGCGCGCCGCCGGCTCGGGCGAGGCGAGGATCCACGCGACAGCCCCGGGGCGGTCCACGCCACGAACGCCGCCGACACCCGGCGGTGGGGTCGAGAGCGCGACGGGCGGGTCGTCGCCCGTCATCTCAGGTCACGCCTCCCGCGGGCGGCGCCGCGCTGGCGTCGGCCTCAGCCCAGCCGTCGTGCACGACGACGACCGAGCCCGCCGTCCCGTCCACGACGATCGTCGCCCCGTCCGGGATCTCGCTGCACGCGTCGGACACGGAGACGACGCAGGGGATGCCGTACTCGCGGGCCACGATCGTCGAGTGGGACAGGATGCCGCCGGATTCCGCCACCACACCGGCGGCCCGGGCGAACAGCGGCGTCCAGGCCACGTCGGAGAACGGGATCACGATGACGTCGCCGGGGGTGACGCGGGCGAAGTCCGCGGCGCCACGGATGACGCGCGCAGGACCCCGGACCACGCCGCGCGACGTGGGGATCCCGGTGAGCGTCGCCCGTGCCTGCTCGCCGCGACGGTGCGGGACGAACGCGTCCCCGTAGACGACCTCCGGGACGACCAGCTCGGCCGCCTCCGCGACCTCGATGCGACGCCGGGCCACGAGGTCGCGGGCCTCGCCGCCCGGCAGGCCGGCCGGCGGGTCGTCCCCGGGACCCGCAGCTGCCGCGAGCGCCCGGATCTCGTCGAGCGCCAGGAAGAACACGTCGTCCGGCTGGTCGAGGAGCCCGCGCTGCACGAGCCGAGCCCCGAGAGCGAGGAACGTGCCCCGGAACAGGCCGTAGCTCCGGGCCCAGGTGGCACCAACCGCCTCCCGGTACACCCGGAACGCCCCGCTGCGGCGCCAGAGCAGGCGCAGGGCCGGCCGGCGCACGGGAGGAACCCGTGCTTCCAGCGCCTCCAGGCGCGGCGGCTCGATGGCCGCCACCCGGGCCGGGTGCGCCAGCACGAGCCCCACGACCGCGTCGCGGTCCTCGCGCCACGACGGCTTCGAGAAGTCGTTGCTGGTCTCGGACAGGTGCCCGAACCGTGCGATGAAGACGTCCAGCGCAGCCCGCAGCCCGGCCAGCTCCGCGCGCCCCTCGAGGGCCTGCGCGCGCCGCGCGGCGAGGTCGATGCGGGCGTCGTCCGGCAGGGCTCCGGCCAGCGCGCGCAGCCGGTCGAGCGCCGGGTTCGGCTCCCAGCCCTCCCGATCGCCGCGTGCGGCCGCCGGATCGACGGACGCCGGGTCCACGCCCGCGGCGCGGAGCTGCGACCCCAGGGCGCGGTCGTACGCGAGCATGACCATGGGGATCACGATGTTCGCGTACGCGGCCCGGCGCGCGAGGACGCCGATCGCATCGATGCGCCCGAGCAGGGCGGGCTCGTCGAGGCTCGTCGGATCGATCGCGGCCAGCTCCTCGTACCGCGCCTGCATCTCGCGGACCTCGACCCGTGCCCAGCGCCCGCGGTGGAGCGTGCGCTGCGCCGTGGCGACCACCCGCGGCAGGTGCCGGAGCGTCGAGCGGCTCCCCCGGAAGCGGGGGGCCTCCGGGCCCTTGGGCAGGCCGAGCAGCAGCTCGATGCTGTCGCGCGGCATCCCGATCGTCTCCAGCACCGAGCCCAGCGTCGTCATGTCGAAGTACGCGTGGTAGCCAAAGGAGCGGGCCAGGTCCTCGGGCCGGATGTCGAGCGGTCCCACCATCTCCTCGAGGAGGCCGATCCAGGCGGAGTTCACGAGGGGCACGTTCACCGACCAGACGAGCGGCGTGATGACCCCCGGAAGCATGTCGCGGGCCATCCGGTTGGAGTAGACGTGGACGCCGTCGAGGCCGGTGATCGGCCGCGCCTGCAACCACCACGTCGTGGTGCCGTCATGGGCCCACTCGAGGTCCACCGGCTGCCCGTAGGCGCGCGCCAGCCGAGCGGTCTCGCGTGCGACCGCCTCGGCCACCGAGCCGGGGACGCGCGGGCTGGCGGGCTCCTCCGTGAACGCGCCCCAGCGTCGGATCCAGCGATCGGGCGTCGCGCCCTCGCCGGCAAGGGCGTCGCCCCGCGAGGGCAGGGCCTCGACGACCACCTCGTCGAGGCCCGTCAGCGGGTTACGGCTGAAGGCGATGCCCGCGCACCGGGCCTCCACCATCTCCTGGACCACGACGCCGATGCGCAGGGGCACAGGAGCTCCGGCGCGGGCGGCGTACGCAGCGAGCCGCTCCGCGTCCGGCTGGGCGACCGCCCGGACGGCGTCGGCCACGCCGGCGGCCGGCACGGCGAGCCGCGTCTCGAGCTGCCCTGCGAACGACCGGAGATCCCCATCCTGGCCGTCTGCCGACGACCGGACCGCGTACGTCCTGGCCGGGTCGAGCCAGCTGCCCAGCGCAGCGGCGAGCAGCTCCGTGGCGCGCGCGTCGCCGGCGGCCACCTGCGCCGCGACCTCCACCGGCACGACGACCGCCGCCGGTACCGGCACGCCCCGGCCCGCCAGCCAGGCGAGCGAGGCCGCCTTCGCCCCGACGCGGCTGCGATCGGCCGGACGGCCGCGCGAGCGAAGCGCGAGGAGCGGCGCGGGAGCCGAGGTGTCGGGTCGCACGGGCCACGGGCCCGGCCCCCATGGGCCCACGCCGCGTGTGGCGCGACGGAGACGCATCATCAGCACGAGATCAGGGGGCCTGGGTCGTGGTCGGCACGATCGCCGCCGCGAGGACGTCGGGGTCGAGGCCGCCGAGGGCGGCCTCGGGACCCAGCAGCGTGATCAGCAGCGTGCCGCCCGGGGCGCCGATGACCCAGGCCGTGGCAAGGATCTCGTGACCGTCCCGGGGCGGCACCTGCATCCGGATCCGGACCGCGTCGCCGGCGGCGATCGCGACCCGCTCGCGGACGGGCGGTGCCGTCGCCCCGAGCGTCTCGGCCATGCCGTCCCCGATGAAGCTCGCCGCGATGTCGAGCAGCGCTCCGCCGACCGACGGCTGGGTCGCGAGGACGCTGAGGTTGGCGGCCAGCGGCTCATCGCGGTCGGCAGCCGACGGGTCCACGGCGAGGAACACCGGGGTCGCCCGGCCGTCCAGCCGGTCGGTCTGCTCGAGGAGCGTGCCCGACCCGGGGTACTGGGCGGCCAGCTCCGCCCGGCGAGCCGGGTCCGCGAGGTCGCCGGCCGGGACCTGCACCCAGCCCGCCGGGACGGGGAGCAGGACGCCGCCCTCCGGGATGTCGACGAGGACGGTCCCGGCCGGCGGGCTGGGCTGGGCGGTCGGCGAGGGAGTCGCCGGCGACGGCGACGGGGTCGGTGTCGCGGTGGGCGCCGGCGTCGCGGTCGGCGCGAGCGACGACGTCGACGGCGACGGCGACCCGCAGCCGGTCACGGCCGCGACGATCACGAGAGGGATGAGCGCTGCCCCCACCGCGGTCCGGCGCGACTCGCTCGCGCCGCTCCCCCGCGACCCGGGGCGCAGGCGCGCGGCAGCCCATCCCCGGGTCATGGCGCCCTCGCGATCTCGACCGACGCCACCATGTTCCAGCGCAGGCCGTCGGGGACGTCGCCCGTCGGCTCCACCACGACCGTGAACACCATGTCGCCCTGGAGATCCTCGCCGATGGCGTCGACCCGGGTGACGCGGCCTTCGATCGCCGGTCCCGTGAGCCCGTCGACGGTCACCGTCGCCGGGCTCTCCAGACCGATCGCGACGACCTCGTCCTGGGTGAGGTCGGTGGTCTCGAAGATCCAGCCGTCGTCGCCGGCGATCTGCACGAGCGGCGGCCCGGCCGCCACCACGTCGCCGACGGCGACCGCGACCTCGGCGACGGTGCCCGAGATCGGCGCCGTGATCGTCAGGCGCGCCTCCGCCGCCTTCGCCGCGTCGAGCACCGCGGCGGCGCGCGCTTCGTCCGCCTGGGCACCCTTGGCTGCCGCGGTCGCTCCGCCCTCCGCGGCCTGGGCAGCCCGGAAGCCCGCCTGCGCGGCGCTCACGTCGGCGTTCGCGGCCCGCTTGCGGGCAGACGACGCACCGCTGGGCAGCTGATCCCGGATGGCATCCGCGGACTGGACGACCGCCCGCGCCCGGTCGACCTCGGCGGCCGCCTGCCGCACCGCCGCCGCGGCCTGCGTGGATCGCGCCTTCGCCCCATCGAGCGCGGCCTGCGCACCCGCCACCTCGGCCTGGGCCGACGTCGGGTCGAGCTGCAGGAGCACGGCTCCGACCGCCACCCGCTCTCCCTCGGCAACGTCGACGCCGCTCACCGTGCCGGGCACGGCCGCGGTGACTGCCGAGCGGGCCTTCGGGATCACGCGGGCTTCGGCCACGACCCGGTCCGACGCGGGAACGGGCGGCAGCGGCGTCGGGGAGGCCGCGGAGCCGGTGCCGCCGGGCAGCATCCCGCTGGCGAGCACGGCGAGCGCCCCGACCGCGACGACCACGACCACGCCTCCGATGACCCAGCGGCGCATCGGTGCCTCCTCACTCATACCCGAGAACCTCCCGGACGGCGATGCGCGAGGCCCGCCAGGCCGGCGCGAGACTGCCGAGCACCGAGAGGACGATGACGATGGCGAGCCACAGGCCGAGGCCCGCGATGGACGGCGAGAACGACAGGGGCCGCTGGACGAACACGTCGCCCAGCTGGTCGGACAGCAGCTTGCTCAGCGGGAGCGACAGGACGACGCCGATCGCCCAGGCGATGAGGCCGATCACGACGCCCTCGCCGACGAAGATCCGGCGCACCGCGGCGTCGGTCGCCCCGATCGCCCGGATGATCCCGATCTCCCGCGAGCGCTCGACGACGTTCATCGTCATCGTGCCCGTGAGCCCCAGGCCGCCGACGGCACCCAGCAGCAGGGCCATCGCGGTCACGACGATGATCAGCGTGTCGAAGGCCATGTAGACCGTGTTCATGACGTCGCTCGTCGTCGTCGTCGCCGCGACGCCGATCCCGACGGCCTCGAGGTGGCCGCGGAGGGCGTCGGCGGCCTGGGCCTGCGACGGCGCGTCGTGGTTCCCGGTCTTCACCATCAGCATCCCGGCCCGGTCCTGGCCACCGGTCATCTCCCCGAGCGTGGCGGTGTCGACGTAGAGGAACGGGACCATCGTCGGCGACTGGACGAGCCCCACGAGGGTCCAGCGCGTATCCCGGCCGGCGATCCGGAGGGTGACCTCGTCACCGACCTGCAGGTCCGGGTCGTCGCGCCGGATGTTGGCCGTCGCGACGAGCGCGTTGCCCTCCCCCGGCAGGAGCCAGCGCCCCTCCCGGACGATCGGCTGCACCGTGTCGGTCTCCGCCGGCAGCCCGAACATCACGAGGGTCGGGCTCTCGGTGCCGTCCGGCCGCAGGCGGATCGCGCTCGCGAAGCGCCACGGCTCGGCGGCGACGGTCCCCGGCACGCGCGTCGCCTCGGCGATGACGATCGACGCCCGGACGGGCGCGCTCAGCTGAACCTGCACGTCGTAGTCGAAGTAGCGGGCGGTGTCGGCGAGCGTCGCGAACAGCGAGCCGCGGACGTTGAAGATCGTCATGAAGACCGCTCCGCCGAGCGTGAGCGCGGCGAGGGTCAGGACGAGCCGGGCCTTGCGCCGGAACGTGCTCCGGATCGAGAGAAGGAGCGGCCGCGACAGGCCCTGCACGCGCGTGAGGAGGCGGTCCAGCGCGCCCCGCCCGAACCGCTCGTCGAGCCCCGTGTCGGTGAGCGCGGCGTGGACCGTGATCCGGACCCCGCGCCGGATCGGGAAGAGCGCCGCCAGGACCGGCACCCCGACGCCCGCCGCGACCTCCAGCGCGACGACCTCGACCGGCACGACGGTCCGTACGAGGTCCACGTTGAGGAGGCCCGCCGCGAGCGAGGCGAGGCCGAGCGAGGCGAGGGCCGCGAGCGGCACCGCGAGGCACAGCGCGACGATCGCGTAGAGGGCGACGAGCGCCAGGTAGAGCGCCATGATCTGGCGGGCCCGCCCGCCGAGCACCTTCATGATCCCGATCTGCCGGATGTGCTGGGCCATGAGGACGTTGATCGTGTTCACGATGAGGAAGCCGGCGACGAACAGGCTGAGGAAGCCGATCGCGCCCAGCACGAGGAAGACGGCCTGGATGATCTCCTCGGCGGGGTGGCGGCCCGGCGTGGCCACGCGCACGGACATGACCGGGGTGCCGGCCTTCTCGAGGCGCTGGCGGACGTCGTCCGTGATCCGCTGCACCGTCGCGATGTCGGCGACGTCGGCGGTCGTCCGGATGCGGAGCTCGTTGTACGTGTCGGGCCAGCCGAGGTCGACGAGGGTCTCCTGGGTGACGTACGCGTTGAGGCGGCCGAAGTAGAACGCCGGCGACGCGCCGGGCTCGTAGGCGAGGCCGGCGACGCGGAGCGGATGCTCCTCGCCCGACGCGGTGCGGATGACGACCTGCTGTCCCTCGCGCACGTCCACGAGGCGCTGCGCCGAGCGCTCGAACACGATCTCGCCGCGCAGAGGCGGGAACTTCCCCGACCGCGGGAGCACGCGATCGATCCGCTGGTCGTCGGCGTCCTGCAGGGCGACCAGCTGGATCTCCGTCGCTCCGCCCCCGGCGGCCGTCCCCGACGCCGCGCCGGCCCCCGAGACGAGCCACGCGGAGACCGCCTGGCGTGCCTGCGCCTCCTCGACGCCCTCCATCCGCCGGACGGCGTCGGCGAGCTCCCCGCGGAAGCCGGTGGCCGTCGAGACGGTGGACGCCGCCGGCCGTCCCTGGGCGGCCGCGTCGGCGAACCCGCCGGCGAGGAGCGCGTACGCGCCGGCCGGCGTCCCGATCGCGATCACGCCGACGGCGATCGAGGCCACGACGGCGGCGGTGCGGACTCGGTAGGCCCCGAAGTCGCGCAGGACCTTGTGCCAGCGGACGCTACCCATGGGCCACGACACCGTCTCCGACGCCGGCCGCGGCTGCGCCCACGAGGGTCTCGTGGTCGACGATCCGGCCGTCGGCCATGCGGACGACCCTTCTCGCCTGGCGCGCGAGCTCCGCGTCGTGGGTGACCAGGACCACGGTCCGGCCCGCGTCGGCCAGGCGCCCGAACAGCGCGAACACCGCGGCGGCCGTCGTGGAATTGAGGTTCCCGGTCGGCTCGTCGGCCACGACGACCCGCGGGTCGTTGGCGAGCGCGCGGGCGATCGCGATCCGCTGCTGCTGCCCGCCCGACGTCGCGAGCGGGAGCTTGTCCGTCTGGTCGGTCATCTCGACCAGCTCGAGCAGCTCGGCTGCGCGCGCCCGGCGGTCGCGGGCCGAGCCGAGGCCGGCGAAGTCCATCGGCAGCATGATGTTCTCGGCGACCGTGAGCGTCGGGATCAGCTGGAAGAACTGGAAGACCACGCCGATGTTGCGGCCCCGCCAGCGGGCAAGCTCGTTCTCCGAGGCGCGGCGGAGGTCCATGTCGGCGACCGTGATGGCGCCCCCGGTCGGCCGGTCGATGCCGGTGATCATGTTCAGGAGCGTGGACTTGCCGCACCCCGAGCGGCCCTGGATCGCCACCAGCTCGCCCGGCTCGACCCGGAGGGTGACGCCGGCGAGCGCGCGGAACGCACCGGCGCCGGTCGAGTAGTCCTTGACCACGTCCTGCAGGTCGATGACCGGATCTCCGCGCGCCGCGGCATCCCCGGTGGGGTCCGGCGACGGGACGTCGAGCGGGGCGGCGCGCTGCATGGCCTCGGGATCGCTCCGGCTGGTGTCGGGACCTCGCGACCCTTCGTCACGGGCCCCGTGAGCGTGCGTCATGGCGGATCGCCCGGGCGCGTGCCGTCGGTCGCGTCCTGCGGGGGCCGCTTCGACCGGCGCATCGCCCGCAGGAGCGCGGGGAGCAGGCCGTACCGGTCGAGCGCGCGCCCGAAGCCGCGGCCCATCCCGATCTCGGCGGCGATCTGCTCGTTCGTCGGCATCACGCCGCGCTTCACGATCCGGCGGTACTGCACGAAGTCGCGCGCGCTGGCCCCGAAGTACAGGGCGAGGACGACGAGGATGTAGGCGAGCGCCCACAGGTCGCCGGTCGAGAACCAGAGCCACGGCACGAGGAGGATGAAGCCGGCCCACCGGACGACGAGGATGCTGCCGGCGAGGAACCCGATGCCGAAGCCGAGGATCGTCGTCGCGACGAGGGCGAGCGGGTCGATCGCCAGGAGGCCGCCGATCAGCGCCGACTCCCCGTGGCCGCCACGGAACCGGTAGAAGACCGGGTAGTCGTGGCCGACGACGCCGAACGCCGCGGCGATGTAGAAGTACGGCTCGTCCGGCGCGAGCAGCCGAAAGGCCAGCGTCGGGATAGTCACCTTCGCGATGTCGAGCAACGAGACGAGGCAGCCGTACCGCGCGCCGATGGCAAGCCGGACGCTCGTGGCGCTGACGATGGTGCTCGTCCAGACCTCGCCGTTCGCCAGGTGGACTTCCCAGTGGCCGAGGTCGACGTCCTTGCCGCTCAGGCGGACGGCGAGCCGGGCGAAGGAGATCGATCCGAGCAGGTACCCGACGAGGGCGGCCGCGGCCGCGATCCGCCAGTCCACCTCCGGCCCTCCTGCCCGCGTTCCCGGCTACCGCGTGGCCGAGCGACAGGAATCCACGCGCTCCTTGATCGCCCGGATCACGATCGGGTCGTCGTCCCACGCCCCGAGGTTGACCATCTCGACACCCTCCGGAAGCCCGGCATCCTTCACGGCCTCGGGGATGTCGTAGAGGCTGTGCAGCGAGGAGGCGCTGATCGAGGTGGCGAACACGAAGAGCTTCTCGATGCCGCGGTCCACGAGCCCCTCGACGGCCTCGGCGATCTCCGGCTCCTTGAACTCCATCCAGGCGAGCGAGATGTTCTCCCTCGCGTACCCGTCGGCCACAAGCCGGTCGGTGATCGACTGCCGGAACAGGATCTCCTGCTCGGTCTGGGTCGGGTAGACCTTGTCCCAGTCCTCCGGCTGGCCGTGGCCGACGAGCAACACCCCGACCTTGGACTTGAGCGTCTCGCCGAGGTGCTCGTTGGCGCGCGCCACGAACATCTCGTGAAGAGTCTCGGAGTCCCAGAGCGGATCGGCGAAGCAGACGGGCACCCCGTACTGCTCCAGGCCGAGCTCCTCGACCATGTCCTGCCCGGCCTTCGTGTGACTGGAGACCGTGACGAAGACCGTGGCGAGGACCACCTCGCTCGCGCCCTCGTTGAGGGCGCGGATCACGGCCTCGTCGGGGCGAGGGTTCGAGTCCAGGAAGGCCATGTAGAAGCGGGTCGCGCCGTCGCCCTCGGCCCTGAACGCCTCCTCCAGGCTGCCGGCCATGTCCTGGTGCACGAAGTTGTGGGGGCTGCCGCCGACCTTCAGGTACTCCTCGCGGAACTTCAGGAAGAAGAAGGGCCGGAAGGGCGTCGGGATGAAGGAGACCCCGTCCGCGTCCAGCTCCCTGAACGTCTCGAGCCACGGCAGCGCGCTGTACGCCTGCGGCTCCCCGTGTGTGAAGTAGATCACCGCGGCGTGGTCGCGCTGCGCGGCCGCCGGGACCGCGAGCGCGGGCAGATCTCGCTCCTCTTCGGTGCCCAGGAACACGGTCGTGGCCACCAGGTACCCGGCCGCCGTGCCCAGGAAGATCACACCCACGGCAAGGAGCCGTGCCCGGCCGCGCAGCCCCAGGGCGACAAGGACGCCGAGACCGACCGCCAGGCCAACGCAGAGCAGCAGGGAGACGGCCATGTCGAGGGGCGGGCAGACGAGGTACTGGACCACGCCGACGCCCAGGACCACCGACGCGGCGACGATCACGGCCCATTTCAGGAGGTTCATCCGCGTGATCTCCTCGGTGGCAGCTCGGGCCGGATCACGGTACCGGCCTCCGGTCCCCGTACGATGGGCCGTTCGGCCCGTATTCAGGCTGCCACGCGGCCGCGCGACCCCTCCGCTCCGCCGGCCGCGCCGCGGCTACTCCGCGATCAGCGTTCCGCGAAGCAGGTCCCTGGCGTCCGCGTCGGCCAGGCGGTAGGCCCACCCCGCGTCGTTGCGCCACGCCTCGGAGACGAGGGCCGCGCCGGGCTCGGCCGGGCGCAGGTACTCCATGCGGCACGTTCGCGGGAGGGCGGCGATGGCGGCCTCGCCGTCCCCGCCGGCAGCGGCCACGGCCTCCTCGAGCCAGTCGAGGTAGACGCTGTTGTTGGCGTGGTTCATCGGGTCGAGCTCGCGCAGGCGCGGCGAGAAGCGGAGCCGCGTCGCATCGGGCGGCGCCGGGGGGAGGTCGACCCGGATCGGCGCGAACGGCCCGGGGCCGTCGATCGGCGCCTGCTCGAACTCGGAGGGAATCCGGACCGGCGCGCGGCCGTCGGTCATCGCCCAGTCGATCAGCACCACGGCGCGGGGCTCGCCGTCCGGCCCCACGATGTCGGTCTCGCGGCGCGCCATGACCTTGCGGTAGCCCGTCAGGCGGGTGGTGACGGTGACCGTCTCGCCGTCGGCGATCGGGCCCAGGATGCGCGCCTCGACCGCTCGCACGAGCCAGGCGACGCCCTTCTCGCGGTACCAGGGGCGCGGGAACCCCATCGCCTCGGAGTGGCGCCAGGCGGCGTCCTGAACGTAGCCGAGGAGGGCCGACCCGCGCAGCAGGCCCTGCGGGGTTGCCTCGTCGAAGCGCACCCGGTACTCGGCCGCATGCCGCATCGGGAGCGCCGGGTCGGGCGGGCTCATCGGGCCTTCGCGGCCGGGGGGCCGGTCGCCCTCATCGCGGCTTGTGTCCCGCGAGGGCGTCGAGCGTCTCGAGGGTCACGACGACCGTGCCCTGCCGGGGCGCCGTCTGCTGGGCCAGGCGCACGGCGCAGCTGGTGCGCAGGTCGAAGATGACGAGGCCGACGCGGAGGGCCGCCTCCTCGTCCACGGCGTGGCGCCGCGCGTCGTCGAGCTGGTTGAGGACGTCGGCGTTGATCCCTCGCGCGCCCCACTTGCAGTCCCACGCCTCCGCGCGCCCGGGGAGCTCCACCGTCAGGTCGTACGGGTGGATCTCCGCCGCGACGCCGTCGAAGAGGACGCGGCGCTCGCGGCGGACCGTGGCTTCGGCCGGTGGCCCCGCCGCCGCGACGCGGCGTCGGACCAGGACCTGGGTCAGCTGCTCGACGAACGCGCCGCGGTACTGGGAGCGGGCCTGCTCGCCCCGTTCGGCGACCTCGAGGCTCGCCGCCAGGATCGCCTCCGCGCGATCGGGCTCGGGGGCGTCGGGGCCCAAGACGGTGGGGAAGATGGCCCTCCAGGTGTCCGCGTCCGTGGACTCCCCGTTCATGACGGCCCGGGCGACGAGGCGCTGGGGGTACGTGGCGTCGGCCACGAGCGCCGCCAGCCGCGCGACCAGCGGATCTGCCTGGATCCCCGCGTAGACGACCGCGCGGGCGTCCTTCGCGGCGTCCTGGAAGCGCACGCCGTCAGGCCCCAGTCGCCGCGGGGCCGGGCCCGGCGACGGCTCCGCGTCCGGGCCCGGGGGCCGTCGGCGCGCCGCCGAGGTTCAGCTCGACGATCGCGGGGAGCGTGGAGAGCCAGTCGATCGCCCGGTGCGGATCGGTGATCCGCGCCACCTCGACGGAGGCCGCGACGATGGCCGCGACGCGGTCCGCCGGCAGGATCTCGTCGACACCGGCGCCGGCGGCGGCCCGGAGCCGGGCGCGCCCGGCGTCGGCCAGCGCCGTGACGTAGCTCCACTCGTCCTCGATCGTTTCGCCGAGCTCCGCAAGGGCGTCGAGCGCGGCGAGCGCGGTCGCCAGCGCCGCGCCGCGCGTCGCGGGCGTCGGGTCGGGCGGGGTCGCGTCGGGGCCGGGCATCCCGGCAAGGGTAGCGCCGCAGCGCGCCGGACGGGGCAGGTGCTCGCGTTCAGGCCGCGCGCGCCCCGCGTGTCAGGCGCCTGCCGCGGTCACGCGTCGCGCAGGCCGTCGCGCAGGCCGCGGCGGCCACGCAGGCCGACTGCGGGCTGCTCTCACGCGGCGCGCAGGCCGCTCCGGCGCTCCTGCTCCCGGGCGGCCAGCTCGGCCCGCGTCGCGATCTCCTCGAGCCGCCGGTGGCTCTTCGCGTCCCAGGCGCCCGAGTAGACGGCGATGGCCGTGCGGCGGAGGCGCGTCGCCTCCGTGCGTCCGCCACCCCGCTGCAGCGTCTCGACCGCGTCGAGGACGCGGCGATAGACGCGCGGAAGGATCTCGGCGATCGACGCGTCCGGGTGCATGGCCGAAGCGTTGCCCGCCCCCTCGCCGCGCAGCCATCCCCCGAAGGTACGGGCGACCCGGGTCAGTCGCCGGGGTGCGCTCCCGAGCGGATCTCGAAGCTGCCGAGCCCGCCGGCGGCGCGTCCCCAGCGCGGGACGACGCGGTCGACCCGGGCGCCCGACGGGCCGCGCTCCATCTCCGCGACGAGCGCCTCGAGGTTCTCCCGGGGCCCCTCCGCGACGCAGCGGACCGAGCCGTCGAACGCGTTGGCGACCCACCCCCGGAGCTCGAGCCGACGCGCCGCGTCGAGCACGAACCAGCGGAAGCCGACGCCCTGGACGCGGCCCGTCACGCTGGCGTCGATCCGCGCGAGATCGCGCCCGGGCCGCGCCGTCTCCGCCGCGTGCTCGTCGTCCCGGCGCGTGGTCACGGGATCACGCCCCCGGCGCCCCCGCGCTCCGGGCGGTCGACGCGTGGGGCCAGGCAAGGACGAGGACGTCCACGAGCAGCTCCGGGTTGGCGTTCATCTCGAGCAGCTCGGCGGCGCGCACGAGGCGGCCGGCGAAGGCCGCCGGCGCGCCCGCCGGCATCCGTGCGGCGACGGCGTCGAGGTCGTCGAGGAGCCCTGGGTCGCGCACCGCCGAGCGAGACCCGGCGGCCACGACCGCGACGTCGCGGGCCACGGCCGTCCACGTGGCGAGGAGGGCGGCGGCGGCCAGGCGGCGTTCCGCGGGCGTGCCGCGGGCCGGGCGCGCGTCACCGTCGAGCTCGGGGGCTCCTGGGCTCCCGGCGCTGGGCGGCGGCGCCACGGGTGCGACGTCGCCCGGCGCGCCGCCGAGGCGGGCGAGGTCGGCCGAGCGGGCCAGCAGGTCGCGGCCGGCGAGCAGCCGCTCGGCCGTCCCGAGGTCGGTAAGGTCGAGAAGCGATCGGGCGAGCTCCTCCCTGGCCGCGACCGCCTCCGGGGCAGCCGCGAGGGCGAGAGCGAGGCCCGGCCGGCCGTCGGCGAGGCGGGCGAGGCGCGCGGAGCGGGGCGCCTCGACCCCGTGCTCGGCCAGCAGCTCCTCCATGGCCCGGATCCCGACCGGGCCGAGGCGCAGGACCGCCGTTCGCGAGCGCACGGTGGGCAGGAGGCGCTCGGGCTCGTCGGCGCAGAGGATGAGCGTGGCGCCCGGCGGCGGCTCCTCGAGGGTCTTGAGGAGCGCGTTCTGGGCGTCCTCGTTGAGGCGGTGGGCACCCTCGACGAGCGCCACGCGATGCGCTCCCTCGACCGGGAGGCGGGCGAGCTCGCGGATGAGGTGACGGATGGTCCCGGGGTCGGGGTCCTCGGGGTCCCCGATCCGCACCTGCCGGCCCGGCCCCTCGGGCGCCAGCCGGTGCAGGTCCTGGTGCTCGCCGGCGTCGATGAGCCGGCACGAGCGGCACGTCCCGCACGGCCGGATTGCCGGGTCGTCCGCGTGGCACAGGAGGCCCGCGGCGAGGTCCAGGGCGAGCGTCGTCTTCCCGACCGACGGCGGGCCGATGAGCAGGAGGGCCTGGGGCGCCCCCGCGCGGATCATCCGCTCGACGGCCACCAGGGCCGCCGCCTGGCCGCGCGTGGCAACGCGGATGTCGCCGGGACCACGCACTCGAGGCCCCGGCCGCGTTCGCGGCGGGGCCTCGGTGGCCGGACGGGCGCGGGCGCGCGCGGCCGACATCGGGGTGACCTCGGGGTGGTCCCCGAGGGTCAGGCGCCCTCGGCGGGCGGGGTGGTGGCCGGCTTGCGGGTGCGCGGCTTGCGGGCCGGCGCCTCCGCTGCCGGGGCCTCGGGGGCCGGCGTGGCCTCCGGGGCCGTGGCCGTTGCCGGCTTGCGGGTGCGCGGCGTGCGTGCCGGCGCCTCCGCTGCCGGGCTGACCGGGGTGGCCGTTCCGGCCGCTGCGGCCGGCTTGCGGGTGCGCGGCTTGCGGGCCGGCGCCTCCGGGGCCGGGGCCTCGGGGGCCGGGGCCTCGGGGGCCGGAGCCGTTGCCGGCTTGCGGGTGCGCGGCGTCCGCGTCGGCGCCTCCGCTGCCGGGCTGACCGGGGTGGCCGTTCCGGCCGCTGCGGCCGGCTTGCGGGTGCGCGGCTTGCGGGCCGGCGCCTCCGGGGCCGGGGCCTCGGGGGCCGGGGCCTCGGGGGCCGGAGCCGAGGCTTCCTGGCGGGCGGTCTTCTGGGCGAGCTGCGCCCGGAGGAGCTGCTCGAGCTCCGGCGGGACCTCGCTCCAGGGCTCGTCCGAGGGGCGGCGCTCCGGGGCACGGTCGCGGACGACCGCCTGCTGCGGGGCGCGCGGTGGCCGCTGGCCGCCCCGCTGGCCGCCGCCCTGGGCACTGCCCTGGCCGTCGCGAGCGGTCGGCTGCGGGAGGCGGCTTCCGCCACGACCCCCGTACCGCTCCCTGTCGACCGCGGCGGCGTAGGCGCCGCCGCGACCGCGCTGGCCGCCCCGCTGGCCGGGACGCTGGCCGCCGCCGCGGGCACCGCGACGCTCGGCGAGCAGGTACTCCGGGATCGCCGGCTCGTCGTCGAACTCCTCCTCGTCCAGGGACGCCGCAGCGCGGGGCGCGCTGGGCACCCCGATCTGGGAGTCCCAGACCGACCCGAAGGCCGCTGGACGGCGCGCCGGCGGCGCCGGCTCCTCGACCGCGCCCTCGGCCTCCTCGGCCTCCTCGTCCTCGACGAGCTCCTCGTCCACGACGGGGGTCCCGTCGGCGGCAACCTCGTCCTGGCCGCGCCCCCGACCCCGACCCCGGCCGCCGCGGCGCCGGCGCCGGCGGCGGCGCTCCTCGCCCTCGGCGGCGGTCTCGCCCTCGGCGGCGGTCTCGCCCTCCACCACCTCGGCGGTCTCGCCCTCCACCACCCCGGCGGCGAGCTCCTCCACCTCGTCCTCGACCGGCGCCGCCTCGCTCGCGGCGATCCGCGCCGCGGCAGCCTTCGAGAGCTTCTCACCGGGGAGCGCCACGAGGGCCCCGCCCTCGGCGGCGAGTGGCGTGCCCGCGATCACCGGCTCGGCGGCCGTCCGCCGGCCGCGCCCGCGGCCCCGGCCCGACCCCGCCGCCTCGGCGGCGACCGTCTCGACCCGCTCCGCCCGGACCCGGCCCCGGCCGCGCCCGCGGCCCCGGCCCGTGCCCTCGGATTCCTTGTCCGGGACCTCCGTCATCGAGAGATCCTCGTCGTCCGTCGCGACGCGACGGCCCGAGACGGTGGAGCTCTTCTCGACCTTCGCGAGCTGCGTGATGTCGGTGAACTTGTCGGCGACCTCCATCAGGTCGGAGCTCGTGTTGCCGCGGAAGCTGATCACCTCGACCCGAACGCCCGTCTCCTGGACGGCGCGGATCGCCGGGGCGAAGTCGCCGTCGCCGGAGACGACCACCGCGACGTCGAGGTTGCGCGACGTCTTCATGAGGTCGACGACGAGCTCGATGTCCAGGTTCGCCTTGACCTTGCCGTCGCCGTACTTGCGGATGTCCTTGCTGACGACCTTGAAGTTGTTGCGCGCCAGGAAGGAATGGAAGTTGCGCTGGTTCTCGTTGTCCGGGTCGAGGCCCGTGTACGCATAGGCGCGCACGAGGTCCCGGCCGGCGGTTGCCGCCTTCAGGAGGAGGACGTAGTCGATGTCCACCCCGGCCGCCTTGGCGGCGTAGAAGATGTTCGCCACGTCCACGAAGACGGCGACGTTCTTGCCCACTGGTACTCCTCAGCTGTTGCTGGCGCGGACGTCGGTGGCCCGACGGCCCGCCTGCCGGTCGCGCGACACGCGCGTCCCGGCGATCACCCCTTGCCGGCGGAGGCCCGATCCGCCGCGATTCGACATTCGATGCGCTCGTCCGCCGGCCCGAAGCCATACCGCTCCCACGCAGTCGGCGCACTGCCGTCCGCGGGGGGCGTCGCCTCGACGACGGTGCACCCCTTGTTGCGCGCCGACCGGAGGATCTCCTCCAGCAGGAGCCCGGTCACCCGGTCGGCGTCGTGCCGGGCATCGACCACGAGCAGGTCGATGGTCCCGACGTAGCCGCTGGACCGGATGGACGGCCGGAGCGCGAGGACCGCGACCCCTGCCGTCGTGCGGAGCGTCTCCACGATCAGCACGCTCGCCTGCGGGAGATAGACGAGCTGCCGGAGGAGATCCGCGGCGTCGAGGGTCGCGGCGGGTACCGCCGGCGCGGAGCCGGCGACGAGCGCGACGATGCGCTCGACGTCGGTGATCCGTGCCGCCCGAACCTGGTATTCCACTCCGAGGGCTTGACCTCGCACAGGAGGGCGACCCCTGATTCCGAGTCGGGAGCTGGCGGTCGGGCTCGACCGGGCTCCGGCGTCTGGCGCCGCACCGGGGCGGGGAGCGCGCTCTCGCGCTCGCCCGGCCACGCCGGGGCGCACGACGCCCGTATTGCATTCGGGTCGCCGTCGCCTAATATACGGCATCGCTCCACCCACGACGAACGGAGCGCCGGTCGACCTCGACCCGCGGACGTGGCCTCCCGCACGGGAGACACGCTCCGTCCCCCTCGGGGACGAGGACACGGCGCTCCACAGGATCGGTTGGAGGGTCGCGTGGCCTGGGAGGGCCGCGTGGGAGGAATTGAGGAGGAAACATGAAGCTCACCCGTCTGGGTGCGGCGATCGCCGCTGCATCCATCGTCGTGGCCGCGTGCGGAGGCACGGGCGGCGACGAGGCCAAGACCCTGAAGATCGGGATCTCGCTCCCGCTCTCCGGCAGCTCCCTCGCGAGCGCCGGCCCTGCGCGTGACGGCGCCCTGCTTGCGATCAAGGAGGCGAATGCCGCGGGGACGATCAAGGGCTACACCCTCGTCGCCGACATCAAGGACCATGCCGTCAACGGCGTGCACGACCCGCAGCAGGGCGCCAAGGACATGACGGCGCTCGCGTCCGAGACGGCCGTGGTCGGGGTCGTCGGCCCCTTCAACTCGAGCGTCGCCAAGGTCCAGATCCCGATCTCCAACGAGAACGGGCTGTTCCAGTGCTCGCCGGCCAACACCAACCCCGACCTCACGATGGGCGAGGCGGGCAAGCTGCTCCGGCCGAAGGACCCGGTCATCAACTACGTCCGCGTCGCCGCGACCGACGACGTCCAGGGTCCCGTGGTCGCCCGGCTCGGCGTCGAGGACCTCGGCCTCAAGAAGGTCGCGATCATCGACGACACCGAGACGTACGGCAAGGGCCTCGCCGACACCTTCGAGGCCGAGTGGAAGGCACTCGGCGGCGAGGTCGTGGGGCGCCAGGGGGCCCCGAAGGGCACGACGGACTACCTGCCGATCCTCACGAAGTTCAAGGAATCCTCGCCCGACGCCGTCTTCTACGGCGGCGTCACCGCGACCGGCGGCGGGCTCGTGCGCAAGCAGATGCCCCAGGCCGGCCTCGGCGAGCTTGTCTACCTCGGCGGCGACGGCATCCAGGACGGCCGGGGCGACACCAACGGCTCGTTCATCAACATCGCCGGCGATGCCGCGCCCAACTCCTACAGCTCGGTCGCGGCAATCGCCGAGTTCCCGGGCCAGGCGGACTTCGCGAAGAGGTACGAGGCCGAGTACAAGGTTGCGCCCGGCGCGTATGCCGCCTCGGGCTACGCCTGTGCGCAGGTCATCCTCCAGGCGATCGAGAAGGCCGCCGCCGACGGCGACGTGACCCGAGAGGCCGTCCGCAAGGCCGGCACCGACACCGCCGCGACCTGGAAGACCGTCATCGGCGACCTCCAGTTCGACGCGGTCGGCGACACCAGCCAGAAGTACATCTCGCTCTTCAAGGTCGACATGACGGCCGGCGACGGGACGGGCGACTGGGCGTTCATCAAGCAGGTGACGTTCGGCCAGTAGGCCGCCATCAGCCGACAGCCGATCGGAAGCCGGGGAGTCCGTCCGCGGGCTCCCCGGCCTCCTTCACGCCATCGGGCAGGCCGAGGAGAGGGACCTGATGACCGCCCCAGCTGCCACCGCCGACGCGCGCCAATCCCGGCCGCTGGCCGGAGCAGGCCGGACGCTGCTGCCGTTCCTGGTGGTCGCAGCTGCCCTCGTCGCGGCGTTCGCCATCCTCGGCCCCGAGCAGTTCATCAACGCCCTGACGCTGGGCGCGATCTACGCCCTGGTCGCGATCGGCTACACGATGGTCTACGGGATCATCGAGCTCATCAACTTCGCCCATGGCGACGTCTTCATGGTGGGCACGTTCGTGAGCCTGTCGTTCCTGACGTCGCTGGGCTTCTCCGGCGCGGTCCGCGACCCTGCCCTCCTGGTAGTCCTGCTGATCGCGGTGTTCCTGTTCACCTCGGTGGTGATGGGGCTCGTCGGCGTGCTCATCGAGCGGTCCGCCTACCGGCCGCTGCGGAACGCGCCGCGCCTGGCGCCGCTCATCACCGCGATCGGCGTCTCGTTCATCCTCCAGAACATCGTCCAGATCTTCTACGGCCCGTTCCAGACCGACGCGCCGCAGATCTTCCCCACGGACGTGTTCGTCGAGGTCGGGAACGTGAAGATCCCGATCCTCAGCTTCTTCATCATCGCCGTCGCCGTCGGGCTGATGCTCGGGCTGCAGCTCTTCATCGGACGGACCCGCATGGGGCGCGCCATGCGGTCGACCGCGCTCGACCGTGATGCCGCGGCGCTCATGGGCGTCAACATCAACCGCACGATCGCGATCACGTTCTTCATCGGGTCCGCCCTCGCAGGCGCGGCCGGCGTCGTCTACGGCCTGCAGTACGGGGTGACCCGCTTCGACCTCGGCTTCCAGGCCGGCCTGAAGGCGTTCACGGCCGCCGTCCTCGGCGGCATCGGGAACACGGTCGGGGCAGCCCTCGGCGGCTTCATCATCGGCTTCATCGAGGTCGGTGCCGTGGCGTTCGGCTACGCGCGCTGGGGTCCGGCCGTCGTCTTCGGCGTCCTCGTGATCGTCCTCGTCTTCCGGCCCGCCGGCCTCCTCGGCCAGCAGGTGGGAGAGCGGGCATGAGCGTCGTGCAGGACGTCCCCGTCCCGGGCGGGAGCCGCGGCTTCCGGATGCGGCTCGGGACCCTCAGTGCCCGCCACCGGTCGTGGACGATCATCATCGGGATGGCGATCGTCGCGGCGGTCCTGCCGACCCTCGCGCTCGTGCCGCCCTTCTCGTCGTTCCAGAACCAGGCCTCATGGATCGACGGCTTCACGAACGCCGGCGTCTTCGTCCTCCTGGCCCTCGGCCTGAACCTCGTCGTGGGCGTGGCCGGGCTGCTGGACCTGGGCTACGCGGCGTTCTTCGCCATCGGCGCCTACGCCTACGCGTACGCGGCGTCGCCGTTCGGCAACGAGATCCTCGGCATCGACGTCGCGGCGCTCCTCGGTGACGCCAAGGGGCTCATCTTCTGGCCGATGCTGGTCATCGGGGCGCTCGTGGCGGCCACGTTCGGCATCCTCCTGGGAGCGCCGACGCTGCGCCTCCGCGGCGACTACCTCGCGATCGTGACGCTCGGCTTCGGCGAGATCGTGCCGATCGTCTTCCTGAACGCCGACGCTCTCACCAACGGCACCAACGGGATCGGCGGCGTCTTCCGGCCGTACCTCCCCGGGGTGGGCTCCTTCACGTCGATCGATCCGTGGCCCTACTACATCACGATGATCGGCCTGATCACGGTCGTCATGATCTTCTGCTACCGGCTGGCCGAGAGCCGGATCGGGCGCGCCTGGGAGGCGATCCGCGAGGACGAGCTGGCGGCCGCCGCGAACGGCATCAACACCGTCACGACCAAGCTCCTCGCGTTCGCCCTCGGGGCATCCACGGCCGGCATCGCGGGCGTCTTCAACGCCGCGAAGCTGACCGTCGTGAGCCCGGACCAGTTCGGGTTCGTGGTCTCGTTCACCGTCCTGGCCATGGTCGTCCTCGGCGGCATGGGCAACTTCTGGGGCGTCGCGGTCGGCGCGTTCGTGATCTACACGATCAACAACGTGGTCCTCAAGACGCTCAACCAGTTCTTCGACACCCTCGGCATCCCGATCCTGAAGGACATCGACTTCATCGGGCTGCAGTTCCTGCTGTACGGCATCGCGCTGGTAGGGATGATGCTGCTGAGGCCCGAGGGCCTCTTCCCCAACAGTCGACGCAAGCGCGAGCTCCACGCGACCGTCGACCAACCCGGCGAAGACGAGATGACCCTTCCCGAAGTCACCGAGGAGGGCGGACGATGAGCGAGGGGCGCAACATTCTGGTGGCCGACAAGGTCACGCGCCGATTCGGCGGCCTGGTCGCCGTCAACGAGGTCGACTTCACCATCCCCGAGGGCTCGATCGTCAGCCTGATCGGCCCGAACGGGGCCGGCAAGACGACGTTCTTCAACGTGCTCCTCGGCATCATCGACCCGACCGGCGGGACGGTCGAGTTCCGCGGGCGGCGGATGATCGCCCGGCCGCGCCGGGTCGGCCTCGAGTCGCTCGTCTGGGTCACCCCTCCGATCCTCGTCGCGCTGGCCGGCATGGCCCTCGGGATCACCGGCATCCTCGGGACCGCCGCCACGGTCCTCGGGGCAGTCGGCGCCATCGGTATGCTCATCGCGACGCTGTTGCTGGCGATCGTGCGGCCGGTGTGGTACCAGAAGGCCCTGCTTCGCCTCGGGATCTTCCGGAGCGCCCGTCCGAACGACATGGTGCAGGCCGGCGTGGCCCGGACGTTCCAGAACATCCGCCTCTTCAAGAACATGACGGCGGTGGAGAACGTGCTCATCGGGATGCACACCCAGATGCACTCCTCGCTCCTCGACGGGTTCTTCAGCACGCGGCGGGCACGCCGCGAGGAGGATCTCTCCGACCGGCGCGCCCAGGAGCTGCTGACCGTCGTCGGGCTGTATGGGATCGGCAACGAGCTGGCGAAGAACCTCCCGTACGGCGACCAGCGACGCCTCGAGATCGCGAGGGCGCTGGCCGCGAAGCCCAAGCTGCTCCTCCTCGACGAGCCGGCGGCCGGCATGAACCCCAGGGAGACGCTCGACCTGACGAAGCTGATCTCGAAGCTGCGGTCCGAGCTGGGGCTGACGGTGCTGCTGATCGAGCACGACATGAAGGTGGTCATGGGGATCAGCGATCGCGTGACCGTCCTCGACGCCGGGCGCAAGATCGCCGAGGGCACCCCGGAGGAGGTCCGTCGCGACCCGCGGGTCATCGAAGCGTACCTCGGGACGCCCGCGGCATGAGCGCCACGCTGCCGGCCGCCGCCCCGGACACGACGGGGACCGCCGTCCTCCGCCTGACCGACGTCCACACCTACTACGGCGCGATCCACGCCCTGCGCGGGATCGAGCTGGAGGTCCACCGCGGCGAGATCGTGACCCTGATCGGCGCGAACGGGGCCGGGAAGACCACGACCCTCAAGACGATCTCCGGGCTCCTCCATCCCCGGGTGGGGAAGGTGGAGTTCGACGGGAAGGACATCTCGCACGCCGCACCCCACGACCTCGTGCGCCTTGGGATCGGCCAGGCGCCCGAGGGACGCCGGATCTTCTCGCGGCTGACCGTCTACGAGAACCTGCTGATGGGCGGGTTCACCCGGACGAAGGCCGAGAACCTGGAGCAGGTCGAGCACGTCTACGAGCTCTTCCCGCGCCTCCGGGAGCGGGCGGGCCAGAAGGGCGGGACGCTGTCGGGCGGCGAGCAGCAGATGCTCGCCATCGGGCGCGCCCTGATGACCCGGCCCAGCGTGCTGCTCCTCGACGAGCCGTCCCTGGGCCTCTCCCCGATCCTCGTCCAGCAGATCTTCGCGATCATCAGGGAGATCAACGAGCGCGGGATGACCATCCTGCTGGTCGAGCAGAACGCCCTCCAGGCGCTCTCCGTTGCCCACCGGGGGTACGTCCTCCAGACGGGCCACGTCGTCCTGGCCGGCACCGCCCGCGAGCTCCGCGAGAACGAGATGGTCCGCAAGGCCTACCTCGGAGAGACGTAGGCGGCGACACCGTGGCGCGGGGGGACGACGCGGCTGGCGATGCGTTCGAGGCGCCGGCCACGTCCCGGATCCGGCCCGGCGGCGGGACGGGCCGGGGGCTGCGAGCCGTCGTCGCGCTGGTGGCCGCGGGGCTCGTCCTTGCCGTCGCGAAGCCGTGGGACTGGATCGCCCCGCCACCGACCGCCCCCGGGCGCGAGGGCGCCGCGATCGCCGGGGCATCCCCGGCGGGACCCCCGGCGAGGTCCCCGATCCCGGCCTCCGCGGCGCCGGAGCCCGAGACCTGGACGGACCTCTCCGACCGGGTCGACTGCCTCTCCGGGCGGCTCTGGATGGCCGTCGTCGACAAGGTGGACGGACCCACCGTGGCCCGCACGTGGACCCGTCTCTACCCGGCTGCTTCGACCGATCCGGCCGATCCGGCGATCGCCCGCGTCCACGCCTACGCCGAGGCCGTGCCGCGGCTGGGCTTCTGCGCCCCGACCGGAGCGGACGCGGGCGGCGGGGCAGCGGCCACCCCGTACCGCGTGCAGGCCTGGCGGCTCGACCCGGCGGTGCCCGGCGCCCGGGCGTCGACGGCCGAGGTGATCGATCTCCGCATCATCGCCGGCGGCACGCGGGCGGACCACGGCATCCTGTACGGCCCCCCGCCGGATGCCGCGACCGGGGGCGCGGCCGCGTCGAGGCCGGACCCGGAGGGCGCGTGGTCCGTCGGGGGCAGCCTCGTCCCGCGGCCGGCCGGCTGGTCCCCGGACGCCGGCCCTGCGGTGGCACCGGCCTCGTGGCCGCCCGGAACGTACGTCTTCCGCGTGGGAACCGGCGGTGCCGACGGCGGTGCGGGTGCCGGCGCCGGCAGCACGGGTGCCGATGCCGACACAGAGGCGGCCTGGTTCGCGATCGAGCTGCGCGGGCCGTGGACGGGGCCCGACGAGACCGACGCTCCCGCTTCGTCGGGCGGGCCTGCCGAGGACGGCCGCACGCCCGCGCCGTGACGGTGGCGACGCCGGTGCGCGCGCCGCCGGAGCGGGGAGGGCTCTACTCCCGGCGCTGGCCGTACATGTCGGCGGCCGCGAAGAGCAGGCCCAGGACGCCGACAGCCGTCAGCCAGAGACCCGGGGCCCGGTCGGGGAGCATCGCCGCGAGGCCGCCCGCCTCGGAAGCGATCGCGACCACGCGGGCCAGCAGGGCGCCCGCGGCCACGAGGGCGACGACGGCGAAGGCCCACCAGCGATCGAGGAAGAAGGGCCGGTCGCCCACGGCGTAGGGCAGGGCGACGAGGGCGAGGGTCGCGAGCGCGGCCAGGAAGACGAGGATGCCGAGACCCTCGAAGGCGTTGCCCTGGATCGGCGGGATGCCGTCACTGCCTCCCGCACGGAACCAGGGCAGCACGGAGCCGATCAGGATCAGGACCGCGCTGATCGCCGCGACGAGACGGCCCCGGCCGAGGGGGCGACGATGGAGGCTCATTCCGGACTCGTGTAGACCTCGGGGCGGAGGACGCCGACGAAGCGCAGGTTGCGGTAGCGCTCGCCGTAGTCGAGACCGTATCCGATCACGAACTGGTCGGGGATCTCGAAGCCGAGGTAGTCGATCGGGATCTCGACAAGCCGACGCGCCGGCTTGTCGAGCAGCGTGCAGATGCGCAGCGACGCCGGGTTCTTGCCCCGCAGGTAGCGCACGAGGTAGTTCAGCGTCAGGCCGGTGTCGATGATGTCCTCGACGATGAGGACGTGGCGCCCGTCGATCGACGACGAGAGATCCTTCAGGATCCGGACGAGGCCCGATGATTCCGTCGCCGTGCCGCCGTAGGAGGAGACCTCCATCAGGTCGATCTGGACCGGGATCGCGATCGACCGCATCAGGTCGGCCATGAACGGCAACGACCCCTTCAGCACGCTCACCAGCGTGAGCTCGCTGCCGGCGTAGTCGCTGGAGATCCGGGTTCCGAGCTCGACGACCTTGGCCTGGATCTGCTCCTCCGTGAGGAGGACCTCGGCCACGTCGGCAACGAGGTCGGGGGGTCGGTTCATGCGGTCATCTCCGTGCCGGCGACGGCAGTGGCTCGGGCGGCGGCGCGGGCCCGGGCCTCTGCCCGGGAGCGCCGGGCCCGACGGGCTCGGGAGGCGGATGGGGCGGGCAGGGCGGCGGAACCGCCGGAGGCCGCCGCCGACGTCCGCGCCGGTTGCGCGCCTCGGGCAGCGACCTGCCCGGCGACCTGCCCGGCGTCAGCGTGGACCCCGGGGCGGGGGCGCGGCGGCGTCGCCTGGCCCTCGGCACCGCTGAACGCGTCGGCCAGCGTGATGCGCCCGTACTTCAGCAGGAGGGCCCGGAAGTCCCGCGCGTACAGCAGCTTGACCCGGAGCCCTGGGTACAGGTCGCGCAGGCGCCGGAGCTTGCGGTTCTTCTTGCGGACCAGGCGCTGCTTGAGGGTCGTGAGCTCGATGTAGAGGTCGAGGTCGGGCAGGTAGAAGTCGGGGCTGAAGCTCTCGAGCACGGCCCCGTCCCGGTCGTACAGGATCGGGAACGTGTGGGGCTCGTACTCCCAGGCAACCTCGTAGAAATCCAGGATCCGCGCCAGCTCGGCCTCGCTCGCGTGGGCGAAGGCGGGCCGGGGACGGGCTGCGGTCACCGGGACGCGGCCTCCGGGAGGACGCGGACCAGCTCCGCGTCGCCGGGCGCGGGCCGCTCGGGATGGTGCGCCGGAAGGTCCATCGGGGCAAGTCTAGCCGGTCCGTCCTGCGGCGGGGGAGATGCTCGGCCGTCGACCGTCGGATACCCATGGGGAGTATCATCCGGGAGGCAAGACCCGCTCCGGAGCACAGCACGATGACGATGGGACCCCAGCGCGGCGCGCGAGCCGCCGCTCCGACGGGACCGGGTCGCCGCGAGGCGGGGCCGCGCGGTGCTGCGGTCGGGACGGATGCCGGCCGGGACGCCGTGGCGGCCACCTCCGCCGCGGATGCCCACGATCCCGACTTCCGCCACAGCTACTCCCGGGACCGCGCCCAGCTCCTCCGGCGGCTCAGCCGCATCGAGGGCCAGGTGCGGGGGATCGCGCGCATGATCGAGCGCGAAGAGTACTGCGTCGACATCCTCCAGCAGACCGCGGCCCTGCGCGCCGCGATCGACGCCGTCTCGATCATGGTGCTGGAGGACCACGTGCAGGGGTGCGTCCGGACGGCTGCCGAGCGTGGCGAGGCGGACCAGTACGTGGACGAGGTCCTGGACGTCGTGCGGCGAACGCTGGGGCGCCCCGTCCGGAGCTCGGGCCGGCCGTAGCTCCCCGGCACGGCGGCGAGGTACTTCCGGCAGGCCCCCTCCGACGCTCGGGGGATGGTGCGGGGTGGTGACAGCGCGCACCCTCCCCGGTGCATGGAGCACGATCCCACCCGCCCGACGCTGCCCCCCATCCCTGCGCCGCCTGCGTTCTCCGAGCGTCGGCGCGCCTTCCGGCGCACCGAGGACCTCACCGTCCACGAGGATCGGGCGCTGCTCGCCCACTCCCTCGACATCCTGGCCGGGCCCGGCGACGCGGCGACACACGTGGCCGAGATCCTTCAGCTCGTCGCGCGGGTCGTCCGCGCGCGACGAGCGGCCGTGCTGACGAGCCAGCCGGTCCGGCACGTGCTCGTCACCGCCGCTCCAGGAGAGGACCCCGCCGACGCTCGCGCCCTCGCCGCCTGGCTGGATGCCGCCGCGGATCGACCGGCCGCGGTACGGGCGGCCGCCGCGCCGGCCGAGATCATCGTCGTCCGCGCACGGGCCCGGCGCACCCCGGACGACCCGGGCCCGGCGCCCGCAGGGCGCTTCGCCGACCGCCTGCTGCGCCTCCAGGCAGCCGGCGCGCAGCTCCAGCTGGGCCTCGAGCTCCGCCGCCCGGAGGATGCGGCGCGGGCGGCCGCCCGCCTGCCGCCGGGCACGTTGCGGCACCTCCTCGCCGCCCTTGCCGCGGCGAGCGGCCGGGCCACGGCCGAGGCGGAGCTGCGCGGCCTGCGCGCCCGCGAGCGCGAACGAGAGCGCTTCGTGTCGATGGTGGCCCACGAGCTGCGCACGCCCCTGACCGGCCTGGGCGGGTACCTCGACCTGCTCGCCGACGGCGCGATCGACGACCCGGGGATCGGACGCGAGTTCATCGAGCGCGGGCGCGGGATCGTGGAGCGGATGGCGGCACTCGTCGGGGATCTCCTCGAGCTGAGCCGGATCGAGGCCGGCAGCCTCCGGCTGGAGATCGAGCCGATCTCGCTGGCCGAGACCTGCGAGCGTGCCCTCGCGCCCCTGGGCCCGATCGCCACGGCCGGGTCGATCCGGCTCGTGGCCGACCTTCCGCCACGGATCCGGACCGCCCGCGCCGACCGGAGGCGGGTCGAGCAGATCGTGACGAATCTCGCGGCCAACGCCTGCAAGTTCGCCCGGCCCGGCGGCCTCGTCGAAGTGCTCGCGCGGGTCGAAGGGTCCGTGGCCGTGGTCGTGGTCCGCGACGACGGGCCGGGCATCGAGCGTCGCGACCGGGAGCGGGTCTTCCTGCCCTTCGCGCGGCTCGACGGCCACGAGCGCATCCCCGGGACGGGGCTCGGCCTCTCGATCAGCCGCGACCTCGCCCGGACCATGGGCGGGGAGATCCGGGTGGCGTCCGTGCCCGGCAGCGGCGCGGCCTTCGTGGTCGGTCTCCCGGCCGTTGCCGACGTGCCGCCGGCGGCAGTCAGCGCCACCGTCGAGGCTGCGGTCGAACGCCAGGAGATCGAGCTCGAGGAGCGCGCCGTCCTGCGCGCTCTCCGCGCAGGGGGACGCGTGGCTCTCCCCGCGTCGGCCGGCGAGCCTCCGGCCGAGGTGCCAGCGGAGGTGCCAGCGGAGGACGCCGCGCGCGACGCGTGGAACGGCGAGATCGACGCCGCCTGAGCACACCCGGAACAGCGCCGAGCGCGGCGAGTTGTCCACACCCCGCCGAGATCGTGCGCCGAATTGTGGATAACCCGGTGGATAAGCCCGTTGACGACGATCGCGGGCGGACGAACGATCACGGTCCGCATCGACAGCGGGCCCGATGACGGGGGACGGCGGTCGCGAGGGGCCACGGGGAGACCCGGGCCGCCAACCGGACGATCGCCGTGAGACCGTCCTCCCAGGTCGCCGGCGGTGCGAGCTGATCACCGGCCGGGAGCGGCGCGGTCCGCGCTCGTGGGACCTGCACGACGCGACGGAGGGTCCATGCGCGACCGTGCGCCGCTCCCGGCCGACCCGTCTCTCTGTCCGCCCCTTCCCGACGTGGCCATCTCCCTCTTCGACGCCGGCTGTGCCGCTCTCGGGCTCGGGCCGCTGCCCGCCGGCGCTCGCGACGCGATGCTGGGGCACCTCCGCCTCCTGCTGGCGTGGACGTCGGCCGTCAACCTGACGGCCATCCGCGATCCAGAGGCCGCGGTAACCGGGCATCTCGTCGACAGCCTGGCGGCGGTCCCGCTCCTCCGGTCGGCCGGCGTGCGCCGGCTGCTCGACCTCGGCTCCGGCGGCGGCTACCCTGGCCTGCCTCTCGCGCTCGCGCTGCCGGCGGAGCGAGCCGTCCTCGTCGACTCGATCGCCAAGAAGACGGCCTTCCTCGTCGTCGCCGCGGCCGCCGCCGGCGTCGTCGGCCGGGTCGAGGTGGCCACGGCCCGGGCCGAGGAGCTGGCGGCCGACCGGCGGCACCGGGAGCGCTGGCCGGCCGTCACCGTCCGCGCCGTGGCCGCCCTCCCCGAGCTCGTGGAGCTGGCGTTCCCGCTCCTCGCTCCCGGCGGCCTCCTCGTTGCGTGGAAGCGGGTCGACCTCGGCGGCGAGGAGCGGCGCGCGTGGCCCGCGATGGCCGCGCTGGGCGGCGGGACGCTCGACGTGGTGCCCCTGCCGGCACCGCTGGCCGGCCTCGAGGACCACGTGCTCGTGACGATCCGCAAGGGGGGCCGGACGAGCGCCGGCTGGCCCCGGCCGGCCGCGGAGCGGAAGCGGCGCCCATGGTGATGCCGCCGTGACCCGCGAAGGGTCGCACGCTCACCCGGGGATGATCGTGGCGATCGGGCTCGCGCGCCGGGCGGCGCCGCGCTACGCTCCGCGGCGATGCGGATCGCGGTCCTGTCGGACATCCATGCCAACCTCCCCGCCCTCGACGCCGTCCTGGCCGCCCTCGGGGAGGTCGATGCCGTCTGGCATCTCGGCGACATCGTCGGCTACGGCCCACATCCGGACGAGGTCGTGGCGCGGCTCCGCGAGATCGACGCCGTCGGCGTGCGCGGCAACCACGACGAGGCCGCCCTCGGCAGCCTCGACGTCGCGTACTTCAACCCGGCCGCGCGCCGGGCGGTCGAGTGGACGGGGCGGCGGATCTCGTACACGACCCGGGCCTGGCTGGAAGCCCTGCCCGAGCGGCTCGAGGTCGACGAGATGACCCTGGTCCACGGCAGCCCGCGCGACCCCACCTGGGAGTACGTGACCACCACGCCGGTCGCCCGCGCCAACCTCGGCGCGTTCGGGACCCCGTACTGCCTCCACGGCCACACCCACGTCCCGGTCGCGTGGCGCGACGACGACGGCCACGTCGAGCTCATCCGGCCGTCCGACGGCTCCGAGCTGACCCTCGACGCGCGGCGCGTCCTCCTGAACCCGGGCAGCGTCGGCCAGCCCCGCGACGGGGACCCGCGGGCGAGCGCCCTCCTCGTCGACACCGACGCGCGGAGGGTGACCTGGCGGCGCGTGGAGTACGCCATCAGCGCGGTCCAGGCCGACATCCGCGCGGCCGGCCTGCCGGCCTGGCTCGCCGATCGCCTGGCGACGGGGGACTAGCTCGTGATCGGAGGGCGGCGCCCGCTCAGTGGTCGCAAGGTGGGCGACCGGCGCGTCCGCGTCGACCGGCCGCACAGCGCCTACTTCCGGTACACCGGCCCGGGCCAGCTGACGGCCAAGGCGGCCGCCAGCGCCCCGAAGACCGGGATCGGGAAGGCCTGGGTCCGGGCGAAGGGCATCGCCATCGGACGGCCCCTCGCGAGCGAGGAGGAGATCGGGGAGCGCCTCTCCAAGACCAAGGCGCTGGCCGTCTTCAGCTCCGACGCCATCAGCTCCTCCGCCTACGCCTCGGAGGAGATCCTCCGGATCCTCGTCCTCGCGGGCGGCGTGGCGGTCGTCTGGTCGGTGCCGATCGCCCTCGCGATCGCGGCTCTGCTGGTCATCGTCACGACGTCCTACCGCCAGGTCTGCCACGCCTACCCGTCCGGGGGCGGTGCCTACGCCGTGGCCCGGGCGAACCTCGGTGTGCCGGTCGCGCTGCTCGCGGCGGCGGCGCTCCTGTTCGACTACGTGATGACCGTGGCGGTCTCCATCGCGGCGGGCATCGCGGCGATCACATCCGTCGTCCCGGAGCTCCTGCCGTACCGGGCGGAGCTGGCCATCATCGCCACGATCCTCCTCGCGGTCGCGAACCTGCGCGGGCTGCGCGAGTCGGGAAACATCTTCGCGATCCCGACGTACGCCTACGTCGTGGGGGCCCTGGCCCTCATCGGAATCGGCGTAGCCCGGATCGCGGCCGGGGACCCGGCCGCGACGTTCCCGATCCCGACCGTGGTGCCGCCCGAGGGCGGCTTCGAGGCCCTGTCGGTGATCCTCATCGTCCGGGCGTTCGCCTTCGGGTCCGTGGCGCTCAGCGGCACCGAGGCGATCACGAACGGCGTCCCGGCGTTCAAGCCCCCCGAGGCGCGGAACGCCGCGAACACGATGACCGCGATGGGGCTCCTGCTCGGGACGATCTTCGTCGGCATCTCCGTCCTCGCCTTCGCGTTCGGCATCGTGCCGGACCCGAACGAGGAGGTCACCCTGATCGCCCAGGTCTCGCAGCAGGTCTTCGGGGACGGGCTGGCCTTCGTGGTCTTCCAGGTCGTGACGACGCTGATCCTCGTCCTGGCCGCCAACACCGGCTTCAACGGCGCGCCCCGCCTCGCACGCATCCTGGCGGTGGACGGGTTCATGCCCCGCCAGTTCGCGCTCGTCGGCGACCGCCTCGCGTTCAGCTGGGGGATCGGCATCCTCACCGGGTTCGCGTGCCTGCTCATCTGGGTCTTCGATGCGTCCGTATCAGCCCTGATCCCGCTCTACTCGATCGGAATCTTCCTGTCGTTCGCCATCTCGCAGTCCGGCATGGTCCGCCACTGGTACGACGAGCGCGGCGGCGGCTGGCAGTGGAAGCTCGGCCTCAACCTCGTCGGGGCGGTGGTCACCGGGATGGTGTTCCTCATCAGCGCCGCGTCCAAGATCCCCAACGGCGCCTGGATCGTCCTGATCACCGTCCCCGTCATCGTGGGCCTCATGCGCTGGGTCCGCGGGCAGTACCGCGGCCAGGAGGCCGAGCTGCACGTCGCCGGCGATGCCGAGATCCCCCGGCCGCACCGCACGCAGCGGGTGGTGGTGCCGGTGAACGGGATCAACCGGGCGGTGGTCCAGGCGGTGAACGTCGGGCGAACGCTGAGCGACGACATCCGCGCGGTCTACATCACCACCGACCCAGACGCCGGCGAGGAGCTGCGCGAGCGCTGGACCCGCCAGCTGCCCGACGTCCCGTTCGTCGTCGTGGAGTCCCCGTACCGCGCGCTCATCGGCCCGTTCGTCGCCTACCTTGACGTCCTGGACCGGACGTGGCCTCCCGAGAAGGAGGTGCCGACCACGGTGGTCGTCCTGCCCGAGTACGTCGGGCGTCACTGGTGGGACCGCGTCCTGTACAACCAGGGGGCCCGCCGCCTGCGCGCCACGCTGGTCGGGCGCGAACGGACGGTGATCCTCGACGTCCCGTACCGGCGGACCGACAGGCCGGAACCGGGTGCCGACGCGCCTGCCGCACCGGACGGGCCGGCGGGCCCGCGCGATGCGGCCGGGCCGAGCGCGTCGGGCGCGCCACCGGGATCGGGGGACGCCACCCTGTAACCCTCCACCCGGGACGCCGTCCCGGTGGCTACCCGACCCTCGGTCCGCGGTGGCGGTGCTATCGTTGCGCCGAACCAGATCGTCGCCGGGATCCGGGATCCCCTGGGCCCGGGTCGCCAGGTCGGCGTTCGACGACCCCGGAGGACCGCCGCGTCCCGTGTCCGACAAGTCCATCCGCCACTTCAACCGCGCCGTCGTGGCGCTCAGCGGCAGCTCGTCCGACGCGCGGATCCTGCGCCTCGTGCTCGATCTCGCGAAGCCGGTCCGCGCCGAGGTCGTGGCAGTCCACGTCGTGGAGATCGACTGGACCCTGCCGCTCGACGCCAACGTGGCCGGCATGAGCGACGAGGCGCAGCGCGTGCTCGACATGGCCGAGGCGCAGGCCGAGCACGCCAACCTCGAGATCGAGGCGGTGCTCGTGCAGGCCCGCGACGTGGGGGCCGCGATCGTCGACGAGGCCGTCGAACGGGACGCCGACCTCCTGGTGCTGGGCCTCCCCTATCGCAAGCGGTTCGGGGGCGACTTCGCCATCGGCCGCACCGTTCCCTACGTCCTGAAGAACGCCCCGTGCGCCGTCTGGGTGGCACGCGAGCCGATGCCCGAGGAACACCAAGCATGAGAGCCGTCATCGTCGGCTGCGGTCGCGTCGGCGCCACCATGGCGCGCGCGCTGGACGCCGCGGACCACGACATCACGATCGTCGATCTCGTCACCCGCGCCTTCGATCGCCTCCCCGCCACCTTCCGCGGCAACGCGGTCCGCGGCGACGGCACGGACGAGGACACCCTGCGCCGTGCCGGCGCCGAGGGGGCCGACCTCTTCCTCGCCCTGACCGAGGGCGACAACCGCAACATCATGGCCGCGCAGCTGGCCCTGGAGGCGCTGGGGATCCACCGCGTCTACGCCAAGATCAATGACCCGGTCCGGGCCCAGGCCTACGCCGAGCTTGGGATCGGGACGATCTGCCGGACCACGATGATGGCCGACGGCCTCCTCTCGGCCCTCGGCGAGCCGGTCGGCGGCGAGCCGTCCATCCGCGAGGCGGCGGGCCATGCGCATCCCGGGCTGACGCTCCGCGGCTCCGCGTCTGCCGCACCTGCCGCGGCCGCCGCGTCCACCGGGGCGACGCCTGTCGCCGGGGAGGCCTGAGCCGTGTTCGTGCTGGTCGTTGGGGGCGGGAAGGTCGGGTACTACCTGACCAAGGAGCTGAGCGAGTCGGGCCACGAGGTGGTCCTCATGGAGAAGGACCGCGGCCGAGCCGACCAGATCGCCGACGAGATCGGGTCGATCGTGGTCGCCAAGGACGGCTGCGAGGGGAGCGCGCTCGCGGAGGCCGGCGCCAACCGGGCCGACGTCGTGGCGGCGGTCACCGGCGACGACGAGGACAACCTCGTGATCTGCCAGATGGCGAAGCACCACTTCGCCGTTCGCAAGACGATCGCCCGGGTCAACAACCCGAAGAACGAGCCGCTGTTCAAGCACCTGGGCGTGGACGAGCTGATCTCGCCCACCCGGATGATCCTCGGCTCGATCGAGCAGGACATCCCGGTCCACGAGCTGCTCCACCTCGCCCCGCTGTCGGGCGACTTCGAGCTGATCGAGGCGCACCTCGACGACGCCTCGCCGGCCGTCGGGCGGAAGCCGGGGGACATCACCCTCCCGGAGGGCTGCGCCATCGTGGCCATCGTGCGCGACGACGTGGCGCAGGCGATCCGCATGGACACGGTCCTGCGCGCCGGCGACAAGGTGATCGCCACGGGGCGGCCGGAGTGCGAGCCGGCGCTCCACGAGACGCTCATCGGGGCCATCGTCGAAGGCTGACGTCGCGGGACCCCCCGGCGCCGCGGCCGCCGGCCCGCAGAACTCTTGACAACGTCATTGTCAGGATTTCATACTTGTCCTGTGTCCGGAAGCGTCACAGTCGCGCAGCAGTGCGGTCGGCGGCGACGCAGCCAGGTGGCCGGACACCTCGCGCCGGGTGGGCGCGAGCGGTGACAGCCAGAGGCACCACGGGAGGTGCAGGAACATGACCCTCATTCGCAGGACCAACCCCTTCGACGAGCTCTTCGCCGTCCGCCGGGCCATGGACCGGCTCTTCGACGACGACGTCCTCCGCTCGCGCAGCTGGCGGCCGGCCACGCTCGGCGCCGAGCCGGCGCTCGACATCACGACGACACCGGACGAGCTGGTCGTCAGGGCCAGCCTTCCGGGCTGGAAGCCCGAGGACGTCGAGATCACCCTCACCGGGAACACCCTCGTCATCTCCGGCGAGATGGACGAGCAGGTTCGCCGCGAGGACGAGTCCTGGATCCTGAACGAGATCCGCAGGGCGAGCTTCAGCCGCACCATCGAGCTCCCCGAGGGGCTGGTGGGTGACCGAGCCAGCGCGACGCACGAGCACGGCATGCTCACCCTCCGCATTCCCAAGGCGGAGGAGGTCAAGCCGCGGCAGATCAAGATCACGGCGACCAGCGATGCGCAGCCCGAGCGCGAGCTCGTCGAGTCCGGCTCGGCCGGCTGACGGCGCCCCGCCCGTGTACCGCGTCCGGCTCGATCGGGACCCGACCCGTCCCGTCTACGTCATCTCCGTCGCCGCCCGGATCGTCTCGGTCCACCCGCGGACGCTCCGGATCTACGAGGACGAGGGCCTGATCGAGCCGGCACGAACGCCCACGAACATCCGTCTCTACTCCGACGAGGACATCCGCCGGATCCTCTGGATCCGGCACCTCACCCAGGAGCGCGGCGTGAACCTCGCCGGGATTCGCATCCTCTTCGAGCTGGAGGAGCGTCTCGGCGTGAAGATCCTCGAGGCGCTCTCCAGCGAAGGGACCGGTGCCGGCCGCGAGGACGGCGCCGCGACGGTCGACGGGCCCGGTCATCATGGCTGACCCGGAGCGGCCGGACGACCCGGGACGACCGGCGACGGACGGCCTGGACGACGCGTCCACGCAGCCCGGCCGGGCGACCGGCCGGCGAACCACGACACCACGGACCGGGCGGATCCAGCGGACCGCCGCCAGCACCCGGAGGCCCGCAGGCCCCGAGGCCCAGGAGACCAGCATGCCGAAAGCGAAGGCCACCCCCGGCCGGCCGCCCGCGACCATCCGCGAGCTCCCGCTCGTCGCCCTCCGCGAGACCGTCATCTTCCCGGAGATGATCGTGCCGCTCCAGGTCGGGCGCGAGAAGAGCGTCAACGCGCTCAACGCCGCCGTGGCCGCCGAGAGCCTCATCGCCCTCGTGACCCAGCGGCGCGCGGAGCAGGAGGAGATCGAGGACCCGGCGGAGCTCCACGAGATCGGCACGCTCGCCAGGATCGCCCAGGTCGTCCAGCTCCAGGACGGGACCGTCCGGGCCATCGTCCAGGGCCAGGGGCGGATCCGGATGCACGGGTTCGCGTCGACCAGCCCGTACCTGCTCGCCCGCGTCGAGGAGCTCCCCGACGTCGCGCCCTCCGGGGTCGAGATCGAGGCCCTCATGAAGACGGTGCAGGGCCAGATCGAGCAGTACGTCCAGTCCGGGGCGCCGGTGCCGCCCGAGGCCGCCGTCGCCGCGCGCAACATCAGCGAGCCCGGCCTCCTCGCCGACATGGTGGCGTACAGCCCCGACATGAGCACCGAGCAGCGCCAGGAGCTGCTCGCCACGATCGACGTCGTCGAGCGCCTGAAGCTCTGCTCGGCCTTCCTCGCTCGCCAGGTCGAGGTCCTCGAGCTCAAGGGGAAGATCCAGAGCGAGGTCAAGTCCGAGATGGACAAGACCCAGCGGGAGTACATCCTCCGCGAGCAGCTGAAGGCGATCCAGCGCGAGCTGGGCGAGGACGACCCGCAGCAGGCCGAGATCAGCGAGCTGCGCGAGAAGGTCGAGGCGTCCGGCATGCCGGAGGAGGTCCGGAACCGCGCCCTCAAGGAGGTCGACCGGATGAGCCGGATCCCCTCCGCATCCCCGGAGGTGGGGGTGATCCGGACCTACGTCGACTGGCTCGTCGGCCTCCCGTGGACGACCTCGACGACCGACAACCTGGACATCCGGGAAGCCGCGAAGATCCTCGACACCGACCACTACGGCCTCGAGAAGGTCAAGGAGCGGATCCTCGAGTACCTCGCCGTGCGGACGCTGGCGGACACGATCCGCAGCCCGATCCTGTGCTTCGTGGGACCTCCCGGCGTCGGGAAGACCTCGCTCGGCAAGAGCATCGCCCGGGCGATGGGCCGCAAGTTCGTCCGCATGAGCCTGGGCGGGGTCCACGACGAAGCCGAGATCCGCGGCCACCGCCGCACGTACATCGGGGCCCTCCCCGGGCGCGTCGTGCAGAGCATCAAGACGGCCGGCACGAACAACCCCGTCTTCATGCTCGACGAGGTCGACAAGCTCGGGATGGACTTCCGGGGCGACCCGTCGTCGGCCCTCCTCGAGGTCCTCGACCCGGAGCAGAACAACACCTTCCAGGACAACTACCTGGAGGTGCCGTTCGACCTCAGCCGGGTGCTCTTCATCACGACGGCCAACCTTCTCGACCCGATCCCGGCGCCTCTCCGCGACCGGATGGAGGTCATCGGCCTTCCCGGGTACACCCAGCTCGAGAAGATCGAGATCGGGAAGCGCTTCCTGGTGCCGAAGCAGCTCACGAACCACGGCCTGACCGCGAAGCACATCGAGTTCACCGACGAGGCCTTCGTCACGCTCGTCCAGGCGTACACCCACGAGGCGGGCGTCCGGAACCTGGAGCGCGAGATCGCCAACGTCATGCGCAAGGTCGCCCGGACCGTTGCCGAGGGCCGCAAGCGCAAGACGGTCATCGACAACAGGAAGCTCCTCGAGTACCTCGGCCCGCCGCGCTTCGAGTACGGCGAGCTGGAGGCCGAGGACCAGACCGGGGCCGCGACCGGCCTCGTGGTCACCGAGGTCGGCGGCGACGTCGTGGCGGTCGAGGTCACCAAGATGGAGGGCCGCGAGGACTTCATCCTCACCGGCCAGCTCGGCGACGTGATGAAGGAGTCCGCCCGCGCGGCGCTCTCCTGGATCCGGTCGAACGAGAACCGGCTCGGCATCGAGCGCGAGGTCTTCGAGAAGAACACCCTCCACATCCACGTCCCGGCCGGGGCGATCCCGAAGGACGGGCCGTCGGCCGGGATCACCATGGCCACCGCCATGGTCAGCGCCCTGACCGGGATCCCCGTCCGCAAGGACGTGGCGATGACCGGCGAGATCACCCTCCGCGGCCGCGTCCTCCCGATCGGCGGGCTCAAGAGCAAGATCCTGGCGGCGCACCTCTCGGGCGCCCGGATCGTGATCCTGCCCAGGAAGAACGAGAAGGATCTCCGGGACATCCCCGAGGAGATCCGCAAGCAGATCAAGCTCATCCTCGTCGACTCGATGGACCAGGTCCTCGATGCCGCCCTCCGGCGCAAGCCGAAGGCGCTCGTCATGAAGGCCCCCGGCTCCGGCGGAGGGTCGACGAAGAAGGACCAGGCGAGGGTGCCAGCCCCGCCCCCGGGCTTCCCCGGCGATCAGCCGCCGGCGATCGCGACGGGCCGCTGAGGAAGAACTGGTGAGAGGCTCCGTCGCGACCGCCGCGGTCGGGCGGGGCCTCGTCGCGGCTCCGCCGGGCTCCCGCCTGCCGGGCTGCGCCCCGCGTGGCTGCTGCCCGCTGGGTGGCGGCCCGAGTTCCCGCTGCCCGCTGGGTGGCGGCCCGCCGGGCACGGAGGGCTGAGCCGTGGAGTACAAGGACTACTACGCCGTCCTCGGCGTGCCCCGAACGGCGAAGCCGGGCGAGATCAAGAAGGCCTACCGCAAGCTCGCCCGCCAGCACCACCCGGACCGCAACCCCGGCGACAACGCAGCGGAGCGCCGCTTCAAGGAGGTCAACGAGGCCCACGAGGTGCTCGCCGACCCCGCCAAGCGGAAGCAGTACGACGAGCTGGGCGCCCACTGGCAGGAGTACGCGCGGGCCGGCGGCCGCGCCGGCGCCGACCCGTTCGGGCCCGGCAGCCCCTTCGCGGGGTTCCGCCCCGCCGGCGGCGCGGGGGGCATCCGGCGCCGCCCCCGGCGCCGGGGGTGTGCGCTTCGAGTTCGCCGGTGACCCGTCCCAGTTCTCCGACTTCTTCCGCACCTTCTTCGCGGGCGGCATGGCCGGCGCCGCCGCGGGCGCGGCGGGGGCCCGTGGCTCGGCGAGTCGCTCGCGCGGTCGCGTCGGCGCGGCAGAGGCGGCCGGGGCGAGCCTCGACGACATCCTGGCCGGCATGGGCGGAATCGACTTCGGCGCCGGCGGCGGTCGAGCCACGGCCGGCCGGCCCGCGCGGCCCGGCGCGGTCGAGGCCGCGCTCGACGTCTCGCTCGAGGAGGCCTTCAGCGGCGTCAAGCGGCTCGTCGAGATCGATGGCCGCCGCCTGGAGGTGTCGATCCCCGCCGGCGTCGAGAACGGCAGCCGGATCCGCCTTCGCGGCCAGGGCGGCGGAGCGGGCGGGGCCGGCGGGGCCGCGCGCGACCTGGTCCTCGTCGTTGGCGTGCGGCCGCACCCCGTCTTTGCCCGCGCCGGGGCCAACCTCACGCGGGACCTCTCCGTCACCCTCCGCGAGGCGCTCCTCGGCGCCGAGGTGCCCGTCCGGACCCTCGACGGCCGGCGGCTCCTCCTCAGGATCCCGGCCGGGACCCAGCCCGGCCGCACGATCCGCCTCGCCGGCCAGGGGATGCCCCGCCTCAAGGGCGGCGCACGGGGCGACCTCGTCGTCCGCGTCCGGGTCGTCCTGCCGGCCCTCGACGAGCGCGGGCAGGCGGCCGGCGCCGCCTTCCTCGACAGCATTGACCAGCCCGACCCCCGGGCCGACACCTGATCCTCCCGCCGGCGCACAGCCGTCGGCGGGCGCACCCGGAGCACGAACCCGCATGAACCTCGAACGCTTCACCCAGAAGGCCCAGGAGGCGATCGCCGGCGCCCAGGCGCTGGCCGAGCGCCTGCAGAGCCCCGTCCTCGACGCGGAGCACCTGCTCGCGACCCTCGTCGAGGACGAGGACGGCATCCCCGCCCAGACGCTCCGCCGGGTCGGGGCCGACCTGGCGGCGTTCCGCGGCGAGCTGGCCGCGCTCCTCGCCCGGCGCGCCAGGGTCGCGGGCGGCCAGCTGGCGCTCGACCCGCGCGCGAAGCGCGTGCTGGAGCGGGCGGCCGAGGAGGCGCGGCGCCTGGGCGACGAGTTCGTCTCGACCGAGCACCTGCTGCTCGGGATCGTGGACGTCGGCGGCGACGGCCAGGCGCTCCTCGAGCGCCACGGCGCCGGTCGCGAGGCGGTGCTGGGCGCCCTCGCCGGCATCCGCGGCGGCCAGCGGGTCACGAGCCCCAACCCGGAGAGCACCTACCAGGCGCTGGAGAAGTACGGCCGCGACCTTACGCAGGAGGCCCGCGCCGGCAAGCTCGACCCCGTCATCGGGCGCGACGACGAGATCCGCCGGGTCATCCAGGTTCTCTCGCGGCGCACGAAGAACAACCCGGTGCTGATCGGTGAGCCGGGCGTCGGCAAGACCGCCATCGTCGAGGGCCTCGCCCAGCGGATCGTCCGCGGCGACGTCCCCGAGACGCTCAAGGACAAACGCGTCGTGGCGCTCGACCTGGGCGCGATGATCGCCGGGGCCAAGTACCGCGGCGAGTTCGAGGAGCGCCTGAAGGCCGTCCTGAAGGAGATCAAGGACAGCGAGGGGCGGATCGTCCTCTTCATCGACGAGCTGCACACGGTCGTCGGCGCCGGGGCGGCCGAGGGCGCGATGGACGCCTCCAACCTGCTCAAGCCGATGCTCGCCCGCGGCGAGCTCCACACGATCGGCGCGACGACGCTCGACGAGTACCGCAAGCACATCGAGAAGGACGCCGCCCTGGAGCGGCGGTTCCAGCCGGTGCTCGTCGACCAGCCGACCGTCGAGGAGACGATCTCGATCCTGCGTGGCCTCCGCGAGCGCTACGAGGTCCACCACGGCGTCCGGATCACCGACTCCGCGCTCGTGGCGGCGGCCACGCTCTCCAACCGGTACATCACCGACCGCTTCCTGCCGGACAAGGCGATCGACCTCGTCGACGAGGCGGCCAGCCGCCTGCGGATGGAGATCGACTCGATGCCGATCGAGCTCGACGAGCTGGAGCGGCGGCGCGTCCAGCTCGAGATCGAGCGGGAGGCCCTGCGCAAGGAGAAGGACGAGGCCTCGAAGGCGCGGCTCGAGGCGCTGGAGGCCGAGCTCGGCGAGATCGCCGAGCAGGCCGGGGCGATGAAGCAGCGCTGGGAGACCGAGAAGGCCGCGATCGCCGGCCTGCGCGCGACGAAGGAGGAGCTCGAGGCGCTGCAGCTCCGGATCGAGCAGGCCGAGCGCGAGGCGGACTACGGGACGGCGGCCGAGCTCAAGTACGGCACGCTCGTCGCGCTCCAGGAGCGGATGAGGACGCAGGAGGCGGCCCTCGCCGCAGCGGAGGGCGCCCCGCGCCTGCTCAAGGAGGAGGTGGACACGGACGACATCGCCGAGATCGTCGGGGCCTGGACCGGGATCCCGGTCAGCCGCCTCATGGAGGGCGAGATGGCGAAGCTCGTCCGGATGGAGGGGGCGCTCCACGAACGCGTGGTCGGCCAGGACGAAGCCATCGAGGCGGTCGCGGACGCCGTCCGGCGAGCCCGCGCCGGGCTCGGCGACCCGCGCCGGCCCATCGGCTCGTTCCTCTTCCTCGGCCCGACCGGCGTCGGCAAGACGGAGCTGGCCCGCGCGCTGGCGGCCTTCCTGTTCGACGACGAGCACGCCATGGTGCGGCTCGACATGAGCGAGTACATGGAGAAGTTCTCCGTGCAGCGGCTCATCGGCGCCCCGCCCGGCTACGTCGGCTACGAGGAGGGCGGCCAGCTCACCGAGGCGGTCCGGCGCCGGCCCTACCAGGTCGTCCTCTTCGACGAGATCGAGAAGGCGCACCCGGACGTCTTCAACATCCTGCTCCAGGTCCTGGACGACGGGCGCCTCACGGACGGGCAGGGCCGGACGGTCGACTTCAAGAACAGCGTCCTGATCATGACCAGCAACGTCGGGAGCCAGGCGATCGCGGCCTACGCGGGGCGGCCGGCGGCCGGCGACGCCGACTACGAGGCGATGAAGCGCGAGGTCCTGGGCCTGCTCCGGGGGACCTTCCGGCCGGAGTTCCTCAACCGCGTGGACGAGGTCATCGTCTTCCACGCCCTCACCGAGGACGACCTGGCGAAGATCGTGGACCTGCTCCTCGCGGAGCTGGGGCGCCGCCTGGCGGCGCACGACCTGGCGATCGAGGTGTCGCCCGCGGCCCGGGCGGTGATCGCCCGGGAGGGCACGGACCCGACCTACGGGGCGCGCCCGCTCAAGCGGACGATCCAGCGCCTCGTGGAGAACCCCCTGGCGCGGGCGCTGCTCCGCGGCGAGTTCAGGCCCGGGGCGGTCATCCTCGTGGACGCGGACCCGGTCGGCGGCACGCTTCTCTTCACGCAGGAGGGGGCGACGGTCGTGGCGGAGCCCGGCGACCGGCGAGACGCGCGCTCCGGGGCGGCGGAGGCCGGCGAGGAGGTCGCGGCGGCGCCACGCGGGCGGGCCTCGATCCTCGACCTCCCGCCGACATCGCCCGGCAAGAAAGACGGCGACGAGGAGCGGCTGAACTGAGCGCCGTTGCCGGCGAGCCTCTCGACGGCCAGGCCTTCCCGCTCGTCCGGGCTCGCCCTTTCGCGGTCGCGGCGATCGGCGGTCGCGGCGATCGGCGGGCGCAAGCGATCGCGCCCGCCGGCGCGCCGTGGGCCCGCATAACCGGCGCGCCGCGGGCCGGCATGACCGGCGTATCAGGAGGGGGTTGTTGAGTACGCCTGCCCGCCGGCGGAATGCGCCACCGGACGGCATCGACCCACCGTCCGCGCTCGGCCTCCTCATGTGAAGGTTCCGAACGGATCGAGACGCGCGCACCGCCGCATACCAGTGCCGCGGCCGATATCGCGGGCTCGCAGCGGGCCCTCCGTCGCATCCCAGTGCCGCGGCCGGTATCGCGGGCTCCCATGGTCCAGCCGTCGCCATCCCCCTACCATGCGCCGATGACGCCCGACGAGGTCCGCGCCCGGTTCACACGGCCGCCACGGCCGCTCCCGCCGCCGCCGGGGTGGCTGCGACCCGAGCACCTGCCCGAAGGCACACCGTTCGAGCGGCCGGCCGCCCCGCCCGGCGCGCGGCCGGCCGCGGCCCTCGTGCTCGTCTACCCGGGCCTGAACGGGATGGCGCACGTCGTCCTGACCCAGCGCGTGGAGTACGGCGCCGACCATCACTCGGGCGAGGTCTCGCTCCCCGGCGGCAAGGCCGACCCGGGCGATGCCGACGCCGTCGCCACGGCCCTGCGCGAAGCGGAGGAGGAGGTCGGCCTCGATCCCGACGCGGACGGCGTCGAGGTGGTGGGCCGGCTGGACGCCCTCTGGATCCCGCCGAGCAACTTCCTCGTCACCCCGATCGTGGCCATCGCGGCCCGTCGCCCGGACTTCGTGCCCGATCCGCGCGAGGTTGCGGCGATCCTGGAGGCGCCCGTCACGGCGTTCCTCCCCGACGTGGTCCCCGTGATCGTCGACCCCGACCCGCGCGGCCGGCCGCTCCGCTACGGCGCCTACCTCGTCGACGGGCGCGTCGTCTGGGGAGCGACGGCCGCGATCCTGGGCCAGCTGGGGGCGGTTCTCGGGGCGGCGCCAGACGCGAAGTAGGCGGCGTCGGAACGGACGCTGCGTTCGCACAGGGCGAGCGGCTGCGTCAGAACGGACGCGGAGCAGGAGGCGTCCGCCCAGGTGACCCTGGCGTCCACCCGGGGCGCCCGACGCGTGACCGGCGCTACAGCGGCTCACCCTCGACGGCGGCCTGCCGCGCGTCGGCGGGTGATGCGGCAAGCTCGCCGTCCGCTGGATCCGCCGGCCTGCCGGCCCCCGGAGCCGCGTCCCCCGCGGGCAGCGGCAGCGGCCGCGCGTCGATGATCCCGAGCAGGTGCGCGTCGTCGGCCCCGGCGAGCTCCACGACGAAGGCGCGCATCTCCGAGAGCTCCGTCCACGCCCCGTGGATCACGTCCGCCGGCCAGAGGACCGCCTCGCCGGCCGCGACCCGAGCACGCTCGTCGCCGACCTGCACCCAGCCGCCGCCCTCGATCACGATGAACCAGGTCGTGTTCGGGTTGGAGTGCGGCTCGATGCTGGCCCGGCGCGCGAACGCCAGCTCCGAGATCACCCCGCGCCCGTCCGAGTGGATCACCTGGCCGGCGATCCCCGTGGTGCCCGACGGCCCGTCAGGCCGCCGGTTGCCGACGCCGAACCGGCGGATCTCCATGGAGCGCGCCCTCCGTGCGATCGGTCGCGGCGCGGCCGTGACGCCGCGACGCGGGTGTTGATGGCGCGTCGCGGCGGGACCTCGCGACGCGGGCTGGTCGCCCTTGGGCTCAGCGGCGCCGGCGCTGCGACCGCGCCTTGGACCGCGCGGCGCGCTTGGGGCGGATCGTCGCCTCCGGGTGGGCGAACTTCTGCTTCGAGTAGTAGCGCGATCGCGCCAGCTGGGCCTCGTACGCGGCCAGGTAGGGCGGGAACCGCACGAAGCGGATCCAGATCAGGAGGCCCACCCCGATCGGGATCGACACGACGACGAACAGGAAGTCGAACACGAAGACCGCGTACACGAGGAGCAGGAAGAAGAAGATCACGCCCGACCAGAGGAGCCACTCGTACATGTCGACGTAGACCTGGTGGCGCCGGAGCTGCCGGGTCCGTACGTTGTACAGGACGACCGTCGCGATCGCCCCGATCAGCGAGAAGACCCAGATCGCGTTGAACAGGTCGGGGAAGTTGTCCTCGTTGAAGGCGAGGAACAGGTATTCCCAGGGCGGGAGCGTCACGGTCGCGGAGCCTCCTCGAGAGCGCGCGGCGCCGGGCCGGCGGGCCGTTCGTCGGAGCAGCCCGGGGTCCCCGGCGCTGCGACGTCCCGGGCGGCCAGCCGGGACGGCCGCCCGAGTATGCCACGGTCGCGCGCTATACTCGGCCGTCGGAACGTGAACGCCGCCCGGGCGCCCCGGGGCGGTGCGGATCGGTGCGCACGCGATCGCCGGCGCGCCCCTACGGAGGTCCCAGCCGGGTGCGAGCCCTCCTCTCGGTCGCCAACCGCCAGGGGCTGGCCGACCTCACGCGCCAGCTCCTGGCCCTCGACGTCGAGGTCTACGCCACCGACGGTACGCGCGAGCACCTCGCCGGCGACGGCGTCGAGGTGCTCCCCGTGTCCGCCCTCACCAACGTTCCGCCGCTCGTGGGCGGCATGGTCAAGACCTTCCACCCGGCGGTCTACGCGGGCATCCTGGCGCGCCGCGATCGACCCGAGCAGCTCGCCGAGCTCGTCGAGAACGAGATCGGGCTGATCGACCTCGTCGTCGTGAACGTCAAGCCGTTCGCGCCGCAGGTCGGCGAGCGGCGGATCCCGCTCGACGAGGCGATCGAGATGATCGACGTCGGCGGGACGGCTCTCCTCTCGGCGGCGGCCCGCAACTACGCCGGCGTCGCGGCCGTCCCCGGTCCCGCCGCCTACGCGCAGGTCGTGGCCGAGCTCCGGGCCCGGGGGAGCGTCTCGGCCGAGCTCCGCCAGCGCCTGGCGGCCGAGGCGTTCGCGATCGTCGCGGCCTACCACGCCGAGGTCGCCGCCTACCTCAACCAGGTCACCGGCACCACCTTCCCGCCCCACATCAGCGTCGTGCTGGAGAAGGTCACGGACCTGGCCCACGGCGAGAACCCGCACCAGCGGGCCGCGTTCTACCGCGAGACGACCCATCGCGACGGCACGATGGCCGATGCGACCCGGCTCCAGGGCCGCGAGCCGTCCTTCAACGACCTGCTCGACCTCGACGCCGCGTGGCGGATCGCGGCCGACTTCGTCGCCCCCACCGCCGTCGTGGTGCGCCACACGGACCCGGTCGGGATCGCCTCGGACGACGCCCTCGCCGGGGCCTTCCGACGGGCGCTCGAGACCGATTCCGCGGCCTCCTTCGGCGCCATCGTCGGGGTCAACCGGTCGCTCGACGAGGCGACGGCGCGCGAGGTCGCCGAGGGAACGTTCGAGGCGATCGTCGCTCCCGGCTACACCGACGAGGCGCTCCGGATCCTCTCGACCCGCCCGGAGCTCGAGGTGTTCACGGTGCCGCCCAACCCGTCCGACGGCCTGCGCGACTACGGGATCGCGGCCCTCGACTTCAAGCGGGTCGACGGCGGCCTCCTCGTCGAGACGCTCGACGCGACGACGCTCGACCGGGGCCAGCTCCGGGTGGTCACCCAGCGCCGCCCGACACTGGAGGAGCTGAACGACCTGATGTTCGCCTGGAAGGCGGCGGCGCACGTCCGCTCCAACGCGATCATCCTGGCCCGCAACCTGCAGACCGTGGGGATCGGCGGCGGCCAGGTGAGCCGCCAGGTGGCGGTGGAGATCGCCCTGCGCCGGGCCGGCGATCGGGCGCGAACCGCGGTCCTGTCGTCCGACGCCTACTTCCCGTTCCCCGACGTCATCGCACACGCGGCGATCGCCGGCGTGACGGCGATCATCCAGCCGGGCGGGTCGCGGCGCGACGAGATGGCGATCGAGGTGGCCGATCGCCACCACCTGGCCATGGTCTTCACCGGGCGGCGGCACTTCCGGCATTGAGCCGGAGCGGCACCCCGCCCTCCATGGGGGATCTCGACCGATGGAACGCCTGCTCGCGCTGGAGCTGATCCGCGTCACCGAGGCCGCGGCGATCGCGTCCGCCCGCCTGATGGGGCGCGGCGACACGATGGAGGCCGACCGGCTGGCCGTGGAGGCGATGCGGCGCGCCTTCGACGAGATCCCGATCGACGCCCGGATCGTGATCGGCGAGGGCGAGCGCGACGAGGCCCCGATGCTCTTCATCGGGGAGCGGGTCGGCGACCCGGCATCCGCCCTGGGCGAGGCGCCCGAGATCGACATCGCGGTCGACCCGCTGGAGGGGACGAACCTCGTCGCCTTCGGCCAGGCGGGCTCGATCACCGTGCTGGCCGCCACGGAGCGCGGCGGGCTGCTGAACGCCCCGGACTGCTACATGGAGAAGCTCTGCGTCGGGCCGGTCGTCGCCGGCAGGGTGGACATCCTGGCCCCGCCGGCCGAGAACCTGCGGCGGATCGCATCCGCCCTGGGGCGCAACGTCGCCGACATCACGGTGGTGATCTTGGAGCGGCCGCGCCACGCGACGCTGATCGCCGAGGTCCGCGCCGCGGGTGCCCGGATCAAGCTCATCGGCGACGGCGACCTGTCCGCGGCGATCAGCACCGCCGTCTCGGGCACCGGCGTCCATGCCGTGATGGGGATCGGCGGCGCGCCCGAGGGTGTGCTCACGGCGGCGGCCCTGCGCTGCCTCGGCGGCGAGATCCAGGCCCGCCTCGTCTTCCGCTCCGACGCGGAGCGCGAGCGGGCGCAGGGCATGGGCCACGGCGACCCGGCCCGCGTCTACCGGACCGAGGAGCTGGCGTCGGGCGAGAACGTCGTCTTCGCGGCGACCGGCGTCACGAGCGGCGACCTCCTCGAGGGGGTCCGCTTCTTCGGCGGCGGCGCCCGGACGCACTCGGTCGTGATGGCGTACCAGACCAAGCAGGTCCGCTTCGTCGACACGGTCCACATGCTCGACCGCAGCCGGCCGCCGGCGGTCCGGCTGTAGGGCGCGCGCCCGCGGCCCGCGCCGATGTCGGTCGACCAGCTCCTGCTCGTGCTGCTCTTCGGACCCCTGGTCGCGTTCGCCGCGCTCGTCGGGCTCTGGCGGCTGCGCCAGGCGCCCCCGCCCGCGGACGACGAAGAGGAGGACGAGTCGGGCCCGCCGGTCGAGGAGGGGCGCGACCCCCGCTGGTAGCGCGTCGCGGGCCGGTCGCGGCGCGCTCACCCGGCTGTCGTCGTCTCCCAGGCTCCCGTCGTCGCGTCCCACGCTGCAACCGGACGGACGGCGGCCGGCCCCTCGACCGCCTCCGCCCGCCTCCTGGTGGTCCCGACGGTCTCCCCCCAGCCGGGCGGACGGAGTCCGGGCGCCAGGTCGGCGAGCGGCGCCAGCACGAAGAGGCGCTCCCGGGCGCCCGCGTGGGGCACTTCCAGCCACTGGACGGCCGGCTTCGCGGGAGCGTGGCTCCGGGCGGCGGCCGGCCGCTCCACGTGGAGCGCGTGGCGGCCGAAGACGAGGAGGTCCAGGTCCAGCTCCCGCGGGCCCCAGCGCGCCCGCTCGCGGCGCCCGAACGCCCGCTCCAGCCCCTTGAGCGCGACGAGCAGCGCCAGCGCCCCGGTCTCCGGATCCGGGCCGGCCGGGACGTCCAGCGCGACGACGGCGTTGCGGAACTCGGGCTGATCCACGACGCCGACGGGCGCGGTGGCGTACAGGCGCGAGACGCCGGCCAGGGCAACGCCGGGCAGGGCCGCCAGGGCATGGACCGCGGCCGCCAGCGTCGCCGCCGCATCTCCCACGTTGGCCCCGAGCCCGACGTAGGCCCGGATCCTGCCGCGTCGCGCGCGCCTGCGGGCCGTCATGCCCCGAGAATACGCGCGTGGGCGACGTCACGGTCCTGGTGCTCCATCCACCGCTCCCCGCCGGGGCGGGTCCGCTGGCGGGCGCGCTCGACGCGGCGCGGCGAGAGCTCGCGGGGCGCCACCATGCGTCGTTTCTGGCCGCCGGCGCGCGTCGCGTCGCCGTCGTCGAGGAGGAGGCAGGCATGCCCTTCGGCGCCCGCCTGCGGCGGCTGGCGGAGGCGCTGGAGACGCCGGGCCTCGTCGTCCTCGGCTCGGGGGCGCTGGCGCTGGCCCGGGCGCCCGACTACCGCGCCTTCGTCGCCGCCGCTGCATCCGCGGCGCCCGTCGCGCTGGCGAACAACCGCTTCTCGGCCGACGCGGTGGCCGTCTCCCGGGCCGACGTCCTCCGGGACCTCCCGGACCTCCCGGCCGACAACGCCCTGCCCCGCTGGCTCGAGGAGGTGGCGGGCCTCGTCGTCGACGACCTCCGACGTCGTCCTCGCCTGGGCTTCGACCTGGACTCCCCGGCCGACGTGGCCCTCGCCGGGGGAGACCTCCCGCCCGTCGCCGAAGGCTCGCCGGTCGCCGCGCGGCTCGCGGCCATTCGGTCGGTCATGGCGAACCGTCGCGCCGAGCTTACGGTCGCCGGCCGGACCTCCGCTGCCACGCTGGCCCTGCTCGAGCGCCGCGCAGCGTGCCGGATCCGCGCGCTCATCGAGGAGCGCGGGCTGCGAGCCGCCTCGCGACTTGCCCAGGCCGACGACCGGGCGGGCACGCCGGACGACCGGGCGGGCACGCGGGGCGATCGGCAACGCGCACCACGGCCCCCGGCCTCCGTCCTCGGGCTGCTGCTCGACCGCGACGGCCCCGGCGCGCTCGGGCGGATCCTGGCCCGGCTCGGCGACGCCGCGGTCGTCGACTCGCGCGTGCTGCTGGCCCACCACCTCGGACCCGACGAGGCCGCCTGGCCCGCCGTCGAGGACCGCTTCGCGTCCGACCTGCTCCTCGCGGACCGGGTGACGGATCCCTGGCTGCGGGCGCTGACGACGGCGGCCGCCGGGGCGCCCATCCCGGTCCTGCTCGGTGGCCACACGCTCGTCGGGCCCGGCCTGCGGCTGATCCTCGGGAGGGCCCGGTGACCACCCCAGCCGAGGCCGCGATCCGGGCCGAGATCGCGCGGCGCGGCCCGATCTCCTTCGCCGCCTTCATGGCGCTCGCTCTCGCCGACCCCGTGGGCGGGTACTACGCGGGCGCCGCCGCGCGGCCGACCCGCGCCGGCGACTTCCTGACCGCACCCGAGCTCCACCCGATCTTCGGCGCAGCGCTGGCCCGCCAGGTGGCCGAGGCGTGGGAGGGGCTCGGCCGGCCGGAGCCGTTCACGCTCGTCGAGTACGGCGCCGGGGCCGGCACCCTGGCGCTCGCGATCCTCGCCGGGCTCCGCGACGACGGGACGCCGGCAGCGGGGGCGCTCCGCTACGCGCCGGTCGAGCTCAACCAGCATCGCCGTGCCGAGCTGCGGGACCGCGCCGCGGCAGCCGGCCTCGCCCTCGTCGATCCCGCCTCGCTGGACGACGTCCCGATCGCCGGCATCGTCCTGGCCAACGAGTTCCTCGACGCGCTCCCGGTCCACCTGGTGGAGGTCCACGAGGGTCGGCCGCGCGAGGTGCTCGTGGGGATCGGCTGCGACGGGGCGTTCGAGGAGGTCCTCGGCGAGCTGTCGAGCCCCGCGCTGGCGGAGCACCTCGCCGCGCTGGACGTAGCCGGCGTCGTCCTGCTCGAGGGGCAGCGCCTCGAGGCTCGGCCGGCAGTGGCGGCCTGGGCCGCCGAGGTGGGCCGGCGCCTCGCGACGGGCCTCGTCCTGGTGCTCGACTACGGCGCCCCGGCGAGCGACCTCTACGCTCCCCGCCGCCGGGCGGGAACGCTCATGACCTACCGGGGCCATGTCGCCGACGGCGGCCCGGACGCGCCGTACCACGATGTCGGCGAGCGCGACATCACGGCCCACGTCGACACGACGGCCCTGGCCGCAGCCCTGGGGGCGGCCGGCCTCGACCTCCTGGGCGAGACGAGCCAGGCCGAGCTGCTCGTCGGCTGCGGGCTCCAGGACCTGCTGCAGCGCGCCCAGGCGGCGGCCGAGACCACGCTCGAGGCCCTGGAGCTCCGCTCGGCGGTGATGCGCCTGCTCGATCCGCGACATCTCGGCGGGTTCCGCGCGGTGCTCGCCGGGCGCGGGATCGCGGCCGACCCCCCGCTGCGCGGCCTGGCCTACCGGATGCCGGGGCGAGCGTAGGGTCGACGTCCCGGTCGACGCCCGGTCGCCGTCTCGTGACCGCGCGCCGTCCGCGCCCACCGGGGGAGCGCGAGGGCCCACCGGCTCGCCGCGCATGGCCCGTTCGGCATGCCACCGTCAGGCGGGCCCTGCTACGATGCCGGAGCACGTCCGGGCCCCCGGGGGCTCGTGCGTGCGTGCGTCTCACCCGAGCTTCCCGCCGGGCCGGCGGCACAACGGCGCCGGAGCGAACGAACCAACGCTCCGTCCACCGTCCGCCGGCCGCAGAGAGGTGCGATGGAAGGCATCTGGTACGTCGTCGGCTTCGCCTTCGCGGGCGTCTCGTTCGTCTTCCTGACGATCGGCGCCTCGTGGCTGATCAGCCACCGCACGAAGGGCAGCCCGCTCAAGGGCCTCCCGTACGAGAGCGGCATCCCCACGTACGGCGACACCCACGGGCGGTTCGGCGTCTCGTACTACATCTACGCGCTGCTCTTCGTCGCCTTCGACATCGAGGTGATCTTCATCTTCCTGTGGGCGCTGGTCGTGCGCGACCCGATCCCCGGGGTCATCACGTCGATGGCCGTCTTCATCGGCATCCTCCTGCTCGGGCTCGCCTACGCCTGGCGGAAGGGGGTGCTGACGTGGCGCTGACCCGCCCCCCGGCCGGGAGCCCGCCCACCGGGGCGCCCGGCAGCCGCCTCCCCGTCCCGGCCACGCATGCCGACGACGCGCTCGCCGAGGCGATCGTCGTCGCCAACGCCCTGTGGACGCCCGACGACCCCGAGGCGTACGCCGGTGTCCCGGTGGACGAGGCATCCAGCCTGGCGCTGAAGCGCTACGACGCGACCGGCGAGGGTCGGCGCAACGACGCGCGCTGGGGCGCCCTGGACATCATCCCGACCAAGGGCGACTTCATCCTGGACCTGATCCGGATGAACAGCCTCATGCCGCTCCTCTCGGGCCTGGCCTGCTGCGCGATCGAGATGATGTCGACGGCGACGAGCCGCCATGACATGGACCGCTGGGGCATGTTCCCGTTCCGGGCCAGCCCGCGGCAGTCCGACGTCCTCATCGTCGCCGGCACCCTGACCACCAAGATGGCGGATCCCCTCGTCCGCCTCTGGGAGGAGATGCCCGAGCCGAAGTGGTGCGTGGCGATGGGCGACTGCACCTGCTCCGGCGGCCGGTACAAGCGCAGCTACAGCACGATCCAGGGGATCGACCGGGTCCTTCCCGTCGACGTCTACGTCCCCGGCTGCCCGCCCCGTCCGGAGGGCCTCATCTACGGGATGATGAAGCTCCAGCAGCTGATCAAGGAGCGGCGCGGGCACTGGCCCGAGCGCAACATCGGCCCCACCGTCCCGGAGGACATCTGACGGTGGACCGCGCGTTCAAGGCGCTCCTGGAGCGGAAGCTCGGCCCGATGCTCGAGGGGCCCGTCCGTCAGCGCCACGACCAGACCGAGATCCGGGTCCGGCCCGGCGATGTCCCGCAGGTGATGCGGACGCTCCACGACGAGCCGGACCTGCGCTTCGAGTACCTGGCCGACCTGGCCGGGGTGGACACCGGCACGACGTTCCAGGTGGTCTACCACCTCTGGAGCGAGGTCACCCCGGACTGGCTGCGGGTCATCGCCGACGGGATCCCGCGCGACGAGCCGCGCGTCCCGTCGATCACCTATCTCTGGAAGGGCGCCGAGTGGATGGAGCGCGAGGCCTACGACATGTTCGGCCTCGTCTTCGAGGGCAACCGCGACCTGCGCCGGATCTACCTGCCCGACGACTTCGTGAGCTTCCCGCTCCGCAAGGACTTCCACCTCGCGGACGACGCGGCGCGCTCGCCCGGCGGCGGGGTCCGTCCGATGGAGCGCGCGGGCGCCCCCACGGACGCGGACGAGACCACCCTCCGGCGCACGTCGCCCGGCGCGTAGGCGAGACCGAGATGACGACACCGACCCGGCCCAGCCTCGACGACCCGGCGCTCTCCATCCCGATCGATCACGCGGGCATCTTCGACCCGATCCCCGTGGCCCGGACGGAGCGCCAGCGGGAGTTCTACGCCCTCAAGGACGGCGAGCTGCTCCTCAACATGGGCCCCCAGCACCCGTCCACCCACGGCGTGCTGCGGGTGGTCCTCAAGATCAACGGCGAGCAGGTCGTCGACCTCGACCCGGTGCTCGGGTACCTCCACCGCGGCGTCGAGAAGCTCTGCGAGAACGCCGACTACCACCAGGTGATCAGCCAGGTGGATCCCCTCGAGTACATCAGCTCGCTCTTCAACGAGTGGGGCGCGGTGCTCTCCTTCGAGAAGCTCCTCGACGTCGAGGTCCCCCGGCGGGCGGAGTACATCCGGGTCCTCTCGGCCGAGCTGAACCGGGTGGCCAGCCACATGCTCTACATGGGCTGGTATGCCCTGGACCTCGGCGGGATCACGCCCATCCTGTGGAGCTTCGCCGAGCGCGACGAGATCATGGAGATGCTGGCGGCGCTGACGGGCCAGAAGCTCCTCTTCAACTACTTCCGGATCGGCGGCGTGAACGGCGACCTGAACCACGAGTTCATGAGCCGCCTGGGCGACTGGATGAGCCGGGCCGGTGGCCAGATGGAGGCCGGCATGGGCCTCCTCAACGAGAACGAGATCTTCGTCCGGCGGGCGCGCGGCCTCGGCGTGGTCGACCGCGAGACGGCCCTCCGGATGTGTGTGACCGGCCCCAACCTGCGGGCCTCCGGCGTGCCCTTCGACCTGCGGCGGGCGCACCCGTACAGCGTCTACCCCGAGCTCGACTTCGACATCCCGACGCGCAGCGAGGGCGACTCGCTGGCCCGCTACCTGCTGCGGATGGACGAGGTCAGGCAGAGCCTCCGGATCATCGACCAGTGCCTCCACCAGATGCCCGACGGGCCGGTGTCGGCGAAGCTGCCGCGCCTCCTGCGCCCGCGGCCGGGGCGCGCCTACAGCGCCGTCGAGGCGCCGCGCGGCCACTACGCCACCTACGTGATCAGCGACGGCACCGACCAGCCGTTCCGGATGCGGATCCACGACCCCAGCTTCCTGCACCTGCAGCTCGTCGGGCTGCTGATGCCGGGCAACCTGATCCCCGACACGATGGCGATCATGGCCTCGCTCGACCCGGTCATGGGCGGCGTGGACAAGTGAGGGGCCGGACGACATGACCGCCGTGACCTCCTACTGGAACCGCCTCTCGATCCCGTCCCGGGTCCTCCTGGTCGCCGTGCCCGCGGTGCTGGTCCTCGGCGCGATCGCGACGCTTGCGCTGGTCCTGCTCCTCCCACCGCTCGTCGACTTCCTCGCCGCCAACGAGGACCTGGTCCGCTTCCTGCTGGCCGCGACGATCATCATCGTGATCACGATCCCGACCGCGTTCGTGATCATCTACCTCGAGCTGAAGGTCATCGCGCGGATGAACCTCCGCGTCGGCCCCGACCGGGTCGGCCCATGGGGCACCGCCCAGTCCCTGGCCCACGGGTTCAAGTTCCTCTCCAAGGAGGACTACACCCCGCGCGGCGTGGACGTGCCGATCTTCACGATGGCCCCGGTCGCGGTCTTCCTGGCGACGATCATGAGCCTCCTCGTGATCCCGTTCGCCCCGGGCCTCGTGGCGCAGGACTTCAACATCGCCCTGCTCTACTTCTTCGCGATCGGCGGCCTCAACATCGTCGGCCTGATGATGGCCGGCTGGGCCAGCTTCAACAAGTACAGCCTCATCGGCGCCCTGCGCGCCGCGGCCCAGGCGATCAGCTACGAGATCCCGCTCACCCTGTCCGTGGTCGGCGTGATCATCCTGGCCGGGACGATGAGCCTCAGCTCGATCGTCGAGCAGCAGGCCGGCACGTTCCTCGACTGGAATCTCTGGAAGCAGCCGCTGGCCCTGATCATCTTCTTCATCGCTGCCACGGCCGAGGCCAACCGGACGCCCCTCGACATGACCGAGGCGGACCAGGAGCTGGTGGCCGGCTTCGCCACCGAGTACTCCGGGATGCGCTACGGCTTCTTCTTCTTCGCCGAGTACGTCAACGTCTTCGTCGTCTCGGCCATGCTGGTGGTGCTCTTCTTCGGCGGCTGGAACGCCCCCTTCGACTGGCCGTTCCCGGTGGCGATCGCCCTCGACCCGGCCAGCCTGGGGCTCGGGCTCCTCTTCGCGGGCGCCCTGGTGCCGGTCATCGGCACCCTCGTCCTCGCGCTGCCGTTCTGGCTGGGCTCGTCGAGGATCTCCGCCGTCCAGGCGCTGGTCCTGGGGTTCATCCTCTTCAACGTCCTCGCGGTCAGCCGCGGCCTTCGGCTGGGCGTTCATCAGCGTCGACTGGGTGTCGGGCCTGGTCTGGATGATGGCCAAGACGTACGTCTTCGTCTTCATCTTCGTCCAGATGCGGGCGACCTTCCCGCGCGTCCGCGTCGACCAGCTGATGAGCTTCGCCTGGAAGTGGCTGCTGCCGGCGGCGCTCCTCAACATCTTCGTGACCGCGATCGCGGTCTCGCTCACGGCGAACCGGTGAGGGCAGGTCGATGAGCATGGTCCCCGGCCTCGGCCTCCTGCGGGGCATGGCCCTCACGTTCCGGCGCTTCTTCCAGCCGGCCGTGACGATCAGGTACCCGGAGGTGGACGCCGACATCGCGGTCAAGTACCGCGGCCGTCTCCAGCTGCTCTACGACGAGCACGGCACGCTCAAGTGCGAGACCTGCTTCCAGTGCGCCCAGGCCTGCCCGATCGAGTGCATCGACATGGGCGGCGTCGACACGAAGGGCCGCTACGCCGTCCACTGGGGCGCTCCCGAGACCTACGGCGAGCGGCGCGAGGAGTCGGCCCTCCGCCGGGCCGGCCGCGAGGTCCCCGACGACCCGTACACGCGGTTCGAGCCGGTGGACGCGGCGAAGGTCGATGCCATCCTCGAGGAGCACGACCACGACCCGCACCGGATGCTCTCCATCCTGGAGGCGGTGCAGGCGGAGTTCGGCCACCTGCCGGTCGCCGCGCTCAAGCGGGTCAGCCATCGCACGGGCGCCTGGTACGCGATGATCTACGGAACCGCCAGCTACTACCGCCACCTCCGTTTCGAGCGGACCGTGGAAGAGGTGACGGTGTGCCGCTGCACGGCCTGCCTGATGGCCGGTGGGGGCCGCCTCGCGGCCGCGATCGGCGCCGGGCTGCGGACCGAGCTCGGCCGCCCGACACCCGACGGACGGATCCGCTTCGCCTGGCTCTCCACGCACGTCCCGGGCGCCGCCGCTCCGCTGGTCGCGGTCGACGGCGAGCCGCAGCCCGAGGTGACCGCCGCCAACGCCACCGCCTGGGCCCAGGCGCTCGCCGGGGAGCACCCGGCCACCCGCACCGTCCACTGAGCCGATGACGACCATCCTCACCACCCCCGCCGGCACGCCCCGCCCGATCCTGGGCGACGCGCCATCGGCCGCCGCCGTGCCGACGGACCTCGCGGCGGCCGTCGAGGCCGGCGCGTTCGCGGCGCTGCGCACGGTCGTCGGCGACCTGGGCCCGACCGGCACCGTCGTCACGATCGTCGCCTCCGGGCTGCGGGGGCGCGGCGGGGCGGGCTTCCCCGCGGGGGACAAGTGGCGGGCGGTGTCCTCCGCCGGCGACCCGGTGCGCTACGTCGTCGCCAACGGCTACGAGGCCGATCCGGCGCAGGGCACGAACCGCCACCTCATGGAGACGCGCCCCTTCGCCGTGGTGGAGGGCGTCGCCATCGCGGCCCTCGCCGTGGGGGCCCGCGAGGCCGTCATCGCCGTCCGCGCCGAATACGCCGACGCGGTGCGGGCCCTGGAGTCCGCCGTCTTCGCGGCCGAGGAGGCCGGCTTCCTGGGCGCGGACGTGCTGGGCTCGGGTCGCGACGTCGCGGTCACCGTGCGCACCGTCGCGGGCGCCTACATGCTGGGCGAGGAGACGGTCCTCCTCAAGGCGCTCGAGGGCAGGCGTGGCCAGCCCGAGCAGCGCCCGCCCTATCCGACCGAGATCGGCCTCTTCGGCCACCCGACCCTGGTCCACAACGTCGTCACCCTGGCCGCGGTCCCCTGGATCGTGCTCCACGGCGCCGACGCGTTCCGGGCGATCGGCGACCCGGACGCCCCCGGCACGCTGCTCGTGCAGGTCTCGGGCGCGGTCGCCACGCCGGGAATCGCCGAGGTGGCGACCGGGACGACCCTTCGCGAGATCCTCGAGCTGGCCGGCGGGATCGCTCCCGGCGCCACCCTCAAGGCCGTGCTCGTCGGCGGCCCGACCGGCGGCCTGCTCCCGGAGGAGCTCCTCGACACGCCGTACACCTTCGGAGCGCTGCGCGACGCGGGAGCCCATGTGGGCTCCGGCGCCGTGGTCGTGGCCGACCAGGCGACCTGCATCGTGGACCTGGCCCGCCTCCTCGTCCGCTACGCCGCCGACGAGGCCTGCGGCAAGACGATCCCGTGCCGGATCGGCCTGCGCCGGCTCGCCGAGATCGGGCAGCGCTACGCGGACGGGACCGCCCGCCCCAGCGACCCGAATCTCCTCGTGGACCTCGCCGACGACTGCGCGGCGAGCGCCCTGTGCGACCACGAGCGCCTGGCCCCGAGCCCGCTCCGGACCGCGATGCGATACTTCAGTCCCGAGATCGACGACCACATCGTCAGGGGCACCTGCCCCGCCGGCGTCTGCAGCCCCATCCGGCTCGCGGCCGCCGCCCACGGAACGTAGGGGCCCGACCGCCGATGGCCGACCTGATCTCCCGCCCCGCCGACCTCGTCTCGACGACCCGCCCCGAGCCGGTCACCGACAGCCTCGCCGAGCGCCTCCTGCGGACACAGGCGCCGCAGCGGCCGCAGTCGACCCCGGTGATCCGCCTCGAGGTGGACGGCCGGGTCGTCGAGGGCCGCGAGGGCCAGACGATCCTCGAGGTCTGCCGCGACAACGGCATCGAGATCCCGACCCTGTGCTACGAGCCGAAGCTCCCCGGCTTCGGCGCCTGCCGGATGTGCGTGGTCGAGGTCGAGGGCGAGGAGCACCCGCCGATCTCCTGCTCCCGCGCCGCCGAGGCCGGGATGGTGGTCCGCACCCAGACCGAGGAGGTGCGGCGGCTGCGCCGCACCAACCTCGAGCTGATCTTCTCGGACCACAACGCCTACTGCCTCCCGCCCTGCCAGAACAAGTGCCCGAGCCACATCGACATCCCCGGCTTCCTGAAGGCGAACGCCGAGGGCGAGTTCCGGGAGTCGGCCCGCATCTTCAAGCGGACGATCCCCTTCCCCTCGATCCTGGGCCGGGTCTGCCCGGCGCCCTGCGAGGAGCACTGCCGTCGCGACGAGGTGGACGAGGCGATCGCCATCCGCGACAGCCACCGCTACGCCGGCGACCAGGTCCTGCGGGAGATGCTCGAGCAGGACATCGACCCGCCGGTGCCGTTCGAGCTGCAGCCCAAGACCGGCAAGCGGGTCGCGGTCATCGGGTCCGGGCCGGCCGGCGCGTCGGCGGCGTACTACCTCCTCATCGCGGGCCACGACGTGACGATCCTCGAGCGCGACGAGCAGCCGGGCGGGATGCTGCGCTACGGCATCCCGGAGTACCGCCTGCCGAAGGACCGCGTCCTCGGCCCAGAGTACGAGAGCGTCACCCGCCTGGGCGGCCGCTTCGTGTGCGGGCAGGCGCTGGGACGCGACTTCAGCCTCGACGACCTGCAGAACCAGGGCTACGACGCCGTCGTGGTGGCGATCGGCTGCTACGACACGAACAAGCTCGGCATCCCGAACGAGGACGCCGACGGCGTCATCGATGGGCTCGAGTACCTCAAGGTCGCGACGCTGGGCCTCACGTATCCCGGTCACGCCGGGACACGCGTCGTCATCATCGGCGGCGGCTTCACCGCGATGGACTGCTCCCGGACGTCGGTCCGCCAGCACGCCGACGAAGTGACGCTGGTCTACCGCCGCGACATGAAGGACATGCCGGCGTCGAGCGAGGTCCACGAGGCGATCGAGGAAGGCGTCACGACGATCTTCCAGGCCGGCCCGACGCGGGTCCTCGTCGACCAGGCGACCGGGAAGGTCAGCGGCGTCGAGTTCATCCGGATGCAGCTCGGCGCACCCGACGCGTCCGGCCGACGGCGCCCCGAGCCGGCGCCCGGCACCGAGTTCGTGATCGAGTGCGACCGGGTCCTGCTGGCGATCGGCCAGGGGCCCGACCTGACCTGGCTGGGCCCCGGCAACGAGGGGCCCCAGGCGACGAAGCAGCGCCGCCTCAAGGTGGACCCCGTCACCTTCGAGACCGGGCGGCCCGGCGTCTTCGGAACCGGCGACGTCCGCAACGGCGCGGCGACGGTCGTCCAGGCCATCGCCGACGGGCGGCGGGCGGCCTACGCGGTCGACGCCTTCCTGCAGGGCATGGACATGGGGGCGATCCGCACCCGCCAGACGCTCGCGGAGCCGCAGCCGGAGTTCCTCTCGATCGTCCCCTTCACCTCGGAGGTCAAGGAGTCGCGCCACCGCCTGCGGAGCATGCCGGCGCAGGAGCGGCGGACGTCGTACGTCGAGTACGAGATCCCGTACAGCCCGGCCGAGGCGGTCGCCGAGAGCACCCGCTGCCTGCAGTGCACCTGCGAGGCGATCGGCTTCTGCGACCTGCGCCGCCTCGGGATCGAGTACGGCACGACCCTGCGGACGCTCGAGCCCCAGAACAACCGCGGCGCCGGCTACCGGAGCGTCACCGAGAACCGCTTCACGGGCTACAACCACGACTACCTGCGCGACGATAGCCACGCCTTCATCCTCCGCGAGCCGTCGCGCTGCATCGACTGCGGCCGGTGCGCCCAGGTCTGCTCGGAGGTCGTCGGGGCGGCGTGCTACGACTTCATGCGGATCGGCTTCGACACGCTCGTGACGACGCCCCTCGACATGAGCCTCAACGACACGCCCTGCGTCTCCTGCGGCCGCTGCGCCGAGACGTGCCCGACGGGCGCGCTCATGCCCAAGCCGCGGATCCTCGAGAAGTACGAGGTCGACGAGAGCCGCTGCATCCTCTGCGGCATCTGCGTCGACGCCTGCCCCTACGACGCGCTCCGCTGCGGGCCCGACTTCGAGCTCGCCCACAGCAGCCGCGAGGAGCCGATGATCGACCTCATCGCCATCGCGGCCGTCGACCGCGAGACCGAGATGACCTACGTCCGGCGCGAGCGCGACTGGGCCCAGCGGGCCCTCGCCTCGGGTCGCGACATCGGGCCGCGGATGCTGCCCGTCCTCCCGGCGTCGCTCGCGGGCGGCGACGGGGGCGGGAACGGTCACGCGGCGGCGCACGCCAACGGCAACAATGGGCACGGGACCGCCGGCGAGGCCGGCGGGCACGGGCCCCACACCTAGCCGCGCGCGGCGGGGCACGGAGGGACGCCCGCAGCCGAGCGCAGAAGACCACGGCGGAGAGAGGGAACAGGTGCCGATACCGGATAGCGTGCCGGTCCTGGGGATCAGCTGGAGCGACGTGCTCTTCCTGGTCTTCACGGCGGTCATGCTGGGCAGCGCCCTGCTCGTCGTCACCCTGCGCGACATCATCCGCTGCGGGATCGCCATGGTGGTCTCGTTCGCCGCCCTGGCCGGCATGTACGTGATGCTGGGCGCGCCGTTCGTCGCCGCCGCCCAGGTGCTCGTCTACATCGGCGCCATCGCCGTCCTGATCCTGTTCGCCGTCATGCTGACCCAGGCGAAGAACGCCCCCGTCCGGCTGGCCTTCCAGACCCAGGCGATCCCGGCCGCGATCGCGGCCGTGGTGCTGGCGTTGGTCGTCGGGCTATCCGTGACCGCGACCGACTGGGGCGAGGTCGGGGCGCGCGTCGCAACCGGGACCCAGGCCCTGGCGCGCCTCCTCTTCAACGAGTTCATCCTGCCCTTCGAGGTGGTGAGCGTCCTCCTCCTCGCCGCCGTCATCGGCGGCGTCTACCTGGCGAAGCGCGAGGACCGCGACGCATGAGCCAGTCGCTCGACGCCTACCTCGTCGTCGCCGGGATCCTGTTCGCGATCGGCAGCTTCGGGTTCCTGGCCCGTCGCAACGCCATCAGCATGCTGATGGCGATCGAGCTGATGCTCAACGCCGTGAACCTCGCCATCGTCGCCTTCGGCGCGTTCGTGCCGGATCTCAACGTCGAAGCCTCGGTGATCGCCCTCATGGTGATGGCGGTCGCCGCGGCGGAGGCCACCGTCGGCCTGGCGATCGTCATGGCGATCTACCGCAACCGCCGGACGCCGCTCGTCGACGAGTACGACGCCATGCGCCAGTAGCCCGCGAGGAGCCCGAGAGACCCGCGTGATCGAACCCCTCATCCCGAGCGCCAGCCACCTGCTCGCCGCCGCGGCGGAGGTCGAGCCGATCTCGGCGACCGCGAGCAGCGTCCTGAACCTCGTGCCGCTGCTGCTCCTGCTGCCGGCCGCCGGCTTCGTCTTCACGGCGTTCTTCGGCCGCCGGATCGGGCGCTTCGCGTTCCTCGTCCCGCTCCTCCTCATCGTCGCGACATGGGTGCTCGGGATGGTCGTGGCCTACGAGGCGCTGTCCGGCGGGTTCGGGGAGCACGGGGCGGGGATCACGCTCTACACGTGGATCCCCGCGGGTGACTTCCAGGTGGAGCTCGGCCTCTACGTCGACCAGCTGACCGCGTGCCTGCTCATCGTGGTGACGACGATCGGCATGCTGGTCCACCTCTACTCGGTGGGCTACATGGCCCACGACCCGGGGCGCTGGCGCTTCTTCGCCTACCTCAACCTGTTCATGCTCAGCATGCTGCTGCTCGTTCTCGGCGACAGCTGGCTGACGGTCTTCGCCGCCTGGGAGCTGGTCGGCCTGAGCTCGTACCTGCTGATCGGCTTCTGGTACACCCGCTGGTCGGCGGCCCTCGCGGCGAAGAAGGCCTTCATCGTCAACCGCGTCGGCGACGTCGGGTTCGCCCTCGGGATCATGCTGATCTGGGTCAGCACGGGGACCCTGAACATCCGCGAATCGTTCGAGCTCATCGCGGAGCTGGACGAGACGACGATCGCGGCGATCGCGCTCCTCGTCTTCTGCGGCGCGGTGGGCAAGAGCGCCCAGTTCCCGCTCCACGTCTGGCTGCCGGACGCGATGGAGGGCCCGACGCCCGTCTCCGCCCTCATCCACGCCGCGACGATGGTGAATGCCGGGGTCTACCTCATCGCGCGCGCCAACCCCATCTTCGCCGAGGTGCCGGGCGTGATGGTCGTGGTGGCCGCGATCGGCATCTTCACCTCGATCCTCGCCGCGTCGATCGCCTTCACGCAGACCGACATCAAGCGCGTCCTGGCCTACTCCACGCTCTCCCAGCTGGGCCTGATGTTCGCCGCCCTGGGGGTGGGCGCCTTCGTGGCGGCGATCTTCCACCTCATGGCCCACGGCTTCTTCAAGGGCCTCCTCTTCCTCGGCTCGGGCAGCGTCATCCACGCCGTCCACGAGGAGCAGGACATGAACAACATGGGCGGCCTGTGGCGGAAGATCCCGATCACCCACTGGACGATGCTCGTCGGAACGCTGGCGATCGCCGGCATCCCGCCGCTGGCCGGCTTCTTCAGCAAGGACGAGATCCTCGGCGAGAGCTTCAAGTTCGGCTTCTACTGGGTCTGGGCGATCGGGCTCGTCGTGGCCGTGATGACCGCCTTCTACATGTGGCGGCTGATGGGCAAGACGTTCTACGGCACGCCCTCCGAGTACGCCAGGAGGATCTGGGACCGGATCCACGAGTCGACGTGGACGATGACCCTCTCCCTCGTGCTCCTGGCGATCCCGTCGGCGTTCCTCGGCCTGGCCCTCGGCCTCCCCTTCGGTGACTCCATCCTCAAGCACTGGCTGGAGCCGGTCTTCGCGGAGTCGGAGGAGATGCTGCACGGCGAGGTGAAGCCGTTCGAGCTGTTCGGCATCGACGGCGTGCTGATCCTCATCAGCGTCGCGGCCGCGTCGTTCGGCCTGGTGATCGCCATCTGGCTCTTCGGCGCCTTCCGGCGCGGCGAGAACCGGGCCCGCGTCGCGGCGATCACGGACGCCAACGGCGCGACCCGCTTCCTCTACCGCGCCTCGCTCAACAAGTGGTGGTTCGACGACCTCAACCACCTGCTCTTCATCGTCATCGGCGGCCGCGTCGCCGGGGCGATGTGGTGGTTCGACCGGGTCGTCGTCGACGGCACGGTCAACGGCGTCGGCCGGCTCACGATCGACGCCGGCCGCGGCCTCCGGCGGGTCCAGACGGGACGCGTCCAGAACTACGCGCTGGGCATCGCGATCGGGCTGATCGTGATGGCCGGCTCGTACCTCCTCATCGCGGCCAGGTAGGGAGGAGGACGATGAGCATCGACACCTTCCCGATCCTGAGCGTCATCACGTTCCTGCCGCTCGTCGGCGCGCTGGTCATCGCGTTCCTTCCGCGCGGCAACCTCGGCGCCATCCGCGGCACGGCGCTCCTCTTCGCGCTGGCCGCCTGGGTGGCCAGCCTGTGGCTGCTCCTGGGCTACCTCCCGGGCCGCGACACCGTGGGCCCGGACTTCCAGTACGTGGAGCAGCTGGACTGGATCCCCCTCTTCGGCATCCAGTACAAGCTCGGCGTGGACGGGCTCTCCGTGGCGATGGTGGTCCTGACCACGACGCTCACCTGGATCTCCATCCTGGCCAGCTTCGCGCCGATCACGGAGCGGGTGAAGGAGTACATGATCTCCTTCCTCATCCTCGAGGTCGGGATGCTGGGCGTCTTCGTCTCGCTCGACCTGTTCCTGTTCTACATCTTCTGGGAAGTCGTCCTCGTCCCGATGTACCTGATCATCGGGATCTGGGGCGGGGCGAACCGGATCTACGCGACGCTCAAGTTCGTCCTCTACACCCTCGTCGGGTCGCTCCTGATGCTGGTGGCGATCCTGGCCACCGCCTTCACCTACCAGGCCGCGACCGGCACCTGGGAGGGCGCCTTCGACCTCCAGAACCTGGCCGGCCACGGCTTCGACCGGACCTTCCAGCTGTTCGCCTTCGCGGCCTTCGCCCTGGCGTTCGCGATCAAGGTCCCGATGTTCCCGTTCCACACCTGGCTGCCCGACGCCCACGTGGAGGCGCCGACCGCCGGCTCGGTGATCCTCGCCGGCGTCCTGCTCAAGCTCGGCGGCTACGGGTTCATCCGCTTCGCGCTGCCGATCTTCCCCGAGGGGGCGCAGGCCTTCGCCCCGCTGATCATCGCCCTGTCCGTGATCGCCATCATCTACGGCGCCATCGTGGCCCTCGTCCAGCCCGACCTCAAGAAGCTGGTCGCCTACAGCTCCGTCTCCCACATGGGCTTCGTGACCCTGGGGATCTTCATCTTCTCTGAGCAGGGCATGCAGGGCGCCATCCTCCAGATGGTCAACCACGGCCTCATCACGGGCGCCCTGTTCCTCCTCGTCGGCGTGATCTACGAGCGGACCCACGACCGGACGATCGCCAGGATGAGCGGCCTGGGCGGGCCGGTGCCGGTCTACTCGGCGGCCCTCGGGTTCTTCGTCTTCGCCTCGGTCGGCCTGCCGGGGCTGGCCGGCTTCGTCGGCGAGTTCCTGGTCTTCGTGGGGGCCTTTGCCTTCAGCCCGTGGGTCGCCGTCGCGATCGCCTTCGTGATGATCTTCGCCGCCGCGTATCTCCTGTGGATGCAGCAGCGGGTCCTCTTCGGGCCGGTCTCCGAGTTCCTGCGGGGCCTCGGGCACCACCTCACCGACATGCGGCCCGTGGAGATCCTGACGCTGGCGCCGCTCGGCGCCCTCACGGTGATCTTCGGCCTCTTCCCCGGCCTGCTCCTCGACCTCATCGCCGGGTCGGTGACGGCCGTCCTCGCCGCCGTGGATCCGTCGCTCGCCGCGGCGATCGGGAACTGACGGGAGCGACGCCGATGTCCCTTGCCGACCTCACCGTCCTCGCCCCGCTCATCGCCGCCGTCCTCGTCGCGGCGGCGATCATCGTGGCCGACCTCATCAAGCCCGGCGCCACGGTCGTGGCGACCGGCGTCAGCCTGCTGGGCCTGGGTCTCGTGGCCGCGCTCGTCCTCTGGGTCGGCGCGACGCCCGGCACCGCCTTCGGCGGCTCCTACCGGGTCGACGACCTGGCGACCTTCCTCGACCTCATCTTCGTCGCCATCGTCGCGCTGACGATCCTCTTCGGGCCGGACTACCTCGTCCCGCGCGGGCTGCCCGTCGCCGAGTTCGCGACGATCCTCGTGTTCGCCATGTCCGGGGCGATGCTGATCGCCGGGTCGGCCGACCTGCTCGTCCTGTTCCTGGGCCTGGAGCTCATGGTCATCCCGGGCTACCTGCTGGCCGGCTTCCACAAGCGCGACGCGCTCTCCACCGAGGGGGCCATCAAGTACTTCCTGCTGGGCTCGTTCTCCAGCGCGATCTTCCTGTTCGGCCTCGCCTTCGTCTGGGGCCTGACCGGCTCCACGCGCATCGCCGACGTCGCTGCGCAGCTGGCGGAGATCGTGCAGGGCGAGGCCGCGCTCTCCCCCGGGCTGGCGATGGGCCTGGCCTTCCTGACGACGGGCGTGGCGTTCAAGATCGCCGCGGTCCCGTTCCACTACTGGACGCCGGACGCCTACCAGGGCTCGCCGACCCCGATCACCGGCTACCTGTCGGTCCTGCCCAAGATCGGCGCCTTCGCGGTGATCCTGCGGGTCTTCGGCGAGGCGCTGGGCCCGCTGCGCGACGAGTGGGTCATCGTCTTCTTCGTCCTCGCCGCCCTGACCATGACGCTGGGCAACCTGGTCGCGCTCACCCAGGACAACGTCAAGCGCATGCTGGCGTACTCCTCGATCGCCCACACCGGCTACATGCTCGTCGGCCTCACGGCCTACGCGGACGGGCAGATCGAGGGCCTGGAGGGGCTCCTCTTCTACAGCGCGGCCTACACGTTCATGAACCTCGGCGCGTTCGCCGTCGTCGCGGCGCTCCAGAAGCGGCCCGGCGTCACGAGCCGCCTGGAGACCTTCGCCGGCCTCGGCCGGCGAGAGCCGGCGCTCGGGATCCTGATGGTCCTGTTCCTGCTCTCGCTCACCGGGATCCCGCCGACGGCCGGCTTCTTCGCCAAGGCCTACGTGATCCTGGCCGCGGTCCAGGGCGGCGGCTGGCTGACGCTCCTGGCGGTCATCGCGGTCCTCAACGCGGCGGCGGCGGCGTTCTACTACCTGCGCGTCGTCGTGTACATGTACATGCGGGAGCCGCAGGTGGAGCCGGCCCCGGTGGGCCACGGCGCCCTCCTGCGCCTGGGCCTCGCCATCACCGCGGTCATGACGGTGGCGCTGGGGCTCTTCCCGGGGCCGTTCCTCGCGAGCGTCGGCGACGCCGCGCAGGCGCTGACGGGCTTCCTGCCGTAGCGGGCGGCCGATCCCGGCGCCGGGCGCCGGGCCGTCAGTGGCCGTTCGCCTCCAGCTCCAGCCGCCGTGCCAGGGCGCGCAGCACGGCACCCGTCGCGGCCGGCCCGGGGAGCATGACGTCGGCCAGGCGCAGGACCTCCGGGGGCGTCGCCGTGGCACGCCGCACGCCGATCGTGATGGCCGCCGCCAGGCGGCCGGCTGTCCGCGCGGACCGCACCGCCTCGAACGCCTCGGCGTCCGAGCGATCGTCGCCCAGGACCGCGACCGCGGCCGGCCGGTGGCGCGCGAGGAGCTGCTCCACCGCCCGGCCCTTCGTACCCGCGTCGGCGGGGCGGACCTCGAGGATCCGCGCAGTCTCGTAGTGGGCGAACCGCGCGGCGCGGAGGTCGGCGGGCAGGGACTCCTGGGCCGCCCCCAGCGCCGCGAGGATCCGGGCCCGGGCGGCGTCGGGATCGTCGGCGGTCCGGTAGTGGAAGGCGACCGACGGCCCCTTGGGCTCCACGTACAGCCACTCCGCGTCGGCGAGGAGGTGCCCCACGTCGTCGCCGAGGCGCTGCGAGGCGGCCGCGTGACCCGCGTGGTGGGCCGCATGCACGACCGGCAGGCGCTCCGCCGGCACGCCCGCCGGGAGCTCGCCGACCTGCAGGCCGTGGTCGCCCACGTAGGCCACGCCCCCGATCCGGACGCGGCCGGCAACGTCCAGCGCCGTTCGGCCGGAGAGGATCGCGAGGGCGAGGCGCTCGGGGCGGGCCCGGGCGATCCGGCCCAGGTGGCGCAGGGCGCGGCGCGCCTCCGGGTGCAGGGTCGCCCCCGCCGGGTCGGGATCGATGGGGGCGAGCGTGCCGTCGAAGTCGCAGACGACGAGAATGGGGCCCTCGACGTCGGCGAGGCCGGCGAGGCCGGCCGCGGCCGTCGCCGTCTCGGGGGCGCCGGCCATCCGGCCGGCGCGCGCGGAGCCGCGCCGCGCGCGATCGCTCATTCGCCGACCGTGACCCCGGGCAGGATCGTCACGAGGCCGCGGGCCATCTGCTCGGGGCCGAGGCCGCCGAGGGCCGCGTCGCGGATGACGCCCTCCGTGTCGATCCAGTAGTGGACGGGCAGGGCCACCGCGTCCCAGGCCCTCGCCCGGCTCCCGTCCTCGTCGAGGCCGACCGGGAAGGTGACGTTGAGCTCGTCCACGAACGGCTGCACGGTCGCGGCGTCCTCCTTGACGTGGACGGCCAGCACGACGAGGCCGGCGTCGGCGTAGCGGACCGCGAACCCGTTCATGAGCGGGTACTCGTCGCGGCAGGGCGGGCAGTAGGTCCCGGTGAAGACGAGCCAGACGGGCTTTCCGCGGTACGCGGCGAGGTCCAGCGTCGAGCCGTCGAGGCCGGTGGCGATCATGGGGGGCGCCGGCAGCCCAACCAGCGGGAACGGAGAGGGGCTGCGGCTGGGGCTCGACTCCGGCACCGGCGCGTCGGTGGCCGGCGGCGTCTGCAGCGGGGTCGGCGTGTCCACGACGGCGGCCGGCGTCGGGGTCGGGGGAGCGGTCGGCGCCGGGTCGCCCGGCACGAGCGAGTAGACCGCCACGGCGAGGCCGAGCGCCGCGGCGGCGCCCACGGCGAGGCCGATGACGATCGCGATGAAGGTGCGCATCGGCTGCGAGCGTAGCGGACTCCTCGCCGGCGTGCGCGGGCTGCCCGGGCCGGGCGCGGGTGCGGCGCCGCACCGCGGCCGCCACAGGACCGGGACCTCCGTCGTCCCAGCACGGGACAAAACCGCCGGGCCGTCTCGCCCGATCTCCTTGCTAGGATGCACTCACCGATGCGCTCGTTCCTCGGCTGGATGCGCGGCCGCCTGCTGCCTGCCCTCGTGACGGCGGCCGGCGTCGCCCTGCTCGCGGCGGGTCTCCTCACGTACCAGGAGCCGCCCCGGGCTGCGTCGCTCGCCCCGGCGGCCACGGTCGCCCCCAGCGAGCGGCCCGCGCCGACGCTGCTGCCGATCCCGTCGCTGGCGCCCGCCGGCACGCCCGCCCCGTCGTCCAGCCCGGTGAGCGAGCGGGTGGCGACCCGGGTCGTCGTCCCGGCGCTCCGGATCGATCTGCCGGTCGTGAAGCCGCCGAACGACCCGGATCACTTCCCCTACTGCGACGTCGCCGAGTACCTGCCCCAGCTCAGCCGGCCCGGCTACCCGGGCACGACCTACCTCTACGCCCACGCCCGGACGGGGATGTTCCTGCCGCTGCTCGAGACCGCGGACCGCGCGATGCTCGGGATGCTGGTCCAGGTCTACACGAACGACGACCAGGTCTATCTCTACGAGGTGACCCGCGTCCTGCGCAGCCAGACCAGCCTCGACATCGCCTTCGAGGCGAAGAGCGAGCAGCTGATGCTCCAGACCTCCGAGGGGCCGCGTGGGACGATCGGCAAGACGATGGTCGTGGCCCGCCCGCTCAGCGTCGGACCGGCCGACCCCGACCTGGCGAATCCCACGCCACGACCGATCGCCTGCGAGTGACCCGGGCGGCGAGCGCCCGGTGGACCGGACGCCGCGGCGACCGGCCGGGAGCTCACGCCGCTCGCCCGTCGCGCCGTCCCGCGCAACGCGGTGAACCGGCCGGCACGGATGGGCCGTAGGAGCAGGAGGGGGCACACTGCACGGGTGAGGTCCATCGTGTCGTCGGCGCGGCCCTGGCTGCACCTCGCGCTCCGCCGGATGGCAGAGGAGCGCGCGCTCGTCGGCGCCGCCTTCGTCGTCGCGCTCGTCGCGGCCACGGTCGCCGCGGCCTGCGTCGTCTACCCCGACACGGCGACACGGCGGGGGCTGCTCGCGGTGCTCGCCGCGGGCGAGCCCGCGGCCACGACGATCCTCGTCACCGCCGATGTGGCCCCGGCCGACGTGGCCGTCGTCGACGCGGAGGTCGCCGCGACCACGCAGGCGGCGCTGGGGGCCGGCGCCGGCACGCTCATCCGGACGGCGCGCTCCGAATCGTGGCAGCTCCCGGGCGGCGAGGGCCGTGCGCACCCGCCGCTCACCGTCTTCGCCTGGGACGAGGGGCTGGCCGAGCGCACGACGCTCGTTGCCGGCTCGCGGTCCGGTCCCGGGTCGGCAGGGCAGCTCGACGCCGTCGTGACGACCGGCGCCGCCGCGGGCCTCGACGTGCGTCCGGGCAGCATCCTCGAGGTGGGCAGCCGGCTGGATCCGGCTCGCCGGCTGACGGTGCGAATCGCGGGCATCGTGGAGGTCGACGATCCCGGCGATCCGGCATGGGGGAACGACCCGCTCGTGCTCGGCGGGACGATCCAGCCGGGCTCGTTCCCGCTGCGCGGCCCGCTCTTCGTGGAGCGCGAGGCGCTCCTCCGGGAGACCGCGGTCGCGCAGGTGACGCTCGCCTGGCGGGCCCTCCCCGCGTTCGAGCGGCTCGGACCCGAGGACGTTGGGCCCGTCCACGACGCCGTGGCCGGCCTCGCGGCGCGCCTGGAGTCGCTCCTGGGCCCGCAGGATCCGGTGACGGTCACGACCGGCCTCCCGAGCGTCCTGGACGCGGCCGGAGGCGGCATCCTGGCGGGACGCAGCGGGACGGCGCTCATTGCCCTCCAGCTGCTGGTCCTCGCCGCCTACGCCCTGGTCCTGCTCGCCGCCCTGGTGGTGGACCAGCGGCGGGCCGCCACGCAGCTGGCGGCCGCTCGCGGCGCGCCCCCCCTGGCCATGGTGGGCCTCGCGGCCCTCGAGGGCGTCCTCATCGCCCTCCCGGCGGTCGTGCTGGGATCACTGCTCGCCGTGCCGCTGGCCGGGATCCTCGCCGGCGCGGACGGCGGCGGGGGGGCCGAGCCACGGCTGACGGGCGCGGCGGTGGCCCTTGCCCTCGCCGCGGGTGCGGTCACGGTCGTCGGGATGGTGCTCCCGACTCTCGCCTCGCTGGGGCCGGTCGCGCGCCTGCGCGGCTCGCTCGCCGTCCGCGGCTCCCGGGGGCTGGCCGAGCGGACGGGCATCGACGTCGCCCTGCTCGTGCTCATGGGGCTGGCCTTCTGGCAGCTGCGCGAGAACGGGTCGCCGATCGCGCGCGCCGGCAGCGGGGCTGCCGTGGATCCCCTCCTCGCGGCCGCGCCGGCGATCGGCCTCCTGGCCGGCGGGCTCGTGGCCCTCCGCATCGGGCCGCTCATCGGATCCTGGCTGGAGCGGCCGGCCGGCGGCGCGACCGGCACGGTCGGCTCGCTGGCGGCACGCGGCGTGGCCCGCCGATCCGGCGAGGCCGGGCGTGCAGCGCTGCTCATCGTCGTCTCGACCGGCATCATTCTGTTCGCCGCCGCGTACGGCCAGACGTGGGAGCGCTCGCAGCGCGACCAGGTGGCGGCGGCCATCCCGGCCGATCTCGTCGGTCGCGCCCCGACGGGGCGCGACGCCTCGCCGGCGTGGCTCGCCCGTGCCGGGCTCCTCGAGCTGCCCGGGGTCGGTGAGGCCGTCCCGGCCGTCCGGGAGGCCTTCGCCGTGGGCAACGTGCTGCCCGCGGGCGTCCTCGTGGCGGTGCCGGCCGGCCCGGCGGCCACGATGCTGCAGGTGCGGGCCGACCTCGCCGACGCGCCGCCCGCAGAGCTGCTCGCCGCGCTCGCGGCCGGGCGCCCGGCGCCGTCCGTGCTGGCGCTGCCGGACGACGCCCTGGCGCTCCGCCTGGGGGTCGACGCCGCCCTCGTCGCCACCGCGGGCGAGGACGGCACGCGTCGCCCGATCCCGGCGGGATGGACCGGCCTGGGCACCGCGGTCGTCGTGCAGGACGGCCTCGGCCTGCTGCACCGCTTCCAGGGTGCGGTCGGACGCGTCACGGGGGGACCCCAGGAGCTGGAGGTGCCGCTCACGGCGCGCGCCGGAGGCGGATCGCGCCTCGTCCGGCTCGTGGCGCCCCTGGCGGTCGTCGCGATCGAGCTCGGGCTGACGCTGCCGGACCAGGTGGCGGCCGCTGGGGCGCTCCGGCTGACGGGGATCCGCGCTGTGACGGGCGCGCCGGGCGGCTCGACGTCGGAGGCCGCCGTCGACCTCGGTTCGGCCACGACGGGCTGGGGCGCCGTCCGGGGCGCATTCGGGACGCCGCCGGCGGCGCTTCCAGGCGGGCTGGAGGGCCCGCTCGCCGCCGCCCTGGACGAGCCGGTGGTCGGACCGGTGCCCGTCGTCGTGGGCTTCGGCGCGGCCAACGCGCCCGCCCTCACGGACGCGGCGATCCCCGCGCTCGTCGACGGCGACGTCCGCGATGCCCTGGGCCTGGCCGTCGGGGACCTGGTCCCCCTGCAGCGCGGCTTCGGGGCCGTGCAGCGGATCCGCGTCGTCGGCGTGGTCGAGGTGCTGCCGGGCATCGCGCCGGGGACCGGGGGCGTGCTGGTCGACCTGCCGACTCTCGCGCTGGCCGACCGCGCGAGGGACGGGACCGTCGCCTCCCCGACGGAGTGGTGGCTGGGCGCGGCGCCGGGCGCGGATGACCTCGCGGACGCGGCGCCTGGCGCGGGCGAGCTGGGCCTGACGGACGTTCGCGTCCGCGCGGCCGCTGCGCGCGAGCGCCTCGACGACCCGCTCGCGCTCGGGACGCGGGGTGCCCTGGGCCTGGCAGCCGGAGCGGCGCTCGTCTTCGGCATGATCGGGTTTGCCGCCGCAGGGTGGCGCTCCGTCCGGACGCGCCGGACCGAGCTCGCGGTCGCGAGGGCGCTGGGCCTGGAGCGCGGGCAGACGGCGACCTGGCTGGCGCTGGAGCTCGCCTTCCAGCTGGCGGTCGGCATCGTCGGCGGGATCCTCCTGGGCTTGCTCCTGGCGTGGGCCGTGCTGCCATCGGTGACGCTGACGCCGGACGGCGCGTCGCCCGTCCCGGAGCCGGTGGTGGTGGTCCCGTGGGGCCTCGTGGGCCTGCTCGTCGCGGCAGGGGTGGCGGCCTTCCTCGCGGCCCTGCCGGCGCTCCGTCGCCTCGGGCGCGGCGAGACCCTCGCCGGCGAGCTCCGCGAGGCGGCCCCGTGAACGGGCGGGCGGCCGTGCTGGCGCCGGCCTTCCTCGCCCGCACCGGGTTGCGTGCCGCGGGGCGCGACGCGCTCCTGACCGGCCTCGTCGTCGCCGTCACGGCCTTCCTCGTGACCCTCGCCCCGCTCTGGTTCGGGCAGACGGCCGACGACGTGCTCCGGTCCCGGCTGGGCGCCGCCACGGAGGCCCAGCGAGGGCTCGAGTTCGAGCTGCGCGGCCGCCTCGACCCGGGCGCCGCGGCGCCGCTCGCGGCCGTCGAGACGCAGGCCGCCGCGCTCGGCGCGGAGCTCCCGGCGACGATCCGGAGCTCGGTCTCCGCGCCGGACGTGCTCGTCGACAGCCTTGAGTTCCTCGCCGTCGAGGCGCCGCGACCCATCCTTCGCGTCGGCCTCCGCGCCCAGGACCTGGGGAACGGCGTCCGCTGGCTGGCGGGCCGTCCCCCGGCCGGCCGAGTCACCACGATCGAGCTCGCCGACCGGCCGTCGCGGGAGGGGACGTCGTCCTGGGCGAACGTCTACGAGGTGGCCATCTCCACGGGGACGGCCGCCGAGACGGACCTCGACGTGGGCGACCGGGTCCTCATGGTCCCGGGCACCAACACCGCCGGCTTCGTCGCGATCGACGTCGTGGGGCTCTTCGAGGTGGTCGACCCCGCCGACGGGCGCTGGTTCGCGGATCCGACGCTGGCGACCACGATCGAGGAGCGCGTCTCCTCCGAGGTGACGATCTACCACGCCATCGCCGTCGTGGACCCGGGTGCCTACCCCGCGCTCCACGGCGCGAGCGAGGCGCCCGGGTCGCTGCGCCTCCAGTTCCGCTACCGCTGGCGCTACCGGCTGGATCCGGCGCAGCTCCCGACCGACCGGATCGGGACCTTGGCCACCGACCTCGCGCGGCTCAGGGCCGCCCATCCCTTCGGCGGCGGGGCGGAGGCGCCGAGCCTGTCGACCGGCCTGGCGGATCTCGTCGCGCGCTACCAGGTGGACCGGTCGGGGGCGGCGACCGCGGTCGCCCTCGCCATGGTGGGGCCGCTGGCAGCCATGCTCGGGGCGCTGGCCCTGGTCGCCGTGGTCTCCGCGACCCGCAGGCGCTCCGCCGTGCAGGTGATCCGGACGCGCGGCGGCGGCGCCGGCCAGGTCGTCGCGGGGCGCGCCGTCGAGGGGCTGCTCGTCGCGGTTCCCGCCGCCCTCGCGGGTGGGGCGCTGGCGGCGGTCGTCGTCGCGGGCGGGTGGGTCGCCGGGGCGCTGCCCCCGTCGCTCGCGGTGGGCGTGGCGGCCGCCGGGCTGGCCACGCTGCCGGCGCTCGCCGCGGCCCGCCGCCCGCCGGTCGGCCGCGAGGCCGGCCCCGGCGGGCGGACCGGACGGCGGCGCCTCGTGCTGGACCTGCTCGTCGTGGCGATCGCCCTCGGCGGCGTCATCACCCTGCGCGGGCGGGACGCAGCCTCGGCGGGCGACCTCAACCTGTACCTTGCCTCCGTGCCGGTGCTCCTCGCCCTGGCCGGCAGCATCGTCGTCCTGCGCGTCTACCCGGCGCTGGCACGGGTCGCGGCCGGGGCGGCCGCTGCCCGTCCCGACCTCGTCGTCGTCCATGGCCTGCGCGGCGTGGCCCGCGGCGCGGCCGGCCAGGAGGTGCCGCTGGTCGCGCTCGTGCTCGCCGTCGCCGTCGGCGTCTTCTCGACGCTCGTGGTCGGGACCCTGGGCCAGGGCGAGGCGCGGGCCGGCGGCGAGGCCGTCGGTGCGGACTTCCGGGTCGAGGGGCGGGCGGGCGCCCTGCTGCCGCAGACGCTGGACGTCGGCGCGGTGGCCGGCGTGGAGCGGACGGCGGCGGCCGCGCGCACCGACGGGACCCTGATCGGCACCGGGCGCGTCCCGGCGGCGGTGGACGTCGTCGCCCTCGACGCTCCGGGCTGGCTCGACGTCGGCGCCGGCCGCGCCGTCACCACGACCGTCCCGCCGGAGCTGACGGCGGCACCGCTCGTCGATGCCGGGGCGCCGGACAGCCCGGTCGCCGCGATCGCCGGGCCGGCCACGCTGGCGCGCCTGGGACTGGCTCGCGGGCAGGTCGGGACCCTGACGGTGCGCGGGAACGACGTGAGCGTGCGCATCGCGGACGTGAAGCCGGAGTTCCCGGGCCTGGGATCTCTCGACGGCGTGGTGCTCCTCGACCTGGCGGCTGCGCGAGTGGCGCTTCCCGACGTGCCGCTGGAGCCCAGCCTCCTCTTCGTGCGAGCGCCGGCGACCGCCGCGCCCGGCCTCGAGGCGGCCGTCGAGCGGTTCGCGGGGACGGTCGCGCTGGCGTCGCGCGACGAGGTGCTCGCCGGGATCCGCGCATCCGCGCTGGTCGGCGCGGTCCGGACGGGCTTCGGCGTCGCCGTCGCCATCGCCCTGCTCTACGCGGTGGCCGTCGTCGCGGTGGCGACGCGGCAGGCCGTCCTCGCGCGGCGCCGCGAGCTCGCCGTGCTGCACGCGCTCGGCATGCCAGCGCGCAGCCTCTCCCGGCTGCTCGGCGTCGAGGTGGCACCACTGGTGGCGACCTCGATCGTCGCCGGACTCGGGCTCGGCCTCGCGATGGGCCTCCTCGTCGTGCCGGACCTCGACCTCGCGGGGCTCGTCGGCCTCGCCGGGCCCGCGGAGATCGCCGGAGACCCGCTCATGCTCCTGGCGCTGCTGGCGACCCCCGCCGCCGCGGCCTTCGTCGCCGTCGCGATCGGCGCCCGCGGGATCGGCCGGGCGGACGTGGCTGACGCCACGCGGGCCGTCGATCCGTGAGCGGCGGCCGGCGGCCGGCGGCCGGATCGCGTACGGTGCCCGGCATGCAGCAGGAGGAGCCCGGGGCGAGCGGCCACGCGCCCGCGATCCTGTGCGAGAACCTCGTCAAGATCTACAAGGTGGCCGAGCTGGAGGTGGTCGCCCTCCAGGGCCTCGACCTCGCCGTCGAGCCCGCCGAGATCGTGGCCGTCGTCGGGGCGTCGGGGAGCGGCAAGTCGACGCTGATGAACATCCTGGGGGGCCTCGACGAGCCGACCGCGGGACGCGCCGTGGTGGCGGGCCACGACCTGGCCCGGATGCGCAGCCGCGAGCGGACCGAGTATCGCCGGCAGGTCGTCGGCTTCGTGTGGCAGCAGACGGCCCGCAACCTCGTGCCGTACCTCTCGGCCGTCGAGAACGTGGAGCTGCCGATGCTGCTGGCGGGCGTCGCCGGCGACGAGCGAGCTCGCCGCGCGGCCGCCCTCCTCGACCTGGTGGGCCTCGACGAGCGGCGCGCCCTGCTGCCCGAGCGGCTGGCCGGCGGCGAGCAGCAGCGGGTCGCCGTCGCGGTCGCCCTCGCCAACCGTCCGCGCGTGCTCCTCGCCGACGAGCCGACCGGAGAGCTGGACACGGAGAGCGCCAGCCAGCTCTTCGAGGCGCTCCGCCGGGTGAACCGCGAGCTCCGGACGACGATCGTCCTGGTGACGCACGACCCGCTGGTCGCGGAGCACGTCGGGCGCACGGTCGCCATCCGCGACGGCCGCACCAGCACCGAGACATTGCGACGCTCGGGAGAAGCCGCGGGCGGGCTCCTGGAGGAGGAGTTCGCCGTGCTCGACAGAGCCGGACGGCTCCAGCTCCCGCGCGCCCACGTCGAGGCCCTCGGACTCCACCGGCGCGTGCGCCTGCGCCTCGAGGGAGATCACATCGGGATCTGGCCCGACCACGGCGCCGCTCTCCGGGCCCCGGCGGCGGCCTCGCCGGGCGCGACGCCGGCCTCGCCGGGCGCGACGCCGGCCTCGCCGGGCGCGACGCCGGGGCCGCCGGGCGCGACGCCGCCGGGCGTGACGCCGGGAGCGGCGGATCCCCCTTTGCCGCCCCGCGCCCCGCAGCGCGCCGCCGGCGACGGCCCGGCCCGGGGAGGCAGCCGCGATGGCTGAGCGCGCCGCGCCGTCCGCCGACGACGTCGTCGTCCGGGCCGAGTGCCTCGCCCGCGAGTTCGCGAGCGGCGACGCGGTCCTCCACGTCCTGCGGGGCCTCGACATCACGGTCCGCCGCGGCACGTTCGTGGCCGTGACCGGGCGGTCCGGGGCCGGCAAGACGACCCTGCTGAACCTCCTCGGCGGGATCGACCGGCCCACCGCCGGTCGGGTCGAGACCGCCGGCGTGCCGGTCTCGGACCTCGCGGAGGAGGAGCTGGTGCGGTTCCGCCGCGAGCGGCTCGGGATCGTCTTCCAGGCCGCCTGTCTCATCCCCATGCTCTCGGCCGCCGAGAACGTGGAGCTGCCCCTCCGCCTGCGGCGCACCGAGGCCGGCGACCGCGACGCCCGGGTGCGCGACGCCCTGGCCGCGGTCGGCCTCACGAGCCGGATCGACCACCGGCCGGACGAGCTCTCGGGGGGCGAGCAGCAGCGCGTCGCCGTCGCGCGGGCGCTGGTGACCCGGCCCGAGGTCGTCCTCGCCGACGAGCCGACCTCGCAGCTCGACGTCGAGACCAGCCGGATGGTCGTCGGCGTGTTGCGGGCGGCGGTGGCGGAGGACGGCGTGACCGTGGTCGCCACCAGCCACGACCCGGTGCTCCTCGACGCGGCCGACGAGCTCTACGCCCTCGAGGACGGGCTGCTGGTGGCAGGCACGGTCGCCGCGCGCGTGCACGTCCCCCGCTGATCCGCGATCCGCGATCCGGCGGCGACGACCTCGACGCGGGCGGCCGGGCTCAGATCCAGTTGATGCGCCGCAGGATCACCGCGATCAGGACGGCGAGCCCCGTGATCCCGAAGGTGACGAACCAGAAGCCGGGCGCCTCACCGAGCCGGAAGGCTGCCCCTGCCTCGCTCATGCCGAAGATCCCGGCGAACGCGCCGATGCCGGCCAGGATCACGGTGATCCCGGTGAGCCGCTTCATGATCAGCGACAGGTTGTTGTTCACGGTGGACAGGTAGACGTCGAGGGCCGCCGTCACGAGCTCGCGGAACCCGTCGTACTCGTCGGAGAGGTGGACCGCGTGGTCGTAGAGGTCGCGGAAGTAGACGACGTGCTCGGGGGCGATGAACGGCAGCACCCGGTTCGTGAGCTGGTTGAAGACCTCGCGCTGCGGCGAGCTGACGTGGCGCAGCTCCACGAGCTGGCGCTTGAGCGAGAAGAGCTGGTCGAGCGTGTCCTTCTCGGGCCGGCTGACGATCCGGTCCTCGAGGTCGTCGATCGTGTCCTCGATCCGGTCGAAGACCGGGTAGTAGTCGTCCACGACGAAGTCGAGGAGCGCCCACAGGAGGTAGTCCGTCCCCCGGGCGAGGACGGGCGCCACGCCCTCGCGGAAGTGGGGCGCGGCGCGCGGATCCCAGAACCGCGTGTGGGCCGTCAGGAGGAAGCGGTCCGCCACGACGATGTCGATCTCCTCGACGAGGAGCTCACGCTGCCAGGCGACCGCGAAGACGACGAGATGGGCGAAGCCGTCCGTCAGCTCGACCTTCGGGCGCTGGTTCCTCTCGAGGATGTCCTCCGCGACCAGCGGGTGGAGCCCCAGCTCGGCCGCGACCGCCTCGACGAGGGCCGGCGAAGGATCCGTCAGGTCGATCCAGTGGCGCGCATCCGGCTCGCCCACCGCGCGGCGCAGGGCGTCCATCCCGGTCAGGCTGCGGTGCTCGCCGTCGCGCCAGTGCTCGATCCGGAGCGCGATCGCGGCCTCGCTCGCGAGATCAGAGGGCGAGGGTGGGCTCGGGCTCCCCGTCGAGACCGGATCCGGCTCCATCGCCATCGGCACCTCCCGCTCCGGCCGGGGCACCGCCGCCGGCCGTCTCGTCGCGGAGCATACGCGGCCGCGTGCCGAGCATGAGGCCCGCGGGGATGGCGGCCGCGGTCACGCCCGCCGCGACGAGGAAGAGCCCCACCATCGTCTCGGCCGCCTTCGCGGCCGCCCACGCCTCCAGGGCGTCGACGACGAGCGGGTCGCGCAGCGGCCGATCGGCGAGCTCCGGGGGCACGATCTCGCGGTACGCGTCGGGCGAGCCGAACACCTGGTCCGAGAGGCGGTCGATCGTCGTCGAGCCGTACGCGGTCAGGACGGCCAGGCCGACGGCCATGCCGATCATCCGCGCGACGGTCACGGTCGCCGACGCGGCACCGAAGCGGGCTCGGCCCACCGCCTCCACGGCGGCCGTGCTGCGCGGCGTCACGGTCAGGCCGAACCCCAGCCCGAAGAGCCCGCCGGCAGCCGCGATCACGGGGTAGGTCACGTCGGGCGTCCACGTGCCCATCCAGACGAGCCCGGCGATCGAGGCCGCCAGGCCGACAGCCGTCACGATCCGCAGCGACCAGTGACGGACCAGCCACCCCGACAGCAGCGCGCCGATCGCCGTGGCCCCGGCGAGGGCACCCAGGGCCAGCCGCTGGTCGTCGGGGCCGCCGTACAGGACGCGGTCGACGAAGACCGCCGAGCCCACGATCGCGGTCGCGAAGGCGTAGCCCGTCAGGAGGCTGACGAGCGCCGCCGACGAGAAGACGCGGTCCGCGAAGAGGCGCGGGTCCAGGAACGGGTCGGGGCGCCGCAGCCCCGCGACGATCGCCGCGAGACCGGCGACGACCCCCGTGGCGAGCATGACCAGCGAGACGGTCGCCGGGTCCGGGCCAGGGTCCCCGGCCCCGCCGGCCGGCTCGCCGAGGAGCGTCACGCCGAGGAGGACGGTGCCGAGCGCGACGGTGAAGAGGAGCGCGCCGAGGACGTCGACGCGCGCCCGGGCGCGCGGCGTGTCCCAGCCCGCGGTGGCGGCCCAGCCGATGGCGAGCGCCGCGATCCCGATCGGCACGTTGACGTAGAAGACGTAGCGCCAGGCCGGCGCCAGGAAGTCGGCGGCCGGCGTGCCCAGCAGGCCGGCGCGGGCGAGGGCGGCCTCGGGGTGGATCGCGTCGAGGATGGCAGCCCCCAGGAACGGTCCGGCGGCCATGCCCAGGAAGGTGAGGGCGCCGATCACCCCCAGCGCGCGCGGGCGGTCGTGGCCCTCGAAGAGGTGGGACGCGGCGGCGGTGGCCACCGGGACCAGCGCGCCGCCGCCGAGCGCCTGCACGGCACGCGCGGCGATGAGCTGGTCGAGGGACTGGGCCATCCCCGCGAGGAGCGAGCCGAGCGTGAAGCAGACCAGGGCGCCCAGGAAGAGGCGCCGCGCGCCCCACACGTCGGCGAGGCGGCCGGCCAGGGGCATCGTCCCGACGTAGACGAGGAGGTAGACGTTGATGATCCAGCTGGCGTGGCGGAGCTCCGTCCAGCTGCCCAGGTCGGCGATGATGACCGGGAGCGCGACGGCCGTGATCATCAGCTCGAGACCCGCGAGGAAGACGCCGGTCCCGAGGACGGCGAGCAGGACGAGCGCGACCCGGCGGTCCATGGACCCAGTGTAGGCGAGGGGGCCGGAGGGCCCGACCGGGACGCCTCGATCCTCGGGTCGCCGGGCCGCGAACGAGAGATGCAGCGACACTGGTAGCGGAGGATCCATGGGCGGCGAGCGCGAGATCGAGCGCAAGTACCTCCTGGACGGCGTGCCGTCGGAGGCGGATCTTGCCGCCCTCGACGCCAGGCCGACCCGGATCGAGCAGGTCTACCTCACCTCGACGGACGAATGGATCCGACGCGCGCGCCGGATCGAGTCCCAGGGCCGCTCGCGGTACGTCCTCACGCGCAAGCGGGGCGCCGGGATCGTCCGCGACGAGATCGAGAGCGACCTGTCCGTCGGCGAGTACGGCCGGCTGGTCGCCGGGGCGGATCCCGCGCGCCGTCCCATCCGCAAGGTGCGCCACGTCATCCGGTACCGGCGCTGGACCCTCGAGCTCGACGTGTTCGACGAGCCGCCGGGCCTCGTGATCCTGGAGGTGGAGCTGGACGATCCGGAGGACCGGCCCGAGCTCCCCCCGTCGATCGCCGCGCGCGTGGTCCGCGAGGTGAGCACCGACCCGGCGTACGCGAACCACCGGCTGGCCCTTCGCCCGGGCGCTCCCGCGGACGGCCCCCCCTGATGCGGGCTCGCGCCTGGTGCGAGCTCCCGCTCGATGCGAGCGCCCGCTTGACGCCGGCTCGCGCCGGGAGCACCCTCGTGGCGATGACCCCCGAGCGGAACGACGACGACTCCGGCGACGACGCCGGCGACGACCTCCCCCCGTCCGAGGCCGCGCGCGCGCGCCGCCGCGACCGCGACGCGGCAGCCGCATCGCGATCGGGCATGCGGACCGGACTGGCAAAGCAGTTCAGGCAGGTGCTCGACGCCCAGGTCCGGCGCGCGCGCACGGCGGGCAGCCGCGGTGCGCCCCGGGGCGCGGACGGGGCGGACGACGCCAGCGAGCCGCCTCCGAAGAAGCGTGGCCACCCGGGACATCGCAGGGCGCCGCTCGAGTGATCGATGCCGGCGGCCCGACGGCCGGACCGGGTACCCTGCCGGGCATGGTCGACTTCCGCGCCGACGGCGCTGCGCTCCTCGTCCAGGCCGGCCGCGAGGCGCTCAGGATCGAGCCCTGGGGACCCGACGCGGTCCGCGTTCGGGCGTCGCTCGGGTCGATCCGCGACGACCTGCCACAGGCCCTGCTGGAGCCTGCCCCGCCCTCGCCCGGAGCGACGCTGCGCGTCGACGGCGACCGCGCCTGTCTCGTCAACGGCCGCCTCGCCGTGGTCGCCACCCGCGACGCGCGCCTGCTCCCGATCGCCGCCCCGACGGTCCATCTCGCCTTCGAGCGCGCCGACACGGGCGCGCCGCTGCTCGCCGAGGATCTCCCGCACCCGGCCTGGCCGGGTGCCCGCCGCTGGCGGCCCAGGGGCCCGCTTCCCGCCCTCGAGGCGACGTTCGCCGCCCACGCAGGCGAGCGCTTCTTCGGCCTCGGGCAGTACCAGCACGGCGCCCTGGACCACGCCGGCCGCGTCCTGGAGCTGGCCCAGCAGAACATGCGGGTGACCATCCCGTACCTGGTCTCGTCGCGGGGCTACGGCTTCCTCTGGAACAACCCGGCGGTCGGACGCGTCGAGCTGATGCCGGAGCGGACCCGCTGGGTCGCCGAGGCGACGGCCCAGCTCGACTACTGGGTGGTCGCCGGCGCCACGCCGGCCGCCCTGGTGGAGGCCTACGCGGGGGTCACGGGCCGACCCGCCCCGATGCCGGCCTGGGGCCTCGGCTTCTGGCAGTCGACGCTGCGCTACCCCTCGCAGGAGGCGCTCCTCGCGGCGGCGCGCGAGCACGTCGTCGAGCGCGGCCTGCCGATGTCGGTGATCGTCGCGGATGCGCTCCACTGGCCGCGCTTCGGCGACTGGGGGTTCGACCTCGCCGACTGGCCCGATCCGGACGCCATGGCCCGCGAGCTGCACGAGCTCGGCATCCGCCTCATGGTCAGCGTCTGGCCCCTGGTCAACCCGGCCGCGGCCGTCCACGACCCGCTGGTCGAGGCAGGGCTCGTGGTCCACGACACCGGCGGCACGCCGGCGCGCCACACGTTCATCGACAGCGGCTCGGAGGAGGCGGTCCTCCTGCCGCTCGTCGACGCCACGAGCCCGGCCGCCCGGGCGGCGATGTGGGACGGCCTCCGGCGGGGCTACCTCGACCACGGCGTCGACGCGATCTGGCTCGACGGCTGCGAGCCGGAGACGATCCCCGTGGAGCCCGAAGAGCTCGTCTACGCGGCCGGGCCCGGCCTGGCGGTGGCCAACGTCTTCCCCCGCGAGCAGGCGCGGATGGTCGCCGACGGGATGGCCGCGGCGGGGCGCGAGACGGTCACCCTCGCCCGCTCGGCATGGGCGGGCTCGCAGCGCCACGGCGTCGTCCTCTGGTCGGGCGACGTCCCCTCGACCTGGGAGGCGCTCCGGGCGCAGATCCCCGCCGGGCTCAACGCCGGGCTGGCCGGGATCCCCTGGTGGACGACGGACATCGGCGGGTTCATGGGCGGCGATCCCGACGACCCGGCGTTCCGCGAGCTGCTGGTGCGCTGGTTCCAGTACGGGACCTTCTGCCCGGTCTTCCGGCTCCACGGCTACCGCTCGCCCGGGGCCGGCATCGGCGGTCCCGGGGCACCGAACCAGGTCTGGTCGTTCGGCGAGCGGGCGTACGGGATCCTCGTCGAGCACCTGCGCCTCCGCGAGCGCCTGCGCCCGTATCTCGCGGCCCAGGCGCGGCGGGCCGAGGAGACCGGCCTGCCCCCCATGCGGCCGCTCTTCCTCGAGTTCCCCGACGATCCCGCCGCCCGGGACCCGGCCGACCAGTTCCTGCTGGGCCCGGACCTCCTCGTGGCCCCCGTGACGATGCCGGGCGCGACGACCCGCGCGGTCTACCTCCCGGCCGGCGCCGACTGGGTCGAGCGCGCCACCGGGAGCCTCCACGCCGGCGGACGGACCGTGGAGGCGGCGGCGGCGCTCGAGCGAATCCCGCTGTTCGCGCGGAAGGGCGCCCCCGACCCGTTCGGCGAGGTACCGGGAGCAGGCTAGTACGGTCGGGTGACGGACGCGGTGCGCCGGGGCACCTATCGTCGGCCCCCCATCGCACCGCCGGGAGCCCAGCGCCGCCTCGTGAACGCCCCAGCCCTGCCGCGCCGCCTGCTGGCGGCGCTCGCGACCCTTGCCGTGCTCTCCTCCGTCGCCCTCACGACGGTCCTTGCGGCCGACCCGCCGGTCCCCTCGGTGGTGATCGCGGCCCCGGCCACGCCGCTCATCGGCGAGGCCGTCGGGATCGACGTCACGTTCACGAACGCGTCGCCGACGCAGGCCGGCTACGGCCCCTACGTCGACCTCCGGCTGCCGCTCGGCGCCGACGGTGACGACGGGCTCACGTTCAGCGGCGCCACGTACCTCGGCGCCCCGGTGGCCGCGCTCCAGCGGACCGCCGACGGCTCCGGCTGCGTGACGCACCCGTACGCGGTCGATGCCACCGGCGCCGCCGTCGTGGTCTGCGGGCTGGCCCCCGGGCAGTCGTTCGTCGTCCTCCGCCTGCCCTTCGGGTCGTTCACGCCGGGCCAGCCCGCCGCAACGATCCGCGTCACAGCGCAGCTGAGCCCGTTCGCTGACGCAGGCGTGGCCCTCCCGATCGGGGCGAGCGGCGGCTTCCAGTTCGGGGGCGATCCGCTCGCGAACCCGGCGGCCGACCCGTCCGTCATCGGCCCGGTCGTCACGACGTCGGTCTCGCCGACCCCCGTTCGCCTCACCAAGACCTACGGGGGACCCGAGGGCGAGACGGCCACCGGTCCGAGCTTCGAGCGAACCTACACCCTCACGGCGACCGTGGCGCCCGGCCAGGTCGTGACGGATCTCGTCGTCACGGACACCCTGCCGGGCACGATCCAGTTCGTCGCGCTGAACCCGACCACTCCCGCGTCTTCGGCGGTCTCCACGCCGTCGACGAGCGTCCCGGGCGGCACGCTGGCACGCACGTTCGCGAGCGTGACGGGCACGGGCGGCGCCGATGCGACCGCCACGTTCCGCTTCCACGTGCCGCGCCTCTCGGCCGCCGGCACGGCCGTCCTGCCGCCGACGACCGGCGCCTTCGCCACGTCGACCGACACCGCCACGGCCAGCGGCACGTGGACGCCGCTGGACCCCCGCGACGCGCCCGCGACCGTTGCCGCCGGCCCGGCCACGCACACCCTTGCCGACAAGTCCGTCGCCATCCAGAAGTCGGTCGCCCTCGTGACCGACACCGGCCCGGCCGACGTCAGCCCGGGAGACACCCTCCAGTGGACCCTGCAGGTGCAGGTCTCCGACTACTTCGCCCTCGCCAACGTCCTCGCCGACGATCGCCTGCTCGACGGCACCCGCATGGACCCCTCGTTCATCCCGACGCTCGCGGTTGCCGGCAACGGCTTCACGAGCGCAGCGGCGGCATTCGCCCCGGCCAGCTACACCGTGGCCCCCGTCAGCGCCCAGGGGGTGACCGGGCTCCGGTTCAGGATCTCCGACGAGCTGTCCGCCCGCGGACTCGACCCTCGCCTCGTCGGGGGCTGCGTCGATCCCGCCGCCGGCAGCCCCGCGCCGTCCTGCGTTGCCTACGACGACGGCGGGACGACGGCAACCGTGGTCTTCCGCTCCGTCGTCCAGGCGACGTACGTCGACGGGATGCAGGTGGTCGAGGGCGACGCGCTGGAGAACCAGGCCTCCGTGACCGGCGACGTGCTGGCCACCGGCACCTTCGTGCCCACCGGCAGCTCGATCGGCGACGGCACGGTCGCCGTGGCCACGCCGGGCAGCAGCGCTTCCATCGCCATCCCGCGCGGCACGCTGGCGAAGAGCGTCTACGCGGTCAACGGGAGCACGTCCTTCGCGACGCCGGTCCGCGTCGCGCCGGGCGACACCGTCACCTACCGCCTCACCCAGACCTTCCCGTCGAGCCGCACGAACGATTTCCGGATCACCGACTGGCTGCCCCTGCCGATCTTCGCGGCCGCGAGCGTCACGACCTTCGATCCGACGGCGAGCGCCGCGGCGCCGCTCCCCGGGACCGTGAAGTACGGGCCCGCCGACACCTTCCACGCCCTCGCCCTGGCTCCCGCCCCGACGCTCTCGACGAGCGCCGCGGCCAACAGCATCGAGCTCGCCTACGGCGACTACGCCGCCTACCCGCCGGTCGCGAGCGTGGCCGACCTGCTGTTCACGGTCGCCGTGTCGGCCGATCCGTTCGCCGACGGGCTCCTCCTCACGAACCAGGCCCGGAGCGAGACCCGCAACGCGGCCGGATCGCTGCAGGCCGCCGAGGCGATCGTCCAGCTCACCCTCGACCAGCCCGACCTCGCGATCATGAAGGGCGTCGTGGCCACGACCGGCCCGGGGGGCGTGTTCGCGCCGGCGACCGCGGGACCCGTCACCTTCACCGTCCCGCCCGGCGCGAGCTGCCCGGCGTGGACGGGCGGCCCCGTCACCTCGGCCGGGCTCGCGGCCGCTCCGATCGACAGCGACCTCTCCGGCGTCGACGCCGGCGATCTCGTCCGGTTCGCGATCGTGGTCGAGAACACGGGCCACGCCACGCCCTTCGACGTCCGGATCGCCGACACCCTGCCGGCAGGATTTGGGGTGCCGGGCGCGGGCCTGGAGCTGTGCGTCACCGACGGCGCGGGGACGGCGCTGGCGACCGCCAGCATCGGCGGCGGGGCCGGCCTCTTCGACCAGGGACTCCGCCTCGTCGACGGCGCGGACGGATCCCTGGCCCCCGGCCTGGCGGCAGACGGCACCGAGAACGCGGCGGGAACGAACCTGGCCGTCGTGACCTACACGCTCCAGGTCGCCGGAGGCGCCGTGCCGGGCAGCAGCCTGACGAACACCGCGAGCCTGCTCGGCTACGCCAACGCCCCGGGCGGATCGGACCACCTCGCGACGCCCCTCACGGACGACGCCAGCGTGACACTGACGGCGCCGGCTGCGGCCAAGACCATCACGGCCACCGACCAGGCCCACACCACGCTCCCGGCGGTCGCCGTCGGCGAGATCGTCACCTACCGGGTGGTCCTCGCGCTCCCGGAGGGCACGCTGCCCGGCGCCACCGTGACCGACACGCTGCCGGCCGGGCTCGCGCTCGTCGACTGCGTCTCGGTGACCGGCTCGGGCGGCGTCTCCACCTCCCTCGGCGGCGGCCTGGCCGGCGCCTGCGCCGCGGGCACGAACCCGGCGGTCAGCGGATCGACGGTCACGTTCGACCTCGGAACCCTCACGAATGCCGACCGCGACGACGCGATCGCCGAGAACGTCACCCTGACGTACCGCGCCGTCGTGCTCAACGCGGCCGGCAACGTGCGCGGCACGCTGCTCCGCAACAGCGCCCGCCTGGCCTGGACGGGCGGCAGCGCGGCCCCGGCGGCGGCGCCCGACGTCCGCGTCGTGGAGCCGATCCTCACGGTCGCCAAGGTCGCCACCCCGGCGACCGGCGACGCCGGCGACACGATCCAGTACGACGTCACGATCGCGAATCCCGCCAACGCCAACGGCGCAACCGCCTTCGAGGTCGCGTGGAGCGATCCGATCCCGGCCGGCCTCACCTACGTCGCCGGCTCGCTGCAGCAGGTCTCGGGCCCGGCCGCGACGACCCTCTCCGAAGCCGGCGCCCCGACGATGGCGGCCACCTGGACCTCGTTCGCCCCGGGCGCCACCGCGGCGCTGCGCTTCCGGGCAACGCTCGACGCCGGCGTCCCATCGGGGTCGAGCTACGTCAACACGGCCGCCGCGACCTGGACCGGCCTGCCCGGCGTGGCCACGACGCCCGTCAGCCCCTTCAGCCCGGTCTCGACCGAGCGCACGGGCTCGACCGGCGACCCCGGCGGCGCCGCGAACACCTACCGGGCGACGGGAGCGGCCACCGTCACCGTGACGCAGCCGGCGCCGTCCAAGACCCTCGTCGCGACCTCCGAGCCCGGCACGGCCGGGAGCCGCGTCGCGATCGGCGAGATCGCCCGCTTCCGTATCGTGGTCCGGATCCCGGAGGGCGTCACCCCCGCGGTGGCGATCTCGGACGCGCTGCCGGCCGGGCTGCGGTTCCTCGACGACTCGACGGCGACCGTCGCCCTCGTCTCCGACGGCGGCCTCTCCTCGAGCACGCTCGCCGGAGCCGGCCTCGCGGTGTCCGGCGACGAGACGACCGTGGGGGCGATCACGCCGACCTTCGTCGTCCCGGCCGGAGCCATCTCGGGCGGCCCCTTCAACGACGGCACCGATCCCGTCGTCGCGTTGGGCACGCTCACCAACACCGACAGCGACGTGAACCAGGAGCTCGCGGTCCTCGAGCTCAACGCGCTCACCGACAACCTCGCCGCCAACCAGGCCGGGGGGTCGCTCACCGACCGGGCCAGGATTTCGACCGGCGGCACGACCCTGGCGACCTCCGGGGACCTGACCCTCACGGTGGCCGAGCCGAGCATCACGCTGAACAAGGCCGTCACGACCGCGCCGATCGACGCCGGCGACCTGGTCGCGTACACCCTCACAGTCACGAACGCGAGCGGCGTCAACATGAGCCCCGCCCACGAGCTGCGGGTGCGAGACGTGCTCGACGCGGCGCTCGTCCCCGGCAGCATCGTCATCGCGGGGCCGGGCACGTGGACCGACGCCTCCTCCGCGGGCAACGTCGACGTCACGTTCACTCGCCTCGACCCCGGGACCAGCGTCACGATCACCGTCAACGCCACGGTCGGCGCGACCGTGGACGCCGGCCTCCGCATCCCGAACGTCGCCACGGCCGCGTGGTCCAGCCTGCCCGGCCCGTCCGGGACCGCCCCGAACGCCACCGGCTCGACCACGCCCGGCGCCGCGGGCACCGGCACGGGCGAGCGAACCGGCGCCGACGGCGTCGGGGGCGCCCTCAACGACTACGCCGCGACCGCGAACGCGCCGGTGACGCTCGCCGCGCCATCGATCCAGAAGCTGGGTCCGTCCCCGGCCAGCGCCACGATCGGCGCCACGACCACCTTCGACCTGGTCGTCACGCTGCCGGAAGGGACGACGCGCTCCCTGGCCGTCCTCGACACCCTGCCTGCGGGCCTTGCCGCGGTGGGCGCCACGGTCGTGACCGACGCCGCCTCGAGCGGCGGCCGGCTGACCGCCGACTTCACCGGCAGCCTCGCGGCCCCCACGGTCAGCCTGCCCGGCGGCACCGGCGGCGGGGTCGTGACCCTGCTGTTCGGCGACACGGTCGTCCCGGCCGATGGAAGCGCCGCCAACGACCGCTTCCTCGTCCGGGTCACCGCCCGGATCGCCAACGTGATCGGTAACCAGGCCGGCGGCTCGCTCGTCAACACGGCCGGCGTCCGCTACCTCGACCCGGCCCTCGGGACCACCACCACCCCGGCCCCGACGCCGCGTTCGGTGACCATCCTGGAGCCCGGCCTGCGCGTCGCCAAGTCGGCCACGCCGGCCAACCCGCGCTTCGGCGACGCAGTCACCTACACGCTCGTGCTCGATCACGCGCCGGCCAGCACCGCCGATGCCTTCGACGTGACCCTCGGCGACACGCTCCCGGCCGGCCTGACCTACGTGGCGGGCTCGCTGGCGCACGCCGCCGGCCTCGCGCCGACGACGCTGGGCGAGAGCGGCGGCACGATCAGCGCCACGTTCTCCTCCTTCCCCCAGGGCAGCACCACGACGCTCACCTACCGGGCGACGGTGCCCGGACCCGGCGGTGCCGCCATCGGCCAGGCGCTCGTCAACGGCGCCACGACCACCTGGACGTCAGTCGCCGGCGCCGACCCGGATGAGCGCGGCGGGACGGACGGCGTCGGCAGCGGGCTGAACAACTACGCGGCGGCCACGACGGCCCCGGTCACGATCGGCGGCATCGACCTCTCCATCACGAAGTCGGACGGGACCGCCACGGCGACCGCCGGGTCGCTCCTGGCCTACACCCTGGGGTACGCAAACGCGGGCAACGTGGCGGCCTCCGGGTCGCAGATCTCCGAGACCGTCCCGGTCCACGCGACATTCGTGGCCGGCTCCAGCAGCCCCGGCTGGTCCTGCGCGGATGGATCCGCCGCCGGCACCGCCTGCACCTTCACGCTGGGGTCGGTCGCCGCGAGCGGATCGGGCAGCGTCACGTTCGCTGTGCGGGTCGTCGACCCGCTCCCGGCGGGAGCCACGACCATCACCAACACGGCGACGATCGCCGACGACGGGACGCATGGCGTCGACCCGACCCCGGGGAACACCAGCGCCACCGACACCGACACCATCCCGCAGGCCGACCTGGCGCTGGCCAAGGTCGTCGACGTCGCGCGGCCCGGAGCGAACCAGGTCGTGACGTTCACGGTCACCCTCCGCAACGACGGCCCCGCGACCGCGACGAACGTGGTCGTCGGCGACCCGCTGCCGGCGGGCCTCGTCTACGTCGGCGCGACGCCCAGCCAGGGTGCCTATGCCGCGGCGACCGGCGCGTGGAGCGTCGGAAGCGTGCCGTCGGGCGGAACGGCCACGCTCGCGATCCGGGCCCGCGTGACCAGCTCGACCGCGGCCACCAACGTCGCCGAGGTGTCGCGGTCCGACCAGGCCGACCCGGACTCCACGCCGGCCAACGCGGTGCCGGGCGAGGACGATCAGGCCTCGGCCGGGATCGTCCCGACGATCGCCGACCTCAGCGTCACCAAGGTCGTGGACGTGTCCAGCCCGGACGTGGGGGCCAGGGTGACGTTCACGATCGTCGCGACGAACAACGGCCCCGACGACGCCACCGGCGTCCGCGTGGTGGACGCGCTGCCCGCCGGCCTGGCGTACGTGGCCGCGTCCGCCAGCACCGGCGCCTACGATGCCGGGACCGGCGCGTGGGCCATCGGCGACCTCGCCGCCGGCGGCACGGAGACCCTGGCGCTGACCGCCACCGTGACGGGCGGCGGCGCGATCACCAACGTCGCCACCGTCTCCGGCGATCCGTTCGACCCGAACCCCGCCAACGACACCGCACGGGCGGCGATCGACCAGCTCGTGGACCTCGCCGTGACCAAGGTCGTGGATGACCCGACGCCAACCCTGGGCTCGATCGTGACCTTCAGCGTCGGGGTCGCGAACCTCGGCCCGAGCACGGCCCACGGCGCGGTCGTCCGGGACCTCCTCCCGGCCGGCCTGGCCTTCGTGGCGGCCGCGCCCGGCCAGGGGACGTACGACGACGCGACCGGCGCCTGGACCGTCGGGACGCTGGCCCCGACCACGACGGCGACGCTCCAGCTCCAGGCCCGGGTGGCCGTCACGACTCCCGTCACCAACGTGGCCGCGGTGGCGGCCGTCGACGAGCCGCAGGCTTCGACGGCCAACGACCGCGCGGACGCGACCGTGACGCCGCAGCTGGCCGACCTCGCGGTCGTGAAGGTCGTGGACGACGCGAGGCCCGACCTCGGCGAGACGGTCACCTTCACGATCACGCTCTCGAACCTCGGGCCGGACACGGCCACGAACGTCGCGGTCCGCGACGCGCTCCCCGCCGCGCTCGCGTTCGTCGACGCGACGGCCTCCCAGGGCAGCTTCGACGGCGGGGCCGCGACCTGGTCCATCGGGGACCTGGCGAACGGGGCCTCGGCGACGCTCGCGATCCGGGCCACGGTCGTCGCCGAGGGCGACACCACGAACACGGCGACCGTGGCCGCCAGCGACCAGCACGACCCTGATCCGTCCAACAACGCGGACGACGCGTTCCTGACCACCCGGGTCGCCGACATCGGTGTCACGAAGACGGTCGACGACCCGGCCCCGCGGGTCGGCGCCGACGTGGCCTTCACGATCAGCGCCACGAACGCGGGTCCGGACCCGGCCAGCCGGGTCGTGATCCGCGACGCCCTGCCGGGCGGGCTCGCCTTCGTCGGCGCGACGGCCGGCCAGGGAACCTTCAACGCCGCGAGCGGGGAATGGACCGTCGGCAGCCTCCCCGTCGGCGGCAGCGCCACCCTGACGCTCCGGGCGCTCGTGGTCGGCTCCGGGACCATCGCCAACACCGCCGAGGTCGCGGGCCTCCTCCAGCGCGACCCGAACCCGGCCAACGACCGGGCGACCGCCACGCTCGTCGCGCCGCCGGCGGCGGACCTGGGCCTGCTCAAGTCGGTGGACCGGCCCGACCCGGAGCGCGGCGAGCAGGTCACGTTCCGCATCACCCTCACGAACGCAGGCCCCGACGCGACCACGGGCGTGACCGTAGGCGACCCGCTGCCGGCCGGCCTGACGTTCGTCTCGGCGGTCGCGAGCCAGGGGAGCTACGACGCCGCCACCGGCGCGTGGACGGTCGGCGACCTGGCGGTCGGCGCGCGCGCCACGCTCGACATCCGCGTGACCGTGGACACCACGGGCCCGGTGACCAACACCGCCGAGGTGACCGCCTCGTCCCTGCCCGACCCGAACTCCACCCCCGGCAACGGGGGCGGCGGCGAGAACGACCTGGCGAGCGCAACGCTCAACGGCCGGGGGCTCGCCGACCTGGCGCTCAGGAAGGGCGCTGCGCCGACCCTGGTTGAGACCGGCGGGACCGCCACCTACACCCTCGTGCTCGAGAACCTGGGGCCCGACACGGCGACCAGCGTGGTGGTCCGCGACCAGCTCCCCAAGGGGGTCGGCTACGTCACGCACCGCGGCGGGGCCTACGACCCCCGGACCGGGGCGTGGACCGTCGGGACGCTTGCCGCGGGTGGCTCGAGCACGCTGCAGATCGTCGTCCGCGTCGCGAAGCCCGGAGCCATCGTCAACCGCGCCGAGGTGCTGGCGGCGGACCAGCGGGACCCGAACTCGACCCCCGGCAACGGCGTCGACGGCGAGAACGACCAGGATGCAGCCGTCCTGGGCGTCCAGGTCCCGGCGCTGCCGCCGACATCGACCGACGACGTCCGGGCGGGCGAACGCGGCCCGACCGGCCTCCCCGTGGTCCCCGGCCTGCTCCTGGCCACCGCGCTGCTCATGATCGCCCGACCGATCCGCCGCCGGGGGCGCTGACCCGCCCCGGGCGGCTCCCGGCCACACCCGGACGAAACGCCCGCACCCCACGCCCGGACCCAGCCCTCGGAGCGCCCGGCCTTGACACGCCCGGTCGCCCCCCATACCATCAACGACGCTTTATATAAACGCGCATTGCTGCGCGCCGTCGTCAGCCGCGGCCCGGCGCCCGAACCCCCGATCGGAGCCACCACTGAGCCCCTCGCCCGCCCGTTTCCGCTCCACGATCGCCTCGATCGTGGACCAGCCGGACGACCTCCGCGAGATCCGGATCTTCCACAAGGCCCTGGCCGACGTGAACCGGCTGCGCATCGTGCGCCGCCTCGCGGACGGGCCTGCGAGCGTCGGGGAGCTGATCGACCACGTGGGCCTCAGCCAGCCCCTCGTCAGCCACCACCTGCGCCGCCTCCGCGAGGCCGGGCTCGTCGTGTCGCGCCGCGCCGGCCGCGAGACCATCTGCTCCCTCCGCCCCGAGGCCTTCGGGGAGGTCGCCGAGCGCGAGCGCGCCATCCTGGGGATGAGCTGAGCGATGACGATCTCCAACGACACCCGCAGCCGCGTCAAGAAGGTCGGCGAGCCGATCGCCCTCTTCTTCGGCCGCCTCGGGCTCACCCCCGACGGCCTCACGCTGATCGGCTTCGGGATCACCACCGTCGGTGCCATCCTGCTGGGCCTGCAGCTGTGGGTCGTCGGCGGCGTCGTGGTCTTCGTCGGCGGCGTCTTCGACATGTTCGACGGGACCCTCGCCCGCGCCACCGGCAAGGTGAGCAAGCTCGGGGCCTTCATGGACTCCGTCTTCGACCGCTGGGGCGAGGCGCTGGTCTACGTCGGCCTCGTCGCCGGCCTGGCGGCCAGCGGCTGGGACCATGGGCCCTTCCTCGCCGCCGCGGCGATGGGCTCGGCCTTCCTCGTCAGCTACGCCCGGGCGAAGTCCGAGGGCCTCGGCTTCTCGGCAGGCACGGGGATGGCCGCCGTCGGCGTGATGCCCCGCGAGATCCGCCTCGTGATCCTGTGCGGCGGCCTCGTCCTCGGTGGGCTGCTGGGCACCGGCGTCGCCAGCGCCGGGGCAGACACCCCGCTCGGCATCCTCGTCATGGAGGGCGCCCTGGCGATCATCGCGATCGGCGCCACGATCACCGTCATCCAGCGCGTGCTCCACACGCGCGCGCAGGCCCGCGCGGCCGCCACGACCACGGAGGCCGGCGAGCGGGCGAGCTGAACGACGAACCCATCCCCAGACCATCCGACCAGAGGAGAACGAACCAGCAATGGCGAAGAAGAACGGGAGCAGCGGCGTGAGCAGCAACGGGAACGGCGAGAAGCCGGCCGGCGCCTGGGCCGGCGCGAAGCGCAAGGACGGCAAGATCCGCGTCGCGATCGTGGGCGTCGGGAACTGCGCCAGCAGCCTGGTCCAGGGGCGCTACTACTACGAGGACGCGAAGGAGACGGACTTCGTCCCGGGGCTCATGCACGTGAGCCTCGGCGGCTACCACGTCCGCGACATCGAGTTCGTGGCGGCCTTCGACATCGACAAGAACAAGGTCGGCAAGGACCTCTCCGAGGCGATCTACCAGAAGCCGAACAACACGTACGTCTTCCAGCAGGTCTCCCACCTCGGCGTGAACGTCGACCGCGGGATGACCCACGACGGCCTGGGCAAGTACCTCAGCCAGATCATCGAGAAGGCGCCCGGCCCCACGGCCGACATCGTCGGCATCCTCAAGGAGCGCGAGGTCGACGTGATGGTCTCCTACCTCCCCGTCGGGAGCGAGGAGGCCACCAAGTGGTACGCCGAGCAGGCCCTCCAGGCCGGCGTCGGCTTCATCAACGCCATCCCGGTCTTCATCGGCCGCGAGCCGTACTGGCAGCGCCGCTTCGCCGAGGCGGGACTCCCGGTCATCGGCGACGACATCAAGAGCCAGGTCGGTGCCACGATCAGCCATCGCGTCCTGACCCGCCTCTTCATGGACCGCGGCGTCCGCCTCGACCGGACGTACCAGCTCAACTTCGGCGGCAACACCGACTTCCTGAACATGCTCGAGCGCGAGCGCCTCGAGAGCAAGAAGATCAGCAAGACGAACGCCGTCACGTCCATGCTCGACTACGAGCTCGACGCCGACGACGTCCACGTCGGCCCGTCGGACCACGTGCCGTGGCTCAAGGACCGCAAGTGGTGCTACATCCGGATGGAGGGCACGACGTACGGCGACGTGCCGCTCAACGCCGAGCTCAAGCTCGAGGTCTGGGACAGCCCCAACAGCGCCGGCGTCATCACCGACGCCATCCGCTGCCTGAAGCTCGGCCTCGACCGGGGCCTCAAGGGGACGCTCGTCGCCCCGTCGAGCTACTTCATGAAGAGCCCGCCGCAGCAGATCCACGACGACATCGCGTTCAACCGCGTCGAGGCGTTCATCCGCGGCGAGGACAACGAGACGCTCGTCGGGACCGAGAAGCCGGTCGCGCGGAAGCTCCGGACGCTGGCGAAGGCGCCGGAGAAGGTCGCCGCGAAGTGACGGACGGCGCCGGGACCTCCGGCGACGGAGCGGCCGCGGCGCGGCCGCGGCCCGCCTCCAACGGCGAGGACAACGGCACCGGGGGGCGCCTCCGGGCGCCCCACCGGCGCGAGGCCGCGGGCCCGCGCGTTCGCGAGAAGATGGTCGTCGCGGCCTATCGCGGCGGCTCGTGGGTCCTCGGCCGGCTCCCGTTCGGGCCCACCGTCCGCGTCGCCGGCTGGATCTCCGACGCCGTCTGGTGGGCCTGGCCCGAGAAGCGCCGTCACGTCCGGGCGAACGCCGCCCGGATCCTGGCCCTGCCCCCCGAGGACCGGCGTGTGGCCGCCCTGGGCCGGGCCGTCTTCCGCAACCAGACGCGGTGGGTCGTCGAGGGGTTCCATCTCCCGCGGATGTCGCGGGAGGAGCACGTGGCCCTCTTCGACGCCCCGGCCGCCGACCGCCTCCACGAGGTCTGGGAGGCCTCCCAGGGCACGATCGTCGTCGGGCTCCACATCGGCAACGGGGACGCGGCCGCGGCGGCGCTCGCCGGCCGGGGCTGGCCCTTCAACGTGCTCGCCGAGGACACGGCCTACGACGAGCTCTTCGAGCTGATGTTCGAGCAGCGCCGCGCGTGGGGCGTCAGGGTGATCCGCTGGCGCAACCTCCGCGAGGTCTACCGCGTGCTGCGGAACCGCGAGATGCTCGGGCTGCTCGTCGACTGGGGCTACCGCCCCGACGGCCAGCCGGTCCGCCTGCTCGGCGCCTGGACCACGCTGCCCGCCGGGCCGGCCGTCCTGGCCGCGAAGACCGGCGCCACCATCCTCCCCTTCTGGACGGTCCGCCGCCCGGACGGGACGTTCGCCGGCGACGCCGGCGCGCCGATCCTCGTCGGCTCGACTGCTCCCGCGGAGATCGCCCGCGCGACCCAGGCGATCGCCGACGCCCTCGCGCCGGTCATCCGGGCGGTGCCCGAGCAGTGGTGCGTCTTCAAGCCCATGTGGCCGGAAGACCCGGCCGAGGAGGCCGCCCTGGCCGCCCGGGCGGGCGCCGTCTCGGCGGCACCCGGATGACCGCCCCCGGCCGGGCCCGTCCGCCGGCCGAGCGCGGCACGGCCCTGCAGCGCGCCCGGGCCGCCCTGGTGGTCGGCCTCGGCGCCGTGCTCGCGCGGCTCCCGTCCGCGTTCGTGGGCGGCGTGTCCGACGCGGTCGGCGAGCTCTGGTACCGCGTCGCGCCCGGCCGGGCGGCGGTCGCCCGCGGCAACCTGGCCCACGTGGCCGAGTGGCTGGCTGCCGAGGGCCGGGGGAGCGCCCGGGCCCGCGCCGCGGCAGCCGACCCCGCGGCCCTCGAGCGGCTGGTCCGGGCGGCGTTCCAGCAGGCCGTTCGAACGTACGCGGAGACACTTCGGCCGGAGGCGACCGCGCGCGACCTACGCCGCGGCCTGCTGATCGACACGCCGGAGGCCGTCGACGCCGCGTTCGCCGCAGGCGGGCCGGTCATCTTCGCGTCGCTCCACTTCGGGTCCCTGCTGGGCGTGGCGACCGTCCTCGGCGACCGTAGCAGCGTCCCGATCACGGCGCCCATGGAGACGCTCGGCGACCCGGAGCTCCAGCGCATCCTGGCGCGGGCGCGCGCGAGCGGCGGGGCGCGGATCGTGGACCTGGGCGGGGCGCGTCGCGAGCTCCGGGCGGCGCTGGCGCGGGGCGAAGGCGTGGGCCTCGTCGCCGATCGCGACATCGCCGGGGGCGGCGTGCCGGTGACCCTCTTCGGCGTGCCGGCCCCGCTCCCGATCGGGCCCGCCTACCTCGCCCTCGACGCGGGCGCCCCGCTCCACGTGGCGGCCACCCGCCGCACGCGCCGCGGCGGGTTCCGGGGCTGGCTCGTGACCCTGCCGCATCCGCCCGCCGACCTGCCGCGACGCGCCCGGATCGCGGCGCTCCTGGACGCCGAGGCCCGCGCGTTCGAGGACCTCGTCGCGCCGGCGCCGGAGCAGTGGAGCACCGTCCTCTTCCCGATCTGGGAGGCCGTCGGCCCGCGCCCGCGCCCGCGGGGCGCCGCGGCGCCGCCGACGACGCCGGAGCCCGTCCCGTGAGCCGGGATCTCCTGCGCTCTGCCCACGGCCCTCACCCGGACGAGCCGCACGGGCGCGCCGACCTGCACATCCACACGCTCGCCTCGGACGGCGTGTCCGGCGTGGAGGAGATCCTGGCGTACGTCATGGAGCACACGCAGCTCGACGTCATCGCCATCGCCGACCACGAGCGGGTCGACGCCGCCCACGCCGCGCGGGCCATCGCCCGGGCCCGCGACCTGCCCGTCGAGGTGGTGATCGGCGAGGAGGTCTCGACCCGCGGCGGACATCTCCTGGCCCTCTTCATCGAGGAGCCGATCCCGCCCCTGCGATCCCTGCGCGAGTCGATCGCGCTCGTCCACGAGCAGGGCGGCCTCGCGATCCCGGCCCACCCGCTCTTCCCCTATCCCATGTGCGCCCAGGGACGGACGCTGCGCGCCCTCCTCGCGTCGCCCGATCCGCGGGTCCGGCCGGACGGGGTGGAAGCCTTCAACCCGACCACGTTCGGGCGGCCGGTCCACCGGCGCGTCGTGGCCTTCGCCGAGGAGCACGGGCTGGCGGTGGTCGGCAACAGCGACGCGCACGAGGCGACGACCGTCGGGATCGGCTGGACCACGTTCCCCGGACACACCGCCGAGGACATCCGGGCCGCGATCCAGGAGCACCGGACCGGCTGGCACGGCAGCTTCCACGGCACGACCGCGCAGCTGCCGACCTTCGGCCGGCAGCTGCGCAAGTACGGGCGGGACACGCGGGCCGAGGTCCTGGCGCGCGTCCGCCGCGACGGCACGGGACGCGACCTCGGCTATCCCGGCGGGACGCGCCGGCCGCCCGTCCTCGACGAGGCGGCGGTCCGGCCGCCGGGGGAGGGGCCGGCGTGAAGATCGGCCTCGTGACACCGTACGTCTACCCGCTGCCGGGCGGGGTCAACGACCACGTGGGGCACCTGTACGAGAGCCTCCGGGCGCGCGGCCACGACGTCCGCATCCTCACGGCCAGCCACGGCCTCCAGCGCAGCTCGGAGGGCGACGTGATCCGGATCGGCAAGGGCTTCTCCGTGCCGGCCAACGGGTCGGTCGGGACGCTCACGATCTCGCCGCGCTACCAGTCGCAGGTCCGCGCCGTGCTGGACCGCGAGCGCTTCGACCTCCTCCACTTCCACGAGCCGTTCGTGCCGTTCCTCACGCTCGTGGCCCTGCGCGAGTCCCACAGCGTCAACGTCGCGACGTTCCACGCCTTCGCCGGCTACGCCCCCGGCTACCAGCTGGGCGGCCGGATGCTGGGCCCCGTCGCGGCCGGCCGCCTCCACGGGCGCATCGCCGTCAGCGCCGCCGCCCGCCACTTCGCGGATCGCTACCTGCCGGGCGACTACAAGGTCATCCCCAACGGGGTCGACCTGCGGCGCTTCGCCCACGCCGTCCCGCTCGCCCGCTGGCAGGACGGCCGCCCGAACATCCTCTTCGTGGGGCGCCTGGAGCCCCGCAAGGGGCTCGTCCACCTGCTGAAGGCCTTCCGGATCGTCCGCAAGGCGGGCTGCGACTGCCGGCTCCTGGTGGTCGGCTCGGGGCCGCTCGAGCGCGAGGCGCGACGCTACGTCATGACCCGCCACCTGGGCGGCGTCGAGTTTCTCGGCCGGGTCTCGGACCAGGAGAAGGTCCAGCTCTTCAAGACCGCGGACATCTACGTCTCCCCGGCGACCGGACGCGAGAGCTTCGGGATCGTGCTCCTCGAGGCAATGGCCGCCGGCACGGCGATCGTCTGCAGCGACATCCACGGCTACAAGGGCGTCGTCAAGCGCGGCGAGCAGGCCCTGCTCGTCGAGCCCGGCGACCACCGCGAGCTGGCCGAGGCCATCCTGCGCCTGGTCGCCGACCCGGCCCTCCGGGCCCGCATGGGCGAGAGCGGCCTGGAGCGCGTCCAGGAGTTCGGCTGGGACCGGATCGCCGCGCGCGTCGACGCGTACTACGGCTTCGTGATCCGCCGCCTCGCCGCCCAGGGGACGCTCCCGCCGCACTTCCGCGCCACGGTCCCGCCCGACCCGCGCACGGGCACCACCGCCGGTTGAGCCGCGGGGCCGGGCCGCCCGGTCGGCGGCGCCCGGTCGGCGGCGTCAGGCCGGGCGGCGTCAGGCCGGCGTCGGGCCCGGGGTCGGTCCGCCGTCGCCCTCGAGGCCCTCCCCGGCGGCGCGCTCGGCGAGGGCCACCCGCCAGACGAAGGCCGAGTAGGCGACGAAGGCCGCCGCAAGCATCACCGCCCCGAAGAGGATCAACGGCCAGGGGCCCATGAGCGAGACGGTCACCGCCGGATCGGTGTTCACGGGGAACTGGAACGGGTAGAGCCAGGTCGGCAGCAGGCCCTGGTACCAGTTGTAGATGCCGGCCGGGAGCGGCAGGCCCGAAAGGTTCGGGTAGAAGAGGACGAAGACGAAGACCGCGACGAGGGCGATCCCGACGACGAAGCGCCGCGGCGACGTGGCGCTCCACACCAGGTAGGCCAGCGGGGCGAGCACCACGAGGAGCCCGAGGGCCAGGATCTCACCGGGCACGTTCGGGAGGACGACGAGCGGCGTCGCCGGGAGCAGGAGCCAGGCGCCCACGAGGGCGAGGAGCCCGATGCCGGCGGTCAGGCCGAGCCGGACGAGGCGGGTGCCCGTCTCGGAACGTCCGTCGGCGGTGCGCGAGGCGCGGTCGAGCGCGAGGAGCTGCCAGACCAGCAGGCCGCCGGCCACGCCGAGGACGACGAGGATCGCCATGAGCTGCGCGGACAGGGAGACCGACAGCGACGCGGCACCCGAGCACGCCTGCGAGCCCGGGTTCGCCTGCTCGACGCCGACGAGGACGCAGAGCGGGGCCCGGAACAGCCACATCGCGACCGGCGTGAGCACGGCACCCGCGGCGGCGGCCCGGGCGAGGATCCAGGTCCGTCGCGATGGGCCGTGCCAGATCTCCGCCACGAAGTAGGCCAGCACGAGCAGCACGAACGGCAGGGCCGTGTAGTAGTGGTACTGGAAGGTGGCCCGGTCGATGCGGGCCCAGGGAAGCCACAGCGCGGCGAACATGATCGTCACGAAGCCGAGGGCGAGGCTGCGCCGCCGGAAGGCCTGCCAGGCGGTGAACGCGAAGGCCGGGATCGAGAGCCACCACGTCGCGAGGTTGCCGCCGTCGTAGATGGCCCCCACGGTCGGGCCGGCGAAGCTCTCCTGGTAGAACCAGACCGGCTTGAGGTTGGCCGGCCAGGCCCACCACGGCGACGAGGCAGCGTGCGTCGCGCGCAGGTTGTTGTGGTACTCGTACATGCCCCGCGTCAGGTCGGCCAGCGTCTGCCCCTCGTTGCCCGGCGGCCAGCCGGGCACGATCTGGTTCCCCAGGGCCGCCCACGGCAGGTACGAGGCCACGTAGACCGCCAGCGGGATGGCCAGGAGGCAGATCGCCGCCCAGGCGATCGGCAGGCCGGCCAGCCAGCCGGGCCGCAGCCAGCCGGCCGGCGCGGGCTCGGCGGGCTCCAGCAGCGCGGCCGGGTCGTCGGGCCCGGGCGGCGGCGCCAGCGGGCCGAACCCGAGCCGCCCCGCCAGCCAGAACGCCCCCGCGGCGATGCCGCCGAGGGCCATCAGCCCGACCGCCACGCCGATGGCCAGCGCCGCCGGCGAGAGCTGGTCGGGCGGAGCCGCCGGGTCGGGCGGCGTGAGCGCCGCCAGCGGGATCGCCACCAGCGCGATGAGCGCCCCGAGGGCGGCCGGCCCCGCCACGGCGATGCGCACCTCCTCGACCGTCCAGGCCACGGGGTGGTAGGCGGCGACGGCCGCCGCGACGAGGGTGAGCCCGAGCATGAGCAGCAGGAACAGGACGTTGCCGTTGCCCGTGGACTCGGGCCCGGTGGCGATCGCCATGTAGCCCAGGCTGGCCGCGATCGCCCCCAGGCCGATCACGATCAGCGTCCGCCCCAGCGCCGAGCGGAGAAGGATCAGGAGCCCGATGCCGCCGACGGCGTACAGGGCGACCCACTTGGAGGCAAGTGCCAGGCCGAGGAGGAGGCCGACGACGGGCAGGCCGAGCCAGAACGCGCCGCGCCAGCGCCACGTCCCCGTCCAGATGGCGGCGAAGACCGTCACCGCGGCCACGATGAAGAGCGCCACGTAGGCGTCGTTCATGGCGATTCGCGACTGCGCGAAGAGCATCCCGTCGGCCAGCACCAGGATGCCCGCCACGACGGCGATGACGCGCCGCCGGAAGAGGAGCCTCGCCAGCAGGTAGAGGAGCCCGGCCATCAGCGCGCCGGCCGCCATGCCCGGGACCCGCCAGGCAAAGGCGTTCTGGCCGACGTCCACCGCGGCGCCGGCGCCGTCGGCGCCGAAGGCGAGCAGCTGCTGCCGATCGGTGCTCGGGTACGCCGCCGCGGTGTCGAGCACCCACGACGCGGGGGTGAACGGGAGCGGGGCATCCGCGAAGACCGCGTTGCCGCGGGGCTCGACCACGTAGACGGTGGTCGCGGTGCCGTCCTGCGTCCGCCCCAGGACGTGGACCAGCTGGCTCGCGGCGTTGAACGTCACCCGCTCGACCGCGCCCGGCATCCAGACGGTCTGGTCGAGCGACGCCGCGGCATCGGCGCCGGGAATCCGCACCACGGCCAGCGAGCTGCCGGTGGCGGCGTAGAGCGTCGGCGCCTCGAGGCCCATGACCTCCACGATCCCGGTCGCCGGGTCGTCGAGCGGCACGGCGCCTGTCTCGCTCCCCGAGGCCGGCTCGAGGAACGTGACCCCGGCCGCGTCGGCGACCGCCACCCGCGGCACGTCCTGGACCCGGAGACCCGCCAGCGTGCCGTCCGCGATCGCCGCCTCGAGCGCCTCGCGCCCCGCCGCGATCTCCGTCGCGAGGACCACCTGCGGCGCGTCGAGCGCCAGCAGCTCGCGGTAGGCGGCCTCGTCGCCGCCGGCCAGGCGGGCAACCTCGGCGGCGGCCGCCGCCGGGTCCGGGACCTCGGAGGGCGTCGCGACGAGCGCGTCCACCCTGCCCGCGTCCACGACCTCGGCGCGCCCGGGGAGGACGGTTCGCGAGAGCTCCGCCGCCGTCGCGGCGTCGAAGGTCGCCAGGGCGTCGCCGGCCAGGCCGGCGATCACGTAGTCGCCGGTCCCGGCGGTCCACACGCGCTCGACGGGCAGGCCCTCCGTCCCGCCCGGGTCCGCGAAGGGCACCGGCGCCAGGGCCTCCAGCATGTCGCCGGTCGCCGCCCTGAGATCGTCCGGGGTCACGGCCGTGTCCAGCACCAGGACCTGGCCGTCCGCCGTCCCGAGGTACGCCTGGTGGGTGTCCGGGTCGACGGCCACCGCCTGGACGCCCGGCGCGGCGAAGCGGGCCAGGCGCTCGCGGGTCCGGAGGTCGTAGACGTCGAGCGCCTCGCCCGTGGCCACGTAGAGTCGGTCCCCGCCGCTCGAGACGGCTGCCGGGTCGCTCTCGGCCAGGAAGGGCTCGTCCCACCGCGGCTCGAGCGCCACGTCGCGCACCGGCGTCCCCAGGGCGCTCTCGGCCACGACCCGGTTGTTGCCGAAGAGCCGGATCCCCCACGCCATGGCGTACTTGGCGAGGTGCGGATGCGTGTACTCGTAGATGCCGTGCGGCTCGCCGTACTCCCAGTGCTGGAGGAACTCCGTCGCGGTGCGGGCGTGATAGACCTCGTCGAAGTGCATCCGCATCGGCTCGCCCAGGCGGAAGGTCCGCAGGCAGAGCACGGCCACGACGAGGACGAGCAGGAACCAGAGGTCGAGCCGGTCGAAGCGGCCACCCCCCTCGCGGGCGAGGGACGGGGAGCGGTCGAAGGCCGCCGGCGCGGGCTGCGGGGCGGCGTCGGCGGCTGCGAGCCGGTCGTCCGCGGCCCGGCCGAGGAGCTCGCCCAGGGCGCCGAGCCGGCGGTCGTAGTCGGCGCTCGCGGCGAGCCGGCGGTCGTCGGCGAGCCCGGCGCCGGTGACGGGGCTCCGTGCCTCCGGGGCGATCCCGGCGCCGGCGCCGGACGGCACCTCCTCAGGCTCCTCGATCTCCCGGTCGGTCTCTCCCGGCAGCGGGCGGACCAGGAAGACGGCGGCGACCACCAGGCCGCCGGCGTGGCCGATCGCCGCGAGCGTCACGCCCAGCTGCGAGCGGAACGCCTCGCCGAGGCGGGCGCCGAGCCCGCCGAACGCGTCCAGCAGCGGGCCCAGGCCCGGGTTGTCGTAGAACGGCAGCGTCAGGATCCCGTAGAGGTTGGCGAAGTTGGCGGCCGCCAGCACCGCGTAGACGGCCGCCCAGCGCGGCTGGAGCGCCAGCAGGATCGCCCCGAGCGCGAAGAACGGGTACAGGTAGCGCTCGTGGACCCGCGTGGGCAGGACGAAGAAGGCGATCGCCATCACCGCGAGGGCCACCAGCAGGGCGCGCCGGTCGTCGTGCCGGCGCCACAGGACCACCATGAGGGCCACGATGGCGGCCGCGATCAGGCTCCCGCCGATCACGACGCCGGGGATCCCGAACAGCGTGTAGTACGGATCGGCCGGGTTCGCCGGGTTGGCCGCGTCGCGGATCCAGGTGCCCGCCGAGGCGAGCCCCGCGCCGTCCAGGGTGACGAGGGCCCACGGGTTGTAGGCGTTGACGGTGACGTACGGGTAGCCGCCCGCGGTCTGGATGATCTGGCCGAGCAGGCTGTCCTCGAGGCCGATCCCGGCGAACGGCAGCGGGACGATCGCCAGGCCGAAGGGGAGGCAGACGAGCGTGGCCGTCAGGAGGCCGGCGATCGTCGTGGTCACGATCCGGATGGGGCCGCCGCCGAGGCGGGTGCCGTCCTCGGGCCGCTCCACCCAGTGGCGCCGGATGATCACCACCGCCGCGAGGGGGATCAGGATCCCGAACTGGGGCTTGATGATGGCCGCGATCGTGGTCAGGATCGCGGCGCGCTCGGACCGCCCGCGCCAGAGCTCGCGGACGGCGAGCACGAGGAAGAGCGTCCCGACCGAGTCCACCTGGGCCCAGACGGCGCTGTCGAACCAGGTGACCGGCACCAGCAGGAAGACCGCGGCGGCGGCGATGGCACCCCGGCGGCTCGCCCCGAGCTCCGCGGCGAGGGCGAAGATGGCGAGCGCGAGGGCCAGGTCGGCGACGATCGCCGGCAGCTTGAGGAGGCTGTCGATCGCGATGCCGAAGGTCTCGGAGACGAGCCCGAGGCCCCACAGGATGTAGAGGTAGCCGGGCGTGTAGTCGACGAAGATCGGGCGGTCGTACAGGCCCCACGGCCCGTTCCGGGCGAGCTCGATCGCCCACCCGCTGAAGCTGCCGAGGTCGACACCGAACCCGGAGCCGGGCAGCAGGACGTATGCGATGATGAGTCGAAGGGCGAGGCCGAGCGCTAGAAGGACGCCGAGCGGGACGATCGCGTCCCGCATGCGAACCCGGGCCTGCTCGCCGGCCCGCGCGCTCTCGCCCGCAGCGGGGCCTGGCACGGCTTGTTGGTACGGCCTCCTGGAACGAGCGCTGAGGTGGATCGGAGTATATCCCAGGGCCCGTCCCCGGACGCCGGGAGCGACCCGCTCTCCATGGCTGCCCCCCGGGCCCGAACCGCCGTGGTCGTCGGCCTGGGCCTGGTGCTGGCCTGCCTGGCGCTCTACCAGCTGACCCGCCCTGCCTACCAGACGATCTACAACCACTTCGCGTGGCAGGCTGCCGCCTGGCTGGACGGCCAGTTCTCGATCGCCTACCCGGTCGCCGCGTCGGCCCAGGGCCCGGGCAACGCCTACTTCAACGACGTCATCCCGGTGGTCGACGCGGCCGGCACGCCGACCGGCCGCGGCACGATCCCGTTCCCGCCCCTGCCGGCGGCCGTGCTGCTCCCCCTGGTCGCCATGGGGGGCCTGGCGGTCGACCAGACGTTCCTCGCCATCATCATCGGCGCGCTCGACGTCGGCGCCGCCTTCTGGCTCCTCGGCCGCCTGCACGTCCGCCCGGCGGTCCGCAACCTGCTGACGGTGTTCGTCGGCGCCGGCGCCGCGCTGTGGTACGCCGCGTCGCTCGGCTCCACGTGGTACTTCGCCCACGTCGTCGCCGTCGGCCTCACGCTGGCCTCCGTGGGCCTGGCGCTCGACGCCGAGGACCGCGAGGCGGCCCGGGAGCCGGGGGCGCGCCGGCCGCTGGTGGACGGCCGCCAGGTCGCGGCCGGGATCCTCCTGGGGCTGGCGGCGACCAGCCGCCTGACCGTCGCCTTCGGGTTCCCGTTCCTGCTGCTCGTCGGGGCCGGGGGAGTCTGGTGGCGGCGCGGGCTCGGGGCCGGGCTCGGGATGGCCATCCCCATCGCTGGGCTGCTCGCCTACAACCTCGCGGCGACGGGGTCGCTCTTCAACCCGGTCTACGAGGCGCTCTACCGGTACGAGGTCCTCGCCTACCCGTACCTCGGGTACGACGGCACGTGGTCGCTCCAGGACGTCCGGTACATCCCGCAGAATCTCGGGCTCATGCTGTTCCGGCCCCCCGACCTCATGCCGCCCTGCGCCGCGGGCGTCCCGCGCACGCCGTGGAGCGCCGCCGGATGCTCCTGGATCGTCCCGGACCAGGCGGGCATGAGCCTCCTGCTCGCGAGCCCGGCGTACCTCCTGGCGCTGCCCGCCCTGGGGCTGCTCCGCGATCGACGGGTCGCCGGGGCGCTCCTCGCCAGCCTCGCGATCGCGATCGTGAACCTGATGCACTTCAGCCAGGGCTGGGTCCAGTTCGGCTACCGCTTCAGCCTCGATTTCGCCCCGTTCCTCCTGGTCGCCGTGGCGCTCGGCACCGAGCGCTTCCTCGGCCCGCGGGGTGCGTCGCGCCCGGTGCGCCTCGGGGTCGTCGTCGGCCTCGTCGCGGCCTCGGTGGCGATCCAGGCGTGGGGCATCGCCTGGGCCCGGACGCTGGGCTGGTGAGCGCGCGCACCGCACCGCACCGCGCCGGCGCCGGGCTGCTAGAGGCGGCCGCGCCCGTCGCCGTCGGCGCCGTGGCGTTCGGCCTCGCCCGGGCCGTCCTGCTCCCCGGCCAGGGTTTCTGGGACACGGGTGAGTTCCAGGCGGTGCCGCCGGTGCTCGGAACCGCCCACCCGACCGGGTACCCGAGCTACGTGATCCTGGGGTGGCTGGCGTCGCTCGCGCTCGCGCCGTTCGGCGAGCCCGCCCTCCGGATGAACCTCCTGTCGGCGCTCCTGCTGGGGCTCGCGGCCGGGCTCAGCGTGGTCCTCGTGCGCCAGCTGACCGGCAGGACGAGCGTGGCCGTCGGCGCCGGCCTCCTGCTGGCGCTCACGCCGATCCCGTGGCGCATGGGGGCGTTCGCCGATCCGCACACGCTCCACCTGGCGCTCGCGGCGGGCCTGCTCGTCCTCCTGGTCGGCTGGGAGCGCCGGAGGCGGGCGGGCGGGGCCGCCGCGGACCGCTGGCTGGTGGGCGCCGCGGCCCTCTACGGCGTGATGCTCGGGAACCACACGCTGACCATCCTGCTTGCGCCGGGGATCGGCCTGTTCGTGCTCGCGGTCGAGCCCGGGATTCTCCGGCGCCTGCGCTTCGTCGGCCTGTGCGCGGCCGTCCTGCTGGGCACGACGGTCGCCCTCTACCTGCAGCTCCCGATCCGGGCCGCCATGGGAGCCCCGCTGGTGTACGGGACCCCGAACACCTGGGAGGGCTTCTGGTACGTGGTCCTCGCGGAGCAGTTCCGCGGCGACCTCGTCGACCCGTTCGGCGACCTGGCCCGCAAGGCCGGCGACGTCGTGGAGCTCGCCGCGGACCAGCTGGGGATCCTCGTCGTGGCCGTCCCGGCGGCGTTCCTCGTCACCGCGGCGCGGCGGCCCCGCTACGCGCTGCTGACGGGGACCTGGCTGCTGGTCATCTGCTGGTTCGCCGCCTCCTACACGAACGCCGCGATCGACCGCTACTACCTGGTCCCGCTGCTCATCGCGGCGTCCTGGCTCGGGGTCGGCGCGGGCCTGCTCGTCGACGTCCTGGTCCCGGGGCCGGCGCGGCCCGCGGCTCCCGCGGCGGAGGCGGCGGTGCCCGGCGAGGGCGCCGCTGGGGCCGACGAGGACGGCGACCCGGGCGACGGCGACCTCGCCGGCTCGGCGGCCCGCTGGCCGGCGGGTCCCGGCCGCGCGCCGCTCGTCGCGGGGCTCCTGGGCATCCTGCTGGCGACCGGCCTCGTGGTGCCGGCGGCGCTGGACGCGCCCGCCACCCGCGCGAAGGTCGACCAGTCGGCGGACACCCGGGCCCGAGACTGGAGCCGCTGGGTCCTCGAGACCGTGGAGGACGATGCCGCGGTCGTCTCCTGGTGGAGCTACTCGACGCCGCTCTGGTACCGGACCGTCGTCCTGGGCGAGCGCCCCGACGTCCGTGTCCTCGACGATCGCGACCGCCTGGACGAGGGCCTCGGGACGGTGGACGACGTCCTGCGCGCGACCGTCGGATCGCGGCCCGTCTACCTCGTGCGCTATCCGTCGGAGATCGCGGCGCTGGAGGCCTCGTGGGTGCTCGAGGTCGTCCCCGATCCGCTCGGCCTGCAGCCGCTCTACCGCGTCGTGGGGCCGCGGTCCGCCGGCGCGCGGTCGTCGGTCATGGTCGAAGGCGGGGCTCGCTAGGATGCGCGCATGAGCCCAGATCCCGCGGCGCGCGTCCCCGCCCTCTCGTACTTCTTCCCGGCCCACAACGAGGAGGCCAATCTCGAGGCCCTCGTCACCGAGGCGCTGGCGGTCCTGCCGACGCTGGCGGAGCGCTTCGAGATCATCGCCGTCGACGACGGCTCGCGCGACGCGACGGCGGCCATCGCCGATCGCCTGGCGGCCGCCCACCCGGACGTCGTGCGCGCCGTCCATCACCCGACCAACCTCGGGTACGGCGCGGCCCTCCGGTCCGGCTTCCGGGCGGCCCGCCACGACCTGGTCTGCTTCACCGACGGCGACCGGCAGTTCCAGGTGGCCGACCTCGGCCGCCTCACCGCCCGCTTCCAGGGACCGGACGCCCCCGACGTCGTCGTTGGCTACCGCATCCGGCGCGCGGATCCCCTCATCCGGACCATCTACGCCCGCCTGTACAAGCTGGCCAACCGCGTCTGGTTCGGCCTCCGGGTGCGCGACGTCGACTGCGCCTGCAAGCTCTTCCGGCGGTCGGCGCTGCTGGGCGCCCGCGTCGAATCCGGGGGGGCGTTCTTCTCCGCGGAGCTCCTCGTCAAGCTGCGCGCCGCCGGCCGCACGGTCGTCGAGGTGGGCGTCCCGCACTACCCGCGCACCGCCGGCTCACCGACGGGCGCGAAGCCGTCGGTGGTCTGGCGCGCCGTGAAGGACTTCTGGGGGCTCCGGCTCCGCATGTGGGCGAACCGGGAGCGGGCGCTCCGGCGCGGCTCGGCCATCGTCGAGCCCCCCGCGGAGGCCTGAGGGGGAGGCCGGCGGCGACGCAGGGCCGCGCGGTCGCGCGCGGGCGCCCGGATGGGTGCCCGCGGGGTGTCAGTCGCCGGGACCCTCGCGGGGTGGTCCCTCGCGGGCCTCGTCGGTGCCGGGCTCGACGTCGAGCGAGTTGACGAACTCGCGGAAGACGGACAGGCGCTCGTCGTCGACCGGCTCGTCGTCGGCGCCGGTGTGGTCGCCCTCGACACCGGCCCGGTCCAGGACCTCCTCGGCCGCGTAGATGCGAACGCCCGTCCGCACGGCAAGGGCGAGGGCGTCCGAGGGGCGGGAGTCGATCTCGTGGAGGCGCCCGTCGGCCTCCAGCAGGATCCGGGCGCGGAAGGTCTCGTCCGCCAGGTCGGCGATGACCACCTCGCGGATCGTCGCGCCCAGCTCCTCCAGGACCCCGGCCAGGAGGTCGTGCGTCAGGGGTCGCTCCGGCGTCAGGCCCTGGAGCTTCATCGCGATCGCGTTCGCCTCCCAGGGGCCGATCCAGATGGGCAGGAAACGCTCCCGCTCGAGGTCCTTGAGGATCACGACGTGCTGGGTGGAGAGCATGTGCACGCGCACGCTCTCGACGGCCATCTCGACCAGGCGTCCGGACATGGCCGGATTATCCCACGCACGATCGGATGGGGCGCCGGGTGGGGGAGCCGCCCGCGGCGTGTGCGCGGGGCCGGCGTCGGGGGCGGGTCGCGCGGGCGTCAGGGGGCGGGCGTCGTCGTCGCCTTCGGCCCGGCCGAGCCGTCCGGAGAGGCGGCAGGGCTGCCGGACGGAGCAGGGGACGGGAGGGTCGAGGCGTCCTGCAGGACGGCGGCGCCGATCCGGTCGGCGTCGATCCAGTAGACGAGGGGCGCCTGGCCCTCGGCGCGGTTGACGACGTAGAAGGCGCGCACGTCGGACCAGTCGGGTCCGCCCTCGGCGATGCGGTACTGCGCCACGTACTTCCCGTTCGCCTTGGCGAAGGCCACGATCCGGTCGCTGCCCCGGTCGTAGGCGTACATGACACCCTCGGACTTCTCGTCCGGTGACGCGACGACGGTATACGTGGGCGCCGGCCGGAGGAGCTCGTCCGGCGGCGGGTCGGGGCTCCAGTCGCTGCTCCGCCCCGACACGTACCGCGCCACGACCCCCCCATCGACGAGGTAGATGTCGCCGTCGATGTACATCGAGGTCACGCGCGAGAGGTCCTGCGGGGTCGTCAGCCAGCCGGACCCGACCCCGGTGTACCCGCTCCCGTCCTGGTGGGGCGTGTAGCGCAGGATCTGCTGCTCCGAGGGGTCGATCACGTAGAGGTTGTAGAGGTCGAGGTCCGCGTTCCGCACGAAGGTGCCGAAGCCCAGGATGTCCGCGCCCCACGTCGAGGATTCGGCAACCCGGACCCGGGCCAGCGTGCCCTTGCCCTTGGTGTCGGCCGGGCGCCAGCGCCAGAGGACGTTCTTGGCGTCCAGGGCGAGCACGTCGGGACCGCCGGTGCCGAGGAGCCGGGGCTCGGCCACCGTGATCCCCGAGGCCTTGGCTCCGACGCGGATGACCGGCGCCGCCTTCTTCGCGCGGAGATCGACGCGATAGACCGTCTGCGTGGTCCGGTCCAGGACGTAGGGCACGCCGTCGGGGCCGAGGGCGAGGGCCGCGAGGTCGAACGGCTGCTCCTGGCCGGCGAACGAGAACGCCGTCTGGGGGGCCACCTCCACCACGCCGTACAGGGTGTCGAGGCCGCCCACCACCTCCTCGCGGAGCGGCGCGAGCGCCAGGGCCGGAACGCCGTTCTGGGCCGCGACGGCGAGCTGGCCGTGCGCCTCGGTCAGCAGCTCCTCGGCCTTCGTGGGGTCGTCGACGACGAGGTCGGCCCCGTTGCTGAAGACCAGGCGGAGGTCCTCCTTCACGGCCGCCAGGGCCTTCTCGCCGGCCGTCACCTCGTCGATCGGCGTGCCGCCGGGGCCGCCGACCACCCACAGGCCGATGCCGAGCACCGCGGCCACGACGACGAGCGCAAGGACGGCCACCGCGGCGCGGCGCTGGGACTCGCGGCGCGTCGCAGCCGGCGTCACGCGGCGGTAGCGCGTCCCGCGGCGCGGGAGGAGGTCCTGGAGGCGGCCGATCGCGCCCCCCATCGCGTCGCCCGCGGCGCTCCTCGCCCTCGTCGCGCCGGCGCTCACGGCGGCGACGCCGCCACCCACGGAATCGGCGAGCGGGATCGGCGAGCGGTCGGGAAGCCCGGCCAGGGGCTCTGGCGGGCGGGCGGGGACCAGGCGACCGCGCTGGCTCGTCGCGGAGACCTCCGCGGCCTCGATCGCCAGGGCGCCGTCGCTGCCGGTGCCGCCGGTGGCGACGAAGCGCCGGTGGAGCTGCTCCATGGCCGCCTGGGGGTGGAGCGTGTTGACGGCATCCTTGAGGTCGTCCGTGCCGAGCGTCGCCGTGAGGTTGCGCGAGACGAGCACGAGGGTGTCCCCGGCGCCGATCTCGCCGCGCCAGATCTGCGGGGCGAGCCCGTCGGCGGGAAGGCCCCGGCCGGCATCCGGGTCGGGGAGCGTCAGCAGGTGGGCCTGGTGGACCAGGTAGGCGTCGACCGGCCCGGCCGTCATGACGTACAGCTCGGTGCCTCGCACCACGGCGACCCCGAGGCCGAGGGGTCCGTCGGCGGAGCCCCCGAGGCCCAGCCGCTCGCGGTTCGCCGCCAGCTTCCGGTTCGCGGTCCGGATCGCCTTCTCCAGGCAGACGACGAGGCCTGCCGACTCGTCGTAGTAGTACTCGCCCTGGACGGTGTCCGCGACGAGGCGCGTCGCCTCCTGGAGGCGGCGGGCGCGCCCGGTCCCGGCAACCACGACGAAGAGGCTCCCCTTCGAGCGGAGCGTCGCCCCGATCGTCGGCTCGACGATGGCGACGGTGTCCGGGGAGTCCTCCAGGCGTTCGGCCTCGGCGACCACGCCGAGCTTCATCTGCAGTCGGACGGCCATCGGCTCTCACGACGGTGGAGAGGGGGCCGGCGTGACGCCGGCTGCCCAGCCCGGGCGCGAAACGTGCTCCCCGGCTCAGGGCGAGCGGATCATACCGTGCGTCACCACGACCCGCAGCCGCTCGGCCCGGATCCCGCCCGGGGCGGCGGCGAAGGCCTCCAGGAGCTCGTCCGCCCGGAGGCGGATCTCCTGGCCGATCATCGGCGCGGCGGCTTCCACGACGAGGGTTGCGCTGCCCTCGAGGCGTGCCGGGCGCGAGCCGCCGGACGCCTCCGGCAGGCGCTCGGCCACGATGCGGTCCCAGGCGGTCGCAGCCCGGGCCCAGCGGAGCTGCTCCTCGAGCCCCAGCGCCCGGGCTGCCTCCGGCAGCAGGTCGCCGATGCGGCGGACCGGGCGCCGCACGGGGAGGCGGGGGTCGTCGAACCGACGGGCCGGGCTCACGGGCCGGCCCGCACGATCCGGGCGCCGCCCTCGCCCGCGTCGCCTGCCGGCGACGCGACGTCCACGCGCCACGCCGTCCCGGCCGCGCGGAGGGCGGGGTCCAGGTCGTCGAGCGTGGTCGTGGTCACGAACGCCTGGGGCAGCGTGGCGATCCTGCGCACCAGGTGGCCCCGGCGGGCCGGGTCGAGCTCTGAGAAGACGTCGTCGAGCAGGAGCAGCGGCGGGCGCCCGTCCAGCGCGGACAGCAGGTCGAGCTCCGCGAGCTTGAGCGCAAGGATCGCCGTGCGCTGCTGGCCCCGGGAGGCGAAGGACGCCAGGTCGCGCCCGTCGAGCTCGAAGGCCAGGTCGTCGCGATGCGGGCCGACGAGCGTGGTGCCGTTCCAGAGCTCCTTCTCGGCGGTCTCTCGCAGGCGGCGGGCGAGCGCCTCGCCGGGTGCCTCGCCGGGCCGGGCCGGCGCATTTGTGACGTACGCGATGCCGAGCGCCCCCTCGTCGGGCGCGATCTCCGCGTGGGCCGCGGCGAGGGGCTCGGCGAGCTCGGCGAGGAGCCGCTGCCGGGCGTCGAGGACGGCCGCGCCGGCCTCCAGGAGCTTCGTGTCCCAGAACGGGAGCTGGTCCCGCGTCGCCGTCTCCTCGCGGATCGCGCGAAGAAGGTGGTTCCGCTGGGTCAGGGCGCGGCCGTAGGTCGAGAGGTCCGACGCGTAGGCGGGGAAGCGCTGCCCGGCGAGCGCGTCGAGCGCCGTCCGCCGGAGGCTCGGGGCGCCGACGACGAGGAGCATGTCCTCCGGGGCGAAGACGACCACGCGGAGCGCCTCCGCGAGGGCGGCTGCGCGTCGCGGGACGCCGTTGACCCGGATCCGCTTGCGGCCGCCGGCCGGTCCCTCGCGCACGAGCGTGACGTCGAGGTCCGCGGCCCCGGCGGCCGCCCCGGCCCCGGCGGCGGCGTGATGCCCGTCGACGCGGGCGAACGGCGCCTCCCAGCGGATCATCTCGGCGTCGGTCCCGGTGCGGTGCGATGCGCCCCGCGCGAGAAGCACGATCGCCTCCAGGAGGCTCGTCTTGCCGGCCGCGTTCGGGCCCCAGACGAGCTGGGGGCCCGGCCCGAATGCCGCCTCCAGGGAGGTGTAGGCGCGGAACCCGGCAAGCCGGAGCGAGGTGAGCAGTGCCGGCGCCGGGCCGCTGGCCCGGCCCTCCCCGGTCTCGGCCTAGGAGGTCGTCCGGACCGGCATCACGACGTGCGTGTAGTCACGCCCGTCGGCCGGCCGGAAGACGCCCGGCGAGAGCGGCCCGTTGAGCTCGATGACGAAGCGCTCGGCGTCGACGTTTGCGAGGACGTCGCCGAGGTACCGAGCGTTGAACGCGATCGTCGTCCCGTCGCCCTCGATGGCGGCATCGACGGCGCCCTGGTGGTCGCCCACGTCGGCGGCCGCCCCCACCGTCACGACCGGCGCGCCCTCGGGCGCAACCTGCAGCTTGACGATGTTGGCGGACGCGCTCGCGATGTACGCGGCAAGCCGCACGGCCTTGAGGAGGTCGTCGCGGTCGAGCTCGACGCGCGTGGCATGGGTCGCGGGCAGGACCTGCTGGTAGTTGGGGAACTGCCCGTCGATGAGCCGGCTCACGAGGTCGACGCCCTCGACGTGGAACAGCACCTGGTTCTTCTGGGCCGACAGGATGACCTCCACTGGATCGTCCGTGTCGGTGAGGATGCGTGCCAGCTCGCTGTAGGAGCGGGCGGGCACGACGACGCTGGTCTCCTCGACCGCGTCGAGCCCGCCGATCGTGGTGATCGCGATGCGGTAATTGTCGGCCGCGGCCAGGGTGATTCGATCCCCCTCGAAGCGGGTCAGGACGCCCGTCAGGATTGGCCGGGCCTCGTCGCTCGCCGCAGCGAAGGCCACCTCCGCCAGGGCGCGCTTGAGCACCTTCTGGCTGACCCGGGTCGTGGGCCGCTCCCCGGCTGCCGGGATCGCCGGGAACTCGTCGGCGTCGATCCCGCGGAGGTGCGTCTCGAAGCGTCCGCAGCGCAGGTGGAGCCGGTCGCCGTCGCGTAGCTCGAGGTCGATCCGCTCGTTCGGGAGCGAGTTGACGACGTCCGTGAGCAGGCGGGCCGGGACCGTGATCGCGCCGTCCGTCTCGATCTTGCCGGGGACCCAGTAGGTGATCCCGATCTCGAGGTTCGTGGCGGTGAGCTTCAGCCCGGCGTCCTCGGTGCGCAGCAGCACGTTGGCGAGCACGGGCAGGGTGCTCCGGCTCGACACGGCGTGGCTGACGACCGAGAGGCCGCGGGCGAGGTTCTCCTGGATGACCGACAGGTTCACGGACGTGTCACTCCGGGTGCGCGGGCGGGAGGTGCCGGCGGGCGGCCGTGGCCGGAGCTCACCGGTGGATTCGTAGTGGGGTCCATCTTCGCATGAAGTTCATCACCGTATTCATCATGGCGTGGATGACGTGGACGGCCGTGCTGCGGTGTGCGGCGGCCGCCCGTGGATGAACCCCCGGGACGCGTGGACGACCCGAGGCCCGGCCGGCGGCGGCGTGAGGACACGCAGTGGATGGACGCGCTCGGCGCCGCGCCCCGGGCCGCGGAGGCCGCGCCCGGAGCCGATCCGCCCACACCGCCACGCCGCCGGGATGACCGGCTTGTCCACAAGTGCATCACCTTGTCCACCGTTGCGGCCAGGTTGTCCACAGGGCGGACGGCGCCGCGCCGGATGCGAGGCCGGGCAGCACCCCGGAGAAGCGGGCCGCCGGGCCGCGCCGGGCGCAGCGATCAGTCGGCGTAGATCAGCTCGCGGACGGCCGCGATGTCGCGGCGCATCTCGTCGTTGACGGATGCCTCGCGGGTGATCTTGTCGCAGGCGTGGAGCACCGTCGAGTGGTCCCGACCGCCGAGCTCGGCGCCGATCCGAAGGAGCGAGACATCCGTCTCCTCGCGCATGAGGAACATCGCGATCTGGCGCGGCGTGACGATCGCCCTGTCGCGCTTCTGGCCGCGCAGGGCGTCCATGTCGACGCCGTAGTACTCGGAGACCGCCTTCGCGATCTTCTCCGGCGTGACCTGGCGCTTCTTCGGGTTGTAGAGGACGTTCGAGAGAACGGCCTGGGCGAGCTCGATCGTGATCGGCATCGCGCCCATGCTGGCGTAGGCGACGACGCGGTTGAGCGCGCCCTCCAGCTCGCGGATGTTGCTGACGACCTTGCGGGCGATGAACTCCACGACGTCGGAACCGATCGGGACGGAGGATTCCTCCGCCTTGGCGCGCAGGATCGCGATCCGCGTCTCCAGGTCGGGCGCCGTGAGGTCCGCGATCAACCCCCACTCGAAGCGGCTGCGCAGGCGCTCCTCGAGGGTCGTGATCTGCTTCGGCGGCCGATCGGAGGAGAGGACGATCTGCTTGCCGTCCTCGTGGATCGTGTTGAACGTGTGGAAGAACTCCTCCTGCGTCCGCTCCTTGTCGGCGATGAACTGGATGTCGTCGATGAGGAGGAGGTCGATGCGGCGGTAGCGCGCCCGGAAGTCGTCGATGCGGCCCTGCTGGATGCTCGTGATGAACTCGTTCGTGAACTTCTCGCTCGTCGCGTAGACGACCCGCTTGCGCGGGAAGCGGGCGATCACCGCGTTCCCGATCGCGTGCATGAGGTGGGTCTTGCCCAGCCCGACGCCGCCGTACAGGAAGAGCGGGTTGTACGCGTGGCCGGGGCGCTCGGCCACCGAGAGCGCGGCAGCGTGGGCCAACCGGTTCGCCGAGCCGACGATGAAGTTGGAGAAGGTGTAGCGAGCGTTCAGGCTGGAGGCCCCGCCCTCGGCGCCGACCCGGGTCGGCTCGACGCGGACCTGCTGGGGGGCTGCGGGAGCCGGCACCTCGGAGGCCGCCCCCGCGTCCTCGCGGACGACGAACTCGACCGTCACGCTGTAGCCGACGATGCGGGCCAGGGTCTGGGAGATCAGCGGCCGGTAGCGGGTCTCCAGCCAGTCCTTCGCGAAGCCGTTCGGCACGGCGATCCGGAACCGGGTGTCCTCGACGTCCACCAGGGACGTGTGGCGGAGCCAGGTCTCGAAGTTGGCCGGGGACAGCGCGACCTGGAGCTCCCCGAGCGCCGCGCGCCAGATGTGCTTCGCGTCCATGAGGACCCTGTCGGCCCGGCGTCGTGGCGCCGGATGGAGGAGACGTTGACCGAGGTGCCGTTGAGCGAGGAGGAACGAGGCGGACGCGAGATCAGGCCGCCCCAGCGCGCGGGGAAAGCCACCTCTCCGGGCCGCCCCGAGGTGTCTCCCCGGGGTTGCCCGCGAGCGTCCCGGCGCCGTGGGCCGACGCATGGTAGCACCGCCCCGGACGGCCCCGCAAGGCGATTCAGCCCTGATTCGCCGATACTCCCCAGGAGTATCGAGATCGCGGCGCCTGGCGCCGCCCATCGCCCGCCCGCGCCCCCTGCCCGCCGCCCGTCCGAGGGCGCCTCCAGGGGCTGCTTTGACACCCGGGAGGAGCGCTTCCTATAATCGCCCGGCGTTGACGCGCCCGGTGCTCGTGCGCCCGGCGCGTTGTCGTGCCTCCCGGAGTCGCGCGGCGACTCGATCCGGAGGCCGGAGACGTAGAGGAAGACACGACGCCCGATGAAGCAGACCTACCAGCCGAAGAAGCGCCATCGCGCGAAGGAGCACGGCTTCCGCGCCCGGATGAAGACCTCCGGGGGCCGGCGCGTCCTGGCCACCCGTCGCGCTCGGGGCCGCAAGCGGCTGGCGGTCTGATCCCGGCAGCGAGCCGCCCCCGCGGGCGGGTCGCCATGCTCACCCGGCCCGCGGACTTCGCGGCGATCCAGGCCCAGGGGACTTCGCGGTCCCATCCGCTCATGACCGCCCGGTTCCTGCAGACCGGTTCGGACGGCGTCCAATTCGGCCTCGCGACCGGCCGGGCCCTCGGGGGCGCGGTCGTCCGGAACCGGGTCCGGCGACGGCTTCGGGAGACACTCAGGGTGATGGCGCCCTCGTTCCAGCCGGGCTGGGACGTACTGATCATCGCCCGGCCGGCGCTCGTGGACGCGGACCACGCGGCGCTCGTCGAGGCGCTGGAGCGGCTCCTCCGCCGGGGAGGGGTGCTCGGAGGACCGGCGGACGCGTGAAGCGCATCGGGATCGGGTTCATCCACCTGTATCGGGCGGTCTTCGCCTGGATGCCCTCGAGCTGCCGCTACTACCCGACCTGCTCGCGATACACCGAGCAGGCCATCGACAAGTACGGCCTCCTGCGGGGCAGCTGGATGGGCGCAAAGCGCATCGCGCGATGCCACCCCTGGCACCCGGGCGGCTACGACCCCGTCCGATGAAGCCGAGGAACCCGTGACCGTCCCCCGCGTCCGGCGCGACCGCCTGCTCCTCCTCGGGCTGCTCGCGCTCGTCGTCCTCGTCCTGGCCGCCTGTGCCGCGACGCCGGAGGTGGTGCCCGGCGGCTCGGCCGCGCCGTCCGCCACGGTGACGCCCCATCCGCCGCTCACTCCCGCCGAGCCCGGCGCCGACCCGGTCAGCCTTCTGGCGTGGATCCTCAACCCGATCTTCCAGGGCCTCTTCATCCTGCTCGTCTGGATCGACCAGGTCACCGGCGACATCGGCCTCGCCATCATCCTCATGACCCTGGTCGTCCGGAGCGCCCTCATCCCGCTCTTCCGGCGCCAGATCGTGTCGACGAAGCGGATGCAGCTCATCCAGCCCGAGCTCAAGGAGCTCCAGAAGCGCTACAAGGGCGACCGGGCCCGCTTCAGCCAGGCCCAGATGGAGCTGTACAAGGAACGGGGCGTCAACCCGGCCTCCGGGTGCCTGCCGATCCTCCTCCAGCTGCCCCTGCTCCTGATCATCTACCAGGTCATCAGCCAGGGCCTGACCAACCCGGACCCAACGGCGATGCTGACGGTCTTCGGGGTCCAGGTGGTCGACGTCCAGTGCGTGAACGGGCTGGGCACGCCCGCCTACGATCCGTACGTGCCGTGCATCGACACGACCGTGGCGTGGCTCGGCAACATGGACATCTCCAAGCCGCAGGTGCTGTTCACGCTGCCGCTGATCGGCGGCTTCAGCGTCCTGGCGTTCATCTCGGCGGCCCTCCAGCTCGTCCAGAGCCGCATGACCATGCCGCCGTCCGACTCCGCCTACCAGGACCAGAACAGCAAGGTCCAGCGCCAGCTCGTCCTGTTCCTGCCCCTCATCTCGATCCTGTACGGCGGCTTCCTGCCGGCCGGCCTCTTCATCTACTGGATCGTGACCACCATCTTCGGGATCGCCCAGCAGTACCTCATCGTCGGCTGGGGGGCCATGTTCCCGATCCTGGGCTGGACGCCGGGATTCGCCAAGGACCACCGGCCCCGCTTCCCCGTCGAGCCGCCCGCGCTGCGCTCGGCGCCGCCGGGCGAAGGCAAGCCGGGCAAACCCACCCCACCACGCCCCACCGCGCGCACCGAAGCCGACCGCACCGCATCCGCGGCGTCCACCGTGCGCCCGCGCGAAAGAGGCCGCCAGGGCCGCCGAGGGAGAAAGCGCTGACACCATGAGCGAGTACCGCGAGTTCACCGGAAAGTCCGTCGAGGAGGCCCTCCGCAACGCCCGAGAGGCGTTCGAGGTCGGGCTCGACGAGCTCGACTTCGAGATCCTCACGCCGGGCAGCCGGGGCGTCCTGGGGATGGGCGCGGAGCCCGCCCGGATCGTCGCCGCGCCCCGGAGCGCGCTGGGCGGCGCCGCCCCCAAGCGGGCCGCCGCCGAGGCGACGCCGCTCCCCGTCCGCCCGCCGCGCGACGACCGCGAGGACCGACCGCGCCGCGACGACCGGCCCCCACGCCGCGACGACCGGCCCCGCGACGACCGGCCCCGCGACGACCGGCCCCGCGAGCCGCGTCCTCCCCGCGACGACCGGCCCCGCGAGCCGCGGCCCCCGCGCAGCGACGAGCGTCCCCCCAGGGCTGCCGGAGCGCCCGATCGCCGCGGCGCCACGACGGTCACCTCCGCCGAGGAGGAGATGGTCCAGGTGGCGCGCTCGCTGACCCGCGAGCGCGAGGAGCTCCAGGCGGCCGAGGCGTCCCCGGAGGCCCTCGAGGCCGGCCGGTCGATCCTCGAGCAGCTGATGGGCCACCTCGGCTTCGACGTGAAGGTCGTCGTCGAGACGGGCGAGACGAACCGCCTCAACGTGGTCGGGGTCGACGACGAGGAGCACGAGGCCCTCGGCGCCCTCATCGGCCGCAAGGGCGAGCGCCTGTCGGCGCTGCAGCACATCGTCAACCTCATGCTCTCCCGCGAGATGGGCGAGTGGACGCGGGTGCTCGTCGACGTCGAGGGATACCGCGGGCGCCGCGAGGCGCAGCTTCGCGAGATCGCCCTCCGCGCTGCCGAGAAGGTCGTCGAGACCGGCAAGATGCTGCAGCTGGAGCCGATGCCGGCCCTCGAGCGACGCTGGGTCCACCTCGCGCTGCGGGGCCACCCGGCGGTCGGCACGCAGTCGATCGGCGAGGAGCCCAGCCGCCGAATCGTGATCATCCCCCGGGCCGGGTGACGCGCGACGGGCGGGCCGCCCGGGGCCGTATCGGCCATGCGAGGCATGACGAACGACCCCGCCGTGGGGTTCTGGTAAATTCGCGGTCCAAATGACGACCTTGACCACCGACCCCTCCCCCGGCCGCCGCTTCCCCTTCGGGAAGCTCGTCCTCGCCGTCCTCGCCGGGTTCGCGCTGACCTTCGCCTTCGGCGCCGGCGCGCTCCTCGCCTACCAGGGGCAGTACGCCGAGCGCATCTATCCCGGCGTGAGCGTCGACGGCGTCGACGTGTCCGGCCTGACCCGCGAGGCCGCGACCGCCAGCCTCGAGGCCGCGCTGGCAGGCTATGCCAGCGGCGAGGCGGTCGTCACGGTCGACGGGACGGAGATCCGCATCCCGTACGCGGCTCTCGGGCGGCACGCCGACGTGGACGCGCTGGTCGAGCTGGCGTGGTCGGTCGGCCGGAGCCACCCCGACCCGCTGGGCCGGGCCGCCCAGGGCGTCCGGAGCCTCCTCGACGGGACGCGGATCGACCCGGTCGTGACCATGGACCCCGAGGCCGTCCGGCGCGAGGTGACCGAGGCCGCTCTGGGCGTCAACAAGGCTCCCGTCAGCGGCTCCGCGACCCTCACCGAGACCGGGTTCGTCGCCAGCGCCGCCTCTGCCGGGCGTGCCTTCCCCCGGGCCGAGATCGGCACGGCCCTCCTGGAGCAGCTCTCGGACCCGTCGGCACCGGCCACGCTCGAGCTGGCCTACGAGACGGCCGTCGTCGAGCCCTACATCAGCGACGCCGAGGTGGCGACGGCCATCGAGGCGGCCGACCGGATGGCCCAGGATCTCGTCCTGAGCCACGGCAAGGAGAGCTGGACGATCAAGGCGGCCACGATTCGCGGGTGGATCACCTTCGAGACCACGACCGACGGCTACCGCCCGACCGTGAGCCCGGCCACGCCGACGAAGGCCCTCGCGGCCCTCGCGAAGAAGATCGATCGCGAGGCGAGGGACGCCACCTTCCTCGTGGGACGGGGCAGCGGGGTCGTGGGCGTCGTGGCAGCGAAGAACGGACGTGCCGTCGACGTGAATGCGTCGGCGCCCGTCGTCGCGCAGGCGATCGTCGAGCGCGCCGCGACCACCGGCGAGCCGGCCCCCGTGGCGCTCGCCGTCATCGTCGTCAAGCCGAAGCTCACCACGGAGGAGGCCGAGAAGGCCGCCCCGCTCATGAAGCGCCTTTCGTCGTGGACCACGAACTTCCACCGCTACGAGGCGAACGGCTTCGGCGCCAACATCTCGATCCCGACGAGCGACATCAACGGCTACGTCGTCGCGCCGGGCGCCGTGTTCGACTTCTGGAACGCGCTCGGCCCGGTGACCTACGAGCGCGGCTACCGCGACGGAGGCGCGATCCTGAACGGCCGGACCGAGCCAACGGGCGCCCTGGCCGGCGGCATCTGCTCGTGCTCCACCACGCTCTTCAACGCCGCGGCCCGCGCCGGCCTCGACATCCTCAGCCGGGACAACCACTACTACTACATCGATCGCTACCCGACGGGCCTCGATGCGACGGTCTGGAAGAGCGGTGGCGCCCAGCAGAGCATGCGCTTCCGGAACGACACGCCGTATCCGCTGCTCATCAAGGGAGTCACGGGCTCCAACTTCGTGACGTTCGAGATCTGGGGGCCGCCCACGGGGCGCACGGTCTCCTTCTCCGCGCCGACCATCCGCAACGTGATCCGCGCCGTCGACACCGTCCAGTACACGACGAGCCTCCGTCCCGGCCAGCGGAAGCGGATCGAGTACCCGGTGAGAGGGATGAGCGTGTGGGTGAGCCGGACGGTCCGCGACGCGAGCGGCGCGGTGATCCACAGCGACACGTGGTTCTCGGACTACAAGCGGGTCAACGGGATCGTGCTCGTCGGCAAGGCGTCGTCGGCGCCCGCCCCCGCCCCCGCCCCGACGCCCGCGCCGACCCCGGCTCCCCCCGCGGAGCCCGCGCCGCCCGCGCCGGCGCCCTAGCCTCGGCCTTCTCCCGGGCGGGCTCCGGATGGTCCCGTCCCCGGCCGGCCCGGCTCCGGCGGCCCTGCCGCGGCGAACCCACGGTAGACGCTGTCGGCCACGCGCCACGCGAAGTCGACGCTGAGGTCGCCCCCGAACATGAGCCGGAAGTAGACGGGACCCACGAGCAGCTCCGTGGCCACATCCACGTCCACGTCGGGGCGCAGGTCCCCGCGCGCGATCCCGCGGCCCACCACCCGCGCGACTTCGTCGCGGCGAGCCCTCACGATGGTCTCGCGGAACGGGTCGCCCAGGGCGGGATTGATCGCGATCTGTGACAGGAGGGCCCGGATGACCGGGCCGAACGGGGTCTCCGCCAGGGCGTGTCGCGCCGTGTCCACGCATGCCCGCAGCTCCGCCCGGGTGTCGCCGACGTCTGCCACGGCGATGTGGGGCGCCGCCAGCTCGCTCAGGAGCTCCTGGGCGAGCGCCTCCTTTGAGGGCCAGCGGCGGTAGATCGTGGCCTTGCCGACTCCGGCGCGCGCCGCGACGTGCTCGAGACGGAGGCGCGAGAAGCCGTGCTCCACGAGCTCGGCCCGCGCGGCGTCGAGGATCGCCCGGTGCGCGCGGTCGCTGCGCGGCCGGCCGAGGGGCCGGCGGGGTGCCAGCGGCGCGAGTGGCGAGGACGTTGCGGGAGAGTTGCGAGACGGACCGTCTTGATTCTCGGCGCTCACGCTGTTATGATACGCAACGATCCGTATCAGAACAAGAAGGATCGTTCCGCATGTATGACCGAACCAGCATCCTCAACCTCATCGAAGACGCTGAGCACGAGCGCCGCGCCTGCTCCTGCGGGGCCCCGATGATCGTCGCCCTCCGCGACGGCGCGCTCTGGCTCGACTGCGCCGAGCGCCCCGTGCCCCGCGAGGGCCTGCTCTCCCGCCTCGCCGCGCTCGACTGGCTTGCCATCCACGATCGCGAGCTCCTCCTCGAGCCGGAGGAGCTCGCGGCCTGACCGTCGGGCCCGGGCGCCAGGAAAGAGCTCACCGGCGCGCTCCTCGAGGCGTCGAAGGACTGGCCGGTACCGAATGTTGCGGTGGACCGGGAACGCTGACGCGCGGCCTTCCAGCTCCCGTGGGGAAAGGGGCTGGGGCCGCGGCCGATCGGCCTCGACCGCCGGCAGTCGGGTCTGGCCGGAGCCGCACTCAGGATGAGGGCCGAGCCGGGCCGCGGCCGCCGTCACTCGGCGCCGCCCTCGGCCTCTCTGCGGGCGGCTCCGACGGGAGCGGCTGGAGCATCACGGTGAGCGTGTGGGAGTCTTCGTCCCACGCCTCGGCCACGAGGATGTAGTGGCGGGAGAGGCCGGGCCAGTCGACCTTGAACCCGGCCGTGGCGTCGCCGCGCGTGGCCCCCGTGAAGCGCCGGGTCGTGAGGCCGGACCCCTTGCTGGTGCCGCCCGCGTCCATGTCGCTCCTCGCACCTCCTCCCTCGATGCTCCCGCCCGGTCGCGTCGACGTCAAGGGCCGTCCGGCGCGTCCGCGCGGTGCGCCCGACGCCGGAGGGCCCGCTCGTCGCGCGCGCGGCCACACGCTCGCTCCTGGCGCGCAGGAGGGGGAGGTGGTGGAGATGGGGGAGAGTCGAACTCCCCGTCCGAAACCCGTGACCCGGGACCACTACGAGCGTGTCCGATGCTTGATCTCGGACGGCCCACCCCCATCGGCAGGGGCGATGACCGGCCCAGCTGCGTGTCCCTAGATCGGGCTTGACTCCCGGCTACGCGGCGCTTGCCGGGGCTGCACCTCCGCTGATTGACGCTTCCACGGCCCACGGAGGGGAGGCCGCTTCCACGCTCACTTTACCGCCTAAGCGGCGTAGGCGAGAGCAGGCTGCTTGTTGGCAGGTACTTCGTTTTGCCGCCTTTTAACGAGGCCAGAGCGGCATCCTCGGCTCGCGTTCCCGGGCTGCGGGGCCCCGTCGAGACCACGCATCCCCACCGATCGGAGCGGCACGCCGGCCGTTCCGCGCCGGCGCTCGGGCCGGCGACTCCCATTCTACCGCGGGCGACGAACAGACCGGACGGCCCTTGACCCGGCCGGGGGGCGCGCCCATTCTGGGCGATGGCCGGGATCGCGACGATCCGACTGACGAGCGAGATGGACGATGATGAACGACACGAGCGGGCGCACCGGCCTCGACCCCTGGGCGATGCAGTCGCAGGCCGAGGCGGACCAGAAGGTCCGCGACGCACAGAACCGGCACCCCGGGAAGGAGGAGTCGTCCGCGGACGCGCGCAGCCTCCGGTCATGGCTGCCGCTGCTCGCGCTCCTCGTCGTGGTCTTCCTGGTGCTCCTCGTCCTCTCGCTCCCCCGCTGACGCGCGGCAGCAGGAGCGGGCCAGAGGCCCTGCCGATCCTCCGTCGTCGTCGCGGCGCGATGAGGCTCCGCGCGGCCCGACGGCCCGACGAGTCGCGGCCCAGGCCTGGGTGGCTCGGCGGGACGACGCAGGATGGCATCGCCCAGCGCGGGGCGACGGGAGCATTCGGCAGAAGTTGCCTCCGGGGACCGTATGCCGCCACGCGGGCCGGCCAGCAGCGGCACAGGTCGTCCTGTGGCGACAGCTGCCGATCTCCAGGGGAGCGATGAGCACGGCCGACGGGGTGCGCGGCGCGGCTGCCCCGAGGCAACCCGGCATACGGTCGCCATGGACGACATCTGCCGAGATCACGGCCGGCGTGGCGCGGACCGATGACGTGGCGCGGACCGATGACGTGGCGCGGACCGATGACGTGGCGCGGACCGATGACGTGGCGCGGACCCGACGGCGCGCAGGAGCACCGCCGTGGGCGGCCGCCGATCGCTCGGCAGGGTCCCCTATCGGCCGCGGCGGGAGTCGGCCAGCTCGCGGGCGATGTCGCGTTTCGCGTCGCGGTCGGCGATGTCGCGGCGCCGATCGTGGAGCTGCTTGCCGCGCGCCAGCGCGATCTCCAGCTTGGCGTGGCCTCGGTTGTCGATGTACAGGCGCAGCGGCACGAGCGTCAGGTTCTTCGACTTGGTCGTCCCGAGGAGCTCGTGGATCTCGTCCTTGTGGAGCAGGAGCTTGCGAGTTCGCTTCGCCTCGTGGTTGTAGCGGTTGCCCCCGGCATATGGCGCGATGTGGGCGCCGACGAGCCAGGCCTCGCCGCGGTCGATGCGCGCGTAGGCCTCCTGCAGGCTGACCTTGCCGGCGCGGATGGACTTGATCTCCGTGCCGGTCAGCACGATGCCCGCTTCGAGCGTGTCCTCGATGTGGAACTCGTGGCGGGCCTTGCGGTTGAGGGCGATCGTCTGCTCGCCCATGGTCGGCTGCTCCTTCGTGGTGCGTGCGGGACCGGCGCGGGCGCCCCCGGGATCCTGCGGGGATCATCGCGCAGGCGCGCCCCGGACGCACGAACGCCGGCCCCAGGCGGGACCGGCGTTCGAACGCGTTTCGAGTCACCCCACCCGCGGGGGACGTCCGTGCTAGACGGTCGTCTCCTGCGAGGTGGTGCAACGACGCTGACTACTGTCTGTCACTGCACATCACCTCCTTTCGGTCGGGCGAACCGTACAGGACACACGGGGATCGCGCAACACCCCGGCCCCGGTTCCGGGCAGGACCGAGACCGCCAGTCGAGGGTCGCCGCAACCGCCAGTCGCGGGTCAGACCTCGCCGCGGGCCGCCAGCCGCGAGTCGCCGCGGCCGTGGGTCAGGCCGCCCGGGCGTACCCGGGGACGGCGGGAGAGTCCGCCGCCGGGGCGGCCAGCACGTCGAGGGCCGCGTCGATGAACGGATCGCCGGTGGGGCCCGGCTCGCCGGCTCCGGCGCCCTCGGTCGGCACCACGACGTCGGGCTGGAGGCCCTCCTCGTGGATCCAGCGCTTGTCGGGCGTCAGCCACTTGGCGATCGTGAGGCGGAAGCCCCCGGACTCGGAGCTCAGGTCCAGCCACTGCTGGATGGTGCCCTTGCCGAACGTCGTCTCCCCGACGAGCGTCCCCCGCTGCGTGTCCTGGAGGGCGCCCGCGACGATCTCGCTCGCCGAGGCGCTGCCGCCGTTCACGAGGACGGCGACCCGGACGTCGGCCCCCGTCGCCGCGCCGCCGACCTCCGCGTCGGTGGCGACCTGGGTCCCGTCGGCGGCCTCCTCCCAGAAGATCGGCCCCTCCGCGATGAACTGGCTGGCGATGGAACGGGCCGCCGTCACGAAGCCGCCCGGGTTGTCGCGCAGGTCGACGATGAACTTCGTCACGCCCTCCTCGCGCGCCGTCCGCACGGCGGCCGCGAACTGGTCGGCCGCGTTGTCGGAGAAGCCGGCGAGGCGGATGTAGGTCACGCTGCCGTCGGCCAGCTCGCGCGTGTCGACCTGGCGCGACACGATCGTGTCGCGGACGATCGGCATCTCGAACGGCGCACCGCCGTCGCGCACGATCGTCAGGACGACCGTCGTCCCCTTCGGTCCGCGCACCCGGGAGATCGCCTCGTCGAGCGTCTCGCCGTCGACCGTGCGGCCGTCCACGGCCGTGATGACGTCACCGGCCTCGAGGCCCGCTCGGAGCGCCGGGGAGCCGTCGATGGGGGCGACCACCACGAGCCGGCAGGTCGGCCCGATCGTGTCGCACGTATCGACGTCCTCGGCGGTCGGGCGCGTCGTCACCTCGGCGCCGACGCCGGAGAACTCGCCGCCGATCGACTCGCGGGCCCGCTGGAGCTCCTCGGGGCTCATGTACGACGAGTACGGGTCGTCGAGGGCCCCGATCATCCCGTCGATGGCCCCCTGGACCAGCTTCTGGGGGTCGACCTCGCCGACATAGCTCTTGGTGACGGAGTCCCAGGCGTCCCAGAACGGCGCGAAGAGCTCGGCCTGGGCGGCAGGCGTCCCCGGCGTGGTCGCCGTGCGGGCGCCCAGGGAGAAGCCGGACAGGAAGAGGGCGGCGCCGGCCAGCAGGGCGACGGTGGCGATGGCCAGCTGCAGCGCGCCGACGGCGCGCCGGCCGCGGGGCGCCGGTGCCGGCGCGGCCATCGGAGCGGGAACGACGTCGCCGGCCGCGGCCTGCCCGGGTACGGGGACAGGGGCGGTCGAGCCGGCCACGGCGGCGGCGGGGTCGTGGCCCTCGGTCGAGCGGTCGAGCGGGTCGGTCATCTGATTCCTGGTGGCGGGTCGTGGGGCGCGAGCGAGAAGCGTACATCGGAGGTTCGAACGAGGCGCGCGGACGGTTTGCGCGGGCACGCGCGCCGACTGCCTATCGCGCCAGGTAGCTCCGCACGGAGAGCCACGACCCCAGGATGCCCACGCCGAGGCCGGTGCCGATCACGAGGATCACGAGATCGCGGGCGAGCGTCCCGAACTCGAGCGGCAGGACCCGGAAGAAGCCGTACATCATGTCGCCGGCCGGCTGCGCCAGGAGCGCCAGCACCAGGAGCGCCGCGCCGGCGCCGAGGAGGCCGACGAAGGCCCCCTCGAAGATGAACGGCCAGCGGATGAACGCGTCCGACGCGCCGACCAGCCGCATGATCTCGATCTCCTCCCGCCGGGCGACGACCGCCAGCCGGATGGTGTTGACGATGATGAACAGGACGACGAGCCCCACCAGGCCGAGGACGACGATCCCGCCGGTCCGCAGGACGTTCGTCACGGACGTGAGCCGCTCGATCAGCTGCTGGACTTCGATCACGTCCTCGACGACCTCCGTGCGCGACGCCAGGAGGTCGACGACGGGCTCGTAGTCGCGCGGGTCGACGAGGCTCACCTCGAGGCTCGCCGGGAGCGGGTTCCGGTCGAGGAAGCCGGTCAGGTCCACCTGGCCGCGCTCGCGCAGGCGCTCGCGGAAGCGCGCGAGGGCCTCGTCCTTCGACACGTAACGGACCTCCCGGACCTGGGCCAGGGTCGCCACGTCGACGGCGAGGGCCTGGGCCTGGACGACGAGGACCGCGTCGGCGCCGGGGACGTCCCGCAGGTCGGCCACGATCTCGACCTTCTCCTCGACGTAGGTGACACCGGCCTCCAGGCCCGCCTGCAGGAGCCAGAACCCGGCCAGGAGCAGGAGCATCAGGAGCATCGTCGCGATCGCGGCGAGGCTCATCAGGGCGTTGCGGCGGATCCCCTGCAGCGCACGGCCGACGCTGAAGGCCAGGAAGCGGGGGAAGCCGAGGATCGCGCTCACGGGATGTCGTCAGTCCTCGCGGTGGTAGCCGCCGACCTCGTCGCGGACGATCCGCCCCTCCTCCAGGCCGACGACGCGACGGCGCAGGGACGTGACGACCTCGGCGTTGTGGGTCGCCATGAGGACGGTGACGCCCAGCTCGTTGATGCGGAGGAGGAGCTGGATGATCTCCCACGAGATCAGCGGGTCGAGGTTGCCGGTCGGTTCGTCGGCGATGATCAGCCGCGGCTCGTGCACGAGCGCCCGGGCGATCGCCGTCCGCTGCTGCTCGCCGCCCGAGAGCGTGACCGGCAGCTGGTCGGCCTGGGCGCTCAGGCCGACGACCGCGAGGGCGCGCTCGACGGCAGGGGCGATGCGCCCGCGCGGCGTCCCGGTCACCTCCAGCGCGAAGGCCACGTTCTCGCGGACGGAGCGGGTGGGGAGCAGCTTGAAGTCCTGGAAGACGATCCCGATCCGGCGCCGCAGCTCGGGCACCTTGCGGCGCGGAACGCGCGCCAGGTCCTGCCCGTCCACGACGACCTCGCCGGCGGTGGGCAGCTCGTCGCGGATCAGGAGCTTCAGGAGGGTCGACTTGCCGGCACCGGACGGGCCGACGAGGAAGACGAACTCACCCTCGCCGAGCGTGAGGTCGACGTCGCGCAGGGCGATCTTGCCGTTCGCATAGGTCTTGCCGACGCCGCGCAGGGCGAGGACGGGACGCGCGGCGGCGCCGGCACCCGGGGCCGGCTCGGGGCCCGGGGCGGGATCGGCGGCCGGCGAGGTGGGGGTGGCGCTCGTCACGATCGGCCCGAGGCTACCACCGACGGGCCGATCCGTCGCGCGCGGCGGCGCCCGGCTGCCGATCGGCCGCGCCCGGGCCCCGCCGGCCTCACGGCACGGCGAGCGTGATCGGGACGTAGCGCGAGAAGTCGCCGAACGGCCGGTCCCAGCACAGGAGCGCCGGGAAGTCCTCCAGCAGGAGCCCCGCGTCGAGGAGCGCGGTCACTGCCCGTCCGGCGGCGCCCGGGATCCAGCCGGCGAAGGCGCCGGCCGGCTCGACGGCGCCGAGGAGGTGCCCGAGGACGCCCGGCAGGAGCACCTCGTCCTCCACGGCGACCGGGCCGAGGCGCCCGACCCGGGAGGTGTAGCCATACCCCACCGTCCGTCCGTCACCGCCCAGGTAGAGGTAGCCGAGGCGACCCGCGGCCGCCAGCATGGCGTGATCCTCGGGGTGGGCGTAGCCGAGGGTGGCGAGGTCGAGCGCGGCCACGGTCGCCGCGAGATGGCGGGCACCCGGTCCGTCGACCGCCCCCGCGGCGAGGACCTCGAAGGGGACGGCGCGCACGCCGGCGGGGAGCGGCGCGAGACGCGAGGGATCCGGGCGGCCGACGAGCTCGAGGATCGGCACCCGCGGGACGATCCCGTAGCGCGCGTACAGGGCGTTGGAGATCGGCTGGGCGGCGTCCGTGCAGGTGGCGCGGCGCGCCCGGTCGCCGGGCGGCGGCAGGACCGCCTCGAGGAGCGTCCGGCCGAGGCCTCGGGACTGCTCACCCGGGCGGACGAAGAGCATCGCCAGGAACCAGACGTCCGCGCGGCGAAGGGCGGAGGCGAAGGCGACGATCTCCCGGTCGCCGCCGGGGCCGGCCCGCTCCGCCACCAGGAACCACTCCGGGTCGGTTGCGTGGAAGTGCTCGAGCATCGGCACGAGCGACCCCGGCGGCGTCGCCATCGGCAGCCGGCCGACGCGCGCGCCGTAGCCGTCGAGGCCGGCGACCCAGACGTCGGTGCATGCCGCCATGTCATCGGCACGAGCCCGGCGCACCGAGATCCCGCCCGCGGGCGGAGCGGTCACGCCAGCTCGCCGGCGCCGGCCAGGGGCGTCCCGGTCGCCTCGCGCTCCAGCTCTGCCTGCATGAAGGCGTCGAGGTCGCCGTCGAGGACCGCGGACGTGTTGGAGGTCTCGTAGGCGGTGCGGTGGTCCTTGACCATCTGGTAAGGGTGGAGCACGTAGCTCCGGATCTGGTTCCCCCAGCCTGCCTCCACGTGCTCGCCCTTGAGGCGCCGGAGCTCCGCCTCCTTCTCCTCCAGCGCGCGCTCCAGGAGGCGCGCCTTGAGGACCCGGATCGCCGTCTCCTTGTTCTGGGTCTGCGACCGCTCGTTCTGGCTCTGGACCACGATCCCGGACGGGAAGTGCGTCAGCCGGACCGCCGAGTCGGTCTTGTTGACGTGCTGGCCGCCGGCGCCCTGGCTGCGGTAGGTGTCGACCCGGATCTGGTCCCAGTCGAGCTCGATCTCGACGACGTCGTCGTCGACCTCCGGGAGGACCTCGACGAGGGCGAAGGTGGTCTGGCGACGCTTCTGGCCGTCGTAGGGGCTGATGCGCACGAGCCGGTGGACGCCCCGCTCGGCGCACAGCCAGCCGTACGCCCGGCGGCCGCCGATCTCGACCGTGACGCTCTTCACGCCCGTCTGCTCGCCCTCGGTCCGGTCGACGATCTCCGTCTTGAACCGGTGCCGCTCGGCCCAGCGGAGGTACATGCGGAGGAGCATCTCGGCCCAGTCGGTCGCCTCGGTCCCTCCGGCGCCCGCGCTGATGGAGATGATGGCGCTGCCATCGTCGTACTCCCCGGAGAAGAGGAGGGCGGTCCGCTCCAGCTCGTAGGTCGCCCGCAGGGCGTCCGTGTCGCGCTCGATCTCGTCGAGCATCTCGTCGTCGCCGGCCTCGGTGGCCAGGTCGTAGAGCTCCTCGAGGCTGGTCGCGCGGGCCTCGATGTCGCGCCACAGGTCGATCTCGGAGCGGAGGCCGTCGGCCTCGCGGAGGACCTTCTGGGCCCTGCGCTGGTCGTCCCAGAAGCCCGGAGCGGAGGTCAGCCCCTCGAGCTCGCCGAGGCGTGCTTCGCGTGCAGCGAGGTCAAAGACGCCCCGAGGTCGCGCGGATCCGCTCGACGAGGTCGCGAAGCTCGGCCCGATCCACCTAGATCCGGCCTCGCGCGTCCTGGAGCAGGATCGGTCGGAGCTCGATCAGCCGGAGGGCCGTCTTGCTCCGAGCGACGACGGGGTTCACGCAGGGACAGTACCCGTTGTGCGGACAGACGCCGCAGTTGCCATCGCAGTCGAGCGCCGCCGCGTAGCTGCAGGATCGGCAGTCGCGCTCACAGGCGATGAGATCGACGAATGTGGCGTCCTCGACCTGCTTCACCGCTCCCTCGCTCTGGCCGGCTCCGGCACGCGGCACAGCGGCGGCCCGACAGCTGGGGTCACCGGGTGCGCTCGCCGCGTGCGTGCGCAACATCGGTCGGAGTATAGAGGCGGAACGCCCACTGGCCAAGAGGGAGTTTTCGGACGCCGCGCGGCGCGGGCCGCTCCGTCAGGTGCGCGCGGCTGCCGCCGGCTGGTCCGGGGCGGGCCGACCCGTCAGGCCGTACCAGGCCAGGGCGCCGAGCTCGTGCATGGTCGCCTCCAGCCGCCGCGTCAGCGTGGCGTCGCTCGGCGAGTCGGTGGCCGGCGACCCGTAGGCGTCGATCCGCAGGTCCTTGGCGATCCGCATCACGCGCAGCATGTGGAGCCGATCGGACACGAAGATCGTCGGACCGGCCCCCCGCTGCTCCAGGATGGCGGCGACGGCCTCGAGCGACTCCTGGGTCGATCGCCCACGGTCCTCCATGAGGATGGCCCCGGCGGGTACGCCCCGCTCGATGGCGTACTCGCGACCCGTCGCGGCCTCGGTCGTCAGGTCCCCCTCCTGGCCTCCGCCGGTCGTGACGAGGAACGTCGCACGGCCCGCGAGCCAGAGCGCGATCGCGTGGTCGAGCCGGGCCTTGAAGACGGGCGAGGGCCGGCCGTTGTACTGGGCCGCGCCGAGGACGACGATCGCGTCGGCCGCCGCCACCCGGGGTGCGTCGTCGACGTTGCCGCGCTGCCAGACGCGGAACGTGGCGAAGCCCAGCACCGCGCCGGCGCCCACCAGGCCCAGGAGCGTCACCGCGGCGAGCGTCCGTCCGGCCGACGAGCGGCTGGACGAGGTCATCGGCCGTGGCACTTCTTGTACTTGAGGCCCGATCCGCAGTGGCACGGGTCGTTGCGTCCCAGCTTCGCGCCGGGACCGGCTCCGGCGGCCGGCGCGACCGCCCGGTCGCCGACCTGCTGCTGCATCGCGCGGATCGCGGGACCGGTCGGGAGCCCCTTGGCCACGATCCCGCTCCCGTCACCACCGGGCGCCGTCCCGCGCGCGGCTGCTCCTCCAGCTCCTGTCGCGGGGGCCGGGGTGCCGGTCCACGTGCCCCCCACAGCCGCGGCCGAGGTTCCCTCCGGGGCGGCCGCCCCTGCGCGGGTCCCCGTCCCGGCCCGGCGACCCGCAGCCGCCATCGCGGTCGCGCCGGCCGCCAGGCTGGCCGCGAGCTGCGACTCGTCCTGGGTCGGGGTCGACGGCTGCTTCACGATCTGGACGCGGAAGATCGTGGTCGCCACCTGGTGCCGGATCAACGCACGGAGCTGGTCGTAGAGGGAGAAGGCCTCCTTCTTGAACTCGTTGAGCGGGTCCTGCTGGGCATAGCCGCGAAGGCCGATGCCGCGCCGCATGTCGTCGAGCTCGGTCAGGTGCTCGACCCACAGCGAATCGATCGTGCGGAGGAGGACCAGCCGCTCGACCATCGCCCAGTCGGTCTCGCCCGCCTCGGCCGCCTTGGCCTCGAGCCGGGCGTCGGCGAGCTCGCGGAGGTGGCCGGCGAGCGCCTCGCGGCTGCCGACCTCCCACAGGTCGTCCTCGGTGGTGCCGGGCCCGTCGATGCCCATCGCCCGCAGGGCCTGCGCCAGGCCCTCCATCCCCCAGTCGTCGGGATGGTCGCTCGCGCAGAACTGGTCGACGAGCGCGTCGATCTCCTCGTCGAGGAAGGCGCGGGTCGTGTCGGCCAGGCTCTCGTTGTGGAGGACCTTGTCGCGCTCCGCGTAGATCGTCTCGCGCTGCTTGTTGATCACGTCGTCGAACTCGACGACGCGCTTGCGGATGTCGAAGTTGAAGCCTTCGACGCGGCTCTGGGCGCTCTCGATCGTCCGGCTCACGAGCTTCGATTCGATCGCGACGTCGTCCTCGAGGCCGAGGCGCTCCATGAGGCCGGCCACGCGGTCCGAGGCGAACCGCTTCATGAGGTCGTCCTCGAGGGACAGGTAGAAGCGCGACGAGCCCGGGTCGCCCTGGCGGCCGGCGCGGCCGCGCAGCTGGTTGTCGATCCGGCGGCTGTCGTGGCGCTCGGTCCCGACGATGTGGAGGCCGCCGGCCGCGACCACGATCTCGTGCTCCGCGTCGCAGCGCGCCTTCGCCTCGCGGAAGACCGCGTCGTAGGTCTCCTTGTCCACCTCGGCGGGGTTGAGGCCGCGCTGGTGCAGCATCTCCGAGGTGAGGCCCGCCGGGTTGCCGCCCAGGACGATGTCGGTCCCCCGGCCGGCCATGTTGGTGGCGATCGTGACCGCGGCCGTGCGCCCCGCCTGGGCGACGATCCCGGCCTCCTTCTCGTGGAACTTGGCGTTGAGGACCTCGTGCTTGATCCCGCGCCGGCGGAGAAGCTCGCCGAGGATCTCGGACTTCTCCACGGAGACCGTGCCGACGAGGACCGGCCGGCCGGCCGAGGTCATCTCCTCGATCTCCTCGATCACGGCGCTGAACTTGCCGCTCTCGTTGCGGAAGACGAGGTCCGCGTCGTCGTCGCGGATCATCGGCTGGTTCGTCGGGATCGCGACGACCTCGAGCTTGTAGATCTTGTGGAACTCCTCGCCCTCGGTCATCGCCGTGCCGGTCATGCCGGCCAGCTTGTCGTAGAGGCGGAAGTAGTTCTGGAACGTGATGGTGGCCAGCGTCACGGACTCGCGCTGGACGCGCAGGCCCTCCTTCGCCTCGATCGCCTGGTGAAGCCCCTCGCTCCAGCGGCGGCCGGGCATCTGGCGCCCGGTGAACTCGTCGACGATGATGATCTCGCCGTCCTTGACGAGGTAGTCCTTGTCGCGGCGGTAGAGGGCATGGGCGCGCAGCGCCTGCTCGAAGTGGCGGGCCAGCCGCGGGTCGGCGTCGTACAGGTTCTCGATGCCGAGCAGCCGCTCCATCTTGTCCACGCCGTCCTCGGTCGGCGAGACGGCCCGGTCCTTGAGGTCGACGAAATAGTCGCCACCCTCCTCGGCCCCCTCGGGGCGCGGCTGGAGCTTCGGAACCAGGCGGGCGAACGTGTAGTAGAGGTCCGCCGACTCCTCGGCCTGGCCGCTGATGATGAGCGGGGTCCGCGCCTCGTCGATGAGGATGTTGTCCACCTCGTCGACGATCCCGAAGAAGCGCTCACGCTGGACCCGCTGGTCCAGCTCGGTGACCATGTTGTCGCGCAGGTAGTCGAAGCCGTACTCGTTGTTCGTGCCGTACGTGATGTCGGCCGCGTAGGCCTCGCGACGGGTGACCGGGCGCAGGTTGATGAGGCGCTCGTCGCTGGTCGGGTAGCCGGGCTCGAAGACGTACGCGGTGTCGTGGACGATGATCCCGACCGACAGGCCCAGGAAGTGGAAGATCGGGCCCATCCACTGTGCGTCGCGGCGGGCGAGGTAGTCGTTGACCGTGACCACGTGCACGCCCCGGCCGGTCAGGCCGTTGAGGATCGCGGCCAACGGCGCCACGAGGGTCTTGCCCTCGCCGGTCCGCATCTCCGCGATCTTCCCCTGGTGGAGCACGGCTCCGCCGATCAGCTGGACGTCGAAGTGGCGCATCCCGAGCGTCCGTCTCATCGCCTCGCGCGCACACGCGAAGACCTCGGGCAGGACGGCGTCGAGGGCTGCCTGGAGCCGCTCGTTCTCCTTCTTCCGGCGCGCCTTCTCCATGTCCAGGCGCCGCTCGAGATCCTCCTGCTCGACCTCGTCCTTCGAGGGCCCGAAGTCGGCCTGCAGCTCGGCGAGCTCGGCGCGGATCTCGTCGGCGCGGGCGCGGATCTCGGCGTCGGACTCGCCCTCGAGCTCGGCCTCCAGGGCGTTGGCAGCATCGACGAGCGGCTGGATCCGCTTGACCTCGCGGTCGTTGGAGTCGACGAATCGGGAGAAGAAACCCATGACCATGGCCGGGTCAGTATAGGGGCGGGTCCGTTCGGGGGCCGCCGAGGACCCGGCCGACTCGTGCTGGCGAGGGCGAGGAGGCGGCCGTGGCAGGCCGCCGCCGGCGCGCCGCCCGAAGACCGGGCGCCGACGACCCCCGGTTTTCGCCAGATGTCCGCGGGGCCGACCGTATGCCGCGGATCGGTGGGCGACGGGGCTCGGAGGGCTGGCCCTGCGCATCCGGGACGCGACCCGTGAGGGTCGGCGAAGGAGCAGTCACGCTCGGTTCGGCCCGCGCGGCCGGCCGCGGCCGGCCGCGCGCCGGAGAGGTGCCGGAGGGGGCGCCCGCACAGGACGGCATACGGTCGCCCCTGGCGACATGTGCCGATACCGTGGAGGAGCAGCGGTGCGCCCCGGGAAGCCGGCAGCGTCGGCCGGCCCCGCATGGCCGTGCGGCGGGGAGGAGCAGCGGTGCGCTCAGCGCGGGTCCTCCGAGTCAATAGCGTCAGGGTTGGCCGCCTCGTCGGTCGAAGGCGGCAGCACGATGACCACGGAGCCCCCGGACTCGCCGCTCGACTGGCCCACGACGCCGCGTCGCTCCTCGCCGGGACGGACACGCTCCTCGATGGGTGCCAGGTCGCGGCGAAGGCGCTCCTCGAGGTCCTGCAGGAGCCCGCCCGCGATCACGGAGACACCGCCGGTGTGACGGCGTTGCCTGATGACGGGGGCCGGCTCAGGACGCCCGGGGGCCGGCTCAGGACGCCCGGGGGCCGGCTCAGGACGCCCGGGCGTGGGCTCAGGCGCTTCGGCCGGGCTTCGGGGACCCGCCGCCGATTGCCCCGGGCCGTTCGCCGGATCGCCCGGCCCTGCCATCTCCGCTACTTCCAGAAGGACGTGCCGTAGCCCACGAGGAGGAGAAGGAACGTCAGCGCCCCGAGGGCCAGCCAGAAGAGGACCGCCAGCGACGTCCGGGTCGGGTTCATCTCGGTGTTCTTGAGCGGCGGTGGGTTCCAGCGCGGCGACGCGAGCTGGTCGCGCCAGTCCTTCGGGGTCTCGGTCTGCGGCTCGAGGCCGCCCTCGCCGTCGGGGCGGTGAAGCTGGAGGGTCATCGGTCTCCCGGGATGCTGGCCGGCTGGGCGGTAGCGGTGGGGGCGGTGGTGGCGGGCGTGGCAGGCCCGGCGGCGCGGTCGAGATGCCCCGCGCCGGCGTGGTCTCCCTCGAGGTGGGCGCCTGTGCGCGCGTCGAGGGTGTGCTCGACACCGTCCTCCCACAGGATCATCTCCTGCGTGAGGGTCACCTCGGACGAGAAGAGGGCGCCCACCGATTCGCCGCGGTGGATTCGCCGGATCGCCTCCCCGATCAGGGGGGCAACCGAGAGCGTGGTGATCTGGGGCAGGCGTTTGTCGGGCGGCAGCGGGATCGAGTCCGTGAGCACGATCTCGCTCAGGCCGGAAGCCGCGATCCGGTCGACCGCGGCGTCGGACAGGATCCCGTGCGTGGCGCAGGCATAGATCTCCTCGACGCCCTCGCGCTGGAGCGCGCGGACCACCTCGAGCAGCGTGCCGGCCGTGTCGATCTCGTCGTCCACGAAGATCGCCCGTCGGCCGCGGACCTCGCCGATGACGTTCATGACCTCGGCCCGGTCGAGGTTGCCGACGCGGCGCTTCTCGATGATCGCCAGGGGCGCGTCGAGGAGCTCGGCGAACGTGCGCGCCCGCTTCGCGAACCCGAGGTCGGTCACGACGACCAGGTTCTCGAGGTGCTTCTGGCGGAAGTAGTTCGAGAGGAGGTGGACCGCGGTCAGCTCGTCGACCGGGATGTTGAAGAAGCCCTGGATCTGGCCCTGGTGGAGGTCCATCGAGAGGACCCGGTCGGCCCCCGCCACCGTGATCATGTCGGCCACGAGGCGGGCGGTGATCGGGACGCGTGGCTGGTCTTTCTTGTCCGAGCGGCCGTAGGCGTAGTACGGGATGACGGCCGTGATCCGCCCCGCGCTCGCGCGCTTGAAGGCGTCGATCATGATCAGGAGCTCCATGATCGACTGGTTCACCGGGCGACAGGTCGGCTGGATCAGGAAGACGTCCTTCTCGCGGACGTTGTCCAGGATCTTCACGAAGATGTTCTCGTTGGCGAACGAGAAGACCTCCGCCTGGCCGAGGGGCACGCCGAGGTAGCGGCAGATCTTGCGGGCGAGGCCCGGATTGGCGTTCCCGCTGTAGACGTCGAACGAGTCCGAGTACACGGGTGCCTCCTCCGCGCCGAACCCCCTCATGCGTCCGTCGGGCCGCTCCCGGAGCCCGGCTCCGCCTCGGGGCCGTCATTGTCGCCCATGCCTCCCCGCTCCGCCAGCCCTTCGCGGAAGGCGGCGATGCCGACGACCCGGTCCCCCTCGTTCAGCCGCATGGTGATGACGCCGCGCGCGCCGGGCGAGTACCGGTTGATCGTGTTGGTCTCGGTGCGCACGACCTGGCCGGCCGCGCTGATCAGGAGGAGCTCGTCGTCCGCCTCCGTCACCTGCTGGACGGCGGCGACGCGCCCGGTCTTGCGCCCCTCGAGCGGGATCAGCATCACGCCCTGCCCGCCGCGGTGCTTGCGGCGGAACTCGGAGAGGCCGACCCGCTTGCCGTAGCCGGTCTCCGTGAGCACGAGGAGGTCGCGCTCCGGCTGCACGACGCTCATCGAGACCACCTCGTCGCCGGCGCGGGCAAGGCGGATGCCGATGACGCCGGCGGCATCGCGGCCCATCGCCCGGACCTCGGTCTCGGCGAAGCGGGCGAGCTTGCCGAGCACGGTGGCGATGATGACGTCGTCGCGACCGGTGGCGACGTCCACCCAGGCCAGCTCGTCGTCGTCGGCGAGGGTGATCGCGCGGATCCCCGAGGAGCGGACCTTCTCGAACTGCTCGAGCGGCGTCTTCTTGATGACGCCGTGGCGGGTGGCCATCACCAGGTACTTGCCGGCCTTGAAGTCCGGGACGACGAGCGTGGCCGTGGGGACCTCCCCGCCTTCCACCTGCACTCCCGGCAGGTTGATGATCGGGATCCCCTTCGCCTGCCGGCTGGCGTCCGGGACGGAGTGGACCTTCGCGCTGAAGACGCGGCCACGGTTCGTGAAGAAGAGCGCCCAGTCGTGCGTGTTGGCGACCAGGAGGCTGTCGACCGCGTCCTCCTCCCGCGTGACGTGGCCGATGATCCCCTTCCCGCCGCGGCCCTGGCGCCGGTACGTGGCCACCGGCTGGCGCTTGATGTAGCCGCGCCGGCTGATCGTCACGACGACGTCCTCGTCGGCGATCAGGTCCTCGTCGGTCATCTCGCGGCTTGAATCGTCGACGACGCGCGTTCGGCGCTCGCCGGCGTACTTCCGCTTGAGCTCGAGGAGCTCGTCCTTGATGATCGAGAGGACGCGGGCCGGGTTGGCCAGGATGTCCTCGAGCTCCGCGATGAGCTGGATGACGGCGAGGTACTCGTCCTCGATCTTCTTGCGCTCGAGGGCCGCCAGGCGGGCGAGCCGCATGTCGAGGATCGCCTGGGCCTGGATCTCGGAGAGCCCGAAGCCCGCGATGAGGTTCCGGCGGGCCGTGTCGACGTCGGCGGACTCGCGGATCGTCTTGATGACCTCGTCGAGGTGGTCGAGGGCGATCTTGAGGCCCTCGAGCACGTGGGCCCGCTCGCGCGCCTTGCCGAGGTCGTACTCGGTCCGGCGGCGGACGATCTCGCGGCGGTGCTCGACATGGTGGGCGAGCACGGACTTGAGGGGCAGCGTCTGGGGCTGCCCGTCGACGAGCGCCAGCATGTTGAGGTTGAACGCCAGCTGCATCGGCGTGTGCTTGAACAGGTTGTTCAGGACCGTGTGCGGGTTGGCGTCGTTCTTGACCTCGATGTAGATGCGCATCCCGTCGCGGTCGGACTCGTCGCGCAGGTCGGCGATCCCCTCGATTCGCTTGTCCTTCACGAGATCCGCGATCTTCTCGAGGAGCGTGGCCTTGTTCACCTGGTACGGGAGCTCGCTGACGATGATCGCGACGCGGTCGCGGCGGGCCTCCTCGAAGGCGACCTGGGCGCGCATGACGACGCGGCCGTGCCCGTGCGCGTACATCTGGCGGATCGCGTCCACCGTCTCGGTGACGCCGGTGATCGCGTTCTTCTGCTGCTCGTAGCGGAAGATCGAGCCGCCCGTCGGGAGGTCGGGGCCCTTGACGTACGTGCACAGGTCGTCCGACGTCAGCTCCGGGTCGTCGATCAGGGCGATCGTGGCGTCGACGATCTCGCCGAGGTGGTGGGGCGGGATGTTGGTCGCCATCCCGACCGCGATCCCCGACGAGCCGTTGATCAGGAGGTTCGGCAGCTTCGCCGGGAGGATCGTCGGCTCGCGGTGCTGGCCGTCGTAGTTCTCGGCGAAGTCGACCGTCTGCTTGTCGATGTCCGCGAGCATCTCCGCCGCGATCGCCGTGAGGCGGGCTTCCGTGTAGCGCATCGCCGCCGCCGAGTCGCCGTCGACCGAGCCGAAGTTGCCCTGCCCGTCGATGAGCGGGTAGCGCATCGAGAAGTCCTGGGCCAGCCGGACGAGGGCGTCGTAGATCGCCGCGTCGCCGTGCGGGTGGAGCTTGCCCATGACCTCGCCGACGATCGCGGCGCACTTGCGGTAGGAGCTGGTCGCGGACAGCCCCATCTCCCCCATCGTGTAGAGGATCCGCCGGTGGACCGGCTTGAGGCCGTCGCGGACGTCCGGCAGGGCGCGGGCCACGATCACGCTCATCGCGTAGTCGAGGTAGGACGTCCGCATCTCGTCCTCGATGCGGATCGTGCGGACGTCTCCCAGGTTGTCGGTCACGGTCGCATTCTCCGGTGGCGGTCGGCGGGGCGGGCCCGGGGCCCGGGTCGGCGGGTCATGTCAGGGGAACCTCCGGCAGCGGGCGGCCGAGCCCGGCGGAGGAGAAGGCCGCCGCGGTGACGGCGGCGCGCGACGTGGACCCGGCGCCAGGGGTGCGGCGCACCCCCGCGAGGATGCCGCGGATCGCCGTGGCATCCTCGGCGGGCAGCTTGCCGAGCGCGTCCCGAAGAACCCAGGCCCGGTTGCCGTCCCGGCCCGCCGCCGCCTGGTCGGCCTCGGCCCGGCAGAAGGTCGCGACGGCGGACGGATCCCGCCGGGCCAGCTCCCGGAGAGCCCACGAGAGCGACTTCTGGACGTCCGGCTCGGGATCGCCGATGAGCTGGCCGACGAGCTCCAGCCCGCGTCTCACCAGCGTGTCGGTACGCCCGAGATCGTGGTCGATGTGGGGGAGCGTGGCGATCGTGGAGCCCACCAGGCGACGCTCCCAGCGGATCGGGCTGAAGACGAGCTGCTCCAGCTCCGCCCAGCGGTACGGCTCGCGCGCGATCCCGGCGGCCGCCGTCGCGGCCAGCGTGTCGACGGTGATCCAGTCGTCGGCGTCGCGGCCGATCCGCCGGAGAACCTGCCAGGCTCGCTCCGGGTCGTCGGGGAGGATCCAGGCGAGGACCCGGATCGCCATCCAGCGGAGCTCGCGGAGCTCGTGGCCGGCGAGGGCATCGGCGGCGACCAGCAGGCGGGCCGGGCGCATCCCGCGCGCCGCCCGCCGCAGGCCGCCCAGGACGGCCTCCAGGAGCGGGGTGCGGACGCCGAGGGTCGGCCCGATGCCCGGCGCGACCAGTCGCTGGCCGGCCTGGTAGATCGGGTCCGAGATGGCGGCCAGGCCGTCACGGGTCGCGGTCACGAAGGCGGCGGGGTCGTCGATCTCGTCGGCGAGCGCGATGCCCAGCGCCCGTGCCGCGGCCAGGTGGTCGGCCACGAACGTGCGCGCTGCCGCGGTCGTCGCGCTCGTGGTCGCCGTACCAGGTGCCGGCGCCGAGCCTGGTGCCGGCACCGTCGTGGGTGCGGGCGCCGTTGCCGTGGCGGCCGTCGGCGCGGAGGGGGCCGGCGCAGTCGCGCCTCGCGCAGCCGCGCTCACGACGCACCCCCCGCAGAGCCGCCGTCCGGCGCGTCATCGGATACCAGGCGGAAGCGGTAGCGGGCCTTCAGCTCCTCGCGCTGCGCCAGGGGCGCCGCGACGTACAGCGCCTCTGCCGTGGCGTAGACGTCGCCCGAGATCGGGTCCACGAGGCGGGCGGTCGTGGTGAGGAGCCGCCGCCGGCGTTCGACGACCCGCCCCTCGCCGCGGATCCGCGTGCCGATCGGGACCGGCCGCCGGTACTCGATGGCCAGCCTCGCCGTGTAGCCCCAGGAATCCGCGCTGGCGAGGGCCCATCCCATCACCTCGTCGAGGATCGTGGCGACGATCCCGCCGTGCGCGATCCCCTCCCAGCCCTGGAACTCCGGGCGGAGGGCCAGCTCGGTCCAGCAGGCGTCCTCGGCGACGTGGAGGACCAGGTGGAGGCCGTGCACGTTGAGCTCGCCGCACGCGAAGCAGGCGTGAGGCGCGACCTCGAAGCGGCCGGCCGTCGTCACGACCTCAGACGTCAAGGTTGCGGACCTTCCGGGCCTCGGACTTGATGAAGTCCTTGCGCGGCGCGACCTTCTCGCCCATCAGCATCGTGAAGATCTCGTCGGCCTCGACCGCGTCGTCGATCTCGGCCCGCAGGAGCGTTCGCGTCTCCGGGTTCATCGTGGTCTCCCAGAGCTGATCGGCGTTCATCTCGCCCAGCCCCTTGAAGCGCTGGACGCTGGTGTTCTTGGCGTTCAGCTTCTTGATCGCCGCCTCGCGCTCCTTCTCGCTCTGGGCATACAGCGTCACCTTGCCGGTGCTGACGCGGTAGAGCGGAGGCTGGGCGATGTACAGGTGGCCGTTCTCGATCACCTGCGGCATGTGGCGGTAGAAGAGCGTCAGGAGCAGCGTCCTGATGTGGGCGCCGTCGACGTCCGCGTCGGTCATGATGATGACCCGGTGGTAGCGCAGCTTGGCGAGGTCGAACGTCTCGCCGATGCCGGCCCCGAGGGCGATGATCAGGGGCCGTACGTTCTCGCTCGAGAGAACCCTGTCGAGCCGGGCCTTCTCCACGTTGAGGACCTTGCCGCGCAGCGGCAGGATGGCCTGGAAGCGGCGGTCGCGCCCCATCTTGGCCGAGCCGCCCGCCGAATTGCCTTCGACGATGTACAGCTCGCTCTTGGCCGGGTCGCGCTCCTGGCAGTCGGCGAGCTTGCCGGGCAGGGACATCCCCTCGAGCGCGCCCTTGCGGATCACGAGGTCGCGCGCCTTGCGGGCGGCCTCGCGGGCGCGCGCCGCCGTCAGGCTCTTCTCGATGATCCGCCGGCCGTCCGCCGGGTTCTCGTCCAGGTGCTGGGCGATGCCCTCGCTCACGGCGGCCTGCACCTGGCCCTTGACCTCGGCGTTGCCGAGCTTGGCCTTGGTCTGACCCTCGAACTGGGGCTCGACGAGCTTGACCGACACGACCGCGGTGAGGCCCTCGCGGACGTCTTCGCCCGTGAGGTTGGCGTCGCTGTCCTTCAGCACGCCGGACCGGCGCGCCCAGTCGTTCAGCGAGGTCGTCAGGGCGGCCCGGAAGCCGGTGATGTGCGTCCCGCCGTCGACGGTGTTGATGTTGTTCGCGAAGGCGAAGACGTTCTCCGTGAAGGAGTCGTTGTACTGGAGCGCCACCTCGATGGTCGTCGCGCCGTCGCGCTTCTCGACCGCGATCGGGCGCCCGTGAAGGACCTCCTTGTGGCGGTTCAGGTGGCGCACGAAGGAGACGAGCCCGCCCTCGAAGTAGAAGGAGCGCTCGCGGTCCGCGCGCTCGTCGCTCAACGTGATCCACAGGCCCTTGTTGAGGTATGCCGACTCGCGCAGGCGCTGGGCGATCGTGTCGAAGCCGAAGTCGGTGCTGTCGAAGACCTCGGGATCGGCCCGGAACGCGGTTCGCGTGCCACGCCGGCTGCCCTGCGGGCCGACCTTCGTGACCGGGGTCGTCGGCTTGCCCCGCGCGTACTCCTGGGCCCACACGGATCCGTCGCGCGCAGTCTCGACGCGCAGCCACTCGGACAGGGCGTTGACGACGCTGACGCCGACGCCGTGGAGGCCGCCGGATACCTTGTAGCCGCCGCCGCCGAACTTGCCGCCCGCGTGGAGCACCGTGTGGACGACCTCGAGGGCGTCCTTGCCGGTCGCGTGCTTCCCGACGGGGACGCCACGGCCGTCATCCGTGACCACGACGGTCGCGTCGGGGAGGATGCGGACCTCGATTCGCGTGGCGTGACCTGCCATCGCCTCGTCGATCGAGTTGTCGACTACCTCCCATACGAGATGGTGGAGGCCCCGGACGTCGGTCGAGCCGATGTACATGCCGGGACGACGCCGAACCGCCTCGAGGCCCTCCAGGACCTGGATGCTCGCCGCCGTGTAGTCGCCGCCGCCCCCGCGGCGGGACCGCCCGCCAGTCGTCGGGCCCCCGGAGCCCGCTGGAGCTCGATCCGTCACGCGTTCCCTCCGGTCAACCGCTCGTAGAGCCGTCCCAGCTCCTCGTCGCTGTACCACTCGATGATGATCCGCCCGCCGCGCCGTGATCGCGCCAGGCGTACCTTCGTGCCCAGGGCGCGGCGGAGGTCGTCCTCCACGCGCTCCATCTCGGCATCCGCCGGACGGGCTGTCGCGGCCGGTCGTCGCGACCTCCCCTCCCCGGCGTCGCGCAGGCGCCGTGCGAGCTCCTCCACCTGGCGCACCGAGAGGCCGCGGGCGACGGCAAGCGCGACCAGCTCGTGCTGCGCGGTGGCCGCCAGCCCGAGCATCGCCCGGCCGTGGCCCTCGCCGATGTGGCCGGCCTCGATCGCGCCCTGGACCTCGGGCTCGAGGTCGAGGAGGCGCAGGGTGTTCGTGACCGTCGGTCGCGCCTTACCGACCCGATCGGCGATCGCTTCGTTCGTCAGGCCGAACAGATCCCGGAGCTGGCGGTACGCGCGGGCCGCCTCCATGGCATTCAGGTCCGCCCGCTGGAGGTTCTCCACGAGGGCGAGCTCGAGCTGGTCCTGCTCGCTGGCCTGGCGGATCACGGCGGGAATCCGCTCGAGCCCGGCGATCTGGGCGGCGCGCACGCGGCGCTCCCCGGCAACGAGCCGGTAGCCCTCGAGCGTCTCCGTGACGAGGACCGGCTGCAGGATGCCGTGCGCGGCGATGCTCGCGGCGAGCTCCGCGAGCGCCTCCTCCTCGAACGAGGTCCGCGGCTGGTAGGGGTTGCGCTCGATGCGATCGATCGGGATCTCGGCCGGCCCCGGCGTCGAGGCGACCGCCTGGGGGATGAGCGCGGCGAGACCGCGGCCGAGCGTCGCCGGTCGCACGGGCCGGGCCGTCATGCCGCGCCCCCGACGGCCGCGTGCGCTCCGCGGCCGCGGAGCTCGGTGGCGAGCGCACGGTAGGCGGCTGCTCCCCGACTCTCGGGCGCGTACTGCGCAATCGGCCGGCCGTGGCTGGGTGCCTCGGCCAGGCGGACGCTGCGCGGGACGACCGTGTCGTACACCGCGTCGGCCAGGTGCCGCCTCACCTCGGCGGCGACCTCTGCCGACAGGTTCGTGCGGGCGTCGAACATCGTGAGGACGACGCCGTTCACGGCGAGCGCCGGGTTGAGGTGGTCGCGGACCAGGTGGATCGTCGCGATGAGCTGGCTGAGGCCCTCGAGGGCGTAGTACTCGCACTGGAGGGGGACGAGCACGGCGTCAGCGGCGGTCAGGGCGTTGACGGTCAGAAGGCCCAGTGACGGCGGACAGTCCAGGAAGACGTGGTCGTAGCCGGCCGCGACCGGCGGAAGAAGACGTGCCAGGCGACGCTCGCGCTGCGGGACGCCGGCGAGCTCGACCTCGGCGCCCGCCAGCGCGATCGAGGACGGGATCAGGTCGAGGCCGGCCACGCCGGTTGGGATCACGAGATCGGCAAGATGGGCGCCGTTCACGAGCGCGTCGTACACCGACTCGCCGTCGGCCGCCCGCGCTGCCCCGAGGCCGCTCGTGGCGTTGCCCTGCGGATCGAGGTCGACGACGAGCACCCTCGCGCCGTCCGCCGCGAGATAGGCGGCGACGTTGACGACGGTGGTCGTCTTTCCCACGCCACCCTTCTGGTTGGCGCAGGCAATCGTCTGGCCCACCTACGAACCAGGATGAACAGGGATCACGATCGTGAAGTCTACCATCGAGGGCCGATTCCCATCTCCGAGGAGCGCGGTTTGGATCCTGCCGGGCAGCTCGATCGGCGCCTGCGGGCGAACCGATTGGCGGCGCGGTGGGGTGCCCGGACATCGTGGCCCGCCGTCCTTATCGTGGACTTCGCTGCCGCTTCACCGGGGCCTGCGTGGCCGCGCCCGTGGCCAGCCGCGGCCTGCGTGGCCGCGCCCGTGTCCAGCCGGCGGCCTGCGTGGCCGCGCCCGTGTCCAGCCGGGGCCGCGACTCTGCCCGGGGACGGCCGCAGCCCGGGCCCCTAGGCGCTCCGGCCCTCGGCGCCGTCGGGTGACGTTTCACGTGAAACACATCGGGCGCGATGGAGAGAGCCGCGTTCCCGTGCCGCCGTTCCCTCGACCCGAAGTCCCACGTGATCCACACCACCTGGACGGTCGCGCGCCACGGCCTGAGGCCGCCGAGCCCACCTCGTCCCGAGACCGGGTGACGTCCCGGGCCTGTCGTTCGCGCGAGGCCACGCACTCGGGCATCTGGCCGGCCATTCGTCCATGGTCGCGCCAGCTCGAGCGTGCCATCGGCACGTCGCACGGGACGGGATCAGGTCCATTGCCCCGATTCGGAGGCCGTCGGTATACTCGGCACTGCAGACCTCGGGGTCACGCCGGGATGGTTCGGCGGCCGCGGGCGAACTGAGGAACGACCGTCTTGAGCCTGGTTCTCGCCGCGGTCGGCGCCGCAGTGGCTGCGCTCATCCAGTCAACCGTCCTGCCATTCGCCGCAGAAGGCGGCGGAGGTCTCGATCTCGTCCTCGTCATCGCCGTCGTGTGGACGATGGCGCTGGGCCTCGAGGGTGGCCTCGTGTGGGCCTTCCTCGGAGGGCTGGTCATCGACGTACTGCTGATGCGGCCGCTCGGGCTGACCGCGTTCATCGATCTTCTTGCCGTCGGCGCCGCATGGGTGGTCGCCCGGCTCTTCGTGCGCGCCCGATACCCGGTCATCGTCGTCACCGCGGCGGTGCTCGCCGGCGTCGCGGCGCCGCTCACGGTCCTCCTGTACGAGGCGCTGCGGGACGTTCCCGCCGGGGTCGATCCGACCGCCGGCGTGGGCTCATCCATCGTCGCGGCGGCCATCGTCGCCGCGATCATCGCGCCGCCCGCGCTCGCGATCGCGCGCCGGTCCGCAGGCCAGGAAGCGGAGCGGGTGGACTGGTGAGCATCCTGGAGCAGCCCCTCTCGCGCCAGCGACGGCCCGGGCGCTTCGTCGTCTTCGGGATCGCGGTCGTGGTCGTCCTGAGCGGGCTCACGCTGCGCCTGTCGTCCCTGCAGCTTGCCGGGCCGGCCAAGACGGGGGGCGCGCCTGCCGTCCAGATCGGCGAGAGCCGCTGGACCGCCCTCGAGCCGGTCGCATCCACACGCGGGCTCATCTACGACCGTGCCGGGCAGCCCCTCGTCGAGAGCGTGCCCACCTTCACGATCCGCGTCCGCCCGGCGGACCTGCCCCTCACTCGGCGGATGGACGTCGTGGAGCGTCTCGCCGGGCTCCTCGACACGACGCCGGCGGCGATCAACTCCACGCTCGACGCAGGGTCCGTCTCGCGGTTCGACGCGGTCGCGATCGCCCGCGAGGTTCCCGAGGCCACCGCACGCCTCATCGCGGAGGACGGCCTGACGCTGCCCGGCGTCGAGGTGACCGTCGAGCCCCGCCGCGACTACCTGGCCGGCCAGCTGTTCACGCAGATCGTCGGCTACACCGGTGCCCTGTCTCCGGAGGGCTATACCGAGCTGAAGGACCAGGGGTATCTGCCGGACGACAGGCTCGGCAAGGCCGGCGTCGAGCTCGTCTACGAGCCGGAGCTCCGCGGCACCTACGGCACGCAGCGCGTCGAGAAGGACGGCACCGGGCGCACGATCCGCGTCATCGGCATCGAGACTCCGCCGAAGGCCGGCAACTCCCTCGTGCTGACCATCGATACCAAGGAGCAGAAGCTCGCCGAGAAGGCCCTCCTCTGGGGGCTCAAGAAGGCCGGCCTCAAGCGCGGGGCGATGGTCGTGATGAACCCGCAGACGGGCGAGGTGCTCGCCATGGTCAGCTTCCCGACCTATGACGCCAACCTCTTCTCGCGCGGCATCACGAACGCCGAGTACGACAAGCTGCTGAAGAACCCCCACAAGCCGCTCATCAACCACGCCATCGGCGACATCCAGCCGCCCGGGTCGACGTACAAGGTCGTGACCGGGACCGGCGCCCTCGCCGACAAGATCATCACGACGACGTCGACCGTGATGAGCAAGCCGTACGTCCAGCTCGGCACGACGAAGTTCTGGGAATGGAACAAGCGCGGCTGGGGTCCGCTGGACATCTACGAAGGCTTCGGCCACTCCAGCGACACCTACTTCTACCAGCTGTCGAACCGGCTGGGGATCGACCGCCTCGGCTACTGGGCCCGCCAGCTCGGCTTCGGCAGCCCGACGGGGATCGACCTCCCCAACGAGGCCGGCGGCCTGGTGCCGACCAACCAGTGGAAGATGGACACCTACGGGCAGGACATCTACCCCGGCGAGGTCCTCCAGGCCGGGATCGGGCAGGGCTATGACCTGGCGACGGTCCTCCAGGTGGTGAATGCCTACTCGGCGGTCGCCAACGGCGGGAAGCTCTACCGGCCCCAGGTGGTCCGCGAGATCCGTGACCCCGACGGCACGGTGGTGCGGCCCTTCGAGCCCGACCTGATCCACAAGGTCAAGGCCCCCGCGGCCGTGTTCACGACGATGCGCCAGGCGGCGCGTCGGGTCGTCACCATCCGGCACACGTACAACATGACGGACCTCCCGATCGTCGTCGCGGGCAAGACGGGCACGGCGGAGTTCGGGATCCGGGACAAGAACGGCCTCCTCCCGTACAGCCACTGGTTCGCCGGCTTCGTGCCCAAGAACGCGTGGAAGAAGGACAACCCGAACGGCAGCGTGACGAAGCCCGACTCGGAGCTCGCCTTCGCCGTCTTCACCTACGACTCGCGGACCCTCGGCAACGTCGCCACCGAGGTCGCCAAGTACTACCTGCAGCTCCACTTCGGGATCAAGCAGGACTACCGCCTGCCGGAGCTCCTGAAGCGGACCAACTTCTACCAGGGACGCACCTGATGGGCGTCCTGCGCGTCGAGCGGAACGCTTCGTCGGGCCTGGCGGCCCGGGCCTCGGGCATGGCGTGGCGCGACTACGACATCCAGCTGACCGTCTACGCGGTTCTGCTCGCGACGATCGGCCTCGTGATGGCCTACAGCCACACCACTGCCCAGCTGGGCGAGGCGCTCGTCGCCGGGGCCACCTTCGCGCGAGGACTCGTGTGGGCGGGCGTCGCGCTCGCCGTCTACGCGGCCGTCACGATCTTCGACTACCGCTGGCTGCGCATGCTGACGTGGCCGATCTACGTCGTGAACCTGCTCCTCCTGGCGGCCACCCTGGCGCTCGGCGATTCGGACGCCGCCTCCTCGCGCTGGATCAGCGTCCTGGGCTTCCAGTTCCAGTTCAGCGAGCTTGCCAAGGTCCTGATGATCCTGGTGCTCGCCCGCTACCTCGCCGACCGCGAGCGCAAGCTGGACTCCCTCTCCTCGATCCTGGGGGCCGGCCTCCTCGTCGCGCCGCCGTGGATCCTCGTCATGATGCAGCCCGACCTCGGGACGTCCCTCGTGTTCTTCGCGATCCTGGGCGGGATGCTGTTCATGGCCGGGGCGAGCCTCCGCTGGCTGGGCGCGCTGACCGCGGTCGGGCTGGCGGCACTGCCTCTCGTGTGGACGTACGTGCTGCACGACTACCAGCGCGAGCGCCTCACGAGCTTCCTCGACCCCGCCGCCGATCCGCTGGGAGCCGGCTTCCAGCTCCTCACGGCCCAGCAGGCCGTCGCGTCGGGCGGGTTCCTGGGCGCGGGCCTGACGAACGGCGCCCAGAACCAGTCGGACCTGCTCCCTGTGCAGACGACCGACTTCGTGTTCGCCATCGTCGCCGAGGAGCTCGGCTTCGTCGGCTGCGTCGTCGTCTTCCTGCTCTTCGCCGCGCTCATCTGGCGCGTGCTGACCATCGCCTGGCGCTCGCGCGATCCGTTCGGGCTGATGGTCGGCGCAGGCGTCGCGTCGATGATCCTCTTCCAGCTGACGGTGAACGTCGGGATGGTGCTCGGGGTCATGCCCATCACCGGCATCCCGCTGCCGTTCATCACGCACGGCGGCTCGTCGCTGGTCAGCATGGCGATCGCGCTGGGCGTGCTCCAGAGCATCGCGATCCGCCAGCAACGGGCGGAGTGGTAGGCGGAGCGCGCGAGCCGGCGATCCGCCCGAGGTAGGGGACACCCCCGCCCGGGGCGTGCGACACCCCCGCCCGACCGGCGTCACGATCACGTGCGGGTGCCGCACGCGAACCGGCGGCCCGGTGGCCGCGACGTCGCCGCCGACCTCGAGTGGGACGCCCGGCTCCGGTATCGTGTCCGGCCATGACGCCGCTGGCCTTCTCGCTCGACCCGTCCCGCGCCCTTGCGGTCGCGCCGCCGGCTGCCGGCTCCGCGGAGACGCTCGATATCCTGGTCGGGCTCTTCATCCTGATCCTCGCCGCCAAGGTCGGCGAGGAGATCTTCAGGCGGCTCGGCCAGCCGGGCGTGGTGGGCGAGCTCGCCGGCGGCTTCGTGGTCGGCCCCTATGCCCTCGGCCTGGTCGTGCCGGGAGAGACCGCGCTGGTGCTCTCCGAGATCGGGGTCGTCATCCTCCTGTTCGCCGTCGGCCTGGAGATCAAGACCGACGAGCTGCTCCAGGTGGGCCGCCCCGCCGCCGTGACCGCGATCCTCGGGGTGGTCTTCCCGATCGTGGCCGGGGTCGGCTACGCGATGCTCACGGGCGAGCCGGTGGCCACCGCCGCGTTCGTGGGCCTGGCCCTCGCCGCGACGAGCATCGGCATCACGAGCCGCGTCCTGGCCGACCTGGGCGTGCTGGACCGGCGATTCAGCCGGATCATCATCGGCGCGGCCGTGATCGACGACATCCTGGCCCTCATCCTGATCGGCATCGTCTCGGGCGCGGCCACCGGCGACCTCGGGATCGCCACCCTCGGCCTGATCGTCGGCGCTCTCGGCTTCGTCGCCCTCGGCTTCGCCATCGCGCGGCGGGCCCGCGGCCTGCGACGCGAGGTGTTCACCTGGCCGCTCTTCGCCGACACGCCGCTGGTGCCCGTCTTCATCATCATGCTGGGCCTCGCGATCCTCGCGGCGTTCATCGGGCTGGCCGCGATCATCGGGGCGTTCGTGGCCGGCCTGATCATCGCCGAGACCGAAGCCCAGGACGAGATCGAGCACGACATCAAGCCGCTGGCGTCCATCATCACCCCCTTCTTCTTCGCCGTGACCGGCGCCCAGCTCGACCTCGGGGCGCTGGCGGATCCGGGCCTCGCGATCTCGGCGGTCGTGCTGGCCGTCCTGGGGGTCGCCACCAAGGTCGCGGCGGGCACGATCGGAGCCTGGAGCTCCGGCCGCTGGAGCGCGCTCACGGTGGGCGTCGGCATGTCGCCCCGCGGCGAGGTCGGGATCGTGGTCGTCGGGCTGGGCCTGGCCCTCGGCCTCCTCTCGCAGGCGCTCTTCAGCGTCGTCCTCGTCGCGGTCGTGCTCACGACGGTCGTGGCGCCGATCATGCTCAACGTCGTGATCCCGCGGGCCGCCGCGGAGGTGGACGCCGCGCAGGCGGACGCCACGGAGACAGGCGCCTAGGAGAGCGCACCCTCGGGCCGCTCGCCCCCGACGGCCGCATCGCCGTCCCCGGGCGCAGGCGCGGCCTCGCCGGCGTTCCCGCCTCCGTCGGCCGCCGTGTCCGGCTCGAGCCCGGCGGGTCCCGCGTCGTGGGCGCCGCGCGCATTGCCGGTGGCCGCCTCCGCGGGGGCCATCCCTCCGGCTCGCCGGAACGCGTAGATGTAGAGGTCGCGCAGCGTCGCGGCGATCGGCAGGGCGAGGATCGCGCCCAGGAGCCCGGCGATCGCCCCGCCGAGGATCAGCGAGAAGATCACGACCGCCGGGTGCAGGTCGGTCGCGTCGCCCTGGATCTTGGGCACGAGGAACGTGTTCTCGATCTGCTGGATCGCGAAGTAGAGGAGGAGCGCGGCGACGATCCCCGGCAGCCCCGCGGTGGCACCCAGGAGGACGGCGGGGACCGCGGCGATGATCGGGCCGATGACGGGCAGCAGCTCCAGGACACCCGCGATCACCGCCAGCAGGACCGCGTAGCGCGAGAAGACCGGGTCGACGAAGGTGCCGAGCACCATCAGCCCGATGAAGGTCCCCACGCCGACGACGAGGCCGAGGATCACCTGGCCCCGGATCCAGGAGCCGAAGACCCGCCGCACGATCCCCAGCGTCGCCCACGTGTCGGCCCGCCACGCCTCCGGGACCGCGCGGTCGAAGCCGCGCACGATGAGCGGCCGGTCCTTGAGGATCCAGAAGGTCCAGACCGGGATGATCAGGTAGCCGAAGACCGAGCCGACGAACCCGAGGACCGAGCTGAAGACGGGCCGGAGGATCGAGGGGATCAGCGACCCGAGGTTCTGGAGGAGGTCGGCGACCGCCTTGTCGATCGCCTCCTTGACGTCGGCCGGGAGGTCCAGGCGGTTCCACCACCCCAGGAACTCGTCGAGCCGCGCGTTGAGGTCCTCCACGTAGCCGGGCCCATCCTTGACGAGGGCGCGAACCTGCTCGAGCAGGGGACCGATGACGAGCAGGGCCAGCTCGACGAGGACGAGCGTCGCCGCCACGTAGACGAGCAGGATGAGGAGCGCCCGGGGGATCCGGCGTCCGGCGACGGTGACGCGGGCCAGGCGCTCGACGAGGGGGTCGAGCAGGTAGACGATGAGGATCCCGACGACGAACGGCGCCAGCACGTCGCGGCCGAACCAGAAGAGGGCCGCGAGCAGGGCGGTGCCGGCGAGGAGGACGAGGACACGCCGCGAGGGGACCGGAAGGCCGGCCTGCGTGGCGGCAGGCGCGGGGGTGGGCGCGTGCGGCGCGGCGGGAGCCTCCATCCTTCCGGCAGACTAGCAGAGTGACGAACCCCTCCGACCCCCCGCGCCAGCGCTGGCGCCTCTACGTGGCGCAGCCGGCGGCCGACGTGCCCGACCGGGGTGCCGGGCCCGGCGGACGCAGCTGGGCCGCGATCCTCGGCTCGACCGCGCTGCCGCTGGCCGGAGAGGGCAGCCGGGTCCGCGTGGCGCCGGCGGCGCCTCTCCCGCTCGGGATCGCCGGGGAGCGCGAGGTCGTCGATGCCTACCTCGTCGAGCGGCGGACGATCGCCGACGTGCGCGCGGCGATCGTCCACGCGCTCCCTCCCGGCTGGCGGCTGGTTGACCTGCACGACGTCTGGGTCGGCGCCCCTGCCGCGCCGGCCGCGGCGGTGGCCGCCGACTACCGCGTGGTCGTCGCCGGGGCCGCCCGCTGGGCGCTGGAGGGCGCGGCGCTCGCGCTGCTGGAGGCACGCTCGCTGCCCCGCGAGCGCCGCCGCGAGAAGCGGACGACGGCCTACGATCTCCGGCCGCTTCTCCTCGACGTCCGGGTGAGCGGCGGAAGCGCGGACGGCGTCACGCTGACGATGCGCCTGCGCCACGCCCCCGACGCGGTGGGGCGGCCGGAGGAGGTGGTCGCCGCGCTCGAGGATCTCACCGTGCCGACCATCGGCTCGCCGCCTGCCGCGACCATCGGCACGCCGCCGGCCCCGGCCGGGCCCCTCGTCGTGCGCTCGGTGGTGCGCGAGCGCCTGGTCATGGCCGGCGACCCTGGGGCGCCCGAGCGCGTCTGAGCGCCCGCCCGCCCGCTGGCGCCGCCGCTCGGTCGGGGCATCCGCCCCGCCCGATCCTGCCGGTTGGCTCTCGCCCCCAACGCTCCGCCGGTCCACTCTCGATCGTTGGCGGTGCGGGCACGCCCACCAGCCAGGGGCTCGCCCGGCGCACCGTGATCCGATCGACACCCAACGGAGGTGCGCCATGCCCGATGCCATCGAGCTGCGCGGCCTGACGCGGTGGTACGGCAAGCGCCGCGGAGTGCTCGACCTCGACGTGACGGTCGCGGAGGGCGAGGTCTTCGGCTTCCTCGGCCCCAACGGAGCCGGGAAGACGACGACGATCCGCATGCTCCTGGGCCTGATCCGGCCCAGTGCCGGGTCGGCCACGATCTGGGGCCTCGACGCCTGGCGCGACGCCCCGGCGATCCACCGCCAGATGGCGCACCTCGGCAGCGACCCGGGCTACCTCGGCGAGCTGACGGCCGGCCAGACGCTCGACCACATCGGCGCGCTCCGGGGCCTGCGGAGGGGAGCCTGGCGGGATCTTGCCGGGCGGCTGGAGCTCGATCCCGGGGTGCCGATCAAGAAGCTGTCGCGCGGGAACCGCCAGAAGGTGGGGGTCGTGCAGGCGTTCATGGGGACCGAGCCGCTGCTCGTGATGGACGAGCCCTCGACCGGCCTCGATCCGCTCATGCAGCGCGAGTTCCTGGCGCTCGTGGCCGAGGCCCGCGCCGCCGGCCGCACCGTCTTCCTCTCGTCCCACAACCTGACCGAGGTGGAGCGCTCCTGCGACCGCGTGGCCATCATCCGCGAGGGCCGCCTCGTCAAGGTCGCCACCGTGGCGGCGCTCCTCGGCGACCACACCCGCTCGATCAACCTGCTCCTCGCCCAGCCCGCCGTCGACGGGGCCTTCGCGCTCCCGGGGGTCACGGTCCTCTCGAGCACGGGCCAGGACGTCCACCTGATGGTGCGCGGCGACGTGAACCCGCTCCTGCGGCGGCTCGCCGAGCTGGACGTTCGCGACATCGCGATCACGACGCCCGACGTCGAGGACATCTTCTTCCGCTACTACGACGGCTCGGTCGCCGGCTCCGAGGGACGGGTCGCCGGCTCCGAGGGCCGGGTCGCGGCCGAGGCCGGGGCCGACGCCCCCGAGGGGGCCACCCCCAACGTCCCCGCGGAGGTGTCCCGATGAGCGCGCTCACCCTCCGCCTCGAGCTCCGGCGCAGCCGCTTGGTGGCCTTCTGGCTCGCCGTGATCGTCCTCGCGTACGGCGCGACCATCGCCGCCATGTTCCCGATCCTCGAGGAGAACTCCAAGCTACTCGAGGACTACATGAAGATCCTCCCCAAGGAGCTCATGGCCGCCTTCGGCATGTCGGGCAATCTCACCGACCCGGGGGTCTTCTTCAGCACCTACATCGGCAGCTTCCTGTGGCCGGTGATCGCCGCCATGGGGGCGATCATCCTCGCCACGCGCCCCGTCGCGGCCGACGTCGAGCGGGGCTGGACCGAGATCACGCTCGGCACGCCGCTCACGCGGACCCGCAGCCTGGCGGCGTCGATCGTCGCGCAGGCCGCCGTGCTCGCCGCCCTGGCGCTGGCGGCGCCTGCCAGCGTCCTCATCGGCGGGGCGATCGTGGGCGCCGGCTTCGAGGTCGCCCCGTTCCTCGCCTCGGCGGTGGTCTTCTGGCTCTTCGCCTGCGCGATCGCGGGCGTCACCTCGCTCGTGGCCGCGCTCACGCTGAGCCGGGGCGTCGCCGCCGGGGTGGCGGCCGGCCTGCTGCTCGCGATGTATCTGATGAACATCGTGGCGGAGCTGCAGGTCGACCTCGCCTGGCTCGCCGATTTCGGGTGGTTCAAGTACCTCACGGTGACGGAGCTCATCGACACCGGCGCGACCCCCTGGACATCGATCGCGGTCTTCGGGGCCGTGGCGCTGGGCGGCTGGATCGCGGCACTGGTGGTCTTCGCGAGGCGCGACCTCCTGGCGTAGGGCGGCGATCGGTGGGGCGGCGACCTGCGGGGCCCTGAATCGACGAGGTGCTGGAGGGCGGCCGGGAGCTGACCGCCGGCGCCCGGGCTCTCCGCTCCGGCGCCCGGGCGCGCGGTTGCGGGATCCGGGCGTTCGCCGTACACTCCCCATTCGCGCCCGGTGGACCGGACGCCTCGCTGTGCCACCCGCGGCCCCCAACCCGGCCGCCTCACCAGCGGCCCCCGCGCCCGCGCGCCACGGCCCAACCCCGGAGACCCATGTACGCAGTCATCGAGACCGGCGGGAAGCAGTACCGCGTCGAGGTCGGCACCGAGCTCGCGGTCGAGCTGCTCGAGGTCGAGGCGGGCCAGGAGATCACGCTCGAGCGGATCCTGCTCGTCGCGGACGGCGACGAGGCGGCGATCGGCCGGCCGGTCGTCGACGGCGCGACGGTGAGCGCCACGGTGCTCCGCAACGACCGCGCCGACAAGGTCATCTCGTTCAAGTACAAGCCCAAGGCGCGCCGCCGCGTCAAGAAGGGCCACCGCCAGGAGCAGACCGTGCTCCGCATCACGGACGTGGTCCTGAATGGCAAGAGCGCCGCCGAAGAGGCGAAGAAGGCGGCCGAGGCAAAGAAGACCGAGCGCATGCGCCTCGAGGAGGCCGCGGCGACGCAGGCCGCCGCCGATGCCGCGCTCGCCGCGACCCTCGCGGCCAAGGTCGCCGAGGCGGCCCCGGAGGCCGAGGCGCCGAAGAAGGCGCGCACGCGGACGCCGAAGGCCGAGCCGCCCGCCGCCGAGGCCGCGGAGGCTGCCGAGGCGGTCGAAGCGGTCGACGCGCCGGTCGAGGCGGTCGAGACGGCCGACGCGCAGGCCGAGACTGCCGAGACGGCCGACGTGCCGGCCGAAGCGGTCGACGCGGCCGACGCCGAGGCGCCGGCAAAGCCGAAGCGGACTCGCGCCGCGAAGAAGGAAGACTGATCGATGGCCCACAAGAAAGCAGGCTCCAGCTCCAAGAACGGCCGCGACTCGGTCGGGCAGCGACTGGGCGTGAAGGTCGGCGACGGCCAGCTCGTCCCGGCCGGCTCGATCATCGTCCGGCAGCGCGGCATGACGTTCCTGGCCGGGTCCGGCACGGGCCTCGGCCGCGACTACACCGTGTTCGCCACCGTCACCGGACGCGTCCGGTTCGAGCACCAGACCCGCAGCAAGAAGCGGATCCGCGTGGTGCCGGTCGAGACGGAGACCGCCGCGGTCGCCACGGAGGCCGCCGTGGTCGCCGAGGCCCCGGCCGCCGCCGAGACCGCCGCCGCCGGCGCCTGACGCACCGACCCGAGGTTCCCATGAAGCAGGGCATCCACCCCAAGTACTACCTTGCCAAGGTCCACTGCGGGACCTGCGGCACCGAGTTCGAGGTCGGCTCCACCCGCGAGTCGCTCCGTGTCGACGTCTGCAGCAGCTGCCACCCGTTCTTCACCGGGAAGCAGATGATCGTGGACACCGCCGGCCAGGTCGAGCGCTTCCAGCGCCGCATGACCCGCGCCCAGACCGGCCGCTGACCACGGACCGGCCGCTGACCACGGACCCGACGCCGCCGGCCGGCGTCACCGCGTCCCGACCGACGGCGATCGAACGGCGGGCCCCCCGGCCCGCCGTGCTGATTCCCGGCCGGTAGACTCCGTCCATGGCTCGCTTCTCGTACGGTGGCCAGGCCCTGATCGAGGGCGTCCTCATGCGCGGTCGCGACGCGATCGCCGTTGCCCTGCGCCACCCCGACGGCCGGATCGTCTGGTCCGACGAGCGGCTGGGCACCGGGTTCCGCGGCACGCGCTGGGCGAGGCTGCCGCTGATGCGCGGCCTCGTCGTCCTCTACGAGACGCTCGTCGTCGGGACGCGCTGGCTGGTCCGGTCGGCGGGGGTCGCCGCCGCCGAGGAGCTGCCCGCCGCCACGACCGCCGACGGGCGTCCCGCCGACGCCGCCGACCTCGGCAAGGGCTCCGTGGCCATCATGCTCGGCCTGACCCTGGTGCTCGGCCTCGGCCTGTTCTTCTTCGTCCCTCTCCTCGTCGCCCGCTTCCTGGCGGGCGGCCAGCCCGGGGTGGTGGAGCGCATCGTCGAGGGCGTCGTGCAGGTCGCCATCTTCCTGGGCTACCTGATCGTGATCGGGCGCACGTCGGACGTCCACCGGACCTTCCAGTACCACGGCGCCGAGCACATGACCATCCACGCCCTCGAAGCCGGAGATCCGCTGACGGTGGACGCGGTCCGCAGGTACCCGACCGCCCACCCACGCTGCGGCACGGAGTTCCTGGTGGTCGTGATCCTCGTCTCGATCGTGACCTTCTCGATCGTGGGCCGCCTGGACAACATCCTGGCGATGATCCTCTCCCGGGTGATCCTCATCCCGGTGATCGCCGCCGTCTCCTACGAGCTCCTCCGCTTCGGCGCGCGCCACCGCGGCAACGCCCTCGTCCGGATCCTCTTCGAGCCCGGGATCTGGGTCCAGAAGATCACCACGAAGCAGCCGACCGACGACATGATCGAGGTCGCGATCGTGAGCATGGAGCAGGCGATGGCCGCCGACGGCGAGGAGCTGCCGGCCGGCAGCGGGGCGATCGAACGGTCGCCTCTCGTCCTGGCGGGCGCCCCCCCGGCCGCCGCCGAGGGCTGACCCGTGGACTCGCTCGACCACAAGCTCCGGGCCGTCGTCGCCCAGTACGAGGCGCTCCAGGACGAGCTTGCCCGGCCCGAGACCTCGTCGGATCCGGACGCGCTGCGCCGCCTGGGCCGCGAGCTGGCCCGCCTCGAGCCGGTCGTCGCCTCGTTCCGCCGCCTCGAGGAGCTCCGCCTGGAGCTCGCCGGCGCCCGCGAGATGCGCGACGCGGAGAGCGACGACGAGATGCGGGCGATGGCCCGCGAGGAGATCGAGCGGCTGGAGATCGCCGAGGCGGCCGAGGTCGAGGCGCTCAAGGTCCTGCTCCTGCCCCGCGACCCGAACGACGACAAGAACGTCATCCTCGAGATCAGGGCCGGCGCGGGTGGCGAGGAGGCGGCCCTCTTCGCCGGCGACCTTCTCCGCATGTACCTCCGCTGGGCCGAGCGCCACCGCTTCCGGGCCGAGGTCATGAGCCTCAACGAGACCGGGATCGGCGGGGTCAAGGAGGCGATCGTCGAGGTCCACGGCGACGGCGCCTACAGCCGGCTCAAGTACGAGGGCGGGACCCACCGAGTCCAGCGGATCCCGGCCACCGAATCGTCGGGGAGGGTCCACACGTCCACGGCCACCGTGGTCGCCCTGCCCGAGGTGGAGGCGACGGAGATCTCGATCGACGAGGACCGGGACCTCCGGATCGACGTGAAGCGCGCCTCGGGGCCCGGCGGCCAGTCGGTGAACACCACCGACTCCGCCGTGCGCATCACCCATCTCCCGAGCGGCCTCGTGGTGGAGATCCAGGACGAGAAGAGCCAGCACAAGAACAAGGCGAAGGCGCTGGCGGTGCTGCGCGCCCGCCTGCAGGACATCGAGATGCGCAGGCAGCGCGAGGCGGGCTCGGTCGCCCGGCGCTCGATGGTCGGCGCCGGCGATCGGGCCGACAAGATCCGCACCTACAACTTCCCCCAGGACCGGGTGACCGACCACCGGATCGGGATGGACCTCTCGAACCTCCCCGGGGTCCTGGACGGCAACCTGGACCGGCTGATCGACGCGCTGGCCGAGACGGACCAGGCCGAGAAGCTCCAGGTCCTGATGAGCGAGGACGGCGCCGCATGAGCGAGGACGGCGCCGCGTAGGGCGCGGGCGCGCGCCCGTGCCGACGCGGACCCCGCGATGGCGACGATCGGAGAGCTCCTGGCCGGCGCGGTCGAGCGCCTCCGGGCGGCCGGCTCGGAGAGCCCCCGCCTGGACGCCGAGCTCCTCCTCGCCCACGCGCTGGGGGTCGAGCGCACGACGCTGATCGCCCACCCCGAGAAGCCGGTCGGGCCGGAGCAGGCGGCGACCTTCGGGGAGGCCGTGGCGCGGCGCGCGACCGGCGAGCCGGTCGCCTACATCCGCGGGCTCAAGGAGTTCCACGGGGTCGCCTTCGTCGTGGACGCGCGGGCGCTGATCCCGCGCCCCGAGACCGAGGTCCTCGTCGACCTCGCGCTCGGCGAGGTCGCGGACCGGCTCGCGCGGGCCCCCCGGCCGCCCGGGACGCCGCCCCTCGCGGTCGCCGATGTCGGCACCGGGAGCGGAGCGATCGCGGTGGCGCTCGCCGTCGCGCTCCGCCGGCGCCGGATGCTCGGCGAGATCGAGATCATCGCCTCCGACAGCTCCGACGACGCGGTGGACCTGGCCCGCGAGAACGCCGTGGGCCACGGCGTTGCCGATCGCGTCGCCGTGGCCGGCGCCGACCTGCTGCCGCCGCCCGGGCGGGTGGCCGGGCTGCTCATCGTGCCGCCCCGCTTCGACGTCGTCTGCGCGAACCTGCCGTACATCCCGTCCGCCGACGTCCCCGGGCTCCCGGTTGCCGCGTCGTTCGAGCCTCCGGCGGCGCTGGACGGCGGTCCCGACGGGCTCGACGTCGTCCGCGCCCTCCTCGCGCTCCTGCCCGAGCGGCTGGCCCCCGGCGGGGTTGCGCTGCTGGAGATCGGCAGCGACCAGGGGGGCGCGCTGCACGCGGCGGTGGCCGAACGGCTGCCCGGCTGGGACGCGCGCGTGGAGCCGGACCTTTCCGGCCGTCCCCGCGTCGCCGTCGTGACGCCGCCGGCCGTCACCCCGGCCGCGCCGCCCACCCCGGCTTCCGCCCCGGCGCGTCCCGCGTGAGCCGGGGTCGCATCCGCCTCGTCGCCCTCGACCTGGACGGCACCCTCATCGGCGCGGACCTGCGCCTCCCGTCGCGCACGGCCGCCACGATCCGGGCCGTCGTCGCGAGCGGCGTTCACGTGGCGCTCGTGACGGGCCGCATGACCAGCTCGGCGCTGCCGTACGCCCGCGAGCTCGGGCTGCGGGACCCCATCGTCGGGCTCCAGGGCGCCCTGGTCCGCGAGATGCCGGATCCGGGGAGCGCCCGGCTCGGCCGGCTCCTCCTGCACCGCCCCCTGGCCGCCGACGTCGCCCGCGATGCCCTCGCGTGGTGCCGCGCCGAGGGCCTCGCGCCGCACGTCAACCACCTCGAGCGGATGGTCATCCCGGCCGGCACGGACGACGCGGAGGATTACTCGCGCTGGAACTTCGGGCGGGTCGTCGAGGTGCCGGACCTCGACGCCTGGTTGCGCCACCCAGTCACGAAGGTGATCTCCGTGGCTCCGCCGCCCCGCGCGGCGGACGCCCTGCCCGGCGCGCGGGAGGCGTTCGCCGGCCGCGCCGACGCCACGGTCAGCCACCCGATGTTCCTGGAGTTCCTCGCGCCCGGCGTCAACAAGGGACGGGCGGTGCGGTTCCTCGCCCGGCGGCTCGGCGTGGACCTGCGGGATGCCCTCGCCATCGGCGACCAGCTGAACGACCTGGAGATGATCGAGGAGGTTGGGACGGGCGTCGCGATGGCGGACTCCCCCGAAGCGGTGCGCGAGGTGGCCCGCCTGGTGGCCCCGCCGCTCGCCGAGGAGGGCGCCGCGCAGGTCCTCGAAGAGCTCGTCCTCGGGGGCCGCCGCCCCGCCTGAGGTCGCGGCCGGAACGGCGCGGGACGGCGCGTTGCCGCATGGGCGAGAATGGCGGAGCCGGACGGCGAGCGGACCGGCGCACGGGCCGGAGGAATCGCGAGTGAGCATGACGGGCGCGCTGCGCTCCGCGTGGACGTCGATCGCCGAGGTCGACCCCGAGATCTGGGCGGCCATGCGCGGCGAGGCCGACCGCCAGCGCTGGAAGATCGAGCTGATCGCCAGCGAGAACTACACGTTCGCCGCGGTCATGGAGGCCCAGGGCTCCTGGCTCACGAACAAGTACGCCGAGGGCCTGCCGGGCCGTCGCTACTATGGCGGCTGCGAGTGGGTTGACGTCGTCGAGCGGCTGGCCCGGGAGCGCGCCCTCGCCCTGTTCCCGGGCGCCGCCCACGTCAACGTCCAGCCCCACTCGGGCGCCCAGGCGAACCAGGCGGCCTTCTTCGCGGTCCTGACCCCGGGCGACCGGATCCTGGGCCTGCGGCTCGACCACGGCGGGCACCTGACCCACGGCCTCTCCGTGAACCTGAGCGGGAAGTGGTTCGAGGCGCACCACTACGCCGTCGACCAGGTCACTGAGCAGATCGACTACGACGCCCTCGCGCGGCAGGCGGCGGAGCTGCGTCCGAGGCTGCTCATCGCCGGCGCGAGCATGTACTCGCGGATCCTCGACTTCGAGCGCCTGGCGGCCATCGCCCACGACGCGGGGGCCCTCCTGCTCGTCGACATGGCGCACATCGCCGGGCTCGTGGCGGGCGGCGTCCACCCGTCGCCATTTCCCCACGCCGACCTCGTCACGACGACGACCCACAAGACGCTGCGGGGTCCGCGGGGTGGGCTCATCTTCGCCTCGCCCGAGCTCGCCACCGCCGTGGACCGCGCCGTCTTCCCGGGCATCCAGGGCGGGCCGCTGATGCACGTGATCGCGGCCAAGGCGGTCGCGCTCCAGCTGGCCGCGACCGAGGAGTTCCGCGACGACCAGCGGCGCACGGTCGAGAACGCCCGCACGCTCGCGGCCGAGGTGGCCGAGCGGGGCGGCCGGATCATCTCCGGCGGGACGGACAACCACGTCTTCTCGATCGACGTGCGGCCCTTCGGGACGACCGGCAAGGAGGCCGAGCGGCTCCTCGACGACGTCGGCATCACCGTGAACAAGAACACCATCCCCTACGACCCGGCGCCGCCGAACGTGACCTCCGGGATCCGGGTCGGGACGCCGGCGACCACCACCCGGGGCTTCGGGCCGGGGGAGATGCGAGACGTCGGCCGGCTCCTCGTGGACGCGCTCCTCACGCGGGACGAGCCGGCCGAGCACGCCCGGATCGCGGCCGAGGTGCGCGACATCTGCGCCCGCTTCCCGGTCCCCGGGCTGCCGGAGGCGTGACGGACCGCCGCCCGGGAGCGACCCGGTGACCGACACGGGCCTCCTGGTCCCGGGCGTCGTCGCCTTTCTCGCCGCCGCGCTCCTGGCGCTCGGCCTGACGCCGGTGATCCGGCACCTCGCTCATCGCTCCGACGTGGTCGATCATCCCGAGGAGCGCCGCGTCAACACGAGCCCGGTGCCCCGGGGGGGCGGCATCGCCGTGGCGATCGCGTTCCTCGTCGTGGCGGCCGGCCTCTTCCTCGCCGACGCGACCGTCGGGCTCTGGCCCGCCTTCGACGACCTCCGCCGGCCCGATGTCCTCGCGCTCGTGCTGGGCGGCGCCGCGGCCACGCTGGTCGGGATGGCCGACGACCGGTTCGACCTCCGCGCCCGCTGGCAGCTCGGTGGGCAGGTCGCGGTGGCCCTCATCCCCGTGGGTCTCGGGATCGCCGTCGGCGTGATCGCCAACCCCTTCGGCCCGGGCGTCATCCGCCTGGAGGGCGTGTGGGGCGCGCTCTTCGTCGTCGTCTGGGTCGTCGGGATGATCAACAGCATCAACTTCATCGACGGCCTGGACGGCCTCTCGTCGGGCGTCGGCCTCATCGCGGCCGTGACCCTGGCGATCATCAGCGTCACCGGCCCGGCGAAAGAGCCGGTCGTCGCGCTCCTGTGCATGACGCTCGCGGGGGCGCTCCTCGGCTTCCTCCGCTGGAACTTCCACCCCGCCTCGATCTTCATCGGCACGAGCGGGGTCATGTTCCTGGGCTACACGCTGGCACTCCTCTCGATCCTGGGCAGCGCCAAGGTCGTGGTCGCGCTCCTGGTCCTCGGCGTCCCGATCATCGACACGTTCTACATCATCGTCCGGCGCATCTCCCGCGGCCGCTCGCCGTTCGCTGCGGACCGCGGCCACATCCACCATCGCCTGCTGGACCTGGGGCTGACCCAGACGCAGACCGTCCTCCTGATCTACGCCATCTGCGCCGGGCTGGGCGTCCTGTCGCTCGTCCTCTCCGGCACCGGCCAGCTCTACGCGTTCGTGGGCGCATTCCTGGTCTTCGGCGTCGTGATCCTCGTCCTGGACCGGGCGGTCGAGGACCGCGCGCCCGATGTCGACTGACCGGCGCGGGCACGGGATGGCGGCGCGGCTCGGCGCCCGGCGCGGTCTAGGCGGTCGAGCGGGCTCCGCCGGGCGGGTACCTGACGCGGGCCTCCTGGAGGTGCTCGGGGTCCTCCTCGGCGCGCCCGGGCTGCGGACCTGGGTCGCGATCGTGGCCGGGGCGATCGCGGTCGGGACGGCCGGCTACATGGCCCTGGAGGGGTGGAGCTTCCTCGACGCGCTCTACATGACGGTGATCAGCGTCACCACGGTGGGCTTCAAGGAGGTCCGGGACCTTGACGCATCCGGGCGCATCTGGACGATGATCATGTCGGGCATGGGCGTCGTCCTGATCTTCGGGACGGTCGGCCTCGTGACCGAGTACCTCATCACCGAGGCGACGAGCGGAAGGAGCCGGACCCGCCAGATGGCGAAGGCCGTCGGAGCGCTGCGCGACCACTACGTCCTGTGCGGCTACGGGCGGGTCGGGTCGACGGTTGCCCGGGAGCTGGTGCACGAGGGGACCCCGTTCGCGGTCATCGACGTGAACCCGGTCTCGCTGGAGCGCGCGCGCGCCGACGGCCACCTGGTCATCGAGGGCGACGCGACCGACGACACGACCCTGCGGGCCGCCGGGATCGAGCGGGCACGCTGCCTGATCTCCACCATCGACTCCGACGCCCAGAACGTCTACGTGATCCTCTCGGCGCGCGCCCTGAACCGCAGTCTCCTCGTCGTCGGCCGGGCGAGCACCCCCTCCGCCGAGGAGAAGCTGGCCCTGGCCGGCGCGGACCGGATCGTCTCGCCCTACACGATGGCGGGCCGGCGCCTCGCCGAGCTGGCGATCCGGCCGCGCGTCGTCGACTTCCTGGATGCGGCCCTCTCGCACGGCGAGCTCTCGTTCAGCCTGGAGGAGCTGCACGTCACGGCCGGGGACAGCCTCGACGGCGCGACCGTCGCGGCGCTCCGCGCGCACGGGCTGTTCGTCCTGGCCGTCCTGACGGACGGCGGCCGCTACGAGGCGAATCCCGCGGACGACCGCCGGCTGGTCGTCGGCGAGACGATCATCGGGTCGGGATCGGCCGAGGCGTTCCGGGCCGCGCGCGACGACGCGCCGGGCGCCCCGGCCGGGCGGGCCGAACCGGCCGGGCGGGCGGAACGGGACGGGCGGCCATGACGAACGAGCTCCTGCTCGCCGTCGGCACGGTGCTCGCCGGCGTGCTCCTCCTGCTCACACTCGGGGCGCGGACCAGCCGCGCCCGGCGTCGCGCGGCCGAGGACGCCGACGCCGCCGCGGGCAGCCAGGTGGCGCTCCATCGACTCGCCTGGCTGACGGGCCGCACCCTTGAGCCCCCGGAGCTTCCGACCGCGCCCGGGGGCCTGCGTCCCGAGCCGGCGGCGCACGTCGCGCAGCAGTGGGTGGTCTCCCCGCGCCGTCGTCTCTGGCGCGACACCTCGGCGGTGCTGCTGGCCGGGGTGGCGGGGATCCTGGCCATCGTGACCCTCTGGCCGCCCATACAGGCGGGCGAGGGGGACGTCCTGGCCGCCACCTTCGTTCCGGCAGCCACGCCCACCCCCGCGGCGGCCCCCACCGCCCCCGCGGCCACCCCGACCGCTCCGCCGACGGCGGCGCCGACCCCGACGGCCATCCCCACCCCGACGCCGACCCCGACGGCCATCCCCACCCCGACGCCGGCGCCGACGGCGGCACCCACGCCCGCCCGCACCCCGGCTCCGGCGGCGACGCCCCGGCCCACGCCCCGGCCGACACCCCGGCCGACACCCCGGCCGACACCGACGCCGAAGCCGCCGGTGGTCGTCCCGCCGCCCCCACCCGCCACCGAGGCCCCGGCGGAGGCCCCGACGCCGTCGCCGGTCCCGTAGAGGATCCGGCCCCCCGGCCGTCCGTGGCCCGCGGGCCGGGCGCCTCGCGAACCGTGCCGCAACCCTTTGCTATACTCGCGCGGCCGTGACAGGCTGGCGATGAGCGGGCTCGGACGAGCCGGTGCGTACTTCGCACTCTTTTCCCAGGTTGGGCTCATCCTGCTCGTCACCAACCTCGGCGGCGTCCTCCTCGGCTACTGGGCCGACGAGCAGCTGGGGACGGTCCCGTTCGTGACCCTCGGCGGCTTCCTGGTCGGGCTCGCGGCGGGATGGACGGTGGTCTTTCGGCTGATCAGGCGCTTCCTGGCCAGCGCGGACGAATGAGCATCGCGGGCGCGACCACGACGGTCGCGCCCCTTCGCGTGGAGCAGACGTGACGAGCGACCCGGAGACGGCGGCGATCCCCGCCGAGGCGCCGAAGGCGGCCTCGAAGCGGCGCCGCAACATCCTGCTCCTCGCGATGCTGGCGGTCATCGTGGTCGACGTGCTGGCCTTCATCGCCTTCCCGCCGGTCAACAAGGAGGACCCCAGCGCGCCGTACTCGTGGCCGGCGGACGCGATCAAGGGCAACATCGAGCCGATCCTGCCGCACGTCGTCTGGGACCCCACCCCCGACAGCCCGCCGGCGACCTCCCTCATCACCTTCGACGTCACCATCAGCAGCTCGCTCTTCACGATGTGGATCGTGATGGCGATCGGGATCGTCCTGGTCCTGGCGGGGACGCGCCGTCGGCGCGAGATCCCGGGGCCCCTCCAGAACGCCGTGGAGTACGTCTACGAGGCGCTCTCGAGCTTCGGGACCTCGCTCGGCGGACCGAAGGCCAAGGGGTTCATCCCGCTCTTCGCCAGCCTCTTCGTCCTGATCATCCTGTCGAACTGGAGCGGCCTCGTGCCGCCCGTCGGCAAGATCGAGCAGCTGCGGGCCCCCACCAGCGACATCAACGTCACCTTCGGGCTGGCGATCGTCAGCTTCCTCACCTTCCACATCTCGGGCGTCCGGCACCTCGGCGTGGGCGGGTACCTCGGGAAGTTCTTCAGCCTCCGCGAGTTCAAGAACGGCGCGGCCGCCGGCCTCATCGCCCTCTTCGTGGGCCTGATGGAGTTCATCCTGGAGTTCGTCAAGCCGATCACCCTGGCCATGCGGTTGTTCGGCAACATCTACGGCGGCGAGCTGGCGCTCGCGGTCATCACCTCGCTCACGATCGCGATCATCCCGGTCGCGCTCATCGGCCTGGAGACCTTCGTCGGGTTCGTCCAGGCGCTCATCTTCTCGGTCCTCACGCTCATCTTCACGATGCTCGCGATCGAGGGCCATCACGAGGAGCACGACGAGGCCCACGATCTCGTGGAGGACATGCCCGCAGGGGCCATGGGCCCGACGTTCGAGAGCCTCACCCCCCACGGCCAGTCGGCCTGAGGGCATCAACCAGCGGATCGACCGGGCCGGCCCGACCAGACGGGCGCCGGGAGGCAGGAGGTAGGTACACGATGGAGAACATTGGAGCGGGCCTCGCCGCATTCGGCGTCCTGGGCCCGGCCCTCGCGGTCGGCATCCTGACCGGGATGTCCACGGCGGCGATCGGGCGGAATCCGGAGGCGGCGCCCCAGATCCGCGCCACCTTCATCATCGGCGCCGCGTTCGCCGAGGGCCTCGGCGTCCTCGCCGTCGTCGTCGGCATCCTCGCGATCCTGCTCGGCGGCGGTACGGCCGCGTAGGCCGCCCCCGCACCGGAGGAGAACGCCGTGGACTTCTACGCGGCCGGCTCCGCGATCGCCGCCGCCGCGGGCGCCGTGGCCGCGACGGAGGGCGCCGGGATCCAGGTCAACCTGTTCTGGATCATCGTCGCCGCCAGCAACTTCGTGCTGTTCCTCGTGATCCTGTCCCTCTTCGCGTGGAAGCCGATCACGAAGACCCTCGACGACCGTCGCGCGAAGATCGAGCAGGGCCTCAAGGACGCCGAGCAGGCGCGCCTCGACCTCGAGCGTGCCTCGGCCACCGCGGCCGAGGAGATCGCCGCCGCGCGGCGCGAGGCGCGCGAGATCATGGAGCGCTCCCAGCGCGTGGCCCAGGAGACGCGCGACGCCGACATCGCCGCCACCCGCGAGGAGCTCGAGCGGATGCGCACCCGCGCCGCCGCCGAGATCGAGGCGGAGAAGGGACGCGCCATCGCCGACCTGCGGGCCGAGGTCGCCGACCTCGCCATCAGCGCGGCCGGGCGCGTCGTGCGCGCGTCGATGGACGGCGCCAGCCAGCGCCGCCTCGTCGAGGAGTTCCTCGCCGAGACCGCAACCCCGGAGGGTCGGGCCTGATGCCCCGCCCGTCGACGGCCGCCCGCCGCTACGCCGAGGCCGCGTTCGAGATCGCCCGTCGCGACGGGACCCTCGACCGCTGGGCCGACGACCTCCGCCTCGCGGCGGACGTCGTGGCGGACCCGGACGTGGCGCGCGCCGTCGACAACCCGGCCATCCCGTTCACCGCGCGCCGCGAGGTGCTGGCCCGGCTCCTGGAGGCCCGGCTCACGCCCCCGGCGTTCAACCTCGTGGCCCTCCTCGCCCAGCGTGGGCGGCTGTCCGTCACGCCCGCCGTCGCGGCGGAGTACAAGCGGCTCGTGGACCGGGAGCGCGGCGTCGTCGTCGCGACCGTCACGAGCGCGGTCCCGCTCGAGCCCGCCGAGCTCGAGGCGATCGGCGTCCGCGTCCGGGAGATGACCGGTGCGCGGCCGGAGATCGCGACCAGCGTGGACCCCGACCTCATCGGGGGCCTCACGGTCCGCATCGGCGACCGACTCATCGATGCCAGCGTGCGGGGACGCCTGGAGCGGCTCCGCGACCGCATCGTCGCAGGAGCCCGCTGACCCGCCCCCGCGCCGCGCCGGTCGCCCGCCGGCCAGCCGCCACCGACTGGAGCACGATCCATGGCCATCCGATCCGACGAGATCATCAGCATCATCAAGTCCTCGATCGAGAACTTCGACGAGACCGCCGAGACGCGCAACGTGGGGACCGTCGTCGAAGTCGGCGACGGCATCGCCCAGGTCTACGGGCTGGCCGGCGCGCTCTCCTCCGAGCTCCTGGAGTTCCCCGGCGGCGTGTTCGGGATGGCCCTCAACCTGGAAGAGGAGACCGTGGGCGCGGTCATCCTCGGCAACGCGACGGCCATCAAGGAGGGCGACGTCGTCAAGACGACCGGGCGGGTCGTCGAGGTCCCCGTCGGGCCGGAGCTGCTGGGGCGCGTCGTCGACCCGCTGGGCCGCCCGCTCGACGACAAGGGCCCCATCACCGCGACGAAGACCCGCCCCGTCGAGCGGATCGCCCCCGGCGTCATCGTCCGCCAGGGCGTCGACACGCCGGTGCAGACCGGGATCAAGGCCATCGACGCCCTCATCCCCATCGGCCGCGGCCAGCGCGAGCTGATCATCGGCGACCGCCAGACCGGCAAGACCGCCATCGCGATCGACGCGATCATCAACCAGAAGGGGAAGGGCCTCGTCTGCATCTACGTCGCGATCGGCCAGAAGCTCTCGACCGTGGCGTCGACCGTCGCCACGCTCGAGAAGTACGGCGCGATGGAGCACACCATCGTCGTCGTCGCCGGCGCCGAGGACCCCGCCCCGCTCCAGTACCTCGCCCCGTACAGCGGCGTGGCGATGGGCGAGGAGGTCATGGAGAACGGCGTCGAGATCGCCGGCCAGCCGGGCCTCGTCAAGGACGCCCTGTGCGTGTACGACGATCTCTCCAAGCACGCCTGGGCCTACCGCGAGATGGCGCTCCTCCTGCGCCGGCCCCCCGGCCGCGAGGCCTACCCGGGCGACGTCTTCTACCTCCACAGCCGGCTCCTGGAGCGCGCTGCGCGCCTCAGCGACGACCACGGAGGCGGCTCCCTCACCGCCCTGCCGATCATCGAGACCCAGGCGGGCGACGTGTCGGCCTACATCCCGACGAACGTCATCTCCATCACCGACGGCCAGATCTTCCTCGAGACGGACCTCTTCAACGCCGGCCAGCGGCCCGCGCTCAACATCGGCATCTCCGTCAGCCGCGTCGGTTCGGCGGCGCAGACCAAGGCGATGAAGAAGGTGGCCGGGCCGCTCAAGCTGGACCTCGCCCAGTACCGCGCCCTCGCCGCGTTCGCCCAGTTCGCGTCCGACCTCGACAAGGCCACGCGCGACCAGCTGACCCGCGGCGAGAAGCTCTCCGAGATCGTCAAGCAGCCGCAGTACCAGCCGCTCCCCGTGGAGAAGCAGGTCGCGATCCTCTACGCGGCCACGAAGGGCGCCGTCGACGACATCCCGACCGCGCGGGTGAAGGAGTTCGAGGCCGGCTACTACCGCTTCCTGGAGGCGGAGCGGCCCGAGCTCCTCGCGAAGCTCGGCGAGACGAAGACCCTGGACGACGAGACGGCGAAGGGCCTCGACGACGCGGTCGCGGCCTACCGCGCCTCCTTCCTGGCCTAGGCGAGCGGGGCCGGGGAGGCAGCATGGCGAGCCAGCGCGACATCCGGCGGCGCATCGGCGCCGTCAAGAACATCAAGCAGATCACGCGGGCGATGCAGTTCGTCGCCGCGTCGAAGCTCAAGCGCGCCCAGGACGCCACGCTCTCCAGCCGCCCCTACAGCGAGAAGATCGACGAGGTCCTCTCCGACCTCGCCGCCGTCCTCGACGCGGAGACCCATCCGCTCCTGGCCCGGCGCGAGGGCGGCAGGCGGCTCTTCGTCGTCATCACGACGGATCGGGGCCTCGCCGGGCCGCTGAACACGAACACGACCCGCTTCGCGCTCAAGGAGATCCTCGACCACGAGGGCGACCTGACCGTCGTGACGGTCGGGCGCAAGGGCCGCGATGCCCTGCGCCGGGCGCGGGTGCCCATGGAGGCGCACTTCGCCGGCTTCGGCGACCGGCCCAGCTTCGCCGACGTGACGCCGCTCACCCGGCTCATCACCGACGACTACCTGGCCGGGACCTACGCCGAGATCGACCTGGTCTACCCGAAGTTCGTGTCGACCCTGGTCCAGCGCCCCGTGCTGGAGCAGCTCCTCCCGATCCAGCCGTCGACCGACACCGACGGGATCCCCGGCAACCAGTTCATCTTCGAGCCGAACCCGGCCACCGTCCTCCGCCAGATCCTGCCGCGCTACGTGGCGACCCGCGTCTTCCAGGCCATCCTGGAGACGACCGCCTCGGAGATGTCGAGCAAGATGGTGGCGATGAAGAACGCGACCGAGAACGCCGAGGAGCTCATCGAGGACCTGACGCTCTCCTACAACAAGGTCCGCCAGGCCAACATCACCCGCGAGATGATCGAGATCGCGTCCGGCGCCCGAGCGCGCTGACGACCGGCAGGAGGCAGACGTACCTATGGCGACCGCCGCACCCGCAGCCACCGGCCGGGTCATCCAGATCACCGGCCCGGTCGTGGACATCGAGTTCCCGCCCGGCCGGCTCCCCGGGATCTACAACGCCGTGGAGATCGTGCGCCCCGGCGTGGAGCCGCTCGTCTGCGAGGTGCAGCAGCACCTCGGCAACAACTGGGTCCGCTCGGTGGCCATGACCACGACCGACGGCCTCGCGCGCGGCACCGAGGTGCGCGACACGGGCGCCCCGATCAGCGTGCCGGTCGGCGCGCCGACGCTGGGCCGGGTCTTCAACGTGCTGGGCAACCCCATCGACGGCAAGGGCCCCGTGGACCGCATGCACGTCCTGCCGATCCACCGCTCGGCCCCCGCCTTCGACGAGCAGACGACCGACGTCGAGGTCTTCGAGACCGGCCTCAAGGTCATCGACCTGATCTGCCCCTTCAAGAAGGGCGGGAAGGTCGGGATCTTCGGCGGCGCCGGCGTCGGTAAGACGGTCATCATCCAGGAGCTGATCCGGAACGTCGCCCAGGAGCACTCGGGCGTCTCGGTCTTCGCCGGCGTGGGCGAGCGCTCGCGCGAGGGCAACGACCTGATCAAGGAGATGACCGAATTGGGCGTCATCACGAAGACCGCCTTCGTCTTCGGCCAGATGAACGAGCCGCCCGGTGCCCGCCAGCGCGTCGGCCTGACCGCCCTCACGATGGCCGAGTACTTCCGCGACGAGGAGGGCCGCGACGTCCTCCTCTTCATCGACAACATCTTCCGCTTCACGCAGGCTGGCTCCGAGGTCTCGGCGCTCCTCGGCCGGATGCCCTCGGCGGTCGGCTACCAGCCCAACCTGGCGACGGAGATGGCGGCCCTCCAGGAGCGGATCACCTCCACCACGAAGGGCTCCATCACCTCGCTGCAGGCCGTCTACGTCCCCGCCGACGACTACACCGACCCGGCCCCGGCGACCACCTTCGCCCACCTCGACTCGACGATCCGGCTGGAGCGCAGCATCGCCGAGCTCGGCATCTACCCGGCCGTCGACCCGCTGACCTCGACGTCGCGCGTCCTCGACCCGCTCATCGTCGGCCAGGACCACTACGACGTCGCCCGCGAGACGCAGCGCGTCCTGCAGCGCTTCCGCGACCTCCAGGACATCATCGCCATCCTCGGCATCGACGAGCTCTCGGAGGAGGACAAGGCGACGGTGGCCCGCGCGCGGCGCCTCCAGCGCTTCATGAGCCAGCCGTTCTTCGTGGCCGAGGTCTTCACCGGCCGGCCCGGCGTCTACGTCCCGATCCGCGACACGGTCGCCTCGTTCAAGGAGATCCTGGAGGGCAAGACCGACGGCCTCCCCGAGCAGGCCTTCTTCCTCGCCGGGACGATCGACGACGTCCGGGCGAACGCTGCGAAGCTCGCCGGCTAGGAGCGCGAGATGCCCATCCGCCTCGAGATCGTCACCCCGGAGAAGCTGGCCTACAGCGACGACGTCGACACGGTCGTGCTGCCCGGGAGCGAGGGCGAGCTGGGCATCCTCCCGCACCATGCCCCGCTCCTCTCGATGCTCGGCGCGGGCGAGCTCCGGTTCCGCAAGGGCGGCACGGAGGAGTCCTTCGCGATCGTCGGCGGCTTCGTGCAGGTCCGGCCGGACAAGGTCGTGGTGATGGCCGAGACCGCCGACCTGGCCGCCGAGATCGACCTGGAGCGGGCGCAGGAGGCCCGCCGCGAGGCCGAGCGCGCCCTCGAGGCCGGGTTCGTGGAGCCCGCCGACCTCGCCCAGGCCCGGGCCGCCCTCCAGGCGGCCATGATCCGCATCCGCGTCGCCGAGCGCCGTCACCGGGAGGGGCCGCGCCGGCGCGGCTAGCGCCGGCTCGGCCGCGGAACGACGGCCATGGCGGACGCCCGCCCGTTCCACTGGGAGTACACGCCGGCCCCCGTCACCCGGGAGGTCTTCCGGGTCGAGGGCGGCCGGCCGCTGTCCGGCACGGTCCAGATCAGCGGCGCCAAGAACGCCGCCCTCAAGCTCCTCGCCGCGGCGGTGCTGACCGGCGAGCGCTGCCGCCTCACGAACGTCCCCGAGATCGAGGACGTCCGCGTCATGGCCGAGACGCTGGGCGACCTCGGCGTGGTCGTCGACCACCCGGCGCACGGCGTCTACGAGGTGGCCGCGGGGGACGTCGACTGGCTCTTCGTGCCGCTGGAGGCGGCCGCGAAGATGCGCGCCAGCTTCATCCTCTTCGGCCCGCTGCTGGCCCGCTTCGGCCGCGTCATCATCAGCAACCCGGGCGGCGACCGGATCGGCCGGCGCCCGGTGAACCTCCACGTGGACGCGATGCGGGCGCTCGGTGCCGAGATCGAGTACCGCAACGGCTACTACCTCGCCAAGGCGCCCGGCCGCCTGCGCGGCGCCGAGGTCACGTTCCCCTTCGTGTCCGTGATGGGAACCGAGAACGCCATGCTGGCCGCGACGCTGGCCGAGGGCCGCACGGTGATCCGCCCCGCGGCCCGCGAGCCGGAGGTGGACGACCTGGTCGCCTTCCTCCAGAAGATGGGCGCCGCCGTGGAGCGCACCGCCCCGGACACGATCGTCGTGGAGGGGCGCAGGCGCCTGCGTGGGGCCGAGCACCGCGTGGTCCCCGACCGGATCGAGGCCGGGACGTTCGTCGTGGCGGCGGCCGTCGCCGGCGGACGGATCACCCTCGAGGGCGCCCCCTGCGAGTACCTGGGCGCCTTCACCGAGACGATGGGCCGGATGGGCGTCCAGGTCGCCTGCGGGGTCGACACGATCGAGGTCGAGGGGCTGCCGCCCGGCGAGGGCGCCTACCGCGCCATCGACGTCGAGACGGCCCCGTACCCCGGCTTCGCCACGGACCTCCAGTCGCCGGCGAGCGTCCTCATGACCCGCTGCGCCGGCACGAGCCGCCTCCACGAGACGATCTACGAGGACCGCCTGGAGTGGCTCGGCGAGCTGCGCAAGATGGGGGCCGCGGTGGCCATCCTCGATGCCCACCACGCGGAGATCACGGGGCCCGGCCACCTGCGCGGCGCGGAGGTCGACATCAGCGACCTGCGGGCGGGCGCGTCCCTCATCCTGGGGGCCCTGGCGGCCACCGGCACCTCCACGATCCACGGCGCGCACCACGTTCAGCGCGGCTATGAGAACATCGACCGCAAGTTCCACGACCTCGGCGCCCGGATCGAGCGCCTCCCCGAGCAGGTGAGCAGCACGCCTTCATGAAGATCGGCATCGACCTCGGCACCGCGAACGTCCTCGTCTACGTCAAGGGCCGCGGCATCGTCATCCAGGAGCCGTCCGTCGTGGCGGTGAGCGAGGACAACCGGATCGTCGCCGTGGGCGAGGAGGCCCGCCAGATGATCGGGCGCACGCCCGGCAACATCCAGGCGATCCGCCCGATGAAGGACGGCGTCATCGCCGACTACGTCATCACCGAGGCGATGCTCCGCTACTTCATCGGCCGGGCCCGCAAGGGGACGATCTCCCTGAGCCGGCCCGAGGTGATGATCAGCGTGCCGGCCGGCGTGACGTCGGTGGAGAAGCGCGCCGTGCGCGATGCCGCCCTCAAGGCCGGCGCCCGCGAGGCGTTCCTCATCGAGGAGCCGCTGGCCGCCGCGATCGGCGCCAACGTCCCCATCAGCGGCCCGTCGGGCAACCTGATCATCGACATCGGCGGCGGCACCAGCGAGATCGCCGTCATCGCCCTCGGCGGGATCGTCGTCAGCAACAGCCTGCGCGTGGGCGGCAACCGCTTCGACGACGCGATCGCCTCGTACATCCGCAAGAAGTACAACCTGATGGTCGGCGACCGGACGGCCGAGGAGGTGAAGATCGCGGTCGGGACGGCCCTGCCCCTGGAGCGCGAGCTCCAGATGGAGGTCCGCGGACGCGACCTCATCGCCGGCCTGCCGCGCACGATCCCCATCACCTCGTCCGAGGTGATGGAGGCGATCGAGATGCCGCTCCAGCAGCTCGTCGCGGCCGTGCGCGGGGTCCTGGAGCAGACGCCGCCCGAGCTCTCCTCCGACATCATCGACAAAGGCATGGTGATGTCCGGCGGCGGCGCCCTCCTGCGCAACATCGACCGGCTTCTCACCCAGGTGACGGGCGTCCCCTGCCACGTCGCCGAGAACCCGCTCAACTGCGTCGCGCTCGGCACCGGCCTCGCCCTGGAGCACTTCGACTTCTTCAAGAAGTCCCTCGTCCAGCAGGTCTGACCGGCTCGATGGGCGACGACGGGGGGTTCGGCGCGGCGCCCGCGGGAGGCGACCCGGGGTCGCGCGCCGGCACGGCGCCGGCGTTCGGCGACGCCTCGGGGGCCGCCTTCATGGATCTCCACTGCCACACGAACGCCAGCTTCGATTCCCTCGCCGATCCGCTGGCGGTCGTGCGGGCGGCCCGCGACCGGGGGATCACCCATCTCGCGATCACCGACCACGATCGGATCGACGGGGCCCTGCGGGCCCGCGACGCGGCGATCCCGGGGATCACCGTGATCGTCGGCGAGGAGGTCAAGACGGCCGGGGGCGACCTGGTCTGCCTCTTCCTCGAGGAGGCGATCCCGCCCGGCCTCTCGCCGGCCGAGACGATCGCCCGGGCGCGGGCGCAGGGCGGCCTGGTGGGCATCCCGCACCCCTTCGACCGCTACCGCGGGTCGGTGGGCAAGGCCGAGGAGGAGATCCGCGCGCTCGCCGGCCTCGTGGACTGGGTGGAGGCGTTCAACGCGCGGGTCGTCTTCCGCGAGGGCAACGAGCAGGCCGCGGAGCTGGCCCGCACGGCCGGCATCCCCGGCGTCGCCGTCTCCGACGCGCACTCCGTCCTGGAGGTCGGCGTGGCGGCCACGCGCCTGGTCGGCGACCCGTCGACGCCGGCCGGGCTGCTGGCGGCGCTGGCCACCGCCAGCCTGGTCCCCGGCCGCGCGACCTACTTCGCCCGCACGATCACGCCGCTCGCCAAGCTCGTGCAGCGCGCCCGCGGCCGCGGGCGCGTGCGCCCGTGAGCGCCCCGCCCCCGCCCGGCGCTGGCGCGCCCCGCCCGTCGAGCGGGAGGTCACGCCCGACCAGATCTCGCTCGGGCGGCGCCTGCGCCAGCCGCGGACACTCATCTCGATCGCCGTTCCGCTCGGCGTCATCGTCACGTTCGTGGGCCTCAACTGGCAGGTCCTCCAGAAGGTCCCGGCGCTCATCGCGGCGGCCAACCCCCTCCTGGTCCTCGCCGCCTTCGCGGTCTACTACCTGGGCTTCCCGCTGCGCGGCTACCGCTGGGCGCTCCTCCTGCGGGGCACCGGGTTCTACTGCCCCACGAAGGACGCCACCGAGATCATCTTCCTGTCGTGGCTGGTCAACTGCGTCGTGCCGGCCAAGCTGGGCGACGTCTACCGCGCCTACCTGCTCAAGATCAACAGCGACGCGTCGCTGTCGCGCACGTTCGGGACGGTCTTCATCGAGCGCGTGCTGGACCTCTTCGTCATCGTCATCCTGGGCCTCGCCGCAGGGTTCTGGAGCTTCCGCGGCGGGCTGCCGCCGGAGATCCAGGTCGTCGTCGGCCTGGGCATCGGCGTGATGGTCGTGCTGGCCCTGGGCCTCCTGTTCCTGCGCAACGTCGGCGGCCGGCTGCTGGCCGCGCTGCCGCTCCCGCGCAAGCAGACGATCCTCGAGCTCTACGAGCGCTTCGAGGAGGGCGTCTTCGGCGCGATCGGGCTGCGGGCGCTCCCGCGGCTGCTGGTGATCACCGGCCTCATCTGGATGACCGAGTCGCTGCGCCTCTGGTTCGTCGTCCAGGCGCTCGGGTTCCCCGACGTCTCGCTGGGCATCTCGGGGGCCGTCTTCGTGGCGCTCATCGGGTCGCTCCTCACCGCCGTCCCCCTGAGCCCGGCCGGACTCGGCATCGTGGAGGCCGGGATCATCGGCGTCCTGACCCTCGTCTACAACGTGCCCCTCGCCGAGGCGACGGCCATCGCGCTGCTCGACCGGGTGATCAGCGTCTTCTCGGTGATCGTCCTCGGCTCCATCGCCTACGTGCTGTCGCCGAAGCCGCGCGGCGAGGGGCGCGTCCCGCCGGCTCCCGAGGGGTTCGCCGTCCCCGCCTGACGCCCCGCCTGACCCCCGCCCTGGGGCCCCGTACCCGGGGGGCCGGACGGCCATGACCCGGAGTACCAACGGGTCATGGTTCCCGAACGCGCCACTCTCGATAGTGGGCTCCACGCGGACCTTCCGCGCCGACCCATGGAGCGCCCAACGGGAATGACTGAGCAGAACGGTCGCCCCTTCAACGAGTGGCTGCGCGCACAGCTCAAGGCCAAGAAGATGTCGCAGCGCCAGCTGGCGCAGGCGTCGGGCGTCGATCACTCGACCATCTCGCGCCTCGTGCGCGGCGACCGCACCCCGTCGCTGGGGACGGCCACCAAGCTGGCTCGCGGCCTGCGGGAGCTCCGCGACGACGCCGACGCCCCGCAGTACCTGGGCCTGGTGTCGAGCGGCGCGACCGTCAACCCGACCGCCCGCGTCGAGTACGCGCTGCGCGGCGACGAAGCCCTCGGCGAGCCGCAGGTCCGCCAGATCATGGAGTACTACCTCGCGGTGCGGATGCGGCGGTACGCCCGCCCGGTCGTCCCGGGACGGCCGGCCAGCCTGCCCGACCGCCCGATGTCCCGCCAGGCCCCCACCCCGCTCGCCTCGGTCGTCGGCCTGCCGACGGACCGGCGTGTCTCCACCGTCCGCCCGGCACCGATGCTGAGCCGGCGCCCGCCAGGGAGGCCCTAGCCGCAATCATCACGACCGTCCCGGGAGGTCCCTCCTCTCCCGGGTCTCGGGGACAGCGAACGCCGGCGTACTGGGGCGCCGGCGTTCGCTCGTTTCCGGCGTCGGGCGCGGGAGCTGCGTGCCGCGGTCGCAGGGTCTCGCGCTGAGGGGGACGAATCGTCAGGCCGCCGGGGTCCGCGCGCGGGCGCCGCGCAGCTCGAACGCCTCGGGCGGCAGCGGATCGAGCGGGCGCCCCGCGGCCAGGCGCCGGGCGCGCTCCATGTTGACGGCGTCGTAGCCCTCGTCCATGCCCGGCGTCTCGAGGAAGTAGGCGACGTGGGCCAGCGCCGGGTGCGTGAGCAGCCGCGCGAGGCCGGTCCCGTCACCCATCTCCCCGGCACCGAGATGCTGGTGGCGGTCCAGCCGGGAGCCGCGGGCTGCCTTCGAATCGTTGAGGTGGACCATCACCAGCCGCCGCAGCCCGATCCGCGCCTCCACCTCGGCCACGACGGCGTCGACGCCCTCGGGCGTGGCCACGTCGAGGCCGGCGCCCCACAGGTGCGCGGTGTCGAGGCACAGTCCCAGGGCGGCTTCGGGGACGCCCCGCGCGGCGGCCGCCTCGAAGATCGCCTCGAGCTCCTCGGCCGTGGTCCCCAGCCCGTCCCCGCTGCCGGCCGAGTTCTCCAGGACGAGCAGCGGGAGCCCCCCCGCACCGGCGTCGCCCGCACCGGCGCCGCCCGCGGCGCCGCTCTCGCCCGCCGCGGCCGCGAGCACGCGGACGATGCCATCCACGACCCGCGCGATCCCGAACTCCACCCCGGCCCCTTTGTGGCTCCCGACGTGGACGTTCACGAACCGGGCGCCGTAGTCGGGGGCGACGGCCATCTCGTGGGCCAGGAGGGCGACCGACTTCTCGAAGAAGTCCTCGGCCGGGCCGGCGAGGTTCACGAGGTACGACGCGTGGACGGCGATCGGCCCGATCCCGAGGGCGGCCAGGCGCTCGCGGAACGCGCCCAGCTCGGCCGGCGGCTCGGCGCGCCGCTTCCAGGCGGTCGGGTTGTCGACGAAGACCTGCAGCGCGTCCGCCCCGATGGCGTGGGCCCGCTCGACCGCGCGCACCATCCCGTCGCCGAGCGGCAGGTGCGCGCCCAGCGGCCGGCCGTCGGGGAGCGCCGAGCGCGGCGGCACGACGTCCGGGGCCGGAGGGCGGTCGAGAGCGCGGTGCGAGGCGGGCATCGTGCCCGGCATCGTACCGTTCGCGCCCGCTCGGGGCGGGACGTCGCAGGAATGCCCGACGCCTCGGCACCCCGGTGGGGCGGGCCTCAGCGCTCGGCGGCGGGCCTCAGCCCTCGGCGGCGGGCCTCAGCGCCGGCGGCGGGCGTCAGCGCTTGCCGGCGGCCTTCGTGCCGTGGCCGGGCATGTACTCGCCGACGACCATCGGCTCGATCAGCCCGTAGTCGCCGTCCTGGCGCAGGTAGAGGACGTTGAGCCGCTCGCTCTCGGCGTTGACGAAGATGAAGAACGCGTGGCCCAACGTCTCCATCTCGGCGATGGCGTCCTCCTCGAACATCGGCTCGATGGCGAACCGCTTCGTCTTGACGACCCGCCGCTCGCGGCCCGCGTCGGCCGTGCCGTCGGCGATCCGGGCAAGGATCTCCTTCTCCTCGGGTCCGCGCGCCCGGACCCGGGGCTTCTCCCGGTGATCGACCGCCCGGCGCTCGACCTTGTCGACGACCTCGTCGATCGCGGCCTCCCACGTGGACGCGTCCGCCCGCCCGCGGATCGTCTGGCCGTCGATGACGAGGGTGACATCCGCGATCCGCGAGTCGTCGGCGCTCTTGTGGTGCTCCACGGAGAGCTCGATGATCGCGTCGGTCCGGTCGTCGAGGAAGCGCTCGAGGCGTCGCGTCTTCCGTTCGGCGTACTGCCGCACGGCATCCGGGACGTCCATGTTCTTGCCCTTGACGATCGTCCTCACGGCAGACCTCCAGGGTGCGCGCGGGCCGGCCGATCCGCGGGACGCGGTTTCCGGCAGCAGCCCGTTCCGTCGAGTATATCGGCGGCCCCCGGCGTCTTCGACCGCCGTGCGTCCCGAACCTCGGGGGCCGTCCCGCCCGACGGCGGGGCGCTCATCGAGGCGTCATGCCTCGCGGGCGACGGTGAGCGCCGAGACTGCCGCCGCCCCCGCGTCGAGCAGGGCCTCGGCGCAGGCGCCGAGCGTCGCGCCGGTCGTGACCACGTCGTCGACGAGGACCACCCAGCGGCCCCGGACGACCGGCGCCGACGCCGGATCCACGGCGAAGGCCGCCGCCACGTTGGCGGCCCGGCGGTCGCGGCCGAGCTCGAACTGGGGGGCCGTCGCGCGGTCACGCCGCAGGGCCGGCGCCGCCGGAAGCCCGAGCGCCCCGGCTGCGGCCCGGGCCAGCAGCTCCGCCTGGTCGTAGCCGCGGGCGGCGCGACGCGCGGCATGCACGGGGACGTGGACCAGCAGGTCGCCGCCGATGCCGGCCTCCCGCCAGCGCGCTGCCGCGGCCGTTCCCAGGGGGCGTGCCAGGCGGCGCTCGCCGGCGTACTTGAGCGCGTGGAGGGCGCTGCGCACCACGCCGCCGTACGGCGCGCACCACTCGAGCTGGACGAGGGGGAGCGGCACGTCGGACGGCATTCCGAGCGGCACCCCGGCCGGCTCCCCGGCGCGCACCGCGAGGGCCTGCCCGCACGTCTCGCAGAGGGGCGTGCCCTCGTGGCCGCAGCCGGCGCAGGTCGCCGGGAAGGCGAGGTCGAGGAGGCGTCCCGGCAGCGATGCGGGACGCAGCGAGCGGAGGATGTGGATGCCGGGCACTCCGGCAGGATGGGGGAGGCCGCTCACCGGCGGTCCACGCGCGCCTCATCGGCGGCTCACCCGCCCGTCGCGAGCTCCTCGAGCCGGACCAGGTCGCCGGCGATCGTCCCGGAGGCCGCCGCGGCGCCGGCGGGGAGCTCCAGGCAGCCGTCGGCGCCGCGTGCCCACCAGGCCACGCCGACCCACGGGCGCAGGCCGGCTCGCACGGAGACGACGCGCCGGGCCCCGCCGGCGTCGGGCTTGCCCAGGAAGACCGCGTCGATCGGGAAGCGCATGAAGAGCATGTGGATGCTGGACGCCGGCCTGAGCCAGAGCCCGCGACCCGCCGGCAGCGCCGCCCGCCCCATGAGGCCCATGAAGCGTCCGCCGAACGACTCGGCAACCTCGAGCGACTCCGCGAGCACGGACTCCCGGCTCGCGTTCAGCGCGCGCAGGCGGGGCTCCAGCGTCTAGCTGCCCGGGCCGCCGGGTCCGGCCAGGTTGTCGATGATCAGGATGATTGCCGGGCCCAGGATGACGATGAAGAGCGACGGGAAGATGCACCCGACCAGCGGGAAGAGCATCTTGATCGGCGCCTTCGCCGCCATCTCCTCGGCGCGCTGGCGGCGCTCGATCCGCAGCTGCTCCGACTGGACCTGCAGGACCTTGCTGATCGAGACGCCCAGCTGCTCGGCCTGGATGATGGCGCCGATGAAGTTGGTGAGGGCCGGCACCTCGGTGCGCGGGACGATGTCGCGCAGCGCGTCGCGCCGCGCCTTGCCGACCCGGACCTCGGCCAGCGCCCGGCGGAACTCGTCCACCAGCGGGCCCACCATCTTCTCGACCACCTTGCCGAGCGCGGCGTCGAAGCCCAGGCCCGCCCGGACGGAGATCGTCAGCAGGTCCAGGGCGTCCGGGATCTGCATGATGATCGCCTTCTGGCGCGCCTTGACCCGCCGGCCCAGCCAGAACTCCGGCGCGATGTAGCCGAACGCGACGCCGGCCACGCCCAGGGCGACCGCGAGCAGGAACCCGGTGTTGAGCACGAAGAAGAAGACCAGGAAGAAGAGGATCGCGAAGACGATCGCGCAGATCGCCTTGATGCCCAGCCAGTCGGAAACCCGGAGGTCGCCCGGGTTGCCGGCCATCGCCAGGCTCTTCTCCGTCTTCGAGGTGAAGGACGTGGAGGTGAACCGGGAGACCGTGCCGGACAGCCGGCCGGCCAGCGGGCGGATCGTCCGCTCGACGAACGGTGCCTGGAGCTCCAGCTCCTCCAGGTTCTTCGCCTGCATGGAGCCCAGCTGGGTCAGCCGGGCCTGGACGGGATCCACGTTGGAGGAGCCGGCCAGGCCGATCGCGATGAAGAGGATCGCCAGGGCGGCGGCGCCGGCGACGATCACGGGGACCAGGGAGTCCATGGCCTACACCTCGATGTCGACGATGCGCCGGATGAAGAGGAAGCCGACGAACATCATGAACCCGCCGATGGCGATGAGGACGACCCCCGTGGGGATCCCCGCGATGTTGACGTCGGGGTTGAACATCGGCTCCATGAAGCCGGGCGCGATGATGAAGAGGAACCCGGCCAGCCCGATCGGCAGGAAGCCGACCACGTAGCCCGACATCCGCTGCTGCGCCGTGAGGGTGCGGATCTCGCCCTTGATGCGGACCCGCTCGCGGATGGTGTAGGCGATCGAGTCCAGGATCTCGGCCAGGTTGCCGCCCACCTGGTACTGGATGGAGATGGCCGTGACCATCAGCTCCAGGTCGTCCGAGCGCACGCGCCGGACCAGGTTCTCCAGGGCTGTCTCGAACGGCAGGCCCAGGTTGACCTCGCGGATCACGCGGGCGAACTCGGTGGAGATGGGAGGCCGCGCCTCGCGCACCACCAGCTCGATCGACTGCAGGAAGGACGAGCCGGCCCGCAGGGCGTTGGCGATGAGGGTGATCGTGTCGGGCAGCTGCTTGTTGAACTGGTTCAGGCGCTTCCCCTGGCGGCGCTTCACGTACCAGCGCGGCAGGAAGAAGCCGACGATCGCGCCGATGAGCCACACGATCGGGCTCTGGAGCGCCTCCAGGAAGAAGCCCGCCAGGAACAGGAGGACCGGGATCCCGACGATGGCGCCGACCCAGATGAAGAGGTACTCGCTGACCTTCAGCTTCAGGTCGGCGCGCGCGAGCTCGCGGGCGATGTTGGTCCCGAAGTCGCGCTGCTCGACGACCTTGTTGAGCTGCGAGATCGCGGCGCTCTGGCTGATGAGATCGCCCAGGGACGCGTTCGCGGTTCCGGCCTTCTCCTCCTCCTTGTTTCCGGAGGCATAGCGCTCCAGGCGCGCGCTGACGCCGGTCCCGCGGCCGCTGGAGGCGATCCCGACGGCGATGAGGAGGATGGCGACCGCCGCGACGGCGGCGATGACGATGGTCGGCAGCACGGCGTGCCCTCCCGCCGCCTAGTAGACGAAGCCGAAGAGTCCGGGCGGCAGGTGGATCCCCATCACCTCGAACTTCTCGACGAACTTCGGGCGGATCCCGGTCGGCTTGAGCCGGCCCTGGATCTTCCCCTCGACGACACCCGTCTGCTCGAAGATGAAGACGTCCTGCATGACGATCACGTCACCTTCCATCCCCTGGACCTCGGTGATGTTCGTGATCCGCCGGGTGCCGTCCTTCAGGCGGGCCTGGTGGACGATCAGGTCGACGGCGGAGGCGACCTGCTCGCGGATCGCCCGCAGCGGGAGGTCGACGCCGGCCATCAGGACCATCGTCTCGAGGCGCGACAGCATGTCGCGCGGGCTGTTGGCGTGGCCGGTGGACATCGAGCCGTCGTGGCCCGTGTTCATGGCCTGGAGCATGTCGAGGGCCTCGCCGGAACGGCACTCCCCGACGATGATCCGGTCGGGCCGCATGCGGAGGGCGTTGCGCACGAGCTCCCGGATGGGGATCGCCCCGCGGCCCTCGATGTTGGGCGGCCGGGACTCCAGCGTCACCACGTGCTCCTGGCGGAGCTGCAGCTCGGCGGCGTCCTCGATGGTGATGATCCGCTCGTCGTTCGGGATGAACGAGGAGAGGACGTTGAGGGTCGTGGTCTTGCCCGAGCCGGTGCCGCCCGAGACGAAGATGTTGAGGCGGGCCTCCACGCAGGCCTTGAGGAAGTCGAACATCTCGGGGGTCGCGGTCCCGAAGCGGATCAGGTCGTCCACCGTGAAGGGGGAGGCGGCGAACTTCCGGATCGTGATGACGGGGCCGACGAGCGAGAGGGGCGGGATGATGGCGTTGACGCGGGAGCCGTCGGTGAGGCGGGCGTCCACCATCGGGCTGGACTCGTCCACGCGACGCCCGATCGGGGCGATGATCCGGTCGATGATCCGCATGACGTGGTCGTCGTTCTGGAAGACGACGTTCGTCAGCTCGAGCTTGCCGTTCCGCTCGATGTAGACCTGGCGCGGGCCGTTGACCATCACCTCGGTGATCGACTCGTCGCGCAGGAGCGGCTCCAGCGGCCCGAGGCCGATGATCTCGTCGGTGATCTGCTCCAGCATCCGGACCCGCTCGGCGCGGGTGAGGGCCAGGCCCTCCTCGTCGATGACCTTGCCGAAGATCTCCTCGATCTGGCGGCGGACCTCGACCTGGTTGGAGAGGTCGAGCTTCGGGTCCAGGTCGGAGATGACACGGCTCTGGATCCGGAACTTGACGTCGCGGAAGGACTCGCGGACGGGCGTGGTCGGCAGGAGGCGCTGCGCGGGCGCAAGGCCCTGGCCGCCGCCCGCCGGCGCGCCCGGCGCGGCCGGTCCCGGCGGGCCTCCCGGCGCGGGCGCCGGCTCGGCACTGCCGGGCCTGGCGCTTTCGATTCGCTTCAGCAGGGACATCGTCCAACCACCCCTTCACGCTCCCCGTCGGGAGCTCTCACCGACCTGCTACCGCCACGCGAAGAGCGACTTCCGGGGCGCCGGCTTCCGCGCCTCGGCAGGCGCGGCCTCCGACGCTCCGAGGAGCGCCCGGGCGAGGCGAAGGACGTCCTGCGACACCTGTGCCTCGCGGTTGCTGACGAAGAACGGTACGCCCCGGTTGAGAGCGTACACGACACTCCGGCCGTCGCTGACGACCGTGTGGTCCACCTTGCGGCCGATGGAGTGCTCGACGTCCGCGACGCGGATGCCCAGCGCCGAATTGGCGCGGTTGAGGACCAGCTCGATCTTGTCCTGGGGGTAGCCGAGCTGCTCGGCGACCTCCAGGAAGAGCCGCATGTTCTTGATGCTCGTGATCTCGAGCGTGAGGACCGTCAGGATCACGTCCGCCGTGTCCAGCACGGCCAGCGTCGAATCGCTGAATGCCGCCGCGCAGTCCACGACCACCAGGTCGCTCCGCGCCCGCAGGACGTCGAGCACCCGCCGGATCGCCGCCGGGGTGACCAGCTCGGCCATCTCCGGGGACGGCGGGGCCAGGAGCACCTTCGTGCCCGTCGAGTGGGTGATCACGAAGCTGTCCAGGGAGTCGGGGTCGCCGCCCGCCTCCAGCTCGGGGACGAAGTCGGCGATCGACTTGTTCTTCGGGTTGAGGTTGAGCAGCACGCCCACGTCGCCGAACTGGAACGAGCCGTCCACCAGGACCACCTCGGCACCCGGCTCCGAGGCCGCGGCCACCGCGGTGTTCACGGCGATCGTCGTGCGCCCCACGCCGCCCTTGGGGCTGAAGACCGCGACCACCCGGCCCGGCTCGCGCGCCGCAGCGTTCGCGCGAGACTCGGCCACGGGGAGGGCCGCCATCCGGCCGATCTTGTCGCGCTCCCGGGCGTAGACCTGGCGGATGGAGGCCGTCAGCTCGTCGGAGCTGAAGGGCTTCACCAGGAACTCGCGGGCCCCGGCCAGCATGGAGCGGCGCAGGTAGTCCGCCTCGCCCTGGACCGACATCATCACCACCGAGGCGCTCGGGACGCGCGCCATCAGGAGCTCCGTGGCGGCGATCCCGTCCATCTCGGGCATGTTGATGTCCATCAGGACGACGTCCGGGAGCAGGCGGGCCGCCATCTCCACCGCCTCGGCGCCGGATGCGGCCGCCCCGACCACCTCCACGTCCTTCTCGAAGCCGAGAAGCTTGGTGAGGTGGTCGCGCGTCTCGGGGATGTCGTCCACGATCAGGACGCGGATCTGGTCGGTCATCGGCCGGTGGGCCTTCGCCTCAGGTGGGTTGGATGGGCTGGATCGGGTGGGTGGCTCGCGCCGGGGCGGCCCGGCGGCTCGCCCCCCGCGAGTCGGTCCCGGGGCTACTGGTTCGGGAGGACCGTCTCGACGACCTGCGGCGGGATCACCGCCCAGTTGTCGACGATCTGGCGGAGGGTGATGCCGGTGGTCTCGTCCGCGGGCGCCTCCTTGTCCTCGGGGGAGCGGAGGACGAGCGTCAGCGTGCCGTCGATCTGGCCGAACCGCAGGACCTCCGCCTCCTGGGCGGAGACCGACAGGATGACGATCTGGGCCTGCCCGTTCAGGGCGGGGGCGGTGCCGTCCGTCGTCTCGTCGGGGGGGGCCTCCCCGCTCGGCGGCGGCAGCAGCGTCCCCACGACCTCCAGGTTCTGGATGATCGCCTTGACGGACGTCGCGTTCAGGCCGGGCACCAGCGAGACCTGGTCGGTCTGCGGGTCCGTGGTCACGACGGGGAACTTGTCGGCGCCGGAGATGCCGATCACGACGTCCACCCGGTCGCCGGGCTTGACGAGGGTGCCGACGCCGGAGACCTGGTCCACCTGGATCGACATGGCGCGACGGCCGGCGTCCAGCAGGCGGGCCACGTCCGGGTTCACGGTCGTCGTGGAGAACGCGTTGGCGTCGACGAGCTGGCCCTTCGTGAGCTGGGTCGTGACCGCGCGACCGACGACCTCGGCTTCGGTCGTGTAGGCGCCCGCAGGAAGCTCGGTGTTCCGGACCTCCTGGGTCTCGACGAGGTCGGCGGTGATCGTCGCGCCCAGTGGGATGTCCGCCGCGGCGACGACCATCGTCGTCTTCGTGGCGTCGATACCGGGCTCGTTGGTACCACCTCCTCCGCCAAGGACGAGGATGATCCCGACGAACGCGACTGCCGCCAGGAAGAGGCCGATCAACAGGATCAGGCGATTGCTGCGCTTCAAGGTTTTTCTCCCCGTTGCCGTGTGACAGGCGGCACCACTCTAGCACCGGCCAAGGGCCGCGCGACTATACAAAAGGGCTAGGACCCTTGGGAACAAATGGCAGGATTCCCCGCACGAATCCCCGGGCAGCCGCGACGGATGGCGACGGCCCTCGAAACGGACGAGACCGGCCGCCCGGGTGGCGGACCGGTCTCGATGCTCAGACGGATGTGCCGATCATGCTGAGGTAACCGGAGACGGAGGTGCCGAAGTAGGCCAGGGCGGCGATGGCGAGAAGTGCGATAAGGGAAATGATGAGAGCGTACTCGGCGAGGCCCTGGCCAGCCTCTTGGTCGTTCGGTCTGATCCTCCAGCGCCGGCGTGGAGCCGGATCCATTGGGCGAGATCCCCCGTGGAAGCCCCCCGACGGGGGCGGAGAAGAGAGCAGGCCGCCGGGAGCTCCCGGCGGCCTGCTCTCAGGTGGGTCCTAGACGGACGAGCCGACGGTGGACAGGATCTTCGAGACCTGGCCGCCCAGGAAGATGAGGGCGACGATCGCGACGATCGCGATGAGCGCGAGGATCAGCGCGTACTCCGCGAGACCCTGGCCCTCCTCGTCGCGGTCCAGAAGATACGAGATGAGTCCGGACAGATATGCCATTGGGTTGCACCTCCTTTCCTCGAAGAGTCCCCCGCTTCCACGGGAGCTGGCTGGGGCCCCCCGGGACCCCGGATGGTGTCGTCTGCCGCGGCGAGTCGGCCATGAAGTGGCCGGTTCTGAAGGTGCGGCGTGCGAAACGTAGGGCCGCTCCTTGCCCGTGTCAAGTACGGCCGGACCTTTCGGTGGTGCACTCCCGCGCCGGCCCGCCGGCCCCGGAATGGGCGACGCCGGGCCCCGAGGGACCCGGCGTCGCTGCCTGGAGCCGGAGCTAGACCGAGCTGCCGACCGTCGAGAGGATCTTCGAGACCTGGCCGCCCAGGAAGATGAGGGCGACGATCGCGACGATCGCGATGAGGGCGAGGATGAGGGCATACTCCGCGAGCCCCTGGCCCTCCTCGTCCTGGTGGAGGATGCCGAGCACGTAGTCGATGAGCGCCATGAAGGCCTCCCTGATGAGTGCGCACACCCCGGGATCGGGGCATCCGGAGTGTGCGACGCGGCCACGAGGGCCGCCACTCACCACTTCGTACGGGGCGGGTGACCGGTACTTTCGGGTCCGGGTCCGGGTCCGGGCCCGGGTCAGAGGACGGCGAGCCCGGTGAGCACCAGGCCCGTCTTGTCCACCTCGCTGCCGATCATGCTCAGCACCCACGCCAGCTGCGGCCGGAAGAAGACGAGGACGGCGACCGCGACCAGGGCCGCCAGGGCGAGGATCAGCCCGAACTCGACGAACCCCTGGCCGGCGGCCCGCCCGCGGCGCCTCTCGATCATGCGTCCGCCGGCGCCGCCGGTGGTGCCGGGAACGGGAAGCGCGCCGTCACGCCGCGACCGTCGGCGTCGAACTCCACGCGTCCGCCGACCGCGGTGGCGCGCTCCGTGATCTCGCGCCGGATCACCGGGGTCAGCAGGGCCACGATCCCGCTGGCCACGGCGCGCGCCCGCCGCTCGTCGACCATGGCGCGCAGCGCGGCCGGCATGTCCGCCCGGGGCGCCTCCTCGGGCGGCTCCTCCGACGCGGCATGGATCGCCCGGACCGCGACCTCCAGCTCCTCGCCCCAGTCCAGCTTCATCGTGACCTTCTCGGGCCCGCCGACCACCAGCCCGCCCACCGCCTCGTCGGCGACGCGGAAGACCGCGCTCTCCAGCTCCATCGAGAGGCGCCGGTCGCTGCCCAGCGACTCGAACTCGACGGGCACCTGCGCGCGCCGGCCCCGGTCGCGGGCGACGCGCCGGAGCGTCGGCACGAGGCCCAGGTCGTCGAGGACCATGGGCCGCACGTCGAAGATGAAGGTCTTCGTGGCCTCCAGCGTGCGCTGGACCATCGCGATGAGCTCGCCGACCTCCGCCCGCGCCGCCGCCGGGTCGCGGTCCAGGAGGCGCTCCACGATCTGGGCCTGGAGGACGATGTTCGTCAGGCTCTGGGCCGGCCCGTCGTGCATGGCCCGGGCGATGTCGCGCCGAAGGTCCTCCTGGGCGGCGAGGACCACCCGGCCGACCGCAGGCGACGACGGCGGCGACGACCCGGCCGATCCCGGGGCCGGGGACGCCTCCCCGGCCTCGCCGGTCGCCGACGCCCCGTCGTCCGTCGTCTCGCCGGCCGCCGCGCGGATGCGGGCCAGGCCGTCGCGATACCGCTCCAGCGTCTTCTGCTTGCCCGCCAGGACGTCCAGCTGGGCCTCCATGACGGCGGCCCGCTTCGTCAGCGTCACCAGCTGGGCGTTGGCGTCCGCAAGCTCCGCGGGCGTGCCGCGCTCCGCGAGCCCGGCGAGGCGCTCGGCGGCCTGGGCGCGCTTCTGCTCGTGACGCCCCGCCTCGGTGCGCGACTGCCCGACGAGCATCTCGATCTCGGAGAGCTCGCGGGCGAGCCCCTCCAGCTCGCGGTCGAGGAGCTCCACGAGCGCGGCCCGGCTGCCCGGCGCCGCGGGCGCGGACGTGCCGGAAGGCGGGGACGCGACGGAGTCGTCGGCCATGACGGGCGATCAGTCCTCCGGCATCCGGATCCAGCCCTGGCGCATCGCGTACACCACGGCCTGCGTTCGATCGTTCACGGCCAGCTTCCGCAGGATCGAGCTCATGTGGTTCTTCACCGTCTGCTCGCTGATGGAGAGCTGGTAGGCGACCTGCTTGTTGGTCATGCCCTGGGCGATGTTGTCCAGGATCTCCACCTCGCGGGGAGAGAGCGGGGCGAAGATCGGGGCGGCCTCCTGGCCGTAGATCGCCAGCTCGCGAAACTCCTTGAGCACGCGCGAGGCGACCGCCGGCTTGGCGAACACCTTGTCGTTGATGAGGAACTCGCCCGTGGCGACCCGCCGGATGATCGTGACCAGGTCGTCGGGGCCGACGTCCTTGAGGATGAAGGCGGCGGCGCCGGCGCGGATCGCCTGGAAGAGCGCCTCCTCGTCCTCGTCGGCCGCCAGGATGATGATCCCGGTGGCCGGGAGGTCGCGCTTGATCCGCTGCGTCGTCTCGATCCCGCCGGGAGGCGGCAGGGAGAGGTCCATCAGGATGATCGAGGGATCGGTCGCGAGCGCCTCGTCGTGGGCCGAGCGGCCGTCGTTGGCCTCGCCGACGATCTCGAAGTCCGGCTCCCGCTCCAGGATCGCCCGCATGCCCACGCGGACGAGGGCGTGGTCGTCGACGAGCAGGATCCGGATCCGCTCGCCTTCGGCGCGCCGGTCGGGGCCACCCCGCCGGCGGTCCGGCCCTGAATAGCTCATGCGCTGTCTCCTCTCTCACCGACGGGGATGTCGAGCAGGACGACGGTCCCGTTCGCGGGCCGCGAGCGAATCTCGAAGCTGCCGCCGACGAGCTCGGCCCGCTCCCGCATGAACTGCAGCCCGAAGGTCCGTCGCCCGGGGGTGTTCACCGTCTCGGGATCGAAGCCCCGGCCGTCGTCGCGGGCCTCCAGGATCCAGTGGCCGCGTGCGAGCCGGGTCGCCAGCCAGACGTGGCGGGCGCCGGCGTGCTTGCGCACGTTCTGGAGCGCCTCCTGGAGCACCCGCAGGACCACGACCTGCTCGGCGTCGCCCAGCCTCGAGGTGGGCGCCGCCAGGTCGACCTCCAGCGCCACGCCGGACAGCGCGACCAGCGTGTCGCCGGCATCGCGGATCGCGCCGTCCAGCCCCACCTCGTCGAGGATCGGCGGGCGGAGCTGGCTGATGAACGTGCGGACGTCGCCCAGGTCACGGCGCAGCCGCTCGCGCAGCAGGCGCAGCTCGATGCGGGCGGCCGGCCGGTCGCGGTCCACGATCTTCTCGATGTACTCCACCGCGAAGATCGCGTTCGCCAGCGCCTGCGCCGGGCCGTCGTGGATCTCCTGGGCCAGGCGCGTCCGCTCGGCCTCGCGGGCCTCCACGATGCGCATCTGGAGGTCGTCGGCGAGGTCCGGCGCCGCCGGATCGGCCAGCAGCGAGGCGTCGCCGCGCTCCAGGAAGAGCCAGGTGCGCTCCAGGCCGCGGACGGCCAGCTCCAGGCGCGCCAGCTCGGTGTGACGCTCGCCCAGCTCCGTCGTGCGGATGGCGATCCGGCGCCGCAGCTCCGCCGCGCGGCCCTCCTCGGCCGCCGCCTCGGCCGCCTCCACCGCCGCCAGGATGGCGGCACCGGGGGCCGGTCCGTCGGTGCCGTTGGTGCTCGGCGCGGCGGGGTCGAGCTCGGGCATGTCGCCCAGGTCCACGCCGTCGACGGTGTCGCGGTCCTCGTGCCAGCCGGCCAGGTCCTCGTGGAAGGCCTGGCGGTACTGCTCGGTCACGCCGCGCAGGGTGTTCGCCGCGTACGCGAGCGCCTCCTTCGCTTCCGCGTGAAGGGTGTCGAACCGCCCTGTCGCCGCGTCGCCGGCGCCGATCTCCGCGCTCATCTGGCGGCCAGTATACGGGCGCTCACGGGCAGGCCACCCGGAAGACGCGGAAGTCGTCGTCACCGCCGTCCGCCGCCCCCTCGGCGGGTGGAGGCAATGCCACGGGGACGAGGCAGCCGGCATCCGGGTCGGAAGCGAGCCGATCCGGCCAGCCACCGTGGCCGCCGTCCAGGATCAGCACCTGCGCTCCGAACGCCCCGGCGAGGTCCACCACGCTCGCCACGGGCTCGTCGGGCAGGCCCAGGGCCTCCACCCGGTGCACCTCGGCGACCCAGATCGGATGGTTGGCGATCACCGGCGAGCTCCCGTCGAGCGGGACGCCGGCGGCCGCCATCCGGCGGCCCAGGTCCACGTACGCGGCCTCGGTCCCGCTGGCCTGGCTGCCGTAGGCGATGACGCCGGGCACCATGAAGAGGACGGCGCCCAGCCCCGCGAAGAGGGGGCCCAGCCAGGCGACCGGGCGCGTCCAGCCGCGCCGCCGCCCGACCCAGGCCAGGCCTTCGTCGAGGCCGGCGAGGCCCGCCACCAGGAGCAGGACGGCGGCCGGGATCGACGCATGCAGGAAGGTCCCCCAGCGGGTCTGGATCGGGAAGACCAGGGTCGTCACCAGGAACGTGATGAGCGCGAGGATCAGCAACGGCCGGAGGGCCCGGAAGCGGGCCGCCCACGGCAGCGCCAGGAGGCCCACGATCGCGAGCGGCGCGCCGGGGATCAGCAGGACGTAGACGAGGTTGTGGACGAAGCCGCCGACCCGGTGGTCCACCCAGGCGGCCGGGCCGAGCGCCAGGTATTTGGCTGCGGTGGCCGGATCCAGCCAGGCGAAGATCTCCGTGCCGCTGATCGCCCAGGCGTTGGTGATCGCCTGGCCCGGGAGGGGCGAGCCGAAGACGATCCAGTTCCTGGCGAGCCACGGGGCCATCACCGCGACGGCGATGACGCCCGGGCACGGCGACCGCGCGGGCGACGGCCGGCCAGCCGCGGCTGCGCAGGGCGCCGGCGGCCACGATCGCCCACGCGAGGCCCACCCAGGCGGCCTCGTTGCGGGCGAGGCCGGCGATCCCGATCAGGAGGCCGAGGCCCACGAGGCGCGGGTCCAGCGCGCGCTCGGGCGGCCGGCGCGCGAGCCGGACCATCAGCAGGCAGGCGAGCAGGGCAGGCAGGGCGAAGGCGTTCACGGAGTCGAGGTGGGCCGAGGGCAGGACCAGCGGCAGCGAGATGCCGGCCACCAGCCCGGCCCCCAGCCCGAGGGTCCGCGCGCGCTCGGCCGTGAGCGACCGCTCCTCGGCGACGTCGGCCGCGATCCGCCAGGCCACCACGGGGACCAGGGCGCCGAGCAGGGCGGCGACCGGGAGCGTCGTCGCGTAGGCCGTGGAGCCGGCGACGAGCATCGGGAGGAGACCCAGGAGGCTCGGCAGCGGCTGCCAGATCTCGAAGGCCGGGCGTGGGAAGAAGAAGCCGAAGACGCCGGTGACGGGGTCGCGGGCCGGCGTCGCGTAGGACCAGATGGCGTCCGTGACGATGCCCCGGCCCTCGGCCAGGTTGCGGGCGACGCCCCAGTAGTAGGACGTGTCCTCGGGGATCCCGAACGGCACCTGGCCGGCCGCCCAGAGGCGCACGAGGAGCGCCACGCCGAAGACGAGGCCGGCGCTCAGCCAGGCCTCGCGGCGGCTCACGGGGTGGCCTCCGCGCAGCGCGTGTCGGCGGCGTCCAGGCAGACGGGGTAGAGCGCGACGCCCAGGGCGCCCGGCGGGAGCGGCGCGGCGTCCGGCAGCTGGCGGGCCGGCCGGCCGGCCACCGGCGGCCCCAGCCACGCCGGCCGGGGGCCGCCGTCCAGGATCGGGGCCACCGCCTCCACGGTGTCCGCCCGGTTGAGGACCAGCCAGCGGATGTCGTAGGCACGGGCGACCTCCTCGATGGTCTCCAGCGGGTCGTTGACCAGCACGACGCCCCCGTGGCCGGTCCAGTAGAGCGTGCCCGAGGCGTCGATCGACATGACCCGATCATCCGGCAGCGCGCCCGCCTCGGCCAGCCCGCGGTCCACGAGCAGGAAGTCGTCGCGGCGCGCCGCCCACGCGGCCTGCGTGACCACGGCGCTCCCGACGGCGACCACCACCGCGATCCCGATCGCGGCCACCGTGAAGACGCGGGTGGCCGTCGGGGCACGCCAGGTCGAGCGGCGGGCGGCGACCCAGGCGACGGCGACGGCGATCCCCTCGAGCGCCAGGACGTAGGCGTGCGGCGCGAGGCCCACGGCCGAGTGGATGAACGTCCCGCCCGGGACGTGGACCGCGGAGACGAGCGCGGAGAACGCGAACAGGAGGCCGGCGTAGGCGAAGAACGGCCCGAAGTCGAGCGAGCGGCGCCGGGCCCACGCGCCGACCACGACGAGGGGCGCCAGCACCACCCCGCCGACCAGGATCGAGAAGATCGTGATCGCGGCCACGAGGCCGCCGACCCGGCCGGTGAGCAAGGGGCCCCAGCCCCTGGCCCAGGAGCCATTCCAGGTTCGCCGGCGTCGTGATGCTGTTCCACTCCTCGATCGAGCGGATGAAGAGGACCTTCCCCGACGCCGACGACGGCGAGATCGACCCGAAGACCGCCAGCTGGCGCGCGAGCCAGGGCGCCACGACCGCCAGGAAGAGCGCGAAGCACGCGACCGCCGCCCAGGCCGGGATGGCCGGCCGGCGGGCACCGCGGCTGCGCCACGCCGCCCAGCGGTCCCAGGCAAAGGCAATCGCCAGGGCCGCCCCCACCAGCACCCCGTCGTTGCGGGCGAGGGTGGCGAGGCCCACGAGCAGGCCGCCCAGGGCGAAGGCGCGCGCGTTGCCCCGGAGGCCCCGGGCGCCCATCCAGAGCGCCGCGGCGACCAGCGGCTGGTAGAGGCCGAAGTTGTCGGGCTGGGCCATGAAGACGGCGCTGGCGGCGGGGATCGCGATCAGCACCCCGGCGCCCACGGCAACCAGCCGGGTCGCCCCCGCGTCGCGCGCCAGCGCCCACGTGAGCGGGGCCGCCAGGGAGCCCAGCAGGGCGAACGGCAGCGCCGAGGCGAGCGCCGTCGGGCCCAGGAGCCAGATGAACGGCACCTGGACGATCGACGCCAGCGGCATCCAGTGGGCGTTCGACGGGACCGGCAGCGTCGGGTACGCCGGGATCGTCCCACCCACCTCGGGGAAGATCCAGATCGCGTTGATCGTGAAGCCCTGCCCCGTCGCCAGGCTGCGCGCCACGTCCACGTAGTAGAACGAGTCGGGGTAGGCAGGGTCGGCGAAGCCGGCGAGCAGCACGAGCCGCACGACGAGCGCGAGCGCATAAAGGGCCAGCGGCGTCCCCACGGCGGTGCACGGTAGCACCACCCGGCCCCCTGCCGGACCCGTACCGTCGGGCTGGTACGGATGGGCCATCGGTGCCCTTCGGGCAGCTTCCGGGCGGCGCTACGATGCCGCGGTGGCAACCCGCCTCGACTCCTTCGCCCGCCCGAGCGCCCCGGTCCGCCGCGCCGTCATCGACGGCGCGATCGTGGCGGGCTTGCTCTTCGCCGCCTACCTCTTCCTCGTGATCGCGCCCTCGGCGGGGACGTTCGGCTTCGACGCCTACTCGTACTGGTCGGTCGACCAGGCCGACCCGTACGGGGTGCCATGGGGCGTGATGGGGGCGTTCCCGTACTCGCCGCCGATCGTGCGAATGTGCGCTCCGTTCGCCGCGCTCCCCTTCTGGCAGTTCCTGTGGCTGTGGACCGCCATCCTGGTCGGGACGGCGATCTGGCTGGGCGGGCGGCCGGTCCGGCCGATCGTGTCCGTCTTCGCGTTCCCTCCGGTCGCGCTCGAGCTGTACCACGGGAACATCCACCTGCTCCTTGCCGCCGCGATCGCCCTGGGCTTCCGATACCCGTGGACCTGGTCGTTCGTCCTGCTGACGAAGGTGACCCCGGGGGTCGGGCTGGCGTGGTTCGCCGTGCGCCGGGAGTGGAAGCCCCTCCTGGTCGCGCTCGGCGTGACCGGCGCCATCGCAGGTGTCTCGTACGCGCTGGATCCACAGGCGTGGGCGGACTGGCTCGCCTTCAATCTCGGCAACACCGCCACCGGGGCACCCGCGAACCAGTTCTCCATCTCCATTCCACTCTGGGCGCGCCTGCCGGCGGCGCTGGCGCTGGTCGCCTGGGGCGGCCTGACCGACCGGCGCTGGACGGTCCCGGTCGCGGCCACCCTCGCGCTGCCTGCCCTGTGGCCGGCCGGTCTCGCCGTCCTCGCGGCGCTCTGGCCGATCGCCCAGGGGCGCCCGCAGCTGCAGGCTTCGCAGCCACGATGGCGCCCGCGATGACCGCCGACCTCCCGGCCGGCCTCGGCGAACGCCTGGGCCGGTACCGGCGACCGGCGCGCGACGCATTGGTCGCCGTCGGCATCCTGCGGGCGCTCTACTTCTTCTTCGTCCAGGACATCAAGCCGTGGGAGTTCGCTGGGGTCGACGCCCGCGCCTACTGGGGCATCGACCTGGCCCACCCCTACGTCGGCTCGGGCGTGGGCGATATCTCCACCTACCTCTACTCGCCGGCCTTCGCGCAGATCATGGCGCCCTTCTCCGCGCTCCCCTTCGCCGTCTTCTTCGCCCTCTGGACGGCACTTCTCGATCGCCACCTGCGCGTGGCTTGCTCGTCCGTGGCCATGGGCCCTGGTCCCCATCCTTGCCCTGCCGTCATCTACGAGCTCTGCGTCGGCAACATCCACTTCCTGATCGCCGCTGCGATAGTGCTCGGATTTCGCATGTCCGCGACCTGGGCCTTCCCGATCCTCACCAAGATCACACCTGGCGTCGGCGTCGGCTGGTTCCTGGTCCGCCGCGAGTGGCGTGACTTCGCGCTGGCGCTGGGCGTGACGGGCGCCATCGTCCCGTTCTCCTACGCCCTGAGCCCGACCGCCTGGGCCGACTGGATCGCCCTCCTGCTGGCATCCCCCGGGCGCAGCCAACTGCTGCCGCTGCGGGTGGCCGTCGCAGCCGTCCTCGTCGCCTCCGGAGCCTGGACCGGCCGGCGCTGGCTCGTGCCCGTGGCCGTCTGGATCGCGCTTCCGATCATCTGGATCAACTCGTGGGTGATCCTGCTGGCGATCATCCGGCTCCGCGAAGATCTTCCTCCGCTCGGCCGGAGGCCCGCCGCGTGACGGCGACGGCGGCAGAGCGGCGCAAGAGGCGGGCGGAGCTCGCCTGGTTCGCCGTCGCGGTCGTGGGCGCCCTGGTGGGCCTGCAGACCCTCTGGATGCACCTCACGTCGGACCCGCTGGCGGACGCGCGGGCGTACTACGACGCCGCCGCGCGGCTCAATGCCGGCGAGCCGCTCTATCCGCCGCTCCAGGATGTCAACGAGAACACGGCCTACTTCTACCCGCCGCTCTTCGCGATCCTCTTCCGTCCGCTTGCGCTCCTGCCCTTCCCTGCCGCAGCTGCGATCTGGGAAGTGATCGTCGTCGCCTGCTTCGTCGCCACGCTCTGGCTCCTCGGCATCCGACGTCGTGAAGTCTGGTACGCGGTCGGGGTCCTAGGGCTGCCGATCGGGTGGACCCTCGCGGTCGCCCAGGCGCACTCCCTCGTGACGCTCCTGCTGACCATCGGGACCCCGCTGGGGATCGCCCTTGCGGCGAACATCAAGCTGTTCCCGCTCCTGGCCGGCCTGTGGTTCGTGGGGCGCCGCGACTGGCGCAGGGTGGCGGCGCTGGCGGGCTGGACGACCGCGCTCGTTGCCCTCCAGTTCGCGCTTGAACCACAGGCCACGATCGACTACGTGCAGTCGCTCGGCCTCGGGTGGGTGGGCGAGATCCGCAACATCTCGCCGTACGCGATCTCGCCGTACCTGTGGGCGGGCCTGTTCGTCGCGGGCACACTCGTGACCCTGCGGCTGGCGCCGACGCGCTGGGGTTGGGCGGCGGCGGTCACGCTGTCGACGCTGGCCCCGCCACGCCTGCTGAGCTACATGCTCATGGGGCTGCTGGCTGCGCTCCGGCTGGATCGGTTCCAGGGGGCGGCCGGGCCGCAGTCCAGCGACGTCGGCCCAGGGCAGTCCACTCCTCCCGACTGAACGCCGAGCGTCAGGCGGGAGCCAGCTCGCCGGTCGGCTGAACTGGTTGTTCCAGGAGGGCGGGTCGTCGTTCGGCGAGCGCGAGCGCGACTGCGACGACGAGCGCCCCGCCCCACAGGCCGGGAGAGCTGCCGGCGGCGATGAGGATCGCCGCAAGGAGCGCGACCTCCCGCCGCACCACGAGGAGCGCGGGCAGCACGAACAGCAGGCTGAACGTGTGAAGCGACGCAGCGCCGAGCACGGACAGCAGGCCGACCCACGTTCCCAGGCGGCCGCGAGGGACCACGAGACATGCCAGCACCGCGACAAGCCAGGTGACCGCGCCGACCCCCGCAGCAGCTGGCGGCAGGAGGCGGTAGCCACCGTTGGACCACCCCGCGTCCAGAGCGCGTTGGAGCTGTGCGATCCAGTCGCCCCACAGAGAGACGCCGACGATGGGCAGCGTCGCCACGGCGATCGCGATCGCCGTGGCGGCTCCTCCGGCAGCGGCGGTCCGGTTCTGCCGAGCCACCGCGACCCAGGCATGGGGGATCGAGATCTTCATGGCGGGGATGAACGCCGCCAGCGCGCCGGTCCGGACCGGGCCCGTGGCCATCGCGACGTCGCGCTCGCACGGCTGCAGGCGACCGGCCGCCCGTCTCCAGAAGACCGCCACGAGCGCCGCGAACAGGAAGACCTGGACATTCCCGCCCAGGAGGGCCTCGGCGAACGGCGGCCAGGCAAGGATGAGCGGAACGAGCGGCCACGGGACCCCGAGGCGACGAACGGCGAAGACGGCCGCTGCGAGGCACGCGGTGAGCCAGGCGACAGCGACCACCTCCCGCGGCGGGAGCGAGAGGACCGCGAAGAACGGCAGAGTGGGGGGCGCGTACAAGAACGGCAGCTCGTACCCGGCGGGCTGGGCGAACGCCGATGCCAAGTAGGGCGACCCGCCCGCCATCCAGCGCTCGGCCGCACGGAGCGGGATCTCGAGGTCGACAAGCGGCGGGTAGACCAATGCCAGCTTCAGGAGCGCGATGGCCGGTCACCACGCCGAGGAGCACCACCAGCGCGGCGCGGAGCAGCCGGCTCGGACGGGAGCCGCGCCGCGCAATCATCGTCACGGTGCGTCCTTCCCCGGCCCGGCACCGGCACCGGCACCGGGCCGGGTCTGCGCAAGGTCCGCAGCTCCGGAACCCGCAGGTAGTCGAGCCGATCCGCCGCAAGCCATGCCACGAGGCCCACGAAGAACGAGAAGCCCGACAGCCATAGGGTGGGCAAACCGACGCCGATCGCGACGAAGACGAGCATCTCGCCGCGCTGACCCCCGAGCCGCCCGGCGATCACGGCCAGGATCAGCGCGGCCACCACGCGGACGGCATAGGGGATCGGAACGATCCCGGAAACGTCGCTCGGACCCCGGGCCGCGAGGAGCCCGACGAACTCCGACCACAGGTCCGGTGCAAGGATCCAACTGACGCCGCAGATCGCGGCCAGGACGGCGGCCACACCGGCCGCGGCCCGCCACCGTCCCGCGGCCGCGAGGTACACGATCCCGACCCCGGGCGAGAGCTTGATGGCGGCCCCCACCGCGAACATCGCCGGCCAGCGCCGGATCGCCAGGACCGCGAGGACGGCCAGCTGGAGGTCGATGTTCCGATACCAGAACTCGATCGTGACCGGGAGCACCGCGACGAGCGCGAGCGCCAGGAGGATCCGCCATCCCGCCAGCCAGGCGAGGCAGACGCCCATGAGGGCGAGCCACAGGTACTCAAACGTCCAGGAGCCGATCACGGCGGCCACCGGAGCCATCACCTGGGCCATCGGCGGCGGGTACTGGTAGGCGAACGGGACCTGGGGCCCCGTGGTCAGCTCGTACGGCGAGCGGCCCTCCACGATGGCGCGGCCAGCCAGCCAGTAGGCGTGGGAATCGCCGAGCTCGTTCCAGCGGTACACGGCGAGGGCGAGCAGCAGGACGAGGCCCACGGTCGCACCGACGACCAGAAGGATGCCCACGGGCGACCACGCGGCCCGCCGCGCGGACGAGGGTGCGTTCACGCTGGCGATCCTCACACCGCGTGCCACCGGACCGCAAGTGGTCCCCGCGGGGCAGAACGGTGGGGGACTTCCGGTCGATCGCTCGCCGGGACCGGCGCCGTAGACTGACGCGCCATGGACTCGCGCAGCCTGACCGTCGTCCTGCCCGCGTACAACGAGGAGCACCGCCTCGAGCCGGCCCTCGACGAGCTGTTCGGGTACCTGCGTCGCCGCGCAGATCGCGGTCGCGAGGGCGCGCCCGGCGGCGGAGATCTGTTTCGGACGCCGCTCATCCGCCGGAGCGTGCAGCGGCGCCCCACCCGACAATGACGCTTGCCCGCCTGCTCCCGGGCCTTCCCGTCGACCGGCGGTCGAGGATCGCCCTGATCGTGCTGGCGGGGATCGGTGCCTGCCTGCTGGCTGTCGTTGCCGTCTATCGATGGGGCACGCCAAGCGACGAGTATGCGTACTGGCTGGCTGCCAAGCGACTCGTGGCCGGTCAGCCGCTCTACGACCCGAACGCCATCCCCGGGACTCCTTACGCCTACTTCTACCCCCCGCCCCTGGCGCAGGTCCTCGCCCCGCTGACGTTGGTGCTGCCCGACGCGGCGTTCGTCGCAGGCTGGACGGTGCTGCTCCTGGCGTGCCTCTTCTGGCTCGGCGGGCGAAACGTCCTCGTCGCGCTGGCGCTCCTGGCGTTCGTGCCGGTCGCCGTCGAGCTCTGGTTCCGCAACGTCCACCTCGTCCTCGCCGTGTTCATCGTGCTCGGGCTCCGGCGTGGAGGCTGGTGGTTCTCGGTCGGGGCGGCCATCAAGATGACCCCGGCCCTCGGAATCCTCTACCTCGCCGCGCGCGGGCGGTGGCGGGACGCGGCGGTCGCGTCTCTTGTCGGGGCGGTCCTTCTCGCGATCAGCGTCGCGATCTCGCCGGCTGCATGGCGCGAGTTCGTCGACGTCGTAGCGGGCTCCGCTGGCCATGTCGGGGCGAGCATCTTCCCCGTGCCGTTCTGGCCACGGGCGATCCTCGGCATCTGCCTGGCGGTGGCCGCCGGCCGGCTGCGGCCGCGGGTTGGTGAGCCTCTTCTCGTGGCCGCGATCGTGATCGCCAACCCGACGCTGTGGGTGACGGCCCTCAGCCTGCTCGTTGCCATCGTCCCCCTCGTTCGGACCCGTTCCGCCCCGAGCATTCGGGCTGAGTACGGATGAACACATCAAACCCCACTCCGGTCGGGTGACGACACGGTCATAGCCGATAGACTGACGCGCCATGGACTCGCGCAGCCTGACCGTCGTCCTGCCCGCGTACAACGAGGAGCACCGCCTCGAGCCGGCCCTCGACGAGCTGTTCGGGTACCTGCGTCGCCGCGCAGATCGCGGTCGCGAGGGTGCGCCCGGCGCGGGGCACCTGCCGCCCAACGTCCACGTCCTCGTGGTCGACGACGGGAGCACGGACGGCACCGCGGCGCTTGTGCGAGCGCGGCCCGAGGGCGGCGGGTCCGCCGCGGCCGACGGGACCACCCTGGAGCTGCTCAGCATCCCCCATGGCGGCAAGGGATCGGCCGTGCGCGCGGGGATGCTCGCCGCCGACACGGACGCGGTCATCTTCACCGACGCGGACCTCGCGACGCCGCCCGACCAGATCCCAATCCTGTACGAGATGCTCCAGGATCACGATGTCGTGCTGGGCAGCCGGATCCAGCCTGATGGCCGCGACATGCGCAGGTCGCAACCGGGGTACCGGCGCTTCCTGGGTCGCGCCTTCCATGCGCTGGCCTCCGTCTGGGCCGTCGGCCCCGTGCAGGACACCCAGTGTGGCTTCAAGGGCTTCAGCCGTGAGGTTGCCCACGACCTGTTCGGCCACCAGCGGATCACGAGCATCGTCTTCGACGTTGAGATCATCTATCTCGCCCGCCGCAGGGGGTACCGGATGGCGATCGTGCCGATCCAGTGGTCCGACAAGCGCGGCTCGCGCATGCATCCGCGCCCCGTGCTTGGCCCTGCGTGTCGCGTGGGATCTCTTCCGGATCCCGTTGATCCACCGCGGCGTTCGGCGCCGCCACTGAGCTTGGAGTTGCTTCGGATGCCCGGCCTTTCGAGTTCGTCACGCACGGACCTCTTCGGCGTCCTGCTCGGGCCGCGGCTTCGCGAGTGGACCGATGCGCCGCCGCCCCGCCCTGCCTGCGAGCGGCGGCTCGCTCACGAACCCGGCGGCGACCGTCAGGAGGTAGTGGACGGAGGTGGCCGGGCTGGCGAAGATCGAGGCGGTAAGGACCAGCGCCGGCGATCCGAGCACGAGTCCCACCGCGAGACCACATGCGGCAACCGCGAGGCTCGCAGGGCGGTTGTCGGAGAGAGGGTTGATCGAATCGACGTAGCTGCCCTCCGTGGTGAGGGTGCTCAGCCAGGCCCCCCAGCTGTCGGGTCCCCAGATGACCGTCCCCGAGAGCGCGAGGATGCCGAGGAGCCCGGCGGCGGCGAGCATCCGTCTGCGGTCTCCCCAGAGCAGCGGGATCAGGACGATGGGATACGCTTTGAAGGCGACCGCGACCGCGAGGCCGATCCCGCCGGCGATGCCGGGAAGGAAGGCGACGACGAGTGCGCCCGCGATCAGCGCGTTGACGTTGCCGAGCAAAATCGTCGGTACCGCCGCGACGAAGAGGAGGGCCGCCACGAACGGCGACGCCCAGCGGCGGGGCCTCACGGCGAAGAAGGGGAGGAGGCCGAGTGCGAGGAACCCCGCCGGGACGATGTCCACGATCGCCAGGAACGGCCAGCTCGTCGGCGGGTAGAGGTACGGGTGGAAGAGGTCCGGGTCCCATGCAGCCGGCAGCACCTCGTACGGCGATCCGGTCGCACGCCAGAGCGCGGCCGCCTCGCGGTAGATCGTCCAGTCGTTGAAGGTGGTCGAGATGCCCATCGCCACCGCGGGCACAACCCACACCGACAGCCCGGCCACGAGCACCACGAGCCAGGTGCGCGTCGAGACGCGGCGATCCAGCCCGCGAAGCCAGGGTTGGCCCATCGATGGTCCTCTCTCCTCTCGCCCCGGCGCGATTGCCGGACGCGCGTCCCTCAACCGGATGGCCGCATGATGGCGCCCGGGCGCAAGATGGGTAAGGCGACGATCGGCCTACGCGGCTCGACCCTGTCAGCGCCCGCGGCCGGGTGCTCGGCAGGAACGCGGGTCGCGGCAACGACGAGCTACCTGTGATCTGGCGCGTCACACCTGTCGATCGGCGCCGCCGCCTCGGTCGTGCCGCCCTGCCGGTGCTGGCGATCGTGGTCCCGATCGTGACTGTCGTCGCGATCCTCGTTGCGGCCGGCAACACGCTGGGCTACGACTACCTGATGTACGACAGTGCCGCGCGGCGTCTGCTGGCCGGCAGGCCCCTCTACGATCTCTCGTTCACGGCGCCGGGGCCGAACGGGCTGTTCGATTACCCGGCCACGTTCATCCTGGCGGTCCTTCCTTTCGCCGCAACGCTGTCGCCGTCGGCTGCAGCAGTTGCCTGGACCGTCGCGCTCAACCTCGCGTTTCTGGTCGGTGTGGCGCTCCTCCCGGTGCGTCGGGAGGTCCGGTGGGCGGTCATCCTCCTTGCCGGGCTGTCGTGGCCCTACCTCTATGCCGTGAAGCTCGGCCAGGTGGGACCGCTCCTGTTCCTGGCGTACTCGGCGGCCTGGCGCTGGGCCGACCGGCCACTCGGCGTCGGGCTCGCCGCCGCGCTCGGCACGGCGGGGAAGCTCCAGCCGGTTCTTCTCCTCGGCTGGGCCCTCGTGACACGCCGCTTCCGTGCGCTCGCCGTCGCCCTCGGCGTCCTCCTGGTGGGTGTCGTTGCGGCGGCCGCCGTCGCTGGGCCCGCGGCGTGGCTCGACTGGGTCGAGCTCCTCTCGCGCGTCGGCGGCAACGCGATGACCGCGCCGGGTGTCCTCAGCATCGGGGCCATCGCGTACCGCGCCGGGGTTCCGCTGCAGGTCTCCGCGATTTTCCAGTGGGGGAGCGTTGCCGTCGTCGGCGGAGTGGCGCTGTATGCCTGGCTGCGCCGGCCGGCGGAGGTCGCGATCGTGGTGACGGCGGTGGCGTCCGTCGTCGCCTCGCCGATCATCTGGGGGCACTACGCCGTGATCCTCCTGCTGCCGGTCGCGCTCCTCCTGGAGCGTCGCCAGTGGTGGGCGGCCGCGCTGCCGATCGTCACGTGGCTCCCCATCGACGTCGTGTACCCACTCGTCTTCGCCGTCGGCCTGCTCGCGCCGCTCGCCGTCCCCTCCCTGTCGGGCACCTTGGCTGCCGATGCGGGCCGGGTCAGCCGCTCGGGCCGGGCCGCCAGGCGACGGCGACGGCCTCGCCGCCCTGACCCGGCCGCCCACGCCGGACCTGCGTCAACCGCGAACCGCGGCTGGACCACCGCGACCGCGGGCGCTTTCTGCCGTAGCCTTGTCGCCGCCGTGATCGAGACTCTCCGCCGCCACCGCGGTCCGTCGTCCTCATGGTCCTGCTCGGCACAGCCGCGGCCGTCTACTGGCTCACCGCGCGGGACTTTGACTCTGGCAGGCCGGACTTCTACTACCTGGCCGACGCATTCCTCCACGGCCGGACGTGGCTGGAGCGGGCGCTGGGGCCCTACGACGTGGTCATCGTGGGCGACCGGGTCTTCGTGCCATTCGCGCCGTTCCCGGCGTTCGTACTCGTCCCGCTCGTTGCTGCCGCGGGTATCGGCCCTGCCATCGACTGGGAGCCTGTCATCAACGCCCTGCTCGCCACGGCTGGGCTCGGCCTGCTGTGGCGCTTCGCCGGCCGCCTGGGCGTCCGGCCATCGGCCGATCGCGCCTGGCTGCTGGTCCTGTTCGGGTTCAGCACGGCGACCTGGTGGGTGACCATGCGGGGCGGCGTCTGGCACACGGGGCAGCTCATCGCGTCGATCCTGACCTTCGCGGGCCTCCTGGAGGCCTTCGGGAGGCGACGGCCTCTCGTGATGGGGGTGCTGGCGGGGGCCGGCTTTCTGACGCGGGCGACGCTCCTCGCGGCCCTGCCGTACTGGTTGTGGCGCTCCCTGCCGGAGGCGTGCGCGAACGGCTGCCGGACGACCTATCGGGAGCCATGCGCCAGGCCGTCCGGCGCGGTGAGTGGGTGGCGCTTGGGTTCGCTCCGGCGCTCCTGTTCGCGCTCTGGTACAACGCCGTGCGCTTTGGGAACCCGTTCGAGTCCGGCTACGGGATCGCCGCGCTGCCGGCGTTCCTCGAGGCCCAGCGCGCGCTCGGCGTCTTCTCCCTGGCTCACCTCTCGATGAACCTGAACTACTTCCTCTTCCACCTGGGGATCCCGAGCGCCACCTTCCCGTGGTTCGAGCCCGACGGCCTGGGCGTGACCGTCCTTCTCACCAGCCCGGGGCTCCTCTTCGCCGTCCGCGCGGACTGGCGCAGCCGGGAGACGATCGCCCTGGGCGTCACGGCCCTCCTGGTGCTCGCTCCCAGCCTTCTCTACTACGGCGGCGGCTGGTGGCAGTTCGGCTACCGCTATGCGCTCGACGCCTTCCCGTTCGTGATGGCCCTCTGCGCGATGGCCGCCGCGCGCCACGGGATCGGCTGGGCCTGGAGGCGCTGATCGTCTTCGGGGTGCTGGTCAACCTCTACGGGGTCTACTGGAACTACAACCCGTAGAGGTGCCTCGCCCGGACTCCGCTCACGGGCGCCACTCGCTCGCCGTCATCGAGAGCTCGCCCACGACCGCGCGGTAGAAGGCGCCCGGCCGGCGCGGGTCGAGGATCCCCGTGGCGCCCGGCGTCCGCTTCGACGCGAACGAGGTCCGATACGACCACGTCTTGTCGGGGCTGGCCCAGAAGACCTGGGACATCGACTTCGACGACGTGAACAGGTGCTTGATGATGTAGGAGGCCCGGCCCAGCGTCTCGGCGAAGACGGTCCGTGCGCCGGTCCGCAGCCAGCCCGCCGCGTGGTTGTCCACGCGCTGCCTCGCGACCGAGAGGGTGGGGTTGGCGCGCCCCGGCTCGGAGCTGCCGGCGGTGTAGCAGGCGTGGTTGTAGATCACCACGGCGTTGGGTGCCAGCTTGATCTGCGTCCGGACGTAGTACTCGCCGTAGTAGGCGGTCCGCGTGTTGCCGCTGGTCAGCGACGGGTTCAGCCCGAGGCCGTTGACCTTGTTCGGGTCGAGCCTGGAGCTGTACGGGTTCGGGAACCCGTTGCCGTGGCCCAGGTAGACCAGGAGGTTCGCGCCCTGCACGGCCGAGCGGACGCGGGCCCAGGTGGCCTTCGGCGTGTACACCTGGACCACCGTGGCGCCGTACGAGCGGGCCTGCGCGGCGTACGCCTTCGCGTGGGAGATGTAGGTGCTCGTCAGGGACCCGGACGGGCCGACCACGACGGCGACCTTGATCCCGGCGGCGGAGGCCGGGGCGGGGGCGGCGGCGAGGGTGCCGGCCGCGAGCAGCGCTGCGAGGAGGGCGACGAGGAGGCCGCGCCGCGGCATCCTGCTCATCGGGGCGGGCCGGGGCCCGGATGTGGCCTGGCTTCCGCCCGGGGTGTCATCGGCGGCCGCCCGCAGGGCGACTCGGGCATCGACCGACATGAGGCTCCTTCCTACCCGAACGCCACGCTGGGGCATGGCGACGAAGGGATGCGCCGCCGGACCGGGCTGGGGACACCCGCTGGGGAAACGGGCTCGACGCGGCGGGTCCGGCGCACCCGCCCGTGTTCCCGCGTACCTTCGCCGATCCGGCGGGATCTGTCCACCGGCCGTTCGGTACCGTGGACCCGGGCCGGATGGTCCGGTGCGCCAGCGCGCCGGGCCGGGGGTCCCGCCAGCGGGCCCGCGCCGGACCATCGTTCGAGCCGCCATGTGACCAGAGCGGCCCCCGCGACCGGGGGGACGGCCGCTATGCTGCGGGCTCTTCCGGGCTGCCGGGCCCGGGTCATTGCGGATGCAACGTGACCAGTATCGACCCGCGCAGGATCGCCCCGTTCAGCCCCGGATCTCGGCTGTTCCTGACCGCCACGAGCATCCTGTTCGTCGAACACGAAGACCGCCGACATGGCGTTCGCCTCTAACCTGCTGGGCGCGGTCATCGGCGGCGCGATCGAGTACGTCGCGCTGATCACCGGGTACGGCTCCCTCTCGTCATCGTCGCCCTGCTCTACCTTGCCGCATGGGCGCTCGCCACTCGCTTCCGCTTCCTCGCCGATGTCGAGCTCGCCCGGGAGACGACGTCCCCTCCTTGGGCCGCCTGATGCCCGGGGCGACGAGGACGAACGTGACGCTTGTCCGCCCACGCTCTCCCGCGTTCCGGCTCTTCCTGACAGCCACCAGCCTTCTCTTCGTCGAGCTGCTGCTGATCCGCTGGATTCCGGCCAACGTCATCTACGTCGGCAACTACCGGAACTTCCTGCTGATGGCGAGCTTCCTCGGAATCGGCGTGGGGATCCTCTGGGGCCGCGACCCCAAGCGCATCCCGATCTCCCCCTTCGGGCCGCTGCTCCTCTCCCTCGTCCTGCTCGTGACCCAGGTCAGGGTGGGGATCTACCTGACATCGCCGAACGAGATCTTTCTCGGCTTCAACAACAGCACTGGCGCGGACCCGAACTTCCTGATCCTGCCGCTCCTGGTCATCCTGGCCACGGTCATCATGGCCGGCCTCGCCGTCCCGCTCGGACCGCTGCTCAAGTCGATGCCGCCGCTGCGGGCGTACACCTTCGACATCCTGGGCTCCATGTCCGGCGTGGCCCTGTTCACGATCCTCTCGGCCGCCGGCACGCCGCCGATCGTCTGGTTCGTGGCGTTGGCGATGATCGCCTCTGGGCTGGGCCTCGCGAACGGGCTCTCTCGGGCCTCCGCGGTGACGGCAGGATCGCTCGCCGGCGTCATCCTTGTGGTGGCCGCCACGTTCCCACCAACTCAGACGTGGTCGCCGTACTACCGGATCGACGAGTACAGCTCTGACGGGATCAAGGCCCTCGATGTCAACGGCATCCCGTACCAGGCGATGTGGCCAACAGATCTACCTTCCATCAGCCCGTTCTACGAACAGATCTATCGCTGGTTCCCTGACGAGACGTTCCCGCGCGTGCTCATTATTGGAGCTGGGACGGGGACAGACGTCGCGTTGGCACTCAAGCACGGCGCGGGGCATGTCGACGCCGTCGACATCGATCCGGCCATCCAGGCGATCGGCGTTCGCGACCATCCCGATCACCCGTATGACGATCCCCGGGTGACGCGAATCGTCGACGATGGTCGCGCGTTCCTCCGCCGGACCACGGACCGCTACGACCTCGTGGTCTTCGCCCTGCCCGACTCCCATACGCTGGTCAGCACGTCCGCGAACCTGCGTCTTGAATCGTTTCTGTTCACGGGCGAGGCGTTTCGTGAGGTCCGTGATCACCTGGCCAGCGATGGCGTCTTCGCCATGTACAACTTCTACCGCGAGGACTGGTTGATCCAGAAGCTAGCCGGGATGCTGAAGGATGCGTTCGGCTCGCCTCCGATCGTCCGCGAGTACGCGGGCACTGCGGCGACGCTGGCGGCGGGGCCGCTGGTCGCGGCCCTCGGCGGCGCGCCACCGCCCGGCGAGGGCGTGGATGCTGTGAGCGTGCAGAACGCGCCCGGGCCGGCCACCGACGACTGGCCGTTCCTGTACCTGCGCCAGCCGTTGGTGGCGCCGTACTACCTCGGCGCCATCGCGATCATCATCGCCTTCGCCGTGCTGCTGGTGGCCCGGGCCGCTGCTCGCAGTGGAACGTCCTTCCGCCGCTTCAGCCCGCACTTCTTCGTACTGGGGACTGCGTTCCTCCTCCTCGAGACACGCAGCCTGGTGACCTTCAGCCTCCTGTTCGGGGCGACCTGGCTCGTCAACTCGCTGGTCTTCTTCGCCGTGCTCGCGAGCGTGCTGCTGGCGATCCTCATCAACCAGCGCTTCCACTTCCGCAGCCCGCTGCCCCTGTACCTGGGTCTCTTCGGCTCGCTCGCCCTCGCGTTCGTGCTGCCTCCCGCGACGCTGCTCATCGAGCCCGCCTGGCTTCGCTACACGCTCGCCGCCGCCCTCGCCTTCGCCCCGGTCTTCTTCGCAAACCTCGTCTTCAGCTACTCGTTCCGCGACACCCGGAGCGCCGACATGGCCTTTGCCTCCAACGTGCTGGGAGCGGTCGTCGGTGGTGCGATCGAGTACGTCGCGCTGATCACCGGGTACGGCTCCCTCCTCGTCATCGTCGCCCTGCTCTACCTTGCCGCATGGGTGCTCGCGACCCGCTTCCGCTTCCTCGCCGACGTCGAGCTCGCCCGCGAGACGAGCCCCGGCACGGGCGCCTGAGTGGCTCAAGGCGATGGACATGCCTGAGATCCTGCTCGGCGGTCGGGCCCGCTTCCCGGACCAACCGCGGTGCTAGTCTCGCGGCCGATGTTCGCCGGCGCACTTGACCGCGACGCTCCCGACCTGCTCGCGACCCACGAGCTCGCCTCGGTAGCCGAGATCCTGGAGTCCATGCGCGGCAACATGCCATCCGAGCGTCTCGTCATCGCTGCATCCTGGGTGGCGATGCTGCCAATGTGGCTGGGACTCGGCAACGCGGGCGCCAGCCTTCTCTGGCTCGCCGCCCTGCTCGCCGTGAGCATTGCGGCGATCCGCGCGCTGGGCCGTGTCGCTCCCGAGCCAACCCAGGGCAATCTGCCATCGGTGGGGCTGCATTGGGGCCGGAAGGATCTGGCCGGCGACGAGATCTAGCCCGGCCCGGTGCTATCCTCGCGACCGATGACCGCCTCCCCCCACGACCTCGATCCCGACTGTCCCCCCGCGCCCGCCGGCGAGGCGGACGCGACTGAGACCCCCCCGCGTCCCCCCGCGCTCGCCGGGAGCCTGCGCGCCGTCCGCCGGCCATTCGACGCGATCGATCCGGTCACCTGGGACGCCCTTGCCGCTGCCTCCCCGTGGGCCACCCCGTTCGCCCGCTGGGGCGTCCACCGCGCGTGGTGGGACGCGTACGGGGGGAACGCCCACGAGCAGACCCTCGTGGTCGTGGACCCCGCGGCCGCCGACCCCGACGCGCCCGTCGCCATCGTCCCGCTCATGCACCGCCACGAGGTGGAGCCCGACGACGCGGTCCTCCGCACGCGCCTCCGCGGCGACGCCCACCTGCCGTTCACGCCGGTGGCGCCCACCGCCAAGGCGGTCTTCTTCGGGGCCACCTACCACGCCGACTACGCGACGCTCCTGGCGCGGCCCGCCGACCTGCCGGCCGTCGCGGAGGCCGTCGCCGAGGCGCTCGCCACGCCCGCCGACGCCCACGACCCGGACCATCCCGAGCCGTGGGACGTGATCGACCTGCGGCGCCTGCGCTGCGGCGACCCGGCCGCCGGCGCGCTGGCCGAGGCCTTCGGCGCCCGGACCGGCGAGGGCTGGACGGTGGTGCGCGAGCGGGAGGACGTCTGCCCGGTCGTCACCCTGGAGCCCGGCGCCGACTTCGACGCCTACCTGGGCACCCTGGACAAGAAGGAGCGCCACGAGGTCCGGCGCAAGATCCGCCGCGCCGAGGCCGCCGGCGAGGTGCGCCTGGAGCGCTCGACCGACCCGGTGGCCGACCTCGACGCGTTCGTGGACCTCCACCAGAAGCGCTGGGGCGACCAGGGGCTCTTCCCGCCCACGCCGGGCGGCGAGCAGAGCCGGACCTTCGTCCGCCGGCTGTTCGAGCTCCTGGGGGCGGACGGGACGATCCAGCTCCACTTCCTGGCGGTGGGAGGCCGGCGGATCGCGGCCGGCGTCTGGTTCGAGGACGCGGACGCCTGGTACCTCTACAACGCCGGCGTGGAGCCCGAGGCGCGCGAGCTCTCGCCCGGCGTCCTCATGAGCGCCAAGGCGATCGAGGCCGCGATCCTCGCCGGCCGGCGCCGCTTCGACTACCTGCGCGGCGACGAGCCCTACAAGTACGAGTGGGGCGCCGTGGACGAGCCCATCCAGCGCCTGCTGGTCGTGCGGACGGGCGACTGAGATGGGCGCCCCGCTTCCCGGCGATCCCTGCGTCAAGCCGAAGGACCGGCCCCCGGTCCCCGGCGGTCGCCCGGTGCGCGTCGTGGAGCTGCTGGCGACCGGCACGAACGGGGGCGCGCAGGAGCACGTCTACTCGCTCCTCAGCCGCCTGGACCGGGGCCGCTACGAGCCGACCGTCATCTCGCTCTCGCACGGGAGCGCGGAGCGCCGGATCGCCCGCCTGGGGATCCCGGTCCACGTGATCGACGAGCCGGACGACGCGATCGCCGTGGGGGCGGTGGCCACCCTGCTGGCGGACATTCGCCCCGAGGTCCTCCACAACCACATGTACCGGGCCGAGCTGGTGGGGACGCGGGCCGCGATCGCGCTGGGGGAGGCGGGCCACGCGCGGCCGTACGTCGTGGGGACGGTCCACTCGAGCCGGCTCCGCTCGCCGGAGGACCGGGCGGTCCTGCGCGACCTGACGCCGCAGATGGACCATCTCATCGCGGTGAGCCGGGCGATGGAGCGCAAGATCGCCGAGGAGCGCCCCAGCGACGTGCCGGTGTCGCTCATCCACAACGGCGTGGACCTGGTCCGCTACGACCACACCGACCCGTGCTGCACGCTCCGCGAGGAGTACGGCATGCCGGCCGAGGCCCAGATCGCCGGCGTCGTGGCGCGGCTGGAGCACGAGAAGGGCCATCCCACGCTCCTCGACGCCTGGCCGCAGGTGCTGCGCCGGGTGCCCAGCGCCTGGCTCCTGGTGGTCGGCGAGGGGAGCCGCCGCGCGGAGCTGGAGGCGCAGGCCGCCGCCCTCGGGATCATCGAGCGCGTCGTCTTCACCGGCCGCCGCGACGACGTCCCCGCGGTGACGGCGGCCCTGGACGTCGCCGTCCTGCCGTCCTACCGCGAGGCGCAGGGCCTCACGATCCTGGAGGCGATGGCGCTCTCGCGCCCGGTCGTGGCCTCGGCGGTGGGCGGGATCCCGGAGATGATCGAGGACGGCCGGACCGGCCTCCTGGTCCCGCCGCACGACCCCGACGCCCTCGCAGCGGCCATCATCCGGCTCCTGACCGACCATGCCTACGCCGACATGCTGGCCCGCGGCGGCCACGACATGGTCCACGACCGCTTCTGCGTTGAGCTCATGGTCTACGCGATCGAAGAGATCTACGACGAGGGCGCCCGGGCGGTACGTCCGGCGGAGGTCGCGGCGGCCGTTTGACCGACATGACGCTCGCTCACGGACAACCACGGCTCGCGGCAGCCTGACGCGGAGCGCCGCCTGGGTGGTTCGCGGCGCTCGCGGTCGCGATCACGACAACGCTGGCCGCCGCTGCGGCGCTGCCAGTCATGTTGCAGGGGGGTGCGCAGGACTGGCAGGCGTACGCGCAGGCTGCCGAGCGGCTCCTGGCCTGAGCAGCCGCGCCGCCTGGTACCAACGGGCGGGTGACGAGACGCGAGGGGCTGATACAGTCGGCCGACGTGACTCAGAAAGGAACCAGGCGTTGAGGCGACACCAGCGGGCCATCACGGCCATCTTCGTGCTGTCGGGGGCGGCCGGCCTCATCTACGAGATCGTCTGGTCGCGCCAGCTGGTCCTGGTCTTCGGCAACACGACGCAGGCTGTTGCAGCGATCCTCACCGGCTACTTCGCCGGCATGGCAATCGGCAACCTCGTGGGTGGTCGCGTCGCGGACCGCGTGAGATCCGGCCTCCGTCTGTATGCCGTCCTCGAATTGCTGCTGGTCGGGGTCGTCCTGATCACGCCCGCGCTGTTCGGGTTCGTCCGAAGCGCGTACGGCGGCGCCTACGACGTCCTCGAAGAGAGCCCTGGCCTGCTCGCATTGACGCGGTTCAGCCTCGCGCTGGTTGCCCTTGCACCCGCCACGATCCTGATGGGGGCCACCCTGCCGAGCCTGACGCGGTACCTCTCTCGACGGGCAGCCGACCTGGGCGAGACGTTCGGCGGGCTGTACGCGGCCAACACGGTCGGCGCGGTCCTTGGCGCGATGGTCGCGGGCTTCGCCCTCGTCGAGCTCGTCGGCCTGTCCGGATCTCTCCTCGTGGGAGCGGTCGGATCGGCCGTCGCGGGTGCGATCGCCCTGCTGGTCGACTGGCTCGACCGGAGACCGGGGAGCAGCCGCGCGGCCGACCCATCCTCGGTCGGAGCGGCCGTCGCGGCTCCGCCCGACCCTCGAGAGGCAGCCGCTCCGACGGCAGCCGTTCGGACGGCAGCCGGCCGGGACGTCGGCTTCGTCGACATCCGTCGCCTTGCGCTCGTGGTGGCCTTCGTGTCCGGCCTCACGTCGCTGGGATACCAGACCCTCTGGACGCGGCTCCTCTCCTCCGGCACCGGGTCCCTGTCATACGTGTTCACCTCGATCCTCGTGTTCTTCCTGATCGGACTCGCCCTCGGCCCCGCCATCGTCGCGGCAGGGACGCGCCGCGGGATCCCCACGCTGAGGTGGCTGGGCGCCGCGCAGCTCCTGATCGCGGTCCTCGCAACGATCGGGACGGTCCTGATTGCGTGGAATCCGTTCGGCTTCCCGATCGGCATCTCCTGGGCGCTCGTGGTCGTGCCCACCGCGACGGCAATCGGCCTGTCGCTCCCGCTCGCAGCGAGGATCGTCCCTTCCGACGACGCACATGTTGGACGTGATGCCGGCTCGGTCCTGGCGGCGAACACCACCGGCGTGGTGATCGGCACCATCGCAATCCCATTCCTCGCGATGCCGACGATCGGGTCGCCGTTGTCGGTGGTCGTCCTGGCCGGGATCAACCTGGCGCTTGGGATCGGGGTCCTCTGGATCGCCGGCGGGCGACGCCTGGGCCGCTCCGCGATCGCCGGTTCCGCCGCCGTGGCAGCCCTTGTCGTCGGGGTCGCATTGACGGGGCTCGCGGCCGACCCGTCGGTGGTTGCGATCGAGCGTGACGGCACCCTGTCTGACACGGCGGAGGACGAGATCGCGTCGGTCCAGGCCGGGGAGATCGGGTCGACTGCTCAGCTGTGGGTGGCTGGGACCTCGATGACGGCCCTCACCGTGGATGCCCGGCTGATGGCGGTGCTTCCGGCGATCGCGCGACCCGATGCCACGGACCTGCTGGTGATCGCCTTCGGCATGGGATCGAGCTATCGTTCAGGTCTCATCCTCGGCCAGCAGGTCGAGGGTGTCGAGCTCGTGCCGTCCGTTCCCAGGATGTTCACGTGGTTCTACGATGATGCTGAAGCGGTGCTCGCGGATCCCGACGGGCGGCTCCTCATCACCGACGGGCGCAACCACGTCGAGCTGACCGACCGGTCGTTCGACCTCATCGTGGTGGACCCGCCGCCGCCGATCCAGAGCTCGGGGACTGGCGTCCTGTATTCGCGCGAGTTCTACCAGGCGGCCGCCCGCAGGCTGCGTCCCGATGGGCTGATGATGGAGTGGATCCCGTATGGGCAGAGCCTGGATGAGTTCCTCACCCATGCCAGGACGTTCGGGTCCGTCTTTCCCGAGGTGATGCTGGCCTTTGGCCCCGGCGGCAACGGAGTGTTCATGCTCGGGGCCGCGGATCCAGTGCAGCTCACGGACCCGGCGATGCGCGCGGTTCTTGCGCGACCGGGCGTCGTGGAGGACCTCTCGACCGCGCCCGACTCCCCCGTGAAGACCGAGGATGCCTGGCGGGCGCTCATCCCGACACTGGTGATCGCCTCGGGGGCCGAGGTCGATGCCGCCGTGGGGCCGGGGGATGTCATCACCGACGACCGTCCGCTGACGGAATACTTCCTCCTTCGACGCATATCCGATCCCGATGCCCCGCTCATGTCCGAGGAAACGATCCGGGGCGCGTTCGGTCTCCCGTAGGCGAGGAGTGCGACTGGCGCCGCCGATAGATACGGCTTGACTTCTTATAACTGAAGTCGTATATCCGCGGCATGGACCCGCCGCGCCGACCCACGGCGCTGTTCGATCGCGAAGGCGAATGGAGCGACCTGGTCACCTTCGCCTCGGACCCGGCCCGCGGCCTGCGCATCGGGGTGGTGTACGGCCGGCGACGCATGGGCAAGAGCTTCCTCCTGGAGGCGCTGGCCGACGTCACCGGAGGCCTCTATCACCAGGCCCTGGAGGATGAGCGGGCGCCGGCGCTTGCGCGGCTCGGCGCCTCCATCGCGACGGCGCGGGGACTGTCCGGCCTGTCGGTTGCGCTGTCGGATTGGCCGGCCGCACTGCGCGCTCTCGCGGAGACGTCTTCCTCGCGGGCCGGGAGCCTCGTCGTCCTCGACGAGTTCCCGTACCTCCTTGCCCGGGCGCCGGAGCTCGCCTCCGCGATCCAGGAGCTGTACGACACGTCGCGGCGCCAGCCGGGCGCGCCGGTTCGCCTGGTCCTGTGCGGCTCGGCCGTGTCGGTCATGTCCCGCCTCCTCTCGGGACAGCACGCACTCCGGGGCCGCGTGACCACGGAGCTGATCGTCGGGCCGTTCGACTTCCGTGCGGCAGCGGCGTTCTGGGGCGTCGCGGCACGCCCGCGGCTGGCGTTCCTGCTCTACGCGGTGCTCGGCGGAACGCCGGGGTACCGCGACCTTCTCGGGGAAGGCCCGGGCTCCGAGGATGACCTGGGCGGGTGGCTGGCCGAGGGCGTCCTCAACCCGTCCCACGCGCTGTTCCGCGAGCCCGACTTCGTCCTCGGCGAGGAGCCGGCCATCACGGATCGCGCCATCTACCAGTCCGCCCTGGCTGCGATCGCCGGCGGCAAACGCACGTCGGGCGCGATCGCGGCAGCGCTGGGACGCCCGGAGACGTCGATGACGCACGTCCTCGACGGCCTCGAGCGCGCCGGGTTCATCGAGCGCGCCGACGACGTGCTGCGCGCTCGTCGGCCGACCGTCCGAATCCTCGACCCGCTCCTGCAATTCCACCACGCAGTGGTCCGGCCGGACACCCGTCGGTTCGAGGCCCGCCGGACGGCCGGCGCCTGGCGCGATGCCGCGCCACGCTTCGCCGCGGGTGTCGTCGGCCCCGCGCTCGAGGAGATCGCCCGCACCTGGACGTGGATGCATGCGTCGGAGGCGACGCTCGGCGGACGCCCCACGCACGTGGGCTCGACCGTGATCGCGGACCCGGCCGGGCGCGCGCAGCTGGAGCTCGACGTGGTGGCGCTCGATCGAACGGCGCCCGTCGCCGGCGGTCCCCGCGTACTGCTCCTCGGCGAGGCGAAGGCCGGCACGACGGCACCGGGAGTCGGCGACCTTCGCCGCCTGGAACGCGCGCGAGACCTCCTGCGTGGACGGGCGGACGTGGCGGACGCGCGCCTCGCGATCGTCGGGCTCGGCGGATTCGACCGCGAGCTGCGCGCGGAGGAGAAGCGCCGCCACGACGTGGTGCTGGTCGACCTCGACCGCCTGTACCACGGGTCATGACGATGGCCCGCGAGCACCGCGGATGGTGGCGAGGGTGACGGCGTGAGCCGCAACCGACTCTGGTTGGCCCTCGCGATCCTGCTGCCCGCGCTGGCGGCGACGATCGCCCCCATGTCCACGATCGACCTGGCGTACCAGGTGCGGGCCGGCGAGCTGATGCTCGGCTCGCTCTCCGTGCTGCGCGAGGATCCGTTCACCTTCACCGCGTACGGGGAGCCGTGGCTCAACCAGCAGTGGGGTGCGGGGGTCCTGTTCGCCGCGGTCCACGGCCTGGCCGGCTGGGGCGGGCTGGTGATCCTGCGGGTCCTGCTGGTGGCGGGCGCGGTGGGCCTGGTGGCGGCCGGTGCCAGGCGCTGGCTGGGGCCGCGGCCGGCGGGGCTCCTGGCCCTCGCCGGCTTCGTCGTGGGGATCGCCTCGGTGGGCCTGCGGGCGCAGCTCTTCGGGATCGTGCTCTTCGCGGCGGTGCTCGCGATCCTCGCCTGGCGCGATCGCCGCCCCCGCCTGGTGTTGCTGATCCCGCTCCTGGTGCTGGCCTGGGCGAACCTGCACGGCAGCTTCTTCCTGGGCCCGGCGGCGGTCGGGATCGCGCTCCTGGACGACCTCGTCGGCCGTCGCGGCGGTACGCGGCGCCTGCTGGCGGTGCTGCTCGTCTCCCTCGTCGCCACGGTAGCGAACCCGTTCGGGCCCGCCATCTGGGGCTATGCGCTCGGGATCGCAACGAACGCCGAGATCACGCGCCTCATCAGCGAGTGGCAGCGGACCTCGCCGCTGACGGTGACGGGAGCGCTCTTCTACGCGTCGGTCGTCGGGGCCGGGGCGCTGGTGTGGATCGCCCGCGGGCGCGGCCTCCTGCCGTCGTGGCCGACGCTCGCCTGGCTCGCCGGCCTGGCGCTGGTGGGCGTGTACGCGGAACGTGGGGTCGCGTGGTGGGCGTTCGGTGCTCCCGTCGCGCTGGCGGCCACGATCGCGGCCCTCCTGCCGGTGCTCACCGACGCTCTCGACGGGGCGGGTCGCGCGTTGGACGCCGAGCCGCATCCCGAGGCGCACCGGGAGCCGCGCCCCGAGCCGGGGCGCCTCCGCCGCCTCAACGCCGTGCTCGTGGCGGTCCTCGCGCTCGTGGTCGTCGTGGCCCAGCCGGTCTGGCGCGGCGGGGATCCCCTGACCGGGCCCGACGGCCTCCTCCGCGACGCACCGGGCGGCCTGGCGCGGGCACTCGCCGAGGTCGCCGGGCCGTCGGACCGCGCGGTCGTGCCGCAGCCCTGGGCGTCCTGGTTCGAATGGGCCGCGCCGGGCGTGCTCGTGATGGTGGACTCCCGCGTGGAGGTCGTGCCCGCGTCTGCCTGGGCGGACTACGTGACCATTGCGGGAGGCGGGCCGGCCGCGCTCGAGACCCTGGAGCGCATCGCCGCGACCATCGTGGTGGTTGACCCCGCGACCCAGCCGGCCCTCGACGTCGCCCTCCGGACGCCCGAGGCGGGATGGCGCCTCGCCTACGAGGACGCCGACGGCCTGCTGTTCAGGCTCGCCGAGTAGGGCGACTCAGAGCTT
>CAVQLA010000010.1:0-265729 GCA_963713285.1 uncultured Chloroflexia bacterium | reverse complement strand
TCGCCGTCATCGAGAGCTCGCCCACGACCGCCCGGTAGAAGGCGCCCGGCCTGCGCGGGTCGAGGATCCCCGAGGCACCCGGCGTCCGCTTCGACGCGAACGAGGTCCGATACGACCAGGTCTTGTCGGGGCTGGCCCAGAAGACCTGGGACATCGACTTCGACGACGTGAACAGGTGCTTGATGATGTAGGAGGCCCGGCCCAGCGTCTCGGCGAAGACGGTCCGCGCGCCGGTTCGCAGCCAGCCCGCCGCGTGGTTGTCCACGCGCTGCCTCGCGACCGAGAGGGTGGGGTTGGCGCGCCCCGGCTCGGAGCTGCCGGCGGTGTAGCAGGCGTGGTTGTAAATCACCACGGCGTTGGGTGCCAGCTTGATCTGCGTCCGGACGTAGTACTCGCCGTAGTAGGCGGTCCGCGTGTTGCCGCTGGTCAGCGACGGGTTCAGCCCGAGACCGTTGACCTTGTTCGGGTCGAGCCTGGAGCTGTACGGGTTCGGGAACCCGTTGCCGTGGCCCAGGTAGACCAGGAGGTTCGCGCCCTGCACGGCCGAGCGGACGCGGGCCCAGGTGGCCTTCGGCGTGTACACCTGGACCACCGTTGCGCCGTACGAGCGGGCCTGCGCGGCGTACGCCTTGGCGTGGGAGATGTAGGTGCTCGTCAGGGACCCGGACGGGCCGACCACGACGGCGACCTTGATCCCGGCGGCGGAGGCCGGGGCGGGGGCGGCGGCGAGGGTCCGGCCGCGAGCAGCGCTGCGAGGAGGGCGACGAGGAGGCCGCGCCGCGGCATTCGGCTCGTCGGGGCGGGCCGGGGCCCGGATGTGGCCTGGCTTCCGCCGGGGGTCTGATCGGCTGCCGCCCGCAGGGCGACGGTGGCATCGACCGACATGAGGCTCCTTCCTACCCGAACGCCACGCTGGGGCGTGACGACGAAGGGATGCGCCGCCGGACCGGGCTGGGGACACCCGCTGGGGAAACGGGCTCGATGCGGCGGGTCCGGCGCACCCGCCCGTGTTCCCGCGTACCTTCGCCGATCCGGCCGGATTTTGTCCACCAGCCGTTCGGTACCGTGGACCCGGGCCGGATGGTCCGGTGCGCCAGCGCGCCGGGCCGGGGGTCCCGCCAGCGGGCCCGCGCCGGACCATCGTCTGGGCCGACATGTGACCAGTGCGGCCCGCGCGACCGGGGAACTGCCGCTATGCTGCGGGCTCTTCTGGGCGATCTGATGCCCGGGTTGTTCAGGATCTGACGTGACCGAGAGGTTCCTGCGCACTCCAGCTCCGCGCAGTCCGGCGTTCCGGTTGTTCCTGACGGCGACGAGCATCCTGTTCGTCGAGCTGCTGCTGATCCGGTGGATCCCGGCCAACGTCGTCTACGTGGGCTTCTTCAGCAACTTCCTGCTCATGGCGAGCTTCCTGGGCATCGGCCTCGGGATCCTGTGGGGCCGTGATCCGAACCGCATTCGGATCTCGCCGTTCGGGCCCCTGCTGTTCTCGCTCGTCTTCATGGTTGTTGTGGTCCAGGTGGCGATCTACCTGGACTCCCCCGACGAGATCTTCGCCCTCGGCGCGGGCAAGAGCGCGGACACGAACTTCATCGTCCTGCCGCTCCTCGTCATCCTCGCCACGCTCATCATGGCCGGCCTGGCGGTCCCGCTCGGACCCCTGCTCACGTCGATGCCGCCGCTGCGGGCGTACTCGCTCGACATCCTCGGCTCCATGACCGGCATCGCCCTGTTCACCATCCTCTCGGCCGCCGGCACGCCCACCGCTGGTCTGGTTCCTGGTGCTCGCCTGATCGCCTCGGTGTTGGGGATCGCCACGGCTGTCGCGCGCCTCCGCCGTCACGGTTGCGTCGCTCGTCGGGGTGGTGGTGCTCGTGACGGCATCGGCGGCTCCACACCAGACGTGGTCGCCGTACTACCGGATCGACGAGTACGACTCCGGCGGCATCAAGGCCATCGACGTGAACGGCATCCCGCACCAGGCCCTGTGGCCGACGGATGGCGCCCCTGCTCCCTTCTACGAGCAGGTGTACCGCTGGTTCCCGGGACGGAGATACGACCGGGTTCTCATCGTCGGCGCGGGAACCGGGACCGACGTCGCCGTGGCCCTGAAGCACGGCGCCGGACACGTCGACGCGGTCGAGATCGACCCGGCGATCCAGGCGATCGGCGTGCGCGATCATCCCGACCGCCCCTACGACGACCCGCGAGTCACGCGCATCGTCGACGACGGTCGCGCGTTCCTCCGCCGCACCACGGCTCGCTACGACCTCGTGGTGTTCGCGCTCCCCGATTCGCTCACCCTGGTGAGCACCTCCGCGAACCTGCGCCTCGAGTCGTTCCTGTTCACCGTCGAGGCGTTCAGGGAGGTCCGCGATCGCCTGGCCGGCGACGGGATCTTTGTGCTGTACAACTACTACCGCGAAGCCTGGCTGCCCCAGAAGATCACCGGGATGCTGGCGGAGGCGTTCGGGTCGCCACCGATCATCCGGTCCTATGCGAACACTGCGGCCACGCTGGCGGCCGGGCCGCAGGTGGCGGCCCTCGACGGAGCGCCGCCGCCCGGCGAGGGCGTCGACGCACTGGACCTTGCGTCTGCGCCGCAGGCGGCGACGGACGACTGGCCGTTCCTTTACCTTCGCGAACCGTTCATCGCGCCGTACTACTTCGGCGCGATCGCGATCATCATCGCCCTTGCCGTCCTGCTCGTGGCACGGGCCGCCGCGCGCAGTGGCACGTCGATCCGGCGGTTCAGCCCCCACTTCTTCGTCCTCGGGACCGCATTCCTCCTCCTGGAGACCCGCAGCCTGGTCACGTTCAGTCTGCTCTTCGGCACGACCTGGCTCGTCAACTCGCTCGTGTTCTTCGCCATCCTCGCGAGCGTGCTGCTGGCGATCGTCATCAACCAGCGCTTCCGATTCCGTAGCCCGTCGCTCCTCTACATCGGGCTCTTCGGTTCGATCGCGCTGACGCTCCTGCTGCCGCCGTCAACCCTGCTCATCGAGCCTCCATGGCTGAGATACACGCTGGCCGCCGCCCTCGCCTTCGCCCCGGTCTTCTTTGCCAACCTCGTGTTCAGCTACTCGTTCCGCGATACGCGAACAGCCGACATGGCGTTTGCGTCCAATCTCCTGGGCGCGGTCGTCGGAGGTGCGATCGAATACGTCGCGCTGGTCACGGGCTATGGCTTCCTGCTCGTCATCATCGCCTTGCTGTATCTCGCCGCGTGGCTGCTGGCCACTCGCTTCCGGTTCCTTGCCGACGTCGAGCTCTCGTCAGACCCCTCACCTGCAGGTCCGTGAATCGACGGCAGGCCGACCGGGGTCCGCGTGCCGTAGCCTGTCGATCATGAGCGCCCCTGCAGGCCTCGACGACACCCATGCACCGGTTCGCGGAGCCTATCGATCACAGGCGGGTCCTGTGACCCCGCGCGAACAGCGCACCCTCCGCCTTGTCGTGTCGACGGTGATCGCCGGGCTCCTCGTTGCGATGATCTGCATCGAGATCCAGCAGCTCGTTCCGTCAGGCGGCAAGTTGGCGATCGCCCAGGATTTCACCGTCCTTCGCGACGCCGCGGCCCGATGGCTCGCAGGTGGCTCGTTCTACCCGGACTACCAGCTGGCGGGCCCGTTCTGGATCGGCCTCTCGGACGTGCTCTATCCGCCCCCGGCGTTGCTGCTCTTCGCGCCGTTCACCGTGCTGCCGGCACTCCTGTGGTGGCTCATCCCGCTCACGGCCCTCAGTCTCGTGGTTGCGTGGTGCCGGCCCCGGCCGCTCGCGCTCCTGGCGATCGTGGCGTGCCTCCTGTACCCGAAGTCGATCGCCCTGATCCTCGCCGGCAACCCGGCGATCTGGCTCGCCGCCGCAATGGCCCTCGGCGTTCGTTGGGGCTGGCCGTCGATCGTCTTCGTCTTCAAGCCCACGCTGGCGCCGCTGGCCCTGGTTGGCGTACGCCACCGCTCGTGGTGGGTGGCCGCCGGGGTCGCCGCGGTCGTCTCGCTGGCGTTCTTCTCGATGTGGCCCGACTACGTCACGGTCCTGCAGAACGCCCAGAACCCGCGTGGCCCCCTGTACAGCATTGGCGATCTCCCGCTGGTGCTGATCGGGGCGGTGGCTTGGGCCGGGCGCCGACGCCCCGCGTCGGCGGCGCCCGCTCAACCACCAACGGCTGGAGGCCTGTCGCTGTAGTCGGGCCCTGGAGACGGTCTTCCGGCATTGACTCCCCGGCAGGATGTCGGGCCGATCGTCGGTGATGGGGGCGATCCCGTCGACCGGCAGCAGCCGCCAGCAATCGTCGGCCAGCGGTGCGGGGAGCTCCGGGTCGCCGACGCGCCGCGGCCGTTGCGCGCGCAACCGGTGCTATCCTCGCGGCCGATGACCGCCTCCCCCCACGACCTCGATCCCGACTGTCCCCCCGCGCCCGCCGGCGAGGCGGACGCGCCTGCAGACCCCCCCGCGTCCCCCCGCGCTCGCCGGGAGCCTGCGCGCCGTCCGCCGGCCATTCGAGGCGATCGACCCGGCCACCTGGGACGCCCTTGCCGCGGCATCCCCGTGGGCCACCCCGTTCGCCCGCTGGGGCGTCCACCGCGCGTGGTGGGACGCGTACGGGGGGAACGCCCACGAGCAGACCCTCGTGGTCGTGGACCCCGCGGCCGCCGACCCCGACGCGCCCGTCGCCATCGCCCCGCTCATGCACCGCCACGAGGTGGAGCCCGACGACGCGGTCCTCCGCACGCGCCTCCGAGGCGACGCCCACCTGCCGTTCACGCCGGTGGCGCCCACCGCCAAGGCGGTCTTCTTCGGGGCCACCTACCACGCCGACTACGCGACGCTCCTGGCGCGGCCCGCCGACCTGCCGGCCGTCGCGGAGGCCGTCGCCGAGGCGCTCGCCACGCCCGCCGACGCCCACGACCCGGACCATCCCGAGCCGTGGGACGTGATCGACCTGCGGCGGCTGCGCTGCGGCGACCCGGCCGCCGGCGCGCTGGCCGAGGCCTTCGGCGCCCGGACCGGCGAGGGCTGGACGGTGGTGCGCGAGCGGGAGGACGTCTGCCCGGTCGTCACCCTGGAGCCCGGCGCCGACTTCGACGCCTACCTTGGCACCCTGGACAAGAAGGAGCGCCACGAGGTCCGCCGCAAGATCCGCCGCGCCGAGGCCGCCGGCGAGGTGCGCCTGGAGCGCTCGACCGACCCGGTGGCCGACCTCGACGCGTTCGTGGACCTCCACCAGAAGCGCTGGGGCGCCCAGGGGCTCTTCCCGCCGACGCCGGGCGGCGAGCAGAGCCGGACGTTCGTGCGCCGCCTCTTCGAGCTCCTCGGCGCCGACGGGACGATCCAGCTCCACTTCCTGGCGGTGGGAGGCCGGCGGATCGCGGCCGGCGTCTGGTTCGAGGACGCGGACGCCTGGTACCTCTACAACGCCGGCGTGGAGCCCGAGGCGCGCGAGCTCTCGCCCGGCGTCCTCATGAGCGCCAAGGCGATCGAGGCCGCGATCCTCGCCGGCCGGCGCCGCTTCGACTACCTGCGCGGCGACGAGCCCTACAAGTACGAGTGGGGCGCCGTGGACGAGCCCATCCAGCGCCTGCTGGTCGTGCGGACGGGCGACTGAGATGGGCGCCCCGCTTCCCGGCGATCCCTGCGTCAAGCCGAAGGACCGGCCCCCGGTCCCCGGCGGTCGCCCGGTGCGCGTCGTGGAGCTGCTGGCGACCGGCACCAACGGTGGCGCGCAGGAGCACGTCTACTCGCTCCTCAGCCGCCTCGACCGGGGCCGCTACGAGCCGACCGTCATCTCGCTCTCGCACGGGAGCGCGGAGCGCCGGATCGCCCGCCTGGGGATCCCGGTCCACGTGATCGACGAGCCGGACGACGCGATCGCCGTGGGGGCGGTGGCCACCCTCCTGGCGGACATTCGCCCCGAGGTCCTCCACAACCACATGTACCGGGCCGAGCTGGTGGGGACGCGGGCCGCGATCGCGCTGGGGGAGGCGGGCCACGCGCGGCCGTACGTCGTGGGGACGGTCCACTCGAGCCGACTCCGCTCGCCGGAGGACCGGGCGGTCCTGCGCGACCTGACGCCGCAGATGGACCATCTCATCGCGGTGAGCCGGGCGATGGAGCGCAAGATCGCCGAGGAGCGCCCCAGCAACGTGCCGGTGTCGCTCATCCACAACGGCGTGGACCTGGTCCGCTACGACCACACCGACCCGTGCTGCACGCTCCGCGAGGAGTACGGCATGCCGGCCGAGGCCCAGATCGCCGGCGTCGTGGCGCGGCTGGAGCACGAGAAGGGCCATCCCACGCTCCTCGACGCCTGGCCGCAGGTGCTGCGCCGGGTGCCCAGCGCCTGGCTCCTGGTGGTCGGCGAGGGGAGCCGCCGCGCGGAGCTGGAGGCGCAGGCCGCCGCCCTCGGGATCATCGAGCGCGTCGTCTTCACCGGCCGCCGCGACGACGTCCCCGCGGTGACGGCGGCCCTGGACGTCGCCGTCCTGCCGTCCTACCGCGAGGCGCAGGGCCTCACGATCCTGGAGGCGATGGCGCTCTCGCGCCCGGTCGTGGCCTCGGCCGTGGGCGGGATCCCGGAGATGATCGAGGACGGCCGGACCGGCCTCCTGGTCCCGCCGCACGACCCCGACGCCCTCGCAGCGGCCATCATCCGGCTCCTGACCGACCATGCCTACGCCGACATGCTGGCCCGCGGCGGCCACGACATGGTCCACGACCGCTTCTGCGTTGAGCTCATGGTCTACGCGATCGAAGAGATCTACGACGAGGGCGCCCGGGCGGTACGTCCGGCGGAGGTCGCGGCGGCCGTTTGACCGATGGTCCCGGCGGACGCATGTCGCATACGCTGACGGGGCAATGACCCGCGAACGCCTCTGGCTGGCCCTGGCGATCCTTCTTCCCGCGCTGGCGGCGACGATTGCCCCGATGTCCACGATCGACCTGGCGTACCAGGTGCGGGCGGGCGAGCTGATGCTCGGCTCGCTCTCGGTGCTGCGCGAGGATCCATTCACGTTCACCGCGTTCGGGGAGCCGTGGCTCAACCAGCAGTGGGGTGCGGGGGTCCTGTTCGCCGCGGTACACGGCCTGGCCGGCTGGGGCGGGCTGGTGATCCTGCGGGTCCTGCTGGTGGCGGGCGCGGTGGGCCTGGTGGCGGCCGGTGCCAGGCGCTGGCTGGGGCCGCGGCCGGCGGCGCTCCTGGCCCTGGCCGGCTTCGTCGTGGGGATCGCCTCGGTGGGCCTGCGGGCGCAGCTCTTCGGGATCGTGCTCTTCGCGGCGGTGCTCGCGATCCTCGCCTGGCGCGATCGCCGCCCCCGCCTGGTGTTGCTGATCCCGCTCCTGGTGCTGGCCTGGGCGAACCTCCACGGGAGCTTCTTCCTGGGCCCTGCGGCGGTCGGGATCGCGCTCCTGGACGACCTCGTCGGCCGTCGCGGCGGCACTCGGCGCCTGCTGGCGGTGCTCCTCGTCTCCCTCGTCGCCACGGTGGTCAACCCGTTCGGGCCCGCCGTCTGGGGCTACGCGCTCGGGATCGCGACGAACGCCGAGATCACGCGCCTCATCACGGAATGGCAGCGCACGCTCCCGTTCACGGTCACCGGGGCGCTCTTCTACGCCTCGGTCGTCGGGGCCGGGGCGCTGGTGTGGATCGCCCGCGGGCGCGGCCTCCTGCCGTCGTGGCCGACGCTCGCCTGGCTCGCCGGCCTGGCGCTGGTGGGCGTGTACGCGGAACGTGGGGTCGCGTGGTGGGCGTTCGGTGCTCCCGTCGCGCTGGCGGCCACGATCGCGGCCCTCCTGCCGGTGCTCACCGACGCTCTCGACGGGGCGGGTCGCGCGTTGGACGCCGAGCCGCATCCCGAGGCGCACCGGGAGCCGCGCCCCGAGCCGGGGCGCCTCCGCCGCCTCAACGCCGTGCTCGTGGCGGTCCTCGCGCTCGTGGTCGTCGTGGCCCAGCCGGTCTGGCGCGGCGGGGATCCCCTGACCGGGCCCGACGGCCTCCTCCGCGACGCACCGGGCGGCCTGGCGCGGGCACTCGCCGAGGTCGCCGGGCCGTCGGACCGCGCGGTCGTGCCGCAGCCCTGGGCGTCCTGGTTCGAATGGGCCGCGCCGGGCGTGCTCGTGATGGTGGACTCCCGCGTGGAGGTCGTGCCCGCGTCTGCCTGGGCGGACTACGTGACCATTGCGGGAGGCGGGCCGGCCGCGCTCGAGACCCTGGAGCGCATCGCCGCGACCATCGTGGTGGTTGACCCCGCGACCCAGCCGGCGCTCGACATCGCCCTCCGGACGCCCGAGGCGGGATGGCGCCTCGCCTACGAGGACGCCGACGGCCTGCTGTTCAGGCTCGCCCAGTAGGCCGTCGCAGGCCTGGCGCCTGCCGCAGCCATCACCTCTTCCCCTGTGGGATCTGGGTCAAGGATCGTCCCGCTCCTCGTCGGATCCAGTGGCGAAGAGGGCCCCGGCGGCGGCAGCAGTGGTCCTCCCCGTTCGTCGCTTCAATCCGCTCCAGGGAGCCCCAGCGGTGTTGCGCCGGGCTAGCCACGCCACCAGCGGGATCATCAACAGCTGCGCATCGCGGACGCTGTAGCCGAGCGATCCGTCCGAGTTGAGGAGCGCGCGGCCCCAGTCCAGCCAGAGCGCCCCGAACGGAACGCACGCGAGGGCGAACAGGCCGAGGAAGATCCACCAGCCCCGCTGGTTGATGCCCATGAACGCGAATGGGAACAGCGACGGCTTCAGCAGGACGAGCACGGCCGGTCCGGCTATGACGCAGCCGACCGCGAACGCCGCCGCGACCCAGATCACCGGGTTGCCCCGGATCACGACGTCGATGTTCCACGGCAGCGCAGCCCCGAGCGCAAGCAGCGGCCATGCCCAGCGGGCAGGGTGGAGGCGCCACAGGGCCCAGCCAAACGCTAACGCAGGCACGATCCACCACAGGATTTCCGGCAGGATCGTGAAGGGGACCAGGAGGACGAGGATCACTGGCGGGTACAGGATGTCACCACCGCCGACCGTGTCGCTCCCCTCGATGTGGTACGGCCCTGCGAGCTGACGGGCATGGTAGAACCCGTCGCCGTCGAGCCATGAGCGGGTGGCACTCTGGTACAGGTGGAGGTCAACACCCACGGCTCCGGTGCGAGCCGTGACCGCCGGCCCGACGATGGTCAGCTCCCAGGCGAGGAGGACGAGGATCGCACCCGTCAGGACAAGCAGCGCGTCGCTTGTGATCCGCTGTGCCCACCCACCATCGGCAAGCGCCAGCGCAGCACTCTTCCTCATCAGGGCGTCACGCCATTCCGCAGGTCCGCGCCGCATCTGTGTCGTCCTCGATTGCGGTGCATGGGGCCGCCACGCGACGACGCCAGGTCGTTCCACTCCCACACGCACTGACTCCGCCGCCGATTGGCCACGACCCTCGGGGATCCCTCCGATGCTAGTCTGGCGCTCGGATTCAGAGCTTCGAGCTGGCCCAGTAGCGCTCCGCGAAGCCCGGCAGGCCGGCCAGGCTGGCCACCTTCGTGCCGAAGCCGCGGACCGCGTCGCCCATCTCGTCGGTGCCGCCGAAGAGCCGGTCCATCTGGCTCTCGTAGAGCGACAGGCCCTGGATCTTGCGCTCGACCGTCTCGGTGATGTCCGCGTACTCCGGCGTCAGGCCCACGTCGGCCGGGATCCCGGCGAGCGCGCCGGCCGGCAGGTCGCCGAGCTGGCGGAAGCCGTTCCACCAGGCGTACGGGAAGTCCTCGTAGTAGGTGACGATCCCGGCGTACTCCGGCCCCGGCATCACCCAGCGGCGCCCCAGCTCCAGGAGCGCGACGCCCACGTTGCGCACGAGCTGGTGGTCGACGTGGTCGCCGATGCCGAGCGGCAGGTAGACCTTCTGCGGCTCCAGGCGGGCGATCTCCTTGACCAGGAGGTCGATCGGCGCGCGGTCGTCGGCGCGCGGCGCCGCCAGCAGCTGCTCGTCGCCCTCGTAGCCGCGGAAGACCGCGTCGGGCAGGTCGAGGAAGACGATCGACGCCTCGGCGAAGTAGGCGTAGCGCTCGTCCTCCAGGCGCCGGGCGGCCATCAGGTCGCCGGCCATCTTCGCCTCGACGAGCTCGCTCGTGAGGACCGCGCCCTGCTGCGGCACGTCGTCCATGAGCGCCTGCCCGGCCTGTGGCCGGTTGTGGATGTCGGCCCGGCGGTACCACGAGGCGCGCTGCCAGAAGCGCTTCGCCGACGCGTCGGCCTCGGCCTGGGTGGCGTCGAGCTGGGCAACGCTCGCCCGGTAGGGCGCGTCGGCCTCGGCGTCGAGCGGCTGGTCGGCCCGGATGTTCTCGCGGTTGAACGCCTCCGTCGTCGGCCAGACGGCCTTGCTGCCGAACCCCAGCGCCTCGCGCTGGTACTGGGTCAGGCCGGCGGCCGAGCCGTTGCCGGAGAAGACCGTGATGATCGTGACGGTCTGGCCCAGCTCGCGCAGGCTGGCGATCAGCCCGCCGCAGGAGAGCGCGACGTCGTCGGGGTGGGGGGCGACGAAGACATGGGTCATGGCCCGGCGAGTATACCGATCGAACCGCCGCCGATCGACGCCGGTGACTCGATTGACGCCGGTGACGGCCGACGGAACCGCGGGGCGGTTCGTGCGTGCCGAGGCGGCGGATCGGCTGGCGTACGCTCGATTCCGCCATGTCATACGCTTGTCGATAGGACGTCACAGGCGTACGATGCCACGATGAAGCAGCACACGACGATCAACCTCGACCCTGACCAGGTCCGCGAGGCGGCAGATCTGCTCGGGACGCACGGAACCGGCGAGACGGTGCGGGCCGCCATCGCCGAGGTGATCCGGGCGAAGCGTCGGGCTCGCCTCCTCGACGTGACCACCGGCCTCACGCTCGAGGACCTCCGCTCGATCCGCGAGCCCCGCTTCGGAAGCCGGCCATGATCGAGGCCGTCGACACGTCGGTCCTCATCCTGCGGGAGCGCAACTCCGCGGCGCGGGCATGGCTTGAGCCGAGGCTCCACGCCGACGCCATCGCGATCTGCGACTTCGTCGCCATGGAGTACCTCGTGGGCGCCCGCAACGGGCAGGACTACGATCGAATTCGGGATGCTCTGGATGCCTGCATCCGGATCTCGATCGAACCCCGGGACTGGCGGCGTGCCTTCGAGGTCCAGCGGCTCCTCGCCCACGAGACCGGTGGCGGCCAGCGTGCCGTGAAGATCCCGGACCTCCTCATCGCGGCATCCGCGGAGCGAGCGGGGTACCCGCTGGTCCACTACGACGCGGACTTCGACCGTATTGCCGCCCTCACGGGGCAGCCGACTTCTTGGGTCGTCCCAGCGGGAACCGCATAGGCGCACACGTTGGCGAGGGCGGGCCACGCGGCCGGGCGCGCCTTGGGTCAGCGGTAGCCGGCCTTGCCGATGAGCGGGACGAAGACGCAGCCGCCGTGGTTGGTCGTCCGCAGGCGGCCGCCCTCGCGCTCGACGAGCACGAGCTCCTGCTCCCAGCGTGCCCCGACCGGGATCACCAGCCGCCCGCCGTCGGCCAGCTGGTCCGTGAGCGCGTCGGGGACGCGGGGCGCGGCGGCCGCCACCAGGATCCGCGCCCAGGGAGCCCCGTCGGGGGCGCCGGCGCTGCCGTCCCCGACCCGGACCTCCACGGCGTCGCCGTAGCCCAGCCTCGCGAGGCGCTCTCGGGCCGAAGCCGCCAGCTCGGGGATGCGCTCGATCCCGAGGACGCGGCAGCCCATCGCGGCGAGCACGGCGGCCTGGTACCCGGACCCGGTGCCGACCTCCAGGACCCGGTCGCCGGGGTCCGGCGCGAGCAGCTCCGACATGAGGGCGACCATCAGCGGCTGGCTGATCGTCTGCTCGTGGTCGATGGGAAGCGCCTCGTCGGCGTAGGCGAGGTCGCGCAGGTAGCCCGGCACGAACGCCTCGCGGGGGACGGCGCCCATCGCCGCCAGCACCCGCGGATCGTGGACGCCGCGCGGCCGCAGCTGGGTCTCGAGCATCGCGGCCCGCGCGGCGGCCAGCGGGTCGCCGGTCCCGCCGGTGCCGCCGGTGCCGCCGGTGCCGTTGTGCCCGTTGCCGCTGCGGGCGCCGGGGCCGCGGGTTCGATCGCCGGCGCCGCGTGGATCACGCTCCTCGCCCGATCGGCTCACCCCACGAGGATACGCCTGCTTCGGCTCCTGCTCGTGCTGCCGCGTTCAGGGGGCCGGAGTGGCGCTCGGGGCAGCCGACGGCGACGGAGCCGGACTCGCGCTCGCGGCCGGGGTTGCGCTCGGCGCCGCGGACGGAGACGCGCTCGCCGACGCGCCCGGTGCGGGCGTCTCGCTCGCCGCGGGCGATGGCGACGGCTCGGCGGATCCCGACGGCGCCGCCGACGCGCTGGGTGCCGCCGACGCGCTGGGTGCGGGCGTCACCGACGGGGCGGGGGTCAGCGACGGGACGGGCGTCGCGGTCGGGATCGGTGTGGGTGTCGGCTTCGGCGACAGGAGTCCGCCGCTGCCCAGGAAGAGCGCGTTGAGGAAGATCAGGGCGAACACGACGGCCACGCCGGCGACGAACACCTTCGAGATGCGGTCGTCGATGTGGACCGCGCGCTCGGAGGCGGTGGGGGTGTGCTCTGGAGTTGCCGCTCCGCGCCGCCCGAACCGACGGCCCGCGGCACCGGCACCAGCAGCGGCTCCGGCCCCAGCGGCTGCCCCGGCCGAGCTGCCGGCGGCCCCGGCGCCCGCAGCGGCCTCGGCTTCGAGCTCGCCCTCTTCCTCGGTCTCCTCGACGTCGTCGCCGAGGTCCGCCTCGCGGGCTTCGGCTCCCTCGAAGTCGGCCTCCTCGGCCGCTCCGGCGTCGTCGGCGTCTCCGGCGTCTTCGGCCGCGTTCGCGGCGTTCCCTTCGGTCGTCTCCTCGGGCGCGCGCCCGTCGGGCTCGGTCATCGTTGCGTCGTCACTCCATGGTGCCGCCCCGGCGGGCGGCGAGCGCGGGGGGCCGGGATTGCCCGCATGCGTGCTCCGGCCCGGAAGTGTACCGGAGGGTCGGCCGGTGCGGAGCGCTGGCAGGCTGCCCGGGCTCGACGCCGTGGCACCGGACCGGGAGCTGCTCGCAGCTGAGGGGCGCGACGCCGCGCCTCATGCCTCCCGCAGCGGCCGGCTGAAGAGCCCCGCCACCCCGGCCAGCATCGTGACGATCCCGAAGAAGCCGAACACGAGCGCGGGGCCCAGCAGCTCGCCCAGGATGCCGCCGGCGGCCATCCCGAGCGTGATCGAGCCGAAGACCGCCGAGAAGCGGAACGAGATGACCCGGCCGATCATGTCCTCGGGGGTGCGCTCCATGAAGAGCGTCTGCGTCGGGATCACGAACACCATGTTCGCGACGCCGAACCCGAGCGCGAGCCCGACGGCCACCCCCACGTTGTCGGTGAGGCCGAGGCCGGCGATGGCGGCGCCACACAGCACGTAGCCCGCGATGATCATGCGGCCGCGGGCGATCCGCGCCCCGACGAGGCCGATGGCGAAGCCGCCGACCAGGTTCCCGATCCCGATCGCGGCCTCGATGAGGCCGTAGCGGGCGATCTCGTCGATCGTGCAGGACTGCAGGGCATCGCTCGCGTAGACGGCCATCAGCCCGATCGTGATCCCGATCGCGAACTGGCCGACGATCGCCTGGAGCGTGTTCGCGAAGAGGACGGCGTCGCCGCGGAGGAACCGCCACCCCACGACGAGGTCGTCGCGCAGGCCGCGGATCCCCGGCAGGGCCGAGGCCGCGACGCGCACCACCGGCGGGATGGTCATCGTGACGATCAGGAGCGCCGACGCGAGGTAGGAGACCGCGTCCAGCCAGAACGCGATGGGGAGCGTTGTGCCCACCGCGGTGACGAAGAGCGTCGCGAGCGGGTACCCGACGACGTCGGCCATCGAGTCGCCCAGCCAGATCGCCGAGTTGGCGGCGACCAGCTCCTCCTCCTTGACGATCCGCGGGATGACCGCCGTCCGGGCCGGCCGGAAGAAGATCGAGATCGACGTGAGCCCGAACACGAGCGGGTAGACGAGGAGCACGTTCACCTCGACCGCCAGCGGCAGGGTCACGACGATCGCCGCCCGGAGCAGGTCGGAGACGACCATCACTCGCTTCTGGTCCCAGCGATCCACCAGGACGCCGGCGACTGGCCCCAGGACGAGGTTCGGGAGCGTGGCCGCGACGAAGGTCAGGGCCACCGCCACCGCCGACTCGGTGATCCCCAGGACGAGGAAGGCGAGCGCGATCTGGTGGATGCGGTCGCCGAACAGGCTGACCAGCTGGCCCACCCAGAGCGCGCCGAACGAGCCGTTCTGGGCAAGGCGGACGTACGGGTGGCCCAGGGCACGCGCGACGAGCCCGCGTCGCGCCTCGTCGAGGCCCCCCGGCGCCTCGGGGGTCGGCGTGGGAGCCGGCACCGCCACGCCCGCCCCGGAGCCGCCGAAGACCACCGGTCGCTCCAGGCCGATCGTCTCGGTGAGGCTCGCCGCCAGCCCCGTCGCCGGCCGGACGCCGCGTCGACTGTCCGCCGCGGTGACGGTGGCGACGCCGCCCTCCGCGATGGGCTCGATCGCCGCGCCGGCCCTGCGCGGCTCGCCCGGCCTGCCCGGCTCGCGGAGGAGGCTGGCGAAGACGAAGAAGGCGAGCCCCGACGCCAGCAGCACGTCGCCGATCGAGAGGACGTTGGGGGCGAACGACAGGGGGATCGGGATGACGTCGCCGAGCGGCCCGGCCTGCCGGAGGAACTCCCCGAGGTCGTCCGCGCTGACGATGAAGTGGATCGGCGAGAGGATGTCCGCCGCGGTGAGGCCCGCCGCCGCCAGGGCCTCGTCCCAGACCGGCATGCGGCCGCCGTTCACCAGGATCGCCGTGGCGTTCAGCAGCGTGCCGACGAGCGCCATGCCGATGCCCGGCCGGGCCCGGTTCGCCCAGAGCGCCACGACCAGGAGCCCGTAGGCGCCCGCGAGGAGCGGGACGCGGAGCTGGTCGACGATCTCGATGTCGCGCAGCAGCGCCGCCTCGACGCCCAGCCGCAGGGCGACGGCCCCGAAGATCAGCAGCGTCCAGCGAAGGCGGACCGCGAGGAGGTTGTCGAGGCGACCGCCGGCGGCGAGACCGGCGACGAGCCCCAGGATGATCCCGGCGAGGAGCATCCCGGGATTGTGTCAGGACGCGGCGTCGGAAGCGGCGCCATTCGCGCTCGACGCCGTCGAGCCGTGTGCCTGCATGGCGGTCGGCGCCGGCATCGCGGTCGACGCCGGCATGGCGGCGGGCTCCGCGACCGCGCCGGCGGCCGCGCCGGCGACCGCCATCCGGCTTGCCGCCTGGGCCAGGAGCGGCACCGGCGGGCGTGGCTCGGTGGCGCGCCCGGGGTCGTTGATGCCCGCGGCCCAGTGCGTCCGCGCGAACGCATCGACGACCACCGGATCGAACTGCACGCCGGCGAACTTCCGCAGCTCGGCCATCGCCTGGTCGCCCGTCAGGGGCTTCATCCGGTACGGCCGCGCGGCGGTCATGGCCTCGTAGGCGTCCGCCACGTGCAGGATCCGGGCGAGCTTCGGGATCTCGTCGCCGATGAGGCGGTCCGGATAGCCGGAGCCGTTGTACCACTCGTGGTGGTGCCGGATGATCGGCAGCTCGGGGGCCAGCTTCGTGACCGGGGCGATGATGTTGGCGCCGATCACGGGGTGGGCGTTCATGATCGCCCGCTCTTCCTTCGTCAGGCGATCGGGCTTGTTCAGGACGTCGTCAGGCACGCCGATCTTGCCGATGTCGTGCAGCAGCCCGCCCCACTCCAGGGCCTCGAGGTCACCGCCGCTCACGCGCATGACGCGCCCGATGTCGACGGAGATCTGCTGCACTCGCCGGCTATGGCCGGCCGTGAACTTGTCCCGCGCATCGACGGCCTCCGCGAGGCTCTTCACCGTCTGCGTGAACATCTCCCGCATCTCGATGAGCTGGTAGAGCGCCGCGCGCATGATCCAGACGGGAAGGGCAAAGAGGAATGTTGCCCACCACCCAACAACTGAGGTGGCAAACGCCATTAGCCACGCCAAGGGGGCGAGGGCAACCCAGTTCGCGGAGAAGGTAGGGATGTCCCCAGTGACGACAGCCTCCAGCGACTGACCCGTCTTCAAGCTCACGACGATCGACACAATCGCGACGTTCAAGACGAAGAACACCGCCGCTCCAGCCATCGCAGCAAGGAAACCGAGCCATGGAGCCGCGTCCTGCCCGAGGTTGCCCATGATCGCTCGGTGACGATCCCGCTTGCGATGGCTGGAAGAACCAGACCAGCGTGGTTGGAGAGGGTGCCGTACCAGGGGACTCGTCCGTCAAGTTCGCGGACTTCGGTCGTGCCAATCAACGCGACCCAACCAGCCGCGGTCGGCCCCCCCAAGATCATGGCGGCCACGATCGTGGCGATCGACGTGTTGATCATCGACCCTCGAGGCATCCGGACCGGAAGTGCTGAGGCGAGAAGCGTCAGCACAGTCCAGAAGGCCACGCCGGCCAAGATGTCGATCTGTTGGCTACCGAACACTCCGAGTGCGATGTCCGGGTCGATGGGAATCACAAGGCTCGTCGCCACCAGCGCAGACGCACTGAGGGCAACGAGCCCAGCGATGTAGAACTTGAGGCTTCGAGGCATCAGACCTCAGGTCGCTTCGGACTACCGCAGAGAGACTCTACCGCGCCGATTTTGCGGCCTGTATGGGACCTAAGTACCTAGAGCCCCTTCAGTGAGGCGCCACCGGCAAGCAGGGTGGCGGCCAGCGTGGTGACCGCCACCAGGAGGCGCAGGAGTCGGTGCTTCATCACTCGATACCCTGACTGCCTCGTGCCTACCGCTAGAAGCCCTTCGCGCCGGACTCGGGAGCCATATCGTGCCCTCCAAGGGTTCCCGTGCTCCTGAGAACACAGAAACCGACCAGACTGGGGTCGGTCGGTTGCACTACTCGCTCCGCCTCGCCCTAAGTGCCCATTTCAGGCGAGGCCTCTGCGCGTCCGATATTGACAATGCTTCCTAGTACCGGAGTACCAGTCAGCGGGCGGACTCTAGGCGTCCGCGTGAGCGTCGGTCAATACGTAACGTTCCCTATGTCCACTGGACTGCACACGATCTACCGATCTTCACAGTTGGTCAAGAGGGGGCGGCTCGATCCCGAGCTCCTCGCGCACGACCGACGTGTAGTGCTGGTACTGCTCTGCCGCCGCCGCGTGTGCGCCCAGCAGCCGATACATCTTCACGAGGCCGGCTTCGATCTGGTCGAGCGAGGGGTCGGTGTCGAGGACGCTCCGGGAGAGCTCCATCGCGTCGCCGAACCGCCCGGCCGCGGTGCTGGAGGCGATCGCCCGCTCCATCACCTCCAGGTATTGGGCATGCAGCGACTCCCGGTGGGTCGACGCCCAGTCGTCGTACGAGAAGTCGAGCGCGAACCGGCCCCGGTACTCCGCCGCGAGCGCCATCACCGCAGGGAACGGTGGATCGGCGCCGAGGGCCCGCAGCTGCTCCCGGCAGCGGACGCTCCGGCTGGTGATCAGCTCGGGATCCAGCCACACGAGCTCCGTGTCCTGGTTGATGTAGCCGGGCGAGAGGTCATCCGAGTACGCGGGCTCGATGATCCGGCGCAGGAAGTAGACCGTCTGGTGGAGCGAGTTCACGGCCTGGTCGGGATCGTTGTCCGGCCAGAGCGCGTCCAGCACCTGGTCGCGCGTCGCCGACATTCCCGGCCGGCTCAGCAGGAAGCAGAGGAGGGCGAGGGGCTTCCGGCGCACCTCGGTCCCGGGGAGGACGCGTCCTCCGATCCGGACGATCACGCGTCCCTGGTCCTCGACCCAGACGCGATCGGCCGTGCGCCGCGCGAGCTCGCGACCGAGCGACGACGATCGGTACGGACCCTTGAGCTCACGGCTGAGGGCACGAAGCCGCCGGACGTCCGACTTCTCGCCGATGGTGTCGAGGATGCGCCCGGCAGCCCAGCGATCACGCGCGGTCCCCGCGTCGACCATGGCGCGGAGACCCGGGAGCCACCGGCGCGGCTGCCGCGATGCTGCCTCAAGGACGACCTCGAGCGCCGTCTCGTCGAAGTCCGCGAGGCGTGCCACCACCGCGTCGGCGAGCGCGACGACGACGCCGGGCTCCACCGACCAGAGAGCCGTGACCGCCGCCGACGCGGCCGCTGGCTCCTGCTCGAGGCTCTCGAGGAGCTGGATCGCGCGCCCGGCCCCGACCGCGCCCTGGCGCTCGGCCTGCGCCCGCGCCGTCGCGATGAGCCGACCCGCGTCCGGGGATCGTGTCACGACCGCGCTGATCGCCCGCGCGAGCTCGACACGGACGTAGAACCCCGGGTATCCGGTGTGCCGGCCGGCCGGGATCTGGTCGAGGGTGGCCATCGCGTCGCTCGCCCCGCCCAGCCGGATCAGGTTCTCGGCCCGGAAGAGGGCGAGATAGGTCCGCTCGGCGTCGGTCCGGGCCCCCACGGCCTCGGCCTCCGCCACCAGGGAGCGGGCGCGATCCGGGTCGACGTAGGTGCCGACGACGTCCGCAGCCTCCAGCAGGGTCTCGAAGCGACTCTGCGGGAAGCGCGACGCGAGGGCGGCCTCGATCTCCGAGTGGGCCTCCTCGACGTCCCCGCCGTGGGCATGGGCCCAGGCGCTGACCGTCCGGACCGTGTCCATCTCGGGTCCGGCCGACGTGGCGGCGAGCGCCTCCAGGGCGGTGCGCGCGTGGTCGAGCGCGCGTGGCCCATTCCCGATGCCGCGCGCGATCCAGGCCAGGTTGAGATGCGAGATACCGAAGTAGTGAAGATGGTCGTTGGCTTCAGCCAACTCAGCCACCTCAACCAGCTCTGCATCAGTCGCTGTCATCAGGGCCGTCGAGCATGGATGCCGCACCGGTCAGACACGCAGCAGCGATTGCGGCATAGATGCCATCTCTTCGTGTCGTCCTCAAGCCTGCGCGCGGACTCAACCGCGCTTGGATAGTTGCCCGCGTTCCACTCCACGGTCGTGAGCGTGGCGAGCGCGACCGTGAGGCTGATCGTCGGATCGCCCTGCGTGGAGGCGTCCAGCGCACGCCGGGCCGCGTCGCGAGCCCGGCCGATGTCGCCCTCCCGCAGGAATGAGCGCGCCGCCAGGGCCTGTGCCCAGCCGGCCTGGTCCGGGACGCCTCCCGCCGCGATCAGGTCGACCGCCGCCTGGGCACCCCCCGAGCCGAGGATCTCCTCCAGGGACCCGGAAAGGACCCGCTCCACGTCCTCGCTCCGGCCGGCCGCGGCGTAGTGGTGGCCGGCGAGCCACCAGCTGTTCGCCTCGGCGGTCGCCGCGATGCGGGCGTGGATCTCGGCAACCCCGTGGGGGCCCACCGCCTCCAGGAGCCGGCCCTCGAGGAAGCTCCGAACGAGCGGGTGGAGCAGCCGCCCCGCCTGCCCGGTTCGACCGCGTCGCGAGAGGAGCCCGGCGTCCTCGGTGACGTCGAGGAGCCGCCGCGCATCGGTGACGGGGACATCGGCGGCCACCGCGGCGAGCTGCGGCGTGGCGACGTGAAGCAGGGCACAGCGCTCCAGGAAGCCCTGCAGCTCGAGCGGCATGCGGCCCACGACCTCCTCGGCCAGGTAGTCGTGCAGGTCGCCGTGCCGCCCGGAGAGGCCGCGGATGACCGCCCGGATCTCATCGCGAGGGCGTCCCCGGACCGCGGTCTCCACCAGGCGCAGCGTGGCGGCCCAGCCCTCGGTGGTGCGGGCGAGATCCTCGAGCAGGTCAGCCTCGAGAGGATGACGGTAGGTCTCCCGGAAGAGCCTCTCCATCTCCTCGCGGTCGAACCGGAGGTCGGCGGTGGAGAGCTCCGCGATCTCGCCGAGCGCGCGCAGCCGTGCCAGCGGCAGGGTGGGTCCCCGCCGCGTGGAGAGCACGAGCGTCAGCCGCTCGGGCCCGCGGACCAGCAGCTCACGCACGATCTCGCGGACCTCGGGCGCGTCGTCGATGACCTGGTAGTCGTCGAGCAGGAGCGCCGTGCCGCCGGTCACCCAGGACCGGATCTCCGCGAGCAGCGTCCGCACGATCGCTCCGCGATCCACGGTGCCCGCGCTGAGCTCGCGGAGCAGCGACATCGTGTTGGGGGCGAACCCGGGGTCCACCTCCCGTCCGGCGGCAACGACGTGATGGACGAAGACGACCCAGTCCCGGTCAGTCTCGTCCAGGCGGTACCAGAGGACGCGAACCCGGGTGCGCCGGCTCCAGTCGGCGAGGAGCGTGGTCTTCCCGTGCCCGGCGTCCGCCACGATCAGCACCAGCCGCGAGTGGATCTTGGCGGCGATCCACCCGAGGAGCCGCTGCCGCTCGAGCGTCTCCGCGTGGAGGAAGGGCGGCTGGACCTTCCCGATCTGGACCGGGAACCCGAAGACGTCCTGCTCGCTCATGGCAGGCTCCGCCGGCCCCGCGTGGCCGGGAGTCGCGCGTCCGCCGGCACGCGCACGGGCCGGCTCCAGGACGGGCGCGCCAGCCGGCTCGACGGCCGGCCTGCCGGGTCCCACGGGCACACGGTCGGTGGGCAGGGAGTCGCTCGACGCGCCGGGGCCGCTCGACGCAAGGTGGCTCGACGCGTGGGCACGGGCGTGCGAAGGGCGCGCGAGGCCGGGGACGAGATCCGGGAAGTGCCGTGCCATGCAGCCCATGCTGCCGCACGGCGCTCACCGGCCACTTATCTCCGCGCGGGCGCCTCAGCCCTCGTACTCGAAGCCGATCCGGAGCTCGACGCGGTACTCGACGATCTCGCCGTTCTCCACCACCGCGGTCGACTTCACGACCTCGACGGTGCGGATGTTGCGGACGGTGCGGGACGCCGTCGCGACGGCCTGGCGCGCCGCGTCGCTCCACGAGGTCGGGCTGGTCCCGACCATCTCCCGGATGATGATGACGCCCATTGCTGTGCCTCCGAGCGGGGCCCGCACGCGTGCGCCGGCCGTCCGCCCGAAGTCTAGGCGAGCCGGGCTCTGCGGGAACCGCCGGCGCCGTCGCGCCGTCTGGTGAGGCATGTGGCAGCCGACCGATCGCCGACTCCTCGTCGCGGGCCTCGCGTCCGCGCTCCTCGTGGCCGCGTGCTCCGGCGGGGCCTCTCCCTCGTCCTCGGCCGCGCCGAGGTCCTCGCCCTCGCCGTCCCAGGCTCCCGCCGCATCGCCGAGCGCGGCGGCCGGGGCGATCGCCCATCCGATGGGTGCCACCGAGCTGGTGTTCCGGTTCGAGGAGGGCGGCGGGTTCGTCATGCCGACCTTCGCCATGATCCAGGTGCCCTACTTCTCGCTCTACGGCGACGGGACCGTGATCTACCGGCCCGCCTCCGAGCCCTTCCCGGAGCTGAAGCCGGGCGAGCCGATGCGCTTCCCGCCGCTTCGCGTCGCCACGATGACCGAGGCGCAGGTCCAGGCTCTCCTGGCCGACGCCCTCGGCCCGGCCGGCCTCGGGATCGCCAAGGCGAGGTACGACAACATGCAGGTGGCCGACGCCCCGACCGCCCTCTTCACGGTCAACGCCGACGGCCGCCAGAAGCAGGTGAGCGTCTACGCGCTGGGGTTCGGGATGGAGGATCCCGCCAACCCGAACCCGGACGACGCGATCCTCGCGGCGATGGCCGGGTTCGCCGAGCGGCTCCGCAACTTCGACCAGGAGGTCGCGAAGGGGAACGCGGCGGACGTCGGGCTCTACGCGCCGACCCGCTTCCGCGCCTCCCTGCTCGAAGGCGGACCGGGGGCCGACGGCGTCCCGCGCCCGTGGCCGTGGCCGACGTTCGGGCGCGAGGCCTTCACGGTCGTCGACCAGGCCTCCGGCTTCGGCTTCCCCTCGAAGGTCCTCGGTGGCGTCGAGATGTCGCTGCTGGGCCTGGAGAACCCGGCGGGCGGCGTGTCGGGGATCTCCGTCATCGGGCCCCGACGGCGCGGTCTACGGCCTGGGCCTGCGCCCGCTTCTGCCGGACGAGCAGCGCTGACGGTTCGGCCCCGCCGATCCAGCTGGCATCGAACCGCCGCCCGGCGGCGAGCCTGGCGTCCTACGGCGCGGCGCCGCTGAAGCGCTCGCCGGCGTAGCTCACGAAGCGCGTCTGGCTCTTCTTGAACCACAGATCGATCTCGCCGGTCGGCCCGTTGCGGTGCTTGGAGAGGCGCAGCTTGATGACCTCGCCGTCGGCGTCGTGGTCCTCCCCGCCGCGCTCCTTCTCCCGCCACAGGAAGATCACGAGGTCGCTGTCCTGCTCGATGCTGCCGGATTCTCTCAAGTCGGACAGCCTGGGCTCCTTCGATTCGCGCATCTCCGGCTGCCGCGAGAGCTGCGAGAGCGCGAGGACCGGCACCTTCAGCTCGCGCGCCAGCGCCTTGAGGCCGCGGCTGATCTCCGAGACCTCCTGGACCCGGTTGGCGTCCTTCGTGGTGGTCGACGACTGCATGAGCTGGAGGTAGTCGACGATGACGAGGTCGAGACCGACCTCCGCCTGGAGCCGCCGCGCCTTGGTCCGCAGCTCCATCGTGCTGATGTTCGGCGTGTCGTCGATGTAGATCGGGGCCTCCGAGAGGGCCGTCATCGCCTTCGAGACCCCGACGAAGTCCATCTCGTCGAGGAACCCGGTGCGGAGCCGTTGGCTGTCGATGCCGCCGACCGACGAGAGAAGCCGCAGCACGAGCTGCTCCTTGCTCATCTCCAGGCTGAAGATGCCGACCGACTTCGCCGGCGTGTTGCTGATCGCCGCGTACTCGGCGACGTTGAGCGCGAGGCTCGTCTTGCCGACGGACGGCCGCGCGGCCAGGATCACGAGGTCCGACGGCTGCAGGCCGGTGGTGAGCGCGTCGAGGTCCGGGAAGCCGGTGCGCACGCCGCTGATCTCGCCCCGGTGGGTGTGCAGGTAGTCGAGCCGGTCGAACGCCTCGTGGAGCAGCTGCTTGAGCGGGCTGAAGCCGGCGGCAAGCCGCCGCTCCGAGACGGCGTACAGCTCCTGCTCGGCCCGGTCGATCGCCTCCTGGACCTCCGGCGTGTCCTCGTAGCCGATGCCGGCGATGCGGCCGGCCGCGGAGATCAGGTTCCGGAGGACGGCCTTGCGCTCGACGATGCGGGCGTACTGCGCGGCGAAGACGGCGGTCGGCGTCTGCTCCGCGAGGGAGGAGAGGTACCCCCGGCCGCCGATCGTCTCGAGGCTGCCGGCGCGCTCGAGGGCCTCGGCGACCGTGATGATGTCGATGGGCTCGCGCCGCTCCCAGAGCTCCATCATCGCGCCGTAGATGGTCCCGTTGGCCTGGCGGTAGAAGTCGCCGGGCTGGAGGATGTCGGCGACCTCGATGATGGTGTCGCGATCGATCATGAGGGCGCCGAGGACCGACTGCTCGGCCTCGAGGCTCTGGGGCGGAAGGCGGTCGATGGCCACGGGGACTCCGGGTGCTGCTCAGGGATCTCCGACATCGTGACGTGCGCGACGATCCGGCGCGAGGGGGTTGTCCACGAGTCCGGGCGCGGCGTCCACGACGCGGCCGGGGAGCGGCCCGATCCTGTGGACAGCCTGTGGACGGTGCTCCGCCGCGGCCGTCAGTCGAGCCGGCGGATGACCCCGATCAGCTTCCCCTGGATCCGGACGTCGTCGTAGAACTGGGCCGGGTACTGCGGGTTCGCCGGCTGCAGCCGGACGCGGCCGTCCTCCTTGAAGAACCGCTTCAGGGTGACGGCGTTCTCCTCGACCTGGGCGACGACGATGTCGCCGTTCCGGGCGGTCTGCTGCGGCCGGATCACGACGTAGTCACCGTCGGCGATCAGCGCGTCGATCATCGAATCGCCGCGGACCCGGAGCAGGTAGGCGTCGCCGGACGGCGCGAGGAGGTCGGGGATGGCGCGGTACTCGTCCGCGCTGGCGTAGGCCTCGATCGGGCCGCCGGCGGCGATCTCGCCGATCACCGGCAGGACGTGCGCCTCGACCGCCTGGGACTGGGGCGTCAGCTCCGAGGAGAGCCCCATGAGGAGCGCGGCCTTCGGGGTCAGCCGGATCATCCGCGACTGCGACGCCCCGCGGTCGAGGTAACCCTCCTCCTCGAGGGCGCGGAGGTGGTGGTGGACGGCGGAGGTCGAGGCGAGCCCGACGGCGCGCGCGATCTCCCGGACCGACGGCGGCACGCCGTTGGCACGGATCATCGCGGCGATGTAGTCGAGGATCTTCCGCTTGCGCTCGGCGTCGTGCCTGGTCACGCGTGCTCCTTTCCCGGCCGTTAGGAGGAGGGTACAGAACACCCGTTCGAATGTCAAGGGACTGCTGCCGACTGGGCGCCGGGGCGCGCACGCCGACCGGGTGCCGCGAGTCCGTTCGGCACTGGCGGCCGACGCCGCGAATTTGCGACCATGCCGGCCCACGGTCCCGCCTCCTGAGGTGTCGGCATGACTCGCGTCCTCGTCATCCACCACGACATCGACCTCTCCGACCAGGAGGTGGACAGCCTGCGCCGCAGGGGCTACGACGCCCGCCAGTGCCTGGGCCCGATCGGCTCCAGCTGCCCGATCCTCAATGGGCTGCCGTGCGACCTCGCGGAGGACGCCGACGTGCTCGTCTACGACGCGTTCGTGACCGGCGAGCCCGAGGGCGCCCAGGCGCTCATCGAGGGCATGCGAGAGATGCATCCCGAGGTCCCGATCGTGCTCGTCGCCTCAGGCATGGAGCCGTCCTGGATGGAGTCGGCCGGCATGCACGGCGTGACGCCGCTGGTCGGGAACCCGACGGGCGAACGCCTCGCCGAGGCGATCGAGGAGGCGCTCGCGGGCACGGGCGGCGAGGCTCCGGCCGGCGAGGCTCCGGCCGGCGAGGCTCCGGCCGGCGAGGCTCCGGCCGGCTGATCGCCCCTGCGCCGCACCGGGTCGCAGCGCGCACCCGCCCCCGCGCGCCGGCCCGCTTCGCCTCGGCCCGCCGCGCATCGGCCCCCACCAACCGGGCTGCTAGACTCTCCATTCGCCCGCGCGCGGCGTGCGGGCACGGAACCGCGGCGTGCGGGCACGGAACGGAGCATCCCGACGAGGATGGCGGACCCCACGAAGACATCGAGCGTGCCGGCCCGACGCCGGCGCGGCCACCGTCGGCGCCTGATCGGCCGCACGATCACCCTGCTGGCGCTGTTGCCGCTTGCCGGCCGGCTGCCACTGCATGCCCGGATCATGGCCGGGCTGCTCATCGATTCCCGGGTCCCGGCGTCCCGCAAGGCGGTGCTCGCCGCGGCACTCGGCTACGTGGCGTCGCCGATCGACATCATCCCCGATCGGTTCCCGCTGCTCGGCATCCTCGACGATGTCGTGGTCGCCGCGCTCGCGATCGACGCATTCCTCGGCGGCGTGCCGGACGAGGTGCTCGAGGAGCAGCTCGTGGTCGTGGGCCTCCCGCGCACGGCGTTCGATGACGACGTGCGACGCGTGCGGCGGCTCGTGCCGCGCCCCATTCGCCGCCTGGTCTACCAACTCCCCGGCGCGGTCCAGGTCGGAGTCCGCCTCGCTCGCGAGGCCGGCCTCGGCACCCGCCTCCGGGGCATGCTCGACAAGGAGGGTTCTCCCGCGTGAAGGTCATCCTGACCAGCGACGTCGCCAAGATCGGCAAGAGCGGCGAGCTCAAGGACGTGGCCGATGGCTACGCCCGCAACTTCCTGATCCCGAAGAAGCTCGCCGTGCCCGCCGCCGGCGGGGCCTACCGGGCCTGGCAGCACGACATCGCGAGCCGCGAGGAGAAGCGCCAGCGCGAGCGCGGCGACGCCGAGATCGCGGCCCAGCGGATCGCCTCCACGACGCTGACGATGGGCGTCAAGGTCGGCGAGGGCGGCAAGCTCTACGGCTCGATCACCACCCAGGACATCGCCGACGCCCTCGGCCGTCGCGGGATCACCGTGGACAAGCACAAGGTCGACCTGGAGCAGCCGCTGAAGTCCCTCGGCACCTACAAGGTGGCGGTCAGGGTCTACGCGGGCATGACGCCCGAGGTCACGGTCATCGTCGAGCCCAAGGGCTGACGACGGGGCGAAGCGAAAGCCGACCGGGCAGGGCGCCGGGCTGCAGGCACCGAGCCGCGACTCGGCAATCCCGGCCGAGTCCCGCCGGCCGCATCGTGGCCGGCCGCCCCCTGGTCGTGGGTCGTGTCCCGGTCGTGGGTCGTGTCCCGGTCGTGGGTCGTGTCCCGGTCGTGGGTCGTGCCTGGCCCTTCCGTGCCCCCTCGCCTTCGTGGCCGGCCCTGCCAGCCTGACTGGCATCGCGCCCGGAATGCCAGCGGGACTGGCGCGCCGCCCCCCGAACCGCGGGCCATGCCAGCCAGCCTGACAAGATCGGCACCGGCCGTGCTCACGTCGCCCTCTGAACTGCAGGTTCGACCGGCCACGTGAGCGTGGACCACCCGGATCCTGCCAGTGGCACTGGCGCGAGGGGACGGGACAGGTGCGTGGGGAGCGAAGGCGGCGAGGCGCGCCGGCAGCCGGGATGGACGGTGCGAGGCACCCCGCAGCCGCGGCACCCCGCAGCCGGGATGGACGGTGCGAGGCACCCCGCAGCCGCGGCACCCCGCACCCCGCGGCACCCCGCAGCCGCGCCCAGCCGCGGCACCCCGCACCAGCCCGCGCCCAGCCGCGGCGCCCCGCACCCAGCCCCCGCGCCCAGCCGCGGCACCCCGCACCCAGACCCCGCGCCCAGACCCCGCGCCCCGCACCCAGCCCCCGCAGCCGTGGCACCCGGCAGCCGGGATGGACGGTGCGAGGCACCCCGCAGCCGCGGCACCCCGCAGCCGCGCCCAGCCGCGGCCCCCCGCGCCCGGACCCCGCGCCCCGCACCAAACCCCCTCAGCCGCGCAGGCGCCAGACCTGCACCCCGTCGACGTCGTAGACCGTCTCGAACAGCGGGCTCGACGAGAAGTCGGTCTGCTCCTCGTCCCCGCAGTTCGGGATCCCTCCCGACGACAGCACGTAGGTCGCGTCGTAGCGCGCCATGACCTCCGCGGCCACGTCCGGCCCGTCGCAGTACGCGGCCGTGACATCCGCCTCGCGCGAGCCCGGGTCGTAGCCGAGGTTGGCCACGTACGGCCCGAACGTCGTGATCCGCAGCCGGCCCGCGTAGTCGACCGGGCTGTTGATGAACGCGTCCGCCACGAAGACCGCCCGCGGCGGCGTGTTGTCGCCGATCCAGACCGCGGCGCGCTGCTGCGCCGGGCTCAGGGTGACCGGCTCCGAGAACAGGTGCCACGTCGCGATGAGCGCGGGTGAGATGGCGGCGAGGGCCACGACCAGCCCGGCCACGGCCAGGCTCCGGCGGCGCAGGAGCCACCCGCCCAGGATCGCCAGCGCGACCCCCATGACCTGGAAGTACTTGTTCATGTCGAACTCGACCGCGCCGGCCACGACCAGGTTCGGGACCAGGAAGAGGGCGAGGGCCCAGGCGGCCAGAAACGCGCGCGCGGGCGGGCGCGTCACCAGCAGCGCCAGGAGGCCGAGGAACAGCGGCACCCCCAGGTTCGTGGCATAGAAGAAGGCCACCGCCCACGGCCCGTCCTCGATCGGCGCCTCGGCCCAGCCGGTGACGAGCCGGATCGAGCCGCGCTCCCGCTGGAGGAGCGCCGGACCGACGACGAACGGCAGCGCCAGCACGATGGGGGCCATGAAGAGGGCGGCGTCGCGGAGCCATCCGTGCCGGCGCCACGCGCGGCGCGCCACCGCGTACAGGAGCACCAGCAGGTACGTCGCCGGGAAGAAGTAGAAGTGGAACGGCGCGAGGAGCGCCGCGAGCACGCCCGCGAGCAGCATCCCGGACGGGCGTCGGCCGAGCGACACCCGCACCAGCAGCAGGACGGCGAGCAGGCCGGGCAGCCCGAAGGTCGTGGCCCGATGAGGGAAGAGGCCGGTCCCCAGGATCGAGGCGATCTTGAAGTACGGCCACCCCTCCTCCCAGGTGTTGTCGTACGGGAACGTGCGGACCAGGTCCCACGCCGACCCCGCACCCGCACCGACGTCCATCACGAGCCGGATCCAGCCCATCCCGCCGCCGACGAGCACGAGGAGCGTGGCGATCGTGGCGGCCCGCCGGCTTCCCGTGAGGTGGCGGGCGAGCTCCCAGGCGACGAGCGCCAGGGCGCCGGCCATGAGGGCGCTCGAGATGACGAAGACCGGGATGACGTGGAGGCCGGCCGTCGCCGCGGCGATCGAGCCGTGGAAGTCCGCGAACCAGTGGTACGTCAGCGGGACGCCGGCGAAGTACGGCACCTGCGGCGGGAAGTTGCCGTCGACGATGCTCTGGCCGATCGCGACGTGGACCAGGAAGTCGCTCCAGTTCCAGCCCCCCGAGACCCAGCCGTCGGGGATCTCCCGCCAGGCGTTCCCGACGAGGACCGTGCCGACGAGGAGCGTCGCGAAGGCCGCCAGCGCGAACGGAGCGCGCTCGCGACGGGCGGCTTCCAGCGCCCCGCGCGGATCCAGCGAGGGGGGCGGCGCCAGGAACGGCAGCGGGGCCGCCGCCAGCACGAGGCTGACGCCCGCGAGGATGCCGGCCGTCGCGAGGGCGACCGGGCGGTCGAAGCCACCGGCGGCGAGGCCGACGACGTTGGCCAGGTGGGCCGCGAGGTACGTCGACGTGACGATCCCCACCCCGAGCCGGCCCGCCGGGCCCAGCCGCGGCACCACCCGGGCGACCAGCAGCCAGCCGGGGATCACGAAGAGGAAGGGCCAGGCGATCGCGATGGCGGCGGGCGGGGCGAACCAGGCGAGCACGAACGCGATGAAGCCCACCGCGGCGACCTCGAGGCGACGGTCGCGCACGAGCGACGGGGTGTCGCGGACCGGTGTGCTGGGGCTATCGGAAGGGGTCACGTCGCCGCGATGATAGGGCCGTGCGCACGAGCCCCACGATCCTCCATGTCGACCTCGACGCGTTCTTCGCGGCGGTGGAGCAGCGCGACAGGCCGGAGCTGCGCGGCCGCCCGGTGATCGTCGGCGGCGACCCCGGCGCCCGGGGCGTGGTGTCGGCCGCCAGCTACGAGGCGCGCAGGTTCGGCGTCCGTTCGGCGATGCCGCTGCGGACGGCGGCGGCGCTCTGCCCGAACGGCGTCTTCCTGCCGGTCGACGGCGCGAAGTACCAGCGGGCAAGCCGGCAGGTCATGGAGATCCTCGGCCACTTCACCCCGCTGCTCGAGCAGGTCTCCATCGACGAGGCGTTCCTCGACGTCGCCGGCTCGGAGGCCCTCTTCGGCCCCCCGGAGGAGATCGCCCGGCGCATCAAGGCCGCCGTCCGCGCGGAGGTCGGGCTGACCGCCAGCGTCGGCGTCGCGACCACGAAGCTCGTCGCCAAGGTGGCGTCGGACCTGCGCAAGCCCGACGGGCTCGTCGTCGTGCCGCCCGGCGAGGAGGCGGCGTTCCTCGCCCCGCTCCCGATCGGGCGGCTGTGGGGCGTCGGGGAGCAGACCCGGGCGGCCCTGGCGGAGCAGGGCGTGCGGACCATCGGGGAGCTGGCCGAGCTGCCGGTCGACGTCCTGGTCCGCCGGCTCGGAGCGCACGGCGCCACGCTCCACGACCGCGCCCGCGGGATCGACCCGTCGCCCGTCATCGGGGAGGTTGCCGCCAAGTCGGTCAGCCACGAGCACACGTTCGACGTCGACACGGCCGACGCGGAGGTCATCGAGCGCACGCTGCTCGCCCTGTCCGAGGGCGTGGCGTCGCGCCTGCGCGCGGGGCACGTGCGCGCCTCGACGATCGCGGTCAAGGTCCGCGACAGCAGCTTCCATACCGTCACGCGCCAGCGGACGCTCCCCGAGCCCACCGACCTGGCCGACCCGATCTTCCGGACCGCGCTGGACCTCGTGCGGCCGGAGGCCAAGGGTCGGCGGATCCGGCTGCTCGGGGTCGGGGCGCACGGCCTGGGCGAGCCGGCCCAGATGGGCCTCTTCGCGACGGAGGACCCTCGGTGGCGGCACGTCGTGGAGGCGCAGGACGAGATCCGCCGCAAGTACGGCAGCCGTGCGCTCACGCGGGCGCGCCTCCTGGGCGACCCGCTGGCGGATCCCGCCGGCCGCGATCCGATGCAGCCGCTCGCGGGCCGGCGCGTGGGGCGTGCCCGCCCGGAGGCCGCACCGGAGGGCGACGCGGCGCCCGACGCGCCATCCGGCGCGGCGGTGGACGAGCCCGCCGGGGAAGCGGCGGACGAGCGCCCAGAGCCGGCCGCAGACGACAGCTGACCTTATCGAACGCCTGTGCCAAACAAGGTGGCACGGCCGTCGCTCACTGTCGCGCCAGGTTCCACGCCGAGGGCTTGACATCGAACGGGTGTTCGATCTAGAGTCCCGGTGAGTCGAACAGGTGTTCTGTCTCCCGAGTGCCCCGGGCGACGCCAAGGCTGCCGAGAAGGAGCAACGTCGATGGCGATGACCCGCGTCGAGCCGGTCGAGGTCCGGGTGCGGACCGATTGGCTGTCTGGGCGCCCCCGGGAGATCCGCTGGGGCGAACGGACGATCCCCGTGACCGCGATCGCGGCCGTGAGCCGCGAGCGCTCCGCCTACCCGATGGCGGTCGGCCCGCGAACCACCTTCGAGGTGGACACGCCCGAGGTGCGCATGTCGCTCACCTTCCGCCACCGCGGTCGTCGATGGCTCGTCGAGGGCCTCGACCCGGACGTCTCCAGGGCGGCCTGAGCCGCGGGTCGCCCACCCGGGCGACACGACGTTCCTCGCGCCGGACTTCCACCCGGCGCTCCCGGCTCGCCGCCCTCCCGGCGAGCCCACCTCCTCGGGCCCGGAGTGGGTGCGACCGGTACCGCGCTCACTTCGGGCCCGGCCATGCCCGGAACCTGCCACGGGCCCGGGCAACGGCACCGCGTCGGACAGCGTCGTCCGTGCTGACCGGGCCGGCGGTCACTCCTGACCGGGTCCGGCGGACCGATCCCCGGGGCGGGTCGGCCCTTCCCGGCCGTCACGCCGCTCCTACAATCGGTCGCATGTCCGAGACTGCCGCGCCCCGCTTCGGGTCCATGACCCTCGACGGGTTCATCGAGCTCCTGGGCTCGGCGACCCCCAGCCCGGGAGGTGGTGCCGCCTCGGCCGTGGCCGCCTCGTGCGGCGCCGCGCTCGTGGCGATGGTCGCGTCGCTCTCGGTCGACCGCCCGAAGTACGCCGCCTACGCCGCCAGCCACGCCCGGCACGGGGCGGCGGGACGCGAGCTGGCCGCGCGCCTGCTGGCCCTCGCCGACGAGGACGCCGCCGCCTACGCGGCCTTCGCCGCGGCCCTGAAGCTCCCCCGCGAAACGGACGGGGACAAGGCCGCCCGGACCGCGGCCATCCGCGCCTCCGCGCGCGTGGCCGCCGACGTGCCGCTCCGGACGGTCCAGGCCTGCCGCGAGGTCGTGGTGGCCTCCGAGGCGCTCGCCGGGCGCAGCAACCTCAACGCCGCCAGCGACCTCGCGGTCGCGGCGCGCCTCGTCGAGGCGTCGGCCCACGGCGCCGCCGAGAACGTCCTCGTGAACCTGCCCTCGCTCGGCGACGAGGCGGCCGCCGACGAGCTGCGCGGGCGCGTGGTGGAGCTGCTGGCCGAGATCGAGGACCTGGCGGAGGCGACCCGCGCCCACGTCGAGCGCGGCGAGCTGCGCGACCCGGAGGACGAACCCCCGGCCGACGCGCCAGCCGCCGACGCGCCCGCCGCCGACGCGCCCGCCCGGACGCCGGGAGCCGGCGCGTGACCCTCCTGGGCGACATGGGCCCCCGCCTGCTGAAGGGCGGGCCGGTCGCGACGGACGTCCGGACGGCGGTCGCGGCCGATGTCGCGGACTTCAAGGCCACCCACGGCTACACGCCGGAGCTGGCCGTGGTCATCGTCGGCCGCGACGCCCCCTCCACCGTCTACCTCCACAAGATCCTCGACGGCTGCCGCCTGGTCGGCATCCAGGACCGGCTCGTGGAGCTCGGCGACGACTGCACGGCCGAGGCGCTCGGCCGCGAGATCACCGCCCTCGGTGCGCAGCGGACCGTGGCCGGGATCATCGTCCAGCAGCCGCTGCCCGCCGCGATCCCGCTGCGCGTCGTGATCGACACGCTCGACCCCGGCAAGGACATCGACGGGATCCACCCGCTCAACGCCGGGCTCCTCGCGCTGGGGTACGACGGCTTCCTCCCCGCGACGGCCCATGCAGCGGTCGAGCTGCTGAAGAGCTCGGGCGTCCAGCTCAGGGGCGCCCGGGCGGTCATCGTCGGCCGCTCCAACGTGGTCGGGAAGCCGGCCGCCTTCCTGCTCCTGCGCGAGCACGCCACCGTGACGATCTGCCACTCGAGGACGCCGGACCTCGCCGCCCACCTGCGGGAGGCGGACGTCGTGGTGGTGGCCACGGGACGCCCCGGCCTCGTCACGGGCGAGATGCTCAAACCCGGCTGCGTCGTGGTCGACGTCGGCATCAACGTCGTCGACGGCCGCCTCGTGGGTGACGTCGACTTCGAATCCGCCGCCCGCGTCGCGTCCGCGATCACCCCGGTGCCCGGCGGCGTCGGGCCGCTGACGAACGCGATCCTGCTGACCCACCTGGTGCAGGCGGCCCGCAACCAGGCCGAGGGCCGGACCGCGCCGGGCACGCCGTCGCTCCGCTCGTCCATCTCCGCGCCGTCCACCCCCACGCCGCAGCCCGCCGGCTGATCATCGCCCCGGAGGCCTCGCATGTCGTTCCCGTCCGACCTCGACATCGCGCGCTCGGTCACCCCGCGCCCCATCGGCGACATCGCCGCCGAGCTCGGCCTTCGTCCCGACGAGATCGAGTACTACGGCCCCACGAAGGCCAAGGTCACGCTCGCCGGGGTGGAGCGCACCGAGCGCGAGCGGCCCAAGGGCAAGTACGTGGTCGTCACCGCGATCACCCCGACGCCGCTCGGCGAGGGCAAGACGACGACGACGGTGGGCCTGGCCCAGGGCCTCAACCGGATCGGCCGGAAGGCGTCCGTGGCGATCCGCCAGCCGTCGCTCGGCCCGGTCTTCGGGATCAAGGGCGGGGCGGCCGGCGGCGGCTACTCCCAGATCATCCCGATGGAGGACTTCAACCTCCACCTGACGGGCGACATCCACGCCATCAGCGCGGCCCACAACCTGGCCTCGGCGTTCCTCGACAACCACCTCCACCACGGGAACGCCCTCGGGATCGACCTCCACTCGATCCGCTGGCCGCGGGTCGTCGACATCAGCGACCGGGCGCTTCGCAAGGTGATCATCGGGCTCGGCGGCAAGGAGAACGGCGTCCCCCGCGAGAGCGAGTACGTCATCACCGTCGCGTCCGAGGTGATGGCGATCCTGGCCCTCAGCAAGGACCTCTTCGACCTGCGGGCGCGCCTCGGGCGGATCGTGGTCGCCACGAACCGCGAGGGCAAGGCCGTCACGACCGAGGACCTCGGCGTCGCCGGCGCGATGACCGTCCTCCTGCGCGACGCGATCAAGCCGAACCTGCTCCAGACGCTGGAGGGCGGCCCGGCCTACGTCCACTGCGGCCCCTTCGCCAACATCGCCCACGGCAACAGCTCGATCCTGGCCGACCGCGTCGCCCTCGCGACCTCCGACATCGTGGTCACCGAGGCCGGCTTCGGGGCCGACATGGGGGCCGAGAAGTTCTTCGACATCAAGTGCCGCGCCTCGGGGCTGCGGCCGGACGCGGCCGTCGTCGTGGCCACCGTGCGGGCGCTCAAGATGCACGGCGGCGTCGGGCGGATCGTGGCCGGCAAGCCGCTCGACCCGGCCCTGCTGACCGAGAACGTCGAGGCCGTGCGGGCCGGCGCCGCCAACCTCGCGGCGCAGGTCGAGCTCGTCCACTCCTACGGCGTCCCGGTCATCGTGGCCATGAACGCCTTCCCGACCGACACCGACGCCGAGTTCGCGGCGATCCGCGAGGTGGCCCTGGCGGCCGGCGCCCGCGACGCGGTGGTCACGACCAACTTCGCCGACGGCGGCAAGGGCGCGGAGGCGCTCGCGGCCGCGGTCTGGGAGGCGGCCGAATCCGACGGCGGCGACTTCCGCCTGCTCTACCCGGACGAGATGCCGCTGCGCGAGAAGATCGAGACGATCGCCACGAAGGTCTACGGCGCTGCGGGCGTCGACTTCGCCCCGGCCGCCACCAAGGCCCTCAAGGAGTACGAGGCGCTCGGCTTCGGGCACCTTCCGATCTGCATGGCGAAGACCCACCTCTCGCTGTCGCACGACCCGAGCGTCAAGGGCCGCCCCACGGGCTTCCGCTTCCCGGTCCGCGACGCGAAGCTCGCCGCCGGCGCCGGCTTCATCTACCCGCTCGCGGGCGACATGCGGACGATGCCGGGCCTGCCCAGCCACCCAGCCGGCGAGAAGATCGACATCGACGCCGACGGGAACGTCGTCGGGCTGTTCTGAGCGCCCGATGACGCCGCAGCTTCCGGAGGCTGCCGCGCCGGCAGGGATCGGCCCGGCCGATCCGCCGGCAGGGTTCGGCCCGGCCGATGCGCCGGCGCCGCATCACGGCCAGACCGCGACCGAGGCGCGCCTCGACGCGCTCATGCCGGCCGAGATGGCGGCCAAGGCGGCCGAGGTCGGGGTCCGCAAGGCGGCCCTGGGTGTCGTGCCGATGTTCGTCCTGGCGGTCCTCGCCGGGGCCTTCATCGCCCTCGGCGCCGCGTTCGCCACGACCGTGTCGGCCGGCGCGTCGGGCGTCCTGCCGTACGGGGTGATCCGCCTCCTGGCGGGTCTCGCGTTCTCGCTGGGGCTGATCCTCGTGATCGTCGGCGGCGCCGAGCTCTTCACCGGCAACAACCTGCTGGCCATGGCGTGGGCCTCGCGGCGGATCAGCACGGCCGCGGTCATGCGGAACTGGGCCATCGTGTACACCGGAAACCTCGTGGGGGCGGTGGGGACCGTGGTCCTGGTCGTGGCGGCCGGGCAGTACGCGTTCGGGGGCGGCTCGGTGGGCGCGGTTGCCCTGTCGACGGCCGCCGCCAAGGTCGGCTACGGACCGCTCCAGGCGTTCGTCCTCGGGATCCTGTGCAACGGCCTCGTCTGCCTGGCCGTCTGGCTGACCTACTCCGCGCGGACCACGACCGACCGGATCCTGGCCATCGTGCCGCCGATCGCCGCGTTCGTGGCGATGGGCTTCGAGCACTCGGTCGCCAACATGTACTTCATCCCCGCCGGGATGCTGATCCGGGCGGTCGCGCCGGAGAGCTTCTGGGCATCGATCGACAAGGTTCCGGCCGACTACGCGGCGCTCGATTGGGCGGGCCTGGTCGGCAACCTCGTGCCGGTCACGCTCGGCAACATCGTCGGCGGGACGGTCCTCGTGGGCGCCGTCTACTGGCTGGTCTACCTGCGCGGGAAGCACTGACCGGACCGGCCGCCGGGTCGGTCGTCCGGCCGAGCGGGGCTTCGCCCCCAGGGATGCCGCCCCGCCGCACTCCTGCGAACGGTCGGCTCTCGTCCACCGACGACGGCACCCAACCTGTCAGGTGTGCGGCGCAGGCACCTTGGGCGCGATGGAACGCGCCCGAACCGCCGATCCCTGGCACCGCAGAGCGGTCCGGGACCCGGTCGCCTCGCGGTCACGCTCGCCGGCCGGCTCACCACGTCGCCATCCAGCCCGGGGCGGGCCCTCGGCCGTCCCGAACCGTGCGCAAGGTGCGCCTGGTGCTCACTCGACAGGATCGAGCCGGTCGGGGGGCCAGGCGTTCGAGCCGGTCGGGCGGCCAGGCGCTCGAGCCGGTCGGGCGGCCAGGCGCTCGAGCCGGTCGGGGATCGGGGCCAGCGAGCTTCGTCGCATCCCTGACGCCCTGCCCGCCGAGGAGAACGGAGTGCCCCCGGCTCAGGGAGCGGAGATCGCCCGCCCCACCTCGACGAGCTCGTTGCCGGCGACGTGGGGCCGCGCCGTCTCGAGCAGCAGGCGCTCGATCGTCCGGGCGGGGTCGGCCAGGTAGGCCCGGTCGCCGTCGCCGGGGGGCGCCACGGCGCCGTCGAAGGCGATGACCGTGCCGTCCGGCCGTTCGATGGTGAAGCCGCGGTAGCCGAGGCCGCCGACCGGCGGCCGGCCGACCGCCCCGGAGAGCGCCGCGAGCGCCGCGTCGAGCGCTGCTGCCTCGGCGTCGGTCAGGGTCCACGCGGGATCGGCCCGGCCCGAGTAGAGGCCGAGGGTCACGCGGACGGGTCCGTCGGCGCCGGTGCCGGGCGTCGCCGACGTCGACGGGCTCGCGGTTGCCGTCCCGCCGCAGCCGGCGAGGAGCAGGACGAGCACGAGGCCGCCGACCAGGCGCACCGTCGAGGAGGTGCTCATGGTCCGTGGACGGAGCCGGCGGGTCCGCGGTTCCCGCCGTCGCGATCGCAGGGCCGTGTCACTCAGGACCGGTCGTCGCCGAGGTCGTCGCCGAGGTCGTCGTCCGCCTCGACCCTGCCGCCCTCGGTGATCGGGCGGCCCGTCACGGGATCCCGGTCATCCGGGCGGTCGCCGAAGGGCGACCCCACGACCTCCTCCCAGGGCGAGAGCAGGAGGTCGAGCTCCTCGTCCTCCAGGAGGTCCTCGAGGACCACCGCGTAGGCGGCGTCCAGGACGATCGGGACGGCGGCCATCCGCGGCCCGATCTCCGCGGTGCTCTCGCCGGCCCCCGCGACCCCCGCCGGGAACCAGTGCGTGGTGCTGGATGCCCAGTCCGCCACCTCGTCGCCGATCGACCGGACGGCCTCGAGCCGGTGTGCCGACTTCGCCACGTCCCGGAGGCGGACGCGCAGGTCCGCCCGCGCGGCGACGGCCGGGTCGTCCTCGGCGGTGCCGAACGAGCCGCCGCCGGCCGCGGCGAGCGCGGCGATCGCCCCCGGGTGGAGGCGGTCGAGGTCCTCGAGGAGGCGCTCGGCGGCAACCGAGTTGGGCCCGTAGCGCGCGCTCACGGCCGGGCCTACAGCGAGGTCGAGAGGTAGAGGCAGGCGGCGACGACGACGCCGGCACCCACGCCGAGCAGGCCGGCTCCCCAGGCGCGCCAGTCGATCGGCCCCAGCGTCTCTGCGTGGTCGCCGTGCTCGTCGTGGCCGGCGTGCCCGTGGCCCGCGTCGTCGGGCTCGTGTGCGGGCGGGTGGTCGGCGTGGGTCGTCTCGCTCATGGCGGCATTCTAGCCCCGGCGCCGGCGCGCTTCGGCGGATCTCAGAAGGGAGGGCTGGCCGCAGGGTCCTCCACGGGCGCCCATTCGAGGACTGCCCAGCCGTACTGGCCGGCTGCGACGAGCAGCCACGTGTCCGGCTCCGAGCCGACCAGCCCCACCCAGTGCACCTGGAGACTCTCGCGGTCGTCGACGAGCTCGGCGCAGTAGGAGCCCGCGGAGGCGACGGGATCGGCCGACGCGCACGTCCCGGCGAACGGGAGGCCGCGCGCATCGAAGAAGGCCGCCACGGCACCGAGCGGGGTCTCCGCCGCCACGAGCGCCGGCGAGGTGCCGGGCGCGGGCGTCGCGATCGGCCGACTCGTCGGCGGCTCGATGGTCGCCGGCTCGGGCGGCGAGGCGGGGATCATCGACGGCCCGGGCGTGGCGCCGGGCGTTGCGGTGGCCACCGCGGCACCCGTCGGAGATGCACCCGGCACCGACGACGGGCCGGGGGTCGGTCCTGCGGGCACCCGCAACCGGTCGACCACCACCGCTCCGCCGGCGAGGATCGCGATCGCGGCGACCGTCGCGATCGCGAGCGCGGTCAGCCGGACGCGGTTCGAGTGTGCCGCGGTGGACAGGCTGTCCGGGTTCGGCGGGGGAGTCGGCGCCTCGGCGCGCGGGTCCGCGCCGGTGTCGCCAGGCTGCGCCGCGAGCCGCGCGCCGCAGGCCGCGCAGAAGACGGCGGCCGTCTCGGCCGCCGTTCCACACGTCTGGCAGAAGCGGATCGTCATCGGTGACCGCGCCCATCGAACCACGCGTTCGAACCCGCCCGCGAGAGCCATTCAGCACTTCCCGCCCGCGCCGTCGGCACCCGACGATCCCGGTCGGATGACGCGCACACCCCCCGGCGCCAGTTTCGTGCCCGTCGGCCGGCTCCTCGCCTGTGCCGGTTTCGCGGCACTCGCCCTCGTGGCCTTCGCGGGGCCGGTCGCGGCGGAGGACCCGCAGCGCTACAACTGCCCGGACGGCTTCGACTGGATCCGGATGTCCGGGACGGCCTGCGTGCAGCAGATCGACACGCTGCCCACGAACGGCAAGATCGGGTACGACGGGCACGCGCTGTGCGTCGACCCGTACGCGGGGATCTACGAGGCCCGCCCGACGACGGATGGCAAGCCGCCACCTGGAGCGCCGTACACCTCGTTCGCGTTCCTGTTGGAGTGCGTGACCCCCGAGGAGTACGCGGCCCGCGCGGCGGCCGGCACGCCCGGCGACGTCAGCAAGCTCCTGGCGGATACCCCGATTCGCCTTCCGCCGGCCCGGGACCTGGTCATCATCGGGCTCACTGCCACGGGTGGCCTTCTCATCGCCGCCAGCCGCTTCAAACCACCGCCTGCGGGGTCCGTCCCCTGGCCCCAGCCGGCCGAGGCTCCGGCCGTCGCCCCGGCCGTCGCCCCGGCCGTCGCCCCGCCCGCGGCGCCGGGCGTGGCGGAGCCCCGTGCCGCGGACGGCCCGGGACCGACGTCCGACACCCTGGAGCCGCTCCCGACCGATCCCGATCAGGTCCGGCGCAAGCTCGATGAGCTGAGGAAGATCGACGAAGACCTGGCCCAGCTCGCCGCCGCGATCGCTGCGGCGGCCGATCCGGGGACGCTGACGGCGATCGACTACGTCACCTTCCTCGGCATGCTCGCCGATCTCGTGGCCGCGATCCCCGTCCCGCCGGTCCAGCTCGTGGCCGGGGGCGTCTCGATCGGCTCGAGCCTGAGCCTCGCGATCGCCGACGCGGCCGACATGGACCCCAGGGCGGTGTACCGAGATCTCCGCGGGCGGCTCGACGACGTCGCCCGCATGCGCGGCATCATCGCGGCCGACCGAGATCTGCTTCAGCAGCGGCTCGACGCTCCCGCCCCACCGCCCAGCGAGATGCCCGACCGGCTCGCTGTCGATCCCTCGCTCCTGCCGGACGACACCCTGCGGGAGGAGCGCGTCCGGGCCGAGGAGTGGGTCGAGCGGACGTATCGGGCGGATCATGCCAATGGCGACAAGGTGCTCCGTCTGATGGAGGAGCGAAACCGCCAGGAGGACAAGATCCGGGATCTCCGGCGCGTGCTCGACGCCATCGACAGCGGGAGAGATTCGGCGGTTCGTGAGGTCGCCTCCGACGCCACCACGGGGACGGACCTGGTCGCCGGCGTGCGCGGGTTCTACGACAAGTGGCTCGAGGACGGGGCCCGGGATCTCATGGCGGCAGAACGGAAGGCGAAGTTCGCGACGCTGGGCGAGGCCGGTTTCGGCGCCCACGCCCGGGGGCTCGTGGCGGCGGAGGGACTGGCCGACGAGGCGAAGGTCGCCGGGAAGTGGGCGAGCGCGGCGGGGGTCGGCGCGGCGGCCGCGACCGGGCTGCAGTGGTACCAGGAGCACTCCGGGGAGCAGCAGCGGCTCATCGTGGAGCACGCGATCGAGGACCTGTCGCGGCGGGCCGGGCAGCTGGGGCAGCAGATGGCGCGCGCCGAGCAGGACGGGACCGCGACGGCCTCGGCGTTCCACGATGCCGCTGCCCATCGCAACGCCCTGCGCGCCGAGCTGATGCGCCGGGCCACCGAACACGGGCACGTTCTGTGGACGCAGTAGACGCCGTCCGCCTCGCGGCGCTCGGCCTGGGCGTGATCGGCCTCGTGGCCGCCGCCGGCGGGGCGCTGCGCGCGCGCGGCGACCGGCAGCTGGCGCCCGTCTCGATCATCCTCGGCATCGCCGGCCTGGGACTGGGCGCGGTGATGGCAGTCCTCCTGCCGCCGATCGCCTTCAAGACGCCGGTGCTCCTGGCGCTCCTCGCCGGCGGGTCGCTGGCCGGCTTCCTGGCCGGCCGGGCCGTCAGGGTCCGGCGTGATGCGCGCGGCGTCATCCGGCGGGGAGGGGCGTGGCACCTCCTGCCCGCCGCCGTGGCCCTCGCTGCCCTGCAGGTCGCGGCCTTCGCCGGCTCGATCGACGGCGTGGTCGTCGCGACCGCCGCGACCGTTGCCTGCGCCGCGTTCGCCGTCGCGGCCGGCGCGCTCGTCCTCGCCCGCGGGGCCATCGCGCGGCCCCGGGCCGTCTCGGTCGCGGCGTCGGCGAGCGGAGCTCCGACGCCCGCACCGCGACCCCCAGGGGCATCCTCGGCCGCGTCGGCCACGGCCTCTCCGGTCCGCACCCTGTGCGGCACGTGCGGGGCCGCGGTGCACGTGGGCTGGAACCACTGCGTCACGTGTGGGGCCGCCCTCGCCTGGACGTGAGGCGTCGACACTCCACCGGGCACCCCCGTACACTCGGCCGGCGATGCTCACCCTGGTCCTCACCCGCCACGGCCTGACCGACCGCTCGGACCCGGAGCAGCACCTCGGCCAGGGGATCGACATCGGGCTGTCGGTCGCCGGGCGCGCCCAGGCGGCCGCCCTCGCCGGGCGCATCGCCGACGAGCGGTTCGACCGCATCGTCAGCAGCCCGCTGCGCCGGGCCGTCGAGACGGCGCAGACGGTCGCCCGCGCTCGCCCCGTGGAGCGCGATCCCCGGCTCATGGAGATGGACTATGGCCGCTGGGAGGGGCTGACCTACGAGGCGCTCGACGCGGTCGACGCAGCGCATCGAGCCCGCTGGGTTGCCGAACCGGAGGCGAACGCCTGCCCCGGCGGCGAATCCGGCGCCGACGTCGCCGAGCGCGCCCGTTCGTTCCTTGCCGACCTGCTCGGCTGGGCCGCGGACCGGCCGGGCGACGACCCGGTGGTGCTGGCCGTCGCCCACAGCACGCTGAATCGCGTCCTCCTGTGTGTGGCCGTCGGGGTCCCGGTGCGCGAGTACCGGCGGCGCTTCACGCAGAGCCAGGCAAACCTGACGGTGCTCCGGTGGCCGACGGGTGCGCGGGCCGAGCAGGCCCGGATCCTGACCGTGAACGACGTCTCGCACGTCGCCCCGCCGGGCCAGGCACCCTGGGAGCCGGCTCCCGGCGCCTGACGCCCAGGCGGCAGTCGGGTCGAACGGGTCGCGTCAGCGCTCTTCGACGGGGACCGGCTCGGAGGCGAGGTCGCCGAGATGGGGCGCGCCGGCGCCGCCGCGCGTGTCGAGCGGGGCGCGCCCGCCATCGTGCCCCGCATGCTCGCCGCGCAGGTGGCCCCGGACCTTCCAGGCGACGGCCGCGGCCGACAGCGCGACGAGCCCGATCAACACCACGCGCTCGAGCGGCTTGAGGATCGCCTCGATCGTCGGCCAGCTCTCGCCCAGGAGGGTGCCGCCGCCGACGAGGAGGATCACCCAGGGCAGGGAGCCGAGGGCGCTGTAGACGACGAACGGGAGCAGGGGCATCCGGGCGACGCCGGCCACGTAGCTGACCAGCGAGCGGACGACCGGCACCATGCGCCCCGCGAAGGCGGCCTTGCCGCCGTGGCGGGCGAAGAACGCCTCCGTCTTCTCGATGTCGGCGGGCTTGATCAGGAGGTAGCGTCCGAAGCGGAGCAGGAACGGCCGGCCGGCCCAGAACCCGATCCCGTACGCGATCAACGCGCCCAGGACGGAGCCGCCGGTCCCGGCGACGACGAGCAGGGCCACGTTCCACCGGTCGCCGGTGAGCGGCTCGATGGCCGACGGGTCGGCGACCAGGAAGCCGGCGAACGGCAGGACGAGCTCCGACGGGATCGGGATGACGACGCTCTCGAGGGCCACGATGAGCGCGACGCCGACGTAGCCGATCGCGCCGTAGACGGCGACGACGAGCTCACGAACCGGACCGTCGAGGAAGTCGAACATGGGACGTGGCGCCGAGCGGCGCTACTCGGCCTCGGGGTCGGGCGGGCGCCGCCGCCCGGGGATCGGCCGGCCCAGGCGGAGCCAGAGGAAGGCGACCGCCCCTACGACGACCGCCACCGCGATCGCCAGGTCGAAGGGCTGGAGCATCGCCCGGATCTCGACCCAGTTGTCGCCCAGCTGGACGCCGGCCCACACGAGCAGGATCGACCAGAGGAAGGCGCCCGCCGTCGAATAGACGATGAACTTCCTGAGGTCCATGCGGGCGACCCCGGCCGGGAAGCTGATGAAGGTCCGGACGATCGGCAGCAGGCGGCTGAAGAAGACCGTCTGGCTGCCCCACTTCGCGAAGAAGTGGTCGGCGAGCTCGATCTCGTGCGGGCGGATGAGCAGGTACTTCCCGTAGCGCTCCAGGAACGGGCGGCCACCGTACGCGCCGATGGCGTACGCGACGAGCGAGCCCAGCGTGTTGCCGATCGTCCCCACGATCACCACGATCCAGAAGTTCCAGGGCTGGCCGGTGATGGGCTCGATCTGGCTCGGGTCGGAGACGAGGAAGCCGGCGAACGGCAGGATCAGCTCCGAGGGAAGCGGGATCATCGCCGACTCGATCGCCATGGCCAGCATCACGCCGACGTAGCCGACGGCGCCGTACAGGGTCTCGAGGAAGGGGATGACGATCTCGTCGATGAAGGCAAGCATCGACGGGGAGGATACGCGAGGCCCGGCGAACGGGCCGCCGACCGATGGTCCGGACGGTCACCCGGCCGATCGTCCGGACGCGCGGCGGACCGATCCGCCCGACGGGGCGGCATCCGGCGGGGCTATGCTCGGCGCGTGACCGACCCCGTCGCGCGCCCCGTCGACCATCCCAGCGGCCCCCACTTCGAGCCCGGGCCGCCCGTGCCCGGCGCCGGGCCGGGAACGATCGTCGTCACCGGTGCGGACCTGACGGTCGCCGACGTCGAGGCCGTGGCGCGCGGCGGCGCCCGGGCCACCCTCGACGTCCACGCCCGCGCCCGGATGGAGGAGGCCCGGGCCGTCGTCGCCCGCCTCGTGGCCGAGGGCGCGGTCGTGTACGGCATCACGACCGGCTTCGGCGACCTGGCCACCACGTACATCCCACCGGCCGACGCCCGCCGCCTCCAGGAGAACCTGCTCGTCAGTCATGCCGTCGGGGTCGGACCCGCGCTGCCGCGCGACGTCGTGCGGGCGATGCTCCTCCTCCGGGCGAACACGCTCGCGCTGGGTCACTCGGGCTGCCGGCCGGAGCTGGTCGATCGCCTCCTGCGCCTCCTCGAGCTGGGGATCCACCCCGTCGTGCCGGCCCAGGGAAGCGTCGGCGCGTCGGGCGACCTGGCCCCGCTGGCCCACCTGGCGCTCCCGCTCGTCGGGCGCGGCGAGGTGGAGGTCGGCGGGCACGTCATGCCCGCGCTGCTCGCCCTGCGCGAGGAGGGCCTGCAGCCGCTCGTGCTCGAGGCCAAGGAGGGCCTCGCGCTCCTCAACGGGACCCAGCTGATGAGCGCGATCGGCGCGCTCCTGCTGGCCGACGCGGATCGCCTCGCGCGCACGGCGTCCGTCGCGGCCGCGCAGTCCGTCGAGGCGCTGCTCGGGACAGACGTCGCGTACGCGGCCGCCTACCAGCTGGCCCGTCCGCATCCGGGGCAGATGGCGGTGGCCGGCGAGATGCGGCACCTGCTCCGCGACTCCGGGCTGATGGATCACCATCACGCCTCGGCGCACAAGGTGCAGGACCCGTACTCGCTGCGCTGCGTGCCGCAGGTGCACGGCGCGGTGCGCGACGCCCTCGACCACCTCCGGCGCGTGCTCGACGTCGAGATGAACGCGGCCACCGACAACCCCCTCGTCTTCCCGCAGGGTGGGGTCGCCGACGCCGACGCGGCGGCGACGGGCGGCGGGCTGGTGATCTCGGGCGGCAACTTCCACGGTGAGCCGATCGCCCTCGCGCTCGACTTCGCGAAGCTGGCGCTCGCCGAGCTGGGCGCCATCAGCGAGCGCCGGATCGCGCTCCTCCTCGACGGCCGCCTGAACGGCGGGCTGCCGCCGTTCCTGGCCCCCGAGAGCGGCCTCAACTCCGGGATGATGATGCTCCAGTACACGGCCGCCGCCCTCGCGTCGGAGAACAAGGTGCTGGTTCATCCGGCATCCGCCGACTCGATCCCGACCTCGGCGAACCAGGAGGACCACGTCTCGATGGGCGCGACCGCGGCCCGCCACGCCCGCGACGTCCTCGCCAACGTGCAGCGGATCCTGGCCCTGGAGCTCCTCGTCGGGGCGCAGGCGCTCGACCTGCGGCGGGACCACGTGGCCGTTCTCCGGGAGGTCGAGGCGTCCGATGCGCCCCTGCCCGGCGTCGGCGTCGCCGAGGCGCATCGGCGGATCCGGGACGTCGTGGCGCGCCTCGACCGCGACCGGGAGATGGGCCCGGACATCGAGGCCGCGACCCGCCTCGTCCGGGCAGGGGCGCTCAGCGACCTCGTCGACGCCTGAGACCGGACCGGCGGGCTGGCGGGCGCCGCGGTGCTGGAGTACCTCGGGATCGGCGCCGTCCTGGGGCTCGCGGCGGGGTTCGCGCCGGGGCCGCTGCTGGCGCTCGTCCTGGCCCAGGCCATCCGCTACGGGACCCGGGAGGGGGCCAAGGTCGCCGCCGCCCCGTTGATCACCGACGTCCCGATCGTGCTGCTCGCCACGGCGCTGGTCGCCGCCGCGGCGGAGGCCGCCGGGAGCCTGCTCGGCGCGATCTCGCTCGCCGGCGCCGTCTTCGTCGCCTACCTCGGCATCGAGTCGATCCGGACGACGGGCGTCGAGCCCGGGCGGCCCGACGAGGCACCCCGCTCGTGGACCCGGGGCGCCGTCGTCAACGCCCTCAGCCCGCACCCCTACCTGTTCTGGGTCACGGTGGGGGCGCCGACGCTGATCGCGGCCTCGACGGAGAGCTGGCTGGCAGCCGCGGCGTTCCTGGTCGGCTTCTATGCCTGCCTGGTCGGCGCGAAGATGCTGCTCGCCGTCGTCGCCGGTCGTTCCGGCGGCCGGTTGCGGGGCGGTGCCTACCGCGTCGTGATGGCCGTGCTGGGCGGCCTCCTCCTCGTCTTCGCCCTGCGCCTTGCCGTGGAGGGACTGCGGCTGCTGGGGCTGATCGCCGGCTAACTGTGCGTCGCGACGAACCGTCGGTGGCGACGAGCGCACCGACCGCCGTGGCGACGAGCACCGTCGTCGGCAATGACGACGAGCGCCGCCGTCAGCGTCGCGCGCCGTGCCAGAGGGCCCGCATGCCGAGGATCGTCGCGCCGACGGCGAGCGCCTGGCGCCACGTCCAGCCGAGCCCGCCGGGATCCTCGGGTCCGGCGGCCAGCGGCGTGCCATCCGCGGGGACGATGCGGACGAGCGGCACGAACGCCACGCACTCGAGGATCCGCTCGTCCGTGGAGGTCGGCGGGAAGCAGCCGATCATCGCCCCGGGCAGGGCCATGGACCGGCAGAGGGGCGGGATGATCCGGGCCCGGACGCTGGCGTCGCGCTCTTCCGTCGCGAGCGCGGCGAGCGGCGGGCGGCCCGGGAGCAGGAGGTCCACGCGAGGCTCGTCGAGGACGTTCCGGTACCAGAGGGTCGACGGCCCGTAGCCGGCCATCACCCAGGCGGCCCCGTCCATCACGAGGTAGCCGAGCGGGGTGTGGCGCCGGAGGCCCGAGCGCCGCCCGATCGTCGTCACCAGGCACTGCCAGCCGGCCAGGGGGCTGCCCATCCACGCGGAAAGCCCGGCCCGGTGGACAGGGACCATGAAGTAGCGGTTGCCGTACCGGAAGGCGGTCCGGCTCGCATCGGACAGGGCCTTGAAAGCGCCCGACAGCTCGGGCGGCGGGGCCAGGGTGCCCGGCTCGGGCATGGGGGAAGTGAGCGGTTCAGTCGGGGGATCGGTCGTCGCGGTCATGGGGCAAGGGTCACGCGCCGCATCCACCCGGGCCAGTGCCGGGCGTACCGAAGGCGCGGGCGAGCCGGCCGGACGTCGGTTCGATGCCGGGTCAGCGCCGCGGGGGACGCACGAAGGCGAGGAGCGCGAGCCCGCCCGCCGCGCACGCGGCGCCGAACCAGAACGGAGCGGGCTGGCCGAGGCGATCCCAGAGGAGGCCGGCCACGATCGAGGCCGGCAGGATCGCGAGACCGGTCACCGCGTTGAGGATCCCGTAGGCCGTTGCCCGCAGCTCCGGGCGCGCCAGGTCGGCGACGAGGGCCCGCCCGACTGCCTCGTTGACCCCGTAGTAGGCGCCGTAGAGCAGCCAGAGCGGGAGCACGGCAGACGGGCTGCCAGCCAGCGCGAGGCCCGCGTAGGTGACGGCATACAGGCTCCACGCGATCGCGATGAGCCGGCGCCGGCCGATCCTGTCGGACAGTGCCCCCACCGGCCAGGCGACGAGCGCGTCGACGATGTTGAAGGCGATCACGATGACGAGCAGGTCGCGAACAGAGACGCCGAGCGCCTGTGAGCGCAGGGCGATGAACGCGTCGGAGGAGTTGCCGAGGGTGAAGAGGCCCGACGCGGCGACGAAGATCCAGAAGGCGGCGGGGAACCCGCGCCAGGTGCCCTGCGCGGGCGTGGGCGCGACCGCCGGTGCGGCCGCCGGCGCGGGCACCGGCACCGGCTCGGGCGCCGGCGTGCTTGCGGGCGCGGGGGCGGGCACCGGCTCGGTCACAGGCACCGGCGCCGGCTCGGGCGCCCACCGGGGGACGTCGCGCACGCCCACCGCGATCGCGACGAGCGCCAGCACGCCGGGGATGAGCGCCGCCAGGGCCAGGAGGCGGAACGTGTCGGCCTGCAGGGTCGCGTCGTCGCCCTGGACGGCTCCCACGATGAGGGCCGCCAGCGCCACCCCGATCACGGCCCCGGTCGTGTCCATCGCCCGGTGGAGGCCGAAGGCGCGGCCGCGGGACTCCGGCGCCGTGGAGTCCGCGATCAGCGCGTCCCGCGGCGCCGTGCGGATCCCCTTGCCGATGCGGTCGCCGACCCGGGCGACCAGCACGATGGGCCAGGCCGTCGCCACGACGTACAGCGCCTTCGCGGCCACCGAGGCGGAGTAGCCGGCCCCCACGAGCACCGTCCGCCGGCCGATCCGGTCGGACAGCGCTCCGGAGCCCAGCTTGACGAACGCCGCCACGCTCTCGGCGACGCCCTCGACGATCCCGATGATCGTCGGCGTGGCGGCCAGGACGTTCGCCAGGAAGAGCGGGACGACGTAGATCAGCAGCTCCGACGAGATGTCGGTCAGCAGGCTGACCACGCCCAGCGCGACGACGTTGCGGGTGATCCCGCGAAGGAGGGCGGCCCGCGCTCGGGCGCCCGGGGCTCCGGTCACGGGGCCATGATGCTCGTGATGAGTCCGGAGCTGCTGCTCTTCGTCGCCTTCAGGGTCGTGACCGCGCTGCCCGTGCTGCGCTGGCCCCTGGCGGGCGGGTTGCTGGCGATCGGCGGCGACCTGGCCGACCTCCTGCTGCGCGACCTGCTCGGCCTCGGGGCGTCCGTCGACTACCAGCTCCTCGACAAGCTCCTGGACCAGGTCTACCTGGCCCTCTTCCTCGTCGTCGCGCTGCGCTGGGAAGGCGTGGAGCGCCGGGTGTCGATCGCCCTGTACCTCTACCGGCTCGTCGGCGTCGCGCTCTTCCTCGTCACCGACGAGCGCCTCGCCCTCCTTCTCTTTCCCAACGTCTTCGAGCCCTGGTTCCTCCTCGTGGCGCTGCTCCACCACCGTCGCGAGCCGATCCGCTGGACGGGGGGCCGGCTGGTGACGGCGCTCGCGGGCGTGACGGCGCTCAAGCTGCTCCAGGAGTGGGCGCTCCACGGCGCGCGCCTGTTCGACGGGATCTCGTCCCTGGAGTTCCTGGACGCCGTCCGGCGCTGGCTGACCGGGGGGCCGTGACTCCCCGCGGCACCGCCCGGTCGGGCCCCCCGCGGCACCGCCCGGTCGGGCCCCCCGCGGCACCGCCGTCGCGGTACGCTCTGGCCACCATGGACCGGACCCGCATCGTCGACGTCACCGACGCGGCAACGTTCGCCTTCCTCCCGCCGTGCGCCGACCCGGCGTTCGACCACCGCACCTGCGACTACTGGGAGGAGGCCGACCGGGGGTCGAAGGCCCACCGGGCCAGCTGGCTCCGCACGGGCGACGCACCCGCCGAGGCGCCACCGGCGCGCCGGCCGCCCGCGAACCCGTTCCTCGCCGACCTCGAGGCCCGCGACGACAACCCGTTCGCGCTGAAGCGGGCGACGCCGGTCAACCCGTTCGCGCTCGACGCGGACGGCGACGACCTCGACGACAACCCGTTCGCGCCGAAGCGCGCGGCCCGCCCGACGGTCGGCCCGGGCGCGGCCCCCAAGCTCTCCCTGCTGGGGCGCGGGCTGGCCGTCTTCGGGAGCTACGCCAAGGTGCTGCTCGTCGATGACGGGACCGGCGAGGAGCGCCCGGCGGCGTACGCCCAGTTCGGGCCGCTCTCCGCGTATCCGCGTGCCCTGCGCACCCGCGAGCTGTACCCGCGGCTCCCCCAGACGCCGCTCCCGGCGATCATCACGTGTGTCGCCGTGACGGCGGGCGACCGCGGGGCGGGCCACGCGCTGGCGCTGGTGCAGGCCGTCTGCGACGACCTGGCCTCTCGCGGCTTCGCCGCCGTGGAGGCCTACCCGGAGATCGGCCCGGCGCCGGACGCGACGTCGGCCGCGACACCGGCCTTCTGGGAGCGAGCCGGCTTCGCGGTCGTCGTCCCCGACGAGCGCTACCCGGTGGTCCGGAAGGAGCTCTGACGTCCGACGGGCTTGACCCCGCGACGTCGTGGTCATACCATGACGGCATGACAGGTCGCACCATCGGTCGTACCGATCGCCGCGCAGCGCGCGAGGCGACGGCGCTCTACGGAGCGGAGACGGTCGCCAAGGTGTCGATCAGCCTCCCGCCCGGGCTGGTCGCGCGGGCGAAATCGGAAGCCGAGCGAGAGGCCTCGTCCCTGAGCGCCGTCGTTGCTGCCGCCCTGCGCGAGCGGTTCGAACGCCTGGACCAGGTGGCCCTGGACGAAGCCCTCGATGCCGACCGGGAGGAGAGTGTCCGGGCGGCGGAGGCGTTCCTTCCATACGCGGCGGCCCTGTTGGCCGAGGCCGAATGGTGAGCATCGGACGTGAGGCACCGCCGGCCGGGCCCCGAAGAGGCGACATCTTCGTGCTGGAGCTCCCGGACGTCGGCGGCCACGTCCAGGCGGGGCGCCGGCCGGGTGTCGTCGTGCAGGCGGACCGGTTCGCACGCTCGGGCACCGTCATCCTGTGCCCCCTCACCAGCGCGCCGCCACGCGACGCCCTCCCTCGGCCTCATCGGGTTCCGGTCGCCCGGAATGAGTCGGGCCTCGACCGCGACAGCTGGGTGAAGGCGGACCAGCTCGTTACTGTGCCGGCCTCGATCCTTGCCGGGCCCGTCGGCCGGCTTGCGCCGGGCGCGATGACGCGCCTCGACGACGCACTTCGGTTCGTGCTGGACCTGTAAGCCGGGGTCCGCCCGGGCGGCGCCGGGTCATCTCTCCGCGGGGGGTTCCGGGACCACCTCGTCGCGGGCAAGCAACCGCAGGCGGCCGAAGGCGGCCGGCAGGACGTCGATCGACCAGCCTCCGGGGCGGGCCGCGGACGGCACGATGATCGCGTCGGCTGCCGCGCCGAGCGCCGCCGCCAGGACCCGTCGACAGGTCGCGTTCGGCCGGTCGGGCGACCACGGCGCGACGAGCTCGTCGAGGGTGACGCCGAGGGCCGCTCGCGTCGCGTCGTCGCGGAGGTCCAGCACCGCCAGGTCCGCCTCGAAGACGCAGCGCCAGCGGGGGTCGTCTGCGGGCCGGATGGCGCCGTCCGTCGCATGGGCCCACTCCGCCCAGATCGTCGCCTCGTCGAGCGCGCCGTAGAGCGGCCACGGGTCGCCGGGTCCGTGGTACCGGCCCGCGTGGGCCGCGGTCTCCGCGGGCGGGACACAGGCGGGCACGCGGAGGGCGGTCTGGCGGTAGATCCGGCCGGCGAACCGGGTGAGGCGCGGCGTCGGGCGGTCCGGCGCGCCTCGCGACGGCGCCGGCCGCGCCGGCCGACCGCGGGGCGGCGGGGAGCCGGGCGGCTCGCTCAGGTCGCGTCGCCGGCCGCGTACGCCAGCGCGGCGCCGCGGACGCGCTCCGTCTCGCCACGGGCGATGAGGTCGGCTGGGCGCTCCCCGCCCAGGTACGCGCTGGGTGCGGTGAGCCAGGCCGCGGTGCCGCGCGAGGTCATCGAGCCGCCAAGGAGCCCGACGACGGCCGCGAGGTCGGCCAGGCGTCCCACGTACGCGCGCCGGCGTGGCTGCGTGCCGGCCCGCCAGCGCTCGGCCGTGCGCGGCGTTGCGCCCGTGGCCGCCGCGACCGCCCGGGCCGGCAGGGCACGGACGATGTCCAGGGCGCCCGTCGCGGTCATCGGTCGTGGCCCGCGGTCATCGGTCGTGGCCCGCGGTCATCGGTCCTCGCTCCCGGATGTCGGCCGGCCCAGCCCGCGGCCGCGGAAAGCGTCGGCGTGGGCCGGGAAGCCCTCGTGGTCGGCCAGCGCGGTCGTCGGGCCGGCGAGGCCGGCCAGCGCCTCTGGCGAAAGGCGCGCGAGCGACGTCGTCGTCTGGAAGGTCCGCGCAGTCACGCCGCCGTTGAGCTTCGCGAAGCCACCGGTGGGAAGCGTCGCCGGGATCCCGATCGAGTAGCTGGACGCGCCGATCGGCGTGTCCTGGCCGAGGAGGATCTCGCCGGCGTAGCGCAGGTCGCGCAGGGTGGTCTCCGGGTCCGCGGTGGCGACCTGCAGGTGCTCGGCCGCGTACTCGTTGGCGAAGGCGATCGCCTCGGCCATCGAGTTGAAGAGGAGCACGCCGCCGAGGTCGCCGAGGACGGCCGTCGCGTAGGCCCGGCGCGGCTCCGGCAGGGACTCAACCGCATCGGCCACCTCGCCCTCCAACACGTCCGCCAGCGCCGGCGAGTCGGTGGCCACCAGCGCCGCCGAGTCGGTCCCGTGCTCGGCCTCGTTGACGAGGTCGAGGGCGAGGCGGTGCGGGTCGGCGGTCGCGTCGGCCAGGAGGAGGCTCTCGGACGGGCCGCAGAGCATGTTCGTCGCCGTGCCGAAGCGCTGGGCCAGGACCTGGGCGGCGGTGACCGCCGGGCTGCCCGGCCCGACGATCTTCCGGACGGCCGGGAACGTCGCCGTCCCGAAGGTCAGCGCGGCGATCCCGGCCGGGCCGTTCGCGCGGAAGACGTTCGCCAGGCCGAGCTCGTGGGCGACGGCCAGCGTCGCCGGGTCCACGGCGCCGGTGCCGGGCATCGGGGGGACCAGGACGGCGATCTCCGGCACGCCGGCCACGACCGCCGGGACCCCGATCTGCACGAGCACGGACGGGAAGCTCCCCTTGCCCGCCGGCACGTAGAGACCGGCCGACGGGATCGGGGAGACCTGCTCTCCCAGCTCGAATCCCGGCCGGACTTCCGCCAGCCAGCCCATCGCGGTCGCCCGGACCTGGGCCTCGTTGAAGAGCCGGCTGTTGCGGATCGCCTCGCGGATGCCGGCCAGGAGTGCCGGCGGGCACGCGGCACGGGCGGCGGCCAGCTCCTCCGGTCGGACGCGGAGGTCCGCGGGATCGAAGCGGACGCCATCGAAGCGCTCGGTGGCGTCGAGGACCGCGGCGTCGCCGCGATCGCGGACGTCGGCGAAGAGGGCCTCGATCGAGGCCTGGAGGGCGGGCTCGAAGATGGCGGCAGTGGAGCGGGCGAGGAGGCGGGCTTGCTCGGCGGCGTCGAGATTGGCCCAGCGACGGACGGCGAGGATCCCCATGGCCGGAGGGTACTCGACGTGGTTGCCGGAGGTGCCGCGACGAAACGCTCGGCGTCGAGGGTCGTCCGGCACGCGCCGAGGCGAACCCGCTCGACCGGCGGCCTCCTCGTGACCGATGGCCGCTGCGCGACCGTGACGGGACGCGCACGCTCTCGTCATGCGACCGAAGATGCTGCTCCTCGCGGTCCTCCTTGCCATCGGCGTCGTCGCCGCCCGACCGGGGGCCTGCTTCGCATGCTCGTGCGTGGCGCCACCACCGCTCGCGGAGCTCGTCGCCCAGAACGTGGACCTCGTCGTCGTGGTCGGGCGCGCGGCCGGTCCCGAAGGAGATCGGACCATCTTCGGTGTCGAGCGCCAGTTCTTCGGCCCGAAGCTGCCGGCGGTGATCCGCGTGGTGCCGGCGACGATCCTCCTGCCGGACGGGAGCATGGTCTCCAACACGTGCGGCATCGACCTTGCCACCGGCGTGCCGATGTTCCTCGTCATGGGGATCGGCGAGGACGGCTCGCCTGTTCCAAGCGTCTGCCTGCCCAATTCCCGGGCCGACACGGCGGTGGGCCTCGCCTACATCGCCGAAGCCGAGGCGGCCTTCGGCCCCGGGTGGGTTCCAGACGCTGCCAGCGCCGCACCGGCTTCGCCATCTGCCACCCCCACCGTGTTGCCGAGCGCCGCCCTGACGCCCACCCCGACGCCGTCGACCGATCCGTCGACCGGTTCCTCCCTCGTCGTGGCCGCCGGCCTCGTGCTGGCGACAGCCGTGGCGCTCGTCGTGGGCGTCGTGGTCGCCGCACGGTCGCGACGGCGCGACGCCCCGTAGTCGGCGGGCGGATTCGCCCTGTACGGCCGCGCCCGGTCGCGCGACACTCCCCCCATGACCACCTCGCCCGGCGCTCACGACGCTCCGCCCCTCCCCGGTGCCCGCCCCGTCCGCGCCCCGCGCGGCACGGAGATCTCCTGCCGCGGCTGGCAGCAGGAGGCGGTCCTCCGGATGCTCATGAACAACCTCGACCCGGAGGTCGCCGAGAACCCCGACGCCCTCGTCGTGTACGGCGGGACCGGCCGCGCGGCCCGCAGCTGGGAGGCCTTCGACGCCATCGTCCGCGAGCTCCGCGCCCTCGCCGACGACGAGACGCTCCTCGTCCAGTCGGGCAAGCCGGTCGGCGTCTTCCGGACCCACCCGTGGGCGCCCCGCGTGCTCATCGCCAACTCGAACCTCGTCGGGAAGTGGGCCACCTGGGAGCACTTCCGGGAGCTCGAGAGGGCCGGGCTGATGATGTACGGCCAGATGACGGCCGGCTCCTGGATCTACATCGGGACCCAGGGGATCCTGCAGGGCACCTACGAGACGTTCGCCGAGCTGGCGCGGCAGCACTTCGGCGGGACGCTGCGCGGGCGGGTCGTCCTGACCGCCGGGCTCGGCGGGATGGGCGGCGCCCAGCCGCTGTCGGTGACGATGAACGACGGCGTCGTGATCGCGATCGAGGTGGACGAGGCGCGGGCGCGCCGGCGCCACGAGATCGGCTACGTCGACCGGCTCACCGACTCGCCGGACGCCGCGCTCGCGATGGCCCGCCTGGCGGCCGCCCGCGGGGAGGCGCTGTCGATCGCCCTGGTCGGCAACGCCGCGGAGATCGAGCCGGCGTGGGCGGCCAAGGGCGAGCCCTTCGACGCCGTCACGGACCAGACGTCCGCCCACGACGCGCTCGGCGGCTACGTCCCGCCCGAGATGACGCTGGCGGACGCGCTGGTCCTGCGACGTACCCAGCCCGAGGTGTACGAGCGACGGGCGCTCGAGGGCATGGCCGCCCACGTCCGGGCGATGCTCTTCTTCGGTGAGCGCGGCGCGGTGGTCTTCGACTACGGCAACAACATCCGGGCGCAGGCGGCCCGCGCCGGCGTGGACGACGCCTTCGACTTCGCCGGCTTCGTCCCGCTCTTCATCCGGCCCCAGTTCTGCGAGGGTCGCGGTCCGTTCCGCTGGGTCGCGCTCTCGGGCGACCCGGAGGACATCTACCGCACCGACGAGGAGATCCTGCGGCTCTTCCCGGACGACGCCGGGCTGCGGCGCTGGCTGGAGATGGCGCGCGAGAAGGTGCCGTTCCAGGGCCTGCCGGCGCGGATCTGCTGGCTGGGCTACGGCGAGCGGGCGAAGGCGGGGCTCGCCTTCAACGAGCTCGTGCGGTCGGGGGCGGTGCGCGCCCCGATCGTCATCGGGCGGGACCACCTGGACTCGGGGAGTGTCGCCTCGCCGAACCGGGAGACCGAGGCGATGGCCGACGGCACCGACGCGGTCGCCGACTGGCCGCTGCTGAATGCGCTCGTGAACACGGCCGCCGGGGCCACCTGGGTGTCGATCCACCACGGCGGCGGCGTCGGGATCGGGTACAGCCAGCATGCCGGGATGGTCGTGGTGGCGGACGGCACGGACCTCGCCGCCCAGAAGCTCGAGCGGGTGCTGACCTCCGACCCGGGGATGGGCGTGATCCGCCACGCGGACGCGGGCTACGAGCGTGCGCTCGAGGTGGCGCGGGAGCGCGGGGTCCGGATCCCGATGCGGGACGGGGGCGGCGCCGCCTGACGGACGCCGGTCAGGCGCGCGGCGCCGGAGGCGTCTCGGGGGCGCTCATGGGTGTGCCACGATAGCGCCATGGCGCTCGTCGAGTCCGTCCCCAACGTCTCCGAGGGCCGTCGGCCCGAGGTCGTCGACCGCCTCGCGGCGGCGCTCGAATCCGTGCCCGGTGCCCACCTCCTGGACCGGACCAGCGACCCCTCGCACAACCGGAGCGTCTTCACGCTGGCCGGCGAGGACGGCGCGGTTGCCGACGCGCTGGAGCGGCTCGTCGGCGTCGCCCTCCGCGAGATCGACATGGAGCGGCAGTCCGGGGAGCACCCCCGGATCGGGGCGGTGGACGTCGTGCCCTTCGTCCCGCTCGGCGACACGACGCTGGACGACTGCGTCGGGTTCGCCCGCGACTTCGGGCGGCGGATCGCCACGCGGTTCGACCTGCCCGTCTACCTGTACGCGGCCGCGGCCACGCGGCCCGGCCGGGTGAAGCTCGCCGACGTGCGTCGCGGCCAGTACGAGGGCCTGCGCTCGGAGATCGCGACCCAGGGCCGCGAGCCCGACTTCGGCCCCGCCCGCACCCACATCAGGGGCGGGGCCACCTGCGTCGGCGCGCGTCCGTTCCTGATCGCCTGGAACATCAACCTCGCGACCGACGACCTGGAGCTGGCGCGAAGGATCGCGCACCGCATCCGCGAGTCGTCGGGCGGCCTGCCGGCCGTCCAGGCCAAGGGCTTCTTCATCGAGGAGCTCGGCTGCGCCCAGGTCTCGATGAACCTCCTCGACTTCGCCCGAACGCCGCTCTGGGCGGCCTGGGAGATGGTCCGGGCCGAGGCTGCGGCGGACGGGGTCGAGATCGCCGAATCCGAGCTCATCGGGCTGGCGCCGCTCGCGGCATTCCAGGCGGTCGCGGACCGGGCCGGCGCCCCGCGCGACACGTTTCCGGAGGAGCGCGTCCTCGCCGCGTGTCGGTTCCTGAAGCTTCGGGATGCCTCGCCGCTGATGGCGCTGGAGCTGCGCCTCGCGCGGGCGGCGGGCGGCTGATGCGTGCGGGCGCCGGGCGGCTGATGCCGGCGGCCGGCGGTTCGGCGGACGGTGGCGGCGCCCCGCGGCACCGCGCCCGCGGGCTCCTCGTCACCGGTGCCGCCGAGGTCGCGACGCTCGCGGGCGGCATCCGGCGGGGCACCGCCCAGGCCGACCCGGCCGTCGCCCCTCCCGGGACTGCCGTCGCGTGCCTCGCCGGGCGGATCGTGGCCGTCGCCCCGGAGGCGGAGGCCGAGGAGGCCCTGGCGGCGGCCCTGGTGGCGGAGGGGCGCGACCCGGGCGCCTTCGACCGGCTGGATGCCGACGGCGCAACGCTCACCCCCGGGTTGATCGACGCGCACACGCACCTGTTGTTCGCCGGCTCCCGCGAGGACGAGGTGGCGAAGCGCGCGCGGGGCATCGCCTACCTGGAGATCCTGGCAGCGGGCGGCGGGATCCTCGCGACCGTGCAGGCCACGCGGGCGGCATCCGAGCCGTCGCTCCTTGCGCACGGTCGGCGCTGGCTCACACAGATGCTCCGCACCGGGACGACCACGGTCGAGGCGAAGTCCGGCTACGGGCTGGACGTCGCGACGGAGCTGCGGCTCCTCGCCGCGGCCGGCCGGCTCGCCGCGGAGGGGCCGGTCGACGTGATCCCGACGTTCCTCGGCGCGCACGCCGTTCCGCCGGAGGTGCGCGAGGCACACCCCGACGACCCCGCCGCCGCGACGGAGGCGTACGTGGCGGCCGTCATCGGGGAGCAGCTCCCCGCCGTTGCCGCGCAGGGGGTCGCGCGCTCGTGCGACGTCTTCTGCGAGACGGGCGTCTTCAGCGCGGACCAGGCGCGGCGGATCCTGCTGGCTGCCCGCGCGCTCGGGCTCGACGCCCGGCTGCACGCGGACGAGCTGGCCCCGTCGGGTGGTGCCGAGCTGGCGGCGGAGCTGGGCGCGCTCTCCGCGGACCACCTCGGGGTGCCCTCGCCGGAGGGCATCCGCGCGCTGGCGGCCGCCGCGCTGGGTTCGCGCCCGGTCGTCGCCGTCCTCCTGCCGACCGTGCCGTGGTTCCTGGGGCTCGCGGCCCGCGAGCCGGCACGCGAGCTGGTCGAATCCGGCGTCCCGGTCGCCCTCGCCACGGACTTCAACCCCGGCACGTCGCCGGTGACCAGCCTGCCGCTGGTCATGACGGCGGCCGTCCTCACGCTGCGCCTCGAGCCTTCCGAGGCGCTCGTCGCCGCGACCGTGAACGCCGCTGCGGCGCTCGACCTCCCGGACCGGGGTGCGCTGGCCCCCGGCCTCCGGGCGGACCTGGTGGCCTGGGACGTCCCCACGCACACCCAGATCCCGTACTGGGCGGGCGCGGACCTCGTGCGGTCCGTCATCGTTCGCGGACGGGTCGTGGCCGGCGGTGTCGTCGCCGACGGGCGGGTGGGCGCCGGGGACTAGGAGGCGGGCATCCGGACGCGCGTCAGGCCTTGCCCCGCGACTCCAGGAGCACGGTCGTCGTCTCGTCGGGGAGCCCGCCCGGCGTGATCGAGAGCCGCGGTTGCGGCTCGCTCGCCGTCGAGCCCATCTCGTGCAGGAACTTGGCGAGAAGCGGCTCGCAGGCCTCGTCACTGTCGCAGACCGGCATCGGCACGACGATCTTCGGGTCGAGCTGGGCCACGAGCTCGGCCGCCCGGGTCGGCGAGAGCTGGCCCCCGATCGGGACGCAGACGATGTCGACCGAGCCGATCTCGCCGACCTTCTCCTCGGTGAGCGTGTGGGCGATGTCGCCGAGATGGGCCACGTGGACGCCGTCGACCTCGACCACGAAGGCGACGTTCCGGCCGCGCTCTGCGCCGCGCTTGTCGTCCCTGAAGGTGCGGACGCCGTTGACGAGGATGTGCTTGACCTCGTACTCCCCGGGTCCATCGAGGACGAATGCCTCCTCGAGGCTCGAAGGCAGGTGCGTGGCGCCATCGCGCGTCGTCCGGCCCTTGGGCTTGGGCAGCGGCGTGTCGTCCGGGTGGCTGAAGGTCACGATGTCGCCGGTGATCCCGCGCCCGGTCGGCCCGACGACCGCCTGGTACGGATCCGCGACCACGACGGCATCCCGCCCCTTGAGCCGGACGCAGGTGCGCCCATACCACGTCAGTTCCATGCGGGGGATTCTGCCACGCGCGGCTGCACCCGGCCTGCACCGGCCGCGGGAGGCGGAAGGCGCGGGAAAGAGTACGACCGGAGGCGCCTGCCCATCGGCGCCTCCGGTCGAGGGAGGGAGGGCGGATCTGTGGGAGTCGGAGGGATCGACTCGGTCCCGCAGGTCCATGGCAAAGCCTAGGCATGGCAGGTTCAGGCACAACGCCGGGGGAGGTTAAGAAACCGCCACCCGGGTGTCCCGTGCCAGAATTCGCCCATGAGCTCGATCCGCCCCTCTCGGCCGCCCCGCCGGTCTCGCCGCGCGCTCCCTGCCGTGGCGACGCTGCTCGCCGCAGCCGTCCTCCTCGTCGCCGCCTGCGGCGCCGCCCCCTCCACGGCCGCGCCGAGCTCCGGCGCCGACCCGACGCCGACGTCCTCGGCCACGCCCGGCGCGTCTGCGACGCCCCTGCCGTCCGGCGAGGCGGCCGCGATCTACCGGGAGATCGAGGACCAGGTGATCGCCGAGCGCGGGCTTCCCGCAAAGAAGATCCTGGAGCCGACGATCATCACCGAGGCCGAAGCCAGGAAGCAGATCGCCGAGCAGTATCGGGCCAAGAACCCACCGGACACGATCGCCATCGCCGAAGCCACGCTCAAGGCCCTCGGCCTCCTGGCCCCCGACGCGTCGCTCGAGTCGCTCTACCTCGACCTGCTCGGCTCGCAGGTGGCGGCCTTCTATGTCCCCGAGACAGGGAAGATCTTCGTGATCTCCAAGACAGGATCGATCGGCGCGGCCGAGAAGACCTACTTCTCCCACGAGTTCACGCATGCGCTCCAGGACCAGAACTTCGGTCCCGAGGTCAACGTCAAGGGGCAAGGGGACCGCTCGCTTGCGCGACTCAGCCTGCTGGAGGGCGACGCCACGCTCCTGATGACTCAGTGGATGATCCAGCACCTGGACTCCGCCGAGCTGCAGGAGCTGCTACAGATCGACCCGGAGGCGCAGGCGCAGTTCGAACGCATGCCGGCGATCCTCCGCGAGACGCTCCTCTTCCCGTACCAGCAGGGCCTCATCCTCGTGAACGGCCTGTGGGCGAAGGGCGGCTGGAAGGCGGTGGACGCGGCCTACGGGAGGCTCCCCGACTCCACCGAGCAGGTCCTCCACCCGGCGAAGTACGAGGCGCGCGAGATGCCGGTCGACGTGCCGCTCGACGCCGACGCCCTGGCGAAGGCGATGGGCACGGGCTGGTCCGGGACGCCCGAGGACACGCTCGGCGAGTTCCAGCTCTCGGTCTGGCTGCGCGAGAACGGCATCAAGGCGCTGGCTGCCAGCGACGCGGCCAAGGGCTGGGGCGGCGACCGCCTGGCCTACCTGCGCGGCCCCGACGACGCGTACGCGCTCGTCATGCGCACCGCCTGGGACAGCCCGGCCGAGGCCGCGGAGTTCCTCACGGCCGCCGGCACGGTCGTGGGCGACGGAGAATCGCCGGGCACGGTCGTCCGGACTTCGCCGAGCGAGGTCGTCGTCGTGCTGGCCAGCGATGGCGGCGCGCTGAACGCGGCCGTGGACGCCGCCGGGCTCAACCTGCCCGACTGAGGCGCGGCCGCCGGGGACTGCGAGTCTCGCGACCGCGGACCTACATCGCCTCGGGCGCGGAGATCCCCAGCAGACCCAGGGCGCCGGCCAGCGTCAGCTGCGTCGCGCGGACGAGCGCCAGCCGCGACCGCGATCGCTCCCGCGCGTCAGGATCCACGACCCGCGCGTCGCGGTAGAAGGCGTGGAACTGCGTCGCGAGGTCCGTGGCGAAGGCGGTCACGCCCTGGGTCTCCTCGGCGGCGGCCGCGTCCTCGACCACTTCCGGGAAGCGGGCCAGCGCGCGGACGAGCGCGCCCTCGGGCGTCTCCGGCCCCCCGCCCAGCGACCCCGGCGACACGCCGGCCGCCGGCTCGAGGCCCGCCTCGGCCGCCTTGCGCAGGATCGAGGCGATCCGGGCGTGGGCGTACTGCACGTAGTAGACGGGGTTCTCGTTCGACTGCTTCTTCGCCAGCTCGATGTCGAAGTCGATGCCCGAGGTGTAGCCCCGGGCGGCGAAGAACCAGCGCGCCGCGTCGACCCCGATCTCGGCCAGCAGCTCGTCGAGCGTGATGAACTCGCCGGCGCGCTTCGACATCGAGACCTCGACCCCCTCGCGGACGAAGCGGACCCAGGCCATGAGCAGCATCTGGACGGCCTCGCGGTCGAAGCCCATCGCCTCGGCGGCGTTGCGCAGCCGGGCCACCGTCCCGTGGTGGTCGGCGCCCCAGATGTAGACGAGGTGATCGAAGCCGCGGCTGAACTTCTCGACGACGTAGCCGATGTCCGAGCCGAAGTAGGTGTAGTCGCCGTTCGACTTGCGGACGACGCGGTCCTTGTCGTCGCCGTAGTCGGTCGAGCGGAACCAGACGGCGCCCTCCTGCTCGTACACGTGGCCGGAGGCGCGCAGGCGCTCGACGGCCCGCTCCACCCAGCCCTCGCGGTAGAGCGAGCCCTCGCTCTTCCAGACGTCGAAGCGGACGCCGAGCGTGGCGAGCGACGCCTCGATGCCGGCCCGGACGCGCTCGGAGGCCCACTCGCCGACGATCCAGGCCGCGTCGCGGGCGCCGTCGCCGCCCGTCCCGGCGTCGCCGGCCGTCTCGGCGGCGGCCCAGACCTCCGGCGGGATCTCCCGCGCCAGGTCGTGGACGTACGCCCCGCGGTAGCCGTCCTCCGGGATCTCGTCGCCGCGCCGGATCGCGAGGACCGACCCGCCGAGGTTGCGGACCTGCGCGCCGAAGTCGTTGAAGTAGTACTCGCGGGTGACCTCGTGGCCTGCCGCCTCCAGCACCCGGCACAGGAGGTCGCCCACGAAGGCGCCGCGCGCGTTGCCGATGTGGAGGGGCCCGGTCGGGTTCGCCGAGACGAACTCCACGTTGACCCGGCGCGAGGCCGTCGCCCGGACGCGCCCCCAGTCGCCCGGCGCCGCGAGGATGCCGGCGACGAGGTCTTCCAGCACGCCGTCGGCCAGGCGCAGGTTGAGGAACCCCGGCGGCGCCACGGCCACCGACACGATCGGCGAGCCGGGCCTCGCGGCCTCGACCGTCAGCTCGTCGGCCAGCGCCTGCGCGATCCGCGGGGGCGGCATCCGGTAGGGCCGGGCGAGCTTCATCGCCAGGCTCGTGGCCAGGTCGCCGTGCTCGGGCCTGGCCGGGCGCTCGATCTCCACCGCGGGCAGGTCCCCGCCGTCGACCGCCGGCGGCAGGGCGCCGGAGGCGACCGCACGTGCCCAGGCGGCGGCAACGGCATCGCGGACGCGGGTCCGCGGCGGGGCCAGGGACGAGGCAAGGGACGGCGCAAGGGACGGCGCCGGCTGCGCCGGGGGCTCGTTCACTGCGCCATCGTAGCGGAGCGGGCGCGGCCACCCGGACGGGGCGCGCCGGTCTGAGGCGTGCCCCGTCTGTCTGTCGGGGTCGCGGGCTGACCCACGGGGCGAGCCGGGCGGCGAGAGAAGCTGGCCGGGCCCGGGCCGCCCGGCATGCCGCATCCATCGGTACGGGCCGCCCCGACCCGGTGGTACCCGGCCGAGTACTGCCTCGCGGTGCCCCATCGCACCGCGATCGTGGAACCCGCGGTGGGGTAAGGTGCGGTCCGCTGCCGTTGAGCGCCGCCGCAATGGGTCTTCGGTACTGGACGAGTACCATCCAGAGACGCATGATCGGGTTGTCGTTCGGGACGTGGCCATCAGGACGCCACGGCGGGGACCGACGACGTGGAATCATCCGCGGCCCTCCCAGCCGCACGCTCGGGGACCAGATCGATGAACGCCTCTCCGCCCAGGGCGCGACGCCGCGCCTCAACCTTCCGTCGTATCGGCTGGCAGGTGGTTGCAGCGATGGTGCTGTCCGCCGTGGCCTTCCCCGGCGTGGCCTCCGCCCACACCAGCTCCGTCGTCTGCGATGCCGGCCAGGGTGGCGCGATCGTCATCACGGCGACACCGGCGAACGAGCCCGCGTACATCACGACGGGCGCCTACTACCCGGGTGGGACGCTCGTACACGGGCCGGTCGGCAACGGCACCTACACGGTCCCGGCCGGCACCTACAACGTCATCTGGCCTGCCTGGAGCCCCAACGGTGTGACGAAGGTGGTCGAATGGTGCGGGCCGACGCCCACGCCGACGCCGACCCCGACGCCGACCCCGACGCCGACGCCGACCCCGACGCCGACCCCGACGCCGACCCCGACCCCGACGCCGACCCCGACGCCGACGCCGACCCCCACGCCCACGCCGACCCCCACGCCCACGCCGACCCCCACGCCCACGCCCACGCCGACCCCGACCCCGGCCCCGAGCGCCGCCCGGCTGGTGATCGAGAAGGTCTACGACATCGACCCCGGTGACGCCCAGGTCCTCGTCCCCGGTGCCGGCTGGACGTTCGATGTCTCCGGCCAGGACGTCACGACCAACAGCGAGGGCCGGGTCACCGTCGACCTCGCGACGGTCGATGGCTCAGTCTCGGTCGACATCACCGAGGACAGCCCGCCGGCCGACCTCGCCGACGGGTGGAAGATGACCGGTGGCTCCTGCACGGTGACCGCCGACCTCGTCCCGCCGCCCGCCGTGGGCGCCTCCCGCGGCACCCCCGACCTCACGGGCGGCGCGATCACCGGGATCGTGGTCAACGCCGGTGAGACCGTCACCTGCACCTTCGTGAACCAGAGCGGCGGCGAGGCCGGCGCCACGGCCACTCCGCGCATCACCCCGCCGCCGACCGCGACGCTCCCGGTCACCGGGACGCCCGGCGGCGACAGCTGGCGCATCGCCCTCCTGGCGCTCGCCGGGCTCCTGGCGACGACCCTGCTCCTGACGCCGGCGACGCCCGTGCGGTCGCGCCGCCGCCGGTAGCCTCCTCGCTGTCCCCGAGACGCGCTGAAACGCCGGGCCCGGTCTCCGGGCCCGGCGTTCGGATTCCGGCCCGGGGAGGAACCACCTCGATCCCCGGTCGGCGAGCGCCCGGCGCAGGGGCGAGTCAGACGGTCCAGGGGGCGAGTCAGACGGTCCAGGTCTCGCCGTCGGCGACCAGGTCCACGGGGCCGTCGTAGAGCGCGCGCACGGCCGCGATCGCGGCCGCGGGATCCCGGCGCATCTGGAGGTGGGTGAGGAGGACGCGGCCGGGTCGGGTCGCGGCGGCGAGCGCACCCACGGCGGGCCCGTCCAGGTGGAGGTCACCGATGGGAACCGGCCCGGCGCCGAAGGCCACCTCGGTGAGGAGCACGTCGCCAGATCGGATCAGCGGCGCGAGGTCGGCTGCTCGCCCGCAGTCGCCCGAATACACCAGGCCGGGCGCTGCGGGCTCGTCCGCGGGCGTCACGCGCACGGCGTAGCTCTCGTCGGTGTGAGTCACGAGCGTGGACTCCACGACGAACGGCCCGATGGTCACCCGCCCCGCCGCGCGGCCCTCGACGTCGAGCGCCTCGCCCGCGAACCCGGGCTGGGCGAGCAGCGCGTCCAGGCGATCCGCCAGCCCGGCCGGGGCGACGACGCGAACCCGCCGCGCCGGCACGAACTCGTAGCGCAGGTAGTGGCGCAGCGCCACGAGGTCGATGAAGTGGTCGGGGTGGAGGTGGCTGATCACCACGGCCTCGACGGTGCTCGGCTCGAGGCGACCCGCGAGGCCCGCGAACCCGCCCTGCCCAAGGTCCAGGCAGAGCCGGCGTCCGGCATGCGCCACGACGTACGTGCTGGAGGCGGTGCCGGGCCGGTCGGGATAGGCCGCGCCCGACCCGACGATGAGGAGCTCCATGATCGTGGAGCGTAGCGGGTCGGGCCCTTCGGCGGCGAACGGGCAGGTCCGTCACCGCGGCTGTGCGGCGCACGCGCTTGGCGGGCGGTCCCGACAGGCGGTCCGAGCGCGCACCGGGCACGCGGGCTCATCAGGTCGAACCCGGCTGCGCTCGCGAGGGCCCGGGTCTCGTCAGGGTGCCGGGCTGACGGTGCGCTCGACCTGCCCGGGGGACGTCCTGTCGGGCCCGGGGGCTTCTCCGGCCTGGGGCGCCCTCGCGCGCCAGCGCGGGAGCAGGCGTGCCGGGATCTCGACCCGCTCGGCCACCCCCGGCGCCCCGGGGGCGCGCCGGATCGCCAGTTCGTCGAAGCCGGCCGCCGCCGCGGCCGCGTAGACGTGCGCGAGGCCGTAGGCGAACGAGTGGGCCCGGTGCGCGTCGGAGCCGGCCGTCACGAGGCGCCCCCCGAGCTCCCTGAAGCGTGCCACCACCCAGGGCGCCGGGTAGGGCTCACGGGGCGCCTGGCGGAGCCCCGAGGCGTTCACCTCCAGGCCGGTGCCGGTCTCGACGAGGGCGCGCAGCAGCGGCTCGTAGACGTGCGGCGCGCCGGCGAAGGCGGCCGGCGGGACGTGCTCCGCGACGTACTTCTTGACGTAGTCGAGGTGCCCCAGCGTGTCGAACAGCTCGCTGCGGACCGCCGCCAGGACCTCGGCGAAGTACGGCGCCACGATCTCGTCGAACGGCCTGCCGGCGATCCACCCGGCGACCCTCGCCCCGGTGTACGGGGAATCGCGCATGACGTGGACGGAGCCGATGACGAAGTCGTACGGGTGGCGCCCCAGGTGCTCGCGGATCTCGGGCTCGTGCCGGGATTCGTAGGTGATCTCGATGCCGAAGCGCAGCGCGAGCCCGCGGTCGGCCCAGCGCTCGGCCGCCTCGCGCACCACCTGCTCGCGCCGTCCGAAGTCGGCGAAGGCGAAGGCCGGGGCCCGTGGGTCGAAGTCCAGGTGATCCGTGATCGCCAGCTCGGGGATCCCTCGCTCGACCGCCAGCGCGCAGTAGACGTCGATCGGGACGTCGCTGTCGGGCGAGAGGTCCGTGTGGAGATGGGCGTCCAGCGGGAGGTCGCGGTCGGCCACGGGGCCCGGCGGCGGGAGGCCGTCGTCGGACCTGGCCCCCCACGGCGACGGCTCGCCGTCGGCCTGCGCGCCCGGCGGCGGCAGCTCGCGAGGATCCTCCATCACCCCGCGACCAGCCCCAGCTCGCGGCCGACTCGCGCGAACGCGTCGAGGCAGCGGTCGAGCTCCTCGTCGCTGTGCGCGGCCGTGACGATCGTCCGCAGGCGGGCGCCGTCGAGGGCGACGGTGGGGAAGACGACCGACGTCGCCCAGACGCCCTCGTCGAGGAGCCGGTCGGCGAAGCGGATCGCCAGCGCCGAGTCGCCGACGAGGACCGGCGTGATCGGCGTCTCCGAGACGCCGATGTCGAAGCCGAGGCCGCGGAGCCCGTCCTTGAAGTGCCGGGTGTTGGCCCAGAGGCGCTCGATGAGCTCGGGCTCCTCCTCGAGGACGCGGACCGCGGCGAGGCAGGCGGCGGCCACGGCCGGCGGATGGGAGGTCGAGAAGAGGAACGGCCGGCCGCGCTGGATGAGCATCTCGCGCAGGGCCAGGGGCCCCCCGACGTAGCCCCCCAGGACTCCCATCGCCTTGCTGAGGGTGCCGACCTGGATCGCGACGCGCCCGTGCAGGTCGAAGTGGTCGACGCTGCCGCGGCCGTTGCGGCCCAGCACGCCCGACGCGTGGGCGTCGTCCACGAGGACGGCCGCATCGAACGCCTCCGCTGCCTCCACGATGGCCGGCAGCGGGGCGATGTCGCCGTCCATGCTGAAGACGCCGTCGGTGACGACCAGGATCGCGCGGTACGCCCGGCCGTCCGGCCGCCCCTCGCGCCGGGCGGTCTCGAGCAGCTCGCGCAGGTGGGCCACGTCCTTGTGCCGGTAGATCACGCGGGGCGCCTTCGCGAGGCGCATCCCGTCGATGATCGAGGCGTGGTTGAGCTGGTCCGACACGATGAGGTCCGGCTCGCCGGCCACGACCGGGATGACGCCGGTGTTGCACGTGAAGCCGGACTGGAAGGTGAGGACCGCCTCGACGTGCTTGAAGGTTGCCAGCGCCGTCTCCAGCTCCTCGTGGAGGCTCATCGTCCCCGAGATCGTGCGCACGGCCCCCGAGCCGGCACCGAACCGGCGCGCGGCGATCGCGGCGGCCTCCACGAGCCGGGGATGGGTGTTGAGCCCGAGGTAGTTGTTGGACGCGAGCGAGATCACGTCCCGGCCGTCGACGGTGACCCGGGTCCCGTTGGCCGAGCTCATCACGCGGAGCGGCCGGTAGAGGTGAGCCGCCTTCAGCTCGTCAAGCTCGGCGGAGAGATGGGCCAGCGGGTTCGCGCCGGTCGTCATGGGTGGGGCCTCCTCCCCGTGTCGGGATGCACGCGCGCTCCGCGGCTGCGGTGGGTGCCGCGGGTCACGCGGTCCAGTCCATGATGACCTTGCCGGCATCGCCGGAGCGGGCGGCGGCGAAGGCGGCCTCGTGCTCGCGGAACGAGAAGCGATGGGTGATGGCCGGCGTGATGTCCAGGCCCGACTGGAGCATCACCGTCATCTTGTACCAGGTCTCGTACATCTCCCGGCCGTAGATGCCGCGCAGCGTCAGCATCTTGAAGACGATCTCGTTCACGTCGAGCGAGATCTCCTGGGTGGGGATCCCCAGGATCGCGATGCCACCGCCGTGGGCCATCGCCCCGATCGCTGCGCGGAGGGCGGCCGCGTTGCCGGACATCTCCAGCGCCACGTCGTAGCCCTCGACCAGCCCGTGCTCCCGCCCGACCTCGCGGAGGTCGCGCTCGCGTGGGTCGATGGCCGTCGTGGCGCCCATGCGCATCGCGATCTCGCGGCGGATCGGGTTCGGCTCCGAGACGACGACGATGCGGGCGCCGGCGTGGCGGACGACGGCCGTCGCCATCAGCCCGATCGGCCCGGCGCCCGAGACCAGCACGTCCTCGCCCAGGAGCGGGAACGCGAACGCCGTGTGGACCGCGTTGCCGAAGGGGTCGAAGATCGCGGCGACCTCCGGGTCGATCCCCGCCCAGTGGTGCCAGATGTTGGTCATGGGCAGCGCCACGTACTGGGCGAAGGCCCCGTCGCGCCCCACGCCCAGGCCGATCGTCTTCGCGCACAGGTGGCGGCGTCCCGCCAGACAGTGACGGCAGCGCCCGCAGACCACGTGACCCTCGCCGGAGACGAGGTCGCCGGGGGCGAAGTCGCCGACGTTCGAGCCGACCTCCACGATCTCGCCGACGAACTCGTGGCCGACGACGAGCGGCGGCACGATGGACTTCGCCGCCCACGGGTCCCAGGATTCGATGTGGAGATCCGTCCCGCAGATGCCGGTCCGGTGGACCCGGACGAGGACGTCGTTGATCCCGATGACCGGCCCGGGAACCTCCCGGAGCTCCAGCCCGGGTCCCGGCGCGGTCTTGACGAGGGCGAGCATGCGCCGCCTCCCCTGCTCAGCTGGTCGTCCGGCGGGGCCGTGGCGGGCGTGCCCGGCGCGCCGTCGCCGACCAGGCCGATTCTGCGCCCTCGCGGCACCCCGCGTGACGGATCAGGCGCGCCGTGCGTCGAGGGCGGCGCGCGCGGCCAGGAGGTCGGCCGCGGGCGAGCCGGCGGGGGCGCCGCCGTCGGCGTCCACGATCGGGTTCGCGACCCCGCCGATCCCCTCGACCTCGACCCGCACCACGTCGCCCGGGACCAGGAAGATCGGCGGCTCCCGGAAGACGCCGACCCCCGACGGGGTCCCGGTGACGACCAGGTCACCGGGCTCCAGGGTGATGCTCGCGGAGATGAAGGCGATCAGCTCGGCGACCCCGAAGACCATGTCCGAGGTCCGCCCGTCCTGGACCTGGGCCTCCCGCCCGGCGGCCGGTCCCTCGGCGGGCGTGTGGTAGCCCCGCACGGCAAGGTCGCCCGGGTCGCCGAGCTCGTCGGCGGTGACGAGGCAGGGTCCGAGCGGCAGGAAGGTGTCGGAACCCTTGGCCCGCAGCCACTGGCCGTCGCCGCGCTCGCCCTCGCGGAGGGCGGGCTTGCTGCCCTGGAGGTCGCGCGCCGAGATGTCGTTCGCCGCGAGGTAGCCGGCCACGTACGCCGGTGCGTCGGCGGCGGCCACGCGACGAGCCCGCCGGCCGATCACGACGGCCAGCTCCGCCTCGAGGTCGAGCGCGTGCGTCGAGGCCGGGCGAATCACCGGGTCGCCGTCGCCGACGACGGCGTTGGCGAACTTGGCGAAGAGCATCGGGCGAGTCGGAAGGGGGAGGCCCTGCTCTAGGACGTGGCTCGCGTAGTTCTGGCCGACGCAGACGATCTTGCCCGGCTCCAGCGGCGGCGCCGGTCGCAGCGCGGCCGCCGGAACGCCCTCGAGGCCGGCCGCCGTCGCCCGGGCGAGCGCCGCGCGGGTCTCGGCCAGGTCGGGGTCCTCGCCGAGCAGGCCCCGCGGGTCCAGGTACGCGAGCTCCTCGCGCAGGCCCGCGTGCTCCGCCAGCAGCTCGAGGGTCAGGACGCGGTCTCCGACACGGATCCCGGCAACGGGGAGGCCGAGATCGTCGACGTGGGCGACCAGGCGCACGATACGTCCCTCCTTGGAGCTACGGGGCCGGCGACGCCGCGGGCGCCGCCGACGAGCTGGCCCCGGGCACCGCGTTGGCGCACTGGGGCTCGGGGCCCCGGTCGACGCTCTGCTGCTGGAAGGTCGCGATCGCGGCCGCGTCGAGGGTATCGAGGAAGAGGACACGCCCCCAGACGACGGCGGCGTACGGCGTCGGGAGGTCGTCGAACCGCGTCACGACCACCGAGGAGGTCGCGGGGAACCCGCACAGCGGGCTGGCCGGCAGCTGACCCTGCAGCGCGCGCAGGGCGACCTGCTCCGTCTCGTCGCACCCATCGGGGCAGCGGTAGAGGACCGTCATCTGGCCGTGCTCGAGGTTGTGGATCCAGCCCTGCGGAGCCGTCGCGTCATCGGCGCCGTAGACCCGCGTGGCGATCGGCCCGTAGCGTGCGTCGTTGTAGTGGGCCCCCGACGTCGGCGGGCAGAACTCGTACCTGACGCGCTCGCCGGTGTCGACGTGGGCGCGGCCGAGGTCGCGGGTGACCTGGCCGAGACGGGGTGTCGCGTCGGGCGCCGGGGCTGCCTGGGCCTCGGGGGTGAGCACCGTGTCGCAGGCGTAGGCCGGCTGCGCCGCGCCCATCAGCACGAAGGCCGCGCCGACGGCGAGCACCGCCACGACGGCCACGCCGATGATGGCGCCCCGGTAGCGCTCGAGCGGCGAACGTGGGGCCGAGAGCGGCGTTGTGCCGGTCCGGCGCACGGGCGCAGGGGCGGCGCCCCTGGGCGCGCCGCTCTTGGGGGTGGCGTTTGCCGCCGGCGCGGTGGTGGTCGGGGTGGTGGTCGGCCGCGACGTGCGGGAGCGCTTCGACACGGGTGGACGATCCTCGCGCTGGGCTGATGGGCGACGTGGAGCCGACAGGGTAGCCGAGGACGCGCGATCGGTCCGGTTGCGGCGGCTCGGCCGCCGGGTGGGCGGCCACGGCCCGGTCCCCCGGCGGCCTGCGGGCGGCGGACGAGCGGCCACGGCTCGGCCCGGTGGCGGCCACGGCTCGGCCGCCGGGCGGGCTACGGCTCGGAGAGCCAGGCCTTCACGGAGGGTCGGTTCAGGCCCACGAAGAGGGCGACGCCGAGCGCGGCCGGGACGAGCGCCGCCGCCGGCACGGGGCCCAGCAGGAGAAGCGGGACCGCCGGGATCGTCAGCGTCGTCAGCCCGATGGCGAGACCGCGGGCGGCCTGCTTGCGCTGGAGGACCATGGTGAGCGTGAAGATCGTGTAGGCGAGGAGGACCATCGCCACGATGCCGGGCAGGCTCACCGGGGCGGAGATGGCCTGGTCGACAACCCAGCGCAGCGATACGCCGATGCCGCCGAGGACGAGGAAGCCGTAGCCCAGAAACAGGAGCAGGCCGGGCGGCGGGATCCGGCGGCCACCGGCGGGAACCATGGCCGGGATTCTGCCATGCCGCGTCGCGGGCATCCGGCCTCCCGAGCGCCGCGCAGGTGCGCGAGGCATCACGGGGCGCGCATTTCGGCAGAAGTCGGCCCGGCGGACCTTAGGACGGGGCGCGGCGCTCGCCTTTCGGCAGCGGTCTCGCAGCCGGACGTGTGCCGACATCGCGGCGTCTGCGACGCACGCTGACCGCGCTCGAGGCCGGCCGGCGGGGCCATAGGGTCCGCCTGTGGGACATGTGCCGAAACGAGTGGCGCGGCGCGGGCCCCCGGGCGCGGCGCGGGCCCCCGGGCGCGGCGCGGGCCCCCGGGCGCCGGCCCCGGCACGGCCCCCGGGCGCCGGCCCCGGCACGGCCCCCGGGCGCTGGCCCCGGCACGGCCCCCGGGCGCTGGCCCCGGCACCATTCCGCGCTCCCGGCGAAACCCACTTGACACCTTCCGGGTGCCCGGCTAGTGTCCGCTAAACCGGTTTGCTAAACCGGTTTGCCCCGTCGTCGGCGAGCGCGTCCCGAGCGCGGCGACGTACAGGAGGAGCCAAAACGAGCGTGGAGCAGCAGCGGGGTCGGCCCCGGATCGCCGACGTCGCCCGCGAGGCGGGCGTGTCGAAGACCGCGGTCTCCTTCGCCTTCAACAGCCCGGAGCGCCTGAGCCCCGACACCGCCACCCGCATCCGTGCGGTCGCGGACGAGCTGGGGTATCGGCCGCACCCGGTGGCTCGCATGCTCACGCAGCGGCGCACCCGGACCCTCGGGGTCCTGACGCCGCAGGCACTCTCGGTGGTGTTCGCCAACCCGTTCTTCGCGACGTTCAGCGAAGGCGTGGCGGCGGCCGCCGAGGAGGCCGGCTACGGGCTCCTCTTCGTCTCGCCGGTCTACGGCTCCCTGGCCCGCGCGGTCGGACGGGCGACGGTGGACGGCTTCGTGGCGATCGGCCTCTCGGAGGAGCACCCGGAGGTCGGGCAGATCCGCAAGGCGGACCTGCCGATCGTGCTCGTCGACTCGGCGGCGTTCCCCGAACACGCCGCCGTGGACGTCGACGACGAGGGCGGCGCCCGGCTGGCGGCAGAGCACCTGCTCTCCCTCGGCCACCGCGAGATCCTCGTCATCGGCGTCGAGCCGCCCACCCCGGGCGCCTCCCACGACTTCGGGGGCGTCGTCGGCCGCCGGCTTGCCGGCTACCGCGCGGCGCTCACCGCTGCGGGGATGGAGCTCCCGGACGATCGCGTCGTCGTCGGGCCCGCGAGCATCGACGGCGGCGCTGCGTGCTTCACGCGGGCGTGGGAGGACGGCCTCCGTCCCACCGCGGTCCTCGCGATGAGCGACGTCATGGCCATCGGGGCGATCAGCGCTGCAGGCCGACTCGGCCTGGCAGTGCCCGCCGACCTGAGCGTCGTCGGGTTCGACGACATCGAGCTCGCCAGCCACGTCCAGCCCCCGCTGACGACCGTGCATCAGCCGGTCCGCCGCAAGGGCGAGGAGGCGTGTCGCCTTCTCCTCGCGGCCATCGAGCGGCTGGAGGTGGCCGGGAAGGACCACCGCCGCCTGGAGACCCGGCTCATCGTCCGGGGCTCGAGCGGACCGGCGCCCTCTAGGCGCCAGGAGGTGGAGCGGGCACAATGACGGACCGGAGGAGCGGATCGTCGCCGACGGCGGCGATCCGGGCCGGAACCCGACGGCATGCTGCCGACGGGTCAACCACATCGTCGCCGGCACCATCGTGGCGGCCGGCCACAGGAGGAACACAGAGACAGATGCAGCGAACGACCAAGCTGGTGACCGCGCTCGGCGCGCTCGCCATTGTCGTCGGCGCGTGCGGCGGCGGGGCCACGGCCTCGCCGTCCGCGTCGGCCCCGGCGTCGGAGGCTCCGAGCACGGCGCCGTCCGAGGCCCCGTCCGCAGCCCCGTCGCTCTCGGGCGACCTCACGGTCTGGAATGCCTACGGCTCCGGCGGCACCGCCGAGGGCAAGGCCTTCGAGCAGATCCTCGCCGAGGCCAAGAAGGTCTACCCGGACGTCAACGTCACCGTCCTCGACGTGCCGTTCGACCAGCTCTACACGAAGTTCGAGACCGCGGCCGCGTCCGGCGGCGGGCCTGACATGTACATCGCCCCCAACGACAACCTCGGCAACGAGGTCCGCGCGGAGCTCCTCGTCGACGTGACGACGGCCTTCGCCGCGAGCGAGAACTTCACGAACACCGTCGAGGTCGCCGCGGGCGGCTCGCAGGTGGACGGCAAGTGGTACATGGTCCCTGAGAGCCTCAAGGCCGTGGCCATGTTCTATCGCCCGAGCAAGGTCGCGACCCCGCCGGCCACGACCGACCAGCTCCTCGAGGCCGTCAAGGGCGGCGTGCAGTTCGGCATCAACCAGAGCGCCTACCACAACTGGGGCTTCTGGTACGCCTTCGGCGGCAAGATCATGGACGACACCGGCAAGTGCGTGGCCGACCAGGGCGGCGTGGCCGAGGCCATGCAGTACCTCGCCGACCTCAAGGCGGCCGGCGCCAAGTTCTACACCGACGGCGCCAAGTTCCAGGACGACTTCAAGACCGGCAAGCTCGATGCGATCATCGAGGGCCCGTGGTTCACCGGCGACGCGAAGGCCGCGGCCCCGGATGACCTCGCGGTCGCCGCGATCCCGCAGGGCCCTGAGGGCCCGGCCCAGCCGATGACGGGCGTCGACGGCTGGTACATCAACGCCGCCTCTCCGAACATCGAGCTCGCGACCGCGTTCGCGATCTACCTGACGAACTCCGCCAACCAGCAGATCTACGTCGACGTCGCGGGCCACGTGCCGACCGACAAGTCGATCGACATCGCTGATCCCATCGTGAAGGGCTTCGCCGAGGCGGTCCTCACGGGCTTCCCGCGGCCGCAGATCCCCGAGCTCAACAACTACTGGGGCAACTTCGGCAACGCCCTCAACGAGGTCCTCGACAAGGGGACCGACCCGACGGCCGCCGTCGCGACCGCCTGCACCGAGATGAACAAGGCGAACAACAAGTAGTCCAGCTCGCTCCGGCTTGCCGGAGCGCATGGGGGCGCCGGTCCGCCGGCGCCCCCATGCAGCGCACACGCCCCTTGTCGCGACGCACTGCACGCGTACGATGCGCACAACATTCCGCCTGGGCCATGCGCAGAGAGAGGGAGCATGAGCAGCAGCCTTAGCCGTCCGCTTCTGACCAAGCCTCCCCGTCAGAGCTGGTGGAGACGGAGCTCCAACGGCCGCCTCGTCATCCTCTACCTGCTGCCGGCGATCCTCATCATGGGGATCATCACCCTCTATCCGCTCCTGTTCCAGGTGTGGCTCTCGTTCACCGACTACGGCGTGAAGAACCTGCGGGTCGGGTCGCCGCCACCCAACATGGTCGGCTTCAGCAACTACCAGGACATCTTCACGAGCGAGCTCGGGATCCCGAACTTCGAGTTCCTGCGGCTCATCATCTACAACCTGTTCTGGGCGCTCTCGAACGTGGTGATCCACGTCATCCTGGGCGTCCTCATCGCGGTCCTGCTCAACACGAAGGGCCTCTGGTTCAAGCGCTTCTACCGGGCCGCGTTCATCATCCCGGTCGTCATCCCGCCGATCATCGTGGCGACGGTCTGGCGGAACATGTACGACCCGGACTACGGCGCGATCAACCTCCTCATCTCCGGCCTGCTGCGGCTCCCGCCGGATGCCCTGCGCCTGGACTGGATGCAGCAGGTTGCGGACCCGATCGCGTTCATCCCTCTGCCGCTCGCCTTCTACGGGATGCTCATCGCCAACACGTGGCTGGGCTGGCCGCTGAACGCCGTCGTCGCGACCGGCGCCCTGCAGTCGATCCCGAACGAGCTCTACGAGGCCGCGGAGATCGACGGCGCCTCGTCGTGGCAGCGCTTCCGCAACATCACGGTCGTCTACCTGCGGCCGGCGATGCTGCCCTATGCGATCTACGGCTTCGTGATCACGTTCAACCTGTTCTACCTCGCGTACTTCATGTCGAACGGAGGTCCGTTCGGGCGGACGGAGCTGCTGGTCACCCAGGCCTACCGCCTCGTGAACGAGCAACGGCTGTACGGCGTGGGCGCGGCGTTCGCCGTGATCATGTTCTTCATCCTCCTCGCGATCACGATCGTCACCAACAAGATGGCGAAGGCGACGGCCCGCTATGACGCCTGACCTCGGCGCCGCAGGCCCCACGACGACCCCCGGAAGGGAGGTGAGGACCCGATGACGGCCGCAACCGCGCAGGCGCAGGCGCGTTCCCGGGCCCGAGCCCGCAGAGTGAGCGGGGGTCGTGACCAGCCGTCGCTCGTCAAGCAGCTCATCCTGCAGGCGATCTGCCTCGGGATCCTCTTCACCGTCATGTTCCCGGTCATGTGGATCGTGAGCATGGCCCTGGACCCGCGGAACCTGTCCCGGCCCGACGGCCTGAACCTGATCCCGCCCGGCGCCTCGCTCGACAGCTTCCGCCAGGTCATCGCCCAGCCCACGGTGAACCCGGTCACGTTCGTCGAGCTGGCCCTCAACAGCCTGAAGATCGCGGCCGGCACCTCGCTCGCCAGCGTCATGATCGGCGTCCTCGCGGCGTACGTCCTGTCGCGGTTCGACTTCCGGGGCCGCCAGGTGCTGATGATCGCCATCCTCGGCGTCCTGATGCTGCCCGCGGTCGCCACCCTGGCCCCGCTCTTCATCACCCTGAACCAGGTCCGGTTCGATCTGCCGGTCCTCGGGGAGTTCAACCTGCGCAACTCGCTCCTCGGCGTGATGATCGCCATCACGTCCGGGCTCCTGCCGTTCGCGATCTGGAACCTCAAGGGGTACATGGACACGATCCCGCGCGAGCTGGAGGAGGCGGCGTCCGTGGACGGCGCCACGAAGAACCAGACGTTCTTCCGGGTGATCCTCCCGCTGGCCACGCCGGCCCTCGCGGTCACCGCGTTCCTGGGCTTCCTGTCGGGCTGGACCGAGTTCTACTTCTCGTGGCAGTTCCTTGAGAACCCCAAGGACTTCACCCTGGCGATGGCCCTCTACAACCTGGTAGGGCAGTACGCCCGGACCACGCCGTGGAGCCAGTTCGCCGCGTTCGCGATCCTCACCGCGCTCCCGGTCTCGCTCGTCTACTTCATCTTCCAGCGCTACATCGTCTCCGGCCTCGCGATCGGCGGCGTGAAGGGCTGATCCCCGTCCCCAGTGCGCCCGGGCGGCCCCGCCGGCCGCCCGGGCGCTTTCGTTTCGCCCGGTTCCCGCCACGCCCCGCCGGCGTTGCGGCCGGGCCCCGGAGCCCGCTGCAGGAGCCGACGCCAGATGTCCCCCCAGGTTCCCGGCTGGGTCCGGGACGCCGTCTTCTACCAGGTCTTCCCGGACCGCTTCGCCCGCTCGCCGCGGCTGGTCGCGCCGGGTCCGCTGGAGCCGTGGGACGTGCCCCCCTCCACGCACGGGTTCAAGGGCGGCGACCTGTACGGGCTGGCCGAGCACCTCCCCGAGCTGGCGGACCTCGGCATCACGGCGATCTACCTGAACCCGGTCTTCAGCTCGGCGTCGAACCACCGCTATCACACGTACGACTACCTGGCGGTCGACCCGCTCCTGGGCGGCGACGGCGCCCTGCGCGACCTTCTCGACGCGGCCCATGCCCGCGGGATGCGGGTCATCCTCGACGGGGTCTTCAACCACGTCGGGCGGGGCTTCTGGGCGTTCCACCACCTCATGGAGGTGGGCGCGGACTCGCCGTACCGGGACTGGTTCCACCTCTCGCCGGCGGTCCTGGCGCGCCAGCGCGGGCTGCGCGCCTACCCGGAATCGACGCCGTCGTGGGAGGAGGTCGCCGCCGACCCGCGCCCCTACACGTCGGGCGACTGGAGCCTGGACCACCTCGGCTACCGGGCCTGGTGGGGCCTCCCGGCGCTCCCCAAGCTCAACACCGACAACCCCCACGTCCGCGAGATGCTGTGGGGCGTGGCGGAGCACTGGCTGCGCTTCGGGGCCGACGGCTGGCGGCTGGACGTGCCGGCCGAGATCGCGGACCCCGCGTTCTGGCAGGAGTTCCGCCGGCGCTGCCGCGCCGCCAATCCCGAGGCCTACCTCGTCGGCGAGATCTGGCATGTGGCCCCGGAGTGGCTCGCCGGGGATCGCTTCGACGGGCTGATGAACTACCCGCTCCTCGAGGCGATCCTCTCGTTCGTCGGGGGTCCCTCGCTGAGCCACGGGCTGGTGGCGGGCCACCACGAGCTCTCGCAGCACGTCCACCCGGGCGACGGCGCCGGCTTCGCCGCCGCGCTGGCCGGCCTGCTCGCCGCGTACGATCCGGCGACGAACGGGGCCATGCTGAACCTCCTCTCGTCCCACGACATGCCGAGGATCCGCTCGCTCCTCTCAGGCGACCTCGCCGCCGTGCGCCTCGCCGTCCTGCTGCAGATGACGCTCCCCGGGGCGCCGAGCATCTACTACGGCGACGAGATCGGGATGGAGGGCGGCAACGACCCCGACTGCCGCCGGGCGTTCCCCGCGGATGCCCACGGGCGCGACGAGGCGCTGCGCGCGTTCCACCGGGCGGCGGTGACGGCCCGTCGCCAGCACCCGGCGCTGCGCGCCGACCGCGTCGCGACCGCCGGCGTGGCCGGATCCGCGGTGGCGCTGGTCCGGGGCGGCGCCGACGACCCCACGGCGGGCGGCGAGGCGCTCCTCGTCGCCGTCAACGCGGGCACCGACGGCACCAGGCTGGAGATCTCGGCGCCGGCGCTGGCCGGACGCCGGCTCGTGCCGGTCGTGGTCACGGGAGCGGGCTCATCGGCAACGGGCGGCGAGTCGCTGAGCGTGGCGGACGACGGGACGGCCACGCTGCGCCTCGAGCCGCGAACGGGGCTCGTGCTGGGCCCCACCTGACGCCGGGGGCTCGCCCGGCGCCGGGGCCCCGCCTTGCGCCGGGGGCGGCGCGGCCGCCACGCGCGGGCGCCGCAGGGGCGCGGCCTATACTCCGTCAACGTGGCTGACCTCCCCTTCGTCCCGGCTCGTCCGGAGCTCTCCGACCGGCTGATCGGCGCCCTCGACGCAGACGGCAAGATCCCGCGCGCCCTCGCGGCGCTGGGGTCGATCGAGGGGGCCGACGTCGTGGTGCTCGGCGAGGCGCCCGCGCGCGTGGCGGCGCTGCGCGACGCGGGGGCGCGGGTCACGGTGGTCCCGCTCCCCGACGCGCCGGTCCCGCTCGGCGACGCCGACCTGGCCGTTCTCCTCGGCCGGCTTCCGTCGGCCTCGAGCGACGTGCTGCTGGGCCTCTGGTCCACCTTCTTCGGACCGTCGCCGGCCTCGCTCGCCGAGGCCGATCGAATCCTCCGCGGCGACGGGCGGCTCCTGGTGCTCCAGGACTACGGCCGCGACGATCTCGATCGCCTTCGAGGTGAGGAACGCACCGCCGAGCTCGTGGGCTGGAGCCGGCGCGACGGCTGGTACCTCCGGTCGGGCTTCCGGATCCACGTCGTCCACGCGTTCTGGCGCGCGGCGAACGTCGCCGAGGCGGGGGAGCTCCTCGGCGCGGCGTTCGGACCGGCCGGCCACGATGCCGCCGCCGGGCTGCGCCGGGCGCGGATCGCCCACAACGTGGCGGTCTTCCATCGCCTGAAGCCGCCGGCATGAGCGGCCGCCGGCACGTCGCGCGTCGCAACCCGGACGGGACCGCCGCGCGGGAAGGGGTCTACCTCGGCCCGGTCAGGATCACGCCGACCCGGGTCATCCTGCTCATCGCGGTCGTCGGCTCCGTCGGCTACCTCGCCTACGCGATCACGGTGCGGGACGCAACCCAGATCCCGATGCTCGCGTCCGGGGCCGCCGTCCTCGGGATCGTCTTCGCTGCGCTCTCGATCGCCGGGGCCATCGAGACGGTCCGCTCCGCGCGGGCCGATCAGCCCGGCCGATCCGTCGTGGCCGCGGTCTTCGGCGGCATGGCCGGCGTGGTCGCGTTCGGCTGCTTCGCGGCCGCGGCGATCCTCGCCCTCCTGTGGGGCGTCACGCCCTGACCCGGCGCCCGGGAACCCGCCGACCTGGGACCCGGCGCCCGGGAGGCGCCCCCGGCGGCGGCCCGCGGCGACCCCCTGCTAGACTCGGGGCGCGGGGCCCCCATCGTCTAGAGGCCTAGGACGCCACCCTTTCAAGGTGGAGATCAGGGGTTCGAATCCCCTTGGGGGTACCACAGCCCGGCGCCCCGGATGCCGTCGCCCCGGCCGGCTCGCCCTCCTGCTATCCTCGCGCCGTGCCGTTCGACATCCAGGGGATCCGGATCCCCACGATCCAGCAGGACAACGTCGCGATCCGCTGTCGCGGATGCAGCGGCGTCATCGAGGGCACCCCGTTCCGCGTCAGCGTGATGGACGTGGTCGCCATCGAGGCCGCCCAGTCGTGGGCGGGCTCCACGCCGATCAACCCGGGCCCCTTCCAGTTCCACCCAGACCCGGCCTGCGCTCGCGCCTGGATGCGATCTCGTGGCTACCTCTTCTGCCGCCGCTCGGCCGTCCGCGAGCTCATGCGCCCCATCGTGGTCCCTGGCGACGAGCCGCGGCTCGGCCTGTGCGACGGGCTCCACCGGGACGACCACGAGCTCGTCCCCGCCTGAGATCGGCCCGCCCGGGCGGGCCCCCGAGGTCACCACCGCGTGTCCGTTCTCCTTCCCGCCGCGACGTCGCTGATCGCGCTCCTCTTCGCGCTCGCTCTCCTCGACCAGTGGGTGGAGCGGCGCCAGCCGTTCCAGCTCATCTGGGCGGCGGGCATGACGTTCTTCGGCATCGCCTCGGGCTGCGAGGCGGTGGCGGCCGCGAGCGGCTGGAGCGAGCCCCTCTACCGGACCTGGTATCTGGCGGGCGCGGTCTGGACGGCCGGCTGGCTGGGCCTCGGGACCGCCTTCCTGCTCGGCCGCACGCGCTTCGGCTACGCGTTCGCCTTCAGCCTCTTCCTGGCGGGGCTCTTCACGCTGCTCACGCAGCGGCGCTACCAGTACGAGGGCGCCGGCTCCGCGCCCGTCCTCTACTTCATCGCGGCCGGGATCCTCGCGCTCGCCGTCGCCGTCGAGACCTACTTCCAGAACGACCGCTGGCCGCGCATCGCCGCCCTCGCCGTCGGCGGAGCGACGGTCCTGAGCATCGGCCTCATGCTGACGACGACGCTGCCGCCGCCGGGCTATGCCGTGGATCCCGCGACGGGCGTCCCGACGGCCGAGCTCTTCCCGGGCAGCCTCCGCCTCCTGACGCCGTTCCTCAACGTCACCGGCGGCCTGAGCCTCGCCCTCGGGGCCATCTTCTCAGCCTATGTCTTCATGCCCAAGCGCCGGGTCCTGGAGTATTCGCTCGACCCGAACCAGAAGGGCGACGAGTTCCTCTTCAACCTGCTGATCGCGCCCGTGGCGATCACCGTGAACCTCGTGGCGTCGCTGCCGGGCGCGTTCCGGGCGCTGCTGACCGGCAAGATCCACAGCCGGGTGCCGGCCACGATCCTCATCGCGATCGGGGCCTTCATGGCCTCGTCGGGCGACACGCTCCTGCGCTTCGGGATCACCGACTTCTTTCAGGCCGGCAAGTTCCTGGCCGTCGTCTTCCTCTTCCTCGGCTTCCTGGTCAGCGTCGAGGCCTTCTCCGAGTTCCGGATCCCGTTCACCGGGATCGTCATCGCCCGACGCCGGCCCGATGACCCGGCGCTGCCGCCTGCGTCCGTGCCGGCGGGGCCCGGGACGCCGGTCCCCTGACCCGGGGGGCTTCCGGGACCCGCCGACCCCCGCGGCTATACTCCTCTCATCCCTCGTCGGGCCGCCCGGGCCCGCTCGAACCCCCCCAGGCCCGAGGTCCGATGCGCGTTCGCAAGGCAGTCTTCCCCGCCGCCGGGTGGGGCACCCGCTTCCTCCCCGCCACGAAGGCGCAGCCGAAGGAGATGCTGCCGCTCGTCGACCGGCCCGTCATCCAGTACGCCGTCGAGGAGGCCGTCGCCGCCGGCATCGAGCAGGTGATCATCGTCACCTCCAGCCAGAAGCGCGCGATCGAGGATCACTTCGACCTCAACTACGAGCTGGAGCACCTGCTCGAGGAGCGCGGCGAGATCGAGATGCTGCGCCAGATCCGGCACATCAGCGACCTCGCGCAGATCGCCTACGTCCGCCAGAAGGAGCAGCTCGGCCTCGGTCACGCCGTCCTGATGGCGAAGGAGCTCGTCGGCCACGAGCCGTTCGCGGTGATCCTCTCGGACGACGTCGTGGTCGGGCAGCGGCCGTGCATCGGCCAGCTGATCCACGCCTACCACCAGACCCACGCGTCGGTCGTCGCCGTCATGGAGGTCCCGCCCGAGGACACCGCGCGCTACGGCGTCATCGGCGGCGCGCGGGTGGAGGGCCACGGCGGCCGGCTCTGGAAGGTCGACCGTGTCGTGGAGAAGCCCCAGCCCGACGACGCGCCCTCGAACATGGCGATCATCGGGCGGTACGTCCTGACGCCGAAGATCTTCGACAAGCTGGAGCAGACCCCGCGCGGCGCGGGCGGCGAGATCCAGCTGACCGACGCCATCGAGGCCCTCATGGAGGAGCAGTCGGTCCACGGGTACGCCTTCGAGGGAACCCGCTACGATGCCGGGACCACGATGGGCTGGCTCAAGGCTTCGGTCGAGCTGGCGCTGGCCCGGCCCGACATCGGCACCGAGTTCGCGGAGTACCTCCGCGGCCTCGAACCCTGATCTCGTTCCACCGACGACCAAGACCAGACGGGAGACACTGGAGTGGCAGCGCTCGGCGATGTGCTCGGCGGCCGGTATCGGCTCGTGGAGCTGCTCGGCCAGGGCGGCATGGCGACGATCTATCGCGCCACCGACGCCCAGCTCGGCCGCGAGGTCGCGGTCAAGGTCCTTCACCCAGAGTACGGGCGGGACCCGGACTTCGTCGCGCGGTTCAAGCAGGAGGCCCAGGCTGCGGCCAGCCTGAGCCATCCGAACATCGTCGGCGTCTACGACTTCGGAACCGATGCCGACGGCCCGTACATCGTCATGGAGCTCGTCGACGGCGAGGACGTGGCAACGCTCCTGGCCCGCAACGGCCCGCTGCCGCCGCGCCAGGCCGCCCGGCTCGCGGCCGAGGCCGCCCATGCGCTCGGGGCCGCGCACGCGCGGGGGATCGTCCACCGCGACGTGAAGCCAGGCAACATCCTCGTCTCGGCCGACGGCCGGGTGAAGGTGGCGGACTTCGGGATCGCGCGGGCCTGGGCCGACGCCCGCCTCACGCTGCCCGGCGTGACGCTCGGATCGGTCCACTACTTCAGCCCCGAGCAGGCGCTCGGCGAGCAGGCCACCGAGGCCTCGGACATCTACAGCCTCGGCATCGTGCTCTACGAGCTGCTCACCGGGCGGCGCCCCTGGGAGGGCGACAACGCAGCCGCGGTGGCGATGGCCCGGATCTCGGCGCCGCCACCGCTCGTCTCCGACGTCCGCCCCAACGTGCCGCCCGTCCTCGAGGCGATCGACCGCCGGGCCCTGAGCCCCGACCCGGCAGCCCGCTTCCCGAGCGCCAAGGCGATGGCCGACGCGCTGGAGGCTTTCCTCGACGAGGGCGCCCCGCGCCCGGCCGGCGCCGCCGCGGCGGGTGCTGCGGTCGCCGCCACCGCTGCCACCGCGGCCCGCGCCTACCCCCCCGACGCGTACGCCGGCGGCCCGGGCGCCGCCGCGCCTCCGCCCCCACCGCCCGCCGCCGCCATCCCGGAGCCCGAGCCCGAGGAGCCCGGCGGCACCAGCCCGTGGATCTGGGTGGCCGGCCTGCTGGGCCTCGTGATCCTGGTCGTCGTCGGCATCCTCGCCTTCGGCCTCCTGTCGGGAAACTCGCCGTCGGCGTCGCCGGCGCCCGGGACCGTCACCCTGCCGTCGTTCGTCAACCAGACCTTCGCCAACGCCACCGCGACGGCCGACCAGCTCGAGATCGTCCTCGAGCCCACGTACGTCAAGCGCAACGACCAGCCCGAGGGCACGGTCGTCAGCCAGGATCCGCCGGCCGACACCGTGGTGAACCGCGGATCGACCGTCAAGGTCGAGGTCGTCTCCGGCAAGGAGCTGGTCCAGGTGCCCGCGGTCGCGGGTCTCCCCGAGGCCGACGCGATCCGGGCGATCACCGACGCCAAGCTCAGGCTGGGCGCGCGGACCGACAACTACGACGAGACGATCCCGGCCGGCGCGGTCATCCGCACGACGCTGCCGGCGGGCCTGACGGTCCCGACGGAGACGGCGATCGACTACGAGGTCTCCCGAGGACCCGAGCCGACGCCGAGCCCGACGCCCTCCCCGACGCCGACGGCGGCACCCACGCCGACGGCCACGCCGGTCCCGACGGCGGCTCCTACGCCCACGCCGGTCCCGACGGTGATCGTGGGGACCTACACCGGCCTGACGGTCGGGGCGGCCAAGGCGCAGGCCACGTCCGAGGGTCTCGTGATCCAGTGGCAGGGCGGCGCCTCGCCGGCCGACACGGACGTCGTGACGCAGCAGAACCCGGCGCCCGGTTCCGAGGTGCAGATCGGATCGCCGATCCTGCTGTCGGCGAGCCCTCCCGCACCGGCGCCCTAGGGTCCGGCCGGCCGGCCTCCCGCCCCTGCGACGGTCGACTGTCCGGGATCAGGCCTCCGGGTCGGACCAGATTCCGCCCGGGATCGCGAACACCGGGCCGATTGGGTCGACGACCGGGAGCGCATCGGGGCCGACGGTCCGTCCCGGGCGAACCGGGCGCCAGCAGCCCCGCAGCTCGTCGCCGCGGAGCGGGATCGCCCGCGGGTCCAGCCCGCACGTCCCGCCGATGAGCGGCGCGATGGACCGCCGGAAGTGGACGCACGTCGCGCAGCTCGTGCTCGAGCGTCGGCATACCCAGCAGCGGGCAGCCTCCGGCTGGGGCGTGCGGCAGTGCGGGCAGCGCCAGTTCGGCATGCGCGGATCGTAGCTGCGCACGCACGGACTGTCGAGGGGATTCCGCACGCTCGTCGAACAGGTGGTCGAGTCGAACGGGCGGTCGGTCGCAATCTGCGGCCGACCGGCGCGGGGCGCCGGCCGGCGCGGAACCCTACTTGACGATCGTGATGGAGATCCGCCCGGACGCGTCGCCGTACTCGGCCGTGGTGACGAAGGCCGTCCCGAGGCCACTTCCCTCGGTGGCGCCCGCCGGGATGGTCGTGCGGAACGTCGCGGTGCCCGAGCCATCGGTCACGTCCTCGCCCGTCAGGGCCGGGACGCCGGGGACCGTGAGGGTGAACGTGATCGCCCGGCCCGCCAGCAGCTGGCCGTCCGGATCGGTGACGATCGCCCGGAGCTCGACCGCGCGCGGGAGGCGGGCTGCGCTGATCCGGTACGCGGTCGCCGACAGGGCGAGGGTGAGCTTTCCCGAGCCGCGGCGCACGGTGAGGACACTGGTCGCGACGTTGCCCGCGAGATCGGTCGCGGTCAGCGCGATCCCGTTCCTGCCCGAGCTGAGCGGCACCTCCAGGCTGAAGACCCCCGTGTCCGCGGCGGTCACGGTCGCGGCGGTCCCATTCGCCTCGTTGCGTGCGACGATCGTCGACCGACCCTGGGTCTTGCCGGTGATCGTCACGGTCGCGCCGTTCACGGTGGCCTTGTCGTTGGGCGATGTGACCGTGATCTTCGGCTTCGACCGGTCGTAGACGTAGGTGATCGCCGGGGAGGTCTCGCTCTCCCCACCGGGACCGATGAGCGTGGCGGTCATGTCGTTGCGCCCCGGCTCGAGCGGCACCTCCTCCGCCGCGAACGAGGTCGTCTCGCCGACGGCGATCTCGCGGATGGGCACGGGCTCCTGGTCGGGCAGGGCCACGTAGATGCGGACGAGGTACCCGTCGCGCCCGACGACCTCCGGAGGGAGGGTGCCGGCGAGGCTCGTCGTGGGCCGGTTCGTGTAGGGGTTCTCCGGGGCGACGAGCGCCGGCGCCTGGGGGATCGGCGCGATGTTGACGCTCGGCACCGGCGTCTTGAAGACGGTGTCGGTGACCCCGCCGATCGCGCTCCCGAACGAGGAGACCACCCGCGGCAGGACGCCGGTCACCGTGGTGACCATGACGACGGCCAGGGCCAGGACGGCGATCAGGAGCATCAGCCGAACCGGCAGCGGCATCCCGCGGGCCGGCTCCGGGGCGCGCACCCCGACGCTCCGCGGGACGACGGGACGCCGGGACGGAGGCGGCAGCTGGCGGGGGCGGCCCGAGGACGGCGGACGGGGGCGCACCTGGCTCGGCCTGTCGCGGCGTGCGGTCATCGCGGCGCATTGTCGCACGGGAGTCGGTTCGCCTCCCCGCACGCCGCCGCCGCACGCCGCACCGCCGCACGCCGCAGGCCGCCCGTCGCGTGGGCGGGTCCGCGCGGACGGCGCGGACGCTGCGGTCCGGTGTACGCTGGGGCCCTTCGCGGACGTCCGGGGCGTTCGCTCGAGGAGGGCGGTGGTGGCAGACAGCGAGCAGGCACGGCGCGGTCCGTCGGCGGCCGCCCGGGTTCCGCCGGGCGGGGCCCGGGCAACGGGGCGCTCCATGCGGCCCGCGCCCGTCGGGACGTTTCGCACGGTGATCGGGGTGGGGCCGGGCACCCGTCCCGCCGCCCGCCTGTCGCCGATCGCCTCGGGCCCCGGCCATCCCTCCGGCCCGCGACCCGTGCCCCCCCAGCCGTCCCGCCCGATGCATCCACCGATCGCCCGCGTGCCGGGTTCGGCGGGGATCTCGCGGACCGCCCTGCAGGCGACCGCCGTCGCGGCGCGTCAGGGCTCTCCCGCGGCCCCCGTCCGCCCGGGTGCCGTCCATCGCCCGAGCGGGCCCGGCGCGATGCCGGCCGGCGGCGCGTCGCGGGCGGGCTTCGGGATGCCCAGCCTCCGCCGCAACATCTGCCCGCACTTCTTCATGACCGGCGCCCGCGGGGCGATGCCCATCCAGGCCCCGCACCTCCTGAAGGCGCTCGTCCGCCAGGAGGCCAACGTGTCGCGCTGCCAGCTCCGGGGCGGCGTTCACCTCGAGCAGGGCTACGTCAACGATGTCTGCCTCTCGGCGCGCTTCAACCAGTGCGTCTTCTACGAGGACGAGCTGACGCGGTGACGCGGATGGGGCGGGCCACCGACGGGCCGACGCCCCTGTCGGCGCTGCCGGCGACGTTCGAGGACGCGGTCGCCGCCGTCCAGGCGCGCGGACGGTTCGGGATCCGCCTGGGCCTCGCCCGTACCCGGGCGCTCCTCCGGGCGCTGGGTGGCCCGGAGCGCGGCGTGCGCGGAGCGCTGATCGGGGGCACGAACGGGAAGGGAAGCGTCGTCGCCCTCGTCTCGGCCTGTCTCGACGCGGCCGGCCGGCGGGCCGGCGACACGCCCAAGCCGCACCTGGTGACCTACCGCGAGCGGCTGCGGATCGGCGGCCGCCCGATCGACGCCGCTGCCTTCACCGAGCTCGTCCGCGCGGTGCTGCCGGTGGCGGACGACGTCGCGCGGCGCCACGGCCCGCCGACCGAGTTCGAGCTCATCACGGCGCTCGCGTTCAGCTGGTTCGCGCGGGAGGCGGTCGACCTCGCGATCGTCGAGGTCGGCCTCGGCGGCCGGCTCGACGCGACCCACGCCTGGGACGGCGGCGTCGCCGCGATCACGAACGTCGAGCTCGACCACACGGAGTGGCTGGGCCCGACGATCGCCGCGATCGCCCGCGAGAAGGCGGCGATCATCGTCCGCGGCGACCGCGCGGTGACGGGCGCGGCCGGCGCCGCGCTGGCGGTGGTTCGCCGGCGGGCGCGCCGCGTCGGCGTGGAGCTGGTCGAGGCATCGCCCGCCGCCGTGCGGGCGATGGACCTCGAGGGCCTCGTCGTCGACCTGCCGGGCCTCGCGACCACCCGGGTCGGACTCCTCGGCCGCCACCAGGCGGCCAACGTGGCGGTTGCCGACGCGGTGCTCGACGCCCTCGGCGCGGCCGGGATCGCGACCGTGTCCCCGGCGGCGCGGCGTGCCGGCTACGCCGCGGCTCGCTGGCCCGGCCGCCTGGAGCTCCTTGCCCTGCCCGGTGCCGGGCCCCGCGGCGACGACGCGCAGGTGCTTCTCGACGGGGCCCACAACCCGGCCGGCGCGTCGGCCCTCGCGGCGGCCCTCGACGAGCTGCGCCCACGCCTGCGGAACGGCGAGGGGCGCCGTCCGGCCCCGCCGACGCTCGTGCTCGCGATCATGGGCGACAAGGATCTCGACGGAGTGCTGGGCGCCCTCGCCGCGGCACCCTCGCTCCTGGGCGCGCGGGTCGTCGCCACCGCCGTGGAAGGCCCGCGAGCGCTGCCGGCCGCGGCCCTCGCGGCGCGCTGGTCGGCCCTTGCCGGAAACGGGTCGGGCTGGGTCGTCGCCGTGGACGACCCCGTCGCGGCAGTGGCCGATGCCGTGGCCACCGCCGAGGGCCCCGTGGTCGTCGCCGGCTCGCTCTACCTCGTCGGGGCGGCCCGGGCGCTGCTGGTCGACGACCCGGATCTCCGGGACCCGGCGTAGGATCGCGCCGATGGCCGCCGCCGACCGACCTCCCGCCCGCGAGGGCGCCCCCGCCGCCGACCCGGACCCCGCCGCCGACCCGGACCCTGCCGCCGGCCGCGACCTGCCCGCCGGCCGCGGCCTGCCCGGCGAGCGCGGGGTCGTGGCGCCGGACCCCGCACGCGGCGGCGGGGCGGCGACGCCGTCGTTCGCGCTCCCCCCGGACGCGCCCACGGGCCTGCCGGCGGTGCCGGCTCCGCTCGCGATCGGCCCGCGCACCTTCGCCTGGGGGACTCGAACCTTCGTCATGGGGATCCTCAACGTGACCCCCGACTCGTTCTCCGGGGACGGGCTGCTGGTCGCCGCCGGCGACGGGCTGCCGGCCGCCGGCGACCCGGTGGCCGCGGCCGTCGCGCTGGGCCGGCGGATGCGCGACGAGGGCGCCGACCTCCTCGACGTGGGCGGCGCCTCCTCCCGGCCGGGCCATGTCCCGCTCGACCCGGCCGAGGAGGCAGCCCGCGTCGTGCCGGTGGTGCGGGCCCTGCGCGAGGCCCTCCCGGAGATGCCGCTCTCGGTCGACACGACGCAGCCCGGCGTGGCGGCGGCGGCCCTCGATGCCGGGGCCAACCTCGTCAACGACGTCTGGGGCGTGGCCGAGGACGACGCGGTGGCCCGGGTGGCCGCCGAGCGCGGCGCCGCGCTCCTGGTGATGCACAACCGCGCCGAAGCGCGCTACACGTCGCTGATGGCCGAGATCGTCGCGGACCTCCAGCGGGCCATCGAGCGGGCGGTCCGGGCGGGCGTGGCCTGGGAACGGCTGATCGTGGACCCGGGCTTCGGTTTCGGGAAGGCGCCGCCCCACAACCTGGCGCTGCTCCGCGAGCTGCCGCTCCTGCGCGCCCTGGGGCGTCCGGTGCTCCTGGGGACGTCGCGGAAGTCGACGCTCGGCAAGGTGCTTGACCTGCCCGCCGGCGAGCGCGTCGAGGCGACGATCGCCACGACCGCCCTCGGCATCGCCGGCGGGGTCGACCTCGTCCGGGTGCACGACGTGCGGGCGAACGCGCGCGCGGCCCGGATGGCCGATGCGGTCGTCCGGGGCTGGCGTCCCGAGGGATGGGAGGGCGATCGATGACCGAGATGACCGATCGGATCGAGCTGCGCGCGATGCGCTTCTCGGGGCGCCACGGCGTGCTGCCCGTCGAGGCCGAGCAGGCCCAGCCGTTCGAGGTGGACGTCGTCCTGGAGGTGCCCCTGGCCGCGGCCGGCGCGAGCGACGACCTGTCCCGCACCGTCGACTACGGGTCGGTCTTCGCGATCGCGCGCGACGTCGTGGAGGGGCCGCACGTCGGCCTCCTCGAGACGCTGGCCCAGCGGGTTGCCGGCGGCGTGCTGGCGGCGCATCCGCCGGTCGGTGCCGTGACGGTCCGCGTCCGGAAGATGCGGCCGCCGCTCCCCGGCGAGCTGGCGTGGGCCGGGGTGGAGGTCCGCCGCGCTCGCTGACCCGCCGGGCGCGCCGCCCAGGCCGAGGAGCCGGGCTACGGGTTGACGGGCCGCGTCCCCAGGGTGAGGGTGATGGTCTCCGTCCGGCCGTCGCGGAGGACGTCCAGCGCGACCGTCCGGCCGGGCGCGTACTGGGTGAGGATGTCGTCGAGCGGGCTGTCGGCGTCGATCTTCGTGCCGTCGACGGCAGTGATGATGTCGCCGTCCCGGAGGCCGGCATCGGCCGCGGGGCTGTCGGGCCGGATCGGGTCCGCCGGCTGGCCGGTGGCCTCGTCCTGGGCCGTCAGCCAGGCGCCCTGCTCGACCGGCAGATCGAACTCGGCCGCCAGGGACGGCGTGATCGCGCGGTAGTAGACGCCGATCCAGGGCCGGACCAGCTCCTGGCCGGCAAGCGCCTGCTGCATGATCGGGCGGGCGATGTTGATCGGGATCGCGAAGCCGATCCCCTCGGCCGTCTGGGCCACCGCGGTGTTGATGCCGATGACGTTGCCGGCGGAGTCGAGGAGCGCGCCGCCCGAGTTCCCGGGGTTGATCGCGGCGTCGGTCTGGATCAGGTTGCGGAGGACCGTCCCGTCCTGGACCTCGATCGTCCGCCCGAAGGCCGACAGGATGCCGGCTGTCACGGAGTTGGTGTACGTGCCGAGGGGGCTCCCGATGGCGATCGCCAGCTGGCCCACCTTTGCGCCGGACGAATCGCCGATCGGCGCGGTCGGAAGGCCGGTCGCCTCGACCTTGACGATCGCGAGGTCGGTCAGCGTGTCGATGCCGTAGACCTGCCCGGCGAACTTGCGCCCGTCCTCCAGGGTGACGGTCAGGGTGCCCACGCCCTCGACGACGTGCTTGTTGGTCACGATCCAGCCGTCGGCGTCGAAGATCACGCCGGACCCGATGCCGGACGCGGGGATGCCGCCGAACGGGTCGTTGGGATCGGCTGCCGCGCCATTCACCTCGATGGTGACGATGGCCGGCGAGACCTTCGCGGCGGCCCGCGTGATCGCGGAGCTCTCGTCGATCGTCACCGGGAGCGGCTGGGTGACCTGCTCGCCCTGGCCGACCGGGGCGGCGGTCGCGACCTCGCGGTCGAGCGCGCCGCTCGCCGAGAGGGCGGCGAACGTCCCGAGGGACCCGATCACGGCGGCCGCGAACGACGCGGCGACGACGACGCCGATGCTGCCGCCGCGGCGCCGGGCCTTCTCCGGTGCCGCGGCCGCGGGCATGGGCTCCGGCTCGTACCAGGCGCGGGGCGTCGGAGGGGCGAACGCCTCGGCGTCGGTTTCGACGACGGCCTCGGTCCACGCCGGGCGGCGCTCCGCGGCCGGCCAGTAGACGACGGGCTGCGTGGGACTCTCGAACGCCGGCGCGGCCGGCGGCGGGGCGACGACCCCGGCCGTGGGCTCCGCGGGGGCCGGGGCCGGCGTCGGCGGCGGCACCTGCGTCGCGTCGCGGGTCGGGTCGAGCGGTTCGGTCATGGCGTGGGGCAGCTCCAGGAAGTGGTTGCTTCAGGCCGGGCTGGGGACCCGGCGACTCGTGGTGGAGAGAGCGTCGCCGATCGGGGTTGCGGCGCAGGCGCGGGCGTGGTGAAGAATTCGTCACATCCCGGTGTCGGCCGGCTCCCGGGCACCTGCCGCGGGTCGATCGGCCCCCGCGGGCGGCCGGTCGACGGCCGCCCACTCGATGCTCTCCGCGTGGCGCGGGTCGCGCGGCAGGATCACCGCGAAGGTGGTGCCGGAGCCCACCCGGCTCTCCACGGAGATGCGGCCGCCGTGCATGTCGACGATCGACTTCACGATGGCAAGGCCGAGGCCGCTCCCCGAGCCGCGCGCCTCGTTGGCGCGCGAGCCGCGGTAGAAGCGCTCGAAGATGTGGGGGATCTCGCTGGCATCGATCCCGACGCCCGTGTCGCGGATCTCGAGGCGCGCCCCGTCGCGATGGGGCTCGAGGGTGAGCGTGACGGCGCCGCCCGGCGGCGTGAACTTGATCGCGTTCCCGAGGAGGTTCGCGATGACCTGGCCGATCCGCGGGGGGTCGTGCCGGATCCGGACCGGGGCCGGCGGGAGGTGCAGCTCCAGGGCCACGCCGCGGCGGCCGCCCGCCGGCTCGGCCTGCTCGAACGCCGTCTCTACGGTCGAGCGGAGATCGTCGGGCCGCAGGTCGAGGCGCAGGAGCCCGGACTCGAGCTTCGAGAGCTCCAGGAGGTTCTGGGCGAGCCAGTCGAGGCGGTCGAGCTGCTGGCGGCTGGTGGCAAGGAACTCCGCCCGCGTCGTCGGGTCGGCCCCCGCCCCGCCCTGCAGGAGCTCCGTATTCATGCGGAGCGCGGCCAGGGGCGTCCGCAGCTCGTGCGAGACGTCGGCCAGGAAGTCGCGGCTCCGGTCGCGGTCGCGCCGGATCAGCTCGATCGATTCCTCCAGGCGCTCCGCCATCACGTTGAACTGGCGGGCCAGGTCGGCCACCTCCGCGTACGAGCTCTCCAGCTCGGCGGTGGGGACTCGCCCCGACATGTCGCCGGCGCCGAGGCGCCGCGTCGCCTCGCCGAGGCGGCGGAGGGGGCGCGTGAACCGCACGGCGAGGTAGGCCGAGACGATCAGCGCCGCCAGGAGGGCGCCCAGCGTCGTGATCGCCAGGAGGCCGGTGATGGTGGCCAGGGTGGACGCGCGGGTGGTGTACGGGTTGGCGAGGGTCGTCACGATCCCCCACGGGTCCGACAGCGGGTCATTGGGGGTGATGGTGATCTGGCGCACGGCGGTGAGGGGCTCCCGGGCCTGGCCCGGCTCGGGTTGCGCCGTGAGGTCCTGCGTGAACGTGCCGTTGGACGCCGGCGTGACGATCCAGTCATCGATGCCGACCACGGTCGCCCCGCCGACCTGGACCACGACGTCGGCGAGCGCCACCTGGTCGCTGAGGAACGCGAGGAAGTCGGGGTTGGAGAGCGCGACGACGACGTCGGGATTGACCGTGTTGCCGGCCTCCACGACCGCGTTCGGGAGCGCCGCGGAGACCGCGAAGAGCCTGACGAGGCGCGTGACGACCGTGCTCCGCGCGTCGAGGGCGGCCTGCTCCTGGCCGCGGAAGTAGGCGTCGAGCCGATTGACGACGATCGCCGACACGGTCAGGAGCGACGCGGCGACCACGAGCACGAAGGCCAGGGTCAGGCGCGCCTGGAACGAGCGACCCGTCGGCGGAGGCACTGCCGCCGGCGAGCCTGCTCCCGGGTCCGCCGCCGGACGGGGGCCCGCGTCAGCGGTCGGCGAACGCGTAGCCGGCTCCCCGGACCGTCAGGACGAAGACCGGCTGCGACGGGTCGTCCTCGATCTTCTCGCGCAGGTGGCTGATGTGCACGTTGATGGTCTTCTCGTCCTGGTCGAGCGCCTCGTAGTCGCGGAGGAGCTCCAGCAGCTCGCCCCGCGTGTAGACGCGGCCGGGACGGCTGGCGAGATGGCGCAGGATCTCGAACTCGGTCGGCGTCAGGCTCAGGCGCTTGCCGCCCCGCTGGACCCGCCGCCGCTCGAGGTCGATGACCAGGTCGCGATGGCGGATCACCCGGCCGCCGGCGGCGTCGGCGAGGTCGCCGTAGGCCCGGCGCAGGAGCGCCCGGATCCGGCTCATCAGCTCGCGGAGGCCGAACGGCTTGGTCAGGTAGTCGTCGGCTCCCAGCTCCAGGCCGATCACCTTGTCCACCTCGTCGTCGCGCGCCGTCAGCACGAGGACGGGCATCTTGGCCCCGGTGGCCCGCAGCCGCCGGAGGACCTCGAAGCCGTCCATCCCGGGCAGCCGGACGTCCAGCACGACCAGGTCGGGCGCCTGGTGCGTGGCGTACTCCAGGCCCTCCTCGCCCGAGCGGGCCACCGTCACGGTGTAGCCTTCCTGGGCGAGGGCGTACTCGATTCCGCGGGCGACGGCGTACTCGTCTTCGACGATCAGGATCGTGGCAGCCATGGCGGCGGGATCGTACACCCGCCGAGGGGCGAAGCCGTGCTACCCTGCGCACGATCGGGCGCCCGGCCGCGAGGACGGCCGCGCCGTCGCCTCCGGGACGGCCGCGCCGTCCCCCCCGGGGCGCGCCCAACCCGGCGCCGCCGCCGACGCAGACCTGTCACGCACCAGAGGATCTCCCATGACGTCCACCCGCCCCGCGCTCGCCGCCGAGCGTCGCACCGTCACCGGCAAGGCGGTCGCCGGCCTGCGCCGCGACGGGCGCCTCCCGGCCGTCGTCTTCGGCCACGGCGTCGAGTCGGCTCCGGTCACACTCGACGCGCACGACTTCCTGCTCCTGCGCCGTCGCGTCGGCCCCAACGCCCTGATCGACCTCTCGATCGACGGCTCGAAGCCGACGCCGGTGCTGGTCCACGGGGTCCAGATCCACAAGGTCAATCGCCAGCCGATCCACGTCGACCTGTTCGCCGTGCGGATGACCGAGGAGCTGACGGTGGACGTGCCGGTCCACGGCACCGGCGAGTCGGAGGCCGTGACCAAGCACGGCGGCACGCTCCTCAACGCCAGCGGCAGCGTGAAGGTCCGGGCACGGCCCGACAATCTCCCGCAGATGATCGAGGTCGATCTCGCGGTCCTCGTCGACTTCGACGCCGCCATCTACGCCCGCGACCTCCCGATCCCGGAGGGCGTGCAGCTTCTTGCCGACCCCGACGAGATCGTCTTCAAGGTCGCTCCGCCGCGCGTCCAGGAGGTCGAGGTGGCCGCCCCGACCGAGGTTGCGCCGGCGGCCGAGGGCGAGCCGGCCGAGGCCGGCGGGGAGAGCGACGAGGCCTGATCCCGCGTCGCGGGAGCCGTCGAGCGCGCGCTCGACGAGCGAGCCCGCATCCGGACCAGCCATCGAGCCCGGCGCGACGCCGGGCTCGATCTCGTCCCGGGGCCCGGAGTGCCCGTCCCGGACCCTGGGCTGCCCGCGCCGAGTCGCGCGGCCCCCGCTCGCGATCCGACCGGCCCGGGAGATCGCGTCCACCAGCCCTATCCGTGGTCGCCGTGCGGCGCGAACCTGTGCCCCGTAGACCGAGCCGACCCGGCGTCAGGCCGACTCGCGAGCGGGAGTCAGGCGATGGAACGAATCCTTCTCGCGTATGACGGGGGAGAACCGGCGCGCCGCGCCCTGGAGACGGCGGCGCAGCTGGCCCTCGCCTTTCGGGCGTCCCTGAGCGTGGTCTCCGTCGTCCCGGTCGGTCCCGACGGCAAGCCGACCGAGCCGTGGGACGGTGGCGAGGCCCATGCCCGTGAGCTGCACGAGGCGCAGCGCGCCCTTGCCGAGCACGGGCTCTCGGTGGACCTGCTCGAGCCGCTGGGCGACCCGGCCCGGACGATCGAGCGGATCGCCGCCGAGGGCGGCTTCGACACCATCGTCATCGGCTCGCGCGGCCTCAGCGCCCTCGACCGGGTGCTTCGCGGCAGCGTGTCCGAGCACGTCGTTACCCATTCGTCCGCAACCGTGGTGGTGACCCATTGAGCCAGATCGCCGCACCCCCTGACCCCCAGACGCCCCTCCGCGTCGCGTTTCGCGGTCGTTCCCTCCTGGGCCGGCCCCTGTACAACAAGGACGCCGCGTTCACCGACGCCGAGCGTGACTGGTTCGGCCTCCACGGGTTGCTGCCGACCCACGTGATGACCCTCGAGGAGCAGCTGGCCCTCGAGCTCGAGCACGTCCGTCGCAAGGCCGACGACCTCGAGAAGTTCATCGGCCTGGCGGCCCTCCAGGACCGCAACGAGACGCTCTTCTTCCGGCTGCTCGCCGAGAACCTCGAGGAGTTCCTGCCGATCGTCTACACGCCGACGGTGGGGCGCGCCTGCCAGGAGTACAGCCACATCTTCCGCAGGCCGCGCGGGGTCTGGATCACCCCGGCCGACGTGGGACGCATCCCGGAGGTCCTGCGCAACGCCTCCCAGACCGAGGTCCGCCTCATCGTCGCGACCGACAACGAGCGGATCCTGGGCCTCGGCGACCAGGGCGCGGGCGGGATGGGGATCCCGGTCGGCAAGCTGGCGCTGTACTCCGCCGGCGCCGGCATCTACCCGGCCTGGACGCTGCCGATCTCGCTCGACGTCGGGACCGACAACGCCGCCCTGCAGTCCGACCCCTTCTACCTCGGCTGGCGCCACACGCGCCTCCGCGGCCCCGAGTACGACGCCTTCCTCGAGGCCTTCGTCGAGGGCGTCCAAACGACCTTCCCGCGCGCCATCCTGCAGTGGGAGGACTTCAAGCAGCACAACGCGATCCGCATCCTGGACCGCTACCAGGATCGCCTGCCGTCGTTCAACGACGACATCCAGGGCACCGCGTCCGTGGTCCTGGCCGGCATCCTCGCCGGGCTCGGGTACCTGGGCCGGCCGCTCGCCCGGGAGCGGTTCGTCTTCCTGGGCGCCGGCGCCGCCGCAATCGGGATCGCCCGGCTGGTGCACGCCGCGCAGCGCGAGGCGGGCATCGACGCGGCGGAGATCCGGCGCTCGACGATCCTCTTCGACACGCGCGGCCTCGTGTACGCCAGCCGCCCCGCCATCGAGGACGACAAGGCCGCGGTGGGCCTCCTCGACGAGGACCTCGCCGTGCTCGGCCTCGCGCCGGACGCGACGCCCGTGGACGTCGTCCGCGCGGTGAAGCCGGGAACCCTCATCGGGACCACCCAGACGCCGGGCGCGTTCACCGAGTCGCTCCTGCGCGAGCTTGCCGCCGGCTGCTCGACGCCGCTCGTCTTCCCCCTGTCGAACCCGACCAGCAAGACCGAGGCGACCCCCGAGCAGGTGGCGGAGTGGACCGACGGGCGCGCGCTGTGCGCGACCGGCAGCCCCTTCCCGCCGGTCCGGCGCGGCGACCGGACCTGCATCGTCGGTCAGGCGAACAACTCGTTCATCTTCCCGGGCGTCGGGCTGGGTGCGATCGTGGCGGGGGCGCGGGTCATCCGCGACGCCGAGTTCCTGGCCGCGGCCCGGACGCTGGCAGGCTTCGTCACCAACGAGCGCCTCACCTGCGGCGCCCTCTACCCGCCGATGGCCGACCTGCGGTCGGTGTCGCGGGCGATCGCCATCGCCGTCGTCGGCACGATCGGGACGCTCGACGGCGAGCAGCTGCCCGCCGGGGACGAGGGAATCGAGCGCGCCGCCCGGGCCGTCGACGCCGCGATCTGGTGGCCCGACTACCAGGCCTACGAGCCCGCCTGACCGTCGCCGGGGACGGTCCGGCCGGGTCGCGCATAATCCGCGGGTGCAGCTGCCCGTCGCCCCCCCGCTCGAGCCGATGCTCGCGAAGCCGGGGTCGTCCCTGCCGGACGGCCCCGGGTGGGCGTTCGAGCCGAAGTGGGACGGCTTCCGGGCCCTGGTCTTCCGGGACGGGGACGAGCTGCTGATCCAGAGCCGCGACCTGCGTCCCCTGGATCGGTACTTCCCGGAGCTCGCGTCCCCCCTCCGCGCCGCGCTCCCGGCCCGGTGCGTCGTCGACGGCGAGATCGTGATCGCGGGCCCCCGCGGGCTCGACTTCGACGCCCTCCTGCTCCGGATCCACCCGGCCGAGTCGCGGGTCCGGATGCTGGCGGCGGAGACCCCGGCGCGCTACGTCGCCTGGGACCTCCTCGCGATCGACGACGACGACCTGCGGGCCCGGCCGTACCTCGAGCGGCGCCGGCGCCTGACCGCCCGCGTGGAGGCGGGCGTCGCGGGCGTCCACCTGACGCCGATGACCGAGGACCGGGCACTCGCCGGCGACTGGTTCGCCCGCTTCGAGGGGGCGGGCCTCGACGGGGTGATCGCGAAGCGCCTCGACGGCATGTACGAGCCGGGGAAGCGGGGCTGGGCGAAGGTGAAGCACGCCCGGACGGCCGACGTCGCGGTGGCCGGCTTCCGGTGGCACAAGGACGAGGTCGGGACGGGAGTCGGGTCGCTCATTCTCGGGCTCTTCGACGAGGCGGGGACGCTCCACCACGTGGGCGTCGCCTCCGGCTTCGCCGCGGTCCGCCGCCGCGAGCTGGTCGACGAGCTGGCGGAGCTCCGGCGGGACGCGCTGGACGGCCACCCGTGGCGCGACTGGGCGACGGCGGAGCTGGCCGAGGCCGCCTACGGCCGGCGGATGCCGGGCGCCCAGAGCCGCTGGAACCGCGGCAAGGACCTGACCTGGGAGCCGCTGCGCGTCGAGCGGGTCGCCGAGGTGGCCTACGACCACCTGCAGGGAGACCGGTTTCGCCACGCGACGAAGCTCGTGCGCTGGCGGCCGGATCGCCGCCCTGCCGACTGCCGCTACGATCAGCTGGAAGCCACGCCGCCCTACGAGCTGGCCGACATCCTCGGGGACCCCGCCCGATGACCCAGCCCTGGTCGATGGAGCCCGGGCCGCCGCGCCGCCGGCGGCGAATGGCGGCCGGCCTCGCCCTGGTCGGGATCTTCGGGGCGAGCCTCGCGCTGGGCTGGTCGGTTTCCGGCATGCCACCCGGCACGAGCGCCCGCGCCGGGGCCGAGGGCTCCCCGGGCGCCACGACCGCGGCGGGGGCCAGCTCCGTGCCCGGCCGGCCCGCGACGAGCACTCCTCCGTCGCCGTCGCCATCGCCATCGCCGACCGCGTCCCCGACGCCCGTCCCGACCCCCCTCCCAACGCCCGCCGTCCCGGCAGCCGTGGCCGCCCGTCTCTCGAAGGCGCTGGCGACCGCGAAGAAGGAGCTCGGGCTGCCGGGCGTCGAGGCGACGGTCCTGTTCAGGGACGGATCGTCGTGGACCGGGGTGCGGGGCCTGGCCGACGCCGCCGCCGGGCTCAAGGTCCAGAGCGGCACGCCGTTCGCCATCGGGAGCGTGACGAAGACGTTCACGGCCGCCCTCATCCTCCGCGACGTGGAGGCGGGCCGCATCCGGCTCGACGACCGCCTCGCGCGCTACCTCCCCGACGTCCCGAACGCGGGCAAGGTCACGATCCGGCAGCTCCTCAACCACATGTCGGGCATCCCGGACTACTTCAAGAACACCAAGTTCGACGCGGTGCTGAACAAGAGCAAGAAGCGGGTCTGGACGGCCGCGGAGGTCCTGGAGGGATACGTTCGTCCGGCCCTGGTCTTCCCTCCGGGCACCCGCTGGGCGTACTCCAACTCGAACTACCTGCTCCTCGGCATGGTCGCGGAGCAGGTGGGCGGGGCTCCCTGGGCCGCACGGGTCCGGGAGGAGCTCCTCGACCCCCTGGGCCTGACCTCCACGTACATCCAGGGCGTCGAGGCGCCGACGGCGGCGCCGGCTCTGGCCTACCGGATCATCGCCGGCAATCGCGGCCCGACGCCCTCCGTGCGCACCGATGGCACCGACATCGTCCCGTTCACCTCGGTGGTCACGGCCGCCGGCGCCGCCGGCGCGATCGCCTCGACGACCCAGGACATGGCCCGCTGGGCCCGGGCGCTCTACGGGGGCGACGTCCTGGACTCTCCGACCCGCAAGCAGATGCTCACCTTCGTGAAAGCGTACGGGTACGGGTGGACGACGGCCTACGGCCTCGGGGTCAGCCGGGTCGTGTTCCAGGGCCGCGTCTCCTACGGGCACACCGGTGCGCTCACCGGCACGCGCGCGTCGATCCGGTACTTCCCCAAGGACGGGGTGGCGATCGCCGTTGCCTTCAACCGGGAGCCCCTCGTGGGCGACGACGTCGTCCGCTATCTTGCCAGGGCGCTCTTCCCCAAGCCGCCGGCGTCCGCCTCGCCGTCGCCGGGGTCGAGCCCGCGTCCATCGTCAGCGCCGTAGCGCCCCGGGGTCGTCCGGGGTGAGGTCGGCAGGGAGGATCCGATGACCGAGGGAACAGGGCAGCCGGACCCCTGGCAGCCGCATGCGGTGCCTGAGCCGGCCCTGCCGGATGTGCCGGTCGCAGACGCGGGAGGCGCTGCCGAGCCGACGGTGCCGGCTCCGGTGGGGGTCTCGGCACAGCCCGGCTGGCCCCCCCCGCCCATCGGTGCCGCGGCCCCGCCCGCGTGGCCGCCCCCGCCCGCGGGTTCGCCGCCGCCGGCCGGAGCATCCGCCCAGCCCGCGTGGCCGCCGCCGCCCGCCAGCGCGACCGCACCCTGGCCACCCGCCGCCGCGGCAGGCCCGACGACGTCCGTGCTCGTGGTCGTCGCGGGGATCTTCCTCCTGCTCGCCGGGATCCTGACCTTCCTGCTGGGCACGATCTTCGGGCTGCTCGGCGGCCTCCTGGCCGTGGTCGGCACGGCCGAGGAGGGCCTCGGGGTCTTCGGCCCCCTCGGCGGCATGGTCGCGGGATTCTCCTTCCTCGTCGTCTTCTGGGGCCTGCTCGAGGTCGTCGCCGCGATCGGGATGTTCATTCACCGCGGCTGGGGACGCGCGCTCGGCCTGATCGTCGGGGTCGTCGGGTTGCTCTTCGCGGCGCTCGCGGTCCTGGCGAACGTGACGACTGCCGACGCCCAGGCGGGCGGGGTGGGCTTCAGCCTGGTCCTGCTGGCCGGCTACGGGCTGACGGTGCTCGCCCTCGTGACCGGCGCCGAGCACTTCCGCCGCCGCGCCTGAGCAGCTGGGAACAGAGCCCGCCGGCCTTCATCACCCGACCGCAGCCGATGACGGACGACCCCGCGCCGCGGCGGGGTCGTCCGTCCCTTCCGCGTATCAGCGGAGGATCGCGTACCGGTAGGTGAGCTGGACCTTCGCGATGTCGAAGATCCGCGACACGCCGGCGCTCTCGACGTAGACCGCGCCGTATGTCGTCCGCCCGCTGCGATGCGTGGTTGGGTCGCCGGCGAGGGAGTACCACGTGTACCGCGGGCCGATCTCCCTCCGGTCGTAGGAGCTCGTGTAGGCGGCACTGCCGAGGGTGCGGTTCCAGAGGCCCTCGTAGGCCTTCTGCCCGTTCGGAGAGCGCCCGAGGACCTTGAACGCCAGCGGCTTGTAGACGACCGCCGAGCGAAGCGCGAACGTGTAGCGGACGCCGGCCCAGGAGTCCCCCGAGGTGAGGCGGACGCCCTTCTCGTAGGCCGACCCGGACCTGCTCACCGAGCCTGACCCGGGATCGCCGTACATCGTGTACTGGGCGCCGTAGAGCGTGATCGTGTGGCTGGACCAGTACAGCCGCTTGCTCGAGATGGTGGTGTAGGAGGTGACTGCCTTGCGATGGCGCGGCACGTCGGTGATCGTCTGGACGACCTTGTAGCGGCCGGCGGCCACGAGCGTCCCGGAAGAGGTGCGCCCGTTCCAGGCCACGCTGTAGGCCCCGGTCTTCAGCGGCACCGACAGCGACCGGACCAGGCGGCCGGTCGGGGAGTAGATCTTCATCGCGACGGCGGCGGGTTCCAACAGGGTTCCCCGGAGCATGACCGTGTCTCTGTAGCCGTCCCTGTACGGGTAGAACGTGGCCGCGCTCACGCCGACCCCGGACGCGCTGACGACGACGTCGGGGCTCACGGCGATCGTGACGGCATTCGAGGTGGCCGGAGCGTAGACCGCGTCTCCCCCATACACGACGTCGACGACGTGCGTCCCGGCGCCGGCAAGGCGGACCTGCACTGCGGCGCCGGAGCCGGCCACCGCCACGGCCCCGAGGGTCTGGGGGGTGGGGCTCGTCACGTCGCGGAAGGTGACCGCGCCGGTCGCTGTCGCGGCGCTGAGCGTGGCGGTCAAGGTCACCAGGGTCTCGCCCGCGATTGCCGTTGGCGGGTTGGCCGCGAGCGAGACCGTCGTGGTCGGCCTGGGCGTGGGGGTGGGCACGGGGGTCGGCGTCGGTGTCGGTGTCGGTGTCGGGACAGGTGTGGGTGTGGGGACGGGTGTCGGAACCGGCGTCGGCGTCGGCGTGACTGCCGGCAGAACCAGCTCACCGACTCCGTATACGTTATCGGACCCGCCGGCACCGCGATCAACGGCCGCCTGGCTGAGCAGGTAGGCCTTCACCTCGCCGGGCGTGCGCACCACCCCCGCCTGCAGCAGCAGCGCAGCTGCGCCGGCGGCGACCGGGGTCGCTGCGCTCGTGCCGTCGAAACAGTCAGGGCTGTAGGTGAAGCTGTCGACGCAGGCCGCGGCGCTGAGATCGGGCTTCGTGCGCTCGTCGTTCGTCGGACCCTGGGAGCTGTAGGGCGCAATCGTCGTCCCCGTGGCCGGATCGATCGCGCCGACCGTCACGCCTCCCGCGCTGGCCGTGTCCGCAGCCGGACCCGAGGCACTGTAGGGGTTCTGCGAGTACTCGATCCCTTGCCCGTTGACCATGAATTCGAGCGTGTCCCCAGCGGTACCGCTACCTGCGGCATGGAGCCGAACCTTGACGTAGTCAACGTCGTTGGCGCCGCACGTCGGGTCGACGTGTTCGAGGGGAAGCGCGGCGGTCTGGCGATCCTCGCCGCTCGTCTTGAGCCAGATCTCCTGCACGGTGTCATAGACGTACAGGTCGTAGTCGGTGCGATCGGCGCCCCAGTCGCTCCACCTGAGGCCGTTCACGAAGCCGCACACCATCCCCAGCAGTTCGTCGCCAGGCGCGAAGTCGAGCCATCCGTCGTCGTCCGCATCGACCCACGGACCGCGCCAGTAGGACCCGTAGCCTGATCCGTCATCGGCGGTGTTACCGGCCGAGTTGAACCAGATCATGCCGGCGGCAACGGCGCTGTCGATGACCGTCGCGATCGGCCCGGTGCCGTTGCCCGGCCCGTCGTACTCGGCGGTCAATGACCGGGAGATGACCTTCACGCCCTGGGCGGCGAAGTAGTTCACCGCGGCCTGGAGATCGGTGGTTGTGACCGCGGTCGCGATGTAGAGCTGGGCGTCGGGAGCCATCTCGTGGATGACCTCGGCGACGGCCTGGCCATGCTTGCTCCCGGCGGTCCAGAGGTCGCAGGGTACGCCGGATTGCCGACAGAAGGTGCCGGCAGGCGTCGGGAGCTCGCCGGCCGCGACCCCTGCGTTCCAGTACGTCGAGCCGAAGAAGTCGAGGATCCCGATCTTGATGCCGCTGCCCGTGTAGCCCGCGGCATGCCAGGAGCTCGCGTTCGTCTTCGTGACCTCAGCGCCGACGATGACGCTGGTGGGCGCCGGGTGGGTGTCGGCTGCCGACCGGGCGACGGACTGCTCCCCGGCGGGCTCGCTCGCGACGAGGGGTGGTCGGACGAAGTCGACGCCGGGGTCGGCCTCCAGGTCCACCAGCCGATCGAATGGCACGAGGGCCTGCACGAGCTCGCCGGGCACGGCTCCTTCGATGGAACCGTCGAGGCGGGCGATCAGGCGCTCGATGGCCGGCGTGGTGAGATGGTGCAGGACTTCGACGCGAACCCGGTCCTGCTGTACGTCCACTCTCGCGCCCGCTGGCCGTCCGGCCTCAAGGCGCGCCACCGCCTCGCGCAGCGCGCCGCTTGCGAGGGCAACCTCGCCGGATCGCGGTGGCGGAGGCGCGAGCGCTTCCTCGGCGCCGCTCAGGGGTTCTGCCCCGGCGACGCTCCCGGCTGGAAGGACGCCGACCAGCAGCAGGACGGAAACAGCCAGCGGCACGAGCCGGCCGGGGACATGGGGACGCTTCGCACGGAGTGGGCCCACGGAACACCTCCTGGGCGGGCAACCTCTCCGGGGTGTCGACGGGGCGACCCACGGGCGGGTATCCCGTGCCTCACAGGCTGGTCGTGGGCGAGCGCTGCCACAAGAGCCTTTCAGCCCCCGGTCTCCGGTTGCCAGTCGCTCCCCCAACGAGGTCGCCCGCACCGACCGGCCGGATCTCGGGCGATCGCCGGGGTGCCAACACGCTCGGATCGCGGGCATGCGGAGCTCGTCGATGTACGCCGGAAGACACCGCGGTCGGTCCCTCGGCTTCGTCCGAGCGGCCCCCGTCCGCCGACGACACGCGAAGGGGATGCCGAACCTGCTCCAGATGGCGCTCATCGGCCGCGAGTTCTCCGACACGGTCCAGTTCAGGTCCCCGCCGCCGGTCATGCAGAAGGTGCTCTTCGCGGCGATCGCGCCCCTGGCCCACGCGCTGGGCTATCGCGCCACGTACCCGCAGCTCTCGCGGTCGCTGCTGAGGCCAGGGGAGCCCGAGTCGACGCCGGCGGTCGGCACTCCCCCCGCCGCCGGAGGGTGACCTCGACGCGATTCTTCCCCGACCTTGACGGAGGCTCGGGGCCTTGGGACCGGATGGAGCTCCCGGAGGGCGTCGGGCGGGCAGGTGCCGGGCACGTCGATGGCCTTCCGGCGCCGGAACGCGACCCGCTGCTCGGCACGCTCGTCGCCACCCTCGACGAGAGGGCGAGACTGGGCGCAAGCTGCGAGCCGTCCGCGAGGCCGCCGCGCACGGCTACCCGTCGGACGACATCGACCAGATGCTCGCCGGAGTCGAGCGCGGGTACAGGGGGACCGACGACCAGTGATCTTCGTGGACTCGAACATCCCGACGTACCTCGTCGGGAGCGAGCACCCGAACAAGGGGGTGGCCGGACGCCTGCTCGAACGGGTGATCGCGCTCGCGTGTGCTGCGTTCGGGACGTCGCGCTGACGGGTGCCTGGTCTCGACGGTCCTCGTGTTGACGCACCCATGGGCGTCGTATAGCGTCGTGCTCATGACGAAACAGCTCTCCGGGCGCGAGGCACAAGCCCTGTCTGTCTCCAGGCTGGTCGACGCTCCACCAGCCCAGGTCTACTACGCCTTCACGAACTCCTCCTGCCTGCGCGAATGGCTGTCTGACTCATCTCAGATCGCTCCGCAGCCCGGCGGGCGGTTCTACCTGTCATGGAACTCGGGCTACTACACCAGCGGCGAGTACACGCACCTCGAGGCACCCGGGCGGGTCGCCTTCACCTGGCGGGGCCGGGGCGAGCCGGCTGAGACGCAGGTACAGGTGACCCTGGCGCCCCAGGGGAGTGGCACGCTGGTGACGATCGAGCATTCCGGCTTCGGCACCGGCGCCGCCTGGGAGAAGGCGTCGAAGGAATCCCAGTCCGGTTGGCAGCGCGGGCTCGACAACCTGGCCTCCGTGCTGGAGACCGGCGAGGATCTCCGGATCGTGCGCCGCCCGATGATGGGCATCGGCTTGAGCGACTTCAACGAGGAGATCGCCAGACAGGCCGGCGTGCCGGTTTCGACTGGCATCCGTCTCGACAGCACCGCGCCCGGTATGGGTGCCGAGGCCGCCGGGCTGCAGAAGGGCGATGTGCTGGTGGAGATCGATGACCAGCCGATCACCGACTTCGCGAGCCTGACGAACGCCCTCCAGGGCCATGTCGCCGGCGACCGGGTGATGGTCGGCTACTACCGCGGCCCTGAACGTCGAACCGCCGGCATGGAGCTGTCGCGGCGCCCGCTGCCCACCATCATCTGGGACCCGGTCGAGCTCTCACGGGCAGTCGCCGGCCAGTACGCCGAGGCACGCCAGGCCCTGCGGAGCTTCTTCGCCGACGTCAGCGAGGCCGAGGCATCGCACCGTCCCGCCGCAGCGGAATGGAGCGCCAAGGAGGTGCTGGCGCACCTGATCCACAGCGAGCGCGGCTTCCAGAACAACGTCGGCGAGATGGTCACCGGCGCCGAAGCCGTCTATGACGACTTCGGCGAGAACCTGCTGGCGCGGGTCGAGGCGACGGTCGCCGTCTACCCGACCATCGCCGATCTGCTGGCGGCATACGAACGCAGCACCGCCGAGACCGTGGCCCTGCTGGCGCACCTGCCGGAGGAGGCAACCCGGCGCAAGAGCAGCTACTGGCGGCTGGCGTTCATCGCGCTCGACAACCCCTTCCACTTCCGCGGGCATCTCGAGCAGATGGGCGATGCCGTCCGATCCGCGCGGCAGTCGCCGGACGCTGACCCTCGACCCGGGGTCTGACGGCCCGAGCGACATCGAGCGGGATGCCGACCAATGCCTGAGCTGGGACCGGCGACCGCACTCGAGCCGTGGCGCCGGCTGCTGGGGTCGGTGCCGTCCGTCAGGGAGCGGGGGACTGCCAGGGACCAGCCGGCACCGACACGCCGGGGGCGAACGTCCGAAGGCCCGCCAGGCGGGCCGCGGCTGCCTGGCGCTCGTCGTAGCCCAGGAAGCCGTCGATTGGCACAAGGCCGACCGCGGCAGCCACGTGGATCGCGTCGAGGGCGCGCAGCGAGGGCTCTGACAGCGCACCGGCGGCCACGAGCAGGGTCCGATCGACCGGGACGAGGGCCACCGCGTCGATGACCTCGTCGGCACGGGCGAGCAGCACCTCAACGTCCAGACGCGCGTCCTGGGCGGCCGCGCGTCGGATCGCGCGGGGCACCTCGGCCAGGACGAGGTCGCAGCTGACGAGGTCCGCGTCGTCGGTGAAGGCGCGCAGCGCCGGGCTCTCGGGCTCGTCCCGCACCAGCTTGACCAGCGCCGATGCGTCCGCGTAGAAGAGCGCCACGGCTCAGCGCTCGCCGCGGATCTCGTCGAGCGCGCGACTGAGGGCGTGGGCGTCGCCGTCCATCCGCAGCGGACCCGGCAGCCTGCGCCGGGTCGGCGCCGAGACACGCCCTTCGGCGATGAGGCGGTCGAGCGCCTCGCCCGTGCGGGGAGGGGGCCCGAGCTCCGCCACCGGCCGGTTGTGATCGGTCACGAGGAGCCGCTCACCCCGCTCCACGCGACGCAGGTAGCGGCTCAGGTTCTGGCGCAGCTCCGCGACACCGACGGTCTCAGTCATGTACAGAAAGGTAGCACATGCGAGCCGGGCCCGATCTGTGCCCGGCAGAGTACGGCCGTGCTACGTGCGACCGGCGAGCAGCGCATACGCCCATGCGTCGAGCGCCTTCGCGCCAAGGCCCTCGAGCTCGTCCTGGAACCGCTGCGGGAGCGTCCTGAGCCACAGGAGCGCACCGCGACGCAGCTCGGCCAGGCCGAGGGCGCGGGCACAGCGCGGGCGCTCGGCCATGAACCGCTCGATGGTGCGCTCGAGTCGCGAGCCGAGTGACCGCCCGGCTGCGCGCCCGATCTCCCGGGGCGTGCCCACGCAGCGATGGACGTGATCCGATGCTGCGCTCACGGTGTGCGCCTCCTGCCCTGACCGGATGCGCCGGGCGCGAGCCGCAAGGCGTCTCGGGGTCCGCGCGGCTCTCCGCGGCTGCCTGGGACTGTGCGCGGCGGGCGGCGGCTGGTCCAGAGCCGGAGCGACCGACTGGCGCAGTCCCGGACGGCGCTTCCTGAGTGGGCGGCCGCGCGCACGCCGGGGACCTCCACAGACTGGCGAGCCGCGCAGCGGACCTGATGCGGCCCATCGGCGAGGTGCAGCGACAGGGCGGACGGTGCCCGGCCCCGGTCGTTCTGGCGCGCCCGGAGGGATTCGAACACTCTCCGCCAACCATCGTTATCGAGGGCGTGGAGGAGCTCGTTGAGGCTCTTCGAGCCGCGTAGGCGGGTGAACGCAGTCAACCTTGGTCTCGATGCACTCCATCCGCTTGCGTCACCTAGTGCCTCTGGCACTGGGCACGATCGTCGACGGCTCCCAACATCAAGCGGGGTGCGAGCGGCTGGACGCGCCGCACGTCCCCGTACCCGACGCACGTCTCAGCCACGCGAGGAGGGCCGGATGGACGCCAGGGAAGGGGACTTCGTCGTCGAGTCCGTGTGCAGCTTGCCGCCGGGACGCCCCGTCGAAGCGGTGACGTCCGATGGGCACGTCGTGTCGTTCTGGCCACGGCCCGAGGGCCGCCTCCGGTTCGCCTGGGACGGCCACGCGGCGATGCCGACGTTCGACGGCCTCGTAGACCGGCGCGACAGGTCCCCGTTGATCGTCCCGAGTGCGGACGGCGCGCACCTCGCCTACGTGGGCATCCGCGGCGGCCAACAGTTCGTCGGAAGGGATGCGGGAGAGGACCCGCCGTTCGAGTCCATCTCCCGCTCGGTACCACCGACGTTCAGCCCCGACGGCCGGCACCTTGCCTACGGCGGCGGCACCCCCGAGGGGTACCACCTTGTCCTCGACGGGCAGACCATCGGGACAGATCCGCTTGCACCGGTCGCGGCTGTCTTCAGCCCCGACGGGGAACGGCTGGCGTACGCCGAGATGCGCGGGGAGAAGCGGCCGGACGTCGAGCTCCGGCTCGTCCTCGATGGCGTCCCCGACGAGTGGTTCGCGGGTATGCGGAACGCTGCGGGCGTGATGCAGTTCAGCCCGGACAGTCGGCGCTTCGCGTACTGCCGGATCGACGGCCACCTGCACGTGCAGTGGGTCATCGACGGCGTCGCCCAGCAGACCTACGACGAGGTCCGCCACATCGGCCTCTCCCAGGTCCGCGGCATCGGCGTCCTCGAGCCGCCTCTGGCCGCACGCTTCAGCCCGGACAGCCGGCGGTTCGCGTATTTCGCCGACGTGCCCGAGAAGGGTGTGGCGATGGTAGAGGACGGTATTGCGGGACCCGTGGTGAAGGCCATCGGATGGCCGGTGTTCAGCCCCGACTCGTCGCACCTTGCCTACACCGCCTGGGCGTTCGACGGCCGACTGGGTATCGTGTTTGACGGGGTCCTGGGCCCGACGTGGACCGCCAAGGACGCGGGGCCCCCGGTCTTCAGCGCCGATGGTCGGCACGTCGCGTTCGTCCTCGGGCGGGAGGAAGGCGGCTTGCTGCGCAAGCGTTCCATTGCGACACTCGTCGTGGATGGGCAGGTCGTGACCGAGCTGCCGGCCGACGATGGGAGCAGGACGCCGGTCTTCAGCCCCGATGGAGCGCACGTGGCGTGGTGGGTCCGGCAGGGCCAGAAGCGCCGGCTGATGGTCGACGGCGACCCGATCGACGGTGTGGGCAATGTCGACAGCGAGCCGGTCTACGCGGCCGCCGGCCGTCTCGTCTGCGCCACCCGCACGGATGATGGATCCGCGACGGTCATCGTGGACGGTCGTCCCGGACCGGCAGCCGAAGGCGTCGCGACCCCGGCATCAGCACTCCGGCTGTTCGGAGGCGACCTGGCGCCAGACCCAGACGTCCCGTTCGCGGTCTCACCAGATGGCGAGCACGTCGCGTGGATGGGGCTGTTCGCAGGCGCATGGCACCCGGTCCTCGACGACCGAGTGGGTCCGGAGTTCTCCAACCCGCTGGCTTGGTCGTTCGGCGCGGATGGACACCCGATCTGGTACGCCCAGCGCGACGACGTGGTGTACCGGGTCACCACGTAACTGTGGCGCGCCCGGAGGGGTTCGAGCCCCCGACCGTCTCCCACCCGAGCCGAGGACCAGCCAGTTCGGCCTTCAGCCTGACGGCTTCCCCGGCCACTCGACGCCCGCCCAGGGGTCGTAGTCGGGGTCGAGCGGCTCCTGCGGTGGGCGAAGGTCGGGCGGCACGCGCTCGAGGTTGAGCCGGATCCGCGTCCAGGTCGTGGAGCGGCCGCGCATGGCGTCCACCAGGACGTCTGCCGGGCGGAGGTGCGGCCAGGCCTCGGGGTGGCGCGCCTTCCAGCGCTCGAGGCCGGCGATCGCGTCCGCCTGCTTCGCGGCCCGCCCGATCTCGATGAGCGGCTTGGTGCTCATCCGCCGCTTCGAGGGCTGGACCCGGGGGGGCTCGTCCAGGGTCCGCGCGTAGTTGGGCGGCCAGGGCGCGTCGCCGAGGCCCTCCGTCTCGTGGCGCGCCGAGAGCTCCAGGAGCCCGTCGAGGCTGCCGGCCGCCTCGTCGATGCCCGCGTGCGCGTCGCCCGCGTGCGCGATCCGCTCGGGCACCGTGCGCAGGGTGAACGCGGCCGCGTCCACCTCCGCCACCTCCTCCCAGCGCAGCGGGGTCGAGACCCGCGCGTCCGGCCGGGGCCGGACCGAGTACGCGGAGGCCACCGTCCGGTCCTTGGCATTCTGGTTGTAGTCGAGGAAGACGCCGTGGCGCTCCTCCTTCCACCACCTGCTGGTGGCGAGATCCGGGACGCGGCGCTCCACGTCGCGGGCGAGGGCAAGGGCAGCGCGCCGGACCTCCGGGAAGGTCCACCGGCGCTCGATCCGGACGTTCACGTGGATGCCGCGGGACCCCGACGTCTTCGGCCAGCCGACGAGGCCCACGTCGGCGAGGGCCTCGCGGACGACGAGCGCGACCCGCCGCACGTCGTCCCATGCCACGCCCGGGACGGGGTCCAGGTCGACCCGGAGCTCGTCGGGATGATCGAGGTCGTCGGCGCGGACCGGGTGCGGGTTGAGGTCGATGCAGCCGAGGTTGACGACCCAGGCCAGCGCCGCGGCGTCGTCGACGACCACCTCGTCGGCCGTCCGGCCGGACGGGAACGCCAGCTCGACCGTGCGGACGAACGCCGGCCGCTTCTCGGGGGCGCGCTTCTGGAAGAAGAAGTCGCCGCCGGCGCCGTTCGGGTAGCGCTTGAGGGCCATCGGCCGGCCCCCGGCGCCGCGGAGGGCGCCGTCGGCCACTGCCAGGTAGTAGCGGACGAGCTCGAGCTTCGTGATCGGCCCCCCGGCAGCCTCGGGGAAGAAGACCTTCTCGGGGTTGGTGACGGCCACCTCGTGGCCGGCGACGTGGAGGATCTCGGGGCGCGGCGGCATGCCCCCGAGCATACGAGGGCCTGTCGAGCGGCGGACGAACCCGCGACGAGGGGGTGGCGGCGCGGCCCGGGGCAGGCGATCATCACCCGGCACCCGGTCTGTCGATTCCGGGACGGTCCGTTCGTCGAGAGGGTGACGGGCGGAACCGCCGCCCGCGGGACATGCATCCCAGGAGGCACTCGATGCGCTACATGCTCCTCATCTACGGGCCCGAGCAGGCACCGGCCGGGGGTGACCAGGCCATGCCGGACATGGCGCCCTGGTTCGCCTACACGGACTGGCTGCGCGAGAAGGGGATCTACCGCGCCGGCGATCCGCTGGCGCCGTCGGCCGCGGCCACGACGATCCGGGTTCGCGACGGCGCGCGCCTGACGACGGACGGGCCGTTCGCCGAGACGAAGGAGGTTCTCGGCGGCTACTACATCATCGAGTCCGACGACATCGACCTCGCCCTCGAGGCGGCGGCCCGCTGCCCCGGTGCGCTGTACGGCTCGATGGAGGTCCGTCCCATCGTCGACATGTAGGCGTGCCGAGCACGCCACGCCGCCGACGGGGCTCGACGGCGATGACCACGTGACGGACCCGGCGGCCGATCGCGCGGCCGATGCGGCCCGCGCCCGCGTGGAGCGGACGTTTCGCGAGGAGTCCGGTCGGGTCCTGGCCACGCTCATCCGCCTCCTCGGCGGCGACTTCGACGTCGCCGAGGAGGCCGTTGCCGACGCCTTCGTGGCCGCCCTGGAGACCTGGGCGCGCGACGGGATCCCGGCGAACCCCGGAGCGTGGGTCACGACGGCCGCCCGGAACCGGGCGCTGGACCGGCTGCGACGCTCGCGCCGCCACGCCGACAAGCTCGTCGAGCTGGAGCGCGGCCTCGTGGCCGCGGGAACGGAGTCGACCGTGCGCCTGGGGAGCGAGAGCCGCCTCGCCGACGACCGCCTGCGACTCGTCTTCACGTGCTGCCACCCGGCGCTGGCGCTCGACGCGCGCGTCGCGCTGACGCTCCGGACGCTGGGCGGCCTGACGACGCCCGAGATCGCCCGGGCCTTCCTCGTCCCGGAGGCGACCCTGGCCCAGCGCATCGTGCGGGCCAAGCGGAAGATCCGCGACGCCGGAATCCCGTATCGCGTGCCGCCGGACGACCTGCTGCCCGAGCGCCTGGAGGGTGTGCTCGCGGTCCTGTACCTCGTCTTCAACGAGGGCTACAGCGCCACCGCGGGCGATGCCCTCGTGCGGCGCGACCTGTGCGCGGAGGCGATCCGCCTGGCGCGGCTCCTGGTCGCGCTCATGCCGGACGCCGCCGAGGCGCGGGGCCTGCTGGCGCTGCTGCTGCTCCAGGATTCGCGGCGCGAGGCGCGGACCTCGTCCGACGGGAGCCTCGTCCTGCTCGAGGACCAGGACCGGGCGCGCTGGGACCGGGACGAGGTCGAGGAGGGGATCGGCCTCGTCGAGGCCGGCCTCCGTGCCCTGCCGGCCGGCGCCGTGCCCGGGCCGTACCTCCTGCAGGCTGCGATCGCCGCCTGCCACGGCCGCAGCGCGACGGCCGGTGCAACCCCGTGGCCCGAGATCGCGGCGCTGTACGGCGTGCTGGCCGTCGTCTCCCCCGGACCTGTCGTGGAGCTCAACCGGGCCGTCGCGGTGGCGATGGCGAACGGTCCGGCCGCGGGGCTCGTGCTGGTGGACGCGCTCGGCGCGGAGGGCGCGCTCGCCGGCTATCACCTGTTCGATGCGACGCGGGCCGACCTGCTGCGACGCCTGGGGCGACGGGCAGAGGCGGCGGCGGCCTACGAACGGGCGCTCGCCCTGGCGACCAACCAGGCCGAGCGGGCGTTCCTGGTCCGCCGGCTCCGGGAGGTCCGGGCGGCCGGGTGACCTGGCGACCCGGCAACCCGGCGCGCCGACTGCCATCCTTGTGCCCTCCCACGACACGACCGGAGCGACCAGGATCCCATGAACGACCTGTGGACCACGCTGCTCCCGCTGATCATTGGCAGCGCCCTCGTCCCGGCCCAGATCATCGTGACGATCCTGCTCCTCCGGTCCCGCGGCGGGCGGATCGTGGCAGTCGCGTGGATCGCCGGCATGACCGTCGCCCGCCTCGCACAGGGCGTCGTGTTCGGCCTGGTGCTGGGTGCCGGATCGGCCGGCGAGGCGTCGGGCGGGACGGGCCGGGTCCTCTCCGGCGTGCTCCTCGCGCTGGCGGTCGTCCTCTACGCGACGGCGGCAAAGGAGCTGGCGGGCGGCACCGACGAGGATGCCCCGCCGCCGAAGTGGATGTCGATGGTGGAGGGGGTGACGCCGGGCCGGGCCTTCCTGCTGGGCGCCGGGCTCGTCCTGATCGGCGCGAAGCTGTGGGTCTTCACGCTCGGCGCGATCGGTGCCATCGGCGACGCCGGCCTCGGGCAGCCTGCTGCGACGGTCGCCTTCGTGGTCTACGTCGTCCTCGCGCAAGGGCTCCTCATCGGGATCGTCGGCATGGCCTACCTGCTGCCGACGCGGGCCGACGCCATCCTCGACCGGGTCTACGAGCTCCTCGAGCGCTACAACCGGGCGATCATGGTCACCGTCGGCCTGGTGTTCGGCACGTGGTTCCTGGCCATGGCGCTCGACGGGCTCGGGGTCCTCTGATCCCCGGACCGGCATCCACGACTTCCGCTCCGACCGGCTGCGGGAGTACGCTGCTGCAAGCCGAGGGCGGTCAACCCTGCCCGGCATGCGCATCCGGCCGGCGACGAACCGCGTCGCGAGGACCGGAGAACGAGGAGGCGGACGATGGGCTGCGCCATGGTCGTGATCGGCATGCTCATGCCGCGGTTCCTGCTGCTGGTGGGGTGGTCGAACGACCAGGCCTACTGGCAGGGCATCTTCGGGTCGCCCCTGTGGCTCGGCGTCGGGTTCCTGGTGTTCCCGTGGACCACCCTGGTCTACGGCTTCGCCCAGGTCAACGGCCTCAGCCTGCTCAACATCATCTTCCTCGTCGCGGCGTTCGCGCTCGACCTCGGCACCTACGGGCTCGGCGTCTTCGCCGGCCGCCAGCAGCGCACCTCCTCGTACAACTGAGCCGTCGCGGCGCCACGGACGCCGCCGGGAGCGTCAGCAGGCGAAGCTGCCCTGGACCGGCGTCCCGTCGGCGAGGCGCCCGGTGAACGTCCCGAGCGCGAGGTCCCTGGCCACCTCCACGACGAGCCCGTCCGGTGCCACGTTGGTCGCGCCCCCCGCCGTCCGCCACGTGATGACCGCGTCGTCCCCGCCGAACGTGCCCCCGCCCTTCGCCGAGCGCGTGGCGTCCGGCGTGTAGGCGCTCCGGCCGACGACGAGGCCGAAGTACTCGGCGCCGTTCGGGAAGCCGACGTTCAGGGCGAGCCAGGCATCGTCCGGGCCCCGTTCGCAGATGCCGCCCTCCCAGGCCACGGGGGAGGGCTGCGCGAGGCGCGCGCTCCCGGTCCCGCCCGTGAACGACGCTTCCGGGATCGGGGCGGGCGTGGGCGATGCGCTGGGGCTCGAGGTCGCTGCCGGGGCGCATCCCGCGAGCGCCACCGCGACGAGAAGCGGGAGGACGGGTGCCCAGCCGCGCCGGCGCGCCGAGTCGCGGCCGATCCGGCTCAGAGGGCGCCGCCCGCCGCCCGGGGCGCGTCCGCCTCGGTGCCATCGGCCGCCCCCGCCGCCCCCGTCGTGCGGGCGAGGAAGTCCTCGGCGAGGAGGATGTTCACCGCCGCAGCGCGCTCGACCGTCTTGAGGAGCGCGCTCATGCTCGACATCTCCTCGAGCTGCTCCTTGAGGAACCACTGCAGGAACTGCTCGGCGATCCGGTCGCCCTCCTCGCGGGCGATCGACACGAGGGCCGAGATCTGCTCGGTGACGCGGCGCTCCTGGGCCAGGGCCAGCGCGACCGGCTCGACCGGGTCGTCGAACGCGGTCTTCGGGGCCTCGACCCCGGGGATCACGACCGCCTCGCCGGCGTCCAGGAGGTACTGCACGAGCATCATCGCGTGGTTGCGCTCCTCCACCGCCTGGCGGTAGAAGTGCGCCGCCAGCTGGGGGAGCGTCTCGGCGTCGTACCAGGTGGCGATCGCGACGTACTGCTGGGACGCCCCGAACTCGTTGCCGACCTGGGCGTTGACCGCGTCGCTGAAGCGGGACATCGGAACCTCCGCTGGGGCATCTCCGGAACTCGTGCAGTCTACGCCGGGCGCTCGAACGGCGGCCCGAGGGATCCGGACGATTCAGCCCCTTCCCCATCCCCGCTGGGGGTGTGACAATCGGCCGGTGCGCGCGTCCCTCGAGCGCCCTGCCACCTGGATCCGGCTCTCGGCCGCGATCGTCGTCGCGATGCTCGCCCTCGGGTCGCGGCTCTGGGCGGTGGACGCCCTCCCGCCGGACTACGACGAGGACGACTATCTGCGCGCGGGGCAGCAGTACGCCACCGGGATCCAGGACGGCGACTGGGGCGTCTTCCTCCGCGAGAACTACCGGCCCGAGCACCCGCAGCTCAACAAGATCGTCTACGGCTTCGCGCTCGTGCCCCTGCCCGTCGTCGACGAGATTCCCGACCGGCCGACCGACGCCGAGCCGGCGCAGGACCTGCCCGAGCCGCACCTGACGGTCGCCCGGACGACCGGGGCCGTGCTGGGGGCGCTCGGAGCCTTCGTCCTGGCCATCCTGAGCCCCTTCGCCGGCCTCTTCCTCGCCTTCCACACCTGGACCGTGAAGTACCAGTCCCAGGTCATGCTGGAGGCCGTCGCCTCGGCGATGAGCCTCCTCGCGGCGCTGCTCTACGTGCGGGCGCTGCGTCCCGGAGGCCGGCGGCGCGCGTGGCTCGCGGGCGCCGCCGTCTTCGCCGGCCTCGCGATCGCCGGCAAGTACCAGTACGGCATGGTCGCCCTGGCGATCGCGATCCACTGGCTCTGGGCGACGCGACCGGTGGAGCGGTGGCGCCGGCCGGCGGCGTATGGGCGATGGGTGGCGCCGGTGCTGGGATGGAGCCTCCTCGTCGGCGCCGCCTTCCTGGCGGCCTACCCGTACCTGTGGCCCGACCCGATCGGGCGTCTCGCCAGCTCGCTCAGCTTCCACGGGGGCTACGCGACGGGCGACGCGGTCGCGGCGACGGGGTGGCCGGCGTGGCAGCCCATCGTGTGGCTCTTCGGCTCGGTGCCGTTCCACGACGCGGGCACGTTCGTGATCGCCGCGGACCTGCTCATCACCGCCTTCGCCCTCGTGGGCCTGCGCCGGCTCTGGCGCGAGCAGCGGGTCTTCGCCCTGTGGCTCTTCCTCTCCCTCGCCTTCCTCATCGTGTGGCCGACCAAGTGGCCGCAGTACGTCGTGATGATCAGCGCCCCCCTCGCCCTCGCGGCCGGCTTCGGCTTCGCCGTCGCTGTCCTGGAGCCGGGCCGCGCCGGGGTCCGCGCGCTGCGCGCCCGCTGGGCGGCACGCGGGACCGTTCGGCTGGGCGGCACGCGCCGGTCGGCGCCGCGAGAGCTCCTCTCCGCGACGCCGTGGGTGTTCCCCGGCGTCGTCGCCGTGCTCTTCCTGACCGCGGCCCCGCTGATCTTCGAGTTCGCGATGTCGCTGACCGACTTCAACGCCCGTTCCATCAAGGACGGGCTCACCGGCGGGGTCTTCCGCGAGGCCTGGCTCGGCCTGACCGGGCAGGTCGCGGCCGTGCCGGTGGACGTCGCGGCGCAGTCGAACCAGGTCCAGTACGTCGGCTTCGACCTTCTCGGCTACGCTCAGTCGGGGGTCTGGTTCGGCGGCAACACGAGCGCCGCCCCGATCGCCTTCAGCGTCATCTGGACGATCCTCTCGGTCGCGCTCCAGCTCCTCCTGGGCCTGGTCATCGCCCTGGTCCTCGCGCGCCCCGGGATCCGCTTCGCCGGCGCGTGGCGGGCCCTGTTCATCCTCCCCTGGGCGATCCCCGAGTTCATCGGGGCGATCGCCTGGCTCAAGATCTTCGAGCCCGAGCGAGGCTGGCTGCCCCTGCTCGTGGGGCAGACGCTGCCGTGGGACCAGAGCTCCAACTGGACGCTGGTCGTCCTCCTGGTCGCCGGCACGTGGATCGGCTGGCCGCTGATGATGCTCGTCGCGACCGCTGGGCTGCGCACCATCCCGCGCTCGGTCAACGAGGCTGCCGCGATCGACGGGGCGAGCCGCTGGACGACGTTCCGGCGGATCACGTGGCCGCTGCTCCTGCCCCTGCTGGGACCGGCGATCGTGATCAAGGCGATCGCCGTCTTCAACCAGTTCTACCTGTTCTACGTGATGCCGGTCTACAACAGCTTCCCCTCGGACGTCACGCTGGCAACCTTCTCGTTCTTCATCTTCGACCCCACCCGGGGGGCCGGCCTGTACGCGTTCTCGGCCGCCGTCAACGTCCTGACGATGGTCGCGCTCGCCGCCCTCGTCGCCTGGTTCGTCCGCTGGCGCGCGCGGGCCGAGCGCGTGGCGTTCGCGTGAGGGAGGGGTGATGTATCGGACCGGACCGCTCGGGCGGCTGACGGGCTACCTCATCCTCGTCGCGACGGGCGTCTTCGTGCTGATCCCGATCTGGTTCCTGCTGGTGCTGGCCCTCGATCCCGAGCTGGCGTCGGGGATCCCCAACGAGTTCCAGGCGGTGCCCCACGACCCGACGCTCGACACGTTCGCCGCGGTCCTCGAGTCGCCGGTCCGGAACCTCACATTCTGGGGGCTCCTCCGGAACAGCTTCATCGTGTCGGGGATGGCCGCCGGGATCGCCGTGGTGTTCGGGACCTCGATGGCGTACGCCTTCGCCCGGATGCGCTTCCCGGGCAGCCGGGTCGGGCCGTTCGGGCTCCTGGTCGGCGCATTCCTGCCCCCGATCGCGTTGGCCGTCCCGCTCTTCGTGCTGCTCGGGACGCTGGAGAACGTGCTCCCCGCCGCCCGCGACTTCGGCGTCCGCGGCTCCCTCCTCGGCCTGGGGATCGTCTACGCGGCCTTCTCTCTGCCGTTCTGCCTGTGGCTGATGCGGGCCGCCTTCCGGGCGGTGCCCGAGGAGCTCGAGGAGGCCGCCTTCGCGGAGGGTGCGACGCGGTTCCGGACCTTCCGCCAGATCGACCTGCCCCTCGCGGCGCCGTCGATCCTGGTCGCCGCGCTCCTCGCGTTCCTGCTCGCGTACTCCGAGTTCGCGATCGGCTGGCTGTTCGTGGAGAAGGGGGACAACGTGACGCTGGCGATGGCGCTCGCCGGCCAGGAGGCGGGCTTCTACGGCGGGCAGTGGGGCCGCACGGCCGCCCTGGCGCTGCTGGCCGCGCTGCCCGTCGTCGTCGTCTTCCTGGTCCTGCAGCGCTTCCTCCTGCGGGCGTCGCTGACGACGGCGACGGACTGAGCGCCCCGGCCGGCCGGAGCTCAGCCCAGCGAGGCGGCGAGGCGGTCGATGAACGCCGCCTGGGCCTCCTTGACCCGGCGGCGGGCCGCCGTCGGCTCGAACCACGCGACGCGGTCGATCTCCGGGAACGTCGCCAGCGTCTCGGCGCCCGGCGGCCACGGCATCGAGAACGTGTTGCTGACCGCTGCCGCGGGGTCGAGGTCGCCCTCCAGGGCCCACGCATGGACCAGCTTGCCGCCCTTCTGGCGGACGGTGCCGAGCGGGATCGCCGTGCCCGCCGGCACCGGGTGCCCCGTCTCCTCGCGGAACTCGCGACACGCGACCGCGTACAGATCCTCGTCCGGCTCGACCTCGCCTTTGGGGATCGACCAGGCGCCGAGGTCCTTCGCCGCGAAGTACGGCCCGCCGGGATGCCCGAGCAGCACCTCCAGCCCGCCGCCGGGAGGCCGGCGATAGAGCAGGATCCCGGCTGAGACGCGATCGGTCATGCGGATGGCTCCCGGTGTGGCGCGGTGCGCAGCACCTCGGGCTGGACGGCGGCGACGAGCCCGCGCTCGAGCGCGTCGAGGCGCGAGCGGAGGGCGGCGCTGCGATCCTCGCTCTCGGCCAGCAGGTCACGGATCGCCTCGAGCTCGGCCCGGATGCTCCCGGGTTCGCCGGCGTGTGTGAGGCGCCCCCGGCGGCGTCGCGGCGCGAGGAAGGCGTTGGCGATGAAGCCGGTCAGGACGCTGAAGAGCGCAACGCCCGCCGTCAGGAGGAAGACGCCGATGCCCCGTCCCCAGGGCGTGACGGGATACTGGTCGCCGTAGCCGACCGTGGTGATCGTGACGTAGCCCCACCACAGGGCGTCCCCGGGCGTCGTGATGTTGGCACCCGCGGCTCCGGCCTCGGCCGTGAGCACCGATGCCCCGGCCATCTCCAGCACGAAGACGACCAGGAAGATCGTCAGGTAGAAGGTGGCGGCCGCACGGGCGACGGACAGCTCCTCGAGAATGGAGCCCGGGCCGCGGGAGCGCAGAGACCGGAACACGGCAGCCACGTGAAAGAGGCGGAAGAACCGCAGCAGCGGCACCACCGCCAGGAGGTCCGCCCAGCCCCAGCCGCGCACCAGGTACCCGCGACGCGAGCGGGCCGTTGCCAGCCGGAGGAGGAAGTCGGCGAGGAAGATCGGGAGCAGGATCGCGTCGACGGCGAGGATGACCTGTTTCGCGTCAGCGCTGGCGAACGGCGTCAGCACGAGCACGAGGTTGACGGTCGACAGCAGCGTGAGGAGCGCCATGAAGAGCTCCTGCGCGGTGCTCCTCATCTCCACGCGTGGGTTGACGTTCATCGGACTCGGGGCTCCTCCCTCGGGGCCGGCGGCCTGCTCCGGCGAGCGTCCATTGTCGTGTGACAGCGGGCGCAAGGTGAAACACTGTCGCGGTGCGCCGCGACCGAACGCGTCATCCACGAGGAGGGTCCGATCCATGTCCGAGCCGACGACGCCGACGCGGCGGCCGCGGAAGCCGATCCCGGACAAGGCGACCGCGGCGGCGTACGACGCCGCGTGGCAGGCCGGTCTCCCGGCCCAGGGCCCAACCTGGACGGCGCGGCCATGGGTGAGCCCGGAGGAGCGCGCGGCCGAGGGGAAGGCGGCCCGCAGGCGGGTCTCTCGGGCGACCCACGCCACGGTCGAGCTGGCTCCCGGCCGTGACCCCATCGCCATCCTGGCGGCCCAGGAGCAGGACCGGCTCCAGGAGCTCGTGCCGCTGCGCCATGAGCGCATGGCCGAATCGGAGTTCGCCTACTACCGCGGCACGCCCGCGGTGATGGCGTTCGACCTTGCCTCCACGCCGCGCTCCGACATCATCGTCCAGGCGAGCGGCGACGCCCACCTCTCGAACTTCGGGCTCTTCGCCAGTCCCGAGCGGACGCTCGTCTTCGACGCCAACGACTTCGACGAGACCATCCCGGGACCCTGGGAGTGGGACGTCAAGCGGCTGGCCGCGAGCATCGTGATCGCCGGCCGGGCCAACGGCTTCACCGCCGCCCAGAACCGCGCGGCGACGATGATGACCGTGCGCGGCTATCGCCAGTGGATGGCCCGCTACGCGAGCATGCGTCTCCTCGACGTCTGGTACACGCAGATCACCGACGCCGACATCCGCGAAGCCGGCGAGGCGCTCGGCCTGCTCGCGGGCCGTGCGGCGGCAGGGCGCCGCGCCAGGCTCGAGGCCATCTTCAGCAAGGCCCGCCGTCGCGACGGCATGCGCGCCTTCGAGTCGCTGACCGCGGTCGTCGACGGGCGCCGAGTCATCCTCGAGGACCCGCCCGTCATCACCCACGTCGAGATGCCGGGCGGCGCGGCGTCGTTCGAGAAGGTCTTCACCGACTACCGGGCCACGATGCCCGAGAACCGGCGCGACTTCCTGGAGCGCTACCGCTTCGTCGACTGGGCCCTCAAGGTCGTGGGCGTGGGGAGCGTCGGGACGCGCTGCTTCATCTTCGTCCTCCAGGGTCGTGACGAGAACGACCCGCTCATCCTCCAGGCCAAGGAGGCGACGGCCTCCGTCATGGAGCCGTACGTCGAGACGAGCGGGCACGCCAACCACGCCCAGCGCGTGGTCGTGGGGCAGCAGCTCATGCAGGCCACCTCCGACATCTTCCTGGGCTGGACCCGGGGACCCGGGGGCCGCGACTTCTACCTGCGCCAGCTGTGGGACATGAAGGGCTCCGTCGACACCGCGATCCTCCAGCCTGTCGGCCTGGGCTTCTACGGCGGTCTCTGCGGCTGGTCCCTGGCGCGGGCGCACGCCCGCACGGGCGACGCCGCCGCGATCTCCGCCTACATCGGCACGAGCGACCGCTTCGACGGCGCGATCGCCGACTTCTCGGAGACCTACGCCGACGTCAACGAGCACGACTACGCGGCCTACCTCGCCGCGATCAAGGCTGGGCGGGTCTCGGTACCCGCCGGCTGACGGCGGCGTCGGGCGTGACCGTGTGCGGGCGAGCGAGGTGAGGCCATGATCCACCCGGTGACGTTCGTCGCCCTGGCGGTCCTGGCGTACGGCCTTCTCTCGCAGCGCCTCTCGTCCACGGTCGTCACCGCCCCGATCTTCTTCGCCGCGGCCGGGTTCGTGGCCGGGCCGGTGCTCGGCGTCGTCGACCTGGCGACGGACGAGGAGCTGCTGATCCTCCTGCTGGAGGCGGCGCTCGTGATGGTCCTCTTCGCCGACGCGTCGAGCCTCGACATCCGGCGCTGGACGAAGGAGCCGAGCCTGTCGGGACGGCTCCTGGGCATCGGACTGCCCCTGACCATGCTGGCCGGCGCCGTGGTCGCCGCCGCCGTCTTCGGCGGTATCGAGCCCTGGCAGGCGGCCCTGGTGGGGATCATGCTCGCCCCGACCGACGCCGCCCTGGGCCAGGCGGTGGTGGCGAACCCCCGCGTGCCGGCCGTCATCCGCAACGCCCTCAACGTGGAGAGCGGGCTCAACGACGGCCTGGCGCTCCCGTTCGTCACGATCTTCATCACGGTGGGCCTCGTGGCCGGCGGCGCCGAGACCGAGCTGCAGGCCGGCGAGACACTCCTCCTGGCGCTCGGCGGCTCGACGCTGATCGGTCTCGTCGCCGGCCTCGGCGGCGGGTGGCTGCTGCGGGTCGCGGCGGAGCGCGGGCTGGCGGCCGGGTCCTGGCAATCCATCGCGCTCGTCGCGCTGGCGGCCGGCACGTTCACGGCGGCCGACCAGGTGGAGGCGAGTGGGTTCCTGGCGGTCTGGGTTGCCGGGCTGGCCGCCGGGTCGATCGTTCGGGGTCACGTGGCCGGCGACGCCTTCCACCTCCCGGAGCAGGTCGCCAACGGGCTCGCCGCGATCGGGTTCCTGGTGCTCGGCGCGGGGCTGCTGGGTCCCGTCCTGGCGCGAGCGACCCCCGAGGCGATGCTCTACGCCGTGCTCAGCCTGACCGTCGTCCGGATCGTCCCGGTCGCGGTTGCCATGCTGCGGACCGGGTTCGCCGTCCCGACGCTCCTGTATGTCGGCTGGTTCGGGCCTCGTGGCCTTGCCTCGATCGTCTTCGCCGGCGTCGTCGTCGAGCAGGCCGTCCCGGCGGCGAACGCGATCACCGACGTCGTGCTCCTCACCGTGGCGATCAGCCTGGTCGTGCACGGGGTCACCGCGGCCTGGGGCGCCCGGCGGTACGCGGCCTGGTTCGAACGAGCCGCGGCTGCCGATCCGGGGATCCCGGAGGCGGCCGAGATCCCACACGGCGGCCTCGCCCACCGGGCCTCGTCGCGGCGCGGGGTGCGCACGGCCTAGCGGCGCGTCATGATGGTGCGGGCCGCGCCGACCGAGCACGTGCCCCGCGTCCGAGGGAGTGGGCATGGGCGAGCCTGATCCACGCGCCGGGCCGGTTGCCGGCGCCGGTCCGAGGGGCCGGCTCGCGGGCTGGGCCGCCACCGCGCTGCCGACGATCGCCCGGCTGGGCACGTACACGCCGCGCCTCCTCCGCGACGACGTCGTCGCCGGGCTCGCGCTGTCGGCGCTCCTGGTGCCGGTCGGCATGGGCTACGCGGAAGCTGCGGGGCTGCCGGCGATCGCGGGCCTCTACGCGACGATCGGCGCCCTGGTCGCCTACTTCTTCGTGGGCCCGTCGCGAATCCTCGTGTTCGGGCCGGACTCGGCGCTCCTGCCGCTGGTCGCGGCCGCCGTCGTCCCGCTCTCCGGTGGTGACCCTGCTCGCTCCATCGCTCTCGCGGCGGCGCTCGCGATCATGGCCGGGGTCCTGTGCCTGGGCGCCGCCGTCGCGCGCCTCGGCTTCGTCACGGATCTCCTCTCGCGGCCGATCCGGGTCGGCTACATGAACGGGATCGCCCTCACGATCCTCGTGGGCCAGCTGCCGAAGCTGCTGGGCTTCTCGGTCGACGCCAACGACGTGGTCGGGGGCGTCGTCGGGCTCGTGCAGGGGATCGTCAACGGGGAGGTCGTGCCGGTCGCCGCCCTCATCGGCGGCGCCAGCCTGGCGCTGATCTTGGTGCTGAAGCGGTTCGCCCGGCAGATCCCGGGCGTGCTCGTCGCGGTCGTGCTGGCCGGCCTCGTCGTCTTCGCCCTGGGCCTCTCGTCGGAGCTCGCGGTCGTCGGCGAGGTGCCGCGGGGCCTGCCGGCCATCGGGCTCCCGGCGGTCTCGTGGTCGGACCTGATGACGCTCTTCCCGACGGCCCTGGGGATCGCCCTCATCTCGTTCGCCGACACGAGCGTCATGTCGCACGCGTTCGCAGCCCGCCGCGGCGAGCGCGTGGACGCCGACCACGAGCTGGCCTCCCTGGGCGTGGTAAACGTGGCCGCCGGCCTCGTCGGCGGGTTCGCCTCCAGCGGGAGCGCAACCCGCACGCCGGTGGCGGAGGCGGCCGGCTCCCAGACGCAGGTGACCGGGCTCGTCGGCGCGGGGGTGATCCTCCTCCTGCTCGTCGCGGTGCCCGGCCTGCTGGCCCCGGTGCCGACGGCCGCCCTCGCCGCCGTCGTCGTCTCGGCTGCGCTCAGCCTCTTCGATGTCGCGGGCCTGCGGCACCTGTGGCGGCTGCGCCGGTCGGAGCTCGGGCTCGCCCTCGTGGCGTTCGCGGTCGTCACGCTGTTCGGCGCGCTGCCCGGGATTGCCGTCGCCGTCGGCCTGTCGCTCCTCAACTTCATCCGGCGCGCGTGGCGGCCCCACGACGCGGTCCTCGGCCGCGTGGCGAACTACAAGGGCTACCACGACATCGAGCGGCACCCGGACGCGCGCCTCGTGCCGGGCCTGGTCCTCTACCGCTGGGACGCCCCCCTCTTCTTCGCCAACGCCGACCAGTTCCGCGAGCACGCCCTCGACGTGGTCGACGCCGCGCCGTCGCCGGCCCGCTGGCTGGCGGTCTCCTCCGAGCCGATGACGGACATCGACACGACCGCGGCCGACATGCTGGAGGAGCTGATCACCGAGCTGGCGCGGCGGGGTGCGGAGCTCCACTTCGCGGAGCTGAAGGGCCACGTCAAGGACCGGCTGCAGGTATACGGGATCTACGGGCGGCTGGGCGCCGACCACTTCCACCCGACGGTCGGCATGGCCGTGCGGGCGTACCTGGCGGCCCACCCCGACGTCGTCTGGCGGGACTGGGAGAACGACCCCCGGCCGCCGGACCGCGGGGTGGCCGGGCAGGGCCCGCCGAGGCCGACGAGGCCGGCGAGGCTGGGGGCCACAGCGGCGTCGCCGGCCACGGACGCGGCCCCGCCCGAGGTGGAGCCCGCCCCGGACGAGTCCGCGGAGCAGGGCGGGATCCGCCGGTCAGCCTCGCCGCGTCAGCCGCGCGAGCCAGGCGTGGACGACCCGGCCGGGGAGACGTGAGGCGAGCGCCTCCGCCTCGATCGCGTCGACGCGCCAGCCGGTCGCGGCCCGGAACGTGGACCGGAGCTCGCGGCGGGTCACCCGGCGGGGCCCGAACCCGAAGGGGTTCCGGTCGCTCCAGCAGAGGATGAGCGCCCGCCCGCCGGCCCGGACGACAGCCGCGAGGCTGGTGGCGTAGCGCGGTCCCTCGTCGTCCCCGAGGGCGTGGAAGAGACCGACGTCGAGCACGACATCGAAGGGGCCCATCCCCCCGTCTGCCGGCGCGGTGAGCGCGTCCCCGACCACGAAGACTGGCGCCGGCGTGATCCCGCGCTCGATGGCCTTCGCCCTGGCCCGCTGGATCGCCTCCCAGGCGACGTCGAGCCCGACGACGCGATGGCCCAGCGCGGCGAGGAGCAGGGCGTTCTCGCCGGTGCCGCAGCCGGCATCGAGGATCGTCGAACCCCGGGGCCCGAAGGCGCCGCGCTCGACGAGCCGGACGACGGCCGGCTGGGGACCGCCGATGTCCCACGTGGGCCGTCCGCCCTCGGCGTATGCCGTGTCCCAGGCCTGCGTCACGGCGCGGCTCAGGACGGCTCACCCGGCGGGCCGGATGGAGCCGCCACGGCGAGGCCGGGGGTGGCCGGCGGAGCGGGCGTCTCCGGGACCGCGGCGGTGGACGCGGGCGCCCACCCGATCGAGGGGAGCTTGGGCTTGGGCAGCTCGCACGAGCCGACCGCCCCGAGGAGCAGCGTGCCGGCCAGGAAGACCCGGAGTCCGGCCCCAACCGACGGGCGTGCCGGACGGCGTTGCCACCGCATGGGCCAAGGGTACCCGGGCGGCCGCTCGTCGGTGTGACCATGGGTCCGGGACGTCGAACGGGCATCTCGGCCCCCCCACGCGGGCGAGTCGGCCCGCCCGCGGCCCTCTCCAGCACCGCTATGGTTGGCCGGGATGGCCCGCGCGGGAGGCCGCGCGCGGGGCCGCGACGCAGGCGGGAGACGCGATGAGCATGGTGGACGCGAACGTCGGACGGGCGGGGACCCGGTACGCAACGATGGAGCGCCCGGAGGGGGTGCCGGACCTGGTGCGGTGGGTCGACGAGGTCGCAGCCCTGACGCAGCCCGACCGGATCCACTGGTGCGACGGCTCCGACGAGGAGTACGCCGCCCTCTGCGAGGAGATGGTGGCGTCGGGGACGTTCATCCGCCTCTCCGACGAGAAGCGGCCGAACAGCTTCCTGGCCCGCTCCGATCCCTCCGACGTCGCCCGGGTGGAGGACCGCACGTTCATCTGCTCGCGCGACGCGGCCGACGCCGGCCCCACGAACAACTGGCGCGACCCGGACGAGATGCGGGCCACGCTCACGGACCTCTTCCGCGGCTCGATGCGGGGCCGGACCCTCTACGTGATCCCGTTCTCGATGGGGCCGCTCGGCTCGCCGATCAGCCGGCTCGGCGTCGAGATCACCGACTCACCGTACGTCGTCGTGAACATGCGGATCATGACCCGCATGGGCGCGGCGGCCCTCGACGCCATCCGGGCGACCGGCGATTTCGTGCCGTGCCTCCACTCGGTCGGCGCGCCGCTCGTCCCGGGTGAGCTCGACGTCCCCTGGCCCTGCGACGCGGAGACGAAGTACATCGTCCACTTCCCGGAGACCCGCGAGATCTGGTCGTACGGCTCCGGCTACGGCGGCAACGCCCTGCTCGGGAAGAAGTGCTACGCGCTCCGGATCGCCTCGGCGATCGCCCGCGACGAGGGCTGGCTCGCCGAGCACATGCTGATCATCAAGGTCACCGCCCCCGACGGCCGCCACAAGTACTTCGCCGGTGCGTTCCCCTCCGCCTGCGGCAAGACGAACCTGGCGATGCTCGTCCCGACGTTGCCCGGCTGGACGGTCGAGACGGTCGGCGACGACATCTGCTGGATGCGCCTGGGCGACGATGGCCGCCTCTACGCGATCAACCCGGAGGCCGGCTTCTTCGGCGTGGCGCCGGGCACCAGCGTGAAGACGAACCCGAACGCGCTCCGCACGCTCGACGCCAACTGCATCTACACGAATGTCGCGCTCACCGGCGACGGCGACATCTGGTGGGAGGGCATGACGGAGGTGCCGCCCGCCCACGCGATCGACTGGAAGGGCCAGGACTGGACGCCCGACTCCGGTCGCGTCGCCGCCCACCCGAACGCCCGCTTCACCGCGCCGGCGGGCCAGGACCCGGCGATCGCGCCCGAATGGGAGGACCCGGCCGGCGTCCCGATCGACGGGATCATGTTCGGCGGCCGGCGGGCGGGAGTCGTGCCGCTGGTCCGCGAGGCGTTCGACTGGACGCACGGCGTCTTCCTGGGCTCGATCATGAGCTCGGAGACGACGGCGGCGGCGTTCGGCGAGGTCGGGAAGCTGCGCTTCGACCCCTTCGCCATGCTCCCGTTCTGTGGCTACAACATGGCCGACTACTGGGGCCACTGGCTCGACGTGGGACGGGCGTCCACGCCCGGGGCGCTCCCGCGGATCTTCTACGTGAACTGGTTCCGCCGCGACAAGGACGGCCGCTTCCTGTGGCCGGGCTTCGGCGAGAACAGCCGGGTCCTCGAGTGGATGTTCCGGCGCTGCGACGGCGAGGCCGAGGTGGACGAGACACCGATCGGCCTGCTGCCCGCGCCGGGCGACCTCGACACGACCGGGCTGGACATGCCGGCCGAGGATCTCGCCGAGCTGCTCCGGGTGGACGCTGCTGCCTACATGCTCGAGATGCCCCAGTTCGAGGAGCACTACGCGACCTTCGGCGACCGGCTCCCGGCGGAGTTGGCCGCGCAGCTCATGTTGCTGAAGGAGCGCCTCGAGGCCTGACCCGCGGGCGACGGGGAGCCGCGCCGCGGCCGACGGGGAGCCGCGCCGCGGCGACTGTCGACTGTGACTCCACGGAGGCGCCCACTTCGACGGTCGGCGCGGTTGTCGCGTGCGCCGCTGGGGACGGCCAGCCCTCGATTCCGGGCTGATGGGCGCTCCCGCTGACCACCGCTCCGCGCCGCCGCCAGTCTGCGTCGCGGCTGGGCGGGTTCGCAGAGGCTGGCTCCACGAGTCGCCCGGCCGCGTCGCCCATTGCGCGGGTTCGCAGAGGCTGGCTCTACGCCGCACCTGCGGCGCTGCTCCCCACCGGCCCCGGGCTGCGGCACGGCGGGGCCGTCGCCGCCGGCATCGATCGCCACGAGAACCCGCCGCGAGCCACCGCTCGTTGGCACCCAAATCCGTCCCCCATCGGGCAGTGGCCACGGGCGGTTCGCTCATACGCTCTGAGCCGCGCCGGGAAGCCGCACCGGGTCGGACCGCGGGCGGGGACGCGGCGCCGCCGGTCGGGCGGAGGCAGGTATCCTCGCGGCCTGATGCCGCCGACGCCGACCCGCGATCCCCTCGCCACGCCGTACCTCGACCCCGCCGTCGTGGCGCGGGTCGTGGCGATGGACGACGTCGTCGCCCGCAACGCGGCGATCACGCGTGGCTACCACGAGCTCGCCCACGCCGTCGCAGCCATCCTCGGCCGGGACCAGGCGAACTGGCTCGTCTTCGGGCAGTGGGCGAGCGCCGAGGCGCGCCGGTCGATCCTGGGCGACGCGGTCCCGGCGCCGCTGCGGCCGCTTCTCGGCCCGGGCGTCTCCGCCGCCGTCGCGGCCGGCAACGCGGCGGTCTTCGGCGACGTTGCCCCGCCGTTCATCCGCTTCGTGCAGGCGTTCGTCCGGGATCCGGCGGCGCGGACTGAGCGCCGGAGGGCCGAGGCCGTGCTCGATGGCCTCTGCGGGCACCCGGACGTGGCGGCCAGCGACGACCTCCGGCGCGCCTTCACGGCCTACGTCAACGCGGTCCTGCTCGGCGCGGCGATCGGCGCTGGCCAGGCAGATCCGTCCCTGGTGCGCCGGCGTGCCGAGCGCATCCTGGTCGCCAATGTCTCGATCGGCGCCCACGAGCAGCTGGTCGCAGATCCCTTCGTGCGGGCCGCCATCCCCGGCCGGTGGATCGCCGCGATTGCCGCCACCAGCCACATGGGTCTTCGCGTTCCCGACGGCGTCCTCGAGCTCGATCGCGACGTGCCGCCCCCGGCCTATCTCGGCGGCGCCCAGTTCCCGTCGGAGCTGGCCGTCCTCGACGACGCGGACGCCCTCGCGCTTGCGGCGCGCTTCGGGCAGGATCCCGGCTCGGTCGTCCACAGCGACGCCCCGGACTGGGAGTCCTACGAGGAGCGGATGGGATTCATCTTCACGCTGCTGCGCTCGTACCAGCGCGACCCGTCGCTGTTCGATCTCCCGCCCGGGACGCCGGAGGCGCCGCTGCCCTGACCTCGCGCCGACCCGCCGGGCTCGTCGCACCCGGCCGCACCGGCCCGCCGGAGGCCCCCGGCCCTGCCACCGCGGCCGGCAGCCGGGACCGGCCGGAACGCCCCCCGGGGCGGGCGGACTGTCCCTTGACGACGGTCGGCCCCGGCGTGCATCGTCGCCGCCAGTGGGCGGTTCATCGGCTCACCTGGGCGCGGTCCGCGGCAGGCCGGTGCCCGCAGCGCGAAGGACGAGTACCAGCCATGACGACAGAAGCGCCGGCCCGGGCCCCTCGCGGGAAGCCTGTCACGACCGCGCCCTCGGTGGCGGTCCCAGCGGAGGCATCTCCGGCCCGGCGGATCTCCGATCCCGCCACCGACCCGCGGTCCGTGCCCCGCGTGGATGCCATCCCCAAGCTGCTCGGGGCCACCCGGTTCACGGACGACTTCCTGGTCCCCGGGGCGTGGCACGGCAGCACAGTCCGCGCGACCGAAGCGCACGCCCGTCTGCTCGGCATCGACCTCGACCCCGCCTTCGACTGGAGCCGGGTGGTCGTCCTGACGGCGAAGGACGTCCCCGGCGAGAACGTCATCCACCTCATGAAGGACGACCAGCCGGTCCTCGCGGCGGAGGAGATCTGCCATTTCGGCGAGCCGGTCGCCCTCGTCGCGGCCCCCACGCTCGCCCTGGCGCACGCCGCGCGCGACCACGTCCGGCTCCGCACGGAGCCGCTCCCGGCCGTCACGGACATGCTCGCGTCGGACCACGTCTTCGTCGACTTCCACATCGACCGGGGCGACCTCGAGGCGGGGTTCGCCGAGGCGGACCTGGTCGTCGAGGGGACCTACCGGGTCGGCCACCAGGAGCAGCTCTACATCGAGACGCAGGGCATGATCGCCGTGCCGCGGCCCGACGGCGGCGTCACGGTCCACGGCTCGCTGCAGTGCCCGTACTACGTCCACGCGGCGATGAAGCGGGCGCTCGGCCTCGACGCCGAGCGCTGCGTGGTCGTGCAGGAGGACACCGGCGGCGCCTTCGGCGGCAAGGAGGAGTTCCCGTCGGGTCTCGCCATCCACGCCGCCATGCTCGCCCTGGCGGTGGGACGCCCGGTCCGCCTCATCTACGACCGCCACGAGGACATCTCGGTCACCACCAAGCGCCATCCGGCGGTGGTCACCCATCGCACCGGCGTCACGAGCGACGGCCGGCTGGTCGCCCAGGACATCGACATCACCTTCGACGGCGGCGCCTACGCGACCCTGTCGTCGGTGGTGCTCTCCCGCGGGACCCTGCATTCGGGCGGCCCGTACGCCTGCCCGAACGTGCGCATCCGCTCGCGCGCCGTGCGGACCCACACGCCGCCCACCGGCGCCTTCCGCGGCTTCGGTGCTCCCCAGACGGAGTTCGCCGCGGAGATGCACGTCAACCGGATCGCGGAGGCGCTCGGCGTCTCGCCGGCGGAGCTGCGGGCACGCTGGGCCTACCAGCTCGGCGACCAGACGCCGACGCAGCAGGTGCTGCGCGACAGCGTCTCCGCCCGGGAGACCCTCGCGGCGGCGCTGGCAGCGAGCGACTTCGAGGCGCACCGGACGGCGTTCGCCGCGGCCCGCCGCGTGGAGGCCGCCGCGGGGCGTCCGCGGACGTCACCCGGCATCGGCGTCGCCATGGGATGGCACGGAGCCGGCTTCACGGGCGGCGGCGAGAAGTACCTCGCCAGCATCGCGGGCGTGGAGCTGACGGCCGACGGCCGCGTCCGCGTCCTCTCCGACCAGACGGAGATGGGCCAGGGGATGCGGACGGTGTTCGCCCAGATCGTGGCAGACCGGCTCGGGATCCCGTTCGGGGACGTCGACGTCGTGCGCCAGGACACCTCGGTCGTCCCGAACAGCGGCCCGACCGTCGCCTCGCGCACCACGATGGTGGTCGGCGGCCTCGTTGCCAGGGCGGCCGACCGGCTCAAGGCAGCGGTCGAGGAGCGTGCCCCCGGGCCGTTCGCCGCGGTCTACGGCGATGTCGCCCGGGCCCATGGCGCCCTCCGCTTCGACGAGCAGTTCACCGGCTACCCGGACATCACCTGGGACGATGCGACGTACGTCGGCGACGCCTACCCGGCGTTCTCCTGGGCCGCCGCCACGGCCGAGGTCGAGGTGGACCTCGATACGGGCGAGGTGGCCGTCAAGCACGTCGTCTCCGCGGACGACTGCGGCACGGTGATCAACCCCCTGATGGCCGCGGGCCAGGTGGAGGGCGGCTCGCTCCAGGCGGTCGGCTACGCGACGATCGAGGAGATGAAGCTCAAGGACGGCCGCTTCCTCAACGACCGGCTCTCCAAGTACCTGATCCCCACCTCGCTCGACGCGCCGAAGATCACGGCCGTCCTGGTGGAGAACCCGTTCGCGAACGAGCCGCACGGCGCCAAGGGGATCGGAGAGCTGCCGATGGACGTCGTCGCGCCGGCGGTCGTCGCCGCCATCCACGACGCGACCGGCGTCTGGATCCACGAGCTGCCCGCCACGCCGGAGCGGATTCTCGCCGCCCTGGACGCAGCCGACCGCGACGCAGAGGAGGCCCGGTCGTGACGACCAGCGCGCCCACCCGGGCGACCCAGTTCACGGTCAACGGCGAGCCGGTCGAGGTCGCCGGGCCCGGCGGCACGCGGCTGCTGGATGCCCTGCGCATCGACCTCGGCCTCCCCGGCACGAAGGAAGGCTGCGGGGAGGGGGAGTGCGGCGCCTGCACGGTCCTCGTCGACGGGACGCCGGTGCTCAGCTGCCTCGTCCCGGTCGGCCAGGTGGAGGGTCGGGACGTTCGCACCGTCGAGGGGCTCGCCGAGGACGGGCGGCTCGACCCGGTCCAGGCGGCCTTCGTCGACTCGGGTGGCGTGCAATGCGGCATCTGCACGCCCGGCATCCTGATGTCGGCGCGGGCGTTCCTCGACTCCGGCGCCGAGCCGACGGACGCCGCCATCCGCGAGGTGATCGCCGGCAACCTCTGCCGGTGCACCGGGTACATGAAGGTCATCGACGCGATCGCGATGGCGGCCACGATGGCGCCGCGCGAGGTGCCGGGCGGCCTGCCGCAGGTGCCGCGCGAGCTGCCCGGGCCGGCGACTCGGCCGGGCGTCGTGCCGGGCTCGGATGTCCGCGTCGGGCCGGCCTTCGTGCGTCCCACCACGCTCGCAGAGGCCTACGCTCTCCTCGCCGAGGGCACCTGGCGGCCGATCGCGGGCGGCACGGACATCATGGTCGAGCTCGCCGGTGACGTCGGCGCGGCCGACGCCAAGGGCCTGCTGGACCTGACCGGGATCGAGGAGCTGCGCGGGATCCGCGTCGACGGCGCTCGGCTCGTCATCGGCGCCACGGCGACGTACACGGACCTGCGCCGGTCGCCCCTCGTGGCGGAGCACCTCCCGGCGATTGCCGAGCTGTCGGCCGTGTTCGGGGCGACGCAGCTCCAGAACATGGCCACCCTCGGCGGCAACGTGGTGAACGCGTCGCCGGCGGGCGACAGCCTGCCGCTGATGCTGGCGGCCGAGGCCGTCCTGGTGGCCGGCGGGGTCAACGGCGAGCGGGAGATTCCCGCGGCGTCGTTCTTCACCGGCTACCGGCGCACGGCGCTCCAGCCGGGCGAGCTGCTGCTCCGGATGGAGTTCCCGGTCGGCGGGGGTCGGCGCCTGCGCTACCGCAAGATCGGCACGCGCCGGGCCCTCGCGCTCTCCAAGGTCGCGCTGGCGGTCGCGTGGCGGCAGGACGAGGGGTCGCCCGCGTGGCGCGACGTCCGCGTCGCGGTCGGGACGATCACCGAGGTGCCGATCCGGGCGCCGAGCGCCGAGGCGGTGCTCGAGGGTGCGGTCCCGGGCGCCGACGTGGCGGACCGGGCGGCCGCGGCCGTCCTCCAGGACATCCATCCGCGGGACGGGCTGCGCTCCACGGCCGCCTACCGGCGGTCGGCCACGGCACGGGTGCTCCGCCGGATGGTCCTGGACGCGGCCGGCTAGGAGCGCGGCACGGCGACGCGAGGCCGAGGCCGCGCGTCGCCATCCTCGCGTGAGCAGAAGCCAGGCGGCCTGTTCGGACGGCCAGGAGGCCTGACCGGGGGGCGCTCCGCACGTGCGATCATTCCGCGGACGTCACCGCGAAACGGGGGGATCAGCATGGCCGCGCAGACCACCGTCGAGGAGTACCTCGAAGCCCTGCCGCCCGACCGGCGGGCCGGGGTGGAGGCGCTGCGGGCGACGATCCGGGCGGCTGCGCCGACGGCGACCGAGACGGTCAGCTACGAGATCCCGGGCGTGAAGGTCGACGGCCGCCTGGTCCTCTCGTACGCTGGGTTCGCGAAGCACTACAGCGTCTTTCCCGCGAGCGACGCCGTCCGCGAGGCGCTCGGGGACGAGCTGGCGCCGTACCTCTCGGGCAAGGGCACGATCCGCTTCCCCGCCGACCGGCCGCTCCCGCTCGCCCTCGTGACGAGGATCGTCGAGGTGCGCCTGGCCGAGCACGCGGCCCGCGGCCGTCGCTGACGCGCCGGCGCGGGGCCGCCCTCCCCCGGCCGTCGCTGACGCGTCGGCCCGTCGGCATCCCCGACGAGCGGGCGCCGGCGCCCGGCGGGTCAGGCGCCCAGGGCCCGCTTCGCCTGCTCGAACTCCTCCAGCGTGATCTCGCCACGCGCGAGGCGTTGTTCGAGAGCCTCCAGGCCGAGCTCCGCCTCGAGCCGGCGGCGTGGCCCGAAGAGGGTCCGAGCAAGCCACCTGATCGCGACGAAGAGGGCAGCCACCGCGCCGAAGAAGACGAGAGTCCCGATCAGCAGCGTCGCAGGGTCCACTGAGACCTCCAGGGGATCGTCGGTTTCGTGCTTGGCAGGCCTACGTTGCGTCGCCGGGGTGCGCCACCCGCGTGCCGCCTCCCGCCGCCGTCGGGATGTGCGGCAGGGAGCCGGTGACGCCCGCCAGGAGGGCGGCCATCACCGCAGCCGGCGCCAGGGAGATCGCCTCCCGCTCGGCCGTCGCCCCGGCCGGCATCCCGATCGGCTCGGCCTCGAGAACGGCGAACGTGGTCGCATCGAGGACCGCCCGCACGGCCGGCGCCCAGTACGCACAGGTCACCTCGCCGGGCCGACGGTCGAGGCGGTGCGTGGCCCCGTCGAAGCGACCCTCGATCGCCCCGTCGCCGAAGAGCATGAAGGCGTTCGTTGACTGCGCCTCGAAGTCCGCCCGGTCGAGGTAGAGCCGCGGCTTGTCGACGTACGGCCGGCCCGACGTGGGGCAGGCCGTCACGCAGGTGCCGCACTCGTTGCAGAGGTCGGTCAGGACCGCGACCTGGAGCCCCTGGTCGACGGCGAAGGGCGTCGAGCCGGCCGCGACGACGGCTCCGTCCCGGACGGCCAGGGCCGGGAGCTCGATGCGCACCGGCGGTGTCTCGTAGGTCATCAGGGCGACGTTCGGGCAGACGCCGACACAGAGGCTGCACATGACGTCGCAGTCTAGGCAGCGGCTCGCCTCGCGCACCGCCTCGTCGGCCGTGTAGCCGAGCACCGTCTCCTCGAAGCCGTCGCGCCGGTCGAGGCCGGTCGCGCGGACTGGAACCCGGTAGGCGCGGTGCGCCCGCCGGACGGTGAGCGCGTGGACGTCCAGGTCCGGCGCCGCCCGGTAGCCTGCCGGCGCCGGGAGGGCCGCATCCTCGACCCCGAGCCTCGCCGCGATCGCCGCCGCGACCCGCTTGCCGTCCGCGGCCGCCTTCACGATCGACGCGGGCCCGGGCGCCGCGACGTCGCCGCCGGCGTAGACGCCCGGGATCGACGTCTCGAAGGTAACCGGGTCGACGGCGACGAAGCCGGCCGGCGTGAGCTCCGGCGGCCGGTCGCCGAACAGGTCGAGCACGGCGTGCTGGCTGATCGCGAGGATCAGCGTCTCGAGGCCGATCTCGAAGGCCGACCCGGCGACGTCGTGCGGGATCTTGCGGCCGGCGGCGTCCCGGTCGCCCCGGTACTCCGTCCGGATGCACGTCAGCCCCGCCAGCGCCCCGTCCTCCACGCGGAGGCCCACGGGCCGCGCCAGCTCGACGATCTCGATGCCCTCCTCGCGGATGGCATGGACTTCCTCGGGGTCGGCCGGCATCTGGTCGACGGTCCGCCGGTAGACGAGCGCGACGGTCGACGCGCCAAGGCGGCGCGCGGTCCGGGCGCAGTCCATGGCGGTATCGCCGGCGCCCACCACGCCGACGCGCGCCCCGATCGCCACGGGCCGGTCCTCCCGGGCGCTCCGCAGGAAGGCGACGCCGTCGATCACGCCCCGGGCGTCCTCGCCGGGCAGGCCGAGCCGCTTCGCCCGCTGGGCTCCGACGGCGACGAAGACGGCCGCGAACCCGTCGACGCGCAGCCCGTCGAGCGTGACGTCCACGCCGGCGCGCTGGCCGTACCGGATCTCGACGCCGAGCCGCTCGAGCACCGCCAGGTCCTGGTCGATCTGCGCCTGCGGCAGGCGGTAGGCCGGGATCGCCCCGCCGACCATGCCCCCGGCGTACGGGTGCTCCTCGAAGATCGTGACGCCGATCCCGGCCCGGGCCAGCCACTCGGCGGCCGCGAGGCCGGCCGGCCCCGCCCCGATGACGGCCACCCGGGACGCGCCGGTGGGCGGAGGGGCCGGCGCGGCGGCGGCATCCCCCTCGTGGTCGGTGATGTAGCGCTTGACCTGGCGGATCGCCAGCGGCTGGTCGAGGTGCGTCCGGACGCAGGTGCTCTCGCAGAGGTGGTCGCAGACGCGGCCCAGGACGGCCGGCAGCGGGTTGTCGAGGCGGGTGATCCGGGTCGCCTCGGCGAGGTCGCCGGCGCGCACCGCGGCCATGTAGCGGGGCACCTGCTGGTCGACCGGGCACTCGTCGAGGCACGGCGCGGCGATGCAGTCGAAGAGGTCGAGCCGGCGCGGCGTCTTCGAGCGGTCGGTCCGGATGGCGTCCTTCCGGTAGCGCCAGGCGTGGCTGACCCGCTCGGCATAGGCCCGCAGGTTGAACCGGGCACAGGCCGGGACGTCGGCGCCGTCGCCCTTGAACCCGCCTGCCAGCGCCGTCCGGCGGACGAAGTCGGCCGTGTCGCGCGCGCCGACGGCGTCGAAGGCGGCGTCGACCTGCTCGGTGTACTGGAGCATCCGCAGGTAGCCGCCCGACTTGAGGAGGTCAGAGCAGACGGTGATCGTGCGCAGGCCGCCGCCCAGCAGGTCGGCGACGTTGAAGGCGTCCGCCCCGCCCGCGAACGAGAGCGGCACCTCGCCCCGGAACTCGTCGGCCAGCGTCGCCGCCAGGTTCACCGTCACGGCGTGGAGCGCCCGGCCGGAGAGATACATCGTCGCGTCACGGTCGAAGACCCCGCGCCGGTTCTCGACCTCCAGGGTGTTCGAGAGCTTGAGCCCGAACGTCACGCCCTGCGCGGCGGCCGCCCGCCGGAGCCGGTCGAACATCGGGACGGCGTCGGCGTAGCGCAGGTCGTGGCCGAACGCCGCGTCGGGGATGACCACGTCGCGGTAGCCCAGGTCGTCGTTCACGATCCCGCGCACGCGCTCGGCGCCCAGCAGCGTGGGGTTGCACTTGACCGAGGTGTGCAGGCGGCGCTCCTCGACCAGGTACCGCGTGATCGCCTCGATCTCGTCGGGCGGGCACCCGTGCATCGTGGAGAGCGTCATCGTGTCGGACAGGCGGGCGGGGATCGCGACCTCGCGAACCTCCGGGAAGCGCCGGGCGACGATCTCCACGTAGGCCGGCAGGTGGGCGGACGCGTCGGCCATCGTGTCCAGGTACCACTGGACGTTCGGCTGCAGGATCCCCTCGAGGTTGTACCCGACGCTCATGTTGAACAGCACGCCGGGTCGCTCCCCGGGGAACCCGAGCCGGCGATGCAGGGCGTGGATCAGCACCCAGGCCCGCAGGTACTCGTCGAACGACTCGTGGACCCGCAGCTCCTGGCTCCACTCGACGTTGTAGCCCTCGTCCTCGACGTCGATGCAGGGCTTGTGGACCTCGAGCTCGTCGAGGGTCTGGACGGTCTTGAGCTCGATCAGCCGCGCCCCGACGAGCCACGCGGCGATGATGTTCTGCGCCATCTGGGTGTGGGGCCCGGCGGCGACGCCGAAGGGTGTCTCCAGCTCCACGCCGTACTCCCGGCGCCGGTAGCGCTGGTCGGGGCGGGGCACGAAGAAGGCCGACCGGGGCACGTTGAAGAGCGAGTCCCGCTGCTCCAGCTCGGTGAACACCCAGTCGGTGAGCTGCTCCATCGAGAGGGGGTGGAACCGGTCGGACATCGGGGATTCCTCGTCAGCGTGGGGTCAGGCTCGGGCCGGGTGGCCGGGACGGGAGAGCGGCGTGGGCGCTCCCCGCGGATCCCTGCCAGATGTGCGGGCGAGGGGCGCTCCCCGCGGATCCCTGCCAGATGTGCGGGCGACGCACCTTGCGCGCGCTTCGGCCCCTCGCCGGCGCCTGGCTGCGACAGCCGGCGCCGTTGTTCGCGCACGATCCGGGGCGCCCGGCGTTCCCGCGAGCGGCCCCGGGAGCGCACACGGCGCCACCGATCGGCCGCAACGAGCGCGTGCTGCACATCTGGCAGGAAGCGGAGTGGCGCCGCCACGACGCGGAGATCCGCCGACGACCCGAACCGGGACGCCAACACGACCTGGGGCGCAAGCAGGCCGCGGGGCGCAAGCAGGCCGCGGGGCGCAAGCAGGCCGCGGGGCGCCAGCACGACGGGGGGCGTCGCCCGGACGCGGGGCGCCAGCACGACGGGGGGCGTCGCCCGGACGCGGGGCGCCAGCACGACGCGGGGCGCCAGCACGACGGGGGGCGCCAGCACGACGCGGGGCGTCGCCCTGACGCGGCGCGTCGCCCGGACGCGGCGTCACAGGCGCGCGTGCAGGCGGGCCGCCTGCTCCCGGGCCTTCGCGCGGACCTCGCCCGCGTCGACCCGGGTCGGCCGGCCGTCGGCGAAGACCACCTCGCCGTCGACCGCGATGCGCAGGGGCCGGATCCCGGGCGTGAAGGCGACGTGCCACGGGTCCATCGGGTCGTAGGACCAGGTGACCTCGTCGGCACGCGCCTCGGGGACGAGGTCCCAGCCGGCCTCGAGCCACGACCAGGCCGTGCCCGGCCCTGACGTGACGTCGACCGAGCGCTGCAGGACGTAGGCCAGGCGGAACGCCTCGAGGACGTTGCCGCCGATCCCGTCGGTGCCGAGCGCCACCCGGCTCGTGAAGCGGGCCGGGTTCGCGTACCCCACGCCGTTGTTCAGGTTCGACATCGGGTTGTGGAGGATCGTGCCCCGCAGGGCGTGGTCGGTGGGGAGGTGGACGCAGTGGGCCAGCAGCCAGTCGTCCCGGGTCAGGCCGTCGAGCCGGCGCGGCGCGTCGACGTCCCCGACGCCCTCGCACACGTGCACGTGGACGCCGACGCCGAGGTCCTCGGCAAGGCCGGCGGCGGCCCGCAGCGACTCGTCGGAGCAGGTGAAGGCAGCGTGGATGCCCACGAGGCCCCGCCCGCCGGACCGGATGAAGCGCTCGTTCTCGGCGAGGCCCCGCCGCGCGCCGTCGGGCCCGTGGCGGTCGGTGATCCCGTACGCGGCCACCACGCGTACGCCGACCTCGGCGCACGCTGCCGCGATCACGTCGAGGCTGCCCTCGATGGCGTTCGGCGATTCGTGGTGGTCGACGATCGCGGTGGTGCCGTTCTCGAGGGCCTCGAGGGCGCCGAGCATCGCCGACCAGCGGATCATCTCCAGGTCCAGGGCGGTGTCGAGGCGCCACCAGACCTGCTCGAGGATCTCCTGGAACGTGGTCGGGGTCTGCGGCGGCGCCGGCATCCCGCGCGCCAGCGCCGAGTACAGGTGGTGGTGGGCGCATACCAGGCCGGGGGTCACGGCCGACATCACGACTCTCCTGCGGCGTCGCTCGGGACCGCGTCGCCGCCGCCGGCACGCGCATCGCCGGCGCGGCCGCCACCGCCGCGGGCGTCCCCGGCGCGCGGCAGGAGATCGACCCGCGGCAGGGCCGCCCGCGCCGCCGCCGAATCTCGCATCGGGAGCGCCGTGCGCCATCGACCGTCGAAGGCGTGGAGCGCGCTCGCGACGGCTGCCGGCGTGGGGACGAGGACGGCTTCGCCGGCGCCCTTCGCCCCGTACGGGCCCTCCGGCTGGTGCTCCTCGATGGCGATCACCTCGACGGGGGGCATCCCGGCCGCAGGGATGATCCCCTGCGACTTCAGCGTCGTCGTGAGCGGGACCCCGCCCTCGGTCACGAACGCCTCGGTCAGCGCGAGGCCCAGGCCCATGTGGACCCCGCCCTCGACCTGGCCCTCGAGGAGCGTCGGGTTCATCGTCCGGCCCACGTCCTGGGCCGCGATCACCCGGGCCAGCCGCCCCTCGTCGTCGAGGAGCACGACCTGGGTCGCCCAGCCGTAGGCGAGATGGGTGACCGGATCCTCGATGTCGGGGTCGAGCTTCGTCGTCCAGTCGACGACGAACTCGCCGCCGAACTCCTGCCCGGCGAGCGTCTCGAGGTCGGCGCCGGGGGGCAGGGCGTCGATCGCCGCCCGGAGCTTCCGCGCCGCGATGCGGACCGCCTGGCCGCCGAGGGTCGTGGCCCGCGAGGCCGTCGTCTCGCCGGTGTCGAGCTCGCGCTCCGTGTCGACGCGGACGCGGACCGTCGCCACGTCCACGCCGGTCTCCTCGGCGAGGACCTGGGCGAAGACCGTGTGCACCCCCTGGCCCATCTCCGTCCAGGAGTGCCAGAGCATGATGCTCGCGTCCGGCTCGACGCGGATGAGGGCCCGGCCCCGCTCCACCATCCCGTTGCCGATCCCCACGTTCTTGGCCGCGCAGGCGATCCCGGCCGCCGCACCGCGGGCGCGGGCGTCGCGATAGGCGTCGCGGACCGCGAGGAGCGTCTTCTCGAGGCCGACGCCGGGGCCCAGGCGCTGCCCGGACCCGAAGCGGTCGCCGGTCCGGCAGGCATTCCGCCAGCGGATCTCCCAGCCGTCGATGCCGACCTGCTCGGCGAGCCGGTCGAGGCAGCCGTCCATCGCGAACGTGGCCTGCGGCACGCCGAAGCCGCGGAAGGCGCCGCAGGGCGGGTTGTTCGTGTAGGCCGTGCGGGCGATCACGTCGACGTTCGGGACCCGGTAGGCGCCGCAGGCATGGCCGGCGGCGCGCTCGAGGACCTTCGCCCCGACGCTCGCGTAGGCGCCCGTGTCGCCGACGATCCGGGCGCGGACCGCGACGAGGCGGCCCTCGGCGTCGCAGCCGACCTCGTAGTCGAGGGTGATCGGGTGGCGCTTCGGATGGAGCCGGAGGCTCTCGGCCCGCGAGAGGGCGAGGAGGATCGGCTTCCCCGTCACGCGCGCCAGCAGCGCGGCCTGCCCCTGGACCGTCAGGTCCTCCTTGCCGCCGAACGCGCCCCCGGTGGCGACCTGGGTCACGCGCACCGCCGTCTCCGGGAGGGCGAGGATCGAGGCGACCTGGCGCCGGTCGTCCCAGGCGCCCTGGCCCTGCGAGAAGAGGTGGACGGCCGGCTCGCCCGGCGCCTCGCCCGGCACCGCCAGGCAGGCCTCGGGCTCCAGGAAGGCGTGGTCGATCGCGCTCGTCGTGAAGCGCTCGCTCACGACATGGGCCGCGCTCGCGAGTGCAGCGGCGGCGTCGCCGCGCCGGACGACCGAGGTCTCGAGGAGGTTGCCGCGCTCGTGGACGGCCGGCGCGCCGGGCTCGAGGGCGGCGTAGGCGTCGGCGACGGGCTCGAGGACCTCGTACTCGACGTCGATCAGCGCGGCGGCGACGCGGGCCTCGCGGCGGGTCCGGGCGGCCAGGGCCGCCAGGACGTCGCCGACGTAGCGGGTCGCCTCGCCCTCGGCGACGAAGGCCGGCCAGTCGTGGGCGATCAGCCCCTGGACGCGCTCGCCGGGGACGTCGGCGGCGGTGACGACGGCGACGACGCCGGGGGCGGCGGCGGCGCGCGAGGTGTCGATCCGGCGGACGACCGCCCGCGGGTGGTCGGAGAGGCGCACGGCGGCGTGGAGCATGCCGGGGGCGGTCATGTCGGCGACGAACGGCTGCTCGCCGAGCGCCATCTCCCGGGCGCCGATCCGGTCGGCCCGGGCGCCGACGCCGCCGCCGGCCGGACTGGCCGGGAGGGCGCGCTCGCCGCGGCGGGCCGCCGCGACCGCCTCGATGGCGTCCACGATCTTCACGTAGCCCGTGCATCGGCAGAGGTTGCCGGCAAGCGAGCGGGCGATCGCCCCGCGCGAGGGCGCGGGCTCGCGGGCGAGCAGGCCCTCGGCCTTCATCACGATCCCCGGCGAGCAGAAGCCGCACTGGCTGGCCCCGGAGGCGGTGAACGCGGTGGCCCAGGCCGCCCGGCGGTCGTCGGGCAGGCCCTCGAGGGTGACGACGGCGCGACCCGCGACGTCTGCAGCGGCACGCGCGCACGAGACCACCGGTCGCCCGTCCACCAGCACCGTGCACGCCCCGCAGCTGCCCTCGGGGGCGCAGCCGTCCTTCATCGAGCGCAGCCCGAAGCCCTCCCTGAGCACTTCCAGGAGGCTCGTGCCAGGCTCGACGTCGAGCGCGACGTGCTCACCGTTGAGGATCAAGTCCATCGTGCGACCCCGGTCCTGCTGGCGGGGACCAACTGGCCCTTCCGGTGGCTCCGCCGTTGCCCGAATGTTCGTCCAGCAGCTCCCGCCGGGGAGCGTGCCGTCCGGCCCGAAACTCGCGCCCGAGCCGGCCCGTAGCAAGTGCGCGTCGCGCGGGCCGGAGTGCCCGCGGTGGACGGGCGGGGTGCCCACCCAGGAGGAGCGACGGATGACGGCAGTTCCGAGCGGCGGGGTCGCCGATCGCACGGCCTACGAGCGGACGATGCGCCGGTTCCGCGAGACGCGGACCGTGCTGCCGACCTTCGCCGAGCTGATCGACCCGCCGACGATCCCGGCCGCGAGGCGCGACGCGCTCGCCGCCGTCGACCCGGACGCGCCCGATCCGCGCAACCTCTTCCGCGTCCACTGGCACAACGCGGCGGACCGCCGCGGCGTGGTGGACGTGCCGGAGCACGTCGTCCTGCCGCCGGCCTTCACCGGCGTGGAGGCCCCCATCGTGGTCGCGCTCGGCGACCGCTTCCCGATGATCGCCGCGCACAAGGTCCTCGCCGCGTACGCCTGCCTCGTGCCGCGCCTCGTCACCGGCGAGTTCGATCCGACGACCCAGCGCGCCGTCTGGCCCTCGACCGGCAACTACTGCCGCGGCGGCGTCGCGATCTCGCGGATCCTGGGGTGCCGGGGCGTGGCCGTCCTCCCCGAGGGAATGAGCCGCGAGCGCTTCCAGTGGCTCGAGCGCTGGGTCGCGGCGCCCGAAGACATCATCCGGACCGTCGGCACGGAGAGCAACGTCAAGGAGATCTACGACGCCTGCGCGGTCCTCGCGCGCGACCCGGCGAACGTGATCCTCAACCAGTTCTCCGAGTACGGGAACCACCTCGTCCACTGGGCGGTGACCGGGCGGGCGCTGGAGCGCGTGGTCGAGGCCCTCGTGGAGGAGCGGCCGGGGCTGCGCCCGGCGGCCTTCGTCTCGGCGACCGGGTCGGCCGGGACGATCGGCGCGGGCGACTGGCTCAAGGACCGCCACGGGACGAAGATCGTCGCGGTCGAGGCGCTCGAGTGCCCGACGATGCTGCGCAACGGCTTCGGTGAGCACAACATCCAGGGGATCGGCGACAAGCACATCCCGCTGATCCACAACGTGATGAACACGGACCTCGTCGTCGACATCTCCGACCGGGCGACCGACCGGCTCCTCGTGCTCTTCAACACCGACGCCGGCCGCGCCTACCTGGCCGCCCGCGGCGTGCGGGAGGCCGTGCTGGCCTCGCTCCCGTCCCTCGGCATCTCCTCCATCTGCAACATCCTCGCAGCGATCAAGACGGCGAAGCAGCTGGACCTCGGCCCCGACGATGCCATCGTCACCGTGGCGACCGACGGGGCCGCCCTGTACCTCACCGAGGTCGACAAGGTCCTCGCCCGCGACTTCCCCGGCGGGTTCGGTGCCGTGGAGGCGGCCGCGACGTTCGGGGAGCACGTCCTGGGCGCCGGGACCGACGACCTCCTGGAGCTGACGGCGGCGGAGCGCGAGCGGGTCTTCAACCTGGGCTACTACACGTGGGTCGAGCAGCAGGGCGTCAGCTTCGAGGACTTCGTGGCCCGGCGGAGCCAGGCCTTCTGGCGTGACCTCCGGGCGAGCATGCCCGCCTGGGACGAGGCCATCGTGGAGATGAACGCCCGGGCCGGCGTCGAGGCGGGCGGATGACGGGAGCTCCCGGCGGAGCCGTCGCCGCGTTGCCGACGGCCCTGGTCTGCGCCGGCTGCGGCGAGCGCCTCCGCGACGACGCGCCCACTGGCCTTCGCCTGCCCGGCGGCGCGCCCGGGTGACGACGTCGACCACGTGCTCCGGCGGATCGTCGATCCGGCGGCCGGACCCCTCGCCGAGGAGGCCGCGGCGCCCAACCCGTACGTCCGCTGGCGGACGCGGTTCCACGCCTACCACCGGGCCCGCGCCCTCGGCTGGAGCGACGCCGCGTACGTCGCCTTCGCGGCCGGGCTCGACAGCGCGGTCGACCTCATCGACGGACGCGGCTTCCGGGTCACGCCGTTCGCCCGCAGCGGGCCGCTCTCCGACGCCCTGGGCTTCTCCGCCGCCGGCGGCGTCTGGGTGAAGGACGAGACCGGCAACGTGTCCGGCTCGCACAAGGCCCGCCACCTCTTCGGGACGCTCCTGGAGCTGGGCGTGGAGGAGGCGCGTCGTGCCGCGGCCCCGGGAGCAGGCTCGCCGGCCGAGCCCGCTCCCCTCGCGATCGCGTCGTGCGGGAATGCCGCCCTCGCGGCCGCCGTCGTGGCCCGGGCCGCGGAGCGCCACCTCGACGTGTTCATCCCGCCGGACGCGGATCCGGTCGTCGTGGAGCGGCTGCGGGCGCTCGGCGCGGCCTGCACCGTGTGCGAGCGCGAGCCGGGCGTCGCCGGCGACCCGACGTACCATGCGCTGCTCCGCGCGATCGGCGCCGGCGCGGTGCCCTTCACGTGCCAGGGGAACCTGAACGGCCTCGCGATCGAGGGCGGGGAGACGCTCGGCTGGGAGCTGGCGGCCGTTGTGGGCGCGGCCGACGGGCCGACCGGCCTGGACCGCGTCGTCGTCCAGGTGGGCGGTGGGGCGCTCCTCTCATCTGTCATCGGTGGCTTACAGTACGGGGGGAGGCCGCTCCCCCGGATCCACGCCGTGCAGCCGGCGACGGTGCACCCGCTCGCGCGCGCCTTCGAGCGCGTGCGCGGCCGCGTCGCCGCCGGCGAGCCGGCCGAGGCCGCCCTCGCGGACGCGGCCCGCCATCGCTCGGCCTTCATGTGGCCCTGGGAGCACGAGCCGCACAGCGTGGCCCACGGCATCATCGACGACGAGACGTACGACTGGCGGGCCTGCCTGGCAGGCCTGCTGGCGAGCGGCGGCGGCCCGCTCGTCGTCTCGGAGGCGAGCTTCGAGGAGGCCAACGCTCTCGCGCGCGCGACGACCGGCATCGACGTCGACCACACTGGATCGTCCGGCCTCGCCGGCCTCCTCGACCTGGTCCGGACGCGCTCGATCGACCCCGGCGAGACCGTCGCCGTCCTCTTCACCGGCGCCATGCGGCGGCCCACTCCGGCCGCCGAACGGCGGCCCACCTCGGCCGCCGGATCGCGCCCGCCCACGCCGGCGCCCGGCGATCAACCTGTCACGCGTGCGGCGCACCGGCGCCTGCACTCCCGCCACGCAACCACTGGAGGAATTTGATGCGGAGCTTCCTGGGCCGGGACATCCTGTCCCTCAAGGACTTCAGCCGGGACGAGTTCGCCCGGGTCTACCAGGTCGCCGACGACCTGCGGCCGTTCGCCCGCGACCGGCGCAACACCGACCTGCTGAAGAACAAGACCCTGCTCACGGCGTTCTTCCAGCCCTCGACGCGGACGCGCCTCTCCCACGAGGCGGCGATGCATCGCCTCGGCGGCCACGTCCTCGGCTTCGCCGACTCGAAGATGACGCGCGCCGGCGACTTCTACCAGGAGTCGATCAAGGACACGTTCCACATGCTGGAGTACTACGCGGACGTCATCGCGATCCGCCACTTCCAGCAGGGCGCCCCCCACGAGGCGGCGAAGTGGGTGTCCGTGCCTGTCATCAACTGCGGCGACGGCTGGGGCGAGCATCCCACCCAGGTGCTCACGGACCTCTACACGGTCAAGAACGAGCTGGGGACCCTCGACGGGCTGACCTACCTGCTCGTCGGCGACATGCGGATGCGGACGATGCATTCGATGCTGTACGCCCTCTCCCAGTTCGACGCGAAGGCGTACGTCGTCGGCCCGCCCGACATGAGCCTGACCGCCGAGTTCAAGGCCGAGATCGACGCCCTCAACGTCGACTACGAGGAGGTCGGCGACGTCCGCGACGTCATCGACAAGGCCGACGTCATCTACATGGAGCCGGTCGTCCAGGCCGACTACACCTCCTCCCGCGTCGAGCGCGGCGACAACGTGGGCATCACGCCGGCGGAGTACGTCGTGACCCGCGAGCTCATGCGCGACAAGGCGAAGCGCAGCTCGATCATCCTCCACTCGCTGCCGCGGATGGACGAGCTGCCGGAGGACGTCGACGCGACGCGCCACCAGCGCTACTGGGCGGAGGCCTTCAACGGCGTCGTCATGAAGATGGGCATGCTCGCGCTCATCCTCGGCGCGGCCGAGTAGGAGGCCCCCGATGCAGACAGGCCTTCGCGGCCGCGACCTCATCAGCCTCCAGGAGTGGACGAAGGAGGAGGTCGACTCGGTCCTCGAGGTGGCGGCGCGCCTCAAGATGGAGCGCGCCCTCGGGATCCGGCACCCGCTCCTCGACGACAAGGTCCTCGCGATGCTGTTCTTCTTCTCGAGCACGCGCACGCGCGCGTCCTTCGAGGCGGGGATGGCGCAGCTCGGCGGCCACGCCCAGTTCATCGAGAGCCGGACGACGCAGATCGCCCACGGCGACACCCCGAAGGAGATCGGCGAGATCCTCGGCCGCTACAACGACGGGATCGCGATCCGCCACGTCACGTGGGGCGAGGGCAACGCCTACGAGCGCGCCGTCGCCGCGGCGAGCCGGGTCCCCGTCCTCAACATGCAGTGCGACCTGTTCCATCCCCACCAGATCCTCGCCGACCTGCTCACGATGCGGGAGCAGAAGGGCGAGCTCCGGGGCAAGACGATCACGGTCAGCTGGGCCTACGCGTCCAGCTACCAGAAGCCGCTCTCCGTGCCGCTCGACCTCACCATGGCCACGACGCGCTTCGGCATGAACGTCCGCCTCGTGCATCCGCCCGAGTACCGGCTGCCCCAGGAGTACGTGGACCAGGCGGCCGAGAACGCCCGGGCGTCGGGCGGCAGCCTCGAGCTGATGGACGACTTCGACGCCGGCTTTGCCGGCTCCGACATCGTCTACGCCAAGAGCTGGGGCCCGCTCCTCGTCGCGAAGAGCGACGAGGAGGGCGCCGAGATCGGGCGGAAGTACACCGACTGGATCAGCGACGAGCGGCGGATGGCGCTCGCCGCCGACGACGCCATCTGGATGCACCCGCTGCCGGCGGACCGGAACGTCGAGGTGGCGGACGCCGTCATCGACGGCCCGCAGTCGGTGGCCTACGACGAGGCCGAGAACCGGCTCCACGTCCAGAAGGCGGTGATGGCGCTCACCATGCGCTAGGTGCGCGACGCGAGCGCAGCACGCCCGGCCGGGGCTCCTGCCTCGGCCGGGCCGCCGATTCGGACACAAGACCGGCCGCAGGCCGGGGAGGCTGGGATGACGGATCCCCTCATGGTGGTGGCGATCGGCGGCAACGCGCTGATCGTGGACAAGCAGCATCAGACCGTTCCCGATCAGATGGCGGCGCTCCACGAGACGAGCCAACACATCGCGGCGCTCGTCGCCGACGGCTGGCGCCTGGCGATCGGGCATGGCAACGGCCCGCAGGTGGGCTTCATCCTGCGGCGATCCGAGCTCGCGGCGCACGAGCTGCACGAGGTGCCGCTCGACGTCTGCGGCGCCGACTCGCAGGGCGCGATCGGTTACGAGTTCCAGCAGGCGCTGGGGCACGAGTTCGCGCGCCTCGGGCTCGACCGGCAGGCCGTCACGGTGGTGACGCAGACCGAGGTCGACGCGCACGACCCGGCGTTCGCGAACCCGACGAAGCCGATCGGCTCGTTCCTGGATGACGCGGCAGCGGCGCAGCGCCGGGCCGACGGCTGGACGATCGTCGAGGACGCGGGCCGCGGCAACCGGGTGGTCGTCGCCTCGCCGAAGCCGCTGCGCATCGTGGAGCTCCCGGCCGTCAAGGCGCTGGCGGACGCCGGGTTCGTCGTCATCACCGTCGGCGGCGGCGGGATCCCCGTGGTCGCGGACGAGGAGGGTCTCCTCCACGGCGTGCCGGCAGTGATCGACAAGGACTTTGCGAGCTCGCTCCTCGCGACCGAGCTCGGCGCCGACATGTTCGTGATCGCGACGGCCGTCGAGAAGGTGGCGCTCGACTTCGGAAGACCCGAGCAGCGCTGGGTGGACCGCCTGACCCTCTCGGAGGCCCGGACGTACCTGGCCGAGGGCACCCACTTCGCCCCGGGGAGCATGGCGCCCAAGATCGAGGCCTGCATCTGGTTCATCGAGCGCGGCGGCAGGGAAGCGGTCATCACGGACCCGGAGCACCTCCGGGTTGCCGTCCGTGGCGAGGCCGGCACGCACATCGTCAGGGACGCGTGACGGCCTGACCGTCGGGGCGTCGCCGGGATCCCGTGCCGTTCGCCCGGGCGCCGCGGGGGCGCCCGCTCAGGAGGCGATGTCCGCCTCGTCGAGGTTCGACATCGACGCCAGCAGGTCGAGGTCGACGCGGTCGGCGATCGCGCGCTCGCCGGGCCGGCCCAGCAGGTAGCCCTGCGCCGCCGTGATCCCCAGGCGCCGGAGCGCCACGAGCTGCTCCGGCGTCTCCACGCCTTCCGCGACGACCGTTGCGCCCGACCGGCGGGCCATCTCGCGGAGGCCGCGGAGGACCGCCAGGGACGATTCCTGCAGCAGGCCCCGCTGGACGAGCGACAGGTCGATCTTGACGATGTCGAAGGCGATCTCGCTGAGCAGGCGCAGGCCGGCGTTCCCCGCGCCGACGTCGTCCGCGGCGATGCGCATGCCGGCCGCCTGCACGCGGGCGAGGCTGCCCTTGAGGCGCTCGAGATCCTCGATCGCCTCGCGCTCGGTGAGCTCCACGACGATCTGCTCCGGAGCCAGGCCGTACCGGCGCAGGATCCCGACCAGCTCGCCGACGTGGAACTGGTCCGTCTCGAGGGTCCGCGGCGAGAGGTTGAGGCCGAGGTAGACGCCGGGGGCCAGCCGGTCGACGTGCGCGGTGATCGTCTCGATGGCGGCCATGTCGAGCTCCACCGTCCGGTCGGTGACCTCGGCCGCCGTGAACAGGGCCTGCGCGTTCGCAAAGCTCGATCCCGGCGCCGGCCGGATCAGCCCCTCGAAGCCGACGGGCTCGCCCGTCGTGAGGGAGATGATCGGCTGGTAGACGGGGCGAAGCTGCCGGCGCTCCGTCACCGTCGCGACAGCCAGGCCGAGCTCCTCGACGGAGCGCTCGTCGTCGACGGCACCGTGGCGCATCGGATCGAACACCTGGATGTCCGTCCGGCCGTGGCGCTTGGCCCAGTAGAGGGCGGCATCGGCGTGGTGGGAGAGGCGCACCGCGTCGGCGCTCGGCGTCGGGCACGTCGAGATCCCCGCCGAGAACGAGAAGCGCCGGGTCTCGTGAAGGATCGGGTGGCCGCCCGTGGCGCTGGCCAGCAGCCGGCGGACGACGCCGTAGGTCGCCTCCGTGCTCGTGGAGGGCAGCAGGAGGGCGAACTCGTCGCCGCCGATGCGGAAGGAGCGGTCGGCGGGGCGCAGGGTGGCCCGGATCAGGCGGCCGACCATCGCGAGCAGTTGGTCGCCGGCCGCGTGACCGTCGGTGTCGTTCAGGCGCTTGAGGTCGTCGAGGTCGATGATCACCAGCGAGACGGGGCGACCCTCGCGAACCGCAAGGGCCACCTGGCGGGTCAGCTCCTCCTGGAAGGCGCGATGGTTGCCGAGCCCGGTGAGCGGATCGAGGCGCGCGTCGAGGCTCGCCCGATCGTAGGCCGCCCGGGCCGCGCGGAGGTCCTCCTGGAGTCCGGCCTGGAGGGTCTCGACGTCGCGGACGACGCGCTGCAGCACCACGGCGGCGGCGATCCCTGCCCCCACGAACGCGACCACGAGGCCGAGCGCGCCACCGGCGGCCGCGACCACGAGGCCCGCCGCGCCGATCGCCCCGATCGCGCCGAACCCGCGCACGAGGAGGCGGCGCACGGCCGACGTGGTGTCGACGGCGCCGGCTGCGACGTCGTCCGTCGCAGAGAACGCGGTGGTGGGTGCCCGCCGCTCCATTGCAGCGCCCATTGAAGCGGACCCCCGCCGCCGGCACTCCTACCCGGAAGTACCAGCGAACGCGCGGCCTGGCGTCAACCGACCAGCATGTCCGCCTGGGACGCCGCGGCCGCCAGGCGCGCGTAGCCCGGCTTGATCCTCTCGTTGATGAGGCGCAGCCGCTGGTCGAACGAGCAGAAGGCGCTCTTCATCGCGTTGAGCGTCAGCCATTGCATCTCGGCCAGGTCGAGGCCGAAGGCCCGCACCAGCTCCGCGAACTCCGACGAGAGCGTGACGCCGCTCATGAGGCGGTTGTCCGTGTTGACCGTGACCCGGAAGCGGAGGCGGCGCAGCAGGTCGATCGGGTGCTCCTCGATCGACGCGACGGCACCGGTGTGCACGTTCGACGTCGGGCACATCTCCAGGGGAATGCGCCGGTCGCGGACGTAGGCCGCCAGCCGCCCCAGCGCCACCCGCCCGTCGGGACCGGCACCGATGTCGTCGACGATCCGCACGCCGTGGCCCAGCCGCTCGGCGCCGCACCACTGGAGCGCCTCCCAGATCGACGGCAGCCCGAAGGCCTCGCCGGCGTGGATCGTGAAGTGGAAGTTCTCGTGGGCGATCAGGTGGAACGCGTCGAGGTGGCGAGACGGCGGGTAGCCCTTCTCCGCGCCGGCGATGTCGAAGCCGACGACCCCCTCGTCGCGGAATCGGACGGCCAGCTCGGCGATCTCCAGCGAGCGGGCGGCCGTGCGCATCGCCGTCAGCAGCGTGCGCACCTCGATAGCTCGTCCCTCGCTGCCGCGGCGGAAGCCGGCGAGGACCGCGCGGACGATCTCGTCGAGCGCCATGCCCTGCTCGGTGTGGAGCTCGGGGGCGAAGCGGATCTCGGCGTAGACGATGCCATCGGCGGCGAGGTCCTCGGCGCACTCGGCGGCGACCCGCTCGAGGGCTTCCGGCGTCTGCATGACGCCCACGGTGTGGGCGAAGCCGTCGAGGTAGAGGACGAGGTCCTTGCGGTCGGCGCCGCGCCGGAACCAGGCGTCCAGCTCCCCCGGATCGGTCGTCGGGAGGCCGGTGTAGCCGACGTCGCGGGCCAGCTCGATGACCGTCTGCGCCCGCAGCCCGCCGTCGAGATGGTCGTGGAGGAGGACCTTCGGTGCCGCGCGGATGGTGGCCAGGTCCAGCGCCCCCCGCCGGCTCAGCTCGTTCATCTCCCGGACCTCCCAAGACCGCGTCGTGCCAGTGCCGGAAGCGTACACCGGCCCCCACGCGGTCCGGTCGCCCGCGCGACGGCAACCGGCAGGCCATTCGACCCTGTACGCGGCTCCGGCGCGGGCCCGACGATCGCGACGCCCCCGCCGTGCAGAGAAGGCCGGGGCAGCCGACGCGGGAGAGGGCATGGAGATCGCCGCGAACGTCCACGCGATCAACCTCGTGAGCGTGCCCTCGGCCGTCAGTGTGAACGTGTTCGCCGTGCTCGAGACCGAGGTCACCCTCGTCGACGCGGGTGTCGCCGGATCTCTCGGCCGCATCGAGCGCGGCCTGGCCGAGCTCCGCCGCACGCTGGGCGACGTGCGCCGCGTCGTCATCACCCACGGCCACCCCGACCACGCCGGCACCGCGGCGGAGCTCGAAGCCGCCGGCGCCGAGGTCTGCATCCACCCGGCCGACTTCGAGCGCCTGCAGGTGGGGGTCCGCGAGGCCCTCCGCCGCCCGTCCCGGGGCCGGATCTTCGCGTCGGTCGTGCGTCCGCCCGCCCGGTTCCACCCGCTGGAGGACGGCGACGTGCTCCCCGTCCTCGGCGGCCTGCGGGTCGTCCACACGCCCGGCCACACGCCCGGCAGCATCTGCCTCTACGCGGCCCGCGACCGGATTCTCTTCACCGGCGACACGCTGCAGGTCCAGCGGGGTCGCGTCATCTTCGCCAGCCGCCTCTACAGCGACGACTACGCGGCCGCGAAGGCGAGCGTCCGCCGCCTCGCGGCGCTCGACGTGGCGACGATCGTCTTCAGCCACTACCCGCCCCTGACGGCGGGGGCGAACGAGGCCCTCGCGACACTCGCGCACCAGGCCGGGCACTGAGCCCTGCCGTCCCATGGAGGTTCGGTCGATGGAGACGCTCGTCGAGATGATCGAGGAGATCGGAGCCCGGTTCGACCGGCGGCCGGCGCTGATGATCCGCCCCTCCTTCAGGACCCGCACGGTGCGCTATCGCGACCTCCGGGCGATGGTTCCGCGGGTTGCCCGCGTGCTCGTCGACGAGGGCGTCGCTCCCGGCGACCGGGCGATCCTCTGGTCGGTGAACCGGCCCGAATGGGGGCTGGCGTTCTTCGGGCTCCTCCACGCCGGTGGCGTCGCCGTGCCACTCGACGTCCGGCACCCCGTCGAGTTCGGGCGCAAGATCGCCCAGCAGACGGACGCGCGCGTCGTCATCGCGTCGCGCCAGACCGAGAAGGCCGCCCGCGAGATCGGCCTCCCGGTCGTCCTCGTCGAGGCGCTGCCGGACCGTGCCCGGCGCGCGGAGCCGCTGCCGCCGGCCCCCGTCGCCCCGGACGACCTCGCAGAGATCGTCTTCACGAGCGGGACGACGGGCGACCCGAAGGGGGCGATGCTCAGCCACCGCAACCTCCTGGCTGTGACCGCCGGCATGACCGCGATCGTGCCGTTCGGCAAGGACGACCGGATGGTCTCCGTCCTCCCGCTCTCCCACCTCTACGAGCAGGTCCTGGGCTTCATCGCCCCGCTGACCGTGGGGGCCAGCGTGGTCTACCCGGTGAGCCGCCAGCCGATCGTGCTCCTGCGGACGTTCCGCGACTTCAAGGCCTCGATCCTCCTCATCGTCCCGCAGGGCCTCCGCCTCATCGACGCCGCGATCGAGCGGCGGGTGGACCAGGCCGGCCGCCGCGAGGCGTTCGAACGCCTCCACGCCCTCGCCCGGCCGCTCCCGAAGCCCGCCCGGCGGATCCTCTTCTCGCCGGTCCTCTCCCCGATCGGCGGCAGACTCCACACGGTCGGCCTCGGCGCGTCGGCCATGGACGTCGAGCTCGGCAAGCGCTGGACGGAGATGGGGGTCGACGTGCTCCAGGGGTACGGGGCGACGGAGATGGGGCCGGTCGTCACGTTCACCCGTCCGGAACGGAACCGGATGGAGACGGTCGGCGAGCCGATCCCCGGCGTCGAGATCCGTCTCGCCGACGACGGCGAGGTCCTGGCCCGCGGCCCCGGCCGCTTCGCCGGCTACTGGCGGAACCCGGAGGCCACCGCGGCCGCGATCGACGCCGACGGCTGGTACCACACGGGCGACCTCGGCCAGATCACGCCGGACGGGTTCCTCGTCTTCCGCGGGCGCAAGAAGGACATGCTCGCCCTGCCCGACGGCCAGAAGGTCTACGCGGAGGATGTCGAGGCGATCCTCCGCCAGGACGAGCGCCTCACCGACGCGGCGGTCGTGGGCTGGCCGCCGGGCGCCGACCTTCGCGTCCACGCCGTCCTGCTCCTCGACGACCCGGCGGTCGCCGCCGACGTCGTCAAGGCCGCCAACGGGCGCCTGGCCCCGCACCAGCGGATCCGCGGCTTCACGGTCTGGCCGGAGGAGGACCTGCCCCGGACCCACACCCTGAAGGTGAAGAAGCCGTTGGTCCTGGAGCGGCTGCCGGAGCTGATCGCGGCGGCTGCCGCCGGGGCCGCGACGGCGACCGCGGGCTCGACGAGGATCGGGGCCAGGCTCGACGCGCTCCCGGCCGACCCCGTCGCGGCCGTCATCGCGCAGGTGGCGGAGATCCCCGCCGACCGGCTCGTCCCGACCGCCCGCCTCGAGTCGGACCTCGAGATGGACTCGCTCAAGCGGGTCGAGCTCCTCGGCGTCATCGAGGAGGAGCTCGGGATCTATCTCGACGACGACGCCCTGGCCCCGGACGCGACCGTGGCCGAGGTCGCCGCGATGGTCGAGGCCGCCCGGGGCCAGAAGCGCAAGCCGATGCGCTGGAGCTGGCCCCTCAGCCCGCTCGTCCGCGCCGTCGGCGTCGCCTCCCAGCTCTTCGTGATGTACCCCCTGGCCACCCTGTTCTACCGGGTCAGGACCACCGGGATGGAGGCGCTCCGCGACCTCGACGGGCCCGTCCTCATCACGCCCAACCACTGCCTCCACCTGGACAACGCGATCATCCTCAGCCGCCTGCCGCTCTCGGTCCGCTGGAAGCTCTCGGTGGCGGCCGGCGCCGAGACGATCTACGGCAACCCGGTCAAGGGCGTCCTCGCCTCCGTCCTCGCGAACGCCTTTCCGCTGGCGCGCGAGGGGTCGGTCCGACGCAGCCTCGAGCTGCTCGGGGCACGGCTGGACAAGGGCTTCCACATCCTCCTCTACCCGGAGGGGATGCTGACCGTCGGGGGCCCGCTCCAGCCGTTCAAGGCGGGGGCCGGCCTCATCGCGGTGGAGGGCGGCACGCCGATCGTGCCGGTGAAGCTGCGGGTCAACCGGATCTCGATCATCGACCGGCGGCGGCTGCCGAGCTCGTTCCGGGGCGACGTCGAGTTCGTCGTCGGCAAACCGCTGATCTTCGACGCCGACACGGACGCCGCGGTCGCCACGCAACGGCTCCAGGAGGCGGTCGCCGCGCTGTAGGCCGGGCGGCGGGTCGCTGCGCCAGCGGTCCGGCCCCGGTCGCGCTCAGGATCGGGACGCCGCCCGGTCCTCGACCTCCCAGGCGTGGTCCAGCCAGTGCCACGCCGCCCGGCGCACGTAGTAGCGCGGCGGCCACGGCTTCGTGACCCTTGCCGGGTCGGTCACCGGCAGGCCCCGCGACCGTGCCCGGAGCGCCGCGAGGGCAGCGGCGTGGAGCTCGGCGATCGGCACGGGCCCGGCGGCCGTCTTCGGCGGCCGGGCGCCGAGCTGGACGAGGTAGGCGCGGTCGGCCTCCTGGACGTGCGCGACGATCTTCGCGATGTCGCGCCCCCCGCCCCGGGGCCCCGTCGCCAGCACGACGTCCGCGTGGCGGGTGACCGCCGCCTCGAACGCCTCCCACGCGCCCTGCAGGATCGCCGCCTGCCGCGCCAGCGCCGCGTCGTCCAGCGGCGTGTCGTCCCCCGGCAGCGGCACGCCGGGCGCTCCGAACTCGGTGGTGCTCGTCCCGGGCAGCCGGTCGACGACCACCAGCCCCGCACGATCCGCGGGCAGCGCGAGGTCGATCCCGGCGGCCGTGCAGACCGCCGCGTAGCGCGGACCTGCGCGGACCAGGGCGTCGAGCGCCTCGTCCTCGCCGCGCCCGGCGCGCGCCCAGCCCGGCCAGTCGACCGCGACCGCGAAGGTTCGCTTGGGGGTCACCTCGAGGGCGACATCGATGCCCGGGCTCGATCTCACCTGGCTTGTCCCCCATCCTCGCGGCTGTCTCGCCGATTCTGCCCGGTGCAACGACGCGCCGTCCGGCCGGGCCCGCCGCGGTGCGCTCGGCGTGCCGCGGCCGACCATGCCCTCGACGGTCCGCCAACGTCCGTCCACTCGTCGGCGGCGGGCGCCGCTAGACTGCGTCGCGGTGCTCTGATCGTCGGGCGCCCCAGAGCAGGAGGCCCCCCCGGTGCACCATCGGCCGATGACGACGCTCGCCGCGGCGGGGATGCCCCTCGTCCTGGCCGCCGCCCTGCTCGCCGGGTGCCAGGCCGCCGCCGCCACGCCCGCTCCCAGCGGGCCGTCCGCGCTCCCGGCCGGGACCTACACGTCGCGAGCATTCCAGCCGCCGGTCACCTTCAGCGTCCCGGACGGCTGGTGGAACCCCTCAGACACGGCCCCGTTCTTCGCGCTGCAGCCCACCGCCGCCAGCGTCACCGGGATCTACCTGTTCCGCGATCCGGAGCCCGCCTCGCAGGATCCCGCCTGCCCGGACTCGGCCGAGCCGGGCGTCGGTGGGACGTCGGTCGCGCTGGCAACGTGGATTCGCGGGCTCCCCGGCCTGTCGGTCAGCGCTCCCAGGATCGTGACCGTCGGCGGCCTGCGCGGGACCGAGATCGACGTGGCCATCGCGCCCGGGTGGACCGCCTCCTGCCCGTATTCGAACGGCCTCGCCGCGGTGCCCCTGTTCGTGGACTCCGACAGCGACCTGATCTGGACCGTGGCCGGCAGCGAGCGCCTGCGGCTGAGCCTGCTCGACGTGCCGGGCGGCGGGACGGTCGTCGTGGACATCGACGCGTTCGACGGCTCGCTCTGGGACCAGATCCTCGCGGCGGCCGCGCCGATCGTGCAGAGCTTCGTCTTCGCCGCGCCGTAGGCCCCGCGGCGGGGCATGATGCGCCCGACGGCCGGGAGGGCGGCCGCCGAGGGAGGAGGCACGCCGGTGGCGTCTACGACCGTTCGACAGAAGCGGCGCTCGGCGCCGATCCTCGGAGGGCTTCTGCCCCTCGACCCGGCACGCCTGCCGATGGACGCACTCGCCGGCGCGACGCTCGCGGCCCTGGCCATCCCGGAGGTCATGGGCTACACCAAGATCGCCGGCACGCCGGTGATCACCGGCCTCTACACGCTCCTCCTGCCGATCCTCGCCTTCGCGATCTTCGGTTCGTCGCGCCACCTGGTCGTGGGAGCGGACTCAGCGACCGCGGCGATCATGGCCACCGGCCTGCTGGCGATGGGGGCCGCGGCCGACTCGCCCCAGTACGTGGAGCTCGCGTCACTGGCCGCACTCATGTGCGCCGTGCTCCTCGTCGCCGCGCGGCTCCTGAAGCTCGGGTTCATCGCCAACTTCCTGTCCCGCAGCGTCCTGATCGGGTTCCTGACCGGCGTCGGCATCCAGGTGGCGATGGGCCAGGTCGGCGGGATGTTCGGCATCAGCGGCGAGAGCGGCGGCACGATCCAGAAGTTCGTGGAGACACTGCAGGCGATCCCGACCGGGACCAGCGTGCCGACGCTCGTCGTGTCGGTCTCGGTGCTGGTCGTGATCATCGGCCTGGGCAGGGTCAACAAGGCGATCCCCGGCGCCCTCATCGCCGTCGTCGGGGCGATCGCCGCGAGCTACGTCCTCGACCTTGGCGCCCAGGGCGTCACGACGCTCGGGACGGTGCCCGGCGGGCTGCCCTCTCTCAGCGTCCCCACCGACGCGATCACCGCGGCCAACATCACGGCCCTGCTCCCGACGGTCATCTCGATGGTCGTCGTGATCCTCGCCCAGAGCGCCGCGACGTCGCGAGCCTACGCCATGAAGTACGGGGACAGCTTCGACGAGAACGTCGACCTCGTCGGCCTGGGCCTCGCGAATGCGGCGGCCGGGATCACCGGCACGTTCGTCGTGAACGGCAGCCCCACCAAGACCGAGATGGTGGACAGCGCCGGGGGCCGGAGCCAGGTCTCGCAGCTCACGGCGGGCGTGATCGTCGCCGCGGTCCTGCTCTTTCTCACGGGCCCGCTGGCGTACATGCCCAACGCCGTGCTGGCCGCCGTCGTCTTCCTGATCGGCCTGCGCCTGGTCGACTACCGCGGCATGGCCGCGATCGCGCGCGTCCGCCCGGGTGAGTTCGCAGTTGCCTTCATCACGGCGGTGACCGTCGTCGTGGTGGGCGTCGAGCAGGGGATCATCCTGGCGATGGCGCTCTCGATCATCGAGCACATCTACCACAGCTACCGTCCGTACGACACGCTGGTCGGCAGATCGCCCGACGGCGAGGTGGCGCTGACGCCGCTCGCCGACCGCACGCAGCTGGAACCCGGCCTGGTTCTCTACCGGTTCGGTGCCAGCCTGTACTACGCCAACGGGAGCCGCTTCAGCGAGGAGATCATGGACCTCGTCGAGGGCGCGGACCCGCCGATCCGCTGGCTCGCCGTCGCCGGGTCCTCGATCGGCGACATCGACTACTCGGGGGCGGACACGGTTCGCCAGGTGAAGGAGGAGCTGGCGCGCACGGGCGTCACCTTCGCGATCTGCGACCTGAGCCCGAAGGTCCGTGCGCAGCTCGACGCCTACGGCCTGACCGGGAAGATCGGTGCCGACCGCATCCTTGCGACCGTCACGGACCTGGTCGCTGCCTATCGGGCCACGCCGGCCACGGATCCCGCGGGCGCGGCACCGGCTGCCGGGACGTCGCCGGCGGAAGGCTGAGCGGCGCCATGTCTCCACTGCCCTCGCGCGACGAGCGCCGGCGGTACGGCGAGGCGACACGCACCCGCGTCCCCCCGGCGGCCCACGCCGGCTGGCGGCCGGCGCCCGACCGCTCCGACCCGGTCGCGCTCCTCGAGGAGCAGGCCGCCACCAGGATGTCGAGCCTCGTGCCGATCCGGTACGGCCGCATGGCGGTCACGCCCTTCTCGTTCTACCGGGGTGCGGCGCTGCCGATGGCTGCCGACCTGGCCGCGACGCCGACGAGCGGGATCGTCGTCCAGCTGTGCGGCGACGCCCACCTGTCCAACTTCGGCCTCTTCGCGTCACCCGAGCGTGACCTCGTCTTCGACATCAACGATTTCGACGAGACGCTCCACGGCCCCTTCGAGTGGGACGTCAAGCGCCTCGCCGCCAGCATCGCCGTCGCCGGCCGGACGCGGCGGTTCGACGCCCATGTCACCCGGCACGCCGTCCACCGGGCCGTCGCCGCGTACCGCGAGCGGATGATGGCCTACGCGGAGATGCGCGCGATCGACGTCTACTACGCCCGGGTCGACGTTGCCGGGATCCTGGCCTACGTCGACAAGCGCGCGCGGCCGTTCCTCCAGCAGACGGTGCGGGCCGCCCACCACCACGATGCCCTCCACGAGCTGCCGAAGCTGACCGCGGTCGATGCGGAGGGACGCCGCCGGATCGTCGACCATCCGCCTGTCATCACGCACCCCGCCGAAGCCACGCCGGACCTCCTCGCGGCGACGCTGGCCGGATATCGCGACACCATCCAGGAAGACCGTCGCGTTCTTCTCGACCGCTACGAGCTGGTTGATGCGGCGCTGAAGGTCGTCGGGGTCGGCAGCGTGGGGCTCGCTGCGTTTGCCGCCCTCCTCCTCGGCGGAGACGAGGACCCCCTCTTCCTCCAGGCCAAGCAGGCCGAGGCCTCCGTGCTCGAGCGGTACCTCCCGCCCAGCTCCCAGCCGTCCCACGGCGCTCGTGTCGTGGCCGGCCAGCGTCGTCTCCAGGCCGCGAGCGACGTGTTCCTGGGCTGGACCGTCGGCAGCCACGGGCGGCACTGGTACGTGCGCCAGCTGCAGGACCAGAAGGGCGGGGCGGTCGTCGACGCCATGACGCCGGAGGACCTCGCGACCTGGGGTGAGCTGTGCGGGTGGGCGCTCGCGCGGGGGCACGCCCGCTCGGGCCAGCCGGCCGAGATCGCCGGCTATCTCGGCACCGACAGGGCGTTCGACCACGCGATCGGCAACTTCGCGACGGCCTACGCCGATCAGAACGAGCGCGACCACGCGGCGTTCGTCGCCGCCATCGCGGCCGGCCGGATCGCGGCCGATCCGGGAATCTGACCGGGGCGGGCGGAGGGCGCGAGCCTACAGGCCGGTCTCGAAGAGCCGGATGTCCTCTGCCGTGATCACGTGACCGTCGCCGCGGGTGACGGCGAGCGCGTCGCGCGCACCGAGCGCGTCCAGGTCGGCCGGGAAGCGCCGGATCATCTCGAGGACGACCTTCTGGATCCGTGCCGCATTCTGCTGGAACACCTCGAGAACGCTCTGCGCGTCGACCGCCTCCGTCCCCTCGTGCACGCCGGCGTCGTAGTCGGTGATGAGGCTGATGTTGACCACGGCCATCCCGAGCTCGCGACAGAGGAACGCCTCCGGGTACTGGGTCATGTTGATGACCTCCCACCCGGCATCGGAGAACCACTTCGACTCGGCCTTCGTCGAGAAGCGCGGGCCGGAGATGACGACGACCGTGCCCTGCTCGTGGACCGGGATCCCGTGCTCGCGGATGACGTCGATCGCGATCTGCCGGAGCGTCGGGTCGTACGTCTCGGCGGAGCTCAGGTGGCTCGGGATCGGGCCGTCGAAGAAGGTGTCCTCGCGGTTCCGGGTCCGGTCGACGAACTGGTCGCAGACGACGAAGTCGCCGGGCGCCACGTCGCGCTGCAGCGAGCCGGCGGCGCACGGGCTGATGACGGCCTTCACGCCGAGCGCGCGCATCGCCCAGACGTTGGCCCGGTAGTTGATGCGGTGCGGCGGGATGCTGTGGCGTCGCCCGTGGCGGGGCAGGAAGGCGACCTTCCGCCCGCCCACGTCGGCCAGGAAGACGCTGTCGGAGGGTGCGCCGTACGGCGTGTCGACCTTGACCTCGCGGACGTCCTCCAGCAGCGAGTAGAAGCCCGAGCCCCCGAAGACGCCGATCTCCGCCCTGTCGCCCATCGCATGCCTCCGTCCCGTTGCCCTCGCGGCCGCTGCCCGCCGCCGCGCTCGCGGCTCGCTGCAGTTCTCGCCGCTCGCGGTGAGCCTACCGCGCCCGGTCGAGCGGCGCGGGGGTCGGGAGCCGCGGGCCGCGCCTACGTGAGCTTCGGCCGCAGCGTGTCCATCCTCTCGGTGTAGTAGTACGCGCAGCCGGCCTTCACGAAGTCGGGCTCGATCTTGAGCTCGCCCAGCGCCTTCTTTACGGCCGGCGGCGCGACGCCCAGCTCCTTGGCGATCGCGCCGGCCGACAGGCCCTCGCGTCCGTTCGCATCCTTGACCACGGCAAACCTCCTTCTGGCCACCACAGTACTCCGCGACGACGTCGGCCCGAATCGGAGCCTGCGATCGCCGCGAGGCGTCTGCGACCGTCCCTCACGCCGCCAGTTGCGGCCCGGCGGCGCGGCGGGCGGCTCCCACGGCGGCGAGCTCGGTGCCGGCGAGGAGCGTGCGGAGGGCGCGGCGGGACCGGCAGAGCAGGGCCCGGGACGCGAGCTCGGTCCGGCCGACGACGGCGGCGATCTCGCGGCTCGAGTAGCCGTCGGCGGCGAGGAGGACCGAGAGCCGGGCGGCGGGGCTGAGCGCTCCGAGGGCGGCGCGTAGCGCGGGATCGACCGACCAGGCCTCGAGCTCGGCCTCGGCCGAGGCGGCCCGCGGCTCCGGGCGGCCGGGGACGTCGAGCTCGGCCTCGCGGTGGCCGGGGCTCCGCAGCTCGGACACGGCGAGGTTGTGGGCGACCCGGTAGAGCCAGGGCCGGACCGCGTCGGGGGCCCGACCGGCCGCCACCTCGCGGACGAGCCGGGCGAAGGCCTCCTGGACGACGTCCTCGGCCGTCACGTGGCCGCCGAAGCGGGCCAGGACGTAGGCGTGGAGCTCCGGGGCGTGGGCCGCGTAGGCGGCGGCGACGGGGTCGGGGTCGGGGGCGGCGTCGGGGGCGGCCACGGCGAGCCCCGGTGCCTCCGTGAACGACGGGTTCGCCATGCGGTCTGCCTGCATCTCGGGACTCCACGCGCTGAGGTCTGTCGTCCCGAACGTAGTCGCGCGAACAGGGGCCAACCATTCGTCGGATCCCGGGGGGTCGTTCCATGATCTTCCGGACTTGTCCGCGCCCGTGCAGAGGTCTACGTTCGTCCCGTGCTTCCGACACGCCTCCGCGACGTCCTGGCTCTCACGATCACCATGCTCGTGGCGGTCGTGGCCGGGCTGGTGTGGCTCACCCAGTCGCCGCAAGCGGGCTTCACGATCGTCCAGCGCCCCGGCTGGGAGCCGTGGCCGCCGGGCTGCTCTGAGCGCGCGACCCCCTGCGCGAGCAACGGGCCGAATTCGCCTCGCTACATCGTCGGCACCGTGACGCCGGGCAGCGACGCGGTGATCGCGGGCGTGCGGTCCGGGATGTTCGTCCTCGGGGCCGACGGATACGCGTTGACCGAGCTCGTCGACACGACGCTCTACAGCCCGCGGAGCGTCGGGTTCGTATGGCGCGCCCCGCAGTCGGAGGCCAGGCTGATCGCGCTCGCGGATCCCGGCGGCAGCACGATCGTCCAGGTCGACCTGGGCCTCCTCGAGGACCGCTTCTCGTATGCCATCGTCGTCTTCGTCCTCGGGCTCCTCGTGCTCGCCGGGATGATTGGCGGCCTGGCCGGCGCGGTGCCCCGGGGGCTCGCCATCCCGCTTGCGTGCGCGTCGGCCATCCCCCTGCTCGCGGATCCGATCGGCCGGCTGGGGACCGAGGTCGGCGGCCTGGCGGCGATGCTGGCGCCCGTGCTCGCCTCGCTCCTCCTCGCCGACGCCATCGCCGCCGGGATCCGCCGGCGTCCGTGGCGGTTCGTCGCCATCGGCGCGGCCGTCGCTGCCGCCGCGGCCGCGGTCCTGATCCCACCGGCCCGGCTCCTTGCCCTCCTCCTGGTGAGCCTGGTCCCCATGGCCGTCCTCGCGGGCACGCAGGAGCGCAACCGGTCGCCGCTCGCCGATGCCGATAGCCCGGGCCCCGGCTGGCTGCTCACCGCAGCCGTCCTTCCGGCCGTGGCCGTGGCCGGGGCGAACGCCACGGGGATCCAGTGGGAGTGGTGGCTCCTCGCCCCAACGCTGGCGGCGATCCTCGTCGGCTGGCGCCTGGCGAGTCGTCGCCTGGCGCGGGCCCGTCTCCAGCAGGACCTCGTCGTCACGGTCACCGAGGCGGAGCGTGCCCGACTGGCGGCCGAGCTCCACGACGTCGCGCTGCAGGAGCTGACGCTGCTCGTCCGGCGCCTGGACGCGAGCGGCCAGGCCGAGGCCGCCGAGATGGCTCGCTCGGTCGCCGAGCGCCTCCGCGAGCTGTGCGGCGAGCTGCACCTGCCAATCCTTGACGAGCTCGGCGCCGGGCCGGCGCTCGACTGGCTCGTCGGCCAGGTCGCCGGCGCGACGGGCGAGGAGATCCGGCTCGAGCGCAGCGACCCCGTGCGGCCGCCGGCCGGCGTGGAGCTGGCGGTCTTCCGCGTCGCCCAGGAGGCGATCTCGAACGCCGTCAAGCACGGCGGGCCGCCGGTCGTCGTGCGCTACGCGACGACCCCGACGGGCGCGACCCTGGCCGTCGACGACGCCGGTCCCGGCCTCGACGTCGCGTCGCGCAGGATCGAGCCCCAGCCCGGCCACTACGGCCTGGCGACGATGCAGCAGCGCGCCGAGCAGATCGGGGCCCTCCTCTCGATCCGCGCGTGGCCCCACGGCGGCACCCGCGTCTCGCTCGAGTGGAGGGCACCATGAGCGCCGACGACGCCGGTAGCACGGGCGCGGCCAGCCGCCCAGTTCGCGTCGCCGTCGTCGACGACCATCCGGTCGTGCGCGAGGGGACGGCCGCGCTTCTGGCGGAGGTCCCGGGGTTCGTCGTGACCGGCCAAGGCGAGACCGTCGACGACGCCCGGACGCTGGCGCTGTCCGGACACGTCGACGTGCTCGTTCTCGACGTGCGCCTCGGATCGGACAGCGGGCTCCGGCTCCTAGCCGAGCTGCGGGACGCCGCCGGAGCGGCCGTGGTGATGCTCACGTCGTTCGCCTATCCCCAGTATGTCGATGCCGCGCTCCGCAACGGTGCCTCCGGCTACGTGCTGAAGACCGCGCCCATCAGCGAGCTCGTCGAGGCGATCCGGCGGGCAGCGGACGGCGGGATGTCGTTCTCGGTCCGACCGGGCGCCGGGGGCGACCGCCGGCCGACCGCCCGCGAGCTGGACGTCGTGCGCCTGGTGATCGAGGGTCGCACGAACGACGAGATCGGCGCTGCCCTGGGGATCGGCTCGAAGACCGTGGAGACGCACCTGCATCGCCTGTACGAGCGCTTCGACGTGGCGTCGCGAACCGAGCTCGCCACGCGCGCGCTGCGCGAGGGCTGGCTGGAGATCCCGCCGGGCACGTGATGTCCGGCGCCGGGCGCGTGGCGCCCGGCGCCCCGCGCACGGGTGTCCGTCGCGCTCGAGCAGCGCGACCCGGGATCCTGAGGCGGTCTCAGGCGCGGAACGTCCCCACGAGCGTGACCTGCGCGAGGACGGTGGCCCTCTTCAGCGCGGCGCGGACGGTCGCGCCGTCCGGATGGCCGGCCACGCCCAGGGGTGCCGCCAGCGCGTAGAGCGTGAACCGGTAGTGGTGCGTGCCCGAGGGCGGGCAGGGACCGCCGTACCCGACCCGCCCGAAGTCGTTGCGGCCCTGCGGCGGTGGATCGGCGGTCGGCGACACGCCGCGCGGCAGGCCCCCGTCGGTTGCCGGGAGGTCCAGGACGCTCCAGTGGACCCAGTCGCGCCCGTCGGGGTCGTCGACGAAGAGGACGAGCGCGGCTGCGCCCGCCGGAACGCCCTGCCACGTGAGGGCCGGCGACACGTCCGCGCCACGACAGGTGTGCTCGCGTGGGATCGGGCCGTCGCTCGCGAATGCGGGCGACGCGAGGGTGAGGGTGGCCGGCAGGGAGGACGACGTCGCCATGGCACTGGCCTCCGGTGGGGGTGAGGGGGTGGTGCCCGCAGTCGGCGATGCGGACGACGACACGCCTGCTGAACAGGCACCGAGCACGATCGAGAGCGCTGCGAGCCCCGCCGCGGCGATCGACGCGCTTCGCCCGAGGATCCGTCTGCGTGGCTGGCGCATGTGCGGAGGATGCGGCGGGCCGCGTCGAGCGACAAGGGGCGTTCGTCCCTCATGTGACCGCGTTGACGCCGGCCCGTCCGGCGGGCGCCCCCGTGCGGGCTGCCTGGCACGTGGCGATCGCGGCCGGCAGGTAGGGTCAGTCCCCCGAAGGCTCCGCGAGGACCCAGGTCGAGCCCCCCGCCGCGTCCCGGACCTCGACCCCGGCCGCCGCCAGCCGGTCGCGGATGAGATCGGCCGTCTCCCAGTCGCGGGTCGCGCGGGCCCGGGTGCGGAGCTCGAGGAGCGCCGTCACGAACGGATCGAGCACCCTGCGCGGGTCGCGCGCCCCGACCTCGGCGCGCTCGCCGAGGCGGGCGATGAGCGCGCGGAACGTGGCGTCGGCATTGTCCAGGTCGGGGCTGTCCTCGCCCTGCCGGATGCGGGCGTTGATGGCCGAGTCGAGCTCGAGGAGAGCCCCGACGGCGGCCCGCATGTCGCCTTGGGCAAGGGCCTCGACGAAGGCGCCCTCCAGCTCCTCCATCTCGTCGCGCAGCGGGGCCACCGTAGCCGGAGCCTGGCCGCCGGCGGGGGAGCCCGGCGTGCCGCCGGCATCGTGCCCGCCGTACTCGCGGTCGATGTCGACCTCCTGGCCGGCCGCCAGCTCCCGCGCGACCTCCCCGAGCGCCTCGATGGGCATCTCGCTGCCGGCAGGAAAGACGGCGCTTCGGCCGCCGACCCGGACCGTCGCGCCGCCCAGCCCGGTGACCGCGGCGGTCGCGCGCTCGAGGTCGAGCAGGAGCGCGGTGTGGCTGTCCACGCCGAGGATGAAGGCGCCGGCGGGGAGACGCCGCCTCCAGGACCCGCAGGCGCCGCTCGCCCATGTAGCAGAAGCGGGTGTCGTGGTGCCCGCCCTCGGCGTTGTCGTAATGGGGGACGACGGCCGCGCGCAGGCCCGTCGCCGGGCCCAGGAGGTCGAGGCCGTCGAGCCAGCGCGGCTCCTCGCCCACCTTGTAGACCTCGTAGACCGGGATCGTGACGACGCCGATCGTGAGCGCGGCGGCGCTGGCCATCGTCAGGATCCCGCCGTTCGCCAGCGTGGCCGCCAGGGCCTCCGGGATCGGGCCGCCCACCCATTGCCGGAGGGCGTAGCTGGGACTGCCCGGCCCCGCCATGACGTAGCGTGCCTCGCGGATGCGGGACGACGGCCGTCGCGAGCGTCACCGCGTCGACCTCGCGCGAGCGGTAGGAGGCGACCGTCACGGGCCGGCCCACGCTGGTGCCGAAGAACTCGACGGTGCGGGCGCTCAGCTCGTCGGCGTTCTCCTGGAAGCCGTAGGGCGTGTCGAGGATGACGGCCGGCACGGCCGCGCCCGTCGTGCCGAGCCGGTCGAAGAGGGCGCGGTGCACCTTGGCCATCGTGGGCGCCGTCTCGCCCGAGCCCATGATCGCGAGGATGCGCGGCGCGCTCATGCGAAGAAGCCCTCCCGGATCAGCTCGAGCACCACCTCGGCGAGCTCGTCGGGGTGCTGGGCGTGGATGTCGTGGTCGCCCCGGAACCAGCGAGCCCGGGCGTTCGGGATGGCGGAGAGGGCGGCGTCCACGTCGTGCCGCTTGCGCTCGGTCCAGTCCTTCTCGCCGCCGTCGGCGGGGACGAGGAGGACCGGCACGGCGATCTCCGTGTAGCGCTCCGGGGGGTGGTGGTCCCACAGGCCGCGCAGGATCGCGAGGTGGCGCTCGTAGGTCAGCCAGGGGGCCACGGTCCCGTCCGGGCGGACCTCGAAGTTCGCCAGCGTCCCGCGAATGCCGGCTTCGCTCCAGTCGCGATGAGTCGAGCGCAGGTAGCCCTCGATCTCCGCGACTGGCCGGCCGACGAGCCGCGGCGGGGCCAGGGCCGCTCGACAGGCCTCCCAGTCCGGGAAGACGCGGCTCGGCTCCAGCCAGCCGCCGTCCACGCACACGATCCCGCGGGTCGCCGCCGGGTGGCGGGCGGCCAGCTCCAGGACGACGTTGCCGCCCCACGACTGGCCGGCCACGAGCGGGCGGTCGAGCCCCAGCCCGGCGATGACCGCCGCCAGGTCGTCGGCGACGGTGGTGACGTCGTAGGGGCCGTCGGGCTTGGACGAGCGGCCGTGGCCGCGGAGGTCGACGGTTGCGACAGGGTGGCCGGCCGCGGCCAGGTCCAGGGCGACGCCGTCCCACAGGCGCGCGTTGGAGGCCAGGCCGTGGACGAGGACGACGGCCGCGGGCTCCGACGTGCCGGCCGGCGATGAGCGCCATGCGGCGGCCGGCCACGGGCCCGTCGCGGTCGGCCACGTGTCGACCGCCAGCTCGACGCCTTCCGCAACCGGGATCCGCCGGAGGTGCATCTGTGGATGGTACCCGCGCGCCGCGCCGGCGCTTCGGGCAGCGTCCCTGCTCGACGAGCCTGGCAGCGCCGGCTCCTCCAGCGGCCCGACGGGCCGGAAGGCTCTGGGCGCCGGCCCCGCAGCCCGGTACAGTGGCCGCGCGTCCCTGGCCAGGGGAGGTTCGGGATGCGGCGCTTCGTTCCTCGTCCGTCGATCGCCGGCCGCGGATGGGCGGTCGGTCTCTTCCTCGTCGTCCTGCTGGCGGGTTGCGGGAGCGCGACCTCGCCCGGCCCTTCGGGGTCCACCGACGACGCGAGTCCCTCCGGGCCCGCCGGCGACGCGAGCCCGACGGCATCGGCGACGGCCGTCCCCGCCGGCCCGATGCCGCTGGTCATCGACAACGACCTGAGCTTCGACGACGTGATGGCCATCGCGTACCTGGCGACCCAGCCCGACGTCGAGCTCCTCGCGGTCACCGTGACCGGCACGGGGATCGCCCACTGCGGCCCGGGCGCCAGGAACGTCCGCAACCTCCTCAACGAGCTGCAGGCGCCGTCCGTGCCGACGGCGTGCGGGTCGGAGCAGCCGGTCGCCGGCGGCAAGGTGTTCCCGGAAGAGTGGCGGGCCGGCTCGGACGCCCTCTTCGGGCTGGGGATCGCCGGGGTCCCCGGCACACCGAGGGGCACCGCGGTGGATCTGCTCGCCGAGACGATCGGTGGGAGCGACCGCCCGGTCACCATCCTGGCGATCGGGCCGCTGACCAATCTCGCCCAGGTCCTCGATGCCGACGCGCAGCTGGCCGACGGCATCGCCCGAATCGTGATCATGGGCGGCGCGGTCGACGTGGACGGCAACGCGACCGCCGACGGAAGCCCGGCGCCGGCCGAATGGAACTTCGCCGCCGACCCGGCGGCGGCGGCCATGGTCCTCGCGTCCGGCGTGCCGATCACCCTGGTGCCCCTCGACGCCACCAACGATGTGAAGATCACCCGCGCGTTCGCGGACGGCCTCCACGCTGATGCGTCCGCAGGCCCCGCGAACCTCGTCGACGAGCTGCTCCTGCGGAGTCCTCTCTCGATCGACGTCGACTACTTCTGGGACGCGCTCGCGGCGGTGATGCTGATCGAGCCGACCGTCGCCACGACGGAGGAGGCCCGCCTCGCCGTCCCGATCGACGGGCCCGAGGCTGGACGGACGACCCGCTCGGACGAGGGCACGCCCGTCACGCTGGCGACGGCCGCCGACCGCGACGCGTTCGAGACGGTATTCCTTGCCGGCCTGCGCTCCGGCGGCCCGCGGAAGACCCCGTTCGAGGTGAAGGGCGACCTGGCGATCACCTTCGACGGGACCACCTGCGCGGCCGACGTGCCCGCGACGCTGGCCGCGGGCTCCTACACGACCTCGTTCTCGAACACCTCGAACGTCCAGGCGGTCGCGGTCGTCGCCGGGCTTGCCGGGGGGTCGACCTACGTGGACCTCGACGCGTGGGTCCGGGACCACCCGGGCACGATCGAGCAGCCGCCGATGGTCGTCGTCCTGGGCTTGGTCTACCTCGAGCCGGCGACGAAGGGCGGGAGTCTGGCGGAGCTCGTGCCCGGCGACGGGTTCATCGCCTGCCTGGTGGCGCAGGAGGGACAGGAGGCGATCATCGACGGCCGGCGGTTCCGGATCGAATGACCCGCGGCGACCGGTCCAGGTGACTCACGGGAGCCGCTCGAAGCGGCCCGCGGAGCAACGGACATGGCGGGCGTCTCGCCCGGTCGGGGTGATGACGCCGAAGCATGCCTCGCCGATACTCCAGGCGATGCGTGACGGCGACGGGCCGTGACGCCAACCCCTTCGAACCTACCAAGGAGTCAGCACATGGGTCTTCGCAACCGCTCGATCTTCGCCGTCGGGATCCTCTCGGTCGCCCTCGCCGTCGCCGCCTGTGGGGGAGGTGCCACGGCCAGCCCACAGGCCGACGCCGAGCAGGCGGCCTGTGCCGCCATCCAGACCTGGTCCGACGAGATGCGCCAGTTCACCGCCCTCGACGCGTCGTCCGCGAGCATCGAGGACGTGCAGGCACAGGCCAAGGCGGTCGAGGACGCCTGGGCGGACGTCAAGTCGAGCATGGACACCGTCGAAGCCGCCGACGAGGCCGCGTTCCTCGCGGCCGGAGCGACGCTCGAGGCGGCGTTGAAGGACTTCTCGACCGACGTGCCGGTGGCCGACGCGATCGGCCAGGTCAAGACGGCCGCGGAGCCGCTGAAGGCAGCGTACGGCGAGGTGGCCGACGGCCTGGGTTGCGCGCTCGTCACGCCGTACTGATCGTTCGTGCCGCGCCCAGCGCGGCGCGCTGACATCCGGGCACTGCGAGGTCGGTCTGCGGACCGGCCTCGCACGCGTTCTCACGGATGCCCGCGTCCGTCGTGGGGCCGCGCGCCCCGCCCGGGCCGCGCCGTGCCGGGGATCGCGCGTCCACCCGTCCGCCGGTGTTTGCTCGCCGGCACCGGACCAACGTCGCACCCCGATCTGACCATCGACGTGGTTTCGGCGCGCCGTCGCGGATCGGATGCTCACCCGGGATCCGCACCCCGGCGTGGGTCGGCTCCTTGCCCGCGGAACGGGTCGGCCGCGAGTTCGGAGGCGTGCGTTCGTGCAGGAGATGGGCACTCGCCGTGTTCGCCTCGCCGGCTCCCTGGCACTCGCCATGGCCTCCGCGATCGCGGTCACCCTCGGCTCCGGTGGGTCGGCGCTGGCAGCCGACCCCCCCGTCTCGCCTGCGCCCGGCGCATCGGAACAGCCGAGCCCGACGCCTACCCCCGACCCGACGCCCGCGCCGACCCCCACGCCGGATCCGACGCCCGCCCCCGACCCGACGCCCGCCCCCGACCCGACGCCCGCGCCGACCCCCACGCTGGATCCGACGCCCGCCCCCGACCCCACGCCTGACCCCGGGCCCCCGATCTCGACGACGCCGCCGGCCAGCCTGAACCTGTTCCGGGCGGACGGCCTCCGCTTCCAGGACCCGTACGCGACGGCCTGCACCGCGGCGTCCGTGGTGAGCATGCTCAACTTCATCGGGCTCGCCGGCGTCGCCCACGTTGGCTACGGCTGGCAGGTGCAGTCGTCGAACGCGACCGTCGCCGCCATCCTCCGGTGGGAGCGCGCGCACGACACCCTGCGCCGGTATGCCCGTGGGACGGACCCGCACGGATGGCGGAACGCCCTCAACTACTTCGGCTGGGGCCCGGCGGCGCTCTGGGCCGGCAGTCGCGTCTACGAGGATCGGGCGTTCCCGACCTACGAGGCCGCGATCAAGACCGCCGTGCGCCAGCTGATCCGGACCGGGAAGCCGGTCGGGATGCTCGGGCGGCGCGGCGCGCACGCGCAGATGATCACGGGCTACTACGGGCTGCGCGGCGATCCGTTCGCGAAGGACGCCGCGGGCCGGTACACGAACGCGTTCTCCATCGGGGGCGTCTACCTCACCGACCCGATGTCCTCGACCCGCGTCGTGAACCGCGCGATCAGCTACGACGCGCTCAGGCGCACGCGCAACGACAGCCTGCGCTTCCAGCGCTACGTCCAGCACGACAGCCCCATGGACGACCGGTACACCCCCGGCTGGCAGAGCGGCAACTCCCGGTGGTACGGCCGCTGGGTGCTCGTCATCCCGGTGCGCTGACCAGCACCACGGGCCGGGCCCTCGTGGCGGCTCACCGGAGCGCGCGCGGCCTCCTTCGGCAGACCGCGTACCATCGATCCCGCGCGGCAGCCGCGCGTCCGCCCCACAGCGGAAGACGGACCCACCCGGCCGATACGGCCCGGGATCGCGCCGCCGAGAACGGTGGCCAATGGGACGGCCCCCACAGGACAGGAGAACGGCAGATGACCGACGAGACCACCAAGCCCACCGACGACGTCGTCGTCGTGGCGGGACAGATCGCGGACGACCAGGGCGTCATCGCCGAGGGCGCCATTGCCGCCGAAGGCGATCACGCCCTGATCGTGGCCCGCTTCGCCGATCCGACGCTGGCGATGGCCGCCTACGACACCCTGCTCGATGCCGAGATCGAGGGATCGCTCGACATCGACGGCGTCCTGGTGGTCAAGGCCGACGACAACGGCAGGCTCCACGTCCAGAAGCTGACCGACCACAGCACCCGCAAGGGCCTCAAGTGGGGCATCGTCGGCGGCGTGATCGCCGGAATCTTCCTGCCGGCCACGATCATCGGCGGCGCCGTCGTCCTCGGCCTGGCGGGCGCCGCCGCCGGCAAGGCCCGCAACCTGGCCCACCGGCTCGAGATCGAGAAGGAGCTCGCCGGCGTCATCACCCCGGGCACCTCGGGCATCCTGGCCCTCGTGTCGGCGCCGGGCGCCGAAGCGGTGGCGAAGAAGATGCCGGGGGCCCAGGAGGTCAAGACGGTCCCGGTCGACGAGGAGACCGCCGGCGCGATCAAGGCGGCCGCGATCGCCGCCGACTCGGCCGCTCCGGCCGCCGACGCCGAGGCGCCCGCCGCCGGCTGATCCGACCGTTCAGACGACGCTCCCAGCCGAGCCCGGGTCGACCGTCGACCCGGGCTCGACGGCGCCACGCAGGCAACCCGCCTGCCGCGCACGGGTGCGCTACGCTGCCCGCCGGCGCCAGCGCAGGGCGCTCCGGCCCGCCCGCCCACCACGTCGCGAGGACCATGTTCGCCCAGCAGCTCCTCGACCCGCTCCCGATCGCCGTCGTCTTCGGCGTGATCACGGCCACCCTGCTCGTCGTCTTCGAGATCGGCTACCGCGTCGGGCGCTGGTGGCAGGAGAAGACGCCCGACGAGAAGGAAGGGCCCACGAGCATGCTGGTGGGCTCGCTCCTGGCGCTCATGGCCTTCCTGCTGGCGGTCACGATGGGGATGGCGTCGGATCGCTTCGACACGCGGCGTGGGCTCGTGCTGGAGGAAGCGAACGCGATCGGCACGACGTACCTGCGGGCCGGCTACCTGCCCCAGCCGTACGGCGTCGACAGCCAGGAGCTGCTGCGCGAGTACGTCCCGCTGCGCATCAACGTGGCGGATCGCCAACAGCTCGCGGAGAACTTCGCGCGCTCCACGGAGATCCACGCCGAGCTCTGGGCGATGGCCGAGGAGCTGGCCCGCGGCACGCCCGAGTCGGTGGTCCTCGGCCTGTACATCGAGACGCTCAACGAGATGATCGACCTCCACGAGACGCGGGCGACGGCGATCGTCGTCGCACGGGTGCCGGAGACGGTCGTCATCCTCCTGATCATCGGTGCTGCGCTCACGATGGGCATGGTCGGGTACAGCGCCGGTCTCACGCGCCGGCGCAGCCTCCTGGGCGCCGCGGTGCTCGTGGTCGTCCTCGCCGCGGTCCTCACGCTCGTGATCGATCTCGACCGGCCGCGCGACGGCTTCCTGCAGGTGAGCCAGCAACCGCTGCTCGACCTTCAGCAGCAGATCGGCGCCCCGGCACCCTGATCTGGCCCGTGTGGGCGGTCAACGGGCCGGCGGTCGAACGACACTGGGCTGCCAGGCGGACGCGCTCGCCTGCCGGCCGAACGACGAAAGGATCCGCCGCATGCCGGACACCTCGACAATGTGGCAATGACCGACCGCGAGGCGAGCGCGTGCTTCGACGGCGCCCTCGTGCGCCCCGGCACGACCGCGCTCGCCTGGGCCCCCGACCCGACGGCCGTCGGCGACGCGGACAGGGCCGCCGCGTACGCCACCTGCACGGAGGACATCCCGTTCGTCGGCACCGGCGGCGTGGCCACGGGCGACGCCCGCCCGGAGGTGGACGGCGCCCCGGCCACGCCGGCTCAGCTTCCGCCGCTCGTGGCCCTCGAGTTGCACGGCAACGGTGGAGCGCCGGTCGCCAAGGCTGCCGTCGTCGGCGCCGCCGTCTCGCCCGGCCCGTCGCCGGTCGCGAAGGCCGCGGTCGTCGGCGCGGCCGTCACCCCGGGTCGTCGGCGGCGGTTCTAGCCGCCTTCGACCGCTTGCCGGCCCGGATCCGGACGCACCCTCGTCCTGGCCGGCTGGATCCCGCGGACGAGGAGCCGGACGGCGGAGGCGACGCGGTCGGGGCTGAGACCCTCGTCCGCGATCGCCGGCATGGTGCCCAGCGCGAACAGCATCCCGAGGAGGACGGCGGCGGCGTCTCGCGGGTCGACGTCCGCGCGGACGCGCCCCAGCCGCTGCTCCGCGGCGAGGTACGCGGCCACGGCCTCGGGCGGGCCCGGCGGCAGCGAGGAGCCGGCAGCCGCCATCGCCTGCCGGCGTTGTGCCGCGAGCTCGGGATCGGCGGCGATCGCGAGCTCCAGCGGCAGGATCTGGTCCCGCAGGCTCGCGAGCCGCACGGCGGCATCGGTGAGGTTCTCCTCGACCGTGCCCTCGCCCGCTCGCGCGGGCAGCGTGGTGACCCACGCGACGATCGGCACATTGGATTCGAGGACGGCCGCGAAGAAGAGCGCGGCCTTGTCCGGGAAGTGGCGGTAGATCGTCCCCTCGGCAACCCCCGCCGCCTGGGCGATCGCGCGGGTCGAGGCGTGGGCGTAGCCGACCTCGCGGACGACGCTGCGCGTCGCCTCGACGAGCCTCGCCCGCGTGGCCTCGCCTCGCTGGGTCATCTCCGCACCTCGGGCCCCGGCCGTCCCACCGCCACCGTCGTCAGTCCGTCACGTCCCGCCGGACGAAGACGACCGCCGCAGCGACCAGGCCAAGGGTGACATAGCCGAGGGCGAGGGCGAAGGCGGTGCCGTACGGGACGGCCGCCGTGCCGCCGTTGGCGACGGCGTTGAGGATCGTCCCGAGAAGCCAGTCGGACGGGACGTCCTTCAGCATCTTGATGATCGATTCGACCACGAGGACGTAGCCCACGCCGATCGCGATCGCCACGGCCGCCGAACGGGCGAGGGTGGCGATGACGAGGCCGAGCACGCCCCAGACGCAGAGGGCCACGAAGAGGTTCACCCACGCGCCGGCGACCACCGAGACCAGGTCGGTGCCCCAGGCGGCCGTCGAGATGCCCGCCGCGCCGGCCGCCGGCATGACCGCGAGGACGTTGACGATGGCGGCGACCGTCGTGGCCACGGCCGTGAGGATGACCAGCGCGACGACCTTCCCCGCGAGCAGCCGCCATCGGCGCGGCTCTGCAGCGACGAGGAGGCGGATCAGGCCGCTGCCGTAGTCACTCGCGGTCACGACGGCCCAGATGGAGAGTGTCACGACACCGAACATGCTCGAGGCCGCGGCCAGGCCGGCCATGAGGCCGGACGGGCGCTCCAGCTCTGCGAGGGTGGGGAACGCAACGCCGGGCGCCCCGGGCGGCAGGCTTCCCCCGCCGCTCGAGAACGTGACCATGATCGTGTTGACCATCACGGCGAACAGGGTCATGAGGCCGAACCAGGTGACCAGGAGACGCGGCTGGCGCAGGCGCGTCAGCTCGCTCCGAACCACGGCGAGCATCACGCCACCTTCCCGTTGACGGCCGCGCGGCCGCTCGCCAGCTCGCCGTCCACGCGGCCGGTCATCTCCAGGAAGATCTCCTCGAGGTTGTCCTGGGCGACGACCAGCCGGCTGAGCGTCACGCCGACGCCGGCCGCGGCCCGGTTGAGGTCGGCGGCCCGTGTGGCACCCGCAGTGACCCGCAGCACGTCGTCCACCGCGGTGACCGCCCAGCCTCCGGCCACGAGCGCGGCCTCCAGGCGGTCCATGTCGGCGGCATGCTCGGCCGCGATGTCGATGTGCTCGCGGGTCCGCTTCATCATCTCGGCCATGGGGCCGCAGAAGATGAGCTCGCCGAAGCGGATGACGACGAGGTGGTCACAGACGGCCTCGATCTCCGAGAGCTGGTGCGAGGAGACGATGACCGTCCGTCCCTCGCGGCCCAGGTCGCGCAGCAGCTCGCGGATCTCCACGATTCCCGCCGGGTCCAGCCCGTTCGTCGGCTCGTCCAGGATGAGCAGCTCGGGGTCGGACAGGAGCGCCGCGGCGATCCCGAGGCGCTGCTTCATCCCCAGCGAGAAGCGCTTCACCGGCTCGCGATCTCGGCCCACGAGGCCGACCTGCGCAAGCACGGCATCGACGCGCGCGAGCGGGAGGCGGCGGAGGCGAGCCAGCGACACGAGGTTGGTCCGCGCCGACAGTCCCGGGATGAAGGCCGGGCTCTCGACGAGGACGCCGACCCGCGACGCATAGTGCGCCGGAGAGCTGATCTCGGAGCCCAGGACCGAGGCGCTGCCGCTCGTCGGCCGGATGAGGCCCAGCAGGATTCGGATCAGGGTGGATTTCCCCGATCCGTTCGGCCCGACAAGGCCGATGACCCCGGCCGCGGGAAGCTCGACGGTGAGCCGGTCGAGGGCGGTGATCGGCCCGAACCGACGAGTCAGCTCGGTGGTGGCGACGACGGACATCTGGTGCCTCTCGGTTGCTAGATGCGAGTGAGCGCCCACTCACATTCTGCATACGAGGCGTCCGGTGTCAAGATGCCGGTAGAGCGCGATTCACTGGGTGTCCTGCGGCCGAGCCGAGCGAACGCGATCTGGACATCGCCGGGCAGGACCGGCGGCCCGGGTCAGCCCTGGGCCAGGCGCTGGAGCCGGGCGATCCGATCGGGCTCGTGCTCTGCCAGCCATGCGTCGGCGCCCAGCAGGGCAGCGGCGCGTGCGAAGTGGCGCCGCGCCTCCCCACCGCGATCCATCGCCAGCAGGCACTCGCCGATCTCCTCCGCCCCGTAGCCGTCCTCCGGCTCGCCGGCCGCCGCCGTCTCGACGGCCAGGCGCTCCTGGATCGCGAGCGCGTCGGCAGGCCGGCCGAGCGCGCGCAGGCCGCGCGCGACGCACCATTCGGCGACGCGCGCCTCCCTGGGCTGGCCCTGCTCGCGGCGCGCGGCGAGTGCCGTCTCGAACGCCGCCAGTGCGCCGTCGAGATCGCCCGTCTCGAAGCGCGCCCAGCCGATGTTGTTCCAGAGGCTGCCGCGCCACCTGCGGGCGGCGGGGTCCGGCGACGCGTCGGCGAGGTCGAGCGCCCGCCGGTGCCAGGCCTGCTCGCCGGGCGGCGCGTCGACGAGCGCCAGCATGTGGGCGGCATCCACGGCGAGCCCATCCTCGCCGAGCGTCCGGGCCAGCGCCCAGGCACTCTCGAACGGCGTCACCGAGGCGGCCGGGTGGCCACTCGACCGCAGCAGACGGCCTCGTTCCAGGCGGGCCCGGACGCGCACGCGATCGTCGGCCGGGTGGTCGGATTCGACCTGGTCCAGGATCGCGTGGCCGTCGTCGAACCGCTCCTGGAGCCCGAGCGACCGCGCCAGCTGCGTGCGCGCCTCGTCGGCCGCCGCGGCGTCGGCGCCGGCCTCGGCGACCTCGATCGTCGCACGGAAGCGGGCCTCGGAGGCGGCCACGTCGTCGTAGTCCCAGAGGTCATCCAGAGCAGGCATGCCGGGCATCCTAGCGCCGTCCCGTCCACCGTGCGGTTCGTGCAGCCGCGGCCCTCGGCCGTTCCGCGGCGAGCCCGGTATGCGGAGTTGCGCAAGTACGCAAGTACCAGATATGCTTCCCTCGAGACCCACGCAACGATGCAGGTGCGCCCCGCGTGAACGAGCCGACAGGAAGAGGTTCTGCGCCATGGAGATGACCATCGACTTCCCGGGGGGCGCGCGCGTCGACGCGCACTTCGGGAGCTTCGTCGTGCCCACCGATCAGCCGCCGTCGGGCGGCGGCCAGAGTTCTGCCCCGACGCCCCTGGCCACGTTCCTGTCGACGATCGGAACGTGCGCGGGCATCTACGTCCTCGGTTTCTGCCGGCAGCGCGGGATCCCGACAGACGGCATTCGCCTCGTCCAGCGGATGCAGGTCGACCCGACGACCCACCTGGTGAGCGACGTGCTGGTCACGATCGAGCTGCCCGCGGGATTCCCGGACAAGTACGCCGATGCGGTCGTTCGCGCGGCGGAACAGTGCGCCGTCAAGAAGCACTTCGAGAACCCACCCGCCATCCGCGTGGACAGCGCCCTCGCCGGCTGACCTCCAGCGGTCTCCCGCGACCGTGCGATCGATGCTCCGATCGAACGACCCGATGACGCCGATCCCGGTCCGTTCCGCGCATGGCGAGGAGATCCGGGGCTCGAGCGAGCACGGCGTGATGGCCCTCGACCCGTACCCCGAGCCGATCCCCCTCTTCGAGCGACAACGCCTCGCGATCCCCCCTGGGACCGTGACCTGGCCCCGGGAGCTGAGCTGTGCCGGGACTTCCATGCCTGACTCCTCGCAACGTCGACGATGCAAGGGTTCTGTCGCACCCCCGCGATGTCACTCCCGCCTCGGCCCTGCCACGTCGTACTCGATCGAGCGGAGCGTGAAGGTCCCGTAGGTGAAGGGGCCGTCGGGGCGGGCGTAGACCGTGCTGCCGCGGTGGAGCAGGTGGAGGCCGCCGACGTCGCGGTATTCGTCCGCGGGGGTCGACCAGCGCGACGGGACGAACCGCCCGCCGCTGCTTTCCGGCCGGTCGTCGGACCAGAAGTCGACGAGCTCGTCGCGCTCGTTGAAGACGAGGGTCGCGCGGACGTGGTGCGGACCGTTCGTGAACGTCACGGCCGCGGTCCGGTCGTCGACCGCCGCCCACGCCAGGCGGGGGTCCACCAGCGCGCCGGGCGCCATGAGACAGAGGTCGTTGAGCACGGTGACCGTCTCGGCGCTGCTGATCTCGTCCCCGCGCAGGTCGACCATGTTCACGAGCGACGCCACCCGGACGGTGAAGGTGGCCTGCTCCTGCCGGTAGACGTGCAGGGCCCGGACCGGCAGGCCGAACATCCGCGCCTTCATGAGGAAGAGGCGGGCCGGCCGGTCGAAGAACGTGTACTGGAGCGAGGTTGCACGCATCGGCGCCTGCCCCGGCCCGCGGTACATGTCCGCGTCGAAGGCGAACCGCATGTTCTGCGGGCGCGGCCTCCCGACCGCCCCGGAGCGCTCGACATACCGCCGAACCGGCGCCGGCAGCCCGGCGAGGTCCACGGAGGTGAGCGGCGCCGCCGCAGCCTGCAGCGGCTGGGCCGCGAACTCGGCCGCGACGACCCGGTCGCACCGCCCCTGGAGCGAGCGGCCCGCGGCATGCTCTGCCGACCCCGGGGCCGTCACCACGGGCGCGGTCATCGGGCCGCCTCGCGGACACGCGGGTGGGCGAACGACACCCACGCCACGGCGCCGAGGATGGCGGCGTTGACGACGATCCCGGCCGACGTCTCGGGAAGGCCGAGGACGCACACGGCGACCGAGACGACCGCGAGGGCCGCCGTGAGCGGCGGCGCCCAGGAGGCGCGCCGCCAGATCGCGATGCCCGCCACGACGAAGCCGGCGGCGCACGCCAGCCAGACGATCCCGATCGCCCGGGCCCCCGTGTCGCCGAGGGCGATCGCCCCGCCGAGGGCCGTCGTCCGGTAGGCGAAGCCCTCGACCGAGGAGATCCCCCAGGGGACCACGAAGCCGATGAGGTGAATGAGCCCGTGGGCGACGACGACGGCCCCCGCGGCGATCCGGAGCATGTTCGACCTTCCTTTCACGAACTGGGACTCGCGACGCCGGCGAGCCACCGCCGGACGAGGTCGCGCAGGGTGAAGGTGTCCTCGGCCGAGAGGCCGGCGCAGGAGTCGGCCAGCATCGCCGACGTCCGCCCGACCATCCTGGGCTCGTCGAAGACGCCGACCCGACCGGTGAGCTCGATCCGGGTGGTCCGGCCGTCGTCGCGATCGGGAATGAGGCGGACGAAGCCGCGTGCCTCCAGGCCGAGCGCGATCTGCTTGACGTTCTGCCGGGAGCTCCCGTACCTCTCGGCCGCCTCGCTCAGCGATGGGCTGTGGCCCGGGAACCACTTCGCCAGGACGGCGAGGAGCAGCCATTGCCGCGAAGTGAGATCCACGACCGCCAGCTCCGCGTCGGCGCGCCGCGCCAGGTGCTGGACGATGACGAAGATCGATCCGAAGATCTCCGCTCGGGCCGCGAGGAGCTCGTCGCCAGGTGGCATATCCGTAATGTATTACGTATATGCTGATCCGTCAACCCCGGCGCGATCCAGCATGTTCGCGACGCCGCTACCCTGGTGGCTGCGGCCTTCGCGCGGCGCACGCTCCAGGCGTCGTCGCCACGCGCCGTCTGGGGTCCTGGCCGGCCTGCCGCGGGCGCATCAGCGGCTCGCGCCGGGTCACTCCCCGCCGGCGCCGCCGGGATCCCGATTGGCCGCGACCCACGCCGTCGCGTCGTCGTAGGCGCGCCGGATGGTGGCACCCACCCGGTGGTCGCCGGCGTAGACGTTGTCGGCGCCGATCACCGCGGTGATGCCCGTCACCGCCAGCTGCTCGTCGATGCGCTCGTTGGTGGACACGACGATGAGCTTGCTGTCCACCGCCGCGAGGCTCTGCGCATAGCGGAGGAGCACGTCCATGAACGTCGTCCCCAGGTCGGTCCGGCCGCGCAGGCGGACGATCACCACGCTGTTGCGCGTGGCCTCCGTCACGGCCGGCAGGAGCGTCTCGAACACCGGCGCGGCCGCGAAGAACAGGCTCCCGTAGGGCTGCAGGACGACCACGTCGTCGGCCTCGAGCGTCGCCGGCGGGTCGGTCTCGATCACGTGACCGTCGGCGTCGAGCTCCCAGCGCCGGACCGTGATCTGGTTCGACTGGCGGACGACATGCAGGATCACCGAGACCCCCACCCCGACGAGCACGGCGTACTGCAGGGGGATGAGCATCGTCAGCAGGAAGGTCACCACCAGGACGACCTTCTGCACGATGCCGGTCCGCCAGACGGACTGCAGGTCCGCCGGCTTGACGGTTCGGAAGCCGATGAGCATGAGCAGGCCGGCCAGGGCCGGCATGGCGACGTAGCCGACCACTCCTCCGAAGGCGACGATCACGATCGCCATCACGAGGCCGGCGACCAGGAGCGACTGCCGCGAGCGGGCGCCCGCGGCCTTGTTGATCGCCGACGCCGAGACCGACCCGCCGACGGGCATCCCCTGGAACACCCCGGCGGCCACGTTGGCCGCGCCCTGCCCGACGAAGTCGCGCGACACGTCCCCGTAGCTCCCGTCCTCGTTGGGGAAGTTGGCGGAGATGCTCGCGCCCTGGACCAGGCCGACGAAGGCCAGCGACGCCGCGGGCAGGATCAGCGCGGGCACGAGGGCGAGCAGCGGTGCCTCGGGGCGCGGCAGCGAGCTGGCGACCACGCCCAGGTCGTTGAGCGTCGCGACCTGCCAGCCGAGGAGCAGTGCGCCGGCCGAGGTGATCACCACGGCCACCACCAGGCCCAGGGCCCCGACCCGAGTCCGCTCGAAGAGAAGGATCAGGGCGATGGTCGCGAACCCGATGACCAGGGTCTGCGGATCGAGCTGGCCCGGGTTGACGAGGGTGTTGAACGCCCGGACGATGCGGTTCGCGCCCTCGGCATCGTAGCCGGTGAAGTTGGCCAGCTGGCCCAGGACGATGTTCACGCCGACCGCGTTGATGAAGCCCACCATCACGGCGTTGGAGACGAACCGCAGGAGCCCCCCGAGCTTCAGGAGCCCGGCCGCGAGCATGATGACGCCGGTGAGGATCGAGAGCGTGACCAGCGCCCGCTCGGCGTCTCCGGATCGGTGCAACCCGGGGACGTCGGCCACGATCATGGCCATCGCACCCGTCCCCTGGATGGCCATGAACGACGAGCTGGTGACCAGGGCGCCGGTGAACGTGCCGACCATGTAGGCATACAGGCCCGCGAGCGGGTTCACCCCGGCCAGCAGCCCGGTGGCGAGGCCGTCGGGCACGCTCTGCACGCCGAGCACGAGTCCGGCGACGCCATCGGCGCGCAGCGTGTCCCGCCGGATCGGAAGGCGGCGTCCCAACTCGTTTCCCTCGTCTGCGGGCGGCCAATATCGCAGATCCAGTCGCACATCGCGGTGCGGAGCCCGGATCACGCGAACGGGAGACGGCCCGCGCTACGATCGCCTGAGAATCTGGGTCCGAAGGGAGGATCTGGTCGTGGGGTTCGTGTCGGCCCACGTGCGGCCGCACCGCGGCGCTCTCGCGGTGACGTACGGGGCGGCGGTGATCGAGAACACGTTCGAGCTGCTGTACCCGTTCGCCATCGGCCTCGCGGTCGACGGGCTGCTCGACGGCTCGTGGGGTGGAGTGACCCTGTTCGTCCTGCTCTCGCTTGCCCACACGTGCCTGGGTGTCGCGCGGCAGTGGTACGACACCCGGCTGTTCAATCGCCTGTCCGCCGAGTTCGCGACGGATCTCGTCGCGGACCAGCGTGCCGAGGGCGTCGCGACGACGTCGGTGGTCGCTCGGACCCTCCTGGCCGACGAGTACGTGGACTTCCTGAGAAGCGGCGTCAACACCGCCATCACGGCCGGCTTCGCGGTCCTCGGCTCGCTGGTCATGCTGTTCTTCTACGACCCGCTGCTCGGTCTCGTCGCGGCCGCCGTCGCCGTCCCGGTGGCCCTCATCAACCGCCGCTTGATGCGCCGATCGGCCGGGATCTACCGCGCCCTGAACGACCAGTCGGAACTCGAGGTCTCGCTCATCGGCGAAGGTTCCGTCAGGGACGTGCGGCGTCACTTCGGGGTGATCGCGGGCCACTGGAACCGGCTGTCCGACGCCGAGGGCATCAGCTGGGGCATCGTCGACGTGATCGCGCTGGGTCTCGCCGTGTTCGCGCTTGTGCGCGCGACGGGCACCTCGGAGGAGGTCGGGGCGATCTTCGCGACCATCGCCTACGTGTGGGCCTACATCGGCGGCTTCGACCAGGTGCCGGCGGTGCTGCAGCGGATGTCGAACCTCGCCGACATCCGGCGCCGGCTCGACGGGCTCGACGACGCCGGGGCTCACGAGGCCCCGTCCGGCGACGCCTGATCCACGACCTCCAGTGGTCGGGCGAAGCACGGCGTCGAGCCCACCCGATGCCGACGTCGGAGGGTAGACATCTACCTCGGGCAGGGTAGACTTCCACCCATGAGCCTCAACATCAAGAACGAGGAGACGGTCCGGCTTGTGCGGGAGCTGGCCGACCTGTTGCGCGTGTCCATGACGGCGGCGATCACGGACGCGGTCACGGCACGCCTGGCGCAGGTGCGCACGCCCGAGCCCGCGTTCGATGTCGACGAGGCCCTCGCTGCATGGGGCGAGCTCGGCGACCGCCTTGGCAAGGAGTATCTGAGCCAGGACTTCGACGCGCTCCTCTACGACGAGCGGGGCCTGCCCCGATGATCATCGACACCTCGATCCTGGTGGCGCTGCTGCTCCGCGAGCCGGACGCGCCCGTGCTGACGCGCCTGATGTCGACGGCCCCGACCCGACGGCTCTCGTCCGCGAGCTACGTCGAGCTGGGAGCGGTCATCGACGGTCGCCGAGACCCGGCCCTCTCGGGAGCCCTGGACGCGAAGCTGCGCGTCCTGCACATCGAGGTTGTGCCGTTCACCGTCGAGCAGGCGCGGATCGCCAGGGTGGCGTATCAGCAATTCGGGCGCGGCTCGGGACACCCGGCCAGCCTCAACATGGGCGACTGCTTCGCCTACGCCCTCGCGCGCGACCTCGGGGAGCCGCTCCTGTTCACGGGAGGCGACTTTGCCCTGACCGACATCGAGCTCGTCGTCGAGCCGATCAGGAGCAGGCGCCTGAGCGAGGTCGTGGCGGCGTACGCGGCCGAGGCGGGCTCTCCGTCGCGCGGCTCCCGTCCCGACGGCGGCGGCGACCGGTCGCCGCGCCAGGCCTGACGCCCGGGTCGTTCGCGTAGACTGGCGCAGCCCTCTCGATGGGACGTTGGTCGGAGGCGCTCCCCGAAGCACGCAGCAGCCAGGAGGACTCGAGTCTGGAACGCCTGGCTGCCACCAAGCTCGGCGTCCCCGGCCAGGCAGCCGGGCTCGTGGTCCGCCGGCGGCTGGCCGCCGCGTTCGAGCTTCGGCCCCTGCCCCCGCTCATCGTCGTCTCGGCGCCGCCCGGGTTCGGCAAGTCCACCGTGCTGGTCCAGTGGCTCTCCCGATGGCCGGGTGGCGCTGGCTGGCTCTCGCTCGACGCCGCGGACAACGACCCGGTGGTGTTCTTCCGCGGACTCTGGCTGGCGGTTCGGGCGGCCACGACCGAGACAGCCGATACCCTGCTCGGCGAGCCCGTCGACCTCTCCCGAGCCAGCACGGGCGACGTGATCGCCGAGATCGTCGACATGCTGGTGGGCGCGCCCCGCCCCTGCGTCGTCGTGCTCGATGACTATCACGTCATCTCGACCCGCGCGGTGCACGAAGCCGTGACGCTGCTGGCGACCCGTTTGCCGGAGGGGGCGCACCTGGCGATCGCCACGCGCGCCGACCCGCCGCTCCCGCTGGCGCGCCTGCGCGCGCAGGGCGCCCTGCTGGAGGTCCGGGCCGAGGACCTGCGTTTCGGCTCCGGCGAAGCGGCCGAATTCCTGCGGTTGCGATTCGGCGTGCAGCTCGACCCGCCGGATGTCGAAGCGCTGGTGACGCTGACCGAGGGCTGGGCTGCGGCCATCCAGCTCGCCGGCCTGTCGATGCGCGATCGCCCGGACGCAGGTGCCGTGGTCCGCCGGTTCGGCGCCGGCCACCGCTTCCTGCTCGACTTCGTGACCGAGGAGGTGCTGGCGGGCCTGGCTCCCACCACGCTCGCCTTCCTGCTCCGGACCTGCCTCCTGGAACGGCTGTGCGGTCCCCTGTGCGATGCCGTGGTCCTGGGCAGCGGGGCACGCGGGCATGGTGCGACGGGCGCTGGCGGCGCGACGGGCGCTGGCGGCCAGGCGATGCTGGAGGGCCTCGAGCGGGCGAACCTGTTCGTGGTTCCCCTCGACGATGATCGCCGCTGGTACCGCTATCACCACCTGTTCGCGGACCTCCTGCGGGCCCGCCTCGTGATGCACCACCCCGAGTGGATCGCTGAAACCCACGCGCGGGCGGCCGCCTGGCTCGAAGCCGCCGGCTTCGTCGAGGAAGCGGTCCGTCACGCCCTGGCATCCGGCGATGGTGCGCTCGCCCGCGGCATGGTCCGGCGGCACTGGCTGGCGGTCATCCATGCGGGGGAGCTCGACACGGTCGACCGCTGGCTGACCGGCCTCCCCGACGCGATCGTGCAGCCGGATCCCCAGCTCAACGCCATTCGCGCCTGGCTCCCCGTGCTGCGCGGTACGCCTGGCGACGCCGAGCAGCACGTGCGTGCCGCTGAGGGTGCCCTCGCGGCCGGTCCCGGGGTGGCCGAGACCGAGGACCTCCAGGCAGTCCCGGTGCAGCTCGCCTGCATCCGAAGCCACCTGGCCCGACTCGCGGGCGACGCCGCGATGGCCGAGGCATGTGCCCGCGAGGCTCTCGCGCTCGTGCCCGATGACCTGCCCCCGATCCCCGCAGCGATCCTCCGCGGCGATGCGACCATCCTCGTGGCGTACGCCCGCCTGCTCGCGGGGGACACGGTCGGGGCGAGCGCGGCCCTCCGGGAAGCGCGGCCGCTCCTCGTTCGGGGAGGGAACCTGGTCGCCGCGTCGCGGGCGACGGCCCGGCTTGCGCACCTCGAGCTGGAGGCCGGCCGGCCGGCGTCCGCGCGCGAGCTCGCCGAATCGGCAATCGCCGAAGCCGAGGCGGCGGGCCAGGCCGACCGGCCGGGCAGCGCGATCCTCCACGTCGCGCTCGCCCAGGCGCTGCATCGGCAAGGGGACCGTGAGGCGAGCCGGGCGGCTGCCCTGCGGGCCATCGCCCTGGCCCACGCCGGCGGCGACCTCGTCGCGCTGGCCGAGGGGCGGGCCGTGCTCGCGCGGTTGGAGCCGGGCGCGGAGGCCCCGCCCGGTCGCGCTCGCGCCGCGCATCGCGTGGATTCGCTCAGTGACCGGGAGCTCGAGGTGCTCCGCCTCGTAGCCCTCGGGCGCTCCAATCGCCAGATCGCAGAGGAGCTCTACCTCGCCCTGGGCACGGTCAAGGCGCATGTCCACGCCATCTGCGGGAAGCTCGGGGCGCAGAACCGGGTCGAGGCGGTCGCCCGGGCCCGGGACGACGGCCTCCTCTGACCGCGGGCGATCCCGGGCCCGCCCAGCGGCCGCGAATAAACCCCCCGAACTGATCCTCCGGTCGATGCGGCGGCGGGGCTTCGGTCCCAATGTCAGCTCCATCGACGGCGCCCATACAGCCGGCGTCGCGGACGAGATGGAGCAGCCGATGGACCACCCGAGCGTGTACCGGGTCCGGGTCACGGGACATCCGTCGCCGAGTTGGGCGACCTGGTTCGAGGGAGCCCGCCTCGCGCCTGAACCGAACGACGAGACGACCCTCACCATCGGTCCGGTCGATCAGGCGGCCCTGCACGGGCTCCTCGCTCGGATCCGCGATCTGGGGCTGCCCCTGGTGTCAGTCCTGGCGGACCCGCCGGACGCTGATCAGGATCCCGCGCCTCCCGTCACCCCGGAGCATTCGTCATGAATCTGTTGTTCAGCCTGTTCACAGGAGAGGTGGACTGACCCATGTCTACGCAGGAAGCGCCTACCTCCTTCCCCCTCGTCCAGCCCGGCGCCTTGGGCCTGCGGCGGCCCCTGCTCCTCAGCGGCGCGCTGAGCACGCTGGTGTACGTGGCCAACGTGGTCGTGGGTGGCCTGCTCACCCCAGGCTACTCGCACGTGCGCAACGCCGTGAGCGAACTGACGCAGGCCGGCGCGCCCTACGCGGTGGTGTTGGGGGTGCCCTACGTTGTGTCGGGGCTGCTCCTGGCAGCCTTCGGCGTTGCCGTCTGCCTGGCGTCGTACCGCACGAGCCGCCGCGTCTTCGCAGGTGGCCTCCTGATCGGTCTCTACGCCGTGCAGGGGGTCCTGCTTGGGACGGTCTTCCCGCAGGATCCGATCGGCGCTCCCCTCACCTTCCCAGGCACCATGCACCTGGTGCTGGTGGGCGTCTCGGTGCTGCTCATCGTCTCGACCATCCTGCTGATCGGCTTCGGGCTGGATCGAACCGTTTCCCGATGGCGGCACTTCCGCCTCTACTCCGTCGTCACCGTTCTTCTCATGTTCGCCGGCGGCGTCCTGACACCGATCTCCATTGCCGGCGACGTAGAGCTGCTTGGCATCGCCGAGCGGATCACGCAGGTGGCCTACCTGACGTGGTTCACCCTCTTCTCGATCCAGGCGTATCGCCTGGGCGGAATCGGGTCCAACGCCGCCCCTGGTGTCGGTCCTGGCGGACCCACCGGACGCTGATCAGCAGCCCGTCCCTCCCGTCACCCCCGGAGCATTCGTCATGAAGTTGCTGTTCGGCCTGTTCCTCGTCGCCCACGGCCTGGTCCACGTGCTGTTCATGGTCCCCCGGCCGCCGGACACTGGGACCAGCTGGCCCTTCGACCCGTCCGAGTCGTGGCTGCTGAACCGCCTCGGGGTCGAACCCGACCTTGCCCGGGTGATCGCCGCGGGGCTCGTGGCCGTGACCGTGGTCGCCTTCATCGTCACGGCGCTCACCGTGATCGGCATCCTGCCGGCCGACTGGCTACGGCCGATCGCGATCGCCTCGGCCTCGGTGTCGCTGATCCTGCTCGGGATCTTCTTCCACCCCTGGCTCGTCATGGGCATCGCCATCGATGCCGCGATCCTGTGGGCCGTCGGCCTGAACGGGTGGATCCCCGGATGAGGTTGACCACCGGGACCCTCGGCGCAGCCCCTCCCACCCGTCCTCACGACCATCCGCACAACCTTCACCGGACGGAGGCCGCCATGACCACCACGACCGTCGGCAATCGCGAAACCAGCACCGGCGAGCGCACCGCGCTGACGCGCCCCGCCCTCGGGTGGGCCGGGAAGATCACCCTCGTCTTCCTCGGTCTGCTGGCCGTCGGTGCCATGGGTGGCGCGGCATTCATGCTCGCGAAGCCGGACGGCAGCCTCATGGGGTTCAGCCCCGAGATGCTGGCCGGGAGCCCGCTCCCCGACTTCCTGGTTCCGGGGCTGATCCTCGGTGGCGTGTTCGGAATCGGCTCCTGTGTCGTCATCGCGCTCGGGCTGCGCGGCGCGCTCATCGCTCCGTTCCTCGCCTTCGCGATCGGCTGCGGCCAGATGGCCTGGATCGTCATCGAGCTCGCGATCATCGGCGAGTTCAGCTTCCTCCACCCGACCATGTTCGCGGTCGGCCTGGTCATCGCCACGGCCTCAGTCCGCTGGGGCTGGCCGACGTTCGAGTCCTGGCGCGCCGCCCGTTAGCCTCGAGGTGGCGGTCCCGGCGCGACCCGATCTGCCACGGGTTCAGGGGTCAGTCCAGGGGTCAGGTCACCGCCGGAAGGCGCCAGGACGGCCGAAGTCGGCGCGGTTCACGGGGGAGAGAGTGGAGCCGACACTCGGATTTGAACCGAGGACCTGCTGTTTACGAAACAGCTGCTCTACCGCTGAGCTATGTCGGCTTGTGAGTCGTGCGTAGAGGGAGAGACGAACTCCTTCTCCGCCTGTCTCTCGCGATGGCTCCGTCGGTGTGGCAGCGTCTACCGCGATAACGTGGAATGGCGCCACCGAGGTCACCGGTGAGGATCACCGCTCCCGGTCAGTCTAGCGCCCACGCCTCCGGAACGCATGAGCTCGCCCCGCTCGTCGCCTCGTGGCGGCGCTCCCTCAGCGCCCGCAGAAGGTCGCCGAGGACCGTAACGATCTACACCGGCAACTCATGAGGTAGTTTCTCTCTCACGGCCCATGTCGACGCTTCTGGCTCAGGACGTGATCCCTGTGAGAGCAGATCCGCCACGCGAGCAGTGCCTTCGTAGTCGCTCTCTTGTGGTGTCGTCGGGCTAGATGACACCCCGACGGGCGAGCTCGCGAACTCTCGGCATCCAAGACACGGGGAGCTTCGCGGTCCGGGCCACGTACCGCGCCAACCCGGGGCTCATCCACCCGGGCGACATCGTCCGCGTGAAGTGACGGGAGGAGCCGTGGACAGCCAGCCCGGCACGATCGGGGGCCGCGAACCGGCGATGGTCCTCGCCCTCGTCCAGGCGGTGATCGCCCTCGTCGTGGCGGCGATGAGTCGCAGGTAAGCGGCACGGAGGACGATCAGCGCGGCACGTGGGGTCGGGGCACGCCCGCCCTCGCGGCCGTTCGCAGGGGCACGAGGAGGTGCCCGCGTGAGCGCCGCAGCCGCAACAAGAGCCGCAACCGCAAGGGGAATGGTCGGGGCGAGAGGCATAGCCCCGCGACCACCGACATTGTCGTGATGCGGCTGGCGGAGCCGCCCGAACCCTGCGAGTGGCTGCGGAGCGCGTGAGGTGGCGGTCATCGGGCAGGCTAGCCTCCACGCGATGGAATGCACCAAAGGCTTGATTCCGGACGCGGCTGGAGGATCGGGGTCGATCGGCACTGGCGGTGCGCTCCCGGGACGACGAGAATACCGTCATGGCTGCTGAGCCCTCCCGCCTCGGGGACACGGCTCGCCATTGGAGACACCGTGCGCGAGCGGGGGAAGCAAGCGGAGGGTGTTCATGGCTCACCGCAGGCTCTTCACCTCCCTGATCGCGACCATCGTCGCGACTGTCTGGCTCGCCGCCGCGCCGTTACCGGTGACCGCCTCCTGCAATCCAGGCCGGCCGAACGTCGACTTCGCCGGGTACGCCGGGACCCAAGGGGCTGTGAGCGGCGTGCGCGACATCTCGTCTAGCATCCGCGAGTACGTCCCGTACGTAACGTCGGGAAGCCAGGTCACCCAGTGGGTGATGCTCAATAACGGCGGGACCAAGTGGGCCCAGGTCGGCTGGTGGCAGGACGTGACGACGCACTACACGTTCGAGCAGCACACCGACAACAGCGGGCACTGGTACACCAACTGGTGGCCGAAGAACAGCAACGGCTACAACGGCTACGAAGTGTCGTTCAATTCGACGACCCACGTGTTTGGCTTCTACCGGAACGGGTCGATCCTGACGTCCTCGACCCAGCAATGGAACCCGAGCTCTTACCAGCTGTACGGCGAGACACACCGCAAGTCGGACCAGATGCCCGGAGGCACCAACAATCACAGCGTGTTCATGTACGCCAAGTACAACTACACGGTCAATGTGACGACTACGGCCGGCGTGAACAACAGTACCTACTACGGTGCCAGCAAGGTGGGGGCGGGCAATTACGAGATCTGGGACAAGGCGTGCACATCATGAAGACGACGAAGCGACGCATCGCGGTCGTGATGGCTGGAGTGGCCATCATGGCCGCACTGACGACTCAGGTCGTACTCTCAGAGCCGCAGCCTCTGCTCACTGCCCAAGAAGCCGCTCAGCTCGGGCTTGAGATGCAGCCACTGCCTGCCACCGCGGATGCCCAGACACCCGTCGACGAATCGGCCGCGATCGAGCAGGCGAGGCTCGCGCTCGGCACGAACGACAGCCCCGTGGAGATCCACCACGTCATCACCCAGCAATTTGGCGACTCGCCCGAACGCTCCGCGTTCATCCTGGTGTTCGCGGGTGGTGGGTCGATGCCGGGCGGCCCAGTTGGCAGCAAGCCACACGCGGTCAGCTATCGCGGGGTCGTTGTCGATGATCAGTCCGGCGAAGTGCTTCGCATGTTTGCTTCGGGCGGCATCTGAACCTCGCGAGTTGAGCCGAGGGCTGATGGCGACGTCTGTGCGTCCGAGCATGCCGATGGGGCCGGTTCTCGGCCGGCCCCATCTTGTTGCGGGCATCTTCATCGGGCTGCTTCTTGTCGGCTGCGGTCCGAGCGCCCCAAGGACGAGCACTCCGGTGTCGTCCACTCAGGTATCGATCAGCAACATCGATGGCCCGACCGTCGCCGTCGTGATCGGGGGGCGCGAGCTCGCCCGACTGAGTTGCGGAAGCAGTACCGCCCTCGACCCCGCCGGTGAAGCCGGGCCGCTACCGTGGCGGATCGAGTTCGTCCGTGAGGACGGCCGCGTCTTCGGGACTGTGGATGAACCGTCATCGAACGTCCTGCCGTACATCCTCGTGCGGGCAGACGGAGTCGTCGCCGGCAATACGCCGGGCATTGGTCCCGGGCCGGCCACCTGCCCCTGACGCTACTTTCGGCTAAGGGTTCGGGCGGCCGTCAACGCGCGCCTCTTGGGATCCTGGCCGCTGTGCTTCCGGCCATGTAGCGGGCCGTTCGCCCTCGGTCAACTGACCGATCCCGCGCAGAGTCGCCGGGTTCGACACTCGTCCCGTGGCACCCGACACGGCATGCAATCAGGCGCGTCCGGCTGACGTCCGGATGCAGGGGTCCGCCGTCACACCCCCCGCGGCGGGCCCCGCCCCCACCTCCCCGTGGCGACCGGCACTGTCCATCCGGGTCGCCCCCGACGCCGCCCCGGGCAACGGGCGGCACTTCCTCCCCTACCCCGGCTCGCGATGCGACGGACCCGCCTGACGTGGCGGCCGTGAGCGACGACGCGAGGGCCTCACGCAGCGCGAGCTGCTGATGGAGATGCGGGAGGACATCAAGGGGCTCAAGGCCACCGTTGATGCGATCGCCAAGGACCAGGCGCTCGGCGTCGAGCGGCGGGCCAGCATGCAGCGGAGCGCCGCCGAAGCCTGCCTGCGGAGCGGCCAGCGCGGAATCCGCCAGCCCGATCCGGTTGAAGTCGGCGATGAGCTCGGCCGGCAACCCGAGGACCGCCTCGGCGATGAGCAGGTAGTCGGCCAGGTCGAGGTGGACGGTCACCGAGCTAGGCGCTCGAGGATCTCGCGGTTGCGCTCGATGCTCGCCTGGAGGCGCCGTCGGAAGTCGAGATCGGACCGACGAGCCTCGATGTGAGCGGCGATCGCCCGCTGGATCTCCTCGTTGACCGACACCTCGTCCACGCGAGCGATCGCCTCGAGGGCTTCGGCCTGGTCGGCAGGCAGGCGCAGGGTCCGGGACTTGATTGTCATTGGCGGCCTCCGTTCGTGCAGCGGTGGCCCCACGATACCACGGTATCTCGGTGCACTTGTCACCGGGATCCGCCCGTCCTCAGCCCATCCCTTCGTTCACGGATGGAGAGCTCCCGGAACCGTCGGGATAAGTGGCCGATAAGGGGCGGCTGCGACGATCCATCCGGTGCGTGACGTCGGCGATCCCCGTCGCGGCCGGTCGCAGGGGCACGCAGGAGGTGTCCGCGTGCGCGCCGCAGCCGGATCGGGAACAGGACGTCACGACGATGCCAAAGCGGCGGGAATGGTCGGGGCGAGAGGCATTGCCCCGCGACGACTGACCTTCCAATCACGATGCGGCTCGCCGAGCCGCCGGAGCCGTGCGAGTGGTTGCGGAGCGCATGATGCGACTGGCTCAGCGTGTCCCTGGGACCTCTCGCGGGTCGATGCGCAAGGTGCCATCGGCAATCGCGTCGCGTGCCGCGTCACCGCCTCCAGGCTGGAGCGTCTCGAGGGCCGCGACCAGCGTGTCGGCATCGATCCCGAGCACGTCGATCGCGTCGTCGAGCCCGTTGTAGCCGGCGCTGACCGTCCGATCCGGCGACGCCACGGCAGGGAGCACGGCATGCACTGCCGCGAGCACGCCTGGATCGATGCAGCTGGGCGCGACGGCGACTCCTCGAGGAGCGAGCCGCAGTTGCCATGCCGCCAGCGCCCTCCGCTCGACGACCACGATCGGCCTCACGCCGTCGAAGACGACGGCAAGGAAGCCGGGGTCCTGCTCGTAGGTCCCTTGCAGCTGTTCGAGCGCATCGGCAGGAGCGCCACGGAGGTTCGTCGCGACCCACGGGACCGACCCGGGACAGACGGTCCGACCGACGCGTGGCGCTCGAGGGTCTGCCGTGGCGGTGGGCGTGTTGGTCGCGGCTGAGCCGCAACCGGCGAGCTCCGTGAGCGAGAGAAGGCACAGCACCGCGAGGGCTGGAGCGCGAGCCCCCATGCTTCGCATCGCCGCCTCGCGTGAAGGGCATACCGGCGTCGGTCGACCACCCACAGCGCGAGTCCAACGATCCCGGCTGCGGCCCTTCAGCGAAGCGTACGCCTCGCCGACAACGCGAACGCATGGCTCAATCGGCCAGCGCTCACTCACGGTCTGCAGAGCGTGCTCGCCTCGGGCGGGCACTCGACGGCGCAGAGCCACGCGAGTGGCTGCGGAGCGCATGACGCGCCGGCCTCGCAATCCCGCCGAGCGTGCCACGGTCCGCGAGGTCAGGGTGGTCGCAGCCGTCCTGGCGGCCGGGTCGGAGAAGGCGGCCGCCCAGCGCCTCGGCCTGTCGCACTCGACCGTCAAGCACCACCCGGCGAATGCGCGGACGAAGGTCGGGGTGACGACGACGGCACAGCTGGTGTGGATCCTGGCGCCGCGGTTGCCGGAACGGGGACCATGGCCCGGACGAACGACGCGCGGCCTGCTTGACGAGGTAGTGGCGCACCAACCGCTGCAGCAATCGAGCACGGCTAAGCCGAGCCGCGCCGCAGTGCAGAAGAACGTCGTCGTCGCGAGTCGCCTGCCAAGCGAGGGTCATGGCGTCGGGCGGCAGCCGGTCCAGGAGAGCGATTGAGACACGTGCTCCGACACGGTGCGTTGGACCATTGACAAGGGTCGGGACGGCTCTACAGTGGACGGGAGTCCGCACACGGCAGTCGGGACGGATTCACACCTACTGCCTCACGTCGTCCTATGTGCTCGAGGAACACAAGGTTGTTCCCGAGTACGCCATGTACTGGCTCGACGCGACGACCGACATGAGTGACCAGGCCCAGAGCTGCCTGAGCTATACGGACGTGTGGTGGTACAAGACCGATCTGCCAGCTGGCTATCGCGGCCAGAGAACCTGCGCCGTTGTGGGAGACATCCCCAGCGTCTGCGACCGATCCAACGTCCATCTCGACTTCGCCGAGATCGACATCGGCGGTCTCGACTGGGAGGACCGGCGCAAGACGGCATGCCACGAGCTTGGCCACACGATCGGTCTCGGGGAGGAACCAGGAACGGTCTACTGCATGGTGCAGGGGGACGTCCCAAATGCAAACGAGACATATCGCCGCTACAGCTCGCACGACATCACGTCCCACATCAATGTCCAAAACTGAGCGCCGTGGGGCGACGATGGAGTCTTCGCGCAGGCCCACGCCCCTGCAGCGCTGGCTTCTGGTCGCGCTTATCAGCGTCGGGGTCGCCGTCGCGGCGTGCTCAACGACGTCGCTTGGCCCGGCCAAGCCGGAGTTGCCCGGGGCCGCGGCCGTCGATCGATTTGCGAGCCTGTTGACATCGGCCGTCGATGTCGACTACTCGCCGCTCGTCTCGCCGGCGGCTGCGGTGGAAACGGCAGACCTCATCGTGGTCGGCCGGATCGTCAAGGTCTCTGAGGGGCTCCGTATCTCGACGAAGGGCGAGCAGGGAGCAGTGGCACTTTGGCTGGCGACGATGACGGTGTCCGTCGATGAGATCATCGCGGGTACGGGCGTTGGCCCGGCCGAGATCACCATTCAGACGTTTACGGATCCGGGCATGGATGTCGAAACCCTCGGTCGTGCGGTACCAGACGGCCCGGTGCTGCTGATACTCGACGACCTCACGGACTGGCGCCCATTCACTGACGCGGTATTCGAATACCCGACGGGTCTCGCCGCTGACACCCGCATGTTCATGCCATTCAATGACGGCATGTGGTTCGACACGAGCGAGGGGCTGCGGGGCGTCGCGGTGAGCGCGACCGAGATTGCTGAGCGCTGGCCGGGTGCCGACACCTTCCCGGCGATGACTACGCTGCTCAGCGATGCTGCCGAGGCTCAAACCGGGAGCTGATCGGCAACCGCGACCTTTCGAGTTCCTTCCGCACCAACGGTCAACTCACTACGCGCGTCACGCCGCGAAAGCATGGCCCAATCGGCCAACTAGTAACCGGATCCGGCCGCCCTCACCCTTGAGGGCATGACGGCGCGCTGGTGCGATCCACACCGGCTCCACGGCCCGGCCTGAACCCTCGGTCAACTGACCGATACCCGCGAGGGCCGTGCGCGGCCACCCTGAGGGGGTGGTCAGCCTCCATGCTCTGAACCGTCCCGCTGCGGCAGGCCCCCGTCTACTGGTCGGCCGTACCCTCCCCAGTGCCGACCCGGCCCGCCCCGTCCGAGATCGGGGCACCTCCCCCTGCCCCGGCTCCCGATGCGACGGCACCGCCTGACGGGGCGGCCGTGATCGACGACGCGATGGGCCTCACGCAGCGCGACCTGCTGATGGAGATGCGGGAGGACATCAAGGGGCTCAAGGCCACCGTCGACGTGATCGCCAAGGACCAGGCGGTCGGCGTCGAGCGGCGGGCCAGCATGCAGCGTTCCGCCGACTCGATCTACGCCCGCCTCGACGGGCACGACCGCGACCTCGACCGGATGCTCGCCTGGCAGAACCGCGCCGACGGCGCGCTCGTCCTCGCCCGCTGGGCGCTCGGGGCGTCGCTGGTCAGCCTCGTCGCCGTCGCGCTCCAGGTCCTCGCCGGGTCGGCTCGGGCGCCTCGACGGGCTCCGAGGAGTGTCGCCTCGAATGCCCGGAGCCCGTCCGACCCCCGTGCCCTATGAGAGCCCCTGGAACCGGCCGCGATAAGTCGCAGGTAAGCGGCGCGGAGGACGATCAGCGCGGCACGTGGGAGCGGGTCCGCCCGCCGCCACGGCCGTTCGCAGGGGCACGAGGAGGTGCCCGCGTGCGCGTCGCAGCCGGAACCGAGGCCGGGATCCCGAAAGGAATGGTCGGGGCGAGAGGGATAGCCCCGCCACCAACGACGACCTTCCGATCATCACGCGTCTCGCCGAGCCTCCGGAGACTCCCGACTGGTTCCAGAGCGCATGACGCGACGGTCGTCTCGCCGCGCCGCCGAACGCGCCACCGACCGCGAGGTCGGCGTGGTCGCAGCCGTCCAGGTTGCCGGATCGGAGAAGGCAGCCGCCCACCGCCTCGGACTGTCGCACTCAACCGTCAAGCACCACCGGGCCGAGGCCTCGACGACGGCGTGCCTGAAGGAGCTTCGGGACTTGCCGGTCGAGCTGAACGGGATCGAGGACGCCGAGGTTCACGGCGCACCGTCCGGCGACGCCTGATCCTCGATGTGGCGCGGGGTGGCGGTCGCAGCCCCTGCCCGGGGCCCAATCCTCCCCCGTCGGGACCCCCTGGACGTGCCCGCCGGGGCTTGAGCGCCAGGGCACTATCACCCGGATCGCCCTGGCTGGGCGCCCAAGCCGCCCCGACATCGTCTCTCAGGCGATAGCGGTGCCCGGCTCGATCTCGATCGTGGCGTGGTGGATGCCGTCGCGGTCGAGGATGGCGAGGTACGGATCGGGATCGAACGACTCTGCCGAGAGGACGCCCACCCCCTGCCACGCACCCTCGGCGAGCAGCTCCATCGCGACGACCGGGTTGAAGCCGGTCTGCCACGCCACGGGCTGCAGCCCGAAGCGGCGCATCGTGTCCTGGGCGTCGCACATCTGGTAGCTGAAGATCTCACGCGGCTTCCCGTCCCTGAGCCCGGTCACGTGGGTGCCCACGATCGCCCGCCCGGACATGTGGTCACCCAGCGTCGCGGGATCAGGCACGAGCGCCGCCACCACGTTGCGCGGCCGGACCTGCTGGCCGTCCACCGTGATCGGGTCGGTGCGGTCGAGGCCGATGGCGTGGAGCACCTTGAGCGCCCCGATGAACTCCTCACCGAGCGCGAACTTGAAGGTCACCCGGCGCGCGTCCAGCACGCGCGGGATCATCGTGACGTCCTCGTGCTCCACGTGCACGCACTCGACGGGGCCGATGCCCTCCGGGAAGATGAACCGCTCGGGCTCCGAGAACGGGGGCAGGGTGAAGAAGCCGCGCTCCTTCTCCCACACGATCGACGGGTTGAGGCACTCCTCGAGCATCGTCCAGACCGAGAACACGGAGGCGAACGGGTAGCCTTCGATGCGCAGGTCGCCGCCTGCGCGGATGTTGATCTCATGGAGCTCGTCGAACAGGTGCCTGGACGCGTGGGTCGCGAACACCTGGGCCAGTCCAGGGCTGATTCCCATACCGAGGAGCGCGAGTCGGCCGCGGTCGCGCCATGCGGCGTCCATCGCGAACTGCTCGTCGCCCAACTTGATCCCGGGCTGCGCGTAGGGGTCGGTCGGGTGGGGCGTGGACAGGCTGACCGCCATGTCCATGTAGTCCACGTCCGCCGCGAGCGCACCCCGGAAGACGGGCATCAGGAAGCGCGGATCAACGGCGTTCATCACGAGGTCGACGCCATGGGCCCGGGCGAGCGCCTCCACGGCGCCCGCATCCGACGCGTCGATCTGCGCGACTGGATGGCTTGCGGGATCGCCGATCGAGTCCGCCACCTCGCGGACCCGATCGAGGTCGTGGCCGGCGAGCACCATCTGCTCCAGCCATGGCCGACCGGCGCTCAGGCGCGCGATGGCCTCTCCGACGGTGCCGACTCCAACCAGCAGGACCTTCATGACATCTCCTGATCTACGGCCGGCATCTTGCCGACGGCACCGAGCCCCGGATCGGGACGGCACATGGTCGCAGCACCGCGGCCAGCTTGGGCGATCACGGGTGCCGCATCCGCGGTCGCCGCGACTACTGCCTCGCCAGTATCGCGCGGATCCGGTCCTCCGGCGGGACGGGGTCGAGGCACTGTGCATCGGTGATGCAAGAGAGAGCAACACGACTTACGAAACAGCTGCTCTACCGCTGAGCTATGTCGGCGCCGGGCGAGCAGAGGCGATGCGTCCAGACAGCGGCTCTCCGGGGGCCGGCGCGCCGTACCATCCCGCGAGGGTCCACGAGCCCTACGATGGCCATCCACCACCGGAGGGAGCCCGGTCATGACCCGCCTCACGCTGGCCCACCTGCCGACACCGCTCGAGCCGGCCGATCGCCTTGGCGCGGCCCTCGGGCTTCCGCCCGGCCGCCTCTGGGTCAAGCGTGACGATTGCACCGGCCTGGCGACGGGCGGCAACAAGGCTCGCAAGCTGGAGCTCCTGCTGGACGACGCCCTCGGCGGCGGCTGCGACGTGCTGGTCACCGCCGGCGGGCCGCAGAGCAACCACGCCCGCTCGACGGCCGCCGCCGCGGCGCGCGCCGGGATCGACTGCGTCCTCGCCTTCAACAGCGAGCCGCCGCCGCGGACCGAGGCGAACCAGCTGCTCGACCTGCTCTTCCGCGCCGAGCGCCGCTTCGTCGGACCCCTTGCCATGGACGAGCTCAACGCGGTCGTCGAGGAGATCGCGGCCGAGCTCCGCGCGCATGGCCGGTCCCCGTACGTGATCCCCGTGGGCGGCTCGTCGCCGCTCGGCGCGAGTGCGTACGTGAGCGCCGCTGAGGAGATCCTGGCCGGCCTCGACCACGACGACGTGCTGGTGGTCACGGCCACGGGATCCGGCGGGACGCAGGCGGGCCTGGCGGCACGGCTGGGGCACGACTGCGTCCTCGGGGTCGACGTCGGCGCCCTGGCCGACCCCGCGGCCGTCGTCCGGCGGCTGGCGATCGAGGTCGCCGCGCTGGCCGGGCTGCCGGCGCCGGCGGGCGAGCCGCAGCTCGTGCGCGACCAGGTGGGCGATGGTTACGGCGCGACCACCGAGGCGTGCCGGCAGGCGATTCGCCTCGCCGCGCGGTCGGAGGGGCTGCTGCTCGACCCGGTCTACTCGGGCAAGGCGCTGGCGGGGCTCGTGGCGCTGGTCGGACTCCAGGCGCTGGCGGGGCTCGTGGCGCCTGCGCCTGCCCGGCTCGACGCCCGGGCGATCGTCTTCCTCGCCACCGGCGGCGTCCCGGCGCTCTTCGCGTCCCGATACCAGGGCTGGCTGGCGGGCGAGGCGTTCGGAGACGACGCGTAGCGGCCCCCGGCCGCAGTGGAGGTGCAGGCATGTCGACATCGCCGATCCCGCTCGAGGGGACCGAATGGCACCTGGCGGCCTACGCGGGCGTCGACGGCGCGCCGGTGGTGGTGCCGGACGGCGTGATGGCGACAGCCGTCTTCTCCGACGGCGTTGTCGCCGGGAGCACCGGCTGTAACCGTTACCACGCGCCGTGCCGGCTCGACGGCACCTCCATCGAGATCGGCCCGGCCGCGATGACGATGATGGCCTGCGAGCCCGAGCGGACCGAGGTCGAGCGCGCCTTCACGACGGCGCTCGCCGGCGCCGCGGGGTGGGCCCTCGACGGCGATGTTCTCGAGATCCTCGACGCCGGCGGCCGGGTCACCCTCCGCTTCGAGGCGGCCGGGGGGCCGGCCCTCGTGGGCACCGAGTGGGTCGCGATCGGCATCAACAACGGTCGGGGCGGCGTCGCCAGTGCCCTCGCGGGCGTGGAGGTGACCGCGACGTTCGGCGAGGACGGCCGGGTGACCGGTTCGGGCGGCTGCAACCGCTTCTTCGGGCCGTACGCCCTCGACGGCGCTGCCCTTTCGATCGGGCCGCTGGCCTCCACCCGGATGGCCTGCTTCGAGCCCGAGGGCGTCGGCGAGCAGGAGACCGCCTATCTCGCGGCGCTCGGCCGGGCCGCAACCTGGTCGATCCGCGAGGACCGCCTCCAGCTCCGCGCCGCGGACGGCGCGCTCCAGGTGGACTTCCGCCCGGCGATCGGATGAGCGGAGGGACCGATGTTCGAGCTGCCTGAGCTCGTGACGCTGGCGTCCCAGGTCAACGAGACGCTGACCGGCCGGAGGATCGGCAGCGGCTCCCTCGGCAACACAACCCACAAGTTCGTCTGGTACAACCGCAGCCCCGGGGAGTTCGCCCGGCTGACGGCCGGCCGGCGGATCGGGCCGGCTCACGCCCGTGGGAGGTGGCTCTTCATCGCCCTGGAGCCCGGCTACGTGCTGCTGCTCGGCGAGTGCGGCGGGAAGCTGCTCTTCCATCCGGCGGGGGCGCGACTGCCCGCAACTTTTCATCTCGTCCTCGCGTTCGAGGATGGCTCGGCCCTGACCCTCACGACGGCGATGTGGGGAGCGATGGAGCTCCACGAGGCCGGCAAGGAGCAGGACCGGCAGGGTGTCCGGGGGATGCGGCCGACCCCGGTCGACCCCGAGTTCACGTTCGGCTACTTCGGCGGTCTCGTCGACGAGGTGCTCACCGGGGAGAAGCGCAGCGTCAAGGGCCTTCTCACCCAGGACCAGCTCATCCCCGGCCTGGGGAACGCGATCGCCCAGGACATCATGTTCCGCGCGCGGCTCCATCCCCGGCACGCCCTGGCCGACCTCGACGCGGACCGGCTGCGGGCCCTCCATGAGGCCATCGTGACCACGGTCGCCGAGGCGATCGCCCTGGGCGGCAGGCACGACGAGACCGATCTCCACGGCAACCCGGGACGCTACGTCCGTCGGATGGACAGGGCGGCGGCGGGTCGGCCATGCCCCGGGTGCGGCACGACCGTCGAGAAGATCCAGTACCTCGGCGGAGCGTGCTACGTCTGTCCCTCGTGCCAGGTCTAGGGTGGCTTGCTCGCCGGGGCATGCCCGGGAGCGTGGGTCCCGCAGCCTCCATGCCCGTCGAGGAGCACCGCAGATGACGACCGACAAGGCTCGCAGGCGCACAGCCCGCGACCGCTCGGCGAAGACGGACGTCGCCGAGGCATCTGCCGCGCCGACGACCGGCAACCCGCTCGACGAGTACCTCGTCGGGGTCGCTCCGGAGCGCGCACCGCTCGTGACCGAGCTCGACCGCCTGGTCCGGACCTCCGCGCCGGAGCTCGACGCCGCGGTCAAGTACGGGATGCTGACGTACGCCATCGGCAGAGACTGGTGGCGCTGGGTCGTCGCGATCGGCGTCACGAAGGCAGCGGTCAACCTGCGCCTCCTGTACGGAACCCGCCTCGAGGCGGGGGCCGGCGTCCTGCGCCCCGGTTCGAGCCATCTCGCGACGCTCGACCTCGCACCCGACAGCCGGCCCGGTGCCGGGCTCGACGCGGAGCTCGTCACCCGCCTGGTGCGCGAGGCCGTCGCCCGCCACGCCGGCTTCCTGGCCGAGGAGCGCGCCGGCGGATCCTGACGCCGGGCCGCTCGCCGAGACGGTGCTCCGGGCCGTCAGGACCCGGTGTCCGCCTGCTCCCCGGGCGTTTCCGGCGCCTCCGGTCGGCGGAACACGTGCGGCTCCTCGCGGCGGTACGGGACGTTCATGACGACCGTGTCGGGCCGGCCCAGGAGCGCGCGCCGCAGCTCGGCGCTCGACTGGTTGTAGAGGAGCCGCTCCCACCAGTGACGCGGCACGAACTCCGGGAGGACCACGATCGTGATCGGCGTGTCCTTGTCCGGCGGCCAGGACTGGTCGAGGACCTCGAGGTACGCGAGCAGCGGGCCGGTGAGGGCCCGGTAGGGGCTCTCCACCACCACCAGCGGGACCGCGGGCACCTGCCGCTCCCACGCCTCGCGAACCTCCAGCGCCTCGGCCGGGTCGGCGGACACCAGGACCGCGCGCACATCATCCGCCAGGGAGCGGCCGACGTTGACCGCCTGGACCACGGCGCGATCGAGGCCCGCGATGGGGATGACCACTCGCTCCAGGCGGTTCGGCACCGGCACGACCTGGTCCGGGCGGAGCGCCACCTGCGCCTGCGACGCGGCGTACTGCCGGCGCACGAACGAGAAGACGGCGACCTCGGCGGGGATCAGGACGAGGACCAGCCAGGCGCCATCGACGAACTTCATGCCCGAGACGACGAGGAGGACGACGAACGTCAGGGCGGCACCCGCCGCGTTCACGAGGGCGCGCGCCCACCAGCCACGCTCCCGCTCGTGGAACCAGTGACGGACCATGCCGGTCTGCGAGAGCGTGAAGCACACGAAGACGCCGACCGAGTAGAGCGGGATCAGGGCGTGGGTATCGCCCGCGAAGATCACGATCAGCGCGCCGGCGACCGTCGCCAGCACCACGATGCCCCACGAGAAGGCGAGCCGGTCGCCACGGAACGCGAACTGGCGGGGCATGTAGCCGTCCTGGGCAAGGATCGCGGCGAGGCGGGGGAAGGCGTTGAAGCTCGTGTTGACGGCCAGGAACAGGATCAGCGCCGTGGCCGCCTGGAAGGCCAGGAAGAGCGGCGTGCCGTCCCCGAAGACGGCGGCCGCCACGATCGCGACGACGGTGGCGCCGCCCTCCTCGGTGGGCCGGATGTCGAAGGCCCGCGCGAGCAGTGTGATGCCGATGAAGAGGACGCCCAGGAGGATCGCCATCGTGAGCATCGTGTTCGCGGCGTTCTTCGCCTCGGGAGGCTTGAACGCGGGCACTCCGTTGGCGATCGCCTCCACGCCGGTGAGGGCCACGGAGCCCGCGGCGAAGGCCCGCAGGAGCAGGATCACGCCCAGCGCCTGCGTCCCGTAGTCGACGACGTCGGTCGGGGGCGGCGTGGCGGGGCCCTGGCCCGTCGCAACGCGGGCGAGCCCCATCGCGATCATGAGGAAGGCGAGCCCGACGAACAGGTAGGTCGGGCTCGCGAACAGGAGCCCGGCCTCCCGGAGGCCCCGGAGGTTCGCGATCGTGATCAGGGCGATCGCGGCGAGGGCGATCTCGATCCGCAGGTCGTAGAGCTCGGGAATGACGGAGTACACCTGCGCGACGGCGGACGAGGTGGAGACGGCGACGGTCATGACGTAGTCGATGAGGAGCGCCGCCGCCGCGATGAGCCCGAAGATCGGCCCGAGGTTCTCGCGCGCCACGACGTAGGCGCCGCCGCCGGACGGGTAGGCCCGGCAGACCTGGCGGTACGAGATCGACACGACCGCCAGCAGGACGGTGATCGCGATCGCGACCTCGATCGAGACGAGGAGCGCTCCGGCGCCCGCGATGACGAGGACCCGCAGGATCTCCTCGGTCGCGTAGGCCGAGGAGCTGATGGCGTCCGAGCTGAAGATGGGGAGCGCGAGCTTCTTCGGGAGGCGCTCGAACGCCTCCTCCTCGTTGGAGAGGCGGCGCCCGAACAGGAACCGGCGGATCGTCTCGCCCGGGCCGGCGGCAGGGGTCGTCGACGCGGCCGCCTTGGCGGTGAGCATCCCGGGGCCGGTGTACCGGAAGTACGGCGAGTGGGGCCTGTCGACGCGCACGCGCCGGTCGGCGACCTTGCGACCCTGGAGCGGTCGGCGACCGCCGATCATGCTTCGAGCGGCCCGACCACGACGGACGGGGCGTCCGCCTGGCCCGACCGCGCCAGCGTGAAGCGGACGTGCGCGGCCTGGGCGTGGACGAGTGCCTCGGCGGCCACGGACTCCACGCCCGCCAGGCCGGCGAGCACGACCCGCCGCGCCGCGCCGCTTGCCACGAGCGCGATCGCCGCGTCGAGGTCGCCCAGCAGGTGGTCGGGGGCCTGGAAATCGACGGGCAGCAGGGTGATGCGTGATGGTTCCACGCCTCCACCGTAGGCCCCGGGTCCAAGAGGCCCCACGTCGCAGCCCGGCGGGCCTGCTCAGGGAATGCTCAGGATTCCGTGCGGGGAGGGGTGTCGGCGTCGAGTGCCCGGACGCGGTAGCCGACCCCCGGCTCGGTGACGATGAGGTCGCGCAGCGCGCCGTCGGGATCCACGGCGGCCAGCTTGCGCCGGACCTGGCTCACGAAGACGTGGACGTAGTGGTCTTCGCCGCTGTAGGCCTCGCCCCACACGGCCCGCAGGAGGCGACCCCGCGTGACGAGCCGCCCGGCGTGGGCGAGGAGGACGCGCAGCACCTCGAACTCGCGCGGCGTCAGGTCGACCGGCTTCCCCGCGACGCGGACCTCGTGGCGCACGGCGTCGAGGACGAGGTCACCGGCCCGGACGCGGCCACGGGCGTCCGACGCAGGCCCGGCGGCGCGCCGCAGCACCGCGCGCAGCCGCGCGTGCAGCTCGCCGATCCCGAACGGCTTGGTGACGTAGTCGTCCGCGCCCTGCTCGAGAGCCTCGATCTTCGTGGCCTCGGCGTCGCGCGCGGAGAGCACGAGGATCGGTGTCTGGGCCTCACGCCGGATTTGCCGGATCACGCGCGTCCCGTCCATGTCCGGGAGCCCCAGGTCCAGCAGGATGGCGTCGGGCCGCCGCGCCTCCCAGCGAGCCAGCGCGCTCGTCCCGTCGGCCACGTCGTCGACGCGGTACCCGCGCGACAGCAGGTCGCGCCGGAGGGCGACGCGGGTCGCCTCGTCGTCCTCCACGAGGAGGATGGCCGGGCCTGGCTCCCGTTCCGTGCTCATCCCGGGCCCCCGGCCACCGCCGCGGCGACGTCCGCCGCGGCGATGCCCCCCGCAACCGCCGCGACGACGTCCGCCGCCGGCAGGTCGAGGTCGACCGCCAGCCCGCCGAGGGCGCTCGCCCGCGCCTGCGCCGTCCCGCCCAGGGCCTCCACCAGCCCGCGCACCACGGCCAGCCCGATGCCCGTGCCCGTCCGCCGCGCCGCGCCGCGCTGCGGTGGTCGATAGAACTTCTCGAAGAGGTGGGGGAGCGCCTCGGCCGGCACGCCCGGCCCGGAGTCCTCGACGGTGAGCCGCACCGTCCCCGGCTCCATCGGCGTGGCGGAGATCAGCACCGTCGTCCCGTCGGGCGTGTGGCGCACGGCGTTCTCCAGCAGGTTGATCACGGCCTCCTCGAGGAGCACCGGATCGGAGATCACGGTGATCTGCCCGGGGACCCGTACCTGCAGCGCTCGCGTGCCGGCGCGCGGCTCGACCTGGGCGACGGCGACCTGGACGACGTCCTCGAGATCGAGTGCCTCCCGGGCCGCCCGCAGCGCGCCGCCCTCGATCCGCCCCAGGTCCAGGAGGTTCGCCACGAGGCGGTTGAGCCGCTGGGCCTCCCGGTCGATCGCCGCCGCGCTGGCGCGGGCATCCTCGGACGAGAGGCTGACCTCCCCGTCCATCAGCGTTCCGGCGTACGCGCGGATGGAGGCCAGCGGCGTGCGCAGGTCGTGCGACACGGATTCCAGGAGCGCGGACTTCAACGTGTCGCTCTGGCGGGCGATCTCGGCGCGCTGCGCCTCGTCGACGAGCCGGTCGTGCTCCAGCGCCTGCGCGACCTGGTCGGCCGTGACGGCCAGCAGCCGTGTGGCCGAGCTGTCCGGTGGCCCGGCCTCGACCTCCCGCGTGCACCAGATCGAGCCGACCGGGCGGCCGCCGGCCTCCATCCGGACCCGGTAGCGGCGCTCCGCTGCCCGGGGCTGGGCAGGGGTTGCCGGCTCGCGCACCTGGGTCCACGTGGGGGTCGCCTCCCCCGTCGGCCGCTGCAGGACCGCATGCGTTCCGCTGCGGCGGGCCGGTGCCTCGCTGCCGCTGTCGGCCACCGGGCGCTCCGTCGCGTCGTCGGCGCCCAGGGTGATCCAGACGCGATCCATGCCGGCCTCCCGGGCCAGCGCCGCGGCGATCGCCGGGAGCACCTCCTGCGTCGAGTCGCGCGCCGCGAGCACGCGCGTCACCTGGAAGAGGGCCCGGGCTTCCCGCTCGCGCTGGACCGCCACCTCGGCCCGCCGGCGCTGAAGGGCCGCGAGCTGGCCGACGGTCACCGCCACGAACAGGAGGAGAACGAGGTTCAGCCACTCCCCGGGATCCGCGACGAGGAGCGTGTGGAGGGGGTCCGTGAAGAGGAAGTCGTAGACGAGGACCGACAGGACGGCGGTGAAGACGGCGCCCCCGGTCCCGGCGGCGATCGCCACCGCCGCCACGGCGACGAGGTAGACGGCCGACGCGTTGGGGACGCCGGGGACGCCCTCCAGCGCGGCGATGACGAGGGTCGCCACGGCTACCGCGGCCACCCCGGCGACGATCGGGAACGAAAGGCGCAGGCCGTGCCTTCTCATCACCGCCGGATGGTACGCCAGCACCGCGCCGTCGCAGCGCACGGGCGTTGACGAGCGGCCCGTCCCGCGGGGAGCGGCGGCGGACGGATCGCCTGCGCGGCGATCGGAGCCGGGCCGCCCGGCGCCGATTCCCGTGTCGGCCGGCTCTGGCGGCGCAGCGTCCTCGCGGGCGATCGTGACCGCCGTCGGTACCTTCCCGGGGGTGATCGCCCATGCGCGCGCTGGTCGTCTACGAATCCATGTTCGGCAACACGCGGGAGATCGCCCTCGCGGTCGCCGAGGGCATCGGCGCCCGGATGCCGGTCGAGACTCTCGAGGTCGGCAGCGTGCCGATGGTGGTCCCCGACGACGTCACCCTCCTCGTGATCGGCGGCCCGACCCACGCCCACGGCATGTCCAAGCCCGAGTCGCGGGCCGATTCGGCCAAGCGCGCGGGGGACCGCCTGGTGTCCCGGGGCGCGGGCATCCGCGAGTGGCTGGACGCGTTCCGCGGCAGCGGCCACCACGTCGCGGCGGCCGCCTTCGACACGCGCATCAAGGGCCCCGAGATGCTCTGGGGCTCGGCCTCGAAGGGCGCCGCCACGCGGCTGCGGAGCCTCGGCTTCCGCGTCGTCGTCGACCCCGAGAGCTTTCTCGTCGGAGGCCCGACCGGCCCCCTGTTCGATCGTCTCGTCGATGGCGAGGTCGAGCGCGCCCGCGCCTGGGGCGAGGGCCTGGCCACCCACCTGCCCGCGGCCGGCGGCCCCCGGTAGGGACGCACCCGCCCGGGCGCCCGGCTGCATGCCACCGCCCCGGTGCGCGACCGCACAGCCCCTTCGTTCCGGGGGTTCTGAACCGTCGGGCGATTGGCCTGCCGGTGCCCTGCGCGCAGCATGGCGGTGATGGCCGCTGATCGCCCCTCGCCCCCTGCTGTTATCGCGCCGCAGACCCCGATGCGCCTGCGGCGCTTCGTCGCTCTCGCGGTCGCGGCCATCGCCATCCTCGCGACCATCGTCGCAGCCCCGCCGGGAGCCGGCGCCGCCTCCGTCGACCCATACGGCGACCAGCTGATGCGCCTGACGAACCTCGACCGGGAGGCGCTCGGGAAGGCCCCGCTGGCCATCGATCCCACCCTCGCCGCGTTTGCCCGGGACCTTTCGTGGACCTGCCCGACCAACGGCGCGCTCGTCCTGCGCGGCCGGGCAGCCGACATGGCCGACCGCACCTACTTCAGCCACTACGTGGCAGGGTGCCTGAACGCCGGCGGCACGGACATGAGCGTGATCGACGTGATGGGCCTGGTCCTGGGCTATCGCACGATGCGCGGGGAGAACATCGCCTGGAACACGTACGGCACGGAGGCCGCGACCTACGCCTACGGCTGCGCGATCGACGGCACCGCCTGCCGGGGCACGACGACCACGCCGAAGACGGTCGAGGTCGCCCAGCGCGGCTTCATGCAGAGCTCGGGGCACCGGTCGAACATCCTCAACTCGTTCGACCGGTTCGGCTGCGGCTCGGCGCTGGCCGGGGACGGGGGCCGGTACTACGCGTGCGTCTTCAGCCTGGGCGGACCGACGGCGACCCCGACACCGGCCCCGACTCCCGCCCCGACGGCAACCCCGACACCGGCCCCGACTCCCGCCCCGACGCCGACTCCCGAGCTGGCTCCCGCGCCGGCCGTGGCTCCGATCCCGGGCCCGACCCCTCAGCCGGACCTCGCGAGGCCGTCCTTCGTCCGCCTGACCGGCACGAGCGCCGTGCGGGCCGGCTACGGCCGGACGCTCGGCGCCACGATCGCCGACGACCGCTCGCTGCGGACCCTCAGGGTCTGGGTCGACGGCCGCCGTCTGCGGACGTGGACGCTCGGCGGGACGCGGGCCACGCGGTCGATCCTCGTTCCCTCGTACCGGCTCTGGATGGGGCGCCACACCGTGCGCTGGACGACCTGGGACGCCGCCGGCAACTCCCGCACCACGTGGTTCCGGCTGTACGTCCGCTGAGCGGCTCCCGCCGAGCCGCCTCGCCGCCGTACACTGGCCCGCGGTCGGTCCTTCGGCCGGCCTCGAGATGATGTCGGTTCCACCTGGGAGCAGCAACGCCATGCAGCATCGCATCACGGCGCGCCGGTCCGCCGGGCGCGGCCCCCGTCCCCTGGTCGCCCTGCTCGCGGCGGTCGTCCTGGCGATCGCCGCCTGCGGGAGCGGCTCCACGCCGTCGCCGTCGCCGTCGGGCCCGGACCTGCCGCTCGAGGGCACGACCTGGCAGCTGACCGAGTACGTCGGGGCGGCCGGGGGCGTCGTGGCCGTGCCGGCCGGGGTCACCGTCACGGCGACGTTCCAGGATGGCACGCTCTCGGGGAACGGCGGCTGCAACGACTACAGCGCGGAGTACACGGTCGACGGCGAGAAGCTGTCGATCGGCGAGGTCATGGCGACGAAGATGGCCTGCACCGGCGCCGCGGGTCCCGTCGAGCCCCCCTACCTGGCGATCCTCCCGAAGGTGGCGACCTTCTCGATCACGGGGGACACGCTGGAGCTCCGGAACGACTCGGGCACGATCACGCTCCGGTTCCGGGCGGCGTAGGAGCCCGGCGCGGCACCGGCACCCGAACCGGGTGCGCCGCTCCCGCGGGAGCGGCTATGCCGCGCCGCGCCGCGTGTGCAGCACGATGCTGGTGAACGGGATCCGGATCTCGCGGAAGACTTCGATCGAGACGAGGAAGCCGGCGAACAGGAAGACCACGCCGAGCAGCTCGCCGAGGAAGAACGCCTCCGTCGCGCCGAAGCGGGCCAGGCTGCCCGTCAGCGAGGGGACGAACCCGCCGATCGCCAGCAGGATCGTCGACGGGACGCGGCTGTTCAGCTCGCCGCGGAGGAGCGCCGCGACCGCGCCGGGGATCGAGGCCACGAAGTTGACCCCGATGGCGATGGGCGCGAGGGCCAGGTTGAGCAGGAACCGCGCCACGCCGCGGTCGCGCCCCAGGTCGTAGCGGATCACTCGCCGCTTGGGCATGAACACGTAGGCCGAGTAGAGCGCGCCGAGGACGAGCGCGAACCCGCCGGTGATGTTGAAGAACGGCGTCAGGAGGCGGACGTAGCCGGGGAAGAGCTCGCCGCTGGGGATCCCGGTGCCCGGGTCGAGGGCGTAGCCCGGCGGGGCGAGCGGCGCCAGGACCACCATCGGGATCGAGACGAGCGTCCCGGCCACGATCAGCGCGCCGGCCACGTTGGCCCAGCGCCCCTTCGCCCGGTACGTCTCGACGCCGATCGCGAGGGCCGCGACCGCGCCGATCGCCAGGTACAGGTACGGCGAGATGCCGCTGTCCGGGTACTCGTAGCGCCGCCAGGACAGGAACGTGAACAGGCCGGCCAGCAGCACCGAGGCCGCCGCGCCGTACCCGAACCGGGTCTTCCCCAGGAGGTACATCGTCCCGAGGCCCAGCCAGCCGGCGACCCAGACCGCGCCGGTCAGGTACCACGCGCGGTAGAGGGGCTCGCTCCAGCCGAAGGCGCCGCCGACGAACTCGGTGCCGGCCGAGATGCCGTACCACAGCATGCCGATGGTCCAGATGAGCTGGTACGGCCTCCGGCGCTCCAGCCACTGGTCCAGCAGGAAGAGCGCGAAGACGAAGCTCAGCAGGGACGACGTGAGCGGCAGGACGACGTTCGGCTCCATGGCCCCTTCTCCGTCGGGCGACGCTCGCGACGCGGGTTGCGCGTGGGGCGCGGGTCGCGCGGGACGCGCGCGCCGCCCGATGCTCGGCGGATCGCGACACCCAGCGACCCGACTGGGCCGAACGGTAGGCTCGGGCGGGGACCGGCTCAATGTGCCCGGCGATCGGTCTTTCGGGCTCCACCGGACCGATCGGGGGAGTATCGACCGGCACGGTCGGTCAGATGCGGTCCCACTCGAACATGAGCATGTCCTGGTTGTTCGGCGCCACCTTCACCGGGAGCGCCACGCCGACGGCCACCCGACCGACCTTCTCGAGGGGCACCATCGCCGCGGAGGGGTCCGTCGTGAACGGCGGCCGGCCCGGGATGCTGACCGTGGTCGTCATGGTGAAGAGGCGCTCGTCGCCGATCGTCTGGCCGCTGTCCTCGAGGCGGTCGATGCGGGCCGTGCCGGAGATGCCGCTGGCACGCAGGTAGGCGCGCAGCTGCTCGACCGTGTAGCCGGCCTGCGCCGCCTGGCCGAAGACCGGCGCGGCGCCGCTACCCGAGCCGGCCAGGGCGGCGGCCACCTGGGCCAGCGTCTCGTCGGCAGAGGACCCCGGACCGCCGCCGCCCCCTGCGAAGGCGGAACGGTCCCCCGGGTACCCGGAGGCATCGACGCCGGCCGCTCCCGGCCAGAGGTTCGGCTGGTCCCACTGGATGACGATCGTCTCGGGCTCCGCGGGGTCGACCCGCACGGGCAACGTCCCCTGGAGCCGGCTCAGCATGATGAGCGGCACGATCTCCTTCACCTTCGCCGGGTACGGCGACCGCCCGGGGATCGTCACGAGCAGCTCGAGCTCCACCTGGGGCTGCTCGTTGACCATCAAGCCGGTCTGGCGGAGGCCGAGAATGGTGCCCGTGCCGGCCACGCCCGCCGTGCTGATGCGGTCCTTCTTCGCGGCCCCACGCATCATCCTCAGCCCGAAGAGGAGCATCACCACGCCGACGAGCCCGAGGATCCCGGCCGTGAGGCGCATGCCATCCCCCGCCGGGCCCGCGTCGCCCAGGACGAACCAGAAGACGGCGGCGAGCGCCAGCTCGAAGAAGGCGAACAGCACCAGGAACCGGCCGTTCCGCCGGCCCATCGTGGAGCTGCGGTACATGCCCAGCCTCCCCCGGCTCCGTCGCCCGGAGCTACGAGTTTGGGAAGTAGCCCGTCATCTTGTCGCGGTTCGTGTAGCCGCTGCCGGCGTACGAGAAGATGTCGGCCAGCAGGGCGACGCCAAGCACGACCCAGTCGAACCCGTCGACGCCACCAGTGAAGACGGCGACGAAGGCGAGCGTCGTCCACGGCACGAACAGGAACCCCAGCAGGGGCCAGATGAAGGTGTCGAAGGCGCGATTCCAGAGGGCGGGATCGACCAGCCACCAGATCACGATCCCGATCCTGGGCCCCAGGAGCACCAGCATGGCGGCGAGACAGCACATCAGGTGAGCCCTCCTCCGGCGACCAGGTGCTCCGCGGCTTCTGCCGGGAGCCAGAACCAGCGCAGGTGCTCGAAGTCTGCACCCACGGCAAGGGGTTCCGCTGCCCCTTCCGGCGTCGCCGGAGGCGAAGCGAGCAGCGCCCGGCCTTCGGCCAGGTAGGCCGCCAGGCGGGTCTCCGGCTCGCGGTGGCGATGCGCCGCGTAGCGCATCCTGCCGTCGGCGTAGTCGATGTCGCGGAGCGAGAGCGGTGGCTCCGGCGCGCCGGCCCGGTGGTGCCATAGCCCGTTCCCCGGGTCGAAGCGGTAGTGCGGCAGCAGGCGCCAGCCGTCGCGGGCCACCAGGTCGACCGCCTCGACGATGAAGTCGAACACCGCCTCGCTGATGAAGTAGTTGAAGTTGACGCGCACCCAGCCGGGCTTGATCCCCTCGCAGCCGCGGGCGATCTCGCGCTCGAAGGCGTGCGAGTGCTCGAGGTCGATCCCCAGGAGCCGGTGGCCGTAGGGCCCGGCGCACGAGCAGCCGCCGCGCGCCTGGATCCCGAACAGGTCGTTCAGCAGCGCGACGACGTAGTTGTGGTGCAGGTAGCGCTCCCGGTGGCGGACCACGAACGAGACGATCGAGAGGCGCGGCAGTGCCGGGTTGCCCAGGATCTCGAGGGCCGGGTTCGCCCGCCAGCGGTCGATCGCGCGCCGGATGAAGGCCTCCTCGCGGGCGCGGATCGCCTCGACGCCGACGGCCTCCTTCAGCTGGAAGACGAGGCCGGCCCGGATCGACTCGACGATCGCGGGGGTGCCTCCCTCCTCGCGGTGCTCGACGTCGTCGAGGTAGACCTGCTCAGTGGGGTTGACGTAGGCGACCGTGCCGCCGCCCGGCACCGTCGGCACGCGATTGCGGAAGAGGTCGCGCCGGGCCACGAGGATCCCCGGCGTGCCGGGCCCCCCGATCAGCTTGTGGGGGCTGATGAAGATCGCGTCCTTCGTGTCCAGCTCCGCGTTCCCGTCCGGCGTGACCCCGGGCCCCGCCCCGTCGGGGACCGGGCGGCGGGGCGCCATCTCGATGTCGACGTACGGCGCGGAGGCCGCGAAGTCCCAGCACGAGAGCGCCCCGTGGCGGTGGAGGAGCACGGAGATCGCGCGCGTGTCGGAGAGGATGCCGGTGACGTTGGAGGCGGCGGAGAAGCTGCCGATCTTGAGGGGCCGGTGGGCGTGGGCCACCAGCTCGGCCTCCAGGCGCGCGAGGTCGATCCGCCCGTCGACGTCCTCGGGAATGGTGATGACGTCGGCGATCGACTCCCGCCAGGGCAGCTCGTTGCTGTGGTGCTCGTACGGCCCGATGAAGACGATGGGGCGCTCGGCGGCCGGGACATGGCTGGCGAGTTCGTAGCGCTCGTCGAGCTGTTCCGGCAGGCGCAGGCCCAGGACGTGGACGAGGCGGTCGATGGCACCGGTGGAGCCGGAGCCGACGAAGATGACCGCGTGCTCGTCGGTCGCCCCGACCGCCTCTCTGACGATCTGCCGCGCCTCTGCCCGGAAGCGGGTCGTCTGGAGGCCGGTCCCGGAGCTCTCCGTGTGCGTGTTGGCGTACAGCGGGAGGACGGCGTCGCGCAGGTAGTCCTCGACGAAGGAGAGGCTGCGGCCGGAGGCCGTGTAGTCGGCGTACGTGACGCGCCGGATCCCGAAGGGGCCGGCGACGGCCTCGTCGTCGCCGATGACGGAGTTGCGGATGGTCTCGATGAGGGCGTCCGCGTCCATGGGTGGATCCTAGCCGGGCCGGCCGGCCCGGGCGGCGCCCGCCGGCGCGGTCATGCCGGCCCCCCGCGCCCGGCGGCTCCTGGCAGCCCCGCCGTCGCGGCCACGTACTGTGCCTTGAGCGCGCGGACCAGGTCGCGCTGCCGGAGCAGGTCGGGGTGGTCGGCGCGGTCGACCCGGCTGGCGACCATCGCGAGGTTGATCTGCTGGCGCTGGACCTGGCCCTTGAGCCGGCCCGCCGCCGCGCCGCCGGTCCGGGCCGCCTCGCGGCGAGCCCGCCAGCGCCGCCGCAGGCTGCCGAGCTCGTGCATCTCCTCGGCCGTGATCGTGCCGTCGTCCACCTGGGCTGCCGTGAAGCGCTCGAACCATGTTCGCTCCCGCCGCCGCGCCAGCCGAACCAGGATCAGCAGCCCGATGAGCATCGGCAGGCCCTTGACGGTCACGTAGAGCGCCCAGTCGAGGGCCCCCGCGTCGCCGAGCAGGTCGCCGAGCAGCGGCGAGTTCCAGAAGAAGTGGGCGCCGACCCCCGCAGCGGCGAGCGCGGCCCCGACGGCCACCCGCCGGCCCCTGGGCACGTCCCCCCGCGTCGTGTAGTAGGCGACGCCCATCCCGATCAGCCCGGTGTAGAGGAAGTGGCTGTACGGGCCGGCGCCGACGATCCGGATGAGGAAGATCTCGAAGAGCCCTGCGTACGAGCCGCCGGTCTCGACGAAGGCCCCCACGAAGTAGAAGACGTTCTCCACGAGCAGGAAGCCCAGGCCGACCATCGCGCCCCACACGAAGCCGTCGAGGACGTCGTCCATCTCGGCCCGCGCGAGCGAGACGAGGAGGATCACCCCGATCGCCTTGAAGCCCTCCTCGACGAAGGGCGCCGTGAGCGCTGCGCTCCACTCCGCGGTGAAGACCGGGTCGGCGGTGACCTTGAAGATCAGCTCGGCGAGGGGCGCGTTCGTGTAGATCGAGAGAGTGGTGGCGGCGATGCCGCCCCACAGGACGGCAGCCGCCAGGATGCTGACCGGCTCGCGCTCGTAGAGGTCCAGCAGGTAGATCACCAGGAGGACGGGGATCGCGTAGGGCAGGAGCAGGACCAGCGCGAGGAGCCAGGCCCCCGGGGCAACCTCGATCAGGTCCAGCTGCTGCCCCAGGGCGACGAAGCCCGTCATGACGAGCGTGGCGACGAAGAGCCAGAACGCCGGCTGGCGGCGCTGCCAGAAGGAGGTCTGGTAGCCCCACCGCGGTGGGACGCCCTCGCCGAAGAAGCCCGGCCGTCCGGTCACGATGGGCCTCCCGTCAGCTGGATCGTGGCGAGGATCTCGTCGACGTCGTCACCCACGCCCCGCAGCGACCCGGAGGCTCCGAACACGTTCACGACGACGCCGGTCCCGGTCGCCGCCCCCACGAACATGGCGCCGTCGACCGACGTGCCCTCGAGGATCCCGGTGTATCCGAACCCGACCGCGGGGATGCCGTCCCCCATCTCGCCGGTCTCCGGCTCGTTGGCGGTGAGCTCGCCCGTCGCGAAGAACGCGTCGCGATAGGCCGTCGCGAGCTCCAGGGGCGAATCGGTCCACGGGAGCGCGCCGATGATCATGACCGCCCCGCCCTTCTGCAGGACCACCTGCCCCGGCTCGGAGCCGACCACCGTCCACCCGGCGGGCGGGTACGCCACGACGCCCGACCCGATCGCCACGCCGGCCCCCGGCTCCACCGGCCCGGGCGCGACCGGCGGGCTCGTCGGCTGGCCGGGCGCGGAGGTCGGCCCCACGGGAAGGGCGTCCCCGGGGTCGACGAGCGCCGGGTCGTCCGGCAACGGGACGGCGGCGTTGACGAGGTTGACGCCGAAGACGACGCCGAACATGAGGGCGCCGGCGACGATCGTCGTCCGCCAGCCGCGCGGATCCAGCCCGGCGAGCCACGACCCGGACCGCGTGGCCGGGTCGCCGGCACCCGACACCGGGGCCGGCGGCTCGCCGGCGGGCTCGCCTGCCGCCGCCGGCTCGTGGACGCCCGCGGGCGCGCCGGCCGGCTCGCTCCGCGTCGTTCCGTCGCCTCCCGGGTTCCCGCCGGGCAGGTCCATCATGCGCAGCTCCGTGTTCGGCTCATCGCCGCCCGATCCATCTCGCCACGGCAGGCCGCCCGCCACGGCCGGCCGCTCGCCATCGCCAGTCCGCCCGCCATCGCCGGCGTGGGACCTGCAGGGTACGGCTTCGCCAAGGCGGCCGCGAACCCGCCTGCCGGCCCAGCGCGTAGCATTCGGGGATGCGCTATCGCCGCATGCCGATCGAGGTCGAGTCACCCGAGGAGACCGGGTACGGCGCGATCGCCTGCAACCTCGCCGAGAGCTCGATCGCCGACGCCAGCCTCGACGACCTCGGCGTCGATCTCCGCGGCCTCCTGCTCCGCTACGGCGACCACCGCGGCATGCCGGCGCTCCGCGAGCTGGTCGCCGCCGACGGGGGACGGCCGCTCCCTCCCGATGCCGTCCCGCTGGCCCCGGACGACGCCCTGGCCACCGTGGGCGCCGCGGGGGCGCTCTTCGTCGTCGCGACCGTGCTGCTCGAGCCCGGCGACGAGATCGTCGTCGTGCGGCCCAACTACGCGACGAACCTGGAGACGCCCCGGGCGATCGGGGCGGACGTCCGGATCCTCGACCTGCAGCCGGAGGAGGGCTGGGCGACCGACCCGGACGCCATCGCGACCCTCGTGACGCCCCGGACGCGCCTGGTGTCCATCACCAACCCGCACAACCCCACCGGCGCGCTGCTCGACGAGGCCACCCTGCGCCGCATCGTCGCGCTGGTGGAGGCGCACCCGTCGGCGAGGCTCCTGGTCGACGAGACCTACCGGGAGATGACATACGGCACGCCGCTCCCGCCCGCGGCGACCCTCTCGCCGCGCGCGATCGGCGTGTCGGGGATGTCGAAGACGTACGGGCTGCCGGGGATCCGCACCGGCTGGCTGACGACGCGCGACCGCGAGCTGATGACCACCTTCCTCGCGGCCAAGGAGCAGATCCACATCACGGGGTCGCTCGTCGACGAGGCGATCGCCGCCCGAGCGCTGGAGCGCCGCGCGGAGCTCCTGCCCGCGATCCTCGCCGACATCGAGGATGCACTGGCGACGGTCCGCGCCTGGCTGGCCGGCGAGCCGCGCATCGCCTGGGTGGAGCCGCGCGGCGGCGTCGTCGGCTTCCCGTGGATCCGCGCCGAGGCCGGGGTCGATCCGGACGCCTTCCACCGGGTCCTCACCGAGCGCCACGCCACCGCGGTGGGGCCGGGCCACTGGTTCGAACGGCCCAGGTCCTTCTTCCGACTCGGCTTCGGCTGGCCGCCTCCCGCGGAGCTCACCGAGGGCCTGGCCCGCATCTCGCGCACGCTCGACGAGGTCGCCGGCACCCGCGGCTGAGGCGCCCGGCGCGGGGGCCGATCGGCGCTTCGGACGGGCCCGGGGGCCGGCTGGCGTCCCGGACGGGTCGGAGGCCGCTCCAGATCGGGTCCACTGGTCCTGACGAGTTCCGACCGACGGCGGTACGCTGGCCGGACGCCACCACGCACGGGGGACCACGCGCTCCATGAGCCTCGTCATCACCGACCTGCAGAAGAGCTTCGGGACCGTCCGCGCCCTCGACGGCATCAGCTTCTCCGTCGACCCCGGCCAGGTCTTCGGCTTCCTGGGCGCCAACGGCGCCGGCAAGACGACGGCGATGCGGATCGTCCTCGACATCCTCCGCGCCGACGCCGGGTCGGTCACCTGGAAGGGGCGCCCGTCGACCGAGCTGCCCCGCCGGACGTTCGGCTACCTCCCGGAGGAGCGCGGGCTGTACCCCCGCATGAAGGTGCTCGACCAGCTCGTCTTCTTCGCCGGCCTCTACGGCGTGCCGCGCAAGGCCGCCGAGCGGGAGGTCCGGGCCTGGCTGGCGCGCTTCCGGGTCCCGGAGTACGCCGACCGGCGCGCCGAGCAGCTCTCCAAGGGCAACCAACAGAAGATCCAGTTCATCGCGGCGATCCTCCACGACCCCGAGGTCCTGATCATGGACGAGCCGTTCACCGGCCTCGATCCGGTGAACGTGGCACTCCTCAAGGCGGCCTTCCTCGAGATGCGCGACCGCGGCAAGACCCTGATCTTCAGCACCCACCAGATGGACATGGCCGAGGAGCTGTGCGACGCGATCGCGATCATCGACGCCGGCCGCCTGGTGGCCTCCGGGCCCACCCGCGAGGTCAAGCGCTCGACCGGCAAGCAGGTGGTCCGCCTGGCAACCGACGGCGACCCCGACCTCCCCTGGCTGGAGGCCCTCGAGGGCGTGGCCGTCGTGCGCCCCGGCCGCGACCACACCGAGCTGGAGGTGGTCGGGACGACCGACCCCGAGGTGATCCTCCAGGCCGCGCTCGCCCGCGGCGAGCGGGTCACCCTCTTCGAGATCGCCGATCCCTCGATCGAGCAGATCTTCGTGGAGCGCGTCGGCAAGTCGACCCGCGAGGACGTGTCGCTGGCCGGCATCCCGGATGCGCCGGGAGCCGCCCACGCGAACGCCCCGGGTGAGACGGGGGACCCGGAGGCCGGGCGATGAACGCCACCGTGCGCAACGTCATCGCGGTCGCCCGTCGCGAGTTCTTCGTCCGGGCCCGCACCCGCTCGTTCCTCTTCGGCACGCTCCTGCTCGCGGTCGCCGGGGCGGCGCTGGCCCTGGCCCCGATCGGGATCCGCTGGCTGGAGGGCGAGGGCGCCGAGAAGATCGGGGTCGTGGACAACGCCACCGACCCCGCTCTCACCTTCGACCCCGTGCCCCGGCTCTCCCTGCAGCTCAATGCCAGCGCCACCGAGGGGGGGACCGACTACGAGGTCGTCGCCAGCCCCGGCGAGGCGGCAGCGCGCGCCGCCGTCGACGACGGCGACCTGAGCGCGGCCCTCGTGATCGCGCGAGACCCAGGCCCGGACCTGTCGTTCATCATCGTCTCGAACGACCCGGCCGGCACGCGAAAGCCCGAGCTCCTGCGCCAGGCGTCCTACTCGCTCGCCGTCGCCGATCGGCTCGACCGGCTCGGCGTCGCGCCCGGCGACCAGGCCACCCTCTTCGCGCCACCCGATGTCGAGGTCCAGACGCCGGTCCCGTCCGGCCCCGGCGAGCCGTCGACGCCTGCGGAGATGGCCGCGGCCGCGGTCGTCGGCCAGCTGCTCGTGATCTTCCTGCTGCTCGCGATCGTGCTGTACGGCCAGTGGGTGGCCACGAGCGCGGCCGAGGAGAAGAGCAGCCGCGTGATGGAGATCGTCATCAGCGCCGCCACGCCGTTCCAGCTCCTGGGCGGGAAGGTGATCGGCGTCGGCGGGCTGGGGCTCGTGCAGCTGCTGGCGGCCGCGGTGCCGGCCCTCGTCGCGTTCGCCCTGCAGGGCGTGATCGCCGAGGCCGTCTTCGGTGCGCCGTCCTCGTCGCTCGAGCTCCCGCAGGCCCTCACGCCGGGCGTCCTCGGGGCGTTCCTGGTCTTCTTCGTCCTGGGCTACCTGCTCTACTCGACGCTCTACGCGGCGGCGGGCTCGATGGTGTCGCGGATGGAGGACGTCAACAACGTCGTCGCGCCGATGTCGCTCGTCGGGACGCTGGCGTACCTCGTGGGCGTCTACGCCACGATCGGGATCATCCCGGCCGACGCGGGCTGGGTGATCGTGCTCTCGTACTTCCCGTTCACCAGCCCCTACGTGATGCTGTCGCGGGTCATCGCCGGCGACGCGGGGGCAACGGACGTGGCGATCGCGGCGGCGATCCTCGTCGTGACGATCGTCGTCTGCCTGTGGGCCGCGGGTCGCGTCTACAGCGCCGGGGTGCTGCTCTACGGCCAGTCACCAAGCTTCCGGCGCATGCTCGTCATGGCGTTCGGCCGGGCGCGGTAGGGGTCCCGGCGCGGCGGTAGGGGGTCCCGGCGCGGCGGTGCGAGGCGACGACGCGGGGCTCGGCGGATCCCGGGCCCCGCGTCGGCCCGGGCCTCGCCCCGCCCGGCTCGCCCGTTGGCGATCAGTAGCGGCGGTCGCGGAGCTCCACCGAGAAGTCGACCCAGCCGCGGAGCCAGGCGAGCGCCTCGCCCCAGCCCTCGCACGCCTCCGCGTATGCTTCGAGGACGCCCGGGATGCGGAGGTCGAACGGGCCGTCCGTGAGCGTGAGAAGCGTGCCGTAGCCCTGCGGCTCGAGCTCGATGCGGCACGTCGTCTCGTGCGTGTCGCCGCGCAGCCACGGCCAGCGGAATTCGAAGAGCACGTCGTTCTCGAGCGTCACGGTGTCCCACCAGGTGCGCGAGTGCGGGAACACCAGGGTGGTCCGGGTGCCGGCGGCGATCGAGCCGCGGACCTCCTCGGCGAACCAGCGGACCATCTCCTCGGGGTCGGACAGGCTCCGGAAGACGCGCGCCCGCGACGCATCGAAGCGGCGGACCATCCGGACGAACCGGGGTGCGCCGAGCGGATCTACCTGGGTGCGAGCGTCCTCGGTGGTCACGGGTTGAGCCTCCAGCGGGTCGCGGGGTGCCTCGGGGCCGCGCCGCCTGCAAGCCTACTCCCGCGACCACCGGGATGCCCATGGCCGGTGGTCACGCCGGACGCGGCGTCCCCCGAGGGTCCCACGGCCGGCAGTACCACCTCGCCATGGAGGACGCGAGGCTGCCACGTCACGATGCCGCACATGAACAAGCGCCTCGCAGCCGCAGTCCTCTGGTTCCTCGCCGGGTGGTACCTGGGCAGCTACATCGCCCTGTTCCTCGGCATCTCGGACCTGATCGGGCCGATCCTTGGGATGAGCGCCGCCGTGCTCTTCGCCGGCGACCCGCTCGGGATCGTCTGGCCGCACCGGCAGATCCTGCCGCCAGTGGAGTCCGAGCCCGAGGAGCGCGTCAACGAGCTCGCGAAGGCGGCCTGACCGCCAGCGTGCCACGGCCGCGTCGGGTCAGCCCTCCGTTGGGGCCTCCGCCGGCAGCGTCAGCGTGAAGGCGGCGCCCCGAGGCTGATCGTCCGCGCCGCCCGCCGGCGTGTTCTCCAGCACGAGGTCTCCGTCGTTGGCGCGGGCGAGGGCGCGGCCCACGTAGAGACCGAGACCGGTGCCGTCGCGGTCGCCCGAGGCGCCGCCGCGGGCGTAGCGCTCGAAGAGGCGCCCGCGATCGGCCTCCGACACGCCCGGGCCGAGGTCCGCGACGGTGAGCCGCACCCGGCCGGCCGCGGCATCCACCCCGACCCGCGCCGACACCGACGCCCCGCCGCCGTACTTCACGGCGTTGTCGAGCAGCGCCCAGAGCACCTGGTCGACCTGGTCGGGGTCGGCGACCGCCAGCCAGCCGCCGGCCTCGTCGACGAGATCGAACGGCACCCCGCCGGCCCCGGTCGCCGCACCCGAACCCGCCCCCAGCGCCTCCCAGGCGCGGCGCACCCGCGGGCCGAGCGCGAAGACCTCGGCGACGGGACGGAGAACCCCGGAGTCGAGGCGGCTCACGGTCAGGAGCTGGCGGACCATGCGCGAGAGGCGCTCGCTCTGCTCGGCGATGATCGCCAGGCGCCGGTCGGGCTCGCCGGCTGACGCCTGCTCGCCGGCGAGCTGGTCGGCGTTCGCCCGGATGCGCGCCAGCGGCGTCTGCAGGTTGTGCGAGACGCCGCGCAGGAAGTCGTCCTTCTCGGCGTCGAGGGCCCTGAGCCGCTCGTTCTGGGCCTCGACGCGCCCGAGCAGCTCGGCATCGCGCAGCGCGACGGCGAGGCTGGCCGCGAACAGCTCCAGGAGGTCCTGGTCGGCCGGCTCCCAGCGCGTGGTCGCGGGGGCGTGGCCGGCCAGCACGCCGGCCACCGCACGACCCGTGCGGATCTCAGCGCGGACCGCCTGCGGCTCGCCGGGCACGCGCTCCTCGTACTCGAGGTCATCGGGGCTGCCAAGGACGATCCGGGCGTCGGTGAGTCCCAGGCATGCGCGGGCGTCGCTCGCCGCGCGCTCGAGGAGGTACGTCGCGCCGTCGTCCGGCGTCCAGGCGGTGATCGCCACGACCGCCCGGGCGACCTGCTCGTTCCGGCGGGCGAGGTCGGCGGCCAGCTCCTCCTGGAGCTCGGCGAGGCGGCCCAGCTCGTCGTCGGCAAGGGGAGGCAGGGGATCGGGGCGCTGGCCGGCAGTGATCCGGTCGAGGCGGGCGCCCAGCGCGCGGAGCGGCGACGTGACGCTACCGACGAGGAACCCGCCGATGGCGAGCCCCACGAGCGCCGCGAGGACGAGCGCCGTCAGCACCAGGGTCAGGATCCCGGTGCTGCCGTTGAGGACGAGGAGCAGGCCGAGGACGGCGACAGGAAGGACGGCGGCCACCATGACCGCGAGGGTGATCCGGGCGCGCAGGCTCACGACGGGGTCGCCTCCGGCGGCGGGGTCGTGTCCTCTGGCGGGGTCATCTCCGGCTGGGTCGCGTCCGGTCGGGCCGCCTCCAGGCGATAGCCGACGCCGCGGACGGTGATGAGGTGGCGCGGCCGGTTCGGGTCCACCTCCAGCTTCGTGCGCAGGCGGCGCATCGTGACCCAGACGTAGGACGGATCGGCGTCCTCCGTGTCGGCCCAGCCGCGCTGGAGGAGCATCTCGGTGGAGACCGTCTGGCCGAGGTTCGCCGCCAGCGCGTACAGGAGCCGTGATTCGGTCGGCGTCAGCGCCACCTCGGCCCCGTTGACCGTGGCGGAGCGCCGGTGCAGCTCCAGGACGAGGTGCTGCCCCAGGACCACCCGCTGGCCCGGGAGCCGGTCGCCGAGCCGGCGCAGGACGCGGTTCACGCGCGCGCGCAGCTCCGGGTAGTGGTACGGCTTGGTGACGTAGTCCTCGGCCACCTCGTCGAGGAGGAGCGCCTTCGAGTCCGCGGCGTCGATGGCCGAGAGGACGATGATCGGCAGGTCGGCGCGGGCCTTGATCTCGCGGGCCAGGGACAGGCCGTCGCGGCGCGGCATCATCATGTCGAGGATCACGAGGTCGGGCCAGCCGCCCTGCAGGCGCCGGAGGGCCTCCTCGCCGTCGCGAGCGGTGGCCACGTCGTAGCCGTCGTCGCGGAGCTGGTCCGCGAGCAGGACGAGCAGGTTCGCGTCGTCGTCCACCAGGAGGAGCCGGGCCGGGCGCTCCTGCCCCGCGGGCCCGCCGCCGATCATCACGGGGCGGTCACCTGCCACCCGAGGTCGCGCGGGAAGCGTCGATCGAAGCTGTAGATCCTCGTTGCCCCGTGGGTCGCCATGCTGGCCGCGATCATCGCATCTCCCAGCGACCCGATCCCGCCGACCTGCCAGCGCTGGATCATCGCCAGCGCGGTCGTCTTCGGATGCTCGGCGATCTCGATGTTCGCGCGCGCCACGAGGTCCGCGATGGCGGGCGCGATGTCGCGGCTTCGGTAGCCGTAGACGCGACGCAGCACCCAGGCGGCCTCGAGGAGCGCCGCCACCGGGATGACCCGCAGCTCCTCGACGTCGATCGCTGACCTGGCTCGTGCCATCAGCTGCTCGTCGTCGCCCGAGAGGTAGGGGACGATGACGTTGGCGTCGACGAACGAGCCCGTCCGGCGCTCACTCGTCGTCATCGTCGGTCTCCCCGCGCGCACGACGTTGATCTGCCAGGTATTCGGCCGCTGCCGCCTCCTCGACGATCTCGTCCCAGCTCTTGCGCGGGTCCGGCCGCCGTGGCGGGGGCCCAAGGACGCCCGCCACGGAGCGCATGTGGGGCTCGGGCTGCTTCAGGAACGTGACGATGAGACGGCCGTCCTCGACGTGCTGGACCGCGATGTCCTTCGGCCGGACGTCCAGCCTCTCGCGGATCTCCTTCTCGATCGTGATCTGGCCCCGCTCTCCGACTGTGGAGCCTAATGCGTACTTCATGCCATGAGTATGCATGCTCTCGTCAAGTAGGGACGGTATCCTCGCCGGCTACGGCGCCTTCGCGTCGAGGAAGCGGCAGCGGGGCGCGATCGGGCAGCGGGCGCAGGCCGGGCGCCGCGCGTCGCAGGTCTTCCGGCCGTGCTGGATCAGCAGGACGTGCGCCGGGTGGACCTCCTCGGGTGCGAGCAGGTGCCAGTAGATCTCGTGCTGCTCGTCGGGGCCGGACTTCGGCGGGACGAGTCCGATCCGCCGGCTGACGCGCTCGACGTGGGTGTCGACGGGCATCAGCGGCAGGCCGAAGCAGAAGAGCAGGACGATCGAGGCCGTCTTCTTCCCGATCCCCGGGACCTCGGTGAGCCAGTCGCGCGCGGCGTGCGGTTCCATGACGCCGAGGAAGGCGAGGTCGTAGCCGGTGCCCCCGGTTGCCTCGCGGATGTGGCGCAGGGCGTTCTGGATCCGCGGCGCCTTCTGGGGGGCGAGGCCGCCAGGGCGGATGACGTCGGTCAGCTCGTCGAGCGGCGCGTTCTCGATGGCGTCCCAGTCCGGGGCGGAACCCGGGTCCAGGCCGCGGCCGCCCCAGCCCTCGGGCGGCGCCTCGGTCCCGTCGGGCGCCGTCACCCGGTGCACGGTCACGGGTCCGTCCGCGGGATACGCGTCGCGGAGGGCCTGGAAGGCGCGCTCGGAGTTCACGTCGGCGGTGTTCTGCGAGAGGATCGTGAGGACCAGCTCGGAGACGGGGTCGAGGCGGGTGTCGCGGCGGGGCATGCCGTAGAGGGCGGCGAGCTCGGCCACGACGAAGGGGACGAGGCCCGGCCGTTTTCGGCCGAGGGAGCGGGCCCAGGTGCGGGCCGGGTCGGGCTTGCGACGCTTCTTCGAGGCGGCGGACTTCCGCTTCGCCGGTGGCGACGCGTGGGCGGGCGTCGGCTCGCCGGTCTGTCGCCGTCCGGTGGCCGGCGTCACCAGATCGTCTCGACGTCGTACCTGCTGATCGCCGGATCACCCGTGACGAGAGGGATGTCCTCGACGAGTGCCTGGGCCACCAGCAGGCGGTCGAAGGGATCGCGGTGGATCGCGGGGAGTTCGCCCGTGCGGAGGCAGTGATCGACCGTGATGGGCAGCTCGTGGAAGTCGTTGGCCACCATGCGGCTCGGGACGTACTTCGACGGCGGTTCCGGCAGGTCGAGGCGACCGTCGGCAGCCTTGATCGCGATCTCCCACGCGGACACCGGGCTGACCAGGACGTCGACCTCCAGGTCGGTGATCGCGTCGCGCGCGACCGGCGACAGGCGTGAATCCTCGAGGACCCACCAGGGGAAGGTGAGAGTGTCCAGGAGCACGCGTGTGCTCACGTGTACTCCTCGAACTCCGGGAGCGGGTCATCGAAGTTGTCGTGGATGACGAGGGCGTCGTCGCCTGGCACACGGCTGCTGGGGTCGCCGCCGTGCAGCCCCAATCCGATCCCGATCAGCCGGGCCAGGCGCTCCCCGCAGCGTTCGAGGGGGGCGGGGCCGGCGGCCATTGCCTGCTCGATCGACTGGGGGCGCTCCGCGACCGGCACGGCGACGGCGCCCACGCCGGCCAGCGCCGCGATCCCCTCGGCCTCCACCCCGCCCCCGACGGCGATGCAGGGGACGCCGGCGGCCTGCGCCCGACGTGCCACGCCCAGGGCAGTCTTGCCGAAGGCGGTCTGCGCGTCGATCCGGCCCTCCCCGGTGAGGACGAGGTCGGCGCCGGCCAGCTTCGCGGCGAAGCCGGTGGCGTCCATCACGAGGTCGACCCCCGGCACGATCGCGAACGACCGGAAGCGGTCGCGCAGGCAGGCGAGCCCGAAGACGGTGCCCCCGGCGGCGCCGGCGCCCGGCGTGTCGCGCTCTCGGCGGCCGGTCGCGGCCTCCAGCGCGTCGGCCCAGCGCCCGAGGGCGGCGTCGAGGTTGCGCACGTCGACCTCGCTCGCGCCCTTCTGGGGGCCGTAGACGGCGGCCGCGCCGGCCGCGCCCAGTAGCGGGTTCGAGACGTCGGACGCGATCCGCAGGTCGACCTCCGCGAGACGCGGGTCGAGGTCGTCGAGGTGCACCTCCAGCGCCGGATCGATCGTCATCCCCAGGCCCAGCGCCGCGAGGATCCCGAGGCCGCCGTCGGTCGTGGCGCTGCCGCCGACGCCGAGGTCGATCCGCCGGATGCCCGCGTCGAGCACGGCCCGCAGGACCTCGCCCGTCCCGAAGGTGGAGGCGCCGACCGCGTCGCGCTCCGCGGGCGCGAGGCGCGAGAGCCCCGATGCGGTGGCCAGCTCCACGACCGCCCGCGCGCCGTCGGCCGAGACGAGCCACCGTGCCTCGATCTCGCGGCCGATGGGATCGTGGGCGGGCGCCGTCCGCCACTGCCAGCCGCCGGCCGCCTCGATCGCGACGGCCGTCCCCTCGCCGCCGTCGGCGAGCGGGGCGAGGCGGATCTCGTCGCCGGGGCGGACACGGCACCAGCCGTCGGCGAGCGCGCGGGCGACCTCGACGGAGGTCAGCGAGCCCTTGAAGGAGTCGGGGGCGATGAGGATCGCGAGCGCTCGGCCGGGGCTCGGCACGGCGGCATCGGCAGGGCGGTCGGAGCCGGCAGGGCCGCCGCCGGGGCTCGGCACGACGGCATCGGCACGGCGGTCGGAGCCGGCAGGGCCACCGCCGGGGTCCGGCACCGGGCCGCCGCCGGGGTCCGGCGCGGCCCCGCTCACTCCGCCGGGCCGCCGGCGCGGCGCTCGAGGTACTCGGGGATCCGGATCATCGGCGGGCGCTCGCGGTCGGCGAGCTCGATGATCTCGAGGCCCAGGTGGTCGTCGCCGAAGCGCGGCAGCTTCATCGTCGACCCGAGCTCCGCGAAGAGCCGGGCGCGGCGGCGCTCCTCCAGCCGCTTCATGACCGCCTGGAGGATCACGAAGCTCATCCGCGAGAGGCCCTCGAGCTCCTGGTTCCGGTGGACACGCCGCTCCAGGTCGACCTGGCCGAGCCCGTCGAGGCCGGCCCGCTCCGCGACGTCGATGAGGTGCCCGATCTCCACCGCGTAGCCGGTGAAGAAGGGGATCGCCTCGAGGAGGGTCCGTCGCCCGGCGTACTCGCCGGCCAGCGGCTGGATGAAGCCCGAGAGGTCCGGGAAGAAGAGGTTGATGAGCGGCCGCGCCACGAGCTCCGTGACCCGCCCGCCGCCGCCCTCCTTGAGGACCCCGTCCTCGACGATCGGGCGCTGGTAGTAGCCCTTGACGTACTGGATGCGCGGCTCCGTCAGGAGCGGGCCCAGCGTGCCGTAGGCCATCCGCGGGTGCCAGTTGCGGACGTCCGTGTCGCACCAGACGACGAGGTCGCCGCTCGTCTCGTAGAGGCTCTTCCAGAGTGCCTCACCCTTGCCCCGGTACGAGCCGTAGCGCGGCAGGACGTCGGGGTGCTGAACGACGCGGGCGCCCTCGGCCTCCGCGATCTCGCGGGTCCGATCGGTCGACGCGGAATCGATGACGAGCATCTCGTCGACGAGCGGGACGCCCTCGACGAGGACGCGCCGGGCGCGGGCCACGATCTCCCCGATCGTGTCCTCCTCGTTGAGCGTCGGTAAGACAAGGCTGACCGTAAGCCCTTGCTGCTCCTTGAGGGCGACGAGGCGGCGGAGGTTGCGGTACTCGCCGTGATGGAAGTTGGACTCTCCGAACCAGCGCTCCACGCGCGCCGGGATCGCCCGCGATTCCTCGGCCGCGCGATCGGCGGCGGCGAGGGATTCGGCGCGGCCCGCCAGCTCCTCGAAGGTCGCCCGTCCGATCCGCTCCTGCGTCTTGACGACGATCACGGGCGGCTTCGCCCGGGCTGCGATCGCCTCCGGCAGCGCGCCGAACAGGAAGGCGTCGGCGGAGGTGCCGTCGGGGCCGGCCGAGGCGCCCATGATCACGACGTCGGCCGACTCGGCCTCGCGGAGGATCGCGTTGCGGACGTTGGGCGCCTCGCGCAGGACGCCGTCCGCGTGGCCGCGGGCGTGCTGCTTGAGGAACGTGGCGAGGGCATGCTCGGCCTGCGCGCGGACGGTGCTCGTGACGCCCGGCGGGATGACGTGGAGGACGACGATCCGGGCGTCGTGGTGGCGGGCGAGCGCGTCGGCGAACTCGAGCGCGAGCTCCGCGTGCGGGCCGCCGCGAACCGGGACGAGGATCCGGCGGACCTCGCCGAAGGGGCGCTGCTTGATCACGGCGATGTCGCACGGCGGCTCCCGGACGACGGCGTCGATCGTGGACGAGAAGACCGGCGTGGGCGGGGACGCGGCGTCGCCCGGTGCTCGCCGCCCGCCGGCCCGGGCGCCTTCGGCCCGGCCGCCCTCGCCGCGCCCGGCCTCCGGCCGGCCGCCCCAGCCGAAGATCAGGAGGTCGGCGTCGATCTCGCGGGCCGTCTCGACGATCCCCTCGGCCGCCCGGCGCCCGATGCGCACGAGAGGCCGGACCCGCGTCTCCGGCGGCGCATAGTCGAGGACCTTCTGGAGGAGCCGGCGCGCCTGGCGTGCGCGCGTCGCGCCGTCGGAAAGGGCGACGTCCTCCGGGACCTCCACGATCCCGAGCACGGTCAGCTCCCCGGAGCGCGGGTCGAGGAGATCGGCGCCGATGCGGACGAGGTCCTCGGCGGTCGCCGGGTTGGCGACCGGGATCAGGATCCGGGCCGGGAGCGGCGTGCGGCGGGTCATGCCTCGTCTCCCTCGCGCTCGGCGGCCGTCGCCACGTCCCCAGCCGCGCGCCAGCGCTCCACGAGGTACGGCTTGCGCAGCTCGAACGCCCGCGCCTGGCGCTCCACCCGCTCCTCGGCGTCGGCCTGGGCCATGTGGCGGCACTCGATGACGAGGCTGCCGACGCGCCCGAAGTAGAGCGGCACGAGGGCCGCCACGAGGCGCTCCATGGGGATCGTGCCGAAGCGGGCGGCCACGACGAGGTCGTAGACGATCCCGGCCCACAGCTCGTCGGGGAAGTGGAAGCTGCTCGCGGCGTCGCTCATCTCGTCGGTGGAGACGCCGTTGGAGCCGCTCTCCGTCCCGCCGATGCCGAGGCGCCGGGCGGCGCGCTCGGCGAGCTTCGCCGCCTCGACCGCGAGCTCCTCGACCGCCGCGGCGTGGGCGGGGGTGAGCATGGTCCGCCACGTCTCCGCGAGCGTCAGCTGGCCGGCTCCGAACTCGGACAGGAGGCGCAGCGTGTTGACCTGCAGCGGGCTCGGCTCGACCCAGCGCTCGAAGCCGTAGGCGGGCACCTCGTGGCTGCCGGCGATGTCGAGCCAGGCCTCCGGGTGGCGGCCGGCGAGCCCGAGGATCGTGCCCACGACCTGCCGGAACATCGGCCCGAGGTCGGACGACGGGTCCTTCGGGTCGTGGACCTTCGCGCCCAGGCGGGTCTCGCAGACGGCGAAGCCGCCGACCAGCGCGTGGGTCGTCATCCAGATGTCGATGCCGAACTTGCTGACCTCGGGCGTCCAGTCCTCCTGGGCGAGGTAGTGCCGCACGAGGTCGCCCGAGACGCCGAAGTCGCCCCCGATCGGCTGGCGGATGCGCCGGCCGTAGAGGGCCCGGGTCAGCGGGTAGGTGACGGTGTTGGTGATCGTCCCGTCGTACTTGTGGCGGGCGTAGAGCGGGGTCACGTAGTCGAAGCCGCCCTTGAGGATGGGCCCGGCCAGCAGCTCGATCCACTCGGGGGTGATCGAGCGGAGGTCGGAGTCGACGACGACCAGGGCGCGCGCGTCGAGGGCGGCCGCGATCTCGAAGATCGTCCGCAGGGCCGCGCCCTTGCCGCCGATCCCGTCGACCTCGGGGTAGGTGAGGGTCAGGCGCTCGAGGCGGTTCGTCGGCCGGACGAGGAGGATCCGCTCGACGTAGTCCGGTGGCTCGGTCTCGGCCACGACGCGCTGGGTTCCGTCGGGCGAGCCGGCGTCGGAGTTGACCAGGAGCGGCCGGAGGTCGGCGAAGTACTGGACGAGGCCGGCCTGGGCGGCGCGTGTCACGTGGCCGATCGTCGTCGCATTCTTGAAGCTCGGGATCCCGACCACGAGGTCGGCCCGGCCCAGGCGATCGACCTCGGCGCGGATTGCCGGCGTCAGCACGGAGGGCGGCACTTCCTCACCCTACCACGGGCGGGGACGACGCGGCCGGGAGCGTCCCGGCCGACGGCGCGCCTGTGGCGCGGCGGCCCGGCCTTGCGGCCCCGCGCGTCCTGGCGGCAGCTGCGCCGCGACCCGTCAGCGGCGCGGCATCGGGATGAGCGACCAGTCGTCGTTGACGGCGCCGGGGTGATAGCGGCTGTTGGCCTCCTTGTAGGCCAGGCCGCCGAAGCCGAGCGCGCGCCAGGTGATGATGAAGCTGCCCGCGGGCTCGCGGACGAAGGTCGTCCGACGGACCCTGGTCCCTTCCGGCAGGACGCTCTCGAGGAGCCGCTTCCGCTCGAGGAGCGGCACCTCGCGCAGGTCCTCGTCGTCGAGGACGAGGAGGTCGACGGCCACGAATGCGATGGGGACCTGCTCGGCGGCCGCCGCGACCTCCGCCTGGCCGACGGTCCGCGCGGTGGCCCGACCGGGGATCTGCCCGCGCCCGGCCATGGCGTCGGCTGCCTTCTGGCCCAGGAAGAACTGGGTCATGTGCTCGCCCAGGCCGGGCGTCTGGTCGATGTCGAAGTCGACCCCGATGCCGGACCGGAGCGCCTGGTCCGTGAGGTAGCCGTCGAGGACGAGTGCCTCGTCCCGGGTCACGCCCGCGAGCTCCTCGACGATCTCGGGATGGGCGCCGGCGAGGTCCACCCCCTCCGCGTCGATCAGCCGGACACCCTCCGGCCCGGCGTGGGCGAGGATGCGGACGCCGTCCCAGGCGGGCTCGACGATGGGGTTGCTCAGCTCCTTCGGCTTCCGCGGACCGAAGGCCTGCGGCCGCCAGGTGCGGGTGTCGGGCTGCATATCGGGATCGTACCAGCGCCTGCGAGGGTGGAGCGAGGTCGGCGTGGTCCTGCCCGGCAGATCCGTCGGCGCCGGCCGCGCATCGCCGATCCTCGTGTGAGTAGATTATCTGTTCGCTCACGCGGTCTCTGAGCACGGAAGTCACGCCGGAGTGGCGACTCAAGGTGGGTCGCACGCTTGCGCCCGCCGATCCTGAACAGACTATCTGTTCAGAGGGTCGGGATCGCCGAGCCGCCGCTGCCGCCCGCCGGAGCCGCCGCTGCCGCCCGCCCCATGCTGCCTGGCGCATCCGCGTGACGCGTGCGCGACCGGCTTCCCCCACGAGGGACGGGCCGCTAGGATCGCCGCGATGGCCGACGACACGACGCCCGATCCCGCCCCGCCCGCTCCAGTCGCGCCCGCACCGCTCCCGGTCCGGCGCCCGAACGAGGATCCCCCTCGCGGCGGGCTGGGTGGCCGGCTCGCCGGTCTGTCGCCGTCGGGGAAGGCCCGCGTGCCGGCGGCGTGGGCGATCTACGACTTTGCCAACACCATCTTCAGCTACGCAATCGTCTCCACGGCCATCGGCCTGTGGCTGACCGACCCGGAGAACTTCGGCCAGGACCTCGGGCAGCTCGTCCAGACGATCTGCATCGTCGTCTCGGTCGGCATCAACGCCCTGGTGTCGCCGCCGCTCGGCGCCCTGAGCGACCGGGGCGGACGGCGGCTCCCGTTCCTCCTGGTCTTCACGATCCTCACGATCGTGCCGGCCGCCCTCATCGGCGTCAGTGCCGCGGTCGTCGGCGCGATCCTCTTCACGATCGCCAACTTCAGCTACCAGGCCGCCCTCATCTACTACGACGCGACCCTCTCGACGGTCTCGTACCCGGTCACCCGCGGCAAGCTGTCGGGGATCGGCGTGGGGGTCGGCTACATGGGCACGATCGTCATCGCCCTGCTCCTGATCGTCCTCGACCCGCCCATCGCCGCGTACTTCCCGATCTCGATGGCACTCTTCGCCATCTTCGCGGTCCCGATCTTCCTCCTCGTCCGCGAGCAGGGCACCGGCGCCCCCACGTTCACCTGGGCGGATGCGCGGACCTCGTTCACCCAGGTCCGCCGGTCGATCGACCACGCCCGCGAGGTGCCGGGGCTGGGGCGCTTCCTCCTCGGTCGCTTCTTCTACTCGGACGCGGTCAACACGATCATCGTCGTGATGAGCGTCGTCGCCGTGCGGGCGATGGGCCTGACCGAGCAGCAGTACCTGATGGTGAGCGTCCTCCTCACGGTGGTGGCGATCACCCTGAGCTTCGTATGGGGGCGCCTGGTCGACCGGTTCGGCCCGCGGCGAACCCTCCTGTGGGTGCTCGCGAGCTGGGCGGCCGGCCTGCTCATCGGCGTCGTGGCCCTGAGCCTGCCGGGGACGCCGGTCGGGATCGGGCTCTTCGTCATCGCCGGGGCGATCGTCGGCAGCGGTCTCGGCGGGGTCCAGGTTGCCGATCGCGTCTTCATGCTGCGCCTCTCGCCCCCGGCCCGGATCGGCGAGTTCTTCGGCCTGTACGGGCTCGTCGGCAAGGGCTCGCAGGTCGTCGGCCAGACGCTCTACGGCGTGACGGTCTTCCTGCTCTTCGACACGCTGGGCAACGGGGCCTACCAGGTGGCCGTGCTGACGCTCCTCGGGACGATGATCGTGGGCTACCTGCTGATCCGCCCCGTCAGCGACCGCTGGGCGGGATCGATCGACGCCGACGCGGTCGGCTCGGAGCTGCCGGCCGCCTGACGCCGCCGCCGCCACGGGCCCGTCCCGGGCGGACACGACGACGCCCCGGCAGGGGCCGGGGCGTCGAGCTGATGGCGTGGAGGGCGGCCCCGCGGGCCGCGGGATCAGGCGATCTCGTGCCCGGCGTCGGCGCAGGCGAGGGCGCAGCCGCGCGCGTCACGCCCGGCGGACCCGACGAAGTGGTACCAGCTGCGGGCGCCCGTGAAGCCGGCGTCGTCGGCGGACTCGCGGGTGGTGAGCCGGCAGCCACAGGCGTCGCACACGACCGTCTCGCTGCTGACGCGGGTCGCGGTCGCGGTCGGCGACCCGAAGCCGCGGGAGTAGTTGGAGGGGATGAGATCGATGGCGGTCATGGCGACGGCGTCCTCGCTCCTGGGTTGCCCTGCAGAGGGGGTGGCGCGGCACGCGCCGCGGGACACTCCCCGAGGCTTCGAAGGTAGACGCCGCGGGCCGTGGGGTCAGTACCGCGCCGGGGCCCATTGCGTTTCGATTTGGTTGTCGGGCCGCGCACGGGACAGGGAGGCCTCCGCCGTCGACGTCCGGCGTCGGCCTAGCGGCCGTACCCCGCCGGGTGCGCCGCGCGCCAGGCCCAGGCCGAGGCGACGATCTCCGCGAGGTCGGGATGCGCCGGCTGCCAGCCCAGCACCTCGCGGGCTCGACCCGCGTCCGCCACGAGCACGGGCGGGTCGCCGGCCCGTCGCGGCCCCACGTGGTGCGGGACCGGCCGTCCGGTCGCCGCCTCGGCAGCTGCCAGGACCTCGCGGACGCTGAAGCCGCCGCCGTTCCCCAGGTTGAGGGCGAGGGCCGCCGCGTTCCCGTCGGCCCCGGCCGTGCGCGCGTCGTCTGGCGCGGTCGCCTCGAGGGCGAGCAGGTGGGCCCGGGCGAGATCCTCGACGTGAATGTAGTCGCGGATGCAGGTGCCGTCCGGCGTCGGGTAGTCGGTCCCGAAGACCGTCAGGTCGGCGCGCCCCTCCACCGCGGCCAGGACGTTGGGGATCAGGTGCGTCTCCGGCTCGTGCACCTCGCCGTTGCGCTCGGACGCGCCGGCCACGTTGAAGTAGCGCAGGCTGATGCTGCGCAGCCCGTAGGCGGCGGCATACCAGCGCAGCGCGCCCTCGAACGTCCGCTTCGTCTCCCCGTACGGGTTGATCGGCGTGAGCGCGGCGTCCTCGCGGATCGGGATGCTCTCCGGGACGCCGTAGACGGCAGCCGTCGAGCTGAAGACGAGGCGCCGGACGCCGGCCTCGCGGAGACCCTCGAGGAGCGTGACGCCGCCGGCGACGTTCTCCCGGTAGTAGAGCGCCGGGTCGGCCACCGACTCCCCGACGAGCGACCGCGCGGCGCAGTGGAGAACTGCATCGACGGGGTTCGCGGCGAGGAGGGCGCGAAGGCCGGCCGGGTCGCCGTAGCTGCCCTCGACGAGGTGGGCGCCCGCGACGACGGCCGCGCGGTGGCCCTTGCTCAGGTCGTCGAGGACGGTCACCTCGTGGCCGGCGGCCGCGAGCGCTTCAACGGAGATGGATCCGACGTAGCCGGCACCGCCGGTCACGAGCACGCGCATCAGGTCCTCCGGAGCAGGCGCCGCAGGAGTCCCGGGCGCGTGGGGATGGGGTGGGGTGGGGTGGTGGGGGCGACGGAGGCCGGGGCGACGGAGACGGCGGGGGAAGCGGGGGCGGGGGCAGCGAGGGCGACGGGGGCGGCGGGAGAAGCGAGGGCAGCGGCGGCCTCGGCGGCGGCGGCCTCCCGGTAGCGCGCGACCTCGTCGAGGCGCTCGACCATCCGGCGCGCCGTCGCGTTCTCCGGGTCGATCTCCAGGGCAGCCCGGGCGAGGGCCAGGGCGCCGGCGTCGTCACCGCGCTCCAGCGCAACCCGCGCGAGCCCAACGGCGGCGATCCCGTTGCATGGGTCGGCGTCGAGCACCTGGCGGAAGGTTCGCTCGGCCTGGTCGAGCAGGCCCAGCGCCAGCAGGTTCTCGGCCGCCAGCAGGAGCTCGATCACGAGCGGCCCGCCGCGTCGCTCGCGCCGGCCGCGTCGTTCGCGCCTGCCGCGATCTGCCGGGCCAGCGCCAGGAGCCGGTCCCGCTGGTTGAGCATCGGATCCGCGAGGACGCGCTCCAGCAGCTCGTCGAGGAGGCGCCCGACGGCCGGCCCGGGCGCGATCCCGAGCGCACGCATGAGGTCGTCGCCGTCCACCGCGAGGTCGCCCCGGGCGAGCGCGACGTGGGCGGCAACCTGGGCGCGGCAGCGCGCCCGCAGCTCCTCGAGCCCGTCGACGTCCGCCGCCAGGCCGCTGCCCACGTTGTCGGCCGCCCGCAGGTCGATGAGCAGCGCCAGGTCGGCCAGGCCGACCCGGCGGATGAAGCGCCTGACGGCGGCGTCCGACCACTCCGCGCCGTACGAGAACATGTGGTGCCGGACGAGGTTGGCGACGCGGCCGGTGAAGGCCCGCGGCGCCCGGAGTCGCTCCAGCCACGCCGTCGCGAGCTCGGCGCCGACGATGTCGTGGCCCACGAAGTGGCCGTCGGCGAACGTGGCCGGCTTGCCGATGTCGTGGACCAGCGCCGCCACCCGCGCGAGCGGGAGGTCGTCCACGAGCTCGGCGGAGGCTGCGTCGACCGTCCGGCAGGTGTGGTCCCAGAGGTCCTCGCCGGCGGTCTTCGCCTGCGGGATGCCGCGCTGCCGCGCCAGCTCCGGGGCGATCACCGCGAGCAGCCGGGTGTCCTCCGCGATCCCGAGTCCCACCGAGGGCCGCGCGGCCCTCAGCAGCCGCACCAGCTCGGCGAAGGTGCGCTCCCCGGAGACGTGAGCCGCCAGCGCTGCCTCCGAGGCGATCGCGTCGCGGGTCGCGGGCTCCACGACGAACCCGAGCGTCGCGGCGAGCCTCACCGCCCGGAGCATCCGCAGGGCGTCCTCCCGGAACCGCTCCCGTGGGTCGCCGACGGCCCGCAGCACGCCGGCGGCCAGGTCGGCCCGGCCGCCGACCCGGTCGACCAGGTCGCCCGGCACCCCGTCCGCGTCGAGCGGGATCGCCAGGGCGTTCACCGTGAAGTCCCGGCGCGCGAGGTCCTCGTCCAGCGTGTCGCCGAAGGTGACGTCGTCGGGCCGGCGGTGGTCGGAGTAGGTGCCGTCCCGCCGGAAGGTGGTGACCTCGTGCGTCCCGTCGGGGAGCGGCACCGCCACCGTCCCGAAGCGGTTCTCGTAGCGCGCCCCGGGGAAGAGCGCCAGGAGCCGGTCGGGCCGGGCATCGGTGGCGAGGTCCCAGTCGAGCGGCGGGACGCCGCGCAGCAGGTCGCGCACGCAGCCGCCGACGAGGTGGGCCTCGTGCCCGGCGGCGTGCAGGCCGCGCGCGAGCGAGCGGATGCCGGCCGGGATCGCCGGTGGAGCGGCGTGCGGGTCGAGCGGTGCCAGCGGTCCGGCCGTCAGTTCGAGCCCAGGAAGAGGTATCCCCGCCAGACCCCGTTGCGCTCGTCGGCGAGGTAGGGCGTGAAGAGGGAGTAGACGTCGCTCCGCGGCTCGTACGGCGGGCGAAGGAGGCGGACGCGCGCCTCGTCGGGGGTCCGGCCGCCCTTCCGGTGGTTGCACACCTTGCACGCCGTCACGAGGTTCTCCCACGTGTGGCTGCCGCCGCGGTGGCGCGGCACCACGTGGTCCAGGGTCAGGTCGTGGCCCTGCCGGCCGCAGTACTGGCAGGTGTGCTTGTCGCGGGCGAACACCTCGCGCCGGCTCAGGCGGACGCGGGGGCGCGGGCGCCGGACGTGGTGCTGGAGGCGGATCACGGACGGGGCGCGGTACGCCGCACGCGGCGTCCTGATCGTCTGGTGGTCGTACTCGACGACCTCTGCCTTCGCACCGAAGAGGAGCCTGAAGGCGCGCGGCAGGTTGCAGACGTTGAGTGGCTCGTAGTTCTGGTTCAGCACGAGCACGACACCGTCCATGGTGGCGCGATCGTAGCAGGAGGTGACGGCGGACCGTTCCTCCTCGCTCGGGGTCCGGGCGCGGGTTCGGGCGCGAGTCCGGGCGCGGGTTCGGGCGGGTCCGGTTTCGCTACCAGGCGGCGCCCTGGGGGACCTCGTCGCGGCGCAGCCAGACGATGAGCGCGATCAGGAACCGGAGGATCAGGCTGATCCCGTACGCCGTGCACCAGACGCAGACGGCCTCGATGAGGAAGACCTGGGCGAACATGAACCAGGCCTCGAAGGTGACGCCGAGGAGGCTGAGCCCGTAGTGGACCGCGAGCAGCCGCCGGTCGCCGGTCTTCCACCAGCCGAGGGCGGCGGCCAGGAGGATGAGCGACAGCCCGACGCCGAAGACCGCCACCGGGATGGGCCCGATCCAGGCGTACTCGCTCTTGGCCACCTCCTCGCAGCCCACGAGCGGGCCGCAGACCGGGATGCTGCCCGAGAGCTCGACGATCGCGAGGTACGAGGCGACGACGAGACCGAACGTGTCGAGGGCCGCGAGGATCAACCCAGGATGAATGTGGCGGTAGCGGATCGCGAACATGCACACGCCGAACGTCACGACGGCGACGACGATCCAGAAGACGAACCAGGCAAGCATCGCCGCACAGGGTAGCGAAATCGTCGGATCTGGGCAGAGCGTCGGATCTGGGCAACAGCGTCGGATCTGGGCAACAGCGTCGGATCGGGACGCGGCGACGGCCGGAGCGTGCGTCCGGTGGGCCGGTCCGCGTACCCTGCCGCCATGCTCCTCGGGATCGATCACCTCGTCATCGCCGTCGGCGACCCCGACGAGGCCGCCGCCGAGCTCGAGGCGGCGCTCGGGCTGGCCGCGACCGGGGGTGGGCGCCACGCGGCCGTCGGCACGCACAACCGGCTCGTCCACCTGGGCGACGCATACCTCGAGCTGATCGGGGTCTGGGACCGCGCGCTGGCGCTCGGCCACCCGATCGGAGCCGCCGTGGTCCACGCGCTCGATGCCGGGCGTCCCGGCCTGGTCACCTATGCCCTCGCCACCGACGGCGCCCGCCGCGAGGTCATGGCGCTGCGGGCCGCCGGGTCGCCGATCTCCGATGCGACCGCCGGCTCGCGCACGCGGCCGGACGGCGGCGTCGTCGCCTGGCAGTGCGCCTTCCCTCCCGCGGTCGGACCTGCGCTGCCGCCGTTCCTCATCGAGCACGAGCTGGCCGGGCCGGAGTGGGGAGACGAGGCCCGCCGCTCCCGCGCGACGTTCGTGCACCCGTTCGGCGGCTCCGCCCGCCTGATCGGCCTCGAGCTCGAGGTGCCCGACCCTGCGGCGACGGCCGAGGCCTATCGGCTGACGGTCGGGGTCGCCGTGCCGCCCGGCGCGGGGGCGGTCCCCGGCGAGCGCGAGACGCGGGTCGGCGAGCACGGGATCCGGCTCGTCCCGCCTTCTGCCGCCGCCGCCCAGCCGAGGACCCGCGTCGGGATCGCCGGCACGACCGGCGTTCACGCGCTGTGCGACCTCCTCGGCGTCAGGTTCGCTCGCCTGTAGAGCGGACCCGGGCGCCGCGGCTCTCCGGGCGCGGCAGCCAGCCGCACGAGGTCGCCCGGCCCGCGCGGCCCGGCGCCCCGGCGTACCATCGGCGCCATGGACCCCCTCGCCCGGGCCAGTCACGAGCACCATGATCGCCTGCTCGTGCACGTGGACCGGCTGGCCGAGCTCGCCCGGATGATCGACGACGGGATCACCCCGGCGTTCCTCGAGGCCTGCGAGGCCGAGCACCGCTTCATTGTCGGGCAGCTCGTGCCGCACATGGAGGCGATCGAGACGACGCTCTACGGCGAGCTGGAGCGCCTGATGGCCGGGCGGCACTCGATGGCCCCCATGCGGCGCGAGCACGCGGAGCTCCGGCGCCTGATCGAGACGACCGGCCAGTACCACGACCTCGTCACGACCGGGCGCCTGGGGGTCGCCGAGGCGATGGGTCTGCGCCGGGCGCTCTACCGGCTCCACGCGCTGCTGCGCGTCCACCTGGCCGAGGAGGAGCTCTACCTGCGCGTTCTCGAGGGCAGCCTGACCGAGGCGGAGAAGGACGAGCTGGCGCGGGGCATCGAGCACGCGATGGCGGAGCCGCTGTAGGAGCGCGCGACCAGGTGCGCGCGATCACGCCCTCGGCGTGCGCGGGCGCGCGACCGCGTCGAGGTAGCGGCCGTCGAACTCGCCGATGAGGCGCGCGCGCTCCTTCATCACCGCCGCCCACTCGTCGAGCGCCGCGTAGCCGGCCGCCGTCAGCTCGTACTCCCGGCGCTGCGGCCCGACCGCCTCCGTCGACCAGGTGGAGGTCACGCACCCGGACGCCTCGAGGTCGCGGAGCGTCCGGTACACCTGTCCGACATCCACGGCGCCGCCGGTGATCCCCATCTCCTCGAGCTCGCCCGTGATGGCATAGCCGTGGGCGCCCGTGGTGGCGAGGACCACGAGCACGAATGGCTCCATCCAGCGATGCCGGCCGCCCAGCGGCGCCCAGCCACGGTGGACCGGCGTCCCCGCGTCATCGCGATCGGACGCGAGCGCGTCGCTCGCCGCGCCCATGGTCTCCTCGGTCTCTGCCATCACCCACCCGCTCGAGACGTGCGTCAGCTCCGGGAGGATCGCCGCCGGGCGCCGTGACCGCCCGGCGATCGCTCGCCCCGTCACCCTTCCGGGATGCCCGGATGCTTCAGCGCGGCCGCCAGCACCTCGGCCGCGTCGTCGGTCACGCCATGCTTGACGATGGGGATGAACACCTCCTCCTCGGCGAGGTGAATCTCGAGCAGGGCGTAGAGCCGGAACAGAACGCGCCGCAGGGCCAGCGTCTTGCCGACGTGGGGCTGCTCGTCGCCGAGGGCCTTCAGGAGGCGCGAGAAGTCAGCGACGAGGCGCCGGATCTCCTCGTGCTCCCGCCGCATCGGCGTCATCGAGTGTGGGTCCTGCAGCATCCGATCCAGCTCGGGGTACAGCGTGGCCTCGGCCGCCTCCATGTGCGGGATCAGGAGCCCGGTGAGCCAGGCGTCCATCTCCGCCAGGCGCGGCTTCAGGTCCTTCATCGGGGCGGTCAGCATCAGCTTCCCGACGGCCGGCATCTCCTCCACGTGGTGCATGAGCCGCTCGTGGTGCTCGTGGGCCACTCGCGGCAGGTTGACGGTCATCCCAGCCTCCTCGGCGTGTCGCTGCGCCACGCGAGCCCTTCCAGCTCGCGGGCTCGATCCAGGAGCGGCTGCCCGTGGCGGTTCTCCATTCGTCTTTATATGTGTGAACCATATACAGACGCTAGAGCCAACTGTCACGTCGGGCGGCGTTCGCGCGGGGCCCGCCGCCTCCCCGACGGAGCTGCCGGGCAGACTGCGGGTGGCGTCGCGCCCGCACTCTTCAGGTGCGGTGCGGGATGGCCTGCGCGGGGTTCGCGATAGCCAGCTCGAGCGCTCGCTCCAGCACGCCATCGAGCATCGCCGGTGTCAGGCGACCGGTGAAGGTGTTCTGCTGGCTCGGGTGGTAGGCGCCGAGGAGCGTGATCGGGCCGACGCGCGCCTCGGCGCCATGGCCGAACCGCGGACGCGGGCCGAGGAGCGGGCCGCCACCTGGCTCCACTGCCCGCAGCGCCGCGTCCCACGCGAAGGCGCCGAGGGCGACGATCACCCTGAGCTCCGTCAAGAGGGCCATCTCGCGGAGGAGGTACGGGGCGCAGCGGTCGCGCTCGCCGGGGAGCGGCTTGTTGGCCGGGGGCGCGCAGCGGACGGCGGCCGCAACGTACGCGCCCCGGAGCTCCAACCCGTCCTCGCGGCCGAGCGACGTCGGCTGGTTCGCCAGCCCGGCGCGATGGAGCGCCGCGAAGAGGAAGTCGCCGCTGCGGTCGCCCGTGAAGACGCGGCCGGTCCGGTTGCCGCCGTCCTTCGCCGGCGCCAGTCCCAGCAGCAGGATCCGTGCGGCCGGATCGCCGAAGCCTGGAACCGGCCGGGCCCAGTAGGGCTCGCCGCGGAACCGCGCCGGCGGGTCGGCCGCCGCGGCCTCGCGCCACGCGACCAGGCGCGGGCAGGCACGACAGGCGGCGATCTCGGTGCCCAGCGTTGCGAGGGCGGCAGGAGCAACGAGAGTTGCGGGGGCGCCGGGGCCGGCGGGGGCGGCGCTGTCGGCGGGGGCGGCGCTGTCGGTGGAGTCGGCGGCCGAGGATGGATCGGGCACGCGTCAAGCCTACCGGTCGCGAGATCGTCGTCACCGGCAGCCGGCGGACCCCGGCTGCGGGACGGCCCGCACGGCCGGGACGGGAGCTCGCTCCACGGCGACCCGTCCGGGCCCCGGCGACCCCTCCGCTATACTCGGAGCACGCACGCGGGCGACGGCGCGACCCATGCGGGCATGACCTCGCGGCCCGGTCGCGCCAAGCCACCCGCCCGGACGAACCAGGGAACCAGGGACCACATGACCGTCGAGACCTCCACCTGGGCCACCAAGAAGGGGCTCGCCCAGATGCTCAAGGGCGGCGTCATCATGGACGTCGTCACCCCCGAGCACGCGAAGATCGCCGAGGACGCCGGCGCCGTTGCCGTCATGGCGCTCGAGCGCGTCCCGGCCGACATCCGCGCGGCCGGCGGCGTGGCCCGCATGAGCGACCCGACGATGATCGAGGGGATCATGGCCGCGGTCAGCATCCCGGTCATGGCCAAGGCCCGCATCGGCCACTTCGTCGAGGCCCAGATCCTCGAGGCCCTCGGCGTCGACTACATCGACGAGTCCGAGGTCCTCACCCCGGCCGACGAAGAGAATCACATCGACAAGCACGCCTTCAAGGTGCCGTTCGTGTGCGGCTGCCGCGACCTCGGCGAGGCGCTGCGGCGCATCTCCGAAGGCGCCGCGATGATCCGGACCAAGGGCGAGGCCGGCACCGGCAACATCGTGGAGGCCGTGCGCCACATCCGGACCGTCAACGCCGAGCTGCGCCGCCTCGCCTCCATGCGCGAGGACGAGCTGTTCGTCGCCGCGAAGGAGCTGCGTGCCCCGCTCGAGCTCGTCCGCGAGGTTGCCGCGGCGGGCGCCCTGCCCGTCGTCAACTTCGTGGCCGGCGGGATCGCGACGCCCGCCGACGCCGCCCTGGCGATGCAGCTGGGGGCGGATGGCGTCTTCGTCGGCTCCGGCATCTTCAAGAGCGAGGACCCGGCGCGGACGGCGAACGCCATCGTCCAGGCGACCACCCACTACGACAACCCCAAGATCCTGGCCGAGGTCAGCAAGGGGCTGGGTGCACCGATGCGCGGCATCGCGCTGGAGGCGATCCCCGAGGGCGAGCGCCTCGCGGTGCGGGGCTGGTAGCGACGGCCCGGCGCGCAGGGCGCGCAGGAGCTCCGCGGTGAAGATCGGCGTGCTGGCGCTGCAGGGCGCCTTCCGCGAGCACGTGGCGATGCTCGGCGCCATCGGCGTCGAGAGCGTCGAGGTGCGGCTTCCGGAGGACCTCGTCGACGTGCACGGGCTGATCTTGCCCGGCGGCGAGAGCACCACCATGCGCCGCCTCGTCCGTCGCTGGGGCCTTGCCGGGCCGATCCTGGACCTCGCCCGCTCCGGCGCGCCGATCTTCGGGACCTGCGCCGGGATGATCGTCCTGGGCAAGGCGATCGCGGGCGGCGAGGAGCCGGTCCTGCCGCTCCTCGATGTCGTGGTCGAACGGAACGCGTTCGGCCGCCAGCTGGACTCGTTCGAGACCGACCTCGACGTGCCGGTCCTGGGCGAGCGACCGGTGCACGCGATCTTCATCCGGGCACCGATCATCGAGGACGTCGGACCCGACGTGGACGTGCTGGCGCGCCTCGACGACGGTCGCATCGTCGCCGTGCGCGAGGGCAACGTCATCGCCACCGCGTTCCATCCCGAGCTCGCCGGCGAGACGCGCTTCCACCATCTCGTGGCAACGATGGCCGCCGAGCATGCCGATCCCGGGCGAGGGGTCCGGGCGGCGGCACCACCCGCTGCGGCGCGCGAGGCTCGACGCATGAGCGCCGGGTCGATCGGCCCGGCAGGGCGCGCAGGGAAGGTCCGGCCGGCGCGCCTGACCGACCTCTCGGCGCTGGGGGAGCTCTCGCGCCTGGCGCAGGCAGAGGGCTCCGGCGCGCGGTCGCTCGGCCTCCCGGTGGCGGGCCCGCCGATCGGCGTCTTCACCCTGTTCCGGCTACCGCTCGGCGCCTTCCGGCCGCACGACCGGCTCTATGTCCACGAGGAAGAAGGTCACCTCGGCGGCCTGCTCCGCATCGAGCGCGACGGCCACCGCGACGAGTGGACGATCGTCGAGCTCGACGCGATCGGGCTCGGCGACGCCGGTGACATCCGCTACCGGCTGGTGCAGGCCTGCCTGCGTGACGTCGCCAGGCGGGGCGCGACCCGGTTCCACGTCGCCTGCGCCGACGCGGACGGCAACGTGGAGCTGTTCATGCAGGCCGGGTTCGCCCGGTACGGCGACGAGATGATCTGCTTCCGGCGTTCCGACCTCCCGCTGCCGCAGCCCCTCACCGAGGAGGAGGCCGGGCGGCTCGGGATCCGGCCCGCCGGCCAGACCGACGCCGTCGCGCTCTTCCGGCTCTACAGCTCGGTCACCCCGCCCCCCGTCCAGCGCCTGGAGATGAACCGGATCGCGGACTGGGAGGTGCAGGGGAGCGGCTCCCTGATGCCGCGCTCCAGCCTGACGCCGATCCTCCGCTTCGCCGACGTCGAGACCTTCCTCCAGGAGGCGCCCGAGGGCGCCCCGGACCCCACGGCGGCCGTCGGCCTCATCCAGGTCGGCGTCGCCAAGGAAGACCAGCCGCACTACCTCCGCGTCCTCGTCCGGCCGGGCGCCGACGCGGGACCTCTCGTCCGCTTCGGCCTCGGCGTCATCGCCGCTCGTGCCGAGCGCCGGGACCACGGCCACGACCACGGGGTCATCTGCCCGGTGCGCACGTACGAATCACCCCAGGAACACCGCCTCGAGGAGGAGGGGTTCACGACGATCGCGACCGTCACGCTCCTCATGAAGGAGACGCTCGTCCGCGTCGCCGAACCGGCCCTCGTGCCGGCCATCCGCTGAGGGAGCCATCCGTGGCCGAACGACCCAACCGGGAAACCACCGACGACCTCGAAGCCCTGCTCGCGGCCCTCCCGCCCGAGATCGTCGCGGCGATCCACGAGCTGCCCGAGAAGACCGACCTCATCGAGGTGGTCATGGACCTGGGGCGCCGTCCGGAGGCGCGCTTCCCGGACAGCGAGGTGACGCTCCTCGAGCGCGAGATCGACGAGCGCGACATCGCTCACGTCGTCGAGAAGATCGGCTCGTTCGGGGACGACAACCGGGCGGGGATCGAGCGCACGCTCCACCGGATCAGCGCGATCCGGAACCGGAGCGGCAAGATCGTCGGCCTGACCTGCCGCATCGGCCGGGCCGTCTACGGAACGATCGAGATCATCGGCGACTTCGTGGAGACCGGGAAGTCGATCCTCATCATGGGCCGCCCCGGCATCGGCAAGACCACGATGCTCCGCGAGGCCGCCCGCGTGCTCGCCGACGACCTCGGCAAGCGCGTCGTCGTGGTCGACACCAGCAACGAGATCGCGGGCGACGGCGACATCCCGCACCCGGCCATCGGCAAGGCCCGCCGGATGCAGGTCCGGACGCCGGCCCTGCAGCACGAGGTGATGATCGAGGCGGTCGAGAACCACATGCCCCAGGTCATCGTCATCGACGAGATCGGGACGGAGCTGGAGGCGCAGGCGGCGCGGACGATCGCCGAGCGCGGCGTCCAGCTCATCGGGACGGCTCACGGCAACAACCTCGACAACCTGATGCTCAACCCGACGCTCTCGGACCTGATCGGCGGGATCCAGAGCGTCACCCTCGGCGACGAGGAGGCGCGCCGGCGACGGACCCAGAAGAGCGTTCTCGAACGCAAGGCGCCGCCGACGTTCGACGTGATCGTCGAGATCCAGGACCGCGAGCGGGTCATGGTCCACGCCGACGTGTCGGAGACCGTGGACGCGATGCTGCGCGGCGATCCGGTGGCGCCCGAGCAGCGCTGGAAGGACGAGGCCGGGGTCCACAAGTCGCAGTCGCGACCCCGTCCCTCGCCGCGCGAGCAGATCGGCCGGGACCAGCTGGGCCGCGAACGGTTCGCGGGCCTCGTGGGCTCCGGGGGCGGCGGCTGGCGGCCCGAGCCCGGCTGGCGCGGGACGGGGGACTACCGGACAACCCCCTGGGATCCGACCGGCACCGCCGGGGCGCGCCCCGGCTTCCGGCCCGGCGCGTCGGGCGGCTGGCGCGAGCCACGCGGCCGCGCCGGCGAGGCCGGTGGGCGAACGATGCCCGGCGAGCGGATCGCCCGCCTGGGCGATCGCGGCGGGCCGGGCGGCAACGGGGGGTCCGGAGGCGGTGCTCCGGGCGGTGGTGCCGGCCCCGGTGGGCCGTCGACCTCACGCGCGTCCGCCGCCGAGGCGCCGTTCGTCGCCGGCGAGATCGCCGACCGCGGCCCCGTGGAGCGCGGAACCGCCGAGACGGCCGCCGAGATCCGAGCTCGCGACGCGCGCGAGTTGGAGCGCCAGGCGGAGTGGCGCGACCAGGCCTCGCGGGCGCTGGAGGCGTTCAAGGCCGAGGAGGGGACCGGGCCGGTCAACGCGGCGGACCTGGTCGCCGACGACGAGCGGCTGGCCGACCTGGCCGTCGCGACGGCCGTGGACGAGGACGGTCCGGCGCTCCGCGTGGAGACCGGCATCCTGCCCACCCTGCGGGTCTATCCCCACGGCATCAGCCGCAAGCGCCTTGAGCAGGCGATCAAGGAGCTCCAGCTGCCGGTCATCGTGGCGCGCCTCGTTGACGACGCCGACGTCGTCATGACCCTGCGCAGCGAGTATCGCCAGAAGGGGCCGACGATCCGCGAGGCAGAGAACCGCGCGCTCCCGGTCTACGTGCTGAAGGCGAACACGATCGTCCAGATGCAGGCCAGCCTGACGTCGATCTTCTCGCTGGAGGTCGACCCGCGCGAGGCGGCGCTGCGCGAGACGGAGGAGGCGATCGGCCTGGTCTCGCGCGAGGCCCAGCCGGTGGAGCTGGCGCCCCAGAACGCCTACATCCGGCGGCTGCAGCACCAGATGGCCGAGCGCGCGAACGTGGTCTCGCGCTCGCGCGGCCGCGAGCCGTACCGCCGGGTCCGCCTCTACCCGGACGAAGCGCGGGCCTGGCGCTAGGCCGGGCGACATCCTGCCCGCCGAAGGAGGCTTGGCCATGTCGCTCCGCGTGACCGAGGTCGTGATCGACTGCACCGACCACGGACGGGTCGTGGACTTCTGGGCGTCGGCCCTGGGGTACGCGCGGCGCGAGGTGAACGAGCAGTACGTGGCGCTCGTGCCGCCGGAGCGCGAGGCCGGCCTCCCGCCGCTCCTCTTTCAGAAGGTGCCCGAGCCGAAGGCGGCGAAGAACCGGGTTCACCTCGACTTCCGGGCGGACGTCATGGCCGACGAGGTGGCGCGGCTGGTCGGCCTCGGGGCGACCGTCCTCGCCGAGCGGCGCCTCGGGGACGTCGCCTGGACGGTGCTGGCCGACCCGGATGGCAACGAGTTCTGCGTCAGCGGCGGCTGAGGCCGCTTCGTCGCCGCCGCCGGGCATCGCCCGGCGGATCCGCTCCGAGCCCGATGACCCTCCAGCGCACGACCGCCGGCCCTGTGCGCGCGCCCGCCGGCACGGCAGGCTGCGCGCCCGGAGGTACTCACCAATGCGCATCCGCTTCCTCGCGCTCGTCGGCCTGGGCGCCATCGCCACGCTCCCGTTCGCCTGGCTGACCTGGCTGCGGCCAAGGGTCCGCGCCTGGGGCGCCCGCCCGAACGACACGTATCGCCCGCTGCCCGGCGACGAGATCGTCCCCGACCCCGAGATCGTGCACACCCGGGCGATCTCGATCGGTGCCCCGCCGGACGCCGTCTGGCCGTGGCTCCTCCAGCTCGGCCAGGGCCGCGGCGGCCTCTACAGCTACGACTGGCTGGAGAACGCGCTCGGATGCGACATCCACTCGGTGGACCGGATCGTCCCCGAGCTGCAGGACATGGAGGTCGGCGACATCGTCTCCCTGCGGAAGGGCGACATGCCGGCGTACCTCGTGCAGGCGGTCGACCCGGGGCGTTCGATCGTCCTCGTCGCGCGCGACCCCGCCACCGGCGGGCCCGCGCATGCGGACACGGCCGTCCCGATGTCCGTCGACGAGTCGTGGGCTCTCGTGCTCGAGCCGGACGGCGACGGCCAGAGTCGTCTCCTGGCGCGATCGCGCCGGCGGACGCGCGGTGCGACGCTCGACCGGCTCTTCTGGTCGACGGTCGAGGCGGCCTCGCTCCCGATGGAGCGCCGGATGCTGATCGGGATCCGTGACCGCGCCGAGGCAGGGGCGGCAGCGTCCGGCGAGCCGGTCGCGGCCTGACCCGCGCGTCGCCGCGCCTACCAGTAGCGGATGCGTTCCGGGAGGATCCGGATCGGGACCGAGAACTCCTCGGCCGTCGCCTTCTCGTCCATCTCCCAGTGCGCGAGCGGCTCGCGGTACTTGCGCCGGTAGGCCGGATGGACGTCCGATCGCCGCTCGTGCGGCGCCGGGCCGGCGAGCCCTTCGATCACGACGACGTGGTCGCCGTAGGGGTCGCAGTTGAGGTGGAACGAGACATCCGGATGCGCCGTGATGTTGCGGATCTTCGGGGTGTCGGGGCGGCTGTAGAAGAGGATCCCGTCCCCGTCCCACAGGAACGAGATGACCGCGGTCTGGGGCCGCCGATCCGGGGTGACGGTGGTCAGCCAGCCGACGATGTCGTTGGCGAGGTGTTCGCGCACCCCCGCCGCGTCGTCGGCCAGCAGCGTGCGCCGCAGGGGCTCGGCCAGGGTCAGGCCCACCGGGAACCCATCACGCATGTCGATGGTGGGATCGCTCATGGCTCGTCCTCCGGGTCCCTTCGCGCGCGCCCGGCGCGCGTCGCTCTCGTGCGGAGCGTGAACGACCGGCGCCGCGCTCGGCAAGTGCCGGATCTCTCTTCCCTCGCCAGCTTCATTCCCGGCCGGAGGCGAGAGCGCTCAGAGGCGTCGGACGGCATCCCCGGCGTGGACGACGCCCGGCTCCGTGACCCGGGCGTTCAGCCCGCGCAGGCGCAGCGCGCGGCCCTCTGGGGAGTTCACGAAGCGGAGCGCCTCGCTCCCGAACCGGGCGCTGAACTTGGCGCAGCCCGTGTGGAGCGGCTCGGTCACCTGGATGACCGCCGTGCCGACGGCCAGCCGCGCGCCGGCCGGCAGGTTCGCCACGGACAGGTCGAGGTCGACGTAGAGCTGGTCGCCGGCGAGCGGCCAGGCGGCGCGGTCGCCGCCTGCCAGGAGGTCCGCCACCCGGGCGCCCATCAGCGTGAGCTGCCGCTCCGGGTCGGCCGAGCCGTCGGGGGCCGCGCGGCTCCCGCGCGCCAGCCAGTCGTCGCCGGCCAGGCCGTCCGCCGCGGTGAGGTACCCCTCGGCGAGCTCCTCGCGCTCGTCGAGCGCCGGGCGCCGGACGATCATCTCGACGGTGCCGGCCGCTGCCGGTGCGCGACGGATCGCCGCCATCCCGGCGGCCAGCTCTTCGGCGGTTCGATGCTGCATCCCGTGCCCTCCCTCACTCATGCCACTCAGATCCCGAACCGCTCGACGGCCATCCCGGCAATCTCGCGGCCGATCGCCAGGCTGGCCGTGGCCGCCGGGCTGGGCGCATTCTGCACGTGGAGGACGTGCGAGCCACCGGTGATCGCGAAGTCCTCGACGAGCGTCCCGTTCCTGCGCACCGCCTGGGCCCGGATGCCCGACGGCCCCCAGGCGAGGTCGGCCAGGGTCAGCCCCGGCGTGTAGCGCTGCAGCGCGCGCAGGAAGCGCCGCAGGGACAGGTCGCGGATCACCTCCGCGGCGCCGACCCGCCAGTGGCGCCCGGCGAGGCGGAGGAAGCCGCGGTCGCCGAGGATCCCGGCGAGCTCGCGGAGGTCGACGTCGCGCCGCCGATAGCCCTCCCGCGCGTACGCGAGGACGGCGTTCGGCCCCGCCCAGGCTGCGCCGTCGATCCGGCGCGTGAGGTGGACGCCCAGGAACGGGAAGCGCGGGTCGGCGACCGGGTAGACGAGCGCCCGGCAGAAGTGCCTGGCCTCGGGCCGCAGGACGGCGTAGTCGCCGCGGAACGGCACGATGCGGATCCCGCGTCCGTGACCCGTCATCGCCGCCAGCCGGTCGGAGTGGAGGCCGGCGCAGGTGACGAGGTCGCGGGTGGTCACGGCGCCGGCCGTCGTCTCGAGGACGAGGCCGTCGGGCGTGCGCCGGATCGCCGTCACCTCCACCCCGGTCCGGATCTGCGCGCCGCGCGCCCGGACTGCGTCGCCGAGGGCGAGGGCGAAACGCTCCCAGTCGATGATCCCGGTGCTCGGCACGTGGAGCGCGCGCAGGCCGCGCACCTCAGGCTCGACCTCGCGCATCGCCTCCGGCCCCAGCTCCCGGAGCGCCACGCCGTTGGCCCGGGCGCGCTCCGCGACGGCGGCCAGCCGGGGCAGCTCGTCGGGCTCGGTGGCCACGATCAGCTCGCCGCAGATCTCGTACGGGATGCCGCGCGCGTCGGCGAAGGCGAGCGCGTCGCGCATCCCCTCCGCGCAGAGGCGCGCCTTGAGCGAGCCGGGGGCGTACGTGTTCGGGGAGTGGATCACGCCGCTGTTGCGCCCGGTCTGGTGGGCCGCGAGGCGCACCTCCTTCTCGAGGAGGACGAGCCGCAGGCCCGGACGCGTCTCGAGCAGGCGGTACGCGGTCGCGAGGCCCACGATCCCGCCGCCGACGACGACGAGGTCGACGTGATCGCTCATCGGCAGGCCCCCGGGCAGCAGGCGCTCATCCGGGCTCGTCGGTGTCGCGGCCCCAGCGGCGCGGCCCGCCTCACTCGCCGAGCCGCAGCGCCGGGAGCACCTCCCGCCCGAAGACCTCGATGAACTCGGCCTGGTTGCGCCCGACGTTGTGGAGGTGGACCTCGTCGAAACCCATGTCGAGGTAGTGCTGGACGTGGGCCGCGTGGACGGCGAGGTCCGACGAGATCAGCACCCGGTTGCGGAAGTCCTCGGGGCGGACCATCTTCGCCATGGCCGCGAAGTCCTCCGGGTTCCTGATGTCCTGCTTCGGGAAGGGCATCCCGCCGTTCGGCCACTCGCGGACGGCGTTCTCCGCGGCCTCGGCCTCGGTGGGCGCCCAGCTGACGTGGATCTGGAGCAGCTTGGGCATCCCGACCGGATCCTTTCCCGCCTCGCGGGCGCCCTCCTCGAACTTGCCCCAGAGCATGCCGATCTTCTCGTCGGCCGCCCCGACCGTGATCATCCCGTCGGCGAACTTCCCGGTCCGCTTCGCGTTCAGCGGGCCGGCGGTGGCCACGTAGATCGGCACGCGGGCGTCGTCGGGCCGCGTGTAGAGCTTCGCCGACTCGAGGCGGAAGTGATCGCCGCGATGGCGGACCACGTTCCCGGAGAAGAGCTTCGCGATGACCTCGATCGCCTCGAACAGCATCGCCGAACGGATGCCGATCTCGGGCCACTCGCCGCCCAGGATGTGCTCGTTGAGCGCCTCGCCGGCACCCAGCCCCAGCCAGAAGCGGCCGGGGAACATGGCGCCGAGGGTCGCGGCGGCGTGGGCGATGACCGCGGGGTGGTAGCGGAAGCCCGGGCAGGTGACGGCGGTCCCGAACGGCAGCGAGGTCCGCGTGCCGAGGGCGCCCATGAAGCTCCACGCGAAGGCCGCCTGGCCCTGCTGCGGGGTCCACGGATGGAAATGCTCCGAGACCATGAAGCCCGCCGAGAAGCCGGCGGTCTCCGCCTGCGCGCACCAGTCGAGCAGGTCCGTGGGGTGGAACTGCTCGAGCATCGCCGCGTAGCCGATCTTCGCCATGGTTCCCCTTCCCGTGCAGCCCCGTTCGCGCGACGTTCCCGCATCCGCGCGACGCCCCGCGTCCGACACGCGGAGCGTAGGACACTCGCGGGCCCGGCGGCGCCACGCGGTCGCGGGCGTGCCGGCGCCTCGGTCGCCGCCCTTCGCCGGTCGCGTCTACACTCGCGCCGTGGAGGACGAGCGCTTCGAGCACGGGATGCCGGTCCTGGACCGCCAGGCGGTCCGGACGCCCGCCGCGCCCCCCGCCCGCACGGACCCGCCCCCGCGCCGCGCCGACCCGTCGCAGATCGGCAGCGCCCTCTCGCCGAGTGGCGCCGCCGTGCCGCCGAGCCTGGCCGGCCTGCCACCGCGCAGCGTCCCCGAGACGAAGCCGACCCCCCTCCAGAAGCACTACGTGCTGCTCTCGGCACCGGCCCTCGTCCTGGGGGCCGTGGCGATCACGGCGCTGGAGCTGGGCGTCCCGCTGGGCAGCCCGCTGGTCAAGCTGTGCGTGCTGGTCGGCGCCCCCCTCCTGGCCGTCGCCAACGCCGACGCGGTCGTCCGCATCTGGCGCTCCGCGTGGGCATGGATGCCGGTCGATCGCGCGAAGGGGCTCTTCCGGCTCGCCTGGGTGGCCGCCGCGGTGATCCTCTACGCGGTGCTCCTCGGGGCGGCGTGGCTGGTCCTCACGGCATGATCACCCGGGTGGCGCGGCGATGAGCCACGGCCAGCGCCAGCCGAACCCCCACGGCCTGTCGGACCTTCGCATCGCCCCCGATCCGACCTTCCAGTCATCCGCCTTCGACCCGGCGGCCGGGCGGGGCGTCCCGACGTGGCTTGCGGCAACGCTGAACTACTGCTCGCGCTGTGGCGCGGCGCTTCGCCTTGGCCCCCTGCCCCACGAGGATCGCGATCGGCTGGCCTGCGACGCCTGCGGCTACGTCTTCTACGTCAATCCTCGCCTCGTGGTCACCACCCTCCCGATCACCGCTGACGGCGACGTGATGCTGCTGCGGCGCGGGATCGAGCCGGGGCGCGGCCTCTGGGCCCAGCCCGGCGGCTTCATGGAGATCGACGAGACGGTCCACGCGGGCGCGGTCCGCGAGACGCTCGAGGAAACCGGCCTGATCGTGGAGCCGGGTGAGATCGTGGGCCTCTACACCCGGCCGGAGGCCGCCATCGTCGTGATTGCCTTCGTGGCCGAGATCGTCGGCGGCGCGCCGACGGCCACCCCCGAGGCGCTCGAGATCCGCCCGTTCGCCCCCGATGCGATCCCCTGGCCCGAGATCGCCTTCCGGACGACGGAGTGGGCCCTCCGCGACTGGGTGCGCCGGGTGCGCCCGGACCTGGAGCCGGACGACCGTTGAGCGCCGGCCCCGGACGACCGGTGAGCGGCGGGCCGGCGGAGCACGCCATCCCGGCCAGCGGTGCCCGAGCCGCGACCGGCCGCCCGGCCGCCCGAGCCACGCCCGGCCGCCCGAGCCGCGCCCGCTCTCAGGTCGCGAAGTCGGGAGCCATCCTCGTGGCGTCGTCGGGCGACCGCAGCCGCTCGATGTCCGCGGCGCGATCGGGGTAGCGGCGCAGGAGGTCGGCCGTGACCGCTCCCTCGAACCCGCTGCTGGTGAACCCCGGCGCCATCGTGCAGCCGAACAGGGCATACGTCCCGTCGTCCACCACGTGTCCGGCCTGCCAGGTGCCGGCCGGCACGACGAGCTGGACCACCTGCCCCGCCGCGACGTCCCGGCCCAGGACCACGTCGCGGCTCGAGCCGTCCGGGGCCAGCAGCACGAGGCGCAGCGGGTCGCCGTCGTAGAAGTGCCACACCTCGTCGGCCGGCAGGCGGTGGAAGCTCGAGAAGCTCCGGGGCTCGTGGCAGTAGAGGCCGATCATGGCCGTCCCGGCCGGGCTCCCGTCGGCACGCTCCGCCGCGGAGCGGTAGGTCCCCACGAAGAGGGTGCCCTCGACCGGCAGCGGGCGCAGGTCGTAGTGCTCGATCAGCCGGCGGACGGTCGGGTGCATGGCCGCCCCAATCTTCCCTCCTCGTGGGCTCCCCGCGCCGGGCTCCCCGGTGGAGGCGACCTCAGTCGCCCGGCGACGTCGACGGACGCCTGGATCCTGGGTCCGGGCCGTACTGCCCGCGCCGCAGCCCCGAGGCGATCGCCGCCAGCTCGGTGCCGGAGACGCCCATCCGCTGCAGTGCATGGCGCGCCAGCTCGACCCCCGCCTCCACCTCCGGGTCCGCAACGCGCCGCACGCCGGCGGTCCGGAGCGTCCCGCGATCTCGGGCGCCGCGGGCCCGCGCGGTCACCTCCAGGCGCGGGTTGATGCGCAGTGCGCGCTCGGTGGCCAGCCGGGCCGCGAACGGGTCCGCCACCGCCACGACGAGGAGCCGGGCCTCCCCGAGCCCGACCCGCTCGAGGATCGTCGGGCTGGCCGCGTCGCCGTACACGACCTGGGCGCCGAGTCGCGCCGCCTCGTCGAGACGTCGGCGATCGCGGTCCACGACGACGCAGCCGAAGCCGCGCGTGCGGACGGCCCGGGTCACCAGGATCCCGACGCGCCCCGCGCCCAGGACGACGACGTGCGGCCGGCCGTCGGAGGCGTACGCCGCCCGGACGCCGTGGCCCCCGCCGCGGCCACCCATGGGATCCAGCTCGGCGTCGACCGGCGGCCGCCCGCCGACGACCCGGGCCTCGAGCCGGGCGACGAGCCTGTCGGCTCCACGTACCGCGAAGGGGGTCGCGACGATCGAGATCACGGCCGTGCCCAGCAGGACGTCGTACGCCGACTTGGCAAGGATCCCGAGGCCGAGGGCCCGTTCGGCCAGGATGAAGCTGAACTCGCCGACCTGGGCGAGCATGGCCCCCAGGAGGACCGCCGACCGCGTCGGCAGCCCGAAGAGTCGCGCGAGGCCCGCGGCCAGCAGGCCCTTGGCTCCGACGGCGATGACGACGAACACGAGCACCAGCCCGGCCTGGGCCGCGATGCTCGCCGGGTCGACCAGCATCCCCACGGAGACGAAGAAGAGGACGGCGAAGAGGTCGCGGAACGGGACGATCTCCGCCACGGCCTGGTAGGAGAGCTCCGACTCGGCGATCAGGAGCCCCGCCACAAACGCGCCAAGCGCCAGCCCGAGCCCGAAGACCGCCGACGAGGTCACGGCCGCGACCAGGGCCGTCCCGATCACCGCGAGGAGGAAGAGCTCGGACGACCCGAGGCGGGCCACGAGGCGGAACATGGGCGGCAGCAGGCGCGTGCCCACGACGTAGGCGAGGACCAGGAAGAGCGCGACGCGGCCGGCCGCCAGCAGGAGCGGGCCCACGGGGTCGCCGCCCGCGATGGCCGGCAGCATCGCCGCCACGAGGATCGTGGCGAGGTCCTGCACGATCATCCATCCCACGAGCGCACGGCCGTGGGCTGCCTCGAGCTCGCCGCGCTCCACGAGGATCTTGACGACCACGATCGTCGACGAGATCGCCAGCATGGCGCCCATGACGAAGGCGCTCCGAAGGTCGAACCCGAGCGCACCCGCCGCGACGGCGCCGATCGCCGTCGTGGCGACGATCTGGGTGACGCCGGCCCCCACGGCGACACGCCGGACCGCGGCGAGGTCGCGCAGCGGGAACTGGACGCCGAGCGCGAACAGCAGGAGGACGACCCCGATGTCGGCGAGGATCATGATCTGCTGCTGGTCGCCGACGAACCCCGGCGTGAAGGGGCCGATGGCAATTCCCGCGACGAGGTAGCCGACGACGGTCGGCTGGCGCAGGCGCGTCGCGATCGCCCCGCCGAGCAGCGCGGCCAGCACCGCGACACCCAGGTTCAGGATGAACCGGAGCTCCTCGCCGAGGGGGGCGTCGAAGGGCGGGGGCATGCCCCATTATCGCCCGCGGTGCTCCGCGCCCGGCTCCCGGGCTCGACGCTAGCGGTCGGCGCCCTCGAGCGAGCCCGTGACGGTCGGGACCGAGGGGTCGACCACCATGCACGCCACCCGGCGCTCGTCCCGGGCTTCCCAGTCCTCGCGCGTGGGGTAGAACGCGGTGGCGGACAGCACGGACTCCCCGAGCGGGCGACCCACGAACGGGGCGAATCGTGCCGCGCACGCATCCGCGGCCATGGCCTGGATGGTGTCCACCGGGTACGGGGCACCCTCGGGCTCGTCGAGCATCGCCAGCCCGAGGCTCTCCCAGATGTGCGGCTCGGCGCAGACGACGCGCTGGATCCCGGTCGCGTAGCCCGGGACCACGTTGACCTCGCCGGGGACGTTCCCGGTGATCGTCAGGGGGTTGCCGCCGAAGCAGTCACCCACCTCCGCGTCGCGCACGTCGGCGAGGGGCGGCGTGATCAGGCGCATCACCAGCAGGCCAAGCAGCACGACGACGACCGTGAACGTGATGGCGGGGTGGGCGCGGACGGCGCCGACCACTGCGGCGACCGGACCAGGGAGCGGGCGGGGAGAGGGCTCGGACATGCGGGGATTCTGACACGGATGCGGCTGGTGTCCCGGCTGCGCGAGACGACACCCGGCGTGGCTGGACGATGCCGGGTCTCGGGGGGGGCGACGCCGGGCTCAGCCTGCCGTCAGTAGATCATCGAGGCGTCGGCCGGGATCGCCACGGAGAAGGCGCTGTCGGGGATCGGCGTGTCCGGCGCCAGCTCCGTCGCCTCCACCCGTCGCGTGACGACGTCGCCGAACGACTCGACCAGGAGGGCCAGGACCCCGGTCTCGCGATCGAACGCGACCCGGAGCCGATGGTCGGGACGATCGCCTGCCATCTCCACCGTCCGGGGGTGGTCGACGGTCACGAAGAGCGCCTCGCGCCCCGCCACGATCCCCGTTCCGGCCACGCCGCAGGTGCCGGTGGCCAGGACGTTCTGGCAATAGCCGCCCGGGTGGACGAACGTGTCCGCGAGCGTGTTCGCGGGGAGCGCCGTCAGCGGGACGTACGGCCGCGCGGTGCCCGGCAGGTCGCGGTCGTCGATCCCGACCACCGCGCGGCGCACCGGCCGGAAGGTCCCCAGGCGGTGGCCGGACCGGTAGACCCGGACCATCGCGCCGTCGCTGAGCCAGATGTCGTGGTTCGTCGTGGCCGGGAGCTCGGGCTTGATCGTCGTGACGCGGGCGCGGCCGGGGTGTCCCACGAGAACCTCGTGGATCCGCAGGGTCTCCCCGCCGGCGATGCTCACGCGCTCCTCCAGGCGAAGACGCAGCGTCGCGAAGCGCAGCTCCGCATCGCGCGCGAAGGTGAACAGCGTGGCGAGGTCCGGAAGGTCCGGGCCGAGCTGGACGATCTCGGGGACGCGGCGTCCGTCGGCGGCGGGCACCGTCGACGCGCGGTCCCAGCGGGCGGGGGTCGAGGCCATGGCGGGCATTCTAGCGTCCCGACCGGCGGGCAGCGGCCGTCACGTCGGCGGCGGCGACGATCTCGCCGGACCCGACCCGGCGGCGACGGCACCCGTGCGACGCTCGCCTCCGAGAGTGCTGGGAGCAGGTGCCGCACCGGAGGCGTTCTGCCTACACTCCGCCTCGTGCGGATCGACGCGAAGGACCGGCGCTTCCTCGACGCCAACGGCCTCCGGGTCGGGTACGACGCCGTGGGGCACGGGCCGCCGCTGGTCCTTCTCCACGGTGCCTCGTCGACGGGGCGCGAGGACTTCGCCGCCCAGCTGCCGCGCCTTTCGCAGGCCTTCACCTGCTACCTGCCGGACGCCCGGGGCCACGGCCGCACGGCGTACGACGCGGCGCTCGGCCTCCGGCTCGACGACCTCGTCGCCGACCTGGAAGGGTTCGTCGACGCCCTGGGCCTGGCCGCCTTCCACCTGGTGGGGTTCTCGATGGGGGCAGCCACCGCGCTGGCCGCGACCATGCGCCGGCCGGAGCGGATCCGCACCCTCGTCCTGGTCGGTGCCGCGACCGAGCGCGAGCCGCGGACGCGCGTCATCCGCCACCTTGCCGACGTCGGGCGGATCGAGCGCCAGGACCCGGCGTGGGCGGCGGTGCTGGCGCGCCGCCACGACCCGGCCCAGGGCCCGGGAGCGTGGCGGCGCCTGATGCCCGCGATCGTGGACTTCGTGGCGGCCCAGGAGCCGCCGAGCCCGGCGGAGCTCCGCCGGGCCGACGCGCCGGCGCTGGTGGTCGTCGGGGATCGCGATCCGGTCGTGCCGGTCGCGCAGGCACTGGCGCTGGCCCGGCAGCTCCCGGATGCGCGCCTTTTCGTCGTGCCGGATTGCGGTCACGAGGTCCCGGCCCGGCGCCCGGGACTGTTCCTGGAGGGCCTGACCGGCTTCTACCGGACCACGGAGGCGGCGGCGGCGCGACGCACGGGCGGGTGACCGGCGGCCGCACGACGCGCGGGCGGGTGACCGGGCGCAGCCCGGCCGTGGATACTGGCAGACGACGGCGCCGACGGAGCGGCGCGACCTGGAGGGTGGACGTTGGCCGAGCGGCTTTCCCGCGAGACGACCGACCAGCCGGTCCTCGTGGAGCACCCGGCGCGCCGCGTCGGCCCGGACGGGGCTGCGGTCGATCCGCCGGAGCTGCTCGCCGGCGTGGCGCTGGTGACCCTGAACCGGCCGCGCGCCCTCAACGCCCTGAGCTTCGAGCTCCTCCAGCGTCTCGCCGAGGCCGTCGAGGCGCTCGATGCCGACCCGGCCTGCCGGGCGATCGTGATCACCGGGGCCGGGACGCGGGCCTTCGCGGCGGGCGCCGACGTCGCCGAGCTGGCCGCCCAGACGACCGAGAGCCTCGCCGCATCCGAGGGCTTCCGCGGCTGGGACCGGGTGGCGGCGGTGGCCACGCCGACGATCGCGGCCGTGCGGGGCTACGCGCTGGGCGGTGGCGCCGAGCTGGCGCTCGCCTGCGACATGCTCGTGGCAGCGGATACGGCGACGTTCGGGCAGCCCGAGATCCACCTCGGCGTCATCCCCGGCGCCGGCGGGACCCAGCGCCTGGCCCGCGCCATCGGGAAGGCCCGGACCATGGACCTCGTCCTGACCGGCCGCCGCGTGGACGCGGTCGAGGCCGAGCGTCTCGGATTCGTCACCCGCGTCGTCCCGGCTGCCGAGACGCTCGCCTCGGCGCTCGACCTTGCCGCCGCGGTCGCGGCCCAGCCGCCGCAGGCCGTCCGGGCCGCCGTTGCCGCCGTGCGGGCCGCCTTCGAGACGCCGCTGGCGGAAGGGCTGATCGTCGAGCGCGACCTCTTCCGGGCGCTCTTCGGGACGCCCGACCAGGAGGAGGGCATGCGGGCGTTCCTGGACCGGCGCGAGCCCCGCTGGCGTGCGGAAGGGGCTTCCCCGGCGGCTCCGGATGGCGCATCCTAGGGAGTGCCGATGACTGACGACACGCGAGCCATGCACGATGCCGCGCCGGCGGACCCCGCCGGCCCGCTATCGCTGACGCCCGAGCACAACTGGGATGCGGCGGCGCCCCTGCTGTACCCGGTCCTGCGACCCGCCGGGTCGCGCGGGCTCGACCTGGCGACGCTGGCGACACCGTCGGGCGCGGCCGGCAACGTCGAACCGCTCGTCGACGCGGGCCCGGCCGGCCTGCTGATCGGGTACCAGATGGCGGCCAGCGGCTTCGGTGTCATCGCGAACGGCGACCACCTGGCCGCCTGGGGCGTGATGCCGGCGACGCTGCGCGCCGCCGCCACCCGGAACCTCGCCGCGTGGTCGGCCGCCGCGCCGTGGTCCGAGGATGAGTCCGACAACCGCCGCGTGATCTCGTCGGACACCGGCGACGGCTGGGACACCAGCCGGATCCTGCTGCCGGACGTGACCGCGCACCTGGAGCGCGAGCTCGGGGGCGCCGGCAACCGCATCCTCGTCGGCATCCCGTCGCGCCACCTTCTCGTGGCCGGCCGCCTGGCCGCCGATGACGCCGAGTTCGCCCCGCTTTTCGCCGACTTCGTCCTCGAGTACGCCGGCGACGCCGACGACGCGATCGACCGCCGCGTCTTCGAGCTGCGCGACGGGCGGCTGGTCCCGTTCGACCCGGGCGCGGCCATCTAGGCTCGCCGCGGCCGCGATCTGGCGGCGCGCCGGAGCCGGCCCGGTCAGCCGAGCGCGGCGAGCGCCCGCTTGAACGCCGCGAGCGTGTCCCGGGAGAAGAGGACGAACGTGACGCGCGAGATCGGCGCCCCCCGGCGCAGCTCGTCCGCAACCGTGCCCACCGCGATCGCGGCCGCCTCCGCGAGCGGGTAGCCGTAGATCCCCGCGCTGATGGCGGGCAGGGTCAGCGTGCGCGCGCCGAGATCGGCGGCCACCCGTACCGACGCCCGGTAGGCATCCGCGAGGAGGCGGGCCTCGTCGCGGATGCCGCCCCGCCAGGCCGGGCCGACGGCGTGGACGACCCAGCGCGCCGGCAGTCGGCCGGCGCCGGTCGCGACGGCGCTGCCGGTCGACGTGCCGTGCGGGTATCGCGCGCGGAGCTCGGCCAGGATCGCGGGGCCTCCCGCCGCGTGGATCGCACCGTCGACCCCGCCGCCGCCCGCGAGCGCGGCATTGGCGGCATTGCCGATCGCGTCGGCGGGGATCGCGGTGATGTCGCCCTGCACGAGGGCCAGCGTGCCGGCCCCGAAGACCCGCTCGGTCGTCACAGGCCGAGAGTACGCCCGGCCGCAATGAGAAGCGCCCGGCCGCGATGAGAAGCGCCCGGCCGCCGAGGCGACCGGGCGCAGGATCCGCGAGCGGCCGGAAGGTCAGGGAACCTTGAGGTGCACCGGGTTACCCCGGATCTGGACCTCCCAGGTGGTGAGGTCGGTGCTGTAGCTGGTGGAGCTGCCGCCCATCGAGTAGCGGATCTTCCACCAGCCGCCCTCGGCCGTCGTCGCGTCCGAGCTGGGGTGCGGGGCGGTGTAGGTGGACGGAATGACGATCTCCATCTCGAGCCAGCAGCCGTTGAAGAGGCTGGTCCCGCCGGTGTTCGTGACCACGGCGGTTCCAGTTCCGCTGCGGGAGTCGCAGCTCGAGGCGGCGCCGTCGCTGGTCCCACGCGCCGCGGTGTAGCTGAACGTGGCGGGCGTGTAGTTGGTCGCGCCCGGCTGGAGGATCTCGAGCGACGCCGAGAGGGCCCCCGTGTCGCCCGGATCCCAGAGCCGGACCACCATCGTCTTCCCGGCATGCACCGCGTCGATCTGGGCCAGGTAGAACTCCGACGCAATCCCGCCGGGAAGGCGAACGTACGCCTCCATCGAGCCGAGGCCGTAGACGCGGGGCGTGCCATCTGTGGCGGTGGAGTAGATCGCAAAGGCATTCAGGGCCGTCGTGTTGTTCTGGTCGTTGAGGCTGCCGGGATCCGTCGAGTACGTGTGGAGGCGATACGTGCGGCCGTCCGCTCCTCCGGTCAGGCCGTTGGCGAGGAGGTACCAGCCGCGCCGCGGCGCCGTCGGCGTGCCGCTCTGCCAGTCGTTGGCGTCGTAATGCCAGGCGAGGTCCGAGCAGTCGCCGACATTCGTGGTCCGGCTCAGGGCATCGAAGATGCCGTGGTCCTCATAGGACAGCCGCCGAAACGCGGTGTCCGAGCTCGCGACCGGCGCGCCGTCGTCGTCGGTGTTGTAGAGGGTCTCCTGCGTGTCGTAGAGGTCGAAGAAGGCGCTCGCGGCCTCGCGCGTCGCGTACCCGTTGGAGCCTCCAACGGTCCAGCTTTCGCCGGTGCCGGCCGACGTCGTCGCGTCGCAGAGGCCCGGGTCGAAGATCCAGACCTCGCCGCCGGTCGCGCCCGGCGGCATCTCCACGGCGTAGTTGTAGTAGTCCTGCCAGCCGTAGTCCGGATTCAGGGGCAGCCCCGAGCGCGACTGGTACTTGGTCATGTAGGCGTCGCCCTGGATGTTAGGGGCGCCCTGCGACTGCATGGATCCCCAGAAGTTCTGGGGTGCAAGGACGCCGCCGTACGGCGACACGACGTGACGTCCTCGATGGTCGTCGTGGTGGTCGTGGTCGTGGTGAAGAGCCGGTAGTAGACCCGCACCTCCAGCATGTCGACACGCAGCCGCGTCGAGCTGGTGGCGCAGCCCTTGTTCGCGGTCAACCGGACCTGGAAGTTCGCGTCGGTGAAGTCGGCGCGGACCCAATTGTGGGCCCCCCAGGCCGTGGTCGATGTCGAGCCACCCGTCGACGGGAGCGTGTAGTCGGTCGTCGTGGTCGTCCCGAGGTTGGGCGTCGCCACGGCCGTCGTCCAGCTCGTCCCGCCGTCCCACGACAGCTCGACGCCGATCCGGGAGTTGGAGCAGCTCGCGCTCAGGAACGCGTTCTGGAGCCGAACCTCGAGACCCTGGATCGTGACCGACTGGTTGGCGGCAGGGTAGGGGATCGGCGACGTCCCGAGCGTGGTCGCGAGGCCGAACGTCCCCCAGCGCTGCTGCTCCCCGTTCGTCGTCGCATAGGCATAGCCATTGCCCGTGTTCCGGACGACGGACACGATGGTGTAGCCCGTCCCGGTGCTGTTCACCCACTGTCCCCCGGCCGGCGCGTCGGTCGCGACCCGACCCCAGCCGGTGTCCTGGTCTACATGGCTTGTGCTCGTCGACGTCGTCTCGATCCCATCGCGGAGGAAGCCGACGCCGTAGTAGTTCTGCGGGCTGCCCATGGGGACCGGCAGGACGTACTCGGCCTTGGACGCCCGTCCGGCGTCGATCGACGAGATCCCGATGACCCGCATGAAGTAGGTGTTGACGGGTGCGGACAGCGTCACGTTGAGCTGCCTCGGGTTGTTGAGATCCTGGACCGGCGTGACAACGACGCCGTTCGAGCCGTGGGTGTAGCCGTTCTTGCGCGCCTCGGCGCGGGCGGTGGCGAACGCGGTCGTCGGATCGCCCGGGAGATAGACCGCGCCGGCGAGCGCGGCGGCGTCGGCGGCACGCTGGACCCGCAGGGTGTTGGCCCAGTACCAGGAGACGTCGAGGACCACGGCGAGCAGAAGCATGAACAGGACGATGCCACCCGCGAACATCACGATGACCTGGCCGCGCTCGGCGCGGCGACGCGACGCGGAGGCGGAGGCGGTGTCGGGCAAGGGCATCGGGCGAGACCTCATCACGGGACCTTGAGGTGGACCGGGTTGCCGCGGATCTCGACTTCCCACGTGGTCGTGTCGTTGCCGGCCCGGACGTCGTACTCGACGAGCCACCAGCCGTCCTCGCCGAGGCCGTTGGGATCGAGGCCGCCCGTGCCGTAGTCCGTCGGCAGCGCGATCTCGATCGTCAGGATCCGGTTGTTGAAGAACGAGGACCCGTCCGACGTCTGGATCTCGGTGACGTTCGTGCCCGAACGCCCGTCGTTGGACGACCAGTCGAACCGGGCGTAGTCGTAGGTGTTCCTCTCGGGCGAGAGGAATTGCAGGTACGACGGCGCGCTTGCCTCGCCGGGGTCGAAGAGGGTGATGACCATCGTCTTCCCGGCGTGGACCGGCTCGATCTGCGAGAAGTAGAAGCGCTGGGCGCCGCCGACGCCCGTGTCGTCGAGGTTCGTGTACGCCGCCATCCGGCCCCCGCCGTAGACCCGCGCCCGCCCGCTGCCGGTGACCCAGATGGAGAAGAGATTCTCCGCGCCGAAGGTCGCGTTCTGACCGAGGTTGGTGTTGACGTTCACCCGGTACGTGCCGGCGGTGAGGTTGGTCCAGCCGGTCGGCAGGACCCACTGGTTGTGAGCCGGGTTGTTCGCGCAATCCTGCCGGTTGGCGTTGGTGCTGTTCTGGGGGGGCGAGCTCGAACGGCTGAAGTTGCCCGAGAAGTCCCCCAGGGTGGCCGTGCCCGGGTCGTGGGTCCAGTCGCTGCCGACCTGCGTGTCGTCGGACCCGGTGTACGGGGTCCCGTTCGTGTTGTAGAGGCGGAAGCGGACGGACACGGGTCCGACGTTCTCGCCGCCGCCGGTTCCGTCGTTCGTCCAGTGGTCGCCGGTCCCGAACCAGCCTCCGCTCAGGTTGCGCCCGGTGGCGCAGAAGATCGGGTCGAAGAGTCGGACCTCGCCCCCGCTGCCGACCTCGACGGTGTAGTCGTACCCGTTGGGGTCGTAGTCCGGGTTCGGGCCGCCGTTCGTCCCGTCGGGCGGGTTGTTGCCGCCGATGTAGAGGGGCGCGTAGCGGTCGCCGTTCTCCCGGACGCCGCCGGAGGTGAAGATCGCACCCCAGAATCCCTGGGTGGGGAGCGTCCCCCCGGCCGGGTCGGGCACGGAGAGGACCGGGTATGTCGTAGGCGTCGTGACCGACGTCGTGTAGTGGACGCGCACCTCGAGCAGGTCCACCTGGACCGACCGCGTGTCGGCGCATCCGGAGGTCCCGTCGCGCCAGGTCAGCCGGACCCGGAAGTTGGCGTCGCTGAGGTCGTCCCTCGTCCAGGTGTGGGTTCCCCACGACGCCACGTCAATCGCCGTTCCGACCGTCCGGTCGTCGTCCGCGTTCGTGCCGAGCGGGTCCGTCTGGCGGACCGAGGACCAGCTCGAGCCGGCGTTCCACGATGCTTCCACGTCCACCCTGCAGTTGGTGGCCGTGCCGGACCCCGTCAGGGAGGCGTCGGTGAGGAAGACCTGGATCCCGCGGATCTGCAGCGTGGCGTCGTTGGGGATCGGCCGGGTGCCGCCGAGGAGGTCGAAGCCGCGCCAGATGGAGCGGTCGCCGTTCGTGCCCTCAGTGGTGTAGGCGTTGTCGTTGCCATACGCATTGCCCTCTCCTGCCCAGCCGCCGCCGTCGTTGCCGGTCGCCCGTCCGCCGGGGACCTCTCCCGTGTCCTCGGTCGCCCCGCCGACGGTGCTGGTCGTCCCCGGTTGCACGCCCTGGAAGAAGCCCACGCCGTAGTAGTTCTGGGGGCTGCCCATGGGCACCGGCAGGACGTATTCGGCCTTCGAAGCCCGCGTGGCGCGGATCGTGGAGATCCCGATGACCCGCATGAAGTAGGTGTTGACGTTGGCCGAGACCTCGACGTTCAGCTGGCGCGGGTTCACGCCGTCCTGGATCGGGGTCACCGTGGCGTTGGCGCCGTTGGTGTAGCCGTTCTTCTGGGCCTCGGCCCGGGCGCTGGCGTAGGCCGTCGTGCGGTTGCCCGGGAGGTAGACGGCGCCGGCGAGGGCCGCGGCGTCGGCGGCGCGCTGGACCCGAAGCGTGTTGGCCCAGTACCAGGAGACGTCGAGGACCACGGCCAGCAGCAGCATGAACAGGACGATGCCGCCCGCGAAGATGACGAGGACCTGGCCGCGCTCGGAGCGCGTGCGCGATGCGGCGCCGGAGGTGGCCGGGCGCACCGTCTGCGGGCCTCGACGGAGGTGATGCCACCGGGTTGTCATCGCTCAGTCCGTCGGGTTCATGGCCATGACAGTCCGGTCGGACACCGGGATCGTCGCCGGGCCGCTGCCGCCGAAGAAGCCCATGACGCTGCCCAGGGCGGTCTGCATGCGGTAGGTGTAGTTGAGCGAGACGCCGATGGAATCCGGTGGGGACCCGTTGGAGCGCCGGCATGCCGCCCACCCCACCGAGCCCTGGGAGTAGTCGAGCCGGCGCCCATCGACGAACGGGCCGGCGCCCGGGGTGTACGTCCAGACGTTGACGCTGCCGCCAATCTGGTCGCCGTTGACGTCGGCCTTGTAGATGCGGATCGTCGGGATCTCGGCCATGTTGACCCTCGACCCCGGGGAGTCAAGGACGCGAGTGACGGCCGCGATGATGAGCGGATCGACGTCTGTCCACGGCCCCCCGACCGTGCAATCGTTGAGCGCACCGCCGCCAGTGACAAGCGCCGAACCCACGCGCGCGCCTTCGCGCGAGGCGTACTGGATCGTCAGCAGGTGGTCGAACACGAAGCCGAACTCGAGCATCGCGAGCAGCAGGAGGGTGAACGCGGGAACCAGGAGCGAGAACTCCACGAGGCCCTGGCCCCGCTCGCCCTCGCGCGATCGTCGTCGGATCACAGGATCGGCTCCATCCGCATTGAGTTCGACTGGGTCAGCTCGAAGCCCGACCCCCCCTGGCCGCCGAACCCGTTGGCGCCGAAGCCGCCGAGCGGGGTCACCCACTGGTGGCTGTACTCCACCCGGACGCCGATGGTGTCCAGTGGCCGCCCATCGCATCCGCCGAGCCAGTTGCAGCGCACGGGAACGCCACCCGAGAAGCCCTCTGGGTAGCCGTTCGTTTGCCGCGTGTACGGCACCGTGCACGAACCATCGGGCGTCGTGTAGGAGCCTGTTCGGCGCCAGGTGTTGGAGACGCCGGTGACCTCGACGCCGTTCCGGTCGGCCTTGTAGATGACCACCGACGTGATCCGATTGTCGTCCGCCGGCGGCCCCACCGCCTTGTCGACAGCCTGGAGGATCACGCAGTCGGCGCCGACGTTGCTGCCCGCCTCCGCCGCCAGGAGTGCCGCATCGCGCGTCGCGTACGAGATGCCAAGCATCCCGCTGAAGACGAACGCGAACTCGATGACCGCGAACACCAGCAGGAGGAAGATCGGGAAGACGAGCGCGAACTCGACCAGCGTCTGACCGGCACCGTCACGGTGGCTGCCGGAGCGAGCGCCTCGTATGTGCCTGAACAGCGACATGCTTGGACTCCCAGGGTTCACGCGGTGTCCTTGACGACCGCGTCGGATGGCACGCTCGTCCACCAACCTTGAGCCGATCTTTGCATCGTTGACAGTTGGCACGAACCGGTACCTGTTTCTGTCGCGCCTCCGCCGGAGGTACTGGGCCAGGCCCCAGCCGCGACGCGCCCGGCCGGTCTCGCCCGAACCTGACCGTCGGGACAGTCGCAGCCTGCGACGAGACCGGTGCCAGTCACTCTGGCGCCCGGGTCCGCGCAGGGCCATCGACCGGAGATACCGGGCGGCGGAGGTACCGGGATGGTCAGCATGCCGATGGGCCTGCCACCGCGGGGAGGGTCCCAGGACCATGGTCCCGGGTTCATGGTGCGACCGGGCACCACGCTGGGCGGTCCCGTGCAGTCCTGTGCGTTCGTGTCCAGTTACCGATCCAGGGGCGGCCATGGACAGCGGGATCGCGGCACGCGACGATGGTCCCACGTCACGCTGGGACCTTCGTCCCGGCGGGCCAATCTCTCATCCGCGGCGTTCTCGCCGCTCAGTCTCGGGGGTACGGTTCAATGGCTCAGGCATCGCGCACCCGCCACCCAGTCGCCCATCGGGCGCTGGCGTGGCTCTCGATCGTCCTGCTCGTCGCACTCTCCCTGGTCGGCCCCGGCACGACCGGGGTCTCCGCGGCCGTCGCTCCGCCCGACGTCGGGACGGGGGGGTCGCGCGTGGCCCAGGCGCCACAGCCGCCGTTCGGTGACCTTCGCGCGGGGACCTCCAACCCCGCGCTCCCGACCGACGTCTGCGAGGAGGCCGACTTCGGCTTCGCCATCGATCGCTCGGGCTCCATCCAGTCCGCCGGCGCCAGCACCGCGCAGAAGAACGGGATCAAGGGCTTCGTCGACGCCTTCGCCGGCAGTGGCCTCTACGCCGGCACCCGGTTCGGCGGCAGCTCGGCCACCAACATCACCTCCGGCTTCCTCGGCGGCGCGGCGTTCAAGTCGAACGTGGACGGCATGCCCACGCCGACCGGGCGGACGCCGACCGGCCTGGGCGTGGCGAATGCTGCCGCCAACACGGCGAACGATCGCGCCTCCGCGCCGAATGTCCTGTTCGTCGTCTCTGACGGTTCGCCGAACGTGCCCGACGGCGGCTACAACTACCCAGACGACCCCCGGGCGTGGCTCACGGGCGCCAACGCTGCCATCGACGCCGCGAACGCCGCGCGTGCCGCCGGCTGGGTCGTCCTCGCGATCTACGTCGGCGCGCCCGACTCCGGCCTGCCGTTCAGCAGCGCCAACGACCAGGCGTGGGTCGAGGCCGTCATGTCCAGGATCGGCGGTGGCTCGTTCACCCAGATCGCCAACTTCAGCGGGCTGGCCGACGCACTCCTCATCTCGACCGGCTGCGCCGTCCCGCCTGGATCGCTGAAGATCACCAAGAACATCACCGAAGACACCGCAGGCTTCGCCGGCGGCACGTTCGACTTCGCCGCCGACTGCGGCCAGGCCGGCATCTTCCCGGCCTCGGTCACGATCGCCTCCGGCGGCACGACCGGCTCGACCACGATCGCGAACATCCCGGCCGGCGCCTCCTGCACCGTCTCGGAGACCGGCACGCCCGCGCCAGGCACGGACTTCCAGTGGAAGGCTCCGTCCATCTCGCCGAACTCGGTCACGATCGTCTCGGAGCAGGCGGTCGAGGTCACGGTCACGAACCCGCGCGACTTCGTGGAGGCTCCCGCCCTCGGCGTCAAGAAGACGGCCAAGACCGCCAGCTACAACGAGGCCGGCGACCTCCTCGCCTACGAGATCGTCGCCACCAACACCGGCAACGTCACCCTCACCAACGTCACGATCAGCGACCCGAAGCTCGGCACGCTCGCCTGCTCGCCGGCCCTCGGCTCCTCGCTCGCCCCCGGCGCCAAGATGACCTGCACCGGCACCTACACGACCGTCCAGGGCGACGTCGACGCCGGCAAGGTCGACAACACCGCCACCGCCGACAGCGCCCAGACCCCGCCGGTCAACGACTCGGCGACGGTGCCCGCGGTCCAGGCTCCCGCCCTCGGCGTCAAGAAGACGGCCAAGACCGCCAGCTACAACGAGGCCGGCGACCTCCTCGCCTACGAGATCGTCGCCACCAACACCGGCAACGTCACCCTCACCAACGTCACGATCAGCGACCCGAAGCTCGGCACGCTCGCCTGCTCGCCGGCCCTCGGCTCCTCGCTCGCCCCCGGCGCCAAGATGACCTGCACCGGCACCTACACGACCGTCCAGGGCGACGTCGACGCCGGCAAGGTCGACAACACCGCCACCGCCGACAGCGCCCAGACCCCGCCGGTCAACGACTCGGCGACGGTGCCCGCGGTCCAGGCTCCCGCCCTGACGCTCGACAAGAGCGCCACGCCGGCGACCTACTCCGCGGTCGGCAACGTCGTCAGCTACAGCTACAAGCTCACCAACAGCGGCAACGTCACCCTCGCCGGCCCGTTCACGGTCACCGACGACAAGGCGACGGCGTCCTGCCCGGCCTCGCCGAGCAGCCTCGCTCCGGGTGCGGTCACCACCTGCACCGCCAGCCACACGATCACCCAGGCCGACCTCGATGCCGGCAAGGTGACCAACGTCGCCCAGGGCCACGCCCGCTTCGGCGAGCAGGCCGTCAACTCGAACACCGACACCGAGACCGTCACCGCGGTCCAGGGCCCGGCCCTGACGCTCGAGAAGACGGCCAAGACCGCCAGCTACAACGAGGCCGGCGACCTCCTCGCCTACGAGATCGTCGCCACCAACACCGGCAACGTGACGCTCCACAGCGTGATGGTCATCGACCCGAAGCTGGCCTCGCTCAGCTGCAACCCGGCCCAGGAGGCGTCGCTCGCCCCCGGCGCCACGATGACCTGCACCGGCACCTACACGACCACCCAGGGTGACGTCGACGCCGGCAAGGTCGACAACACCGCCACCGCCTACAGCGCAGAGACCAAGCCGGTCAACGACTCGGCGACCGTGCCGGCCATCACCGGTCCGGCGCTCGGCATCGTCAAGACGGCCACGACGGCCAGCTACGCGAGGCCCGGCGACGTCATCAGCTACAAGATCGTCGCCACGAACCTGGGCAACGTGACGCTCCACGGCGTGACGATCAGCGACCCGAAGCTCGGCACGCTCGCCTGCAGCCCGGCCCAGCCGGCCACGCTCAACCCCAACGCCGCGCTCACCTGCACCGGCACGTACAAGGCCACCCAGGCCGACATCGACGCCGGCAAGGTCGACAACACCGCCACGGCCGACAGCGACGAGACCAACCCGGTCAGCGCCTCGGCCCAGGTGCCCGCGGTCCAGAGCCCCGCGCTCGCCGTGACGAAGGACGTCCGGCTCGGCGCAGGTGGCACCTTCGCCCCGAGCCTGACGACCACGGTCGGGACGACCGTCCAGTACCGGATCGTCGTCTCCAACACCGGCAACGTCACCCTCACCGGCATCACCCTCGCGGACAGCCTCTCCAACCTCGTCGCCAAGGGCTGCACCATCCCGGCGTCGCTCGCCGTGGGTGCCAGCTTCACCTGCGACTACACGGAGACGGCCAAGGCCGGCACGACGGCCAACGTCGCCACCGCCGACAGCGCGCAGACCAGCCCGGTCACCGACTCGGCCACGGTGTACGCGCCGCCCCCGACGGCACTCATCGTCGAGAAGCAGCTCGACCTCGACCCGTCGCCCGACGTCACGACCCTCGTGCCCGGCGGCGCCGGCTGGGTCTTCGCCCTCGGCGGCGACCCGGCCATGAAGGGCACGACCGGCACGGACGGCACGTTCACCTTCGACCTCACGGGGATCGACGGCAGCACCACGGTCGACGTGACCGAGACCATCCTCGCCGACTTCGAGATCCAGTCCGCCTCGTGCGCGGTCGTCTCGGGCGCGCAGGCCGAGGCGGCCGCGGCGCGCGGCACCTTCGACAAGGCCGCCGCGGCGATGACGGGCGTGAAGGTCAACAGCGGCGAGACCGTCAAGTGCACGTTCGTCAACGTCAGCGGCGCGACCGAGGCCGCCACGGCCACGCCGCGCGTCACCCCACCGCCGACCGACACGCTCCCGACCAGCGGGACGCCGGGCGGCGCCAGCCTGCAGATCCTCCTGCTCGTGATGGCCGGCCTCCTGGCCAGCACGCTCATGCTCGTCTCCGCGACGCCGAAGGCGGTCCGCCGCCGCCGGTAGTCGCCCCCCGACTTCGCCGTCCCCGAGACGGAGGCGGCCGGCCCAGCCTGAGGGCCGGCCGCCTGCTCTCTCCCCTGGCCACGGCAGCGGCCGGCTCCCCGTGGAGCCGGCCGCACCGATTCCCCGGGACCAGGCGGTGCGCCCGAGCATCGCCCGGGCCCCGGGGCGCATCGCCCGGGGCCCGCGGCGCCTAGAATCCCGGCCATGACCCGAGATCTCCGCCGCCCGCTCCGTGAAGCCTGGATCGTGGATGCCGTGAGGACGCCGTTCGGGCGCTACGGGGGGGCCCTGGCCACGGTGCGCCCGGACGACCTGGCGGCCCTGGTCCTGCGAGCGATCGTCGAGCGCACGAGCCTGGACCCTGCCGCCGTCGAGGACGTCATCCTCGGCTGCGCCAACCAGGCGGGCGAGGACAACCGCGACGTGGCGCGCATGGCCCTCCTCCTCGCCGGCTACCCGGTCGAGGTCGGTGGCCTCACGGTCAACCGGCTCTGCGGCAGCGGCCTCCAGGCGATCAACTCGGCCGCCCACGCGATCGCCGTTGGCGACGGCGAGGTGTTCGTCGCCGGCGGGGTCGAGTCGATGACGAGGGCCCCGTACGTGACGCTGAAGCCGGAGGGCGCGTTCGAGCGCGGCACCCGCGAGCTGGTCGACAGCACGCTCGGCTGGCGCTTCGTCAACCCCCGCCTGGACGCGGTCTACCCGGCCATCTCGCTCGGCGAGACCGCCGAGTGCGTCGCCGACGACTGGAGCGTCTCGCGCGAGCGCCAGGACGCCTTCGCCCTGGAGAGCCAGCGCCGTGCCGCAGCCGCCATCGAGAGCGGCGTGTTCGACGCGCAGCTGGTCCCCGTCCCGATCCCGCAGCGCAAGGGCGACCCGGTCCTCGTGACCCGCGACGAGCATCCGCGCGCGGACACGACGCCCGAGGCCCTGGCGAAGCTCAAGCCGGCGTTCCGATCCGGTGGAACCGTCACGGCCGGCAACGCCTCCGGGATCAACGACGGGGCCTCCGCGGTGCTCCTCGTGGAGGCCGAGCGAGGCCGCGCGCTGGGGCTGCGGCCGATGGCCCGCGTCGTGGCCACGGCGATCGCCGGCGTCGACCCGCGCGTCATGGGGATCGGGCCGGTCCCGGCGATCCGGAAAGCCCTTGACCGCGCCGGGCTGGCGGTCGAGGACCTCGACCTCGTGGAGCTCAACGAGGCCTTCGCCTCGCAGTCGGTCGCCTGCATCGACGAGCTGGGTCTCGACCCGGCCCGCGTCAACCCGAACGGCGGGGCGATCGCGCTCGGGCACCCCCTCGGCGCGTCGGGGGCGCGCCTGGTGACGATGCTGGTCCACGAGCTGGCGCGCAGCGGCGGCCGGTACGGCGTCGCCTCGATGTGCATCGGCGTGGGCCAGGGGATCGCCACGGTCGTGGAGCGTGTCGATGCCTGAGCGCAGCCGAACGCGCCGTCACACGCGGCGAGCCCTGCGGGTCTAGGCTGCGGTAGACGACCGATGTCGGAGGACGCCGTGCCTCACGAGCCGCAACCAGCCGCCGCTCCCGTCGCCCCCGGCATCCCGGTCGGCGCCGCCGCCGGGCACCTCACGCGCGCCCGGGCCATCGGCCGCCTCGTCGGGGATGCGGCGCTCGCCCCGGTCTACCGGGCGTACGCCGCCCGGCTGCGCGCGCAGGTGCTGGCCCATCCGGTTCCCGGGCACGTCGCCCTGATCATGGACGGCAACCGCCGATGGGCCCGCGAGCTTGGGTTCCGCGAGATTCGCACCGGCCATCGGCATGGCGCGGACAAGGCCGTCGAGCTTCTCGACTGGTGCTCCTCGCTGGGTATCCGCGAGGTGACCCTGTGGGCCCTGTCCCTCGAGAACCTCGAGCGGCCCGCCGAGGAGGTCGAGGCGATCACCGAGATCGCCCGCGCGACGCTGGAGGCGCTGGCAGAGCGCGACCGGCTCCGGCCCCTCGAGATGAGCCTGCAGGTGATCGGCCGGCGGGACCTGCTCCCGGATCGACTGCGCGAGGCCGCCGAGCGCGGCGAGGCCGAGACCCGTGGCAGATCGGGGCTGCGCGTGACGCTCGCCCTGGGCTACTCCGGGCGCGACGAGCTGGTCGAGGCCGCCAGGGCGGCGGTCCGGAGCCTCCTCGCGGAGGGAACCTCGCCCGAGGACCTCGCCGAGGCGCTGACCGCGGATCGGCTTGCCGACCAGCTCTACACGCGCGGCTCGTCCGATCCGGAGCTGATCATCCGGACCTCGGGCGAGGTGCGCCTGTCGGGCTTCCTGCCCTGGCAGAGCGCGTACAGCGAGTTCTACTTCTGCGACGCCTACTGGCCGGCGTTCCGCGAGATCGATTTCCTGCGGGCGATCCGCACGTACCAGCAGCGAGCCCGGCGCTTCGGCCGCTGATCCGGGCCCGGCCGCCGACCCGGCCCGGCCGCGAGCTCCCGGCGCGCCATCCCCTTGCCGCCGGCAGCCCCGACCGGTAGGCTTCCGCCCCAGTCAGGGGCGCCGGAGGAGAGGAGGAGGCATGCTCGGACGAATCCGCGGGTCGAGCGTCGTGCTGGCCGTGGCGCTGGTCGCCGCCGCGTGCGGCGGAGGCAGCGGCGGGGGTGGGGGCGGGGGTGCCGCCACCGCGCCCCCGAAGGCGTCGCTGCCGCCGGATCTCCCGGTGGTCTCGTGCCTCCCGGGCGGGCCGTTCGTGACCAGCCCGTGCAGCGTGCCCATCGAGACGATGTACGCCCAGGTTGCCGGCAACGGCCCGTTCGACGAGGTTCGGGCGACCGTCGTCGGGGTGGCCGACTGCGCCAACCCGCGCGAGTTCCCGTCGGGCACCGAGCGGCCCAAGGAATACTTCTGGATGGTCCGCTTCGACAAGGCCGGGACCGACTTCGGCGGGTTCGTCGCCACCGGCGGCAAGATCGCCCTGGTCTGCGAGCCCTTCACCGGCTCGTAGCGCGGCAGCCTCGACGGGGATTTTCGTCGGCCCGCTTGTCGAAATCCCCGCGACGCCCTACGATCCGTCGACACCTCTCCATCCCCCCTCGTCCCAAGGAGGACGCGAGACCCATGATCGACAACGGCCCGACCGTCCTGAGCCTCACCGATGCGGCAGCCGGCAAGCTCCGGGAGATCACGGCCGAGGAGCCGAACCCGAACGTCGGTCTGCGTGTCTACGTCTACTCGGGCGGCTGCTCCGGCTACCGCTACGGGATGATGATCGA
>CAVQLA010000009.1:0-161882 GCA_963713285.1 uncultured Chloroflexia bacterium | reverse complement strand
GCGCTTCATGCGGGATGCCCCGCCCGAGACCGTCGGGTAGCCTGGAACGCGGCAAGGATCGCGTGCCGCTCCTCGTCGGGCAGGAGGCCGAGGAAGGGCGAGTTCTGGCGAAGGTCCCGGGCCAGTGGGTCGATCGACGTCATCGCCCGCATGACGGCTTCCGGCCCCCGGTCGATGATGCTCAGCCAGTGGCGCAGCCAGCCGGCGCCGTCGGGCTCGCCGGCAAGAAGCTCCTCCGTCGTGGCCCTTGCCTGTGCCAGCGTTCCGGCGGGATCTCTGGCGATCAAGCCCGCCGCAGCCCGATGGAGCCAGAGAGACCGAAGCTGGTCGTCGGTGAGCGGCCCACCCTGGTTCGCGGCGGGGCGCCCGGCAAGGGCCAAGGCGTCAACGCGGCGAATCCTTCGGTGCGTGCCGGCCATCGTGTAGGGCAGCTCACCACGGAGGCAGAGGTTCACGACGTGGCGAGGCGTCGTGCCCAGGAGGGTGGCGACCTGGCCGGTCGTCAGGAGGTCTCGCTCTTGGACGCGGCGTGTCATGTCGGCTCACAAACTATATAAACAGAACGGTTTGGTCAAGTGGGTGTCATCGGGTCGGTCGTTGTCGTCAGTCCGGATTGCCCCAGGCGGCTGCGCCTTCCGCTGCCCAATGACGTGGACGGCGATGGAGCTACGGGTCTACTCTGGCTACGGACGGCTCTGACTCGCACGCTTCGGAGGTGACCCAATGACACGGCGCACGCTCGTGACGCGCTCACGCGATCGCGCGTGGGGCGCGACCGTGTTTGCGGGCACGCGTGTCCCCGTGGAGATCCTCTTCGACTATCTCGAGGCCGGTGAGACGCTCGACGAGTTCTTGCGCCAGTTTCCGACTGTCGAGCGCGAACAGGCGCTCGCCGTGCTCGAGTCGGCCAAGCGCGCCGCGGTCGGAGAGACTGTTCTCGCGTGAAGGTGCTCCTCGACGAGATGCTGCCGGTTGGCGTCGCGCAGCTCCTCGACGGCCACGACGTCACCACAGTCAAGTCCGCCGGGTTCGCCGGCCTGAAGAACGGCGAGCTTCTGCGCCGGACTGCCGCGGCTGGATATGACGTCCTGATCACGGCCGACCGAAACCTGCCGGCGCAGCAGAACATCGGATCGACCCGCCTCGCCGTGGTTCTCGTTCCCGGAAACCGTCTAGCCGAGATCGCACCGCGTTCGACCGAGATCGACGAGGCGATCCGCGCCGCGCAACCCGGGACCGTAACTCGCCTGGGCCGCACCGCCTGAGCCTCCCCGTTCCTCGGCGTCCACGTGGAGGCGCGGGCTCCATGCAGACGGCACGTTGGCACCACCGAGGCACCCTACGTCCGCGTCAGGTCGGCCATCGCGGCGCGGGTGCGGGCGAGGCGGCGGTCGGCCTCCGCTCGGGCGGCGGCGAGCGGGTCCGCCCCGTCTCTGCCGGCGCCCGCCGCGCCGGCGCCGGCACCTCCGCCCTCCACCGGGACGATCGCTTCCATGTAGATCTTCAGCTTCGGCTCCGTGCCGGAGGGGCGGACGATGACCCGCGTGGCATCGGCCAGGAGGTAGCGCAGGCCCTCGGTCGGCGGCAGACCCGGCCCGGCGCCCTCGGCCAGGTCGTCGATCCGGGTGACCGGGACGCCGCCGATCGCGGCCGCCGGCTCCGCCCGCAGGCGGGCCATGACGATCCCGATGAGCGAGAGGTCGGTGACCCGGACGGAGAATGCGTCGGTCGCGTAGACGCCGTGGCGGCGGGCCAGGTCGTCGAGGACGTCGAGCAGCGTGCGGCCCCGGGCGCGCAGTCCCGCGACCATGTCGGCCATCAGCAGGGCCGCGGAGATCCCGTCCTTGTCGGCGACGTTTGCAGGATCGACGCAGTAGCCGATCGCCTCCTCGTAGCCGTAGCGCAGGCGCGGCACGCGGCCGATCCACTTGAACCCGGTGAGCGTCTCGACGCCGGGGACGCCGGCCGCCTCGGCCATGGCACCCAGGAGTCGCGACGAGACGATCGAGCGGGCGAGGACGGCATGGGCGCTTGCCGGGTCCACCCCGCGGGCGAGCACGTGCGCGCCCAGCAGCACGCCCACCTCGTCGCCGCGGAGCATCCGCCAGCCGTCGGGGTCGGCGGCGGTGGCGGCCGAAGGGTCGGGCGTTGCCACGGCGCAGCGGTCGGCGTCGGGGTCGCTGGCGATGACGACGTCGGGCCGGACGCGCCGGGCGACGGCCAGGGCGAGGTCCATCGCCCCCGGCTCCTCCGGGTTGGGGAAGGGGACCGTCGGGAAGTCCGGGTCGGGCGCGGCCTGCTCCTCGACCACCACCGGCGGAGGGAAGCCGGCTCGCTCGAACGCGCGCACGACGATGTCCCCGCCGACCCCGTGCATCGAGGTGTGCACGACCGAGAGCTCGCGGGGAGTCTCGGGGTCGACCACGGAGACGGCGGCATCGAGGTAGGCGTCGACGACCTCCTCGCCGAGGACCGTCCAGCCGGAGCCCGCGCGGGGCACGGAGGTCACGGCGGCCACCGCGTCGATGCAGGCGGCGATCTCGACGTCGGCCGGCGGCACGATCTGGCTCCCGTCGCCGAGGTAGACCTTGTAGCCGTTGTCGCGCGGCGGGTTGTGGCTGGCGGTCACCATCACGCCGGCGTCGGCGCCGAGGTGGCGGATGGCGAAGGCGAGGAGGGGCGTCGGCAGGGGACGGGGGAGGAGCAGGGCACGGCCGCCGGCCGCCGTCACGACGGCAGCGGTGTCGCGGGCGAAGACGTCGGAGTTGTGACGGGCGTCGAAGCCGATCACGACGACGGGGGCGTGGGCGGCCGCCGGGGCGCCGGTGCTGCTGCCGGCCTTCAGGTAGGCGGTGAGGCCGGCCGCCGCCCGGATGACGACGGCGCGGTTCATCCGGTTCGGGCCGGCGCCAAGGATGCCGCGCAGCCCGGCGGTCCCGAACTGGAGCATCCCGGCGAAACGGTCGGCGAGATCGTCCACCGCCGCCACGTCGCCGCCCCGGGCGGCTGCGATCGCGACCTCCAGCTCCTCGCGCGTCGCCGGGTCGGGGTCGTCGGCCAGCCACGCCTCGGCGCGCGCGAGCAGGTCGGCCAGGTTCCCGTCGGTCGCCATGCGCTGGGCCTCCGTGTGGTGGCGCGGTGGTCGTCTCCGGTGCCCCGCCGTTGGAGAGAGTCTCGCGCATCGGTCATCCCTGCCGCACGCCCGGCGCAGCGGGCGGACCGGACGTGACCTTCGCCCCTTGCCACCCTTCACCGGACCGGTCAATCGTTCTCGACATGAAGCCCTTCGCCCCGAAGCGCGTGGCGGCTGCCGCGCTCCTGCTCCTCGCCGTGCTCCCCGGTTCGCTCGCCGGCTGCGCCGGGGGCGGCGGATCGACCGCCGCGCCCCCGAGCACCCCGCCCGCGAGCCCCGTCGCCACCTCGGCGGCCACGGCATCGGCCGCCCCCTCCGCGACCCCGGCCCCGACCCCGGACGTGCAGGGCCTGCTGGACGAGTCGCGTGCGAAGTACGGCGCCCCGGGTGCCCTCGTGGTCCTCGAGAAGGACGGCGAGCGCTGGTTCGCCACCTCGGGAGCCGCAGATCTCGACGGGACGGAGATCACCGAGTCGACGCGCTTCCGGATCGCGAGCATCACCAAGACGATCGTAGCCACGCTGGTGCTCGATGCCGTCGCCCAGGAGAAGCTCTCCCTCGACGACGTCGTCGGCGAGCTGCTCCCCGGGGTCCTGCGGTCCGACCCGCCGGTCACCGTCCGCCAGCTCCTGGACCACACGAGCGGCATCTTCGACTGGATCAACGCCTCGGACCCGGCCGACATCGAGAAGATCGAGGACCCGGCCCTGCGCGCCGAGGCGGAGGCGACGCTCGAGCGCTACGAGGCCGGCGAGCGCGTGATCGTGTCCGACCGCGTGATCGTCGCCCTCGCCGAGACGCACGACCGCTATTTCGAACCCGGCACGGACTTCCACTACAGCAACACGAACTACCAGCTCGCCGCGATGGTGCTGGAGGAGGTCACGGGGACGCCGCTGGCCGACCTCCTGCGGACGCGGATCGTCGAGCCGCTGAGCCTCCGCCACACCACGATCGCCCCGCCCGACCTGGGCTCCCCGGAGCTCCGGGGCTACGGGAAGGCCTCGGCCGATCCAGAGCTGGTCGACCTCACCGACGATCTCATCTTCGCCGGCAACGGCGGCGACGGCGGGATCGTCGCGAACGCGGATGACCTCCTGGTCACGATGCGCGCGATCCTGTCCGGCGAGCTCCTCCCGGCGCCGCTCCTGACGGAGATGATGACGCCGTCGAACCTCGGCTACGGCCTGGGACTGATGGCGGTCCAGACGCCGTGCGGGATCTACTTCGGCCACGCGGGGATCTCCTACGGGACGACGTCGCACGCGCTCGTCTCGCCGAACGGCGCCGACGGCGTGGTGATCGCGATGAACCTGCAGGCGGACAGCCCGGCGAACAACCCGAACCTCCAGGCCCTGGCCGACCAGCTGCTCTGCCCGGGGACGTAGCCGGGGGCGGTCAGCGACGGCGAGCGCACGCGGCGGGTAGCGGCGGGCTCCAGCTCCCTGGGATCGACCGGCGCCGGTCGCGACGATCGGACCCGCCGGGCCAGGCCATCCGAGCCTTGACGGCCGCTTGGCGCCTGTGCACGGTTGGGGCGGTCGCACCCCGCAGAGGAACCGATGACCGCCCCGCGCGTCGCCACCGAACGGCCTGCCCCGGCAGCCAGCCGCTCCGCGGCCCGTGACACCCGACGCTGGGCAGCTCTCGCCCTGGCCGCCGCCGTCGTCATCACCATCGCGCTGCTCGCTCTCGGCCGGCCGCCCGCGACCGAGGTGCTGGCCGTCGCGGCCCTCTCGATCGGGCTCGACGCGCTGGCGATCGCCACGCTCCTGCGTCGGCGCGGGCCCCGTGGCCGCACTGCGGTGATGTTCTACGCGGCGATCCGGGCCCTCGTCGCGGCGGTGTGGTTCATGATGATCGCCACCCTTCCGGCCTACGCGGCGGCCGCGCTGCTGCTGGCCTGGCCTTCGGCGCGGCGGCCCAGGGGCGGACCCGCCCACGGCGCGAACGAGCCGCACGAGTTCCGCGCGGTCGGCGACAGCTGGTACGGGACGGGCACGCCGCTCGGCTGGTCGCGGAACGTGGTCGGCGCCGCGCAGCAGGGCGCGCAGCACTGCGTCGTCTGCGGTCGCTCGGCCGACGACCTCCTGCACGCACCGCCGGAGCCCGCCGGCTGAGCCGGCACCGCGATCGCCTCCCGTCCGGTCCCGCGCCGCCCTACGCCTCGCCCAGGCCCCTGCCCGTCTCGAGGACCGACTTCAGGCCCGACAGGATGTACGGCCAGCCGCCGGTGACCTGCTCCTGCGTGGCCGAGCCGGCGACGAGGCCGTCGTGCACGAGGGTCAGCCGGCAGACGCCCGGCTGGGTCTCCTTGATCTCCCACGTGACGGTCCCCGGCGCGTCGGCGGACATGCCCTCGTCCCAGACGCCGTGGAACGTCTGCACCAGCCGGCGCGGCGGGTCGGCCTCCAGGATCGTGCCCTCGATCTGGAGATCGCCGTCGACGGTCATCCGGTACGGCGAACCGGCCTCGAAGGTCGACTCGATCGCGCAGCCGTAGTAGTAGCGGCGGGTGAAGCCCGTCTCCGTCAGGGCGCGCCAGATCGCCTCCGGGGTGGAGCGGATGTAGATCGAGGCGACGAAGGTCGGTGCGGTGGTCGCGGTCATCGGGTTCCCCTCCAGGTCGTGCTGCAGGTCGAGGAGCGAGTCGGCGGCGCGACGCGGCATCAACGTCGGCCGTCTCGCTCGCTGGGCGCTCGATGGGCGTGTCACCGGAACAGCGGAGACGGCGCATTCACAGCCGTGTCGCCTGGTTCCTGACACCACGCTAGTCTGCGCCCATCACGTCGATACCCAACCCGATCTTCCGAGGCACGCATGCGCCGTCCCTTCGCCGCCCTCGCTGTGATCGTTCTCGCCGCCGCCGCCTGCAGCCCATCGACGCCGGCTCCGTCCGCGGCCCCGGCCACCGCCACTCCCGCGCTCTCGGCGACGCCCGCCGCTGCGTCCGCAACCTCTGCCCCGACACCCCCGACCGGCGTCCGCCCCTCCCTGCCGCCGGATGCGCCGGTGATCGCCGAGCCCTACTGGCTCGTTGACGGCGGCACGAGCACGACGACCTGGAATGACAAGGACGGCGCGGCGCTCAAGACCATGGCCGGGCGGACCTACAAGGTCATCAGGGGCGGCGGCATCGAGGACGGGATCCTTGTCAACGGCACGGAGGTGGCGCTGCTCACCGTCTACAGCGTCACCGGCGACGACCCGATCCCCGGCATCAACGCGATCGAGGAGCAGTACGGCGCTCAGATCGATGACGCGACGCCGGACCCCTCCCTTCCGTTCACGTCGCCGACCCCGGACAACCCCGACATCTGGACGCGGACCACGCAGACGTGGGGCGGGACGATGGTCTACGTGCGCACTGGGGATATCGACGGGATCCTGGTCGCGGACGCCTACTGGTGGGTTGCCTCCCCGAGGGAGTTCCGCTCCCTCACGTTGCAGGCCGACAGCGGCGAGAGCTTCGACGCGCTCCTCACCGCCGTCCTCGGCCCGACGGAGTAGAAGCGACCCAAAGGGTGCCATCGCGAGCGCCACGCCTGCGACCGGAGCACGTCCGTGCCCGATGGCCCAAGCGTTCCCGCTACGCCGGCGGGTCGGCGGTCCACCGGAGGATGTCGCCCGGCTGGCAGTCGAGCACGCGGCAGATCGCGTCCAGGGTGGTGAACCGAATGGCTCGAGCGCGCCCGTTCTTCAGGACGGCGACGTTCGCCGGGGTGATGCCGACGGCGGTGGCGAAGTCGCCCACGGACATCTTGCGTCGGGCGAGCATGACGTCGAGCTCGACGATGACCGCCATCAGATCACCTCGTCGAGCTCGGTGCGGTCGGCGATCGCCGACTCGAGCAGGCCTCGCATGACGACCATGAGGAGCACGAACGCCAGCCCGGCGACGACGCAGGCGACCAGGTACACACCCATTGGTCCGCCGCCGCCGGGGACGAAGCGGAGCATGTGGATCAAGACGCCTGCGCTCAGGACCGTGGCGACCGCCGCGCAGGCGATGATCACGTCGACCCAGCGCAGGGCGCGGCGGGTGAAGATGACCCCGCCGCCGACCATGGACAGCAGCCGCCAGACGACGAGCAGCGCCACCTGGCCGCAGGCGATGAAGAGGATGGCGGCCACCGAGTACGGGACGACGAGGTACGCGACCTCGGGGAAGGTCGTCCCAACCTGGGATGCGTACAGGGGCACGAGGAGCTGGGCGAGCACGGATCCGAGCAGGAGGACGACGAGAGCGACGCGGAGGAGCTGTCTTGCGAGCACGGTCATCTATCGAGTATCGATGGATGTCGCTCGTCTGTCAATAGATCATGCGGTATCCGCGTCGTCATCACCGACAGGCTTCACGCACTCGGTGGCGCAGCTGCCGGGACGGCGCAGCACGTCCAGGCCCCGCGACGGGCGCGGGACGGAGGCGTCTCGATTGGGTGGATCGGCCCATTGCATGGCCAGGCATCCGGCCCGATGATCGGGCCCATGGACACCCTGGCCCGCCGTGCGTCGCTCCTACTCCGCGGACCCACGTGGGCGGCAGGATCCCCGTGGGCCTGAGCCTTCCCGGCACCGTGTTCGAGCTGGCTGCAGTCCTCGGCGTCCTGCTCACCCCGGTCCTGGTTGGCGGCTTCGTGCTCTGGGTCGGGTTCGGGGCGACGCTCCTGGTCGGTGGGGCCATTCTCGCCGGGAGTCGACGGCGGCCCGTGAGGCTCCCCGCAGCCACCGGATCGTGAACGTGACCGCGCTGGCGGCGATCGCGTACGCGGTTGCCACCGCGGTCGTCGTCGCGTTCCAGGTCGCCCTGGCCCTCGGGGCGCCGTGGGGCGCGTACGCCATGGGCGGCCGCTTCCCCGGGCGCTTCCCGCCGGCCATGCGCGTGGCGGCGCTGGTCCAGGCTGCGGTCCTCGGTGGGCTGGCCGTGGTCGTGCTGTCGCACGCGGGCCTCGTCCTGCCGTCCCTCGCGCAGGCGTTCCCGTGGCTGGTCTGGGTCGCCGTCGCGGTGTCGGCGGCCAGCGTCGCGATGAACGCGATCTCGCCCAGCGCAGGCGAGCGCCGTACCTGGGTGCCGGTCGGGCTGGTCCTGCTCGCGTCGAGCGTCACGGTCGCGCTCACGGCGGGGTGACCTCCGAGCAGGGGAGGGTCCCCGCGTTCGGCGAGCTGCCGTCCGTGACCGAGTGCATCCCGCAGGTCGCCGTCGCGGAGCAACCCAGGACTTCGAAGCATCCAGCTAGCCAGCATGCTGGTATACTGGCCACATGAAGGTGACGATCGACCTCGATCCCGGGCTGTACCGCGCCGTGAAGGTGGAGGCCGCGCGCGCCGACCGGAGCGTGCGCGAGATCGTCGACGAAGCCCTTGCCGCGTGGCTCGAGCGCCTCGAGGACGCGGAGGACGCGGCGGCCGCTGGCGAGGCGCTGGCCGAGTACGAACGCGAGGGCGGGGTGGCGGCCGACGAGTTCTTCCGCGCCCACGCGGCCGAGACACGCTCTGCTGTACGGTTCGCCAGGGCCCGGCTCCGGCGGCCGGCACCTCCGGCGACGGGTGAGCGAGTCGCCCTGGCGGGTCGAGCTGGCCCCTGCAGCCCAGCGCCAGCTGCGCAGGCTGCCGCCCGACGCGACGGCGCGCCTGCGCGGCCCGATCCTCGCCCTCGCCCGCGACCCCCGGCCGCACGGCGTGGCCGCCCTCACGGGGAGCGCCTTCTGGCGTCTTCGCGCCGGCGACCTGCGGATCGTCTACGCGATCGACGACACGGCTCGCGTCGTCGTCGTCCTGCGCGTGGCGCGGCGAGGCGAGAGCACCTACCGGCGCGTGCGGTAGCGTCGCCGAGGTGCGGTGGCGCCGCGGACGTGCGATGGCGCCGCGGATGTGCGGTGGCGCCGCGGATGTGCGGTGGCTGATCGGCCCTGGACGTCCCGGCGGCGGCCGCGGCGACACGCCGCCGTCGACCTGCCAGACTGGAGGCTGCACGGGCGTCTCTCCGCCGGATCCGCCGGCCCGGCGCTCCCGCCGCTCGAGCGGCCCGCCGGCCGAGCCCCGACATCCCCCGCGGTACCCGGAGACGCCTCATGACCAGCACCGTCTATCTCTCCCCCGACGGCATCGCCAGGCGCCCGGGCGGAGCTCGAGCAGCTCACGCTCGTCGAGCGGCCCGCCGTCGTCGAGCGGATCGTCGCGGCTCGCGAGCTCGGCGACCTGCGCGAGAACGCCGAGTACGAAACCGCCCGCAAGGAGCAGTCGATCCTCGAGGGGCGGATCCAGCACCTGACGGCGCTCCTGCGCGACGCCGTCACGATCGAGGGCTCGTCGACGAGCCACGTCAGCCTGGGCACGACCGTCACGGTGCAGGACGACCTCGGCGAGGAGACCTACACGATCGTCGGCAGCCACGAGGCGTCACCGGCCACCGGGCGGATCAGCAGCACCTCGCCCGTCGGCCGGGCGCTCCTGGGCCGGCGCGCCGGCGACACCGTGACCGTCGCGGCGCCCGGCGGCTCGTTCGGCCTGCGGATCGTCTCGCTGGCCTGACGGGGGAACCCGCGCCTGGCCCGGCGGCAGCGAAGCGCCCACCTGGCGGCAGCGAAGCGCCCACCTGGCGGCAGCGCAGCGCCCACCTGGCGAGCCCGTCCACGCCGCCCCCGCGCTGGGGTGCATACTCCCGCGAACGGGGGGAGGCACGAGAGCTTTCGGCTCTCACCAGCGCGGCGTCCTCATGCGGTCGCCTCGACCGTCGCGCGGGGCCAATGGCGAGCCCGACCCTCCGGCGCAGGGCACGGACGTGCCCAGGGGGGGTCTCATGCCGTTGATGGCAGTCGCATACCCGATCCCGGCAGGCAAGCTCGCGCAGTGGCGCGCCTTCATCGACGAGCTGAACGGCCCGCGACGCGCGGAGTTCACCGAGTCGCGCCGCAAGGCCGGCGTTCGCGAACGGACGTTCCTGCAGCCGACGCCGATGGGCGACCTCGTGATCGTGACGCTGGAGGGCGACGATCCGGGCGCGGCGTTCGGGAAGATGATGGGCGCCGGGGACGCATTCACCGCGTGGTTCATCGAGCAGGCGAACGCGATCCACGGCATCGACCTGGCCGCGCCGATGACCGAGGCGCCCTCCCACCTGGCCATCGACTCGGAGTAGGCACTCGGTCGGCCGGATCCCGGTCGAACCGCACCGTTCCAGCGTGGAGGCCGCTCGCTTCGGCGGGCGGCCTCCACGTCCGTGGGGCACCGTGGGTTGGCGCCGCCCCGCGGCCGGGTGCGTCCCCGTCGGCCCCCGGACATCGGGCAGTTCGGCCGCGACTTGAGACCGGTCGGCAGGTGAAGCAGGGCCGGCGCCGGCATACGGTTCGCCTGTACCGAGCGAAGCCGCCCGGGGCGCGAACGCGGAGGACCCAAGGATGGCCTGGAGCAGGACGAGGACGGCGCTCCTCGCCGTCGACGGCTTCGCCGCGATGTCCGCGGTCGGTGGCGGGATCGCGCTCGCGACGGGCCTCGAGGGCGACCGCTTCCGACCGGAGCTCCTGCGCGGCACGCCGTTCCGGAGCTACGTCGTGCCTGGCGCACTCCTCGCCGGCGTCGTCGGGAAGAGCGCCCTGTGGGCCACGATCGCCACGGCGGCCAGCCCGCGCGCCGGCGGCGCGCTCTCGATGCTCGCGGGCGCCGTGATGATGGGCTGGATCGCCGGCGAAGTTCGCGTCCTGAGCGCGCCCGAAGCCCGCTCGCCGGTCGAAGCCGCCTTCTTCGGCGTCGGCCTGGCAATGGCCGGCCTCGGGCTGACGGTGGCGCTGGCACGACCGCCGCACTCCTGAGCCGGACCGAAGCACCCGTCGCGAGCCAGGAGGCGCCCCGATGTCCATCTCGATCGACCTCGGCGGGTTCGGGTGGTCCGGACGAACCGGGTCGGCCCCATCGCCGTTCGACGCCATCGACGGGCCGCGCCTGGCCGGGCCGCAGGGCAGCCACCCGCTCCACGGGGTAGCGGCCGAGGAGCTGCTCCGACCGTCCAGCGACGCCGTCACCGGGGAGCTCATCCTGGATCGGCCGGCGATGGTGGGCGAGGGGATCACCGGGACGCTTCGCGTGAGGGCCGTGGAGCGGATCGACGCCCGGAAGGCCGCGCTCCGGCTCGTCGGGCTGCGCCTGGACGAGGTCACCCGGTCGGAGTCCCACGAGGATTCGGAGGGCCGTACCACCAGCACCGAGAGCTGGGTGGAGACGAGCGGCAAGCTGTTCGTGCAGGATGCCTTCCGGGAGCCCGCGATCCCCGCCGCGCTGGAGCCCGGCCAGGTGCTCGAGTCGCGGTTCGCCGTCCCCGCGCCGCGCCTGGGCCCGCCGACGGCCCACCTCGGCGAATCGATCATCGCCTGGGCGCTCGAGGTCCGCTGGGACGTCCCGATGGGCTCCGACCACTTCGTGGCGAGCTATCTGCCGCTGGCGCAGCACCCCGACCTCCTGCGGGCCGGTGTCGGCCAGCAGGGCGGCGTGAGCCTCATGCCCGGCGTGGCGGTCGGCGATGCGCAGATCGACGTGACGACCCCGTTGCCCGCTCCCGCAGGCTCGGAGATGGTGGTCGGCGTCCGCTGGCCGTCGGCCCCGGGCGGCACGAAGGGCCGGGTGGAGCTCCACCGGCGCACGAACGCCCCCAACGGCGCCGAGGGGATCGTCGCCTCCGTTCCCGTCGATCCTTCGGGAGCCTGCGGGGTGGGGCGGAGGTTCGCGTCGGGGTGCCGGCCGGCGCCGCGCCCTCGTTCGACGGCGCCGGCCTCGAGATCACGTACGTCATCCGGGTGCTGGTGGATCGCCGGTTCATGTCGGATGCGGCGATCGAGCGGCCCGTCGCGATCGTCTGACGCCCCGGCCGAACGCCGGTCGGCCGCCGAATCCCGGTCGGTCGCCGGGATGGAGGAATGCGCATGAAGGTGCTGGCCCTTGGGCACGACCTCGTCGCCCAGGACGACCCACGGTTCGCGGAGCTGCGACCGGCGGAGGCGCGCCGCGTCTGGGAGCTCCAGCAGGCGGACGTCCTCCGCGAGGCCTACTTCCGCGCCGACAGCCCGAACGGCGTCCTGGTGTTCGAGGTCCCCGACGCGGCGGCAGCCCGCGCCGCCGTGGACAGCCTGCCGCTCGTCGCCGGGGGGCTCATCGACTTCGACCTGGTGCCGCTGCGGCCCTACCCCGGCTTCGCGCGGCTCTTCCGGGATCAGGCCTCGACGCGGTAGCGCCGTTCGCCCGTCTGCGGGTCGATGAAGACCCGCATCGTCCGCCCGGAGGTCGGGTCGACGAAGACCTCCGGCGTGGACTGGAAGCGCGGCTCGAGCCCCTCGCCGCCCGCCTCGCCGCCGGGGGACGCGGCCGGCAGCGGGGGTTCGGCGGCCGCGGAGTGATAGCGCATCCGCTCGAAGGCCAGGACGCCGATCATGCCGACGCCGATCAGGGCGGTGAGCAGGCCGGTGACGACGAGGCCGGCCTCGCCCTCGTTGCCGTAGGTGGCAAGCCAGAGGCCGAAGCCGACGAGGAGCAGGCCGCAGACGATCGCGAACAGCCGGGCAAGACCGAGCATCTCCGCGTCCTCAGTCGAGCACCGGCGCGGTCGCCGTCGGATCCGGCTCGACCACCACGGCCGTGCCGTAGGCGACGATCTCGGACATCGACCCGCTCAGCTCCGAGCTGTCGAACCGGAAGGAGATGATCGCGTTGGCGCCGATCATGGTGGCGTTCTGGACCATGCGGTCGATCGCCTGGCGCCGGGTGTCCTCGAGGAGCGAGGTGTACTCGTGGATCTCGCCGCCGACCAGGGAGCGGAACGACGCGGCGAGGTTGCCGGCAAGGCCCCGGCTGCGGACGACCAGGCCGAAGACCTGGCCCTTCGTCTCGACGATCCGGTGGCCGGACAGGTACGGCGTGGTGACGATGATCACGAGCTGCCTCCGATCTCGGGTGGCCGGTCGGCGCGGCCTCCCGGGTGGGTCCACTCTCCGCCGCCCCGCATCCGCGGGCCAGTGCCGGTCGCACCGTTGACCCGCGCCCGACCTACCCTTCCCGACCTACCCTTCGATCGCGCTTCGCAGGTTGCGGATGACGTTGAGGCCCTCCTCCACGTCGTCCCGGGAGGCGAACGGGCCGGGCATCAGGAAGCAGGGTCGCGCGGCCATCGCGAGCCCTTCGACGTGGCCCCAGGGCTCCGGGATCCGGCGCCCGAAGCACGCCTCCGCGGCGCGCTTGTAGACGAAGACGACGGCGGCCGGCCGCCAGACGGCGACCTTCTGCCAGAGCGGCCCGACACCGGCCCGGAGCGTCGCGTCGTCGGCGTCGTCGCGCGGGGAGGGGAGCTTGAGGAGATCCGTGATCCCGTGCCCGGCCGCGACGAGCGCGTCGTCGGCGGTGTCGATCTCCGTGCCCGGCGGCAGGATCGTCGCCGTGATGAGCCGTCGCCAGAAGCTGCGGCCGAGGCGCCCCTGGTGGTAGTGCCCCGCCGCGACGCTCACCGGCGACGGGTTGAGCCCCACGAAGAGGAGGCGGCCCGGCTCCGGCGGCAGGTCGGCGAGCGTCTCCACCGGGCGCCCGTCGAGGATCAGCGTGACCCGGTGGCCGGGCCCGAAGGCGGCGGCGGCATCGGCGGGATCGGGCGGGGGAATGGGCATGCTCGGGGCAGCGTAGGCGAGACGGGGCGAGCGCGCCCCGGATCGGCGCCGGAGGGCGGCCGTCAGGCCGCCGGCTGGGGGTCGGCGTGCCAGGCAGGGTCGGCGTAGCGGTCGCCGAGGAGGCGGTCGCCGGCGGCGAGCTCGGCGGGCGCCCACGTCGACGGCTCGAGGTGGTCGGTCTCGAAGGCCGCGAGGACGGCGAGGTCGACGGCTGCCGGCGTCGGGGCCGGCCGGCCGGCCGAGGCTTCCTCCCGCGCGAGCGAGGTCACCGTCGTCCGGCGGCTGCGGGTGCGCTCCCAGCGCGGGTCGCCCGGAGCGCCCGGGCCGGCGCAGGCGCGGGCGAGCGCGTCGAGGTCCGCGTCGACGAGGAGGGTGGCGTGGACGAGCAGCGCCCGACCGCCGAGCCACGCGGCGACGCCGCCGAGCTTCGCCGTCGTCCCATCCGGCCGGTTGACCACGAGGTCGCGTTCCGTGGCGCGGGCGGTGGTCGCACCCAGCGCCCTGGCCGCGACGGCCAGCGGATCCAGGACGAGCAGGTAGAGGCCGGGCAGGCGGCGCAGCGCGGGGTCCGCGGCGAAGAGCGCGTCCTCCGGGCGCACCACGACCGAGATGTTGAGGTTGCCGGGGTCGTGCCAGACGGTGCCGCCGCCGGTGAAGCGCCGCAGGACCGGGGCGCCGAGGGCGGCCGCCGCCGCCAGGTCCACCTCCGCGGCGCCGAGCTGGAACCGGCCGATCACCACCGCTCGCGCGTTCCGCCAGAGGCGCAGCACCGGGGTCGGGGCGGCCGGATCGGCGGCCACGTGGCGCGCAAGCGCCTCCTCGCGGGCCAGGTTGATCCGCGGGTCGCGCTCGCCGTCGTCGGGAAGCAGCCGCCAGGTCGTCACCGGTGCAGCGTACTGCGGCCGGCGCTCGGGCCCTCGGTCGCGCCCGGAGCCGTCGCGCGTGCGCCGGCCCGGAGGGCGCGTCGCCGCGCTACGCGAGCGGCTCGAACCGGGCGGTGAAGTGCCGCAGGGCGGGCGGCTCGTCGACGATGCGATAGCCGCGCAGGTCGGCAGCCCGCTCGGCCACCCAGCGGACGACCTCGATGGCGTAGTCCACGTGGCTCTGGGTGTACGTCCGGCGGGGGATCGCCAGGCGGACGAGGTCCATGGCCGCCGGCGTCTCGGTGCCGTCCGGGTGCCGCCCGAACATCACGGTCCCGATCTCGCAGCCGCGGATGCCGCCCTCCAGGTAGAGGGCAACCGCCAGCGCCTGGCCCGGGTACTCGAGCGGCGGGACGTGGGGAAGCAGGGCCCGCGCGTCGAGGTAGACGGCGTGGCCGCCGATCGGCCGGACGACGGGGACGCCGGCTGCGGCCACCGCGTTGCCCAGGTACGCGGTCGACGTGATCCGGTAGCGGAGGTAGTCGTCGTTGACGACCTCCCTCAGCCCCTGGGCGATCGCCTCCAGGTCGCGGCCGGCGAGGCCGCCGTAGGTCGGGAAGCCCTCGGTGAGGATCAGCAGGTTGCGGCACTGCTCGGCCAGGTGATCGTCGTTCACGGCCAGCCAGCCGCCGATGTTCGCCAGCCCGTCCTTCTTGGCGCTCATGGTCATGCCATCGGCCAGGGACGCGATCTCGCGCACGATCTCGGTGACGCTCCGTCCCGCCTGGCCCGGCTCGCGGGACTTGATGAACCAGGCGTTCTCGGCGAAGCGGCAGGCGTCGAGATAGAGGGGCACGCCGAACCGGTCGCAGACGGCGCGCACGCCGCGCAGGTTCTCCAGGCTCACCGGCTGGCCGCCGCCCGAGTTGTTCGTGATCGTCACGAGGACGGCAGGGACCTTCGCGGGGCCGAGCTCGGCGAGGAGCGCCTCGAGCCGCCCGAGGTCCATGTTGCCCTTGAAGGGGTGCTCCACCTCGGGGTGGCGGCCCTCCTCGATGACGAGGTCCACGGCCGCGGCGCCCGTGTACTCCACGTTGGCGCGGGTGGTGTCGAAGTGGGTGTTGTTGGGGATCGTCTTCCCGGGCCCGCCGATCACCGAGAACAGGATCTTCTCCGCCGCCCGGCCCTGGTGCGTCGGGATGACGTGGCGGAACGGGAACAGATCGTGGACCGCGTCGAGGAAGACGTACCACGAGGGGCTGCCGGCGTAGGACTCGTCCCCGTGCTGGATCGCGGCCCACTGGTCGCGGCTCATCGCCCCGGTGCCGGAGTCGGTCAGGAGGTCGACGAGGACGTCGTCGGCGTGAAGGTTGAAGAGGTTGTAGCCCGCCTCCTCGATGGCGAGGGACCGCTCCTCGCGGGTGGTGATCCGGATCGGCTCGACCGAGTGGATCCGGAAGGGCTCGATGATCGTCTGCCAGCGTTCCATGGCCGTTGAGAATACGCCGCGGCGCCGGACCGAACGGCGGAATCTCCGCGCCACGCAACCCTGGCGGCACCCCCGGCGTCCATGGGGCATGAAGACGAAGCTCGCCGCCCTGCTGTCGCTCGCCCTGGTCGTCTCTGCATGTGCGCCGGCGGGCTCGACCGGCGACGACGTTGCGCTGGCCCGGGCCGACGTCCCGCGCGCCTCGACGGCGCCGGAGGACGCGGCCGCCGCCGGCACGGCGATCGCCGCGCTCGGGCTCGACCTGTACCGGGCGATCGCGGCCGACGGTGAGTCCAACGTCGTGCTCTCGCCGACGAGCATCGCGCTGGCGCTCGCGATGGCCCGCGCGGGGGCCCGCGGGCAGACCGCGGCGGAGATGGACGCCGTGATGCGCGACCTGGGGGCGGACGCGAACGCCGCGTGGCTCAACGCGCTCGACGCGGCCCTGGCGGCGCGGAGCGGCACGTTCAAGGATGACGCCGGCCAGGATCTCGCCGTCGCGCTGCGGATCGCGAACACGCCCTTCGCCCAGGCGGGGATGCCGCTGGAGCAGGCCTACCTGGAGGCGCTCGCATCCCGCTACGGGGCCGGCCTGCGGCTCGTCGACTACGAGCGCGAGACCGAGGCCGCACGGAAGGTGATCAACGCCTGGGTGGACGACCAGACCGAGCAGCGCATCCCGGAGCTGCTCGTGCCCGGGGTCCTCACGCCGGAGTCGCGCCTCACGCTGGTCAACGCGATCTACCTGAAGGCCCCCTGGCAGACCGCCTTCGCCGCGGAAGGGACGAAGCCGGGCACGTTCACCCGGGCCGACGGCACGACCGTCGAGGTGCCGATGATGCAGGTCGGCGAGGCCCTGCCCTACGCGGCCGGGACCGGGTGGCGGGCCGTCGAGATCCCGTACGTCGGCCGATCGCTGGCGATGACCGTGATCGTCCCCGACGATCTCGCGGCCTTCGAGGCGGCCCTGACGGCCGAGCAGCTCACCGCGATCACGGGCGCCCTCGCGGAAGCCCCGGTGGCGCTCACCTTCCCGAAGTTCTCGATCGAGACGAAGGCCCAGCTGGGGGACATCCTCGCGGCGCTCGGCATGCCGACGGCGTTCTCCGATGCCGCCGACTTCTCGGGGATCACCACGGCAGAGCAGCTGGTGATCTCCGAGGTGATCCACCAGGCGAACATCGACGTCGACGAGAAGGGGACCGAGGCCGCCGCCGCCACCGCCGTCGTGATGCGGGCCGGCAGCGCACCGGCGGAGCCCGTGACCCTGCGCGTCGACCGCCCGTTCCTCTTTGCGCTGCGGGATGTGCCGACCGGCGCGATCCTCTTCCTGGGACGGGTGGCCGACCCGTCCATCACCCGGTAGGCGTCGCCGGCCGGCCCCGGCCGAAGCGCGGGGCCTACCGCCTCACGGGGTCGCGTGCCTCACGGGACCCCGCATCAGGGCTCCGCATCCACCCGCTCGCGCTGTGTGGGCACGTACTCGATCTCGAGCTCGACCGGGCCGCCGAAGGCAGTCGCGAGGTCGGCGGCCAGGGCCTGCGGGTCGCCCGGCGCGTCCGGCCCGGCAAGCACGAGCGTCACCTTCTCGCCGTCGACCGACCACTCGCGCACGTCCAGGTCGCGGTCGCCGACCCACGCCCGGACGTAGGGGGCCCCGGTCGTCGCCCGGACCCATTCGCCGGTCCGCTGGATGCCGGTCACGGCGAGCGGGATGGCGATGATGACGAGGGTGATGACGGCGGCGATGAACCCGTTCCGCACGCGGTGCCGCTCGCGCAGCATCTCGCGGCTGGGCGCCGCGCCGGAGAGGGCGAAGACGACACAGGCGGCGACGACGATCGCGGCGAAGTTGGTGACGAAGAGGAGGAGCGCCCCGGCCGCGTCATCCGGGCGCCCCAGCTCGAGGCAGATCCCCACCGTCGCCAGCGGCGGGACGAGCGCGACCGCGATCGCGACGCCGGGAAGGGCGTCCGTCCCGGTCCGCCGTACGGTCACGTAGGCGCCGGCGGCGCCGGCGGCGAGGGCGACGCCGAGGTCCAGGAGGCCCGGGGAGGTGCGGGCTTCGAGCGACGGCGTGAGCTCGAGGATGTCGGGCAGGACGAGCGAGACCAGGAAGCCGATCCCGATGACGGCGAGCGATCCGAGGAGCACCTCCGCCCCGGTGATCCACTGCCAGCGGCTCCGGGCGGTCACCAGCGCGCCGGCGAAGGCCATGATCGCCCCGCCCAGCGGCGCCACCACCATGGCCCCGATGATCGAGGCGACCGAGTCCTGGTAGAGCCCGAAGGAGGCGATGAACGCAGCGAGCGCGAGCAGGACGGAGAACGTGATCGTGGACGGCCGGAACGCCGGACCCTCGGGAAAGAGATCGTCGAGCTTGGCCGGGCCCAGCGACTGGCGGGCGTCCACCAGGGCCGGGGCGCGAGCGGCGGCTTCGGACGCCAGGCCGGGTGCCCGTTCGGGCGCCGCCTCGGAACCGTCACGCGGGTGCGTCATCGTGCCTCCCCTTCGGCCAGACCGCCCCCCGGCGGGACGGTCACCAGCGCGTACGGTAGCGCGCGGGAAGAGGCCGGCGTGAGCCCTCTGCGGCGCCCCCGCGCCCCGGCGGGACGCCGCGCCGGCGGCACGGAGACCGAGCGGCGGCCCGGGTCCTGGTCGCGAGAATCAGTCGCAGGCGCACGCGGCGGCGTGCGCCTGCGACCGGGGACGAGGTGCGTCGCTCAGGCGGCGGGCGGCGGGTCCTTGAGGCCGAAGGCGGCCTTCACGGGGGCCGAGTTCAGGTACAGCAGGATGATGATCGGCATGATCGACATGCCGAGCCCGAGGCCGGAGCCGGGGAACTGGAAGAACGCGAGGAATGCCTCGAAGAGCGCGACGCCGGCGACGACGACCGCCAGGATCCAGGCCCACGGCTGCAGGGCCCAGAGGCCGAACGCGGCCAGGAGCCAGAGGACCCCGCTGGCGATGGCGAGCCAGCCCCAGATGCCCACCTGCTCGTAGGCCGGAAGGTCCCCCAGGACGCCGAACCAGTCGAAGCCGAGCATCCGCAGGCCCGCAAAGACCCAGGCGAAGCCGGCGAGCGCGGCGAAGAAGCCGATGACCGAGATGAGGATGGGTGGGTTCTTCATCGGGTGTGTCCCTCCGTGTGGTGGTTGCGAGGCGCCGAAGGGCCGGCGCCATCGATCGCGGTCTGCGCCGGCGGCTCAGAGGCCGCCGAGCACCTTGGCCTTGGCGGCCGCGAACTCCTCGTCGCTGAGCACGCCGGCGGTGTGGAGCTCGCCGAGCTGCTTCAGCTGCTCGTAGTCGATGGCGCCGCCTGCCGGCGCCGCGGCAGCCGGGGCGGCCGGCGCCGGTGCGGCCTGCTGGGCGGCCATCGCGTCCAGCTGGGCCTGCTGCGCGGCGAGCTGCGCCTCCATCTGCTGCTGTCTCGGCGGCGGCCTGCTGCTCGGCCGCCTGGTTGGCGTACTTCTGCTGCTGGTGGTGGCTCACCGCGCCGGCCGTCCCGGCGACCACCGCTGTCGTCGCCGCCGTGCGGACCAGCGGCCTGCCGCGTCGTCGCATCATCGTTCGTGTCTCCCTTCGGGTCTGGGTGTTCGGGGTCGGACTGGCTAGGCGGACGCGGCCGCGGCCTCGAGCTCGGCGCTGACCTCCGCGAGGACCTCGGGCGGGATGACCACCCGGTCCACGAGGAAGCCGCCGGCAGCGGCCATCGCGTCCTTCAGGTCCTCGGCCCAGCGGTGCTCGAAGAGCAGCGCCATGCCGGCGGTGTCCGGCGGCAGCGAGTCCGCGATCATCGCGAGGTCGTCGGGCGTGAAGAGGCCCATCCGGTCGGCGAGGAGCGGCGCGAACGAGGCGAAGCGGGGATCGTCCTTGGCGTCGAGCTCGATGACCAGGGCGTTGCCGTCCGCGTCCCGCCCGACGAACACGACGTCGACGAGCCGGATGATCTTCTTCTCGACGACCTTCTCGATCTCGCGGGCGATGCTGCCGTCGAACCGGTTGCCCTCGAAGCCGATGACGATGTACTCGAGCGGTCCGAGTGTCACGGGTGACCTCCTGCTGCTGCGTGGGACCGCAGCGGCCCTCCCGGGCCCGGCGGATGGGTTGAGCTGCCGTGTGAGATGGGCGGCCTGGGCGGCGATGTCCTCCCGCACCTTCCACTCGGTGCCGCCGGCGGACAGCCGCCGGCGCACCTTGCAGGCGCCATGTGACCACCGCGCCCCCCGTACGACATCGTCCGATGCGGGTGACCGGGCCACCGGTCAGGTGCCCATGACCTCCTGGTCCGCTTCCGGAGCCGCGGCCGGGCCGCCGATCCCCTGGGCGTCCGCCGACCGCGCCAGGTCCAGGTCGACGCTGGCCGCGTACGACGCGGTGACCGTCGCGTCGAGGCGGCGCATCTCCTCGTCGATCGCCGCCCGGTTCTCGGGCAGCACCACCTCGCCGAGCTCCTCCAGCAGGGAGCGGAGGCGGCGGGTCACCTGGATGCTGTCGGCACCGTACTCCCGGATCTCGGTCACCGCGAGCGACAGGAAGTCCGACCACGTACGTACCGGCATGATCACGCGCCACGTGAGAGTGTCCGCCGAGGGCGGCTCACCCGGCTGCGGGGACGTGCCGATCATCCGGAGCGTCTCCCCGAGGTAGTCGAGCACCTGCACCGCCGTCGTGGGGTCGTTCACGGCCGGCGACAGCGCCCTCGCCGCGACGTCGACCATGACCCGGATCGCAAAGGCGGGATCCTGCTCGATCGTCCGCTCGACACCGAGGGCGTGCCGGTGGCCATCTGGACGCCGAGGACGGTCACGGTGACGACGAAGCCGGTCAGCGAGGCGGCCGCCCCGATCGATGCCGATACGACGGCCGTCGCCGTCTCCGGCGAGTACTGCCAGGCCGGCAGCACGCCCCGGGCGTCGAGCCAGAGGCCCAGCTCGGCCAGGGCCAGGCCCGCCAGCGCGCCCGTGAATGGGGCGAGCCACAGGCTTCCCTTGAGGTACTGGCGGATCCGGAAGGCGAACCCCCAGCTCATCGCTGCCCTCCGATCCTCACCGCTCGGCCTCCTGCTCCCGGGATCGCGATCGCTCGCCGTTCCGACTCCGGCCCCGGATCGGGCTCCCGGCCGAGCGCGTTCATGACGCCCGAGCGGCGCGGGCGCGCTCCCAGCTCCCCAGGGCGGCCATGACGTACGGCAGCGCGACCATCGCTGCCGCGACCGCGAGGAGGATGAGCGCGATCAGCTCCGGGTCGGCCTGAAGCATGACGGCCGTCAGCAGGATGACCATCAACGGTGCCTTGAAGAGGACCACGAGGAAGCCCGCCATGATCCCGCCGATCACGACGTCGGCCGGCACGCCGGGCGCGAGAAGGCGGATGGCCAGCGCCACGCAGACGGAGGCGAAGATCGCCGGGAAGGTCGGCCCGCCGAGGAAGCCGCTCTTGAACGCCACTGCGAGCAGGGCGAGCTTCGCGAGCGCCATCGCGACCAGCACGGCAGGCCCGTACGCTGCCGGGTCGGCGGCAACCTCCTGGATCTGCGATTCGCCGGAGAAGAGCAGGATGGGCGCGAAGACGCCGACGACGCTGAAGATCACTCCGGCGGCGAGCGCCCGCTCGACCTCGCGGCCCTCGAACCGCCCGAAGACGGCGGCCGCCACGCGGAACAGGGCAGCCGAGACGAGGGCGAGGACGAGCCCGATCAGCCCGAAGACGACGACGAGCGCGATGTCGACGATCCCGTAGGCGCGCGTGGGCGGAAGGTCGAGGAAGTCCTGGAGCCCCGTGCTGCCGACGGCCAGGAAGACGAGGTAGCCGATGGAGCCGCCGATGAGGTTGGCGGGCAGGTTGCGGCTCCGGCTCGCCGGGTCCGTGATCAGCTCGGTGCCGAGCACGCCGGTGAACAGCGGGTTGGCGACGAGGCCGTTGTAGGCGGAGGCAAGCGTCGAGAACACCAGCCGGGACCGGTGCTCGATGGGGATGCCCACCTTCTCGCTGTAGAACACCGCGATCTTGGAGCCGATGCCGCCGATCCCGCCCTCGGGACCCAGCACGGCGCCCGAGAACAGGGACGCCCAGGCCATGACCACGTTGACCGGGAGGGCTCGCCAGTCGATCTTCGAGACGTCGCCGGCGAGGCTGTCCATCAGCGAGTCGTTGAGCGTTGTCGGGGCGTTGCGGTACTTCACGAGCAGTCCGACGAGCAGGGAGAACGGCAGGCAGATCACCGGGAACATCCAGGGGTTCGCGAGCACGAGCTCGTTCTCCCACAGGAGCTTCTGCACGGCCTCGAAGACCAGCAGCCAGGCGAGCACGGCGAAGGCGCCGACGAGGGCGACGATCACGACGTGGAGGTAGGGATGAACCGGCCGCGCTGCGGTGACCGGCTCGCCCAGCCCGCGATCGATGCCCGCCCCGGTCACCGACACGGCGGTCCCTGTCGCGACCCCAGCCGGTCTGCTCGCCCCGATCTCCTCGCCGGTTGGCATGCCGTCACCGGTCCCCGTCGCCCGCCGGCGCTGAGTCCGGGATGCTCAACCCGAAGGCGGCGACCGCGTCATCCACCTCGAGGTACACGTGCTCGGCGCCCACCTTCTCCATGACCCCGGCGCGCGCCAGGTACGCCTCCACCGGGGCCTTCAGGCGCGCCAGGGCGAGCGAGATGCCGCGGCGGCCCAGGTCGTCGACCAGCTCCCCCAGGACCGCGGCACCCGTCGAATCGACGTCGGCGATGGACTCGGCGTCGATCACGACGCAACGCACCGGCTCCGCCGCGGCGCCCTCGACCGCCGCCGCCGCGACGTCGTCCGCGAGGAGCTGGGCGTTGGCGAAGAAGAGCGGGCCGTCGAACCGGTAGACCACGAGGCCCGGCGCGGTCGGTCCCTCCGCCACGCTGTCCACGCTCCGGAAGCTGTCGGTCCCCGGCACGCGCGCGAGGAACGTTCGGCGGGGCTGGGCCGCGCGGACCGCCACGAGGAACAGGGAGAGCACGACCGTCACCAGGACCCCGGCCACCATTCCGACGGCCACGACGATCGACGCCGCGAGGAGCGCAATCGCGAGCTCCCGACGGTCGACCCGGGCCAGGTCGCGGAATGCGCCCGGCTCCAGCAGCCCGAAGGCGACGACGATGATGACGCCGGCCAGCGCCGATTTCGGCAGCGGCGCGAACAAGGGGGTGAGGACGAGGAGGGTGAGGAGGACGAGCGCCAGCACACCGACGTTCATCACCTGCGATCGGGCGCCGACGTCGGCGGCGGTGAAGCTCCGCGACTGGCTGCCGTTGACCGGGAAGCCGCCGGTCAGCGCAGTCCCGATGTTGGCGGCCCCGAGCCCGACGAACTCCTGGTTGCCGTCGACCAGATAGCCGCCGCGCCTGCCCAGCACCTGCCCGGTCACGCCGCTGTCGGCGTAGATCAACAGCGCCATCGCGAGAGCCGGGCCGGCGAGTGAGCCGAGGTCGGCCAGGCCGACGGCGGGGACTCCGAGCGACGGGAGGCCGGGCTCGATGGTGCCGACGACGGCCACGCCCTGCCCTGCCAGGTCCGCCACCACGCTTACGGCGATGGCCGCCAGGACCGCGACGAGGTACGCCGGGAGCCGCCGGTCGATCCGGCGGACGAGCAGCGTCACGGCGATCACCCCGAGCCCGACGAGGAGCGTCGTGACGTCCGTCTCGCCCAGCCGGCGGACGGTCTCGGCGAGCTCGGCGAGCGTGTCGTCCTGGGCCTCCAGCTTGATGCCGACGAGGCTGTCGAGCTGGCTCACGATCATCACGATCGCGGAGCCCGCGACGTAGCCCAGCAGCAGCGGACGGGACAGGAACCGGGTGACGAATCCCAGGCCGATCAGACCGGCCAGGATCAGCCAGCCACCCGCCACGAGCGCCAGGCCGCCCGCGAGCGCGAGGAAGCGAGCCGGGTCGCCACCCGCCAGCGGCCCCACGACCGACGCCGTGAGCAGGGCGACGGTCGCCTCCGGCCCCACGTTCATGCTGCGGACGCCGCCGAGCAGGACGTAGCCGATGGTGGCGCCGATGGCCGCGTACAGGCCGACCACCGCGTCCACCTGGGCGAGCTGCGCGTACGCCAGCGCCTGGGGGACCAGGAGCGCCCAGACCGTGACCGCCGCCAGCGCATCCGGCCGCAGCCAGGTTCGATCGTACGTGCGGATCAGCTCGACACCGGGAAGCCTGGGCATCGATCGGCCTCCTACAGCGGCCTCGTCGCCGAACGGCCTGGATCCGCCGGCCCGAAGGGAGCCTCCAGGTCAGCAGTGACCACGCTCACCCCGGCCGACCCGTCGTGGCGGATGCCACGCGGGGGCGCCGGGCGGGGAGGGACCGGCTAGAACCGGCGGCGACGACCGGGCGTGACGGCGGCGCCGACGACGGCGGCCTTCGCGACCGGCGCCGGGCCGGGCCTGGCGACGGCGGCGCCGACGACGGCGGCCTTCGCGACCGGCGACGGGCCGGGGGTGACGGCGGCGGTGACGACGGCGGCCCGGCCGATGCGGGATGGTCTGAGCGGCATGTCAGGCTCCTTCGGCCGCGAGGGCCTCGTCCGCCTCGACGGCGGCGATGATGGCTTGGACCGGGATCCGCCCGTTCGCGATGAGCTGGCCGCCGGCGTGGCGGACGGCAGCGCCGAAGGGCGCGGCCCACAGGTTCTCGTAGACGAGCACGGCGCCGATGCTGCCGGGCGCCATGACGGCGCCGAAGTGGAGAACGTCCTCCTCGGCAAGGGTCTCGGCCAGCTCGGCCTCAAGGCGTCCGAAGGGGCCGAGGTCGTCGAGGTCGGCGAGCTCCTGGGCCATGATCGCGCCGTCCTCGCCCTTGGCGATGATGATGAGGTCCATCACCCGGATGGTCCCGGCCTCGTGGAGCCGAATGAGCTCGTCCGCGGCCGCTCCGGTGAAGTTCTGCTGGCCGGCCGGGAACTCGACGACCAGGTAGTCGACGGGCCCCAGCTCGTCGAGCGATCGCTCTGTCATGCGTTCTCCTTCTCGCTGGCGCGACTCGAGCGGCGAGTCGCGCGTGGGCGCCGGCGCCACCTTGGCCGCGGCGCCGGCACCGTCTCGGCCTCGGCTACTGCCGAGCCATGTGCATCCGAAGCTCGGCCTCGGGATCGACGATGAGCTCCCCGCTGACGTCCACGACCACCTTCTCGAGATGGCCGGTGAACGTGAACGGGCTCGGGTACTCCGGGGTCACCGGGGATCCCGGGTTGTGGCCGCAGCTCACGCCACCGGGGTTGAACATGAACGGCGTGGTGTACGGGGCGTCGGCGCTTGCGATGAGCGCACCGTCGACGTAGAGCTGCAGCCGGCCCGGAGCGCCCTTGCCGTGCGCCATGTCGGGCTGGCCGGTGGGCTCGAACTCGAAGCGGAGCTCGTGGCGTCCGGCCGGGAGCGCGTCCGGCGACGAGACCGTGAACCGCTGCCGCGCCACGTAGTTGTGGACGTAGTGCAGCCGGCCGTCCTTGACGTACAGCGAGTATCCGCCGGCCGCCGTTCCCTGGCAGAACAGGACACCCTCGGCGCCGCCCTCGGGGATCTCCACGGTCGCGGTGATGCTGTGCGGGCGGTTGTGGAGGCGCGGCGCGGCGAAGTTCGGGAATGGACTGGGTGCCCGGCCGGTAGGTGTACTGATTGCGCGGAAGGGCGACGAGCGGCTTCTCGACGACCATCCGTGCCAGGCCCGAGCCGTCCACGGGCATCACCTTGTACTTGCCCGCCTCGACGTACCAGGTCCCGATCAGCTCGATGAGCTTGTCGCGGTGCTCGGCGGCGAGGTCGTGGTTCTCGGCCGGGTCCTCGTCGATGTGGTAGAGCTCCCAGCCGGTGGCGTCGAGCTTCGTGAGCGTCTCGGCCGAGATCGGGTTGCCGAAGCCGGTGCCGGCCTCCGCGAACGAGGGGCCGGGCCACGGGCAGACCGCTCGCCAGCCATCCTTGTAGATGGCCCGATGGCCGAGCATCTCGAAGTACTGGACGTGGTGGCGGCTGGGCGCCGCGGGATCGTCGAGCGCGTGGGCGAAGCTCACGCCCTCGATCGGTGCCTGGGTGACCCCGCGGATCGCGGCGGGGGGCTCGATCCCCAGGAGGTCGAGGACCGTGGGCACCATGTCGATGATGTGGGCGTACTGGCCGCGGACCTCGCCGCGCGCCTTGAGCCCGGCCGGCCAGGACACGATGAACGGGTCCGTCGAGCCGCCCCGGTAGGTCTCGCGCTTCCAGCGCCGGAACGGGGTGTTGCCCGCGAACGTCCAGCCCCACGGGTAGTGGTTGAAGTGGTCCGGGCCGCCGATCTCGTCGATGACAGCCAGGCTCTCCTCGAGCGTCTCCTGGGCGTTGTTGAAGAACTGCGCCTCGTTGGTGGTCCCGCCGGGCCCCCCCTCGGCGCTCGCGCCGTTGTCGCTGATGACCATGACGATCGTGTTGTCCAGGACGCCCTGCGCCCGAAGGAAGTCGAGCAGGCGGCCGAGGTGGTGGTCGGTGTGGCTCAGGAAGCCCGCGAACACCTCCATCATCCGGGCCGACAGCCGGCGGGCCTCGGGGGACAGCGAGTCCCACTCGGGGACGTCCGGGTCGTGGCGCGACAGCTCCGCGTCGGCGGGCAGGATGCCGAGCTCCTTCTGGCGGGCGAAGACCCGCTCGCGATAGGCGTCCCAGCCGTCGTCGAACTGGCCGGCGTACCGGTCGGCCCACTCCTTGGGCACGTGGTGCGGGGCGTGGGTCGCCCCGAAGCACAGGTGGAGGTAGAACGGCTTGTCGGGGTCGATCTGCCGGAGGTCCGTGATGAACTCGATCGACTTGTCGACGAGGTCCTCGGTCAGGTGGTAGCCCTCCTCGGGCGTCCGGGGCGGCTCGACCGGGTGGTTGTCGTAGACGAGCTCCGGGTACCACTGGCTGGTATCGCCGCCGAGGAACCCGTAGAAGCGCTGGAAGCCGCGCCCCAGCGGCCAGCGGTCGTAGGGGCCGGCCGCCGTCTCGAAGACGCTCGGGGTGAGGTGCCATTTGCCGACCATGTACGTGCCGTAGCCGTGCTCGAGCAGCATCTCGGAGAGCATCCCGTTCTCGAACGGCATGATCCCGTTGTAGCCCGGGTAGCCGGTGGCGAACTCGGTGATGCACGCCATGCCGTTGCTGTGGTGGTTGCGGCCGGTGACGATGCAGGCGCGGCTCGGCGAGCACAAGGCCGTCGTGTGCATGTTGTTGAAGCGCAGGCCGTCGGCCGCGAGCGCGTCGAACGTCGGCGTCTCGATCGGGCTGCCGTAGCAGCCGAGCTGCCCGAACCCGGTGTCGTCGAGGACGACGAAGAGGACGTTCGGGGCCCCCTTGCGGGCGCGTGTCGGAGCCGGCCAGGCCGGGCTCGACTCGTCGGCGGTTCGGCCGATGACGCCCGGGAAGGGGGCGCCGGCGGGGTACTCGACGATCGGCATCGTGGCCTCCTTGTGTGGTGCTCGAGGCCCTCCAACCGGGCCGGGCTGGTCTGGGCGGCCCTGGACGGGCAGACCGGAGTGGGCGTCACATCGACCCTCAGTAGAGCCTGACCGGGGCTCCGGGTCATCATCCTACGTGGATGGCTGACCGCGCGCAGCATCCGGCGACGGCGATTCCGGCCGGGGCCGCGAACCCCGGCCCGTCCGCCGCGCTCACCCTCACAGCATGATGTGGACGGTTGCCAGACCGGCTGGAATCGACGAGCGAAGGTTCCCGGCCCGGGAACCCCGGCCGGGAAGGTGCACGGGACGTCATGTCATCCGCCGAAGACGGGTTTCGCCGCCTCACGATCGGCGACCAGGCGCTCATCGCGTCCCTGTGCAGCCTCGAGCGGCCCGCGCGCGACGTCAAGCACCTCGACGCCCGCATCGAGGCGCTGCTCCGGATCGGAGCGCTGATCGCGCTGGATGCCCCGCCATCCTCCTATCGAGCCGAGGTCGAGGCAGCCCAGCGGGCCGGTGCCCGGATGGACGACCTGCTCGCGGTGCTCGTCGCCGTGGCAAGCACCGTCGGCTCGCCGCGGGTCGTCTCGGCTGCGCCGAGGATCGCGCTCGCGGCCGGCTACGACGTCGAGGCCGACCTGGAATAGCCCGCGTACCCGGGGACACGGTGGGTGGGCCGGCTGGGCCGTTTCATGTAGACTCGGCCGGCGCCATGACGGATCCGCAGCTCACGTTCCGCCCGGCATTCCCGCTCGTCGAAGCGAAGCTCCAGCCCCCGGCGCGACGGTCCGGGACCGTCGATCGACGGCGCCTCGTCCGCCTGCTCGCGATCGAGTCCGGGCCGCCGGTCATCTCGGTGATCGCTCCGCCGGGATACGGCAAGACCACCCTCCTGGCGCAGCTGGCGGCGTGCGAGCGCGGGCCCGTCGCCTGGCTGACGCTCGACAAGCTCGACAACGACCCCGCGCTCCTGCTGTCGTACCTGGCCGTCGCCCTCGACCGGGTCAAGCCGATCGACGGCGCGATCCGGTCCGCGCTCACCGCGCCGCGTGGGCGGATCCTCGCGAGCGCCGTGCCGCGTCTCGTGTCGGAGCTGCACCGGTGGGATGCGCCCGCCCTCCTCGTCCTCGACGACGTCCACCTCATCGCGGACCGTACGTGCCTCGACGCGTTGACGTCGCTCTTCGAGCACCTTCCCCGCGGTGTCCGGGTCGCGATCGCGGGACGGACGGAGCCGGACCTGCCGTTCGCCCGGCTCCGTGCCCAGCAGCGCCTGGTCGAGGTTGGGCCAGCGCAGCTTGCCTTCGACGAGGAGGAGGCCCGTGCGCTGACGGCGGCTCTCGGGCACGCCATGAGCCCCGACGAGGTTCAGGCCCTGGTCGTGCGGACCGAGGGCTGGGCGGCGGGAATCTACCTGGCTGTCCTCGATTCTGATCGGCGCGACGGGGCCTTCGAGCCTTTCGGCAGCGTCTCGGGCCGCGATCGCTACATCGCCGGGTACTTTGCCTCCGAGTTCGAACGCGACCTCGATGACGCTGACGTGACGCTGCTCACGCGGACGGCGATCCTCGACACGATCGAGCCGCCGCTCGCCGAGGCCGTCTCAGGGATACCCGGGGCGGGGGAGCGGCTGCGGGCGCTCGCCCGCGGCAACCTGCTCATCCAGCAGGTGGGCAGCTCGGGGGCGTCGTACCGGTACCACAACCTGCTTCGCGACTACCTGCGGGCAGAGCTCGAGCGACGTGAGCCCGGAGTCGTCGCCGATCTCCATCTCCGGGCGTCCGCGTGGCACCTGGACGCCGGCAGAATTGAGCGGGCCGTCGAGCATGCCTCCGCGAGCGGCGATGTCGACGCGGCCGCTCGTCTCGTCACCAGCGTCGCCCTGCCGACGCTCTACAGCGGCCATGCGGTCACCCTCGATCGATGGCTGCTCGCGTTCGACGAGAGGGTCTTCGAGCAGCACCCTCCGCTGGCCGTCATCGCGGGATGGATCCACCTTATGAACGGGCGCCCGGATGTCGCCGATCGGATGGCCGACATCGCGGAGCGCGCCGCCTCTCCCGGGCCACCCGGCGACGCCTCGGCCTCGTTCGAGTCGCAGCGGGCGATGCTTCGCGCCGTCATGGGCCGGCACGGCCCGAACGACGTGCTGGCGAACGCGGAGCTGGCCGCCGCGGCCGAGCCCCCCGCAAGCATCTGGCGAGCGAACGCCCTGTGGCTCCTCGGATCGGCACACTGGCTCCTCGGCCGCCCGGATGCGGCAGACGCTGCGTTCGCCGAGGCGGTTGCGGCCGGGGCGGTGTCGGGTGGGACGGCCATGGTCGCCATGGCCTACCGGGCCGTCCTCGCGGTGGCCCGGGGCGACTGGCCGGCGGCCGAGGCGCATGTCCGGCAGAGTCGGGCGCGGCTCGCGTCGTCGCACTTCGAGGAGATCCTCCCGGCGCTCATCGTCTACGCCGTGAGCGCCCGGGTCGCGATCCACCGGGGCGACGCCGCCGCCGGGCGGGAGGACCTCATCCGGGCCCAGCTCGTCCGACCGCTCGTCTCCCACGCCGCGCCATGGTTCGCCGTCAACGCCCTGCTCGAGCTGGCCCGCGCGTACCTCGCGATCTCCGACCCGGCCGGCGCGCAGAGCGTGCTGCGGGAGGCGGAGCAGGTCGTCCGCCGGCGCCCGGCGCTGGGGGTCCTCACCGCCGAGCTTCTCGAGCTCAGGCGGCGGCTGTCCGATTCGGCGTCCACCCTGGCGGGGTCCTCGACCCTCACCGCCGCCGAGCTCCGGGTGCTCTCCCTCCTGCCGACCTACCTGTCGTTCCAGGAGATTGCCGACCGCCTGATCGTCTCGCGCAACACCGTCAAGACCCACGCGATGTCGGTCTACGGCAAGCTCCAGGCCAGCTCCCGCGGTGAGGCGGTGGAGCGCGCCGTCGAGCTCGGGCTGCTGGAGCCGTACCCCGGCATCGACCGGCGGCGACCCGGGACCGGCCGACTGACCGTCGATCCGGCGCCGCGGTCGGCGCCTGACGACGCCGGTCGGCGCCGGACGGCGCGCGTCCCCTCGCTCCTCCTCCGACGCGCTATGCGTCGCGGGTCGCGCCGCGCCGCGGTGACGTCGGGTATGGGCCGCTGCCCTCGCGGATCTCCGCAGCCTCCGGGATCGCCGGGTCCACGGCCGCCGTTCGCTCGAACCAGGCCGCGTAGCGCCGGGCTCCCCAGGCGGCCGTCACGCCGTGGGCGACCAGGCTGAACACGACCGTGAGCAGGATGACATCGGTGATCTCGGTCGCCCCCGGGACGGCCTCCTCGACGACGATCCCCGCGAACACGATCGAGGCGAGGCCGCGCGGGCCGAACCACCCGACGTAGGCGACCGTCGGCGGCGCGAACCCGGTGCGCAGCATGGCGACGGCGACCGGCGCCATCCGCACGATCGTGAGGCTGAGCACGGCATAGACGACCGCCTCGGGGGTGGCGCGACCGAGGATGGGGCCGATGAGGCCCGCGCCCAGCAGCAGGAAGCCGACGGCGGCGAGCACCTCCGCGACCTCCTCGGGCAGGTGGAACGCGTCGTCCTCCACGCGGCCCCGGACCATCATCCCGGCGGTCAGCCCGGCGACCCAGACCGCGATGAACCCGCTCGCCTCCACCCCGTCGGCCACGACGAATGAGCCGATCGCCAGCGCCACGAGCGCGACCGCCTGCGAGCCGGCGCTCGACAGGCCGCGCTCGGCGGAGCGCGCCAGCAGCCAGCCGGCGCCGAGGCCGGCGACGAGGCCGATCACGGTCGACCCGCCGAGGGCGAGAAGGAGCGTCTCTGCAGCGTGCAGCTCGGTCTCGGCGCCGCCGGCCACCAGGCCCACGGTGACGAGGATCGTGACGAACGGCAGCGCGAGGCCGTCGTTGAGGCCGCTCTCGACGTTGAGGGCGTTGCGGATGACGGCCGGCACGCGCGGGTTGGCCACCACGGCCTGGCCGAGGGCGGCGTCCGTCGGGGCGAGGATCACGCCCACGAGGCCGGCCTGCCAGGGCTCGAGCCCGAGGAGGAGCGCCGCGGCGACCGTGCCCGCGACCATCGTCAGGGGGAGCCCGATCCCGAGCAGGCGGCCGGAGAGCCCGGCTTCCTTTGTCCAGCGACGGACGTCGAGGCCCGACGAGTCGGCGAAGAGGACCATGACGAGGGCCGCCTCGAGCAGGAGCACGAGCAACTCGTCGTCCGCGGCGAGGTCCACGAGTCCCAGCCCGGGGCCGGCGACGAGCCCGGCGGTCGCGAAGAAGATCGGCGCGGTGACGACGGTCGACGCGAGCCGCTTCGACACCAGGGCATACACGAGCACCGCCAGGGCGATGAACGTTGCCGGGGCGATCATCGGTCTCGACCCTCTTCGACGATTTACCCATGGCACTGCTTGACCTTGCGCCCGCTGCCGCACGGGCAGGGGTCGTTCCGGCCCGCCTTCGCGGCCTCCGCGCGGAGCCGGGCGTCCTCGGCCGCATACCAGGCCACCAGCTCCGAGGGGGCACGGCCCCGGCGCAGGAGGTCGGACATCATCCGCATCGGCCGGTCGACGTGGTGGAAGAAGGCCTTGTAGCCGGCGCACAGGTAGTTGAGCCCGGGCTCGCCGTCCGGCGTCTCGATGAAGCGGTCCTTCGGGCAGCCGCCGTGGCAGGCGAACCGGACATCGCAGGCACGGCAGTAGGCCGGCAGGGTGTCCCGCTTGGCGAGCCCGAAGCGACGTTGCTGGTCGGACGCGACGAGGTCGGCCATCGGCGTCTCGGCGATGTTGCCGAGGCGGTACGCCTCCTCGACGAAGTGGTCGCACGAGTACAGGTCGCCGTTGTGCTCGAGCGCGAGCGCGGTGCCGCACGTCTCGGAGTGGATGCACAGCGACGGCGGCTCGCCGTGCCAGCTCGCAAGGGCGACGTCGAACATCTGGACGTAGACCTCGCCGATGTCACGACGGACCCACTCCTCGAAGACGCCCACGAGGAACGCCCGTACTGCGCGGCCGTGACGGAGCGGTCAGTGACGAGGCTCCCCTCCTGGCGGTAGAGGGGACGGTCGCGCCAGGACGTCCAGGGCGCCGGCCTGGGCCAGGCCCGGGCGCCATCCCCAGCTCGGCAAGAGGGACGTCGATCCGGGGCGCGGGCAGGCGCTCGATGATGGGGATGAGCTGCAGGAAGCGCGAGCCGCACTCGTCGCGGAGGAAGCGGTAGACCTCGACCGGGTGGTCGGCGTTGGCGCGGTGCAGCGTCGTGAGGGTGTTGTATGCGACCCCGTGCCGCTGGAGCGCGTCCAGGCCGCGCCGGACCCGCTCGAACGTCGGGGCGCCGCCCCGGTCGACGCGGTACGCGTCGTGCATCACCGGCGGGCCGTCGATGCTGATCCCGACGAGGTAGTCGTGCTCCTTGAAGAACGCCGCCAGCTCGTCGTCGATGAGCGTGCCGTTCGTCTGGATCGTGTACTCGACCGTCATTCCCGGCCGACGGTGCTTCTCCACGTACGCAGTCGCCTGCCGGAAGAAGTCGACGCCCATCATCGTCGGTTCGCCGCCCTGCCAGGCGATCGTCACGTGCGGGATGCGGTGGGCCTCGATCAGCTGGCGGATGTACTGCTCGAGGAGCTCGTCGGCCATCCGGAAGCGGCTGCCCGGGTAGAGCATCTCCTTCGACAGGAAGAAGCAGTACGAGCAGTCCAGGTTGCAGGTCGCCCCCGTCGGCTTTGCCAGCAGGTGGAAGGCGGGCGGGCGCGGGATCGTCGGTCGTGGAGCCGCCGTCGCGTCGAGGAGGGGCATCCGGGCTCCTGCTGCGCACCGGAAGGGCCGGCTCCACTCCTCGAGCGACGCCGCGCCTCCTGGCCCCCGCATCTTCGCGCATCGACGGAGGCCCGCGTCGTGCGGTCTGGGTGAGCACGGGTCCCCGCGGCGGCCGCATCATGGCAGGCACTGGCGGATCGGCGGCTGACCAGGGAGGTGCGGCAGTGAGCGAGCCCCGGGGTCCGAGCATGGATCCGGCCGCCGCCTCGGGCGGCCCGCCCACGGCCGGCGGTCCGGAGGATGCCACGCCGCAGGCGGTCGTCGATGCCGGACTCCAGCTTCGGGCGCCGTGGGCGGCAAGCCTGGCCGGGATCCTCTTCGCGGTGCTGTTCACCGGCGCGCTCCTGCTCATGCGCGGCTCGCCGCTCACGGCGGACAGCAACCGGGAGATGGCCCAGCTCTTCCTCGAGGGGCGAGACCAGTGGCTCTTCGTGGGTGGGCTCTACCTGGCGCCGTTCGCCGGGATCATGTTCCTGTGGTTCATCGCGGTCGTCCGCGACCAGCTCGGCGAGCGCGAGGATCGCTTCTTCGCCACCGTCTTCTTCGGCAGCGGCCTGCTCTTCGTGGCCCTGCTGTTCGCCGCCGCGGCCGTCGCCAGCGCGGTTGCGGTCGGCTACCGCTTCCTCGAGCTCGGCGCGCCGACGGTCGAGCAGATGCGGCTCGTGCGGGCGCTCTCCTACACGCTGCTGTTCGCCTTCGCCTCGCGAGCCGCCGCGGTCTTCCTCTTCTCGATCGCCACGCTCGGCCTGCGAAGCCGGACGTTCCCCCGCTGGCTCGCCTTTGCCGGCTACCTCTTCGGGGTCATCCTCCTCCTGGTCGTGTCGTTCTGGGACTGGATCGTCCTGTTGCTGCCCGCCTGGGTGGCGGTGGCGAGCCTGGTCATCCTGCGCCGCGAGCGGGCCGTGCGACGCACGACACCCGCGGCCGCCGGCTGAGGTTCGGTGCCGTTGTCCGGGAAGCCCACGCGAACGATGGAGCCGTCCGAGGCGCTGGCGACGCTCGTCGCGCGCTACGTGCCGATCAGCCGCTGGCTGCCCGCCTACCCGCGCGAATGGCTCCGCGCCGATGGCATCGCTGCCATCACGTCGTGGGGCGTGATGGTGCCGGTCGCCCTGGCCTACGCCGGCCTCGCGGGCGTCCCGCCGGAGCTGGGCCTGGTGACCGCCTTCGCCGCCCTCGCCGCCTACGCGGTCTTCGGGACGAGCCGTCATCTCAAGGTGACCGTCAGCTCGACCATGGCGATCATGTCCGCGTCGGTCGTCGGCGACCTCGCCGGCGGCGACGCGGCCGTCTACGTGGCGCTCACCGCGGCGCTCGCGCTGATCGTCGGGGGCATCCTCGTCGCGGCCGGCGTCGCGCGCCTCGGCTTCATCTCCGACTTCCTCACCAAGTCGGTGGTGACGGGCTTCATCGTCGGGGCTCGCGATCACGATCATCATCGGGCAGATCCCCAAGATCCTCGGCGTCCCGGGGCTCAGCGGCTCGCTTCCGGAGCAGGTCGTACAGCTCATCGGCGAGCTCCCGGACACCAACCGCTACACGCTCGCCGTGGGGCTCGCCGCGCTCGTCCTCATCCTGGTCCTGCGGCGCATCTCGCGCCGGATCCCCGGGCCGCTCGTCGCGCTCGTCCTGGGGATCCTCGCCGTCGTCGCGCTCGACCTGGAGGCCTACGAGGTGAGCGTGGTCGGCGAGGTTGCCACGGGGCTGCCGCTGCCGTCGATCCCGTCCGTCCCGCTGACCTCGATCCCGTTCCTCGTCCTCGGCGCGGCCGGCATCGTGTTCCTGGCCGTGGGCGAGTCGGTGGGCGCGGGCCGCGCCTACGCGTCCCGCCACCGCTACGAGATCGATCCCGACCAGGAGATGCTGGCGCTGGGCGCCGCGAACCTCTCGTCGGGGCTCTTCGGGGGCTTCACGACGGACGCGAGCCTCTCCCAGACCGCGACCGCGGAGACGGCCGGCGCGAAGTCGCAGCTGGCGTCGCTCATCACGTCGGGCCTGGTCCTGGCGACCGCCGTGTTCCTCGCCCCGCTCTTCACCAACCTCCCGAACGCGGTCCTGGGGGCGATCGTGATCGCGGCGGTGCTGGGCCTCATCGATGTCGGCGAGCTGCGGCGCTACTGGGCCTGGCGCCGGACGGACTTCGTGATCGCGATCGCGGCGATGGTCGGGGTGCTGCTCACGACCGTGCTGGCCGGCATGGTCCTGGCCGTGATGCTGTCGGTGGTGTTCGTCCTGTACCGCGCCAGCCGGCCCTACGTAGCGGCGCTGGGTCGCATGCCCGGCTACCGGGCGACCTTCGCGGACATGGCCCGCCACCCGGATGCCGAGCCGGTGCCCGGGCTGGTCATCGTCCGGCTCGATGCGCCGCTCTACTTCTTCAACGCCAACGTGGCGAAGGCGCAGATCCTCGAGCTCGTCGCGGCCCGTCGGCCGGAGCCCCAGGGCGTGCTCATCGACCTGGCGGCCACCGCCGATCTCGACGTCACCACGGCCGACATGCTCCGCGAGCTGCATGCGGACCTGCGGGCCCGTCACGTCGAGGTGCTCCTGGCGCAGGTCAAGGGACCGGTCCGCGATCGCATGCGCAGGACGGGGCTCATGGCCGAGATGGGCGAGGAGCGGGTCTACCTGTCGATCGGCTCGGCCGTGACCGACTTCGGGCGCCGGTGGCCGCCCGGGGTCGATGCGACGCCCGGTGGCGAGCCCTCGCCCGAGCCGGGGGCCGAACCGGAGTCCGCCCCCGGCCGCGGGCCCGAGCCCTGACGCCCTCCTCCACCCGCTCGTCGAAGCGCCGGTGATCCGCCGGCAGCGACTGGCTACACTCTGCGAGTGGCCGCGCGTCGCACGCCCGCGGGGCGTTCACGGTGGCGGCGGAGACGTCCCACGAACAGCAGGAGGCGAACCCAGATGCCTGGCGGCAAGCCCAACATCGTCGTCTTCTGGGGCGACGACATCGGGATCACCAACCTCAGCTGCTACAGCGACGGCCTGATGGGCTATCGCACGCCCAACATCGACCGCGTGGCCGACGAGGGCATGCGCTTCACCGACTCGTACGGCGAGCAGAGCTGCACCGCCGGCCGGTCGGCCTTCATCACCGGCCAGAGCGTCTACCGCACGGGCCTGTCCAAGGTGGGGATGCCCGGCTCGGACGTCGGCATGTCGCCCCAGGACCCGACCATCGCGGAGCTGCTCAAGGGCCGGGGCTACGCCACCGGCCAGTACGGCAAGAACCACCTGGGCGACCAGGACAGGCATCTGCCGACCGCGCACGGGTTCGACGAGTTCTTCGGCAACCTCTACCACCTCAACGCGGAGGAGGAGCCGGAGCATCCGGACTACCCGAAGGCCGAGGACTTCCCCAACTTCAAGGCGAACTACGGGCCGCGCGGCGTGCTGCGCTGCAGGGCCAGCGCCGACGGCACGCAGACCATCGAGGACACCGGGCCGCTGACGAAGAAGCGGATGGAGACCATCGACGACGAGATCGTCGATGGCGCCGTCGACTTCATCGAGCGCAAGAACGCCGATGGCGCCCCGTTCTTCCTGTGGGTCAACACCACCCACATGCACTTCCGGACCCACCCGAAGCCGGAGAGCGTGGGCCAGGCCGGCCGGTGGCAGTCCGAGTACCACGACACGATGATCGACCACGACCGCCACGTCGGCCGGGTCCTGGACAAGCTCGACGAGCTCGGCATCGCCGAGGACACGATCTTCGTCTACTCGACCGACAACGGCCCGCACATGAACTCGTGGCCGGACGGCGCGATGACCCCGTTCCGCTCCGAGAAGAACACGAACTGGGAGGGTGCCTTCCGGGTGCCGGAGATGATCCGGTGGCCTGGCAGGATCCCGGCCGGCGTGGTCTCCAACGAGATCATCAGCCACATGGACTGGATGCCGACCCTGCTTGCCGCCGCCGGCGACCCGGACGTCAAGGAGAAGCTGCTGGTGGGCCACGAGGCGGCCGGCAAGACGTTCAAGGTGCACCTCGACGGCTACAACTTCCTGCCCTACTTCACCGGCGAGACGGACAAGGGCCCGCGGATCGAGTTCTTCTACTTCAGCGACGACGGCGATCTCGTCGCGACCCGGTACGACAACTGGAAGCTCGTGTTCATGGAGCAGCGGATCCCCGGCACGCTGCAGGTCTGGGCAGAGCCCTTCGTGGCCCTTCGCGTCCCGAAGATGTTCAACCTCCGGACCGACCCCTTCGAGCGCGCGGAGATCACGTCCAACACGTACTTCGACTGGATGCTGGACCGCGTCTACCTGATCATCCCGTCGCAGCGGATCGTCGGCGAGTTCCTGCAGACGTTCATGCAGTACCCGCCCCGCATGAAGGCGGCCACCTTCACCGTCGACCAGGTTCTCGCGAAGATGGAAGCCGCCATGCAGTCCGGCCACTGAGCCTGGTCCATCGTCGGCATCAGGACCGGTCCCGGAGCGCGAGCCCGGGGCCGGCCTAGACTGGAAAGACGTGATCGACAGCGTCCCCGCCGTCCCGCTGCGCTTCCACGTCATGGCCAAGCCGACGGGGGCGATCTGCAACCTCGCCTGCTCGTACTGCTTCTTCCTGGACAAGGAGGCCATGTACCCGGGGTCGTCGTTCCGCATGCCGACGACGTCCTCGAAGCCTACGTCCGGGACCTGATTGAGGCGCACCGGTCCGACGAGGTCACCTTCGCCTGGCAGGGCGGCGAGCCGACGCTGATGGGCATCGACTTCTTCCGGCGCGCGGTCGCCTTCCAGGAGCGGTACCGCCGCCCGGGCATGACGTTCGAGAACACGCTCCAGACGAACGGAACGCGCATCGACGGGGAGTGGGCGGCGTTCCTTGCCGAGCACGGGTTCCTCGTCGGGATCTCGATCGACGGCCCGCGCGAGCTCCACGACGGCAACCGCGTGGACAAGGGCGGCAACGCGAGCTTCGACGACGTCATGCGCGGCCTGCGGCTGCTCCAGGAGCACGGCGTCGAGTACAACGTGCTGACGACCGTCAACCGGCTCAACGGCGACTATCCACTGGAGGTCTACCGCTTCCTCCGCGACGAGGTGGGACCACGTGGATGCAGTTCATCCCGGTGGTCGAGCGCCTCGACGATGCAGGCCGGCCGGACACGATGCGCGGCATGCACGCCTCCCCGCGGTCGGTGAAGCCGGAGCAGTTCGGGCGGTTCCTGACGACGATCTGGGACGAGTGGGTCCGCAACGACGTCGGCACGGTATTCGTCCAGACGTTCGAGGCGGCGATGCGCAACTACTTCGGCGCGGCCGGGTCGGGGCTGTGCGTGTTCAACGAGACCTGCGGCGCGGGTCTCGCGCTGGAGCACAACGGCGACCTGTACTCCTGCGACCACTTCGTGGAGCCCGAGCACCTGCTCGGCAACATCCGGGACCTCCCCATGCTGGACATGGTGGGCTCGCCGCAGCAGCAGGCGTTCGGGGCGGCCAAGCGCGACACGCTCCCGCCCATGTGCCGGACCTGCGACGTGCGGTTCGCGTGCCACGGCGAGTGCCCGAAGAACCGATTCCTCATGACCCCCGAGGGCGATCCCGGCCTCAATTACCTGTGCGCGGGCTACATGTCCTTCTTCCGGCACATCGATCGGCCGGCCAGGGCGATCGTCCGGCTGCTCAGGGCCGGTCGCGAGGCGTCAGAGGTCATGGCGCAGGCCCGGCGCTACGACACCGAGCTCGACGCGGCCGTCGCGGCGGCGGGCCGCAACGACCCGTGCCCCTGCGGCAGCAAGCTGAAGGTGAAGCGCTGTCACGGGGAGACGAAGGCGGCGGCCCGCGCCGAGCTCTCGAGCATTCCGCTGGGGACTCCACGCCGTCCGGTCGTCCGCCGCCCGATCGGCTCGGCCGTGACCGACTTCGGGCACCGGTGGCCGCCCGGGGACGAGAGGCCGGCCGAAAGCGAAGCCTCGCCTGGGCCGGACGCCGAAGCGGAGCCCGGCTGAACGGGCGCACGACGTGGCCGGCGAGGCGCGGGTACAGTACCGGCAGTCCCCCCGACCCCGCCGTCATGCCTTTGCGCAGGAGACGCCCTCATGCCTGGCCCCAAGCCCGCATCCAGCGCCACCGCGCGCGCCACCAGCGCCGTCCTCGAGACGCTCCCGTTCGCCGACGAATCCGACTTCGAGAATGCGCGGCGCGGCCTGATCGTCGAGGCCTCCGGCCAGATCATGGCCGACGCCGGCCACGTCGCGTGGGACTTCGACCGCTGGAAGTTCCTCGACGGCGACGCGCCGGCGTCGGTCAACCCGAGCCTGTGGCGCCAGGGGAAGCTCAACGCGATCGCGGGCATCTTCGAGGTGACCGAGGGGATCTACCAGGCGCGCGGCTTCGACCTCGCGGTGATGAGCTTCCTGCGCACGAACGGCGGCTGGATCGTCGTCGACCCGCTGGTCACCGTCGAGCCGGCGCGCGCCGCGATGGCCCTCGTGCGCGAGCACGTCGCGGACCTGCCGGTCGTGGCCGTGATCTACACGCACAGCCACGCCGACCACTTCGGCGGGGTGCGCGCCGTGGTCAGCGACGAGGACCTGGCCGCGGGCCGGGTGCGGATCATCGCTCCCGTCGACTTCCTCGAGGAGGCGGTCAGCGAGAACGTCTTCCTCGGCAACGTCATGTCCCGCCGCGCCTCCTACATGTACGGCAACCTCGCCGGCTGGGCCCCGGACCGCAGCGTGGGTGCCGGCCTCGCGCAGCTGACCTCGGCGGGAGCGTTCACCCTGCTGCCGCCGACGGACATCATCTCGGAGACCAGGCAGGAGATGACGATCGACGGGCTGCAGATCGTCTTCCAGCACACGCCCGGGGCCGAAGCCCCGGCCGAGCTCTGCTTCTACCTGCCGGAGCGCCGCGCCCTGTGCATGGCCGAGATCGCCTCGCACGTGCTCCACAACGTCTACACGTTGCGCGGCGCGAAGATCCGCGACGCGCTGGCCTGGTCGCGCTACATCAACGAGGCGATCCACCTGTTCGGCCGCGATGCCGAGGTCGAGTTCGGGTCGCACCACTGGCCGACCTGGGGGAACGCCGAGGTCATCAGCTTCCTCAAGGGCCAGCGCGACCTGTACCGCTACATACACGACGAGACGCTCCGCCTGGCGAACCACGGGTATGGCCCGGCCGAGATCGCCGAGATGATCGAGCTCCCCGCCGGCATCGGGCAGAGCTTCGCCAACCGGGGCTACTACGGCTCGGTCAGCCACAACGTCAAGGCGGTCTACACCTACTACCTCGGCTTCTTCGACGGGAACCCGGCGAATCTCCACCAGCTGCCGCCGGTCGAGGGAGCCCGGAAGGCCGTCGAGTACATGGGCGGAGCCGATGCCGTCCTCGCGCGCGCCCGCGCCGACTTCGACAAGGGCGAGTACCGCTGGGTTGCCCAAGCGGTGAACTACGTGGTGTTCGCCGACCCCGACAACGTCGCGGCGCGCGAGCTCCAGGCGGACACCCTCGAGCAGCTGGGCTACCAGGCCGAGAACGGCACGTGGCGCAACTTCTACCTCTCGGCGGCACGAGAGCTCCGCGACGGGGTCGTGGTGATGCCGACCCCGAGCACCGCCTCGCCCGACGCCGTCCGGGCGATGTCGGTCGAGATGTTCCTCCAGTACCTCGCCGTGCGGCTCAACGGCCCGAAGGCCGCCGACCGTACCTACACTTTCGACCTGCAGTTCACGGACCTGGGCGAGCGCTACCTCCTCGAGGTCGAGAACGGCGTGCTGAACTACACGAAGGCCGCCACTGCCGAATTGCCGACGGCTACGCTCATGCTCAACCGCGCGGCGATCGATGCGCTCGCGCTCGGGCAGGCGACCTTCGCAGGTCTCGTGACCGACGGCTCCATCGCCGTCGAGGGCGACACGGCCGCCCTCCACGACTTCTTCGGCCTCCTCGACAGCTTCGAGTTCTGGTTCGACATCGTCACGCCGTAAGGTCATCCGCCCCCAAGAACGCCCGACGGCGGGTCCGGCCCGGACCGCACAAGGGCCCCATGAGCGAGCGAGGCCATGATCCCGGAGATCCTCCGGGTCATCACGCAGGTCGCGATGGTGGTCTTCATCGTCGGCAGCATGGCCGCCATGGGCCTCGGCCTGACGATCCCGAGGATCGTCGAGCCCCTCCGTGACGTGCGCCTCGTCGTCGCCCTCCTCGTGGCCAACTTCGTCGTCGTCCCGGGGGTCGCGATCGCCGCCGGCCGCCTCCTCCCGATGGAGCCGGCAGCGGCGAGTGCCGTCATCCTCATCGGCTGCGCCGCGGGCGCGCCCTTCCTGCCGAAGCTCGCCCAGCTGGCCCGCGGCAACATCGCCCTCGCGGTCGGGGCGATGGTCCTCCTCATGGTCGTCACGGTCTTCTACGCGCCGATCGTCGTGCCCCTCGTCGTCCCGGGAGCGACGGTCGATGCGGGCCAGATCGCCCGGTCGCTCATCGTCCTCATGCTCGTCCCTCTCGGAATTGGGCTCGGCGTCCGCGCCCGCTACCCGGGCCTCGCCGACGGCTGGGTCGGGCCCGTCGGCCAGGCGTCGAGCGCGGGGCTTCTGATCGGCATCTCCGCCGCGATCCTCCTCACGTGGCAGGACATCCTCGGCGCGATCGGGACGTGGATCTTCGTGGGCACCGCGCTCGTCCTCGTGACCGGGCTCGTCGCCGGCTGGCTGGCGGGGTGGAGCCGGCCCGGGGATCGCGTGGTGCTGAGCCTCGCGACGGCCCAACGGAACATCGCGGCGGCGCTCGTCGTGGCGATCTCGATCGGCGGCGACACGCTCCTCTACACCCTCGTCGGAGCGCTCGTGATCCCGATCGTCCTCATCGTCCTCGCCGGCGAGGTGGGGCGGCGCCTTGCCGCCCGTCAACGCTCCCCCGCCGAGGCCTGAGCGACGACGGGTACCGGGGGACCTCAGCCCCGACCGGCTCCGATCCGACTCGTTCGGCCGCGCTGCGGCCATCGAGGCGCGCGACGTGCCGCGAGCCGGCACCATGCGGTCGCCGACCCGCGTCAGCCGAGCAGCGCGCGTGCCACCACCAGGCGCTGGATCTGCTGGGTGCCCTCGTAGATCTGGGTGATCTTGGCGTCGCGCATCATCCGCTCGACCGGGTACTCCTCGACGTAGCCGTAGCCGCCCAGGACCTGCACCGCGTCGGTGGTCACCCGCATCGCGGCGTCGCCGGCAACGAGCTTGGCGAGCGCGGCCCAGCGCGCCGCGTCCCGCGCCCCCGCGTCGATCTCCAGGCACGCGGCGTAGAGGAGCTGGCGCGCGGCCTCGGTGGCGGCGTCCATGTCGGCCAGCATCGCCGAGACCATCTGGAACTCGCCCACCGCCCGCCCGAACTGCTTGCGCTCGCGGGCGTACTTCGTCGCGACCTCCAGGGCACCCTGGGCGATCCCCACCGCCTGGGCGGCGATCCCCGGCCGCGACCTGTCGAACGTCCGCATCGCGATCGAGAAGCCGTCGCCTTCGGCGCCGAGGAGGTTGGCGGCCGGGACGCGGACGTCGTCGAAGGCGAGCTCGGCGGTGGGGGAGCCGCGGATCCCCATCTTGTGCTCGAGGCGCGCCACTCCGAAGCCGGGCCGGCTGGTCTCGACCACGAAGCAGGAGAGCCGGTGGTGGCGGTCCCCGTCGGGGTCGGTGAGGGCGAAGACGGTGACGAGGTCGGCCACCGAGCCGTGGCTGATGAAGCGCTTGCTGCCGCTGATCACGTAGTCGTCGCCGTCGCGCACCGCCCGCGTCCGGATCGCCGCCGCGTCGGAGCCCGCCTCCGCTTCGGTGATGGCAAACGCGATCAGCGTCTTCCCGGCCGCGAGGTCGGGGATCCAGCGCTGCTGTTGCTCGTCGGACCCGGCGAGGAGGATCGGGAGGGCGCCCAGGCCCTGGACGGCAAGGATGAGACCCGACGTCGCGCAGACGCGGCTGATCTGCTCGATCGCCAGGCAGGCCGTGAGGAGGTCGCCGCCGAGGCCGCCCAGGTGCTCGGGGAAGTGGAGCGTGAACAGCTCGTGCTCGGCCAGGAGCTCCTTGACGTCCCAGGGGAACTCGGCCGTGCGGTCGATCTCCGCGGCGCGCGGCGCGATCCGCTCGTCGGCGAGGTCCCGGACGGTGTCGCGCAGGAGGCGCTGCTCCTCGGTGAGGACCGGCATCGTCGTGGCTCCCTCCTGGCGGCGGTGGTCCCGGCCCGCGGCTCGCGCCACCGCGGTGCCGGGCGGGTCAGATGGCGACGGGCTCGCGGTACTCCCCGAAGACCTCGCGCAGGACCGCGCACTGCTCGCCGAGCGTCGCGTACGCCCCGGCGCAGCGGATGAAGTGGGGCATGAGGTTCGTGGCGCTCGACTCGGGGCGCCCGGCCGCGTCGCGGAGCCCGGCCAGCGCCGCCGCGACCGCACCGGCGTCCCGTTCCTGGCGCGTCCGCTCGAGGCGCGCGAGCTGGCGGGCGAGCGATCCTTCCGGCACCTGCAGGACCGGGACGCTGAGCCGCTCGCCGGCGTCGGCGTAGCGGTTGACACCGACCACGATCCGCTCGTCGGCCTCGAGCTCGCGCTGGTAGCGGTAGGCAGCATCGGCGATCTCGCGCTGTGGGTAGCCGGCCTCGACCGCCTTCACCATGCCGCCGCGCGCGTCGATCTCGTCGAGGTAGCGCCAGGCCGCGCGCTCCGTCTCGTTCGTGAGCGCCTCCACGAACCACGAGCCGCCCAGCGGATCCACGGTGTTGGCCACCCCGGTCTCCTCCGCGATCACCTGTTGCTGGCGCAGGGCCAGGAGCGCGGCCGCCTCGGTCGGGACGGCAAGCGCCTCGTCGTAGGCGTCGGTGTGGAGCGACTGGGTGCCGCCGAGGATCGCCGCCAGGGCCTGGGTCGCGACCCGGGTGAGGTTGTTGAGCGGCTGCTGGGGGGTGAGCGAGACGCCGGCCGTCTGGGTGTGGAAGCGCATCCACGTCGAGCGCTCGCTCTGCGCCCGGTAGCGCTCGGTCATGAGCTTCCACCAGATCCGCCGCGAGGCGCGGAACTTGGCGATCTCCTCGAAGAAGTCGGAGTGGCTGTTGAAGAAGAACGAGAGCCGGGGCGCGAAGTCGTCGACCGCGAGCCCTCGGGCCAGGGCAGCCTCCACGTAGGCCATCCCGTCGGCGATCGTGAAGGCGAGCTCCTGGACGGCCGTCGCCCCGGCCTCCCGGATGTGGTAGCCGCTGATCGAGACGGTGTTCCAGCGGGGCAGCTCGCGCGTCCCGAACTCGATCGTGTCGGTGACCAGGCGCATCGAGGGCGCCGGCGGGAAGAGGTACTCCTTCTGGGCGATGTACTCCTTGAGGATGTCGTTCTGCGTCGTGCCCTCGAGAGCGGCCCGCGGGACGCCCTTCTTCTCGGCGGCCACGATGTACATGGCCCAGATCGGCGCCGCCGGGGCGTTGATCGTCATCGAGGTGCTCACCCGGTCGAGCGGGAGGCCCTCGAGGAGCGCCTCCATGTCGGCCAGCGAGCTGACGGCGACGCCACACGTGCCGAACTCGCCCTCGGCCTCCGGATCGTCGGTGTCGTAGCCGTACAGGGTCGGCATGTCGTAGGCGATCGAGAGGCCGGTCTGGCCGGCGTCGAGCAGGGCCCGGAAGCGGGCGTTGGTGTCCTCCGCGGACCCGAACCCGGCGAACATCCGCATCGTCCAGGGCCGGCCGCGGTAGCCGGTCGCGTGGATGCCGCGCGTGAAGGGCGGCGCGCCCGGCTCGCCGGTGTGACCGGCGGGGTCGAAGTCGTCCCAGCGGCCGCGGGGGAGGGGATCGCCGCGGTGGTCGACGGCGGTCGGGCCGCCACCCCCCGGGGGCTCGCCCGTCGGCGTGGCCTGCCAGTCGGCCGGCCCGTAGACGCGCCGGATCTCGACGCCGGAGATCGTGGAGAAGCGGTCGCGCCGCTCGCGCGGTGCACGGCCTTCGTGGGGACGCCCGGCGTCATGTGGCATGCGGGGATGCTAGCCGTGGACGCGCGCCGCGTCCACGCGCGGTGGGCGTTTCGGCCGATCGCTCAACCGTGGGCTGTGGTGCGCGCCGTTCGACCCTCGACCTCGGAGATCGGCAGGCCTGGGTGCCAGCAGTGAATCGGCTCCTGCCGCCCGTCCGAGCTCGACGTGGACGTGCCGGTAGCACGAGGCGGGTCGTCGCGCGGCACGCACGGCTCGCCGGAACATCACCCCCGGCGATGCTACGGGGCGCGGCCGCCGGATCCGGGCCGACCTATCGCCCCCGGCGATCCGGACATGACGCACCCCGTACCTGCGATCGGCCGGGGCGGTATTCGGGACGGACCCGAGCCCGCCACACAAGCCGCGGCGGGCGCCCCTGGGGTTGGGCGCCCGCCGCGGGCGACGAAAGTCGCGATGGATGCGGCCCTCGGCTGCCCCGCCGCCGGATGGCGGCAGGGCAGGGAAGGCGTGCGTTCAGAAGACCCGGTAGGCGATCTCGGCCGGGGCGAGGAGGAGCTCCTTGAGCTCCGCGTCGACCTTGAGGAGCGAGATGTGCGCGCCGGCCATCTCGAGCGACGTGCAGTACTCGCCGACGTAGCTGCGGAAGACCTTGATGCCCTTCTCGGCCAGCTTCTTGTGGGCGATGCCGTACAGGAGGTAGAGCTCGGTGATCGGCGTGCCGCCCAGGCCGTTGACCATGACCGCCACCTCGTCGCCCGCCACGAACGGCAGGTCGGGCACGATGGCGTTCAGGAGAAGGTCCACGATCTCGGTGGCTGTGCCGGTCGGCACCCGCTGGCGGCCCGGCTCGCCGTGGATGCCGATGCCGACTTCCATCTCGCCGTCGGCGATCTCGAAGAGCGGGGTGCCGCGGACCGGCGGGGTGCAGGACGAGAGCGCCACGCCCATCGTGCGGACGTTGGCGATCGCCTTCTCGCCGACGCGGACGCACTCCTCCAGGGAGCCTCCCTGGTCGGCCTTCGCGGCCGCTGCCTTGATCACGAAGAAGTTGCCGGCCACACCGCGCCGGCCGATCGTCCAGGTGGAGTCCTTGACGGCGACGTCGTCGTTGACGAGCAGGAAGCCGAGCTTCTGTCCCTCGGCCTCGCAGAGCTCCTTCGCCATCTCCCACGCGGCGCGGTCGCCGGTGTAGTTGTTGACGATGTAGAGCACGCCGGCCGGCGTGTCCATGAGCTTGGACGTCTCGGTGACGAACTCCACCGGCGGGCCGGCGAAGACGTCGCCCGGGCAGGCGGCGTCGAGCATGCCGGGCCCGACGATCATGGTGTGGGCCGGCTCGTGGCCCGAGCCGGACCCCTGGATGATCGAGACCCGGTCCTTCTTGGGCATGTCGGCCCGGTAGATCAGGTTGTACTTCGGCTCGAACTTGAGCGTGCCGTCGCTCGCGAGCGCGACGCCCTCGAGGAACTCGGTGACGAACGTCTTGGGATCGTTCAGGAACTTCCTCACGCTGTTTCTCCCTCGCCGTACTTCTCGCGCCATGCGGCTGCAATGGCCTGGAGGATCACGCCGATCGCGGTTGCGCCGGCGTCGACGGAGCCGATGCTCCGTTCGCCCGTGTACGCGGCCCGGCCGCGCATCGCGAGCATGGACTTGGTGTCTTCGGCAGCCTTCACCGCCACGTCGGCGGCGCGCTGGATGGCGGCCACACCGTGGTCGCCCGCAAACGCCGGGTCGCCGATCGCCGCTTCGAGGCTGTCGGTGGCCGGCGCAAGGGCGTCGAGGAGCGTCTTCTCGCCGAGCGAGGCGCCGCCCCGGGCCATGATCCCGGTGATGGCGGCGCGGAGCATCGCGATGACGTCCTCGGGCGCCAGCTCCGTCTTGTCGCCGGCCGCGGCCCCGGCTCGCAGGAACGCGGTGCCCCAGATCGGGCCGGAGACCCCTCCGACCTTGCCGGAGATGACGATGCCGATCTTCTTGAGCAGGGTTCCGACGCTCGACCGGTCGAACGAGTCGAAGTCGGCAACGACGACCTCGAACCCGTTGCGCAGGGAGAAGCCGAAATCCCCGTCCCCGACGATCGAATCGAGCTGGGCGAAGTACTCCGCGTTGTCGACGATCGTCGTCGCCATCGTCTTGAGGACGAGGTCGACGTCGTCGAACGACGCCTGTGCCATGCGAACCTCCTTCTGCTCTGGACGGACGCGGGGATGGAGCTACGGGGCGAGGCAGGCCTCCAGGTCGGCGAGCGTCACGAACGCGCCCGGCCGGGCGGCCGAGCGGTTGGCGATGACGGTCGTCTGCTCTCCATCCGGGTCCCCCAGGGACGAGACGACGAGGGTTGCCTCGCTGAAGTCCTCCTTCTCCGTGTAGCCGTTGACGGTGACGAGACAGCGCAGGCCGGCGGCGTGCGCCGCCTCCAGGCCGTTGCGCGAGTCCTCGACGACGAGCACCTCGGCGGGATCGACGCCGAGCTTCTCGAGGGCGAGGAGGTAGATGTCGGGGGCCGGCTTCTTCTTCGGGACACAGTCGCCGGCCAGGAAGACGTCGAAGCGGGAGGCCCGCTCGGCGCCCACGGCGTACTCGAGGATCGCGTGGACCGACGCCTCGGCCGACGTCGAGGCCACGCCGAGCTTCCAGCCCGCGTCCTGGGCTGCCGTGATGATCCGGCGGATCCCGGGACGGGGCGGCAGCTTGCCCGCGGCGACCATCTCGGTGTAGATCGCCGTCTTGCGCTTGTGCCACTTCGCGATCTCGGCGGCCTGCTCCTCGGGATCGGTGGGCAGCCCGGCGGCTGCCACGAACTCGGGCGTCAGGAGGCTCGCCATCCGCTCCTTGCCGCCGCCGATCTTGAGCCGCCGGCCGTACTCCTGGACCGACCACTCGACCGGCAGGCCGAACTCCCGGAAGGTCGCGTTGAAAGCGGGCAGGTGGCCGAACTTCTCGGTATCGGCGAGGACGCCGTCGCAGTCGAAGACGAGGGCGCTCACGTCCAGGCCTTGCCTTCGCTGCCGAAGAGCCGGATGTGGTACCTCGCCATCTCCATGACCGCCGTGCGCTGGGCCGCGAACAGCTTGGGCGGGTCGTACTCGCCGGGGTGCTCGGTCATGTACTCGAAGCCCGCCTTCATGAACGCGATCTTGAGGGCGGTGCTGATGTTGACCTTCGCGCAGCCGCGGCTGATCAGGTCGCTGAACTGCTCCGGGCTCATGCCGGTGCCGCCGTGCAGGGCGACCGGCTTGCCGGTGGCCTCGACGATGTCGGTGACCCGCTGGGCGTCCAGGGTGGGGGCCGTCTTGTAGGTCCCGTGGGCGTTCCCGATGGCCGGCGCGAAGACGTCGACGCCGGTGGCCCGCACGAAGTCGACGACGGTCTCGAGGCTCTGGACGTGCTGCGCCTCGTCGCCGGTCATCTCCTCGGTGCGCTTGAAGCCCTCGATCTCGCCCTCGACGTGGGCCCCGGTGCGGCGCGCCTCCGCGACCACCTCGATGCACTGGCGCTTGTTCTCCTCGACCGACAGCTTGCTGGCGTCGAAGAGGACCGAGTTCCAGCCCTTGGCGAGGCAGGCGCTGATGACGTCGCGCTCCGGGCAGTGGTCGAGATGGAGGGCCGCCGGGACCGAGACGCGCCCGGCGTACTCGACCCACATCGCGTACATCGCGTCGAGCCCGGTCATCTTCACGTGCTTGACCGAGGTCTGGACGATGACGGGCGCCCGCAGCTCCTCGGCCGCGGCCAGCACCGCCTCCATCGAGAGGTCGTTGATGACGTTGATCGCGGCGACGCCGTAGCGCTCGGCGAACGCGCGATCGAGGATCTCCTTGGTGGGTACGATCGGCACTGCTACACCTCCGGGACGCGCTCTCTGGTGCGGCCCGTCGGCCGCGGTTCGATCACGTCGGCAGCACCTCCTCCGCGGGTGTCGCATCCGCCGGGACGGCGCCGGCTCGGCGGAGCGGCACCGGCTCGCCGGCCCCGCCCTCGCGGGCGAGATCGAGGACGGCATGCGCGTTGCCCTCGTCGACGACCAGGATGTCCACGACGCCGGCGCGAAGCACGCCGAGGATCGCGAGGGGCTTCTCGATCTCGCTGACGACGGCGATGACCGTCGCGACGCGGCGCAGGTCCTCGATCGAGAGGGCGATCAGGCGGTTGCTGTGGGGCGAGGCGATCACCCGGCCCTCGAGATCGACGTAGTTGCCGAGGATGTCGCCGACCGCTCCCTGGTCCCGCAGCCGGGCGATCTCGGCCGGCGAGAGGCAGCCGCTGCGGACCATCGTGCAGTCGTCGTCGACGCTGCCGATGCCAACGAGGGCCATGTCGGCCCGGGCGGCCGCCTCCAGCGTGTGGGCGATGGCGTCCTGCTGGACGAACCGCCGCCGGTCGTCCGGCCGCTCCACGTAGGCCGGCGCGTAGAGGCTCCGCGACCGCCCGCCGCTGGCCGCCGCGAGGGCCTGGCCGATCTCGTTGGGGTTGGTGGGCGTGTCGACGCGCGGCGAGCCGCCCATGGCGCTCACGAACTCGCACTCCAGGCGGCGGCGAGGCCGGAAGAAGCGCGGCACCTCGCCGGTGTCGCGTCCGTGGCCGACCGCGACGACCGCCCCGTCGTGCAGGCGGCGCTCCAGGAACTGCGCGGCGCTGCGCGCCACCGCCTCGCGCTGCGACTGGGGATCCGCCCGGCGCGGGGCGACGATCGCGTCGGCCAGCCGGAACTCGGCGCGCAGGCGCGACTCCAGGTCGAGGTTGAGCCACGGCGGCGTCGCGATCCGGATGTCGACGACACCCGACCAGCGGGCCCGCTCCAGCAGGCGCTGGACCTTCGGCCGCGAGAGGCTGAACTCGCGCGCGATCTCCTCCTGGGTCCGGCCATCGGCGTAGTAGCGATGGGCGATCCGGGCGAGGCGCTCGAAGTCTTCGGAGCTGAGGTCGTCGAGACCCATGAAGGCTCCAGGTCCGGCGCGGAGATCGGATGGCGGCCGCGGCGAAACGAGTCGCGACGTGACGTGACGGTGAGCATCTGCTCACTTGTGGGCGCCTGCTCAGTCTAGCAGAACCAGCGCCGGCGACGCAATGCCATGTGGCGCCACCGTGCGGCTCGTCCCGGACCCACCCCCCGCCGCGGGGGGCGACGTGGGAGCGGCGATCGTCGCGGCAGTGACCTCCGGTGACCGACGCCCTGAGCGCCTGCATCAGGTATGCCTGACCACGTGAGTCAGGGTGACCTTTGTCATGCCCGCTGCGGGCCGAAGCGCACTCACGCCCGGGAGGGCCGACCGGTGGAATTGCGGGCATGGGCGCGTCCCCTCCTGTCTCCCTGGCCGATCTCGACGCGGGTGTCACCGCCCGTGTTGTTGCCGTGCCGCCCGCCGAGGTCGACCGGCTGGCCGCCGAGGGCCTCCACCGGGGCGACGTGGTCGTGGTCGAGACGCGCCTGCCCCTGGGCGGCCCCGTGGTCGTCCGCCTCGGGCGGGCGCGCGTCGCGCTCGCCCGAGGCGTTGCCGCCCAGATCGTCGTCGCGCCGCGGGACTCCCGATGAGCGCCCGCGAGCACCAAGCGCCGGAGTGCCCCCCGTCGGATCTCCCGCCGGACCTCCTGGCACCGATCCGGGGGACGGCCGCCTCGCCGTACGGTCTCGCCGCCGGCGGCCTGCCGGTCGTCGCCCTGGTCGGACGGCCCAACGTCGGCAAGTCCACGTTCCTGGCCCGCGCGAGCCGACGTTTCGCCGAGACGACGAACGCGCCCGGGACGACGGTCGGCCGCGAGGTCCGCGAAGTCCGTACCCGGGCCGGCCGGGCCCTCCTCGTCGACCTCCCCGGGACCGGGTCGCTGATGGACCAGCCCGTGGCCGGCACCCCGTTCTGGCGGGTCCTGCTGGCGGCGTCTCCGGACGCGATCCTCCTCGTCGTCGACGCCGGCGACGTCGCCCGCCACCTGCCCCTCGTCCTCGCCTGCCGCGATCTCGGGCTGCCGATCGTCGTGGCCCTCAACCTGTCCGACGAGGCCGCGAGCCACGGGATCCGCGTGGATGCCGGGCGGCTGGGCCAGCTCCTCGCCGTTCCCGTGCGGCGGACGGTGGCGCGGTCCGGCGACGGGGTCATGGGAGCCGTGGCCCTTGCCGTGGCGCGCGGTCGCCGCCGCCGCGGGGTGCGGGCCGGCACGCACTCGCCGCGGGCTCTCGCCCCGGCCGGCACCTACCCGCCGGCCGTCGAGATGGCGCTGGCCCGCGCCGCCGCCGAGCTGCCCACCAGCCATGCGCTCGGCGCCGCGGCCGTCGACCCCACGGGTCTCGGCGGCCTCGTTGGCGTGGGCGCCCTCTCCGCCCGTGGCGCGGCGACGATCCTGGCCCCGGACCTCGTGGATCCCGTCCGTCGCGACCTCGCCGCCCGCTGGGCCGCCGAGGTCGAGATGGTCCGGCCTCGCCGCACCCTCGGCGACCGGCTCGCCGCCTGGAGCATCCGGCCGTGGCCCGGACTCCTCATCCTCGCCGCCGTCCTGGCGGCCACGTTCGCCCTCGTCAGCGTGGTGGGGGCAGGCCTGGCCAGCTTCCTCTCGGCAGCCTGGTCGAGCGCGGCGTCGCCCGCGATCGACACCCTCGTGCGGACCCTCGTGCCGGTCCCGGAGGTCGCCTCGGCGCTCCTGTGGGGCCTCGACTCGGGGATCCTGGGCCTCCTGGTGATCGGGATCCCGTACGTCCTCCTCTTCTACCTCCTCGTCGCCGCGCTCGAGGACTCCGGGTACCTGACGAGCCTGGCGGTCCTCACCGACCGACTCCTCGGGGGCCTCGGGCTCTCCGGCCGCACCGCCATCCCGCTCCTCGCCGCGACCGGCTGCAACGTGCCGGCGATCTACGGGACGCGCGTGCTGGCGACGCGCCGCGAGCGGGTCCTCGCCTCGTTCCTCGTGACGATGGTGCCGTGCTCGGCGCGGTCGGCGGTGGTGGTCGCCGCGATCATGCCGTTCGCCGGCATTGCGGCCGCAGCAGGAGCGTTCGCGCTCATCGTGGCCATCACCGTCGGGACCGGGATCGCCGCCAACGCGATGCTCCCGGGCCGCCAGTCGCCGCTCGTCATGGAGCTGGCGCCCCTGCGCAGGCCGCTCGCCCGCCAGGTCGGGGCGAAGGCGGGCGCCCGGTTCCGCGCCTTCGTGCGGATGGCAGCTCCGGTGATGATCGTCGGCTCGATCGTCCTGGGCTTCCTCTACGAGACGGGCCTCATCTGGCCGGCGACCGCCGTCCTCGACCCCGTGGTCGTGGGCTGGCTCGGCCTGCCGTCGGTTGCCGGCCTGGCCCTCGTCTTCGCGTTCCTGCGCAAAGAGCTGGCGCTCCAGCTGCTCCTCGTCCTCGCGGTGGCCACCATGGGGGCCGGGGCGGCGAGCCTGGGCGACTTCATGACGCCGGAGCAGCTGTTCGTCTACGCGATCGTGACGTCGGTTTCCGTGCCGTGCGTGGCGACGCTGGCGGCGCTGGCCGGCGAGCTCGGCTGGCGCACGGCGCTCCTGATGAGCGGAGCTACGCTCGCACTCGCGATTGGGATCGGCGGCATCCTGGCGCGGCTTCTCGGGGTCGTGTAGGCGGGCCTACGCCGGATCGCCGCCGCGGTCGCCCGGGGGGCCGGCGGGTGGCGGGAGCTCCGGCCCACGTGTCTTCGGGGTTGGCGCGCCGGGGGGCGGCTCGGCCGGAGGGAGCTTCGCCGCGCGGCGCAACTCGGCCACGTCGAACGCCGCGGTCGCGGTCGACCAGGCTGCCGACACCTCGATCCGCGTCGCCAGGATCAGCCGCATCAGGCCCGAGCCGGTCATCAGGATGGCGAACGTCGAGAAGGCCACCGGGAGCGCCACCAGGACCGCCGCCGAGCTCAGCTGGCCGACCGTGAGCCCTGCCGCCGTGCCCGCGACGAAGCGGCTCTGCGCGCCGATGAGGTCGACGCCCCCGGTCAGGCGCAGGAGGCGCTCGTTCGACGAGAGCACGGCGGCGGAGGCCCCGGCCGAGACGATCGCGGCAACCACCAGGAGGACGAGCCAGGCGAGCGGGTTGCCGGGGAACGCCAGGAGCGCCAGCAGGATCCCGCCGCCGCGCAGGACGAACGACAGGCGGAGCGTGCGCGACGCCGAGCCGCGGCTCAGCAGCCCGCCGACCACGGTCGCCGTCACGAGCGCGGCGCCCGCGGACACTGCCGAGAGGAGGATCGCGAACCCGGCGCTCGCGCCGAGGATGCTGATGGCGTAGATGGAGAGGTACGGGCCGAAGCCGGCGCCCGCCGCCGCCAGGGTGATGATGCGGATGAAGCTCCGCGTCTCCGGCGAGGGCGGCGGCTGCTCTCCCCGCGGCGCGACGCGGACCCGCCCCGGGCGCCGCAGGCGCAGCACCGCCGCGAGCTCGCCGATCCCGGCGAGGCCGGCGGCCAGGAAGACCGCCGCGTAGACCGCGAGGCCGATCGGCTCCAGCCCGGCCTGGACCCCGAGCGCGACCGGCAGCAGGAGCGCGGCGCCCAGCCCCTGGGTGATCCCCATGACCCGCGGTGCGACGAAGCGTCGCTCGGGCTCCGTGAGGATGGCCCCGTACCAGGCGAGGAGGTTCGCGCCCCCGATCGCGCTCGCCGCGCCGCCCAGGGACATGACGGCGGCGACACCGGCGATGGCGGCCCCGGCCGGCAGCAGCCCCGCGACGTGGAGCAGGACGATCGTCGCCAGCAGGAAGCCCCGCGTCTCGCCGACCACGAGGATTGCGAGGGTGACGCCGCGCAGGTTGCCGCCGGTGCGCCGCAGGAGCGACGGCACCAGGAGCTGGGCGGCCGAGAACGTGAACGGGAGGACCCCGATCACGGTCGCCAGGGCAGCCGGCGCCCCGAGGGCCAGGAGCAGCGGGATCGTCAGGCCGTCGCCGGCGAGGGCGAAGACGGCCGCGGCCCCGACGCCGATCCCCTGGTACGGCCGGTAGCCCCGCCCGGCGAACACGCGCCACTCGTCCACGGCGCGGCGGGCGCCCGCCGGGACGCGCGGTCGGGCAGGGGAGGCGGGCTCGGACACGCCAAGATGGTACGCGGCACGCGCCTCGCGCCGGGCGTGCGACGATGTGCGCATGCGACGCGCATGCGCGGCCGTCCTCCTCGCCGTGGCGCTGCTGGCCGCCTGCGGGTCCGACGCCCCGTCGAGTCCCTCTGCCGGGACCGCCGCGCCCGAGCCGACCGCGACGGGATCCGCGGGGGGCGAGGGTGGGCTCCTGTTCGCCTGCGACGGCGGGATCGTCTTCGCGGCCGCGGCGCTCGACGCGCCGCCCGGCGCCGAGGAGGGCGCCGGCGCCGAGTTCGACGCCTTGCGGGACGCCCTGGCGCGGTTCGGGTCGGACATGGAGGGCTACCTGCCGGCGTCCGGCTGGAGGCTGGTGGCGCGCGACCCTTCGACCATCCTGTTCCTGGCGCGCGCCGTCGACGGCGGCGACCCCCCGTGGCGGGCCGTCTTCGTCGACTTCCGAGACGGGCGCTGGCAGGCCGGCGGGGGCGGCGGCTGCAACCTGCGCGCGGTCGTCGGGCCCGGGGTCGGGGCGGCGTCCTGGTCGCTCGACCCGGCCTTTCCGGCGCCCGGCCCCGCCGACACGCAGATCCACGTGCAGGTGTGGGAGCGGGCCTGCGCCAGCGGGACGCAGGCCACGGGGCGCGTGGTCGGTCCCGTGATCTCCTACGCCGCGGACGCGGTCACGATCACGTACGGGGTCCTCCCGAAGCCCGGGGGAGCGACCTGCCAGTCGAACCCGCCCACGCCCGTGCTGCTCGAGCTCGCCGAGCCGCTCGGCGACCGCGTCCTGCTCGACGGGGGCTCGTTCCCGGCCGCCCCGCCGAGTCCCGCCTTCTGAGGCCGCTCGCACAGCCCGGGACGGGCTCGCGCGGACCGTGTCCGCGCTCCCACCGCCCGGGACGGGCGATCGTCAGTCGATCGTGATGGTCACCCCGGAGCCGTCCTCGTCGACGACGTCGACGATGGGGCCGCGAACGCCGGCCCGCAGCGCTTCGCGGACGCGGTCGACATAGTCGGTGGGGATGCCGGGCACCGCCCCGGCAAGCTCGGCGAGCACCCCCGGCAGCTGGAGATCGATGACGGTTCGACCGCTGTCGCGGACCTGGACGCGCAGGCGCCGCGGTGGCCCCGCGGGCGCGGTCGGCCGGGCGCCGCGCCCCGTCTCGCGGCCGGCCGTGCGCGCGTGGTCCGCGGCGGCGCGGGCGTGATCGGCCGCTGCCCGCGCGTGGCTCGCTGCGGCGAGGGCGTCGATGATGGGGGCAGCCTCGTCGGGGCTCAGGCGTCCGTCGGCGACGAGGCGGAGGACGTCGTCGAGGGGGTCACCCATCGCGCGCCTCCTGCTCGGCTCCCGGGACGGCAACCGGGTTCGGCGCGGCCGGATCCGGCGTGCCTGCCAGGCGGCGCTCGGCCTCCGCGACGTCGATCTCGCCCCTGGCGAGCGCCTCCAGGACGGCGAGCATGGCCGCGTCGGGCGCGGCGGCCGCCTCTCCGTGGGGCGCCGCTCCGGTCGCCGGCGCGACCTGCGTCACCTCCGCGGCGCCCGACGCAGGGGACGAGCCGGGCATCGGCGGGCGCGGCGCTGCCGGCGGCCGTGGCGCGACCGGCGGCAGCGGCGCGGGCGGGTACCCGGACGGACCGGCCACGTCGTCGGGATCAGCGTGCTCGTCGGCGGCCGGCGGCCGCCCTGCGCGCACCCGGACGCCACCGGACATCGAGCGCACCGCCAGGCGCGCCGCGCCGTCGCCGATGACCAGGGGCCGGCGCCGGCCGTTGCCCTCGCGGCGATCGGGATGGTCGCATTCGACGTCCCCCGAGACGGTCTTCACCTCGACCGTGAGGCCCCCGACGAGGGCAACCTCGACATCACCGGAGACGGTGGAGACCGTGTGCCCTGCGGTCGTCCCGAAGGCGCCTGCGAGCTCCGCGTCGCCGCTGATCGTCTCGATCGCGACCCGGTCGAAGCGCGGCGCGCGCGCCCGCACGTCGCCGGAGACGGCATGGACGTCCAGCGAGATCGGCTCCGTCCCGGTGACGGCGACATCGCCGGAGGCGACGTTGACGGAGATCCGGCCGGCTGCGCGCTTGATCGAGACGTCGCCGGTCGCCGTCTTCGCGCTGGCGCCGCCGCGCACGTCCCGCAGGGCCACGTCGCCGGCGGCCGAATGCACCTCGACCCGCGCGTCGCGCGGCACCTCCAGCTCGATCGTGCCGGAGACGTGGACCCCGAACCCGCGCCCGCCGATCCGGATGCCGACGAAGCCGCCGCGATGAGCCCCGGCGGTGCGAACGGTGAAGCGGCCGGGCTCGGCCAGGGTCTCGATGCCGACACCGTCCGCCGGGGCGACGACGCGCGCCTCGGTCCCGTCGACGCCGCGGACCCGGACGTCGTCCGCCTCGACCGATACCACGACGACGCCGCCGCGCCCGATGTCGTGCAGGCGCGGCCCTCGCGGCGCGGAGGGAGCCTGGAACTCGGTCGCCATCGTCATCCCCCCAGGTTCCGGAGCTCGGCCGCGGCGGTCGCCGCATCGATCTCGCGGCGGGCGAGGCGCTCGAGGACGGTCCGCCGCGCGGCCGCCGCGTCGGTCTCGGAGCCGGCGGTCTCGGTCTCGCCGGCCCCGGTGCCGTCGGTCTCCGTCTCGTCGACCAGGGTGTCGTCGCCCTCGCCGAGCCCGAGAGCGCGCAGCAGCGCGTCGACGCGGGCGCGAACCGTCGGGTAGCTGATCCCGAGCTCGCGCTCCATCTCCTTGAGGTTCCCGCGCGACCGGAGGAAGCTCTCGAGGAGGGCGAACTGGTCTCGCGAGAGACGGGCGAAGCGGCCGACGTTGAAGTCGCCCTCGAGCGTCGTCCCGCAGCTCCGGCAGTGGAGGCGGGTCACGGCGAGCTCGCCGCTGCAGATGGGGCAGGTGGCGATCGCGTCGTGCGGCATCACGCACGCTCCCGCCGGGTCGAGCGCTCGGGACGGTACGCGCCGGTGCTGCGGCGTCGATCGGCCTCGAGGCGCGGGTCGCCGGCCAGCTCGCGGCGGATCTGCTGGCTCCCCAGGCGGGGGAAGAGGATGCGGTACTCGTACATCGGGCTGGACCCTCGAGTGCGTGGTTCGCGAGTGCGATAGCCGGATTGTTGTACACGGAAGCAAGAATGTCAAGTAGTACTTTTCTAATCTGGAATATGTTGTTGCCATGTCGTGGTCTTCGACCTGCAGATGATGGCCGAGACACTCCTCGCGGGCGCGCCTCGCACCCCCCCGCGTGACTCCCGTCGCGCCGGGGATCGCGGGCGAAGCGGCCGTCACGCTGGGGGCGACGGGGCAGGGGCTCGTCGCGGGCGACCTCGTCAACACCGCCTCGCGCCTGCAGAGCGCCGCCCCTGCCGGGACCGTGCTCGTCGGCGAGGCCACGCGCCGCGCCGCTTCGCGCGCGATCGCCTTCGAGCCGGCCGGCGAGCAGCACCTGCGGGGGAAGGCCGATCCGGTGGCCGCCTGGCGCGCCGTGCGCGTCGTGGCCGAGCTCGGCGGCCGAAACCGGCGCGAGACGCTGGAGGCGCCCTTCGTCGGCCGGTCCGACGAGCTCCGCCTGCTCAAGGAGCTGCTCCACGCCACCGGGCGCGAGCAGCGCGCCCGCCTCGTCTCGGTCGTCGGGGTGACCGGGATCGGGAAGAGCCGCCTCGCGTGGAGCTCTCGAAGTACGCCGACGGGCTTGTGGAGGACACCTGGTGGCACGTCAGCCGGTGTCCTACCTATGGAGAAGGGGTCACCTTCTGGGCCCTGGGCGAGATGATCCGAGAGCGAGTCGGGCTCCTCGAGACCGACGACGAGCGACCACGCGGTCGAGGGTCGGCGAGGCCGTGCGCTAGTGGATCGCCGACGACGCCGATCGACGCTGTATCGAGCCGGCCCTGCTCACGTTGCTCGGGATCGAGACGAGCGCGGCGGCCCCCGAGCAGCTGTTCGGGGCCTGGCGCACCTTCTTCGAGCGGATCGCCGCGCGGGGCACCGTCGTCCTCGTCTTCGAGGAGCTGCACCACGCCGATCTGGGTCTCCTCGACTTCATCGACCACCTCCTGGAGTGGAGCCGGGCGCTGCCGTTCTACGTGCTCACTCTCGCCCGTCCGGAGCCTGGGGCGCCGTCCGGACTGGGGGGCCGGCAAGCGCAGCTTCGCCTCGATCTCATGGAGCCGCTTGCCGACCCGGCCATGCGCGAGCTCCTGGATGGCCTCGTCCCGGGCCTGCCCGAACCTGCCGCGAGCGCGATCGTGGGCCGGGCCGACGGCGTACGGGCGTAGCATCCGCGCATGCCCGCCAACCGGCTCGCCGGCGAGACGAGCCCGTACCTCCTCCAGCACGCCCACAACCCGGTCGACTGGTACCCCTGGGGGCCGGAGGCGCTGGAGCGCGCGCGGCGGCTGGACCGGCCGATCTTCCTGTCCATCGGCTACGCGGCATGCCACTGGTGCCACGTGATGGAGCGCGAGTCGTTCGAGGACCCGGCGACCGCGGCGTACCTCAACGAGCACTTCGTCGCCATCAAGGTCGACCGGGAGGAGCGGCCGGACCTCGACGCCGTCTACATGGGCGCCGTCCAGGCCATGACCGGGTCGGGTGGCTGGCCGATGTCGGTCTTCCTGGCCCCCGACGGCCGGCCGTTCTACGGCGGGACCTACTTCCCCGACACCCGGCGGCACGGGATGCCGTCGTTCCGCGACGTCCTGGCCGGGGTCCTCGACGCCTGGCGCGCACGGCGGACCGAGCTCGAGACGTCGGCGAGCGAGCTCGCCGCCCACGTCGCCCGCCGGGTCCGCCTCTCCGAGGGCGAGGTGGCACCCGACGCCGCGCTGCTCGCGGCCGCAGTCGCGACGCTGGAGGGGGAGCTCGATCCCGTCCACGGGGGGTGGGGGAGCGCGCCCAAGTTCCCCCAGCCGATGACGATCGACTTCCTCCTGCGGCGTGCCGCGGGCGGCGACGAGCGGGCGCTCCCGGCGGCGCGCCGAGCGCTGGACCGGATGGCCGCGGGGGGCATCTTCGATCAGCTCGGCGGCGGCTTCGCCCGCTACGCGACCGACGCGGCGTGGCTCGTGCCGCACTTCGAGAAGATGCTCTACGACAACGCCCTGCTCGCCCGCGTCTACGTCCACGCCTGGGCCCAGGCGGACGATCCCGCGTACCTGCGTGTCGCGACGGCCACGCTCGACTTCGTCGCCCGCGAGATGACCCTGCCGGACGGTGCCCTTGCTGCGAGCCTCGACGCCGATACCGACGGGGAGGAGGGCGCCACCTACACGTGGACGGCGTACGAGATCCGGGACGCGCTGGTCGCCGGCGGCCTGGCCGACGCCTGGCCGCTGTTCGCCGAGGCCTACGACGTCACCGAGACCGGCAACTGGGAAGGTCGCGTGATCCTGCACCGGGTCGCGAGCGACGACGGCCTGGCGCGGCGGCACGGGCGAGCGCCGGACGAGGTGGCAGGTCTCCTGGAGCGCGCCCGCGCCGCGCTGCTCGCGGTCCGCGACCGGCGGACCCAGCCGGCCCGTGACGACAAAGCCCTCGCCGGCTGGAACGGCCTGGCGATCGCCGCGTACGCGGACGCGGCGGCGCTCCTGGCGCGCGATCCGGACCCGGGCCTGGGGGCGATCGCCGCGCGCTACCTGGCCCACGCGGAGCGCGCCGCGGACCACCTGCTCGCCGTCCTGCGAGCGCCCGACGGGCGCTTCCTGCGATCGTGGAAGGACGGCCGCGCCCGCCATGCCGGGACGCTGGAGGACCAGGCCTGCATGGCGGAGGGCCTCGTCGCGCTGTACGAGGCGACGGGTGACGAGCGCTGGTTCGCGGCGGCGCGGGAGACGGTCGACGCGATCCTCGCCCACTTCAGCGATCCGGAGGGCGGGTTCCACGACACCGCCGACGACGCCGAGCGGCTGGTCGCCCGTCCGCGCTCCCTGGAGGACAACGCGATCCCGTCGGGCGGGGCGATGACCGCCACCGTGCTCCTGCGGCTCGCGGCGCTCACGGGCGAGGGCCGGTACCTCGACGCCGCCGACGCCGCCATCGGGGCCGTCGTCGGCGTGGTCGCGACGTACCCGACGGCCTTCGCCCAGTGGCTCGCCGCGATCGACTGGCGGGCCGGCCCCGTGGACGAGATCGCGATCATCGGCGACCCGGCCGACCCGCGGACCGCGCGGCTGGCCGCCGTGGCGCGCGGAGCTCCGGCCCACCTCGGCTGGCGGCCCCGCCAGGTCGTGGCGATCGGCCGTGACTCGGCCGCGAGCTCGGTGCCGCTCCTGCAGGCCCGGTTCGCGCTGCGGGGGGCACCGACCGCCTTCGTCTGCCGCGGCTTCGCCTGCCGCCAGCCCGTCACCGAGCCGGAGGCCCTCGCGGCGATCCTCGCGGGATAGGGGATGGGCGCGCCGGCGCCGCGGGTGGTCGCGGCCCGGCCGCGCTCGACCAGGCGCCTACACCGCCGGCTCGAGCGCCTCCTCGAACTGGCTGCTGTAGAGCTCGTGGTAGAAGCCGCGCCGGGCGAGGAGCTCCGCGTGCGTGCCCTGCTCGACGATCGCGCCCTGGTTCATCACCAGGATGAGCTCGGCGTCGCGGATCGTGGAGAGGCGATGGGCGATCACGAAGCTCGTGCGCCCGTGCATCAGGCGCGCCATCGCCCGCTGGATCAGCACCTCGGTCCGCGTGTCCACCGAGCTCGTCGCCTCGTCGAGGATGAGGATCTCCGGGTCCGCCAGGAAGGCGCGGGCGATCGTGAGGAGCTGCTTCTCGCCCGCGGAGACGCTCGTGGCGTCGTCGTCGAGCCGCGTGTCGTAGCCGTCCGGCAGCGTCCGCACGAAGTGGTCGACGTGGGCGGCGCGCGCCGCGTCGAGGATCTCGTCCTCGGTGGCGCCCTCGCGGCCGTAGGCGATGTTCTCGCGGATGGTGCCGGAGAAGAGCCAGGCATCCTGCAGGACCATCCCGAAGATGCCCCGCAGCCGGTCGCGGGTCAGCTCCCGGATGTCGACGCCGTCGACGGTGATGCGACCCGCGTCGATCTCGTAGAAGCGCATCAGCAGGTTGACGAGGGTCGTCTTGCCGGCGCCGGTCGGGCCGACGATGGCGATCGTGTGCCCGGGCTCGGCGACGAGGTCGAGGTCCTCGAGGAGCGGGGTATCGGGCAGGTAGCGGAAGCTGACCTTGTCGAAGGCGACCCGGCCCGCGACGTGCTCGAGGGCCGTCGGCGTGGTGGTCTCGGGCACCTGCTCGGGCTCGTCGAGGAGCTCGAAGACGCGCTCGGCGGAGGCGACCGCGGACTGGAGCACGTTCATGATGCTGGCGGTCTGGACGATCGGCATCGTGAACTGGCGGGAGTACTGGATGAAGGCCTGGACATCACCGAGCGACATGCTGCCCGAGGCCACCTGGACGCCGCCGATGACGCAGATCGCGACGTAGTTGAGGTTCGCGAGGACGTTCATGGCCGGCTGGATCGTCCCGGAGATGAACTGCGCCCGGTACGAGGCCTGGTAGAGCGCCTCGTTCTCCTCGCCGAACTTCTGGATCGCCTCGCGCTGGCGTCCGAACGCCTTGACCACCGCGTGCCCGGTGTGCATCTCCTCGATGTGGCCGTTGAGCGTCCCCGTGCGCTCCCACTGGGCGGCGAACTGCTTCTGCGAGCGGCTGGCGATCAGCACCGTGACGACGATCGAGAGCGGCACGATCAGCAGCGAGATGACCGCGAGGAGCGGGCTGATCCAGAACATCATGATCAGCACGCCGATCACCGTGAAGAAGGCCGTGATCAGCTGCGTCAGGCTCTGCTGGAGTGTCTGGGCGATGTTGTCGATGTCGTTGGTGACCCGGCTCAGGATGTCGCCGCGCGACTCGCGGTCGAAGTAGGCCAGCGGGAGCTCGCCGAGCTTCGTGTCCACGCGGCGCCGGAGGCGGTAGACGGTCCGCTGGGTGACGCCGGCCATGATGTACGCCTGCGCCCAGCTGAAGACCGAGCTGGCGAGGTAGATCCCCGTCACGAGCAGGAGGATCCCGCCCAGGGCGGCGAAGTCGATGCCCTGCCCGGGCACGACATCCATGCTCGCCAGCATGTCGGCCTGGTTGTCCTGCCCGGCCGCCCGGAGCGCCTCGACGGCCGCCTCCTTCGATATCCCCGGCGGCAGCTGGTTGCCGATCCACCCTTCGAAGATGAGGTCGGTGGCGTTGCCGAGGATCTTGGGGCCGACGATCGCGAAGCCGACGCTGACGATCGCGAAGGCCATCACCAGGACGACGAGGATGCGTTCCGGGGCAAGCTCGCCGATGAGCCGCCGGAAGGAGCCGCGGAAGTTGCGGGGCTTGGCCACGGGTCCCGCGGCGAAGCCCATCGGCCCGTGCCCGCCCCCGGGGCCTCCGGGACCGCGGCGGGCGGGCTGGCCGCCGGCGGGGCCGCGGCCCATGCCGGGGCCGCTCACGCCACCTCCTCCTCGGAGAGCTGCGAGTAGACGATCTCGCGATACGTGTCGCAGGTGGCCATCAGCTCGTGGTGGGTGCCGATGCCGGCGACGCCGCCGGCATCGAGCACCACGATCCGGTCGGCGTGGAGGATCGTGCCGACGCGCTGGGCGACGATGACGACGGTCGCCGTCGCGAGGTCGCGCTGGAGGGCGGCCCGGAGGCGGGCGTCGGTCCGGAAGTCGAGGGCCGAGAAGCTGTCGTCGAAGACGTAGATCTCGGGCCGCTTGACGAGGGCGCGGGCGATCGCGAGGCGCTGGCGCTGGCCGCCGGAGACGTTGGTGCCGCCCTGCGCGATCGGCGCGTCGAGGCGCTCGGGCATCTCCTCCACGAACTCGCGCCCCTGCGCGATGTCGAGCGCCTTCCAGAGGTCCTCGTCCGATGCGGCCTCGTCGCCGACGCGGAGGTTGCTGGCAACGGTGCCGCCGAACAGGAAGGCGCGCTGCGGGATGAGCCCGATGCGGCTCCACAGGTCGGCGCGGTCCATCTCCCGGACGTCGACGCCGTCGACGAGGACGTGGCCGCCGGTCACGTCGTAGAAGCGGGGCAGCAGGTTGACCAGGGTGGACTTGCCGCTGCCGGTGCTCCCGACGATCGCCGTCGTCTCGCCGGGGTTGGCCGTGAAGGAGATGCCGCGCAGCACGGGGTCCTCGGCGCCCGGGTAGCGGAACTCCACGTCCCGGAACTCGACGCGGCCGGTGCGCGCCGGGCTGACCGGCTCGGCCGGATCGTGGATCGACGGTTCCGTCGCGAGGACCTCCGCGATCCGGTCGCTCGAGACCGCCGCCCGCGGCACGATCACGAACATGAAGGTCGCCATCATGATGGCGAAGAGGATCTGGATGATGTACTGCAGGAACGCGGTGAGGCTGCCGATCGACATCTCGCCGCTGTCCACCCGGAACGCCCCGAACCAGAGGACCGCCACGGTCGTCAGGTTCATGATCGCCATCAGCGTCGGCATCATGATCGCGAAGAGCCGGTTGACCGACAGCGCGGTCTCGAACAGGTCGCGGTTCGCCTCGTCGAAGCGCCGCTCCTCGTAGTCCGTGCGTACGAACGCGCGGATGACCCGGACGCCGGCGAGCGTCTCGCGCATCACCTGGTTGATCCGGTCGATCTTCCGCTGCATCGCCTGGAAGAGGGGCAGGGCACGCCGGACGACGAGCCCGATGATGACCACCATGATCGGCACGATCACCAGGAGGATCCCCGTCAGCGGGATGTCCTGGCGCATGGCCATGATCAGGCCGCCCACCATCATGATCGGCGCCGACACCATGACGGTCAGGCCCATCAGGACGACCATCTGGACCTGCTGGACGTCGTTGGTGTTGCGGGTGATGAGCGAGGCCGTCCCGAAGTGGTTGACCTCGACCTGCGAGAACGACTCGACCGAGCGGAAGATGGCGCCCCGCACGTCGCGCCCGAATCCCATCGAGACGCGTGCCGCCCAGTAGACCGCGATGATCGAGACGATCCCGAGGACGACCGTCACGCCCAGCATCACGGCGCCGGTCCGGAGGATGTAGTCGGTATCCCCGGTCGCGACCCCGTTGTTGATGATCTCCGCATTCAGCTCGGGCAGGTAGAGGTTCGCGAGGGCCTGGACGAGCAGCAGGGCGACGACGAGGACGAGGGGCCCCCGGTACGGGCGGAGGTACGTCGCGAGGAGCCGGATCATTCGGGTGCTCCGGCCGCGCGGTCGGCCAGCAGGCCGAGCAGGCGCTCCAGCTCCCGTCGATCGGCCTCGGGGATCGGGTCGAGGACCTGGCCGAGCGCGGTGCCCATCACGGAGCGAAGGCTGCGCTCGAGCTCGCGGCCGGCGTCGGTGACGTGGACCCGCGTGACCCGCTGGTCCGCCGCGTCCGGGCGGCGCTCGACGGTCCCTGCCTTCTCCATCCGCTGCAGCATCGCCGTGACCGTCGGCGGCGACAGGTGGAGCACCTGGGCGAGCTCGCGCTGGCTCAGCCCGTCCCGTTCGGTCAGCATGCGCAGGCAGATGGCCTGGCCGGGATGAGCGTCCTCCCCGGCGAGCACCCGCACCATCAGCTGCCGGTGGGCCGCGAGCGCCCGCATGAACGCCGCGTGGACGCGCGCCGAGAGCGGGTCGAGGCCGTCGAGGGGAACGACGGGGACGTGCGACGGGCGGTGCATCCCCGAACGATAGCGTACGAATGGTTAGGACGCAAACCGTTTGGAGGCGAACGAACCAACGGGCGGCGCGACGGGGTGCCGGCGGCGCGGCCGGGCGGCCGGCGGCTCAGGCGGTGGGAGGCGCCCCGTCGTCGCGCTTGCTCATCTCGTCCTGGAGGTCCTCGACCTCCTTGCGGGTGGCCTTGACGCCGCGCCCGAGCATCTCGCCCCACTTCGGCAGCATCTTGGGCCCGCGCCAGATCAGCACCACGATCAGGACCACCACGAGGATGACGATGAAGTCGACGCCGAACATGTGCGCATCCTAGCCGACGGGCGGAGCGGCGAGCGGGCGCGGCGGGCGGGCGGGCGCGGCGGGCGGGCCCGCATTCGGATGGGGCCGCCCGGCCCCGACCGGTCGGGCCGGTCGTCCCTCGACCGCGCCCTCGCGGACCCCCACGATCGCCGGAACCGGCGGCGACGGCGACCCGACGGGCGCCTCGTCGCTCACCCCGGAGGGCGTTGGCATGGCGAGTGACGGGCGACGGCTGACGATCGGATTCCCGCGCATGCACAAGGAGCCGAACGAGCGCCGCGACTTCCTGCCGCCCCTCGTGGGCCTGCTCACGGCGCTCGGGGCCGAGGTCTACGTCGAGACGGGGATCGGCTCCGGGATGGGCTACTCCGACGACGACTACCTGGCGCTCTCGCCGGACGTGCACGTCACCGACGAGGAGACCACCTACCGCCAGGACCTTGTCGTCGTGCTGCGGGCACCGGAGGGGAAGTACGACCGGCTGCGTCGCGGCGCCCTGCTTGTCTCCATGCTCCACTTCACGACTCGCCCCGCCCGGGTCGAGATGCTCCGGGATCTCGGGATCGAGGCGATCGCCCTGGACATGATCATCAACGACGAGGGCCGGCGGCTCGTCGAGAACCTCCGCAGCGTCGCCTGGAACGGCGTCGCCTCCGCGTTCGCCGCCCTCGAGCGCAACTGGCCGGCCCTGGTGGAGCCGGCGCGCGACCCCGTGCGGGTCACGATCATGGGCGCCGGGCAGGTCGGCAAGCACGCCGTGGAGTTCTCCACGAAGTTCGGGGACGACGCCCGCAACGAGGCCTTCATGCGGATGGGCCTCCCCGGCGTGGAGGTGGTGACGACGGGCCGCAACCTGACCCGCGACGCCGACTACCTGCGGCGCCGGCTCGGCGTCACCGACATCCTGGTGGACGCCACGCAGCGCCACGATGCCTCCGTCCCGCTGGTCCCGAACGCCTGGATCGCCCTGATGCCGGAGCACGCGGTGATCTGCGACCTCGTCGTCGACCCGTACCTCCTCGACGCCGAGCCGAAGGTCGTCCGCGGCGTGGAGGGGATCCCGCAGGGCACGCTCGACCAGTGGGAGTTCGCCCCGGACGACCCGGCCTGGGACGCGCTGCCACCCGGGATCCCCACGGCCGAGCGCCGGACCGTCGTCTCGTGCTACTCGTGGCCCGGGGTCCGGCCGGAGCCGTGCATGCACGTCTACGGGTCGCAGCTGGCGCCCCTCCTGGAGACGCTGGTCCAGGCCGGCGGGATGGACGGGATCGGGCGGGCTGGGTCCTTCCACGCGCGGGCGCTCTGGCGCGGCAGCCTCCGAGGCTGGCTGGCCGGCGAGAGCGGGGTGTCGGAGCTGCCGGGCACGACGCACTAGCGAACCCCGGCGCGGCCCGGCGCGCGAGCCTGCGGGTCTCTCAGCCCGGCAGGGTCGTCGCGGCGTCGGCGGGAACGCGGGGCTCGGGGTCCAGGCCGGCCGCGCCGCGCAGCCACTGGCGGACGTTCTCGCCGAGGTCACCGAGGTGGTAGCCGCCCTCCTGCAGGACGACCAGTCGGGCGCCGGTCGCCGCGACCCGGCGCCCGACCTCGTGGTAGGCGGGCGTGGTGAGCGCGAAGTCGCAGAGCGGGTCGCGACGGTAGGTGTCGATGCCGAGGCTGACGACCACGATCCCATCGTGGCGCCCGTCCAGCCAGTCGAGGGCGCGGTCCAGGGCGACCAGGTAGGCCGTGTCGCCGGTGCCCGCCGGGAGCGGCTGGTTGAAGGTCGCGCCGGTCCCCGCGCCGCCGCCCCGCTCGTCCGCGTGCCCGGAGAAGTAGGGGTAGGCGCGGTGCGGATCGGCGTGCAGGGACGCGTAGGCGACGTCGTCGCGCTCCCAGAAGACCTCCTGCGTCCCGTTGCCGTGATGGAAGTCCACGTCGAGGATCCCCACGCGCCCCGCCCCCGCCCGCACGAGGTGCTCGGTGGCGATCGCCGCGTTGTTGAGGTAGCAGTACCCGCCGAAGACGGTGCGTCCCGCGTGGTGCCCCGGCGGGCGGCAGAGGCCGTAGGCGACGCCCTCGCCGGCGAGGACCGCGTCGGCCGCGGTCAGCGCGACGTCGACGGCGGCCCGCGCTGCCGGCCAGGTCCCGACGGTGATCGGCGTTGCCGTGTCGAAGCACCAGTGGCCGATCCGTCCGCCGGGAGCCCGGGGCTCCGGAGGGCGGTCGCGTGCCGCCGCGCAGCCCGGCGTGCCGGAACGCGTCCGCCATGAAGCCGTCCGCCGCACCGCCGGCGTCGCGCCAGGCGTCCCACGCCTCCTCGAGGAAGCGCAGGAGCCCCGGGTCGTGAACGGCGTGGGCGGGCTCCGGGCCGTGCTCCGCGGGCAGCTCCAGGGCGAAGGCCGGATCCGCGGCCAGCGCGGCACGGATCGCCTCGGCGCGGGCCGGGACCTCGTACGCCGGCCCGACGTGGCCGCTGAAGACCTCGAACGACGGCTCGTGGAGGAGATGGATCGGCGAGTGGACGACGCGCATGCCGGCAGGATAGGTCCGGCCGAACGGCACGCGCGGGCCGGCGCGCGGCGCGCTACGCTCGGGGCGGTGTGGCTTCGAGGGCTCTGCGACCGATCGCGGGCCGGCGGGGCGGGTTCGACCAAGCGCGGAGGCTGACGTGGGCATTCGAGTGCCGGATCTCGGCGCCCTCCTGGCCGAGGCCCAGATGCGGCGCATCGCGCTCGATGCGACCGGCTCGTATTTCGTGACCGACATCGACCCGGCGCATGCCGAGGACTTCGCGAAGACGCTGCTCCTCATGTCCGTGCCACGGCGCGGCCAGCGCGACCAGCCGATCACCGTCTACATCAACTCGGGCGGCGGCTCCGTCGGCGACGGGCTGGCGATGATGGAGATGATCAACCGGATGCGGCGCCAGCACGATGTTCGAATCAACACGGCGGTCCTGGGCTACGCCTACTCGATGGGCGCCATCGTCAGCCAGGCGGGCGACCACCGATCGATCGGGCGCTACGGGACGCTGATGCTGCACTCCACGCACTGGCTCCTGTCGGGCGAGGACGAGCGGATCTTCAAGGACTACCAGCTGCTCTCCGAGCACTACCAGGTGACCGTCGCCGAGCTCTTCGCGCGGCGCACCGGCCACAAGGACGCGGCGTGGTGGCGCCGCTTCGTCTGGTCGGGCCGGGAGCGCTTCCTCGGCCCCGACGAGTGCCTGGAGCTGGGCCTGATGGACGAGATCCTCGAGCCGGCGCTCCTCCACGAGGCGCACCCCGCCGTGTGATCGGCACCCGCGCACGGCCGCGCGGGCACGACGTCCCGGCGGGCTCTCGCTGCGGCTCTCCCCGGTCGCTCACGATTCGAACACCTGGTCGGTTTGCGCTCGCCGCCGTATACTCGCGGTCCCGTGGCCCGCCGATCCGATCCGCCCCCCGGCCCCGTCGCGACCGTGCCCGTCGAGGACCCGCTCGCGCGCTTCGCGCCGCCCGTCGCGGCGTGGTTCCGGGACGCGTTCGCGGCGCCGACGAAGGCCCAGGTCGACGGCTGGGCGGCGATCGCGGGCGGCGGCCACGTCCTGCTGCACGCCCCGACGGGGAGCGGCAAGACCCTCGCCGCGTTCCTCTGGGGCCTCGACCGCCTCGTCCGGGCCCCGGCCCCACCGCGAACGGCGGCCGGCGGCGCATCGGTGCGGATCCTGTACGTCAGCCCGCTCAAGGCCCTCACCTACGACGTCGAGCGCAACCTGCGGGCGCCGCTGGCGGGGATCGCCCTTGCCGGGAGGCGCCTGGGGACGCCCGTCCGGCCGGTGACGATCGCGTCGCGGACGGGCGACACGCCGGCCGACGAGCGCCGGGCGCTGGCGAAGAGCCCGCCCGAGATCCTGATCACCACGCCGGAGTCCCTCTACCTCCTGCTGACCTCGGGCGCCCGGGAGACGCTGCGCGGCGTCGAGCACGTGATCGTCGACGAGGTCCACGCGATCGCGGGCACGAAGCGGGGAGCCCACCTGGCGCTCTCGCTGGAGCGGCTCGAGCACCTCCGCGGGCCCGACGCCCCGCCCCTGCAGCGGATCGGCCTCTCGGCGACCCAGCGGCCGCTCGAGACGATCGGGCGCTTCCTCGCCGGGACCGGACCCGGCCGCGCCGTGACCGTCGTCGATGCCGGGTCGAAGAAGCGCCTGGATCTCCAGGTCGTCGTGCCGATGGAGGACATGAGCCGCCTCGGCGAGGCGCTCCCGCTCGAGGAGCAGCCCGGCGGCCCCGTGGCAGGCGGCGAGATGCGGGTCAGCATCTGGCCGGCGATCCACCCCCGCATCCTGGACCTGATCCGCAGCCACCGGAGCACGCTCGTCTTCGTGAACAGCCGCCGCCTCGCCGAGCGGCTGGCCCAGCGGCTCAACGAGCTGGCCGGCGAGGACCTGGTGCGGGCCCACCACGGCTCGATCGCCCGCGAGCAGCGCGTCGCGATCGAGGAGGCGCTCAAGGAGGGCCGCCTGCCGGCCCTCGTCGCCACCTCCTCGCTGGAGCTCGGCATCGACATGGGCGCGATCGACCTCGTGATCCAGGTGGAATCCCCGACCTCGGTGGCGCGCGGCCTGCAGCGGATCGGGCGTGCCGGCCACCAGGTCGACGAGGTGAGCAGCGGCGTCATCTTCCCGAAGTACCGCGGCGACCTCCTCGAATGCGCCGTCGTCGCGGAGCGGATGCGCGAGGGCGCGATCGAGGCGACCTCGATCCCCCGAACGCCCCTCGACGTCCTGGCCCAGCAGGTCGTCGCCATGGCGGTGATGGACCGCTGGTCGGTGGCGGAGCTCCACGCCGCGATCACGTCCGCCGCCCCGTTCGAGACGCTGACGCGCGAGGCGCTGGAGGGGGTCCTGGCGATGCTCGCCGGCGCCTATCCGTCGGACGAGTTCGCGGAGCTCAAGCCGCGCCTCGTGTGGGACCGCGTGGCCGACACCGTCGAGGGCCGGCGCGACGCGCGGGTCGTGGCCGTGACGTCCGGGGGCACCATCCCCGATCGGGGGCTCTACGGCGTCTTCGTCGCCGGCGAGGCCGGGACCCCCGGGCGTCGCGTCGGCGAGCTCGACGAGGAGATGGTCTACGAGCTCCGCGCGGGCATGCACGGCGACGTCATCGTGCTCGGCGCCAGCAGCTGGCGGATCGCCGAGATCACGCCGGATCGCGTGATCGTCGAGCCGGCGCCGGGCCAGCCCGGCAAGCTGCCCTTCTGGAAGGGCGACGCCGTCGGCCGGCCGGTCGAGCTGGGCCGCGCCATGGGCGCGTTCGTGCGCGAGGTCGAGGCCGACCTCGCGCGGGGCGCCAAGGGCCGGGCCGCCGCGCTCGCCCGCCTCGGCGAGCGGCACCATCTCGACGCCCTGGCTGCCGAGAACCTCGTCGGCTACCTGGAGGACGAGCGCGAGGCCGCAGGCGCGCTGCCGACCGACCGCCGCGTGGTCGTCGAGCGCTTCCGCGACGAGCTGGGCGACTGGCGGCTGGTGATCCTCAGCCCGTTCGGCGGCCGGGTCCACGCTCCGTGGGCGATGGCGATCGAGGCCCGCCTCCGCGAGCGCCTCGGCGCCGAGGTGGCCAGCATCTGGTCCGACGACGGGATCGCGATCCGCCTCCCGGACGGCGACCTCGAGGGCGTGGAGGACGACCTCTTCCCCGATGCCGACGGCGTGGAGGACCGCGTCGTGGCGGCCGTCGGGGGCACGGCCCTCTTCGCGGCCCGCTTCCGCGAGAATGCGGCGCGGGCGCTCCTCCTGCCGCGGCGCCGGCCGGGGACGCGGACGCCCCTCTGGCAGCAGCGCCAGCGGGCCGCCGACCTGCTGGCCGTCGCGAGCCGGTACGGCAGCTTCCCGATCCTCGTGGAGACCTACCGCGAGTGCCTGGCGGACGTCTTCGACCTGCCCGCGCTGCGGGAGGTGCTGGCCGGGATCGAGCGGCGCGAGATCGCGGTCCACCGCGTGGAGACGCCCCGCGCCACCCCGTTCGCCTCATCCCTGCTCTTCGACTACGTCGCCGCCTACATGTACGAGGGCGATGCCCCGCTCGCGGAGCGTCGCGCCCAGGCGCTGGCGCTCGACCGCGACCTCCTGCGCGAGCTGCTGGGGCAGGAGGAGCTCCGCGAGCTCCTCGACCCGGCCGCCCTCGAGGAGACCGAGCTCGAGCGGCAGGCGCTCGTCGACGAACGGAAGGCCGGGTCGGTCGACCAGGTCGCCGACCTGCTGCGGCGGATCGGCGAGCTCTCCGAGGACGAGGTCGCCGCCCGCACGCGGGGCGGCCAGCCGGCCGCGCGGGAGTGGCTGGAGACGCTCGCCGCCACCCGGCGCGCCGTCGTGGTCCGGATCGGCGGCGAGGAGCGCTGGATCGCGGTGGAGGATGCCGCCCGTTACCGCGACGCGACCGGCGCCCAGCCGCCGCCCGGGACGCCGGCCGCCTTCCTCGGCGACACGCGCGACGCCCTCGGTGGGCTGCTCGCCCGCTGGGCCCGCACGCACGGGCCGTTCCTCGCGGCGGAGCCGGCGCGCCGGTGGGGGCTGCCGGTCGGGATCGTGGAGGAGGCGCTGACGCGGCTCGTCGAGTGCGGGTCGCTCCTTCGCGGGGAGTTCCGGCCGGGCGGGGTCGAGCGGGAGTGGTGCGATCCCGACGTGCTGCGGCTCCTGCGCCGGCGCTCGCTGGCCCGGCTCCGCCGTGAGGTCGAGCCGGTCGATCCCGCCGCGCTGGCCCGCTTCCTGCCGGCCTGGCAGGGCGTCGCGCCGGCGCCGGTCCGGGGCACCGTCGGGCGCGGAGGTCCCGCCGCCGCTCCGCGGCCAGGCCGCCCTGGAGCGGCTCGCCGAGGTCGTGGACCAGCTGGCCGGGGTGCCGATCCCGGCATCGGTCCTGGAGCGCGACGTGCTCCCCGCGCGCGTGCCGGGCTACCAGCCGCGACTGCTCGACGAGCTGGGGGCGCTCGGCGAGGTCGCCTGGGTGGGCTGCGGGCCGCTGGGACGTGACGACGGCCGGGTCGCGCTCTTCCGGCCGGGGCGGGGTGACGTGCTCCGGGCGGCCCTCGTCGCAGGGCAGGCGGCCGCGGGCGACCGGCCCGCCGGGCCACGGCACGAGGCGATCCGGGCCTGGCTGGGCCGGCGCGGGGCGTCCTTCTATCGCGAGCTCTTCGGCGCGGCCGGCGGCGGGTCGGACCGCGAGGTGCTGGACGCGCTGTGGGACCTCGTCTGGGCCGGCGAGGTCACGAACGACACGTTCGCCCCGCTGCGCGCGCTGCGCTGGAAGCGGCCCGCGGGCGATCGCCGGCCGCGCCCCGGACGCCTGGCCACGCTGGGCCCGCCGGAGGCGGCCGGGCGCTGGTCGCTCGTGGACGGCAGTGCGCCGGCCGACGTGGGCCCGGAGACCGCCGCGCCGCCGGCCGTCCCGCCGCCGGCTGCCGGGGCGCCGGCCGCCGGGGCGCCGGCCGCCGGGGCGCCGGCCGTCCCTGCCGTTCCCTCGGCGACCGCGCGCCTCCATGCGCTCGCGTTGGCGCTGCTCGACCGCCACGGCGTCCTGACCCGCGAGGCCGTGATGGGCGAGGGAGTCGAGGGCGGGTTCGCCGCCGTCTACCCGGTCCTGCGGGCGCTGGAGGAGGCGGGGCGGATCCGGCGGGGCTACTTCGTCGACGGCCTGGGCGCCGCCCAGTTCGCGCTCGCGGGAGCGATCGACCGGCTCCGGGCGGTGCGAGAGCCCGACCCGGAGCGGAGCCGGGTGGACCTGCTGGCGGCCGCCGATCCGGCCCAGCCGTACGGGGCCGCGCTGGCGTGGCCGCGCCGCGGCGACGACGACCGTCGGCCCTTCCAGCGTGCGGCTGGGGCTCACGTCGTGATGGTCGATGGTGCCGCGGTCCTGTACGTGGAGCGCGGCGGCAAGGGGCTGGCCACGTTCCCGGCCGCCGATGACCCGGAGCGCGCGGCGCCGGCCCTCGCGGCGCTGGGCGGGCTGCTCGGCGAGGGCCGCCTGCGCGAGCTCGTCGTCACGCGGGTGGACGGGGTGCCGCTGGGACCCGAGCATCCCTGGCGCGCGCGCCTGGTCGAGGCCGGCTTCGTGCCCGGCTACCGTGGCCTCGCCCTGCGATCGCGCCGCTGACGGGCCGTCGAGCGATCGATGCCCGAGGGCGACACGCTCTACCGCACCGCCGCCGGGTTGCGCCCGCACCTGGTGGGGCGCGTCGTCACGGCCGCCCGCGCACGGGTGCCCGGCCCGCAGATCGGGCGCGTCGTCGGGGCGACGGTGACCTCCGTCGACGCCGCCGGCAAGAACCTTCTTGTCCGCTTCGACAACGGTCTGGAGCTCCGGACGCACCTCCGGATGCACGGGTCGTGGCACCGCTACCGCCCCGGTGAGCCGTGGCGCCGGCCGGCAGGTCGGGCCGTCGTCGTCCTGGAGGTCCCGGGCGCCGTCGCCGTCTGCTTCGACGCGCCGGTGGTCGAGCTGCTCGCGACGCGCGCGCAGGGGGTCCACCCACCGCTGGCGGGACTCGGGCCGGATGCGACCGCGGACGGCTTCGACCGGGAGGAGGCGCTCCGGCGGCTGCGTGATCCCTGGCGCGCCGGGCTGACCGCCGCCGAGGCGCTGCTGGACCAGCGGGCGCTGGCCGGGATCGGGAACGTCTACAAGAGCGAGGTGCTGTTCATCGAGCGCGTCGACCCGTTCGCGATGGTGGGCGGGCTCGACGACCAGGCGCTTGGCCGGCTCGTGGACCGGGCCCGGGCGCTCCTGCTGGCGAACCGGGCGTCGGCCGCGCGCGTGACGACGGGACCGGCGGGCGGCGGGCACCCGTTGGGGGCAGTCGTCGGCCCGGTTGCCGGGCAGGCTGCGGGTGCCGGGCAGGCTGCGGGTGCCGGGCAGGCTGCGGGTGCCGGGCACGACTCGACCGGCCCCGCCAGGGGCGGGCGGCTCTGGGTCTACGGCCGCGCGGGCAGGCCGTGCCGGCGCTGCGGGACGATCATCCGGGCGCTGCGCCACGGGGACCTGCCCCGCACCACCTACTGGTGCCCGAGCTGCCAGCCCGCGGCCCGCGGCAGCGCCACGACGCGCACTGACGAGATCGCAGTGGAGGAGTCACGATGACCGATCGAACCATCGACGTGCGCTGCGGCCGCGACGGCGCCGGCTGGTTCTGCCTCGTCCGCGTCCGCGAGGGCGCCTTCGCGACCGAGCATCACGTCAGCGTTGGCGCCGCCGAGCTCGCCCACCTGGACCCGGGTGCCGCGGACCCGGAGCGCCTGGTCCGCGCCGCGTTCACCTTTCTCCTGGAGCGCGAGCCGGCCTCGTCGATCCTGCGCGCCTTCGACCTTCCCGTCATCGGGCGCTACTTCCCCGGCTGGGAGGCCGACGTCCGGGGCCGGCTCGCGGAGTAGACGCGTCGGGGCCGCGACCGGGCAAACGGTGAGACGGCGCCGGCGATCGCGGACCGTCCGGCTCACGGGACCGGACCGTCCGGCTACCATCGCGGCATGTGTGAGCTGCTGGCGGTCCGCGCCGACGAGCCCTTCGCCCTGGGCGCCCTGTGGGAGCTGGCCGAGGGTCTCGAGCGCTACGGCCTGGCCGGCTACGGCTGGGGCGTCTCGTGGGTGCGACCCGATGGGTCCCTCGACGGGTACCGCGCCACGATGGCCTTCCGCGACGACCCGCGCCGCGAGGTGATCGGCGCCACGGAAACCACCGCGGCGCTGGTCCACCTGCGGCGCCCCTCGCGCTTCTCGTGGCTCGGGATGGCCGACACGCAGCCGTTCCTCGACGCGGGCGGGCGCTTCGCCTTCGGGCACAACGGGGAGCTGGCGCGCCATCGACGCTTCCGCGACGCGTACCGCGCCGCCGGGCGGATCCACGGGAAGGCCGACTCCGAGGTGGGGATGCGCTGGCTCGAGGATGCGTGGGAGCTGGGGCGCCCGACCCGCGACCTGCTGGCCGCGCTCCACGAGGCGATGGGCGGCGTGGCCAACCTGGCCGTCCTGGAACCGGGCGGGGCGGCGACCCTGTACGCCGGCAACGCCGAGAACCCGGTCTTCGGGTTCCGCCTGGGCCGGCTGAGCATGCTGGCCACGGGGGTCTACTCGCTGGACCGGTCGGTCTTCCGGCTGGTCGCGCCGGGCGCCCGCGAACGGAGGCTCATCCGGCGGGGCACTGCCGCGACGTTGTGAGACGCGCTTCGCCGCGTGTCGCACCGGGGGCGCGATCGCGGTCGTGTCGCGCGCGGATGCCCCGCGCCTCGGACCCCTCCGCTCGGACCCTCCGCTCCGGCGGCCAGCTCGGTCGAACGTGCGCGGCTGGGTCGATGCCCAGGTGGGTGGCCCCCGACCGGCCCGGTCGAACGTGCGCGTCGTGGGCCGCGCGGCGGATCTCGTCGGATGTGCGCCCACGGACCGTTACGCAGGTCGCCGGCCCGTCACGTGCTCGCCGGGACGCCCTCGCCGCGTCTGCTGGGCGCGTGAATCGGGGTCGTGAGCACGCGTGCGCGCCGGGATCGGCCGACCCGGGGCGGCAGGTGCCCGGGGATCGGCCGGCGATCTGCCCAACGGTCCCCCGGCGCAATTCCGGCCAGGTGCGGGTCCTGCGCAGCGCCCGGGCCGCTGTCGGGCGCGTCAACGGCGGCGGGCGACAGCGGCGGGCGGCAGCGACGGCGGCGGGCGACGGCCGCGGGCGGCGGCCGCGGGGTGGTGGCCGCGGGGTGGTGGCCGCGGGCGCGTGCCGCGGGTCCTGCGCAGCGCCGCGGGCGGTGGCCGCGGGGTGGTGGCGGCGGGCGGCAGCCACGGCGGCGGGGTGGTGGCCGCGGGGTGGTGGCCGCGGCGGCCGCGGCGTGGTCTACGCGGGAGCCAGCCCGAACGCCCGCCGAAGGCGACCCAGGGCGGCCGCCGGCCGGCGCAGGTCGTGCAGCCAGCCGCGGGCCCAGGCGATCCAAGTGGCGGGCCGCAGGTAGCGGACGGGGTCCGGGTCGCGCCAGAGCCACGGGACCAGGCACCAGAGGAAGACCAGGTAGTCGATGCGCGGGGGGCGCGGGAACGCGAGGAGGACCTGCAGCTGGACCAGCGTGGCGTCGAGCGTGAGCAGCGTCAGGATCCCGCCGATCGCGAGGAAGACGATGCCCCAGGCGCGACCGCGGGGCGCCAGGAGCGGCAGGAAGACGATCGGCACCCACTTCAGGGCCGTCGCGAGGGCCCACAGGAAGCCGGCCGTGCGCGGGGCCGTGAACTGGGCGGCCCAGATCATCAGGACGAGCGCCAGGTTGATGTTCCCCGTGTCCAGGTTGGCCAGGAACGAGAACCCCAGGAGCAGGACCGTGATCGCGGTCGCCAGCGGATGGAGGCGGTAGGCCCACCCGATCGACCAGGCGAGCAGCACGAGGTTCGCCGCCCGCCAGGCGAACCAGGCAACGTCCCACGGGAGCAGGGCCCACGGCGCGAAGAGCGGGAGCAGCCACGGCGCGTAGACGTAGGGCATGAACGGCCCCGTCGGGTGGTACGGGTCGCCGCCGCCGAGCCAGATCCGGACGGCGGCCCAGTAGGCCCGGGTGTCGGCCCCGGCGAGCTCGCCGCGGGCGAAGAGGGCGGCGAACCCCACGCCGGCCGCGATCCCGATGAGCAGGATCGCCACGAGGTGGCGGGGCTGGCGCAGGCGGGCGGTCTCGCGCCGCAGCGCGCGGCGCAGCACGCCGGCGTGTGCCTGTGCGCGCGTGGAGCTCGGGAGCGCCGCCGAGTGGGACATCGCCGCCGAGTATCGCACGGGCGTTCCGGCCGCCGGTATACTCCGCGGACCCATGCGTACCGGCCATCTGATCGTGATCGGCGGCGCGGAGGACAAGATCCGCGACCGGGTCATCCTCAGCCGGTTCGTCGCGCTTGCGGGCGGCAGCCGGGCGCGGATCGCCGTCATCGCGACCGCATCGTCGTTCGCCGTCGAGGTGGGCGAGCGCTACCGGGAGGTCTTCACCGACCTCGGCGCCGCGCAGGTGGACCCGATCCTCGCCCAGGCCCGGCCCGTCGCCAACGACGAGACGTTCGCCCGGCTCGTGGAACGCGCGACCGGGATCTTCCTCACCGGCGGCAACCAGCTGCGCCTGGCGTCGACGATCGGCGGGACGCGCCTCTCGCGGGCCATCGAGGAGCGCTACCACGCGGGCGCGGTGGTGGCCGGCACGAGCGCGGGGGCCTCGGCCCTCTCGACGCACATGATCGCCTTCGGCGCGTCGGGCCTGACGCCCAAGCAGCGGATGGCCCAGATCAGCGCCGGCCTGGGCCTGCTCCCCGGCGTGATCATCGACCAGCACTTCCAGCAGCGGAACCGGCTGGGGCGGCTCCTCGCGCTCGTCGCCCAGAACCCCAGCCTGCTGGGGATCGGGGTGGATGAGGACACGGCCGGGGTGGTGACGCCCGACCAGGTGTTCGAGGTGATCGGCCGGGGCAGCGTGACCATCGTCGACGGCACGGCGGCCGAGACCGACGCCTGGGAGGTCGCCGGACACCGGCCGCTCATGATCAGCAACGTGGTGATGCACTCGCTGCCGGCGGGGTATCGATTCGACCTCCGGCGCCGCGTGCGGATCGCGACGCCCGCCCTCCGGTCGATCGCGGGCGGCGAGGCAGCCTCGGAGTAGCCGGCGGGCGACCGTTCCGGCGCAGGGTGACGAAGGGAGAGGGGAGCGTGGCCCGGACGAGCCGCACGAGGGACGCGAAGGCGGCGACGGCCGCGCCCGACACCGCCGCGGGCCCGGCGCCCGGCGCCGCGGGCCTGGCGCCCGCCGACGCCGACCCCGGGGCGGGGGATCGCGCCCGGGCGACCCTCCGGATCCTGGAGAGCCGGGTCCTCCGCGGCCCGAACTACTGGTCGCCCAAGCCGGTGGTCCGGATGCTCGTCGACCTCGGCGACCTCGAGCGCTGGCCCAGCAACACGATCCCGCACTTCACCGACGCGCTCGTCGACATGCTGCCCACGCTCGACGATCACGCCTGCTCCCTCGGCCGTCGCGGCGGGTTCATCAGCCGGCTTCGCGAGGGGACGTGGATGGGCCACGTGGCCGAGCACGTCGCCCTCGAGCTGCAGAACCTGGCCGGCACCGAGGCCCGCCACGGGAAGACGCGCTCGGCCGGCGCCGACGGGCGCTACCACGTCATCTACGAGTACGGCGAGGAGCAGGTCGGCCTCGAGGCGGGCCGGATGGCCGTTCGCCTCGTCAACCACCTCGTGGACCCGGACGACCCCGCCCACGCGTTCGACCTCGAGGCCGAGCTCGAGCGCCTCATCCTGCTCGCGGAGCGGCTCGCGTTCGGGCCGTCGACGCAGGCGCTCGTCGACGAGGCGATCGCCCGCGACATCCCGGTCCTGCGCCTCGACCGCTTCTCCCTCGTGCAGCTGGGGCAGGGCGTCCACCAGCAGCGGATCCGGGCCACGATGACGAGCCGGACCTCCGGGATCGCGGTCGACATCGCGTCGGACAAGAGCCTGACCAACCAGCTCCTCTCCGCCGCCGGCCTGCCCGTGCCCCGGGCGGAGGTCGTGGAGACGGAGGAGGACGCGGTCGCCGCGGCCGAGCGCCTTGGGTACCCGGTCGTCGTCAAGCCGCTCGACGGGAACCACGGGCGCGGCGTGGGCCTGGACCTGTGCGACGCGGATGCGGTGCGCGGCCATTTCGCGGAGGCGAAGCGCCAGAGCCGCCGCGGCGACGTCGTCGTCGAGTCCTTCATCACCGGCAACGACTACCGCGTCCTCGTGATCGGCGGGAAGCTGGCCGCCGTGGCGCAGCGCGTCCCGGCGTCGGTGACCGGCGACGGCGAACGCAGCGTGCGCCAGCTCGTCGAGATCGCCAACAGCGACCCCAGGCGCGGCATCGGGCACGAGAAGGTCCTGACCCGGATCCGCCTCGACGGCACGGCCGAGGCGGTCCTCGCCGAGCAGGGCTTCGGCCTCGACGACGTCCCGCCGGCCGGGACGTGGATCAAGCTCGCCCTCACCGGCAACATGTCGACGGGCGGCACGTCGATCGACCGGACGATGGAGGCCCACCCCGACAACGTGGAGATCGCCGAGACGGCGGCGCGCGTCGTCGGCCTCGACATCGCGGGCATCGACTTCATCTGTCCCGACATCACCGAGCCCGTCCGCGAGACCGGCGGCGGGATCGTCGAGGTCAACGCCGCGCCCGGGTTCCGGATGCACACCCACCCGACGGAGGGCGAGCCGCAGTACGTCGCGAAGCCGGTCCTCGACCTCCTCTTCCCGCCGGGCGCCCCGGCCCGCATCCCGATCGTCGCCGTGACCGGCACGAACGGGAAGACGACGACGGTGCGGATGATCGCCCACGTCTTCAAGCTCATGGGGCGCCGCGTCGGCATGACGTCGACGGACGGCATCGTGATCGACGGCCGCCTCACGAAGAAGGGCGACATGTCGGGGCCGAAGTCGGCCCAGATGGTGCTCCAGAACCCGACCGTCGACATGGCCGTCTTCGAGGTGGCCCGCGGCGGGATCGTGCGGGAGGGCCTGGGCTACGACCGCAACGACGTCGCGGTCGTCACCAACGTCACCGGCGACCACCTGGGCCTCGGCGGCATCGACACGATCCGCCAGCTCGCCTCGGTCAAGAGCGTGCTCGTCGACGCGGTGCCCAAGACCGGCACCGCCGTCCTCAACGCCGACGACCCGCTGGTCGCGCGGATGGCCCGCGGGGCCGGGGGCCGGGTGGTCTACTTCAGCATGGCGACGGAGAAGGGGAGCGAGGCCTGGGACCGGGTCGACACCCACTGCGGTCGCGGCGGCGCCGCGTTCGTCCTCCAGCCGGCGGCCGACGGCGAGCTGATCGTCCTGCGCCTCGGGCCGCGCACGATGCCCGTCCTCTACACGCACCTCGTCCCGGCGACGTTCGGCGGCAAGGCCCGCATGAACGTGGCGAACGCGCTCGCCGCCGCCGCGGCGGCCTGGTCGGCCGGCGCCCACCTCCACGACATCCGGCAGGGCCTGCGGACCTTCACGACGTCGTTCTTCCAGGCGCCCGGGCGCCTGAACCTCGTCGAGCAGGGCGGCGTCCGCCTCGTCATCGACTACAGCCACAACGTGGACGGGATGCGCCAGCTGGCCGACTTCGTGCGGCGGATGGTCGAGCCCTCGTCGGCGAAAGGCGTCGCTTCGACAACCCGCGGCCGCGCGATCGGTGTCATCGGGATCCCGGGTGACCGCCGCGACGCGGACCAGCACGACTACGGCTACCTGGCCGCCGGGGCATTCGACGAGATCTTCGTTCGTGAGGACCGCAAGCTGCGCGGGCGGAAGCCCGGTGAATCGGCGGCCAACGTCGTGCGCGGCGTGCGGGCCGCCCAGGCGAAGGGCGAGGCCGTCACGACGAAGGTCGAGCGGATCCTCGAGGAGGCGGCTGCGGTCCGGATGGCGATCCGGCGCGCGGTGCCGGGCGATCTCGTGGTCTGCTGCGTGGACGACGCGGTCGGGGTCTACCGGCTTGCCAACGAGCTGCTCGGCGTGCCGGGCGCCAGCAGCGCGATCAGCGATCCCGGCGAGCTCGAGGCGCCCGCCGGGTAGCGCTCGGCGGCGACCGGCGGCCACAGGTCCGGTCCCTCCGGCTGCGCTCCGGTCCGGCCCGCGCGAAACCGGCCGAACGGCCGTAGCCGACGCGTCGCCGCGCTCTAGCATCGGGCCGCGCCGAAGGGGCCGCGCGATGGAGTTCCGGGTCCTGGGCTCGCTCGAGGTCGTCGACGACGGCCGGCAGGTCGTCGTCACGTCTCCGCGGGAGCGCGCCCTCCTGGCGCTCCTCGTCATCCATGCGAACCGCACCCTGGCGTGGGAGCGGATCGCCGACGAGCTGTGGGGCGACGCAGCGCCGGCCAGCGGCGCGAAGTCGGTCGCGTTCCACGTCTACAAGCTGCGCGAGGCGCTGGAGCCCGACCGGCGGGAGGGCGGCGAGCCGCGCGTCCTCGCCACCGAGCCGGCGGGCTACGTCCTGCGCGCGGACCCGGACCGGATCGACGCGGTGCGCTTCGAGCGCCTGGCGGCCGAGGGGCGGGCGCTGCTCGCCGACGACCCCGTCGTGGCGCGGGAGCGACTCGCCGGGGCGCTCTCCCTGTGGCGCGGCGAGCCGTATGCCGACGTCGCCTACGAGTCGTTTGCCCAGCCGGAGATCCGGCGGCTGGGCGAGGTCCGGCTGCGGGCCCTCGAGGATCGGATCGCGGCCGACCTGGCGTGCGACGAGCCCGGCATCGACCTCGGCGAGCTCGAGCACCTGGTCGCGGAGCATCCCCTGCGGGAGCGGCTGCGCGGCCTGCTCATGACGGCGCTCTACCGGGCCGGCCGCCAGGCGGATGCGTTGCACGTCTACGGCGAAGGTCGCCGGCTGATGTCCGAGGAGCTGGGCATCGATCCGTCGCCCGAGCTGCAGCAGCTCGAGGCGTGGATCCTGCGCCAGGACCCGCGCCTCGACGCACCAGTGCGGGGGCGCGCGGGTGCCCGCAACCCGTACAAGGGGCTGCGCCCGTTCACGGAGGAGGACAGCCCCGACTTCTTCGGCCGGGAGGCGCTCGTCTCCCGTCTGCTCGACCGGCTGGCGCGCGCGGCACGGGCGGGAGGCCTCCTCGCCGTCGTCGGGCCCAGCGGGAGCGGCAAGTCGAGCGTCGTCCGGGCGGGGCTGGTGCCCGCCCTTCGGGCCGGCGCCCTCCCCGGGTCCGAGGGATGGGCGATCGCCACCATGCTCCCGGGCGCCCGGCCCTTCCGGGAGCTCGAGGCCGCGCTGGCCGCGGCGGGCCGGCCGCTGCCCGCCGAGGCGCGAGAGAGGCTCGACCAGGCCGGCAATCCCGGCGACGCGCTCGCCGCGGCGTGCCCGGAAGGAGCCGTGCGCCTGCTCCTCGTGATCGACCAGCTCGAGGAGCTGTTCGCCCTCGTCGCGGACGAGGAGGAGCGGACGCGCTTCCTCGCGGCCCTTGCCGCAGGTCTCGCCGCCTGCGAAGGCCGGCTCCTCGTCGTGGCGGCCGTGCGGGCGGACCACCTCGACGGCCTGCTCCGCTCCCGGGAGCTCGGCGAGCTGGTGCGGACGGGCACGGAGCTCGTCACGCCCCTCGCCCGCGACGAGCTGGAGCGGGCGATCGAGTGCCCCGCAGCGGCGGTCGGGGTCGCGCTGGAGCCCGGCCTGGCCGGCGAGATCGTCGGCGACGTCACCCGCCGGCCCGGCGGCCTCCCGCTCCTCCAGTACGCGCTCACCGACCTCTTCGAGCGCAGCGGCGGGCGGCGCATGACGCGCGAGGGCTACGAGTCCATCGGCGGCGTCCTGGGCGCGCTCGGGCGGCGCGCCGAGGAGACCTACCTGGCCCTCGACGGGGAGGGCCGGGAGATCGCCCGCCGCGTCTTCCTGCGCCTCGTGGCGGCGGCCCCGACCGGCGAGCCGGCCGCCCGCCGGGCCACGCGTCCCGAGCTGGCATCGGTCGACCCGGATCCGGCGCGCCTCGAGGCGGTCGTCGATGCGTTCGTGCGGTCCCGCCTCCTGGCGGTCGCCCGCGATGCCGTCAGCGGCGAGGCCGTCGTCGAGGTCGCGCACGAGGCCCTGCTGAGTCGCTGGTCGCGCCTCGCCGCATGGATCGAGGCTGCCCGCGAGGACCTGTGGATGCGGCGCCGGCTCGTCGACGCTACCGCGGAGTGGACGAGTGCCGGCCGGGATCCGGGCTACCTCCTGGCGGGGAGCAGGCTGGAGCTGTTCGCGTCCTGGGCTGCCGCCACGAGCCTGGATCTCGAGGCCGCGGCGCGTGATCTCCTGGAGGCCAGCCTCGCGGAGCAGCGCCGGCGCGACGCGTCGGCGGACGCCCAGGCCGCCCACGACCGATCGCTCGAGCGGCGGGCCAGGACCCGCCTGCGGGCGCTCGCCGCCGTCCTGGCGCTCGCCGCCGTCCTGGCGGTGGCCTTCGGGGTGTTCGCGTACGGCCAGGGCGAGGCAGCGCGGGAGCAGACGGCGATCGCCCGGGCGCGGGAGCTCGCCGCCGCGTCCGTCGCCTCCATCGGCAACGTCCGGGCGGAACCGGCTCTCAGCCTCCTGCTCGCCGTCCGGGCCGTCGACGCGACCGCGGGCCGCGGCTACGTGGTCGAGGAGGCGATGGACGCCCTCCACTGGGCCCTGCAGGCGGCAGGCGTCGCGTACCCGCGCGGCGACGTCCCGATCGCCGTGCGAACGGGGCCGGAAGGCCCCCGCGGCGTGCCGCTCCTTCCCCTCGACGAGCTCGTCGCCCTGGCCTCGGGGGCGGCCGGCCGGGAGCTCGTCGACGCGGAGTGCCGAACCTACCTGCACCTCGCCTCGTGCGGCGACGCGCAGCCCGTCGGGCACCTCCCCGCGATCACCGCCGTCCGCACCGCCGCCGGGGCGGTACCCATGGAGCGGCTGGCGGCAGAGTCGCTGGCCGGGACCCGGGTCGACGTGGTCTCGGCGCTCCCGGTCGACCTGGCGCCGCTCCTCGGGCCGTTCGCGTCGGAGACCGGCATCGACGTCGCCGTCGACGCGGCCGCCGACGACGAGCTGGCGGCGCGGGTGGCCGCGGGCGACGTCCCGGACCTGGCCATCGTCACCCGGCCGAGCACCCTCGCGGCGCTCGCCCGGCAGGGGCGCCTGATCGATCTCGCGGCGACCGCGGACGTCGCCGACCTCCGGGGCCGTGCCGGGGACTACCTGGTCCGTCTCGGCACCGTGGCCGTGGACGGAGCGTGGCCGGCCGAGGAGGGTGGCCTGTTCGGCGCCCCCCTGGCGGTGGAGGCCTCCAGCCAGGTCTGGTACCCGGCGGAGGCATTCCGACGGGCCGGCTACCGCGTGCCCGGGACGCTGGCGGAGCTGGACGAGCTCGTCGCGAGGATGGTCGGCGACGGCCACACGCCGTGGTGCCTGGGTCTCGGCGCTTCCGGCGCGATCGGTGCGAGCGAGGCTGCCGGCACCGCCGGCGCCGACTTCGTCGAGGAGCTCGTGCTCCACGAGGCGGGCCCCGAGGCCTATGACGCCTGGACCTCGGGATCGCTGCCCTTCACGGACTCCGTCGTCCGGGACGCGTTCGAGCACTTCGGGCGCCTCGTGCTGCGCGACGAGCGCGTCCTCACCGGACCGAGCCACGTCTTCGGCATCCCGCGTGAGGTCGCGGCCCTGCCGCTGCTCCTCGACCAGCCGCGGTGCTGGCTGTACCGGGCAACCGGGAGCGAGCGTGCCGCGGTCCCGGTTGCACATGCCGGCAGGCTCGCCGCCTTCCCCTTCCCCTCGGCCGACGGCCAGCCCGGCGGCGCGGCCCGGGGCAGGGTCTACCAGCTCGTCGTCTTCCGCGATCGTCCCGAGGTGCGCCGCCTGGTCGCCCTGCTCCTGGGCGACGAGCTCGCGACGGCGGGCACGGCGGCCCTGGTCGAGGCGGGGCTGTGGCCCGTGGGGCGCGCCGACGCGGCGTTCGGCCCGAGCGCCGTCGCCACCGTGGAGCGCGACATCCTCGAACGCGCCCTCGCGGACGGGTCGTTCCGCGTCGACGCCTCCGACCTCGTGCCGCACGCGGTTGCCGTGCGCTTCGCGGACTCGATGCGGGAGTTCACCAGCCGGGGGCTCGTCGGACTGCCGCAGGTGCTTCGCGAGATCCGGGACACGTGGCCGGAGGCCGGCCCGTGAGCTTCCGCGGGCTTTCCCGCCGCTGGCGCCGCGCTGTCCGGCCGCAAACCGCGGCGGCCGACGATCCCGGCGAACCCGGCCGCGAGGAGGACCGGGCGGAGCGACAGAAGGCGGTACTCCGATGAAGCGTTTCATGGCCCTGGTCGGGGTGGCTGCGCTGGTGGTCTCGGCGTGCGGCGCCGGGGCGTCGCCGGCCGTGACGCAGGCCCCGGTGACACCGACGGCGGCCCCCAGCTCCACGCCCGCTCCGGCCGCATCGGCGACGGCCGAGACGGCCGAGACGGTCACGGCCCGGGTCACGTTCGACGGCGACACGTGCGCCTACGAGGGCCCCGTGGTCGTCGAGGCCGGCACGAGAATCGTGTGGGTGTTCGAGAACACGCCCGCCGCGATCGAGGCTTCGACCGAGAAGGGCGCCAAGTCGATCGGCTCCGACCTCGTCATCATCCCGACGGTCGCCGGCACGACCCCGGAGATCGTGGCGGCCAGCAGGCCGGCGCCCGACGGCACGAAGGGTGACTGGGAGGACGCGGCGACGTGGGGCGATCTGGACCACGTCGTGATCGATTACGGGCCCACCGGAAACAAGGAGATGGTCGCGGACGGCAGCGGCTACTACGTTGGGTGCCACCTCTACTGGAACTACGAGACGGGCGTGCCCATGGCGTTCTACACCGGGCCCCTGATCCAGGTCCTGGAGGGCTGACCCGCAGGTGGGGGTGGGCCCGGACCCCGACCTGCCCCGCGACCTCCACCGCTCGACGCGCCCGGCCCACGGCCGGGCGCGTCCCCCTGCGCGTCGCTCGCGCCCGGGTCGGCGGGTCAGCCGCGGCGCGGGCGCTCCGTCAGCCCCGGGACGAGCGCGCGGTCAGCCGCGGCTCGCGCGCGCGGTCAGCCGCGGCACCAGCGCGCGGAGCTCCGCGGGCGACTCCACCGGCCGGGCTCCGAGATCGGCGAGGAGGCGGAAGACGTCCTCGCGCTCCGCGTGGCACATGAGCGCGATCACGGCCGGCTGGTCGGGCCGGCCGTGGGCGTCCGGTCCGGCGGCCAGGGCGAGCTCCGCCCGGACCGCCTCCACCTCCGTCTCGTACACCGGCACGCCGGCCGCGTCGAGGGCCGGCCGCCCGTGCGCGGCGGCCTCGGCGGCGCCGTCGGCGATGCCGGCCCGGAGCACGTCCACCATCTCGCCGCGGTCGCGGCCACGCAGGTAGTCGATCGTCTCCTTGATCGCCACCCGTCCCGCGCGGGCGCCCGCGAGCCGGCCGATTCCGCGGATCGTGTCGTCCGGGCGATCGCCGGCCGCCCCGATGATCAGCGTCACCGGGGACGTCCGGGCCGCGCCGCCCGCGGCGATCCCGTCGGCGACGTCGAGGAGCGCCTCGAGGCCGGCCTCGTTGTGGGCGAAGTCCACGATCACGACCCGGCGGCCGTGGCGGAACAGGTTGAGGCGGCCGGGCGAGCGGTCCGCCGACGGTCGGAAGTCGCGCAGCCCGTCGGCCACCTGCTCCAGCGTGGCACCCAGCGCCCGCGCGCCGCCGGCCGCCGCGAGCGCGTTCGCCACGTTGTGACGGGCGAGGCCCCCGAGGGTCACCGGGATCTCGTCGACGTCGAGGATCGGGCGCGTCGCGCCCGCCTCCATCTCGGCCAGCGCGCCGCGCCGGACCACGTAGGCCCGCCCGCCGCGTGCCACGTGCGCCTGCAGGGCCGGTGAGGCCTCCGGGTCGAGCGAGAAGAGCGCGACCCGGGCCCGCACGAGCCCGGCCACCGCCACGACGTGCCGGTCGTCGGCGTTGAGGACGACCCAGCCGTCGGGCTTCGTGATCCGGCAGATCGTGGCCTTCGCGGCCGCCAGCTCGGGGAGCGTGTGGATCCCCTGGAGGTCGAGATGGTCCGCGCTGACGTTGGTCAGGACGCTCGCGTCGTTGCTCGCGTAGCCCACGCCCCGCAGGAGGATCCCGCCGCGGGCCGTCTCGAGCACCGCGACTTCCACGTCGGAGCGGCCGAGGATCGCGGCGGCTCCGCCGGGCCCGGTCCAGTCTCCCGGCTCGATCATCCGGCCGTTGACGATGATCCCGTCGGAGGTCGTGAGCCCGACGCGGCGGCCGGCGCGCCCCAGCACGTGGGCGATCATCCGGGTCACGGTGCTCTTGCCGTTCGTGCCCGAGATGGAGATCACCGGGATCCGGCCGGCGGGCGTCCGCGGATCATCGCCGGCCCGTGGGCGGTGGCGCCCGAGATCCGCCAGGCGGCGGCCACGACGTCGGGATGGCCGGAGTGAACGGCCTCGGGATCGAGCCCCTCGGCCGCCAGCCGCCAGGCGGCCTCCGCCAGCGTCCGGGCCCGCTCCGCCCCGCGCCACGGGAAGGAGACGATCCAGTGGCCGGGATCCGCTCCGCGGTGGACGTGGACCTCGTCGGCGGGCCCCTTGCCGGCCTCCACCCGCAGGCGCCCGCACCAGCCCGCCAGCCGCGCGACGGACGCCGGGCGGCGACTCGGCGGCACATTCGCCCAGAGCCGCGTCGCCACGCCTTCGTCGGCATCGCGCGCGCCGTGCCACGCCTCCCCGGCGCCCACGGCGACCTCGACCTTGACCGCCGGCTCGAGGCGGTAGAGGTTCGGCCCTTCCAGGAGGCGGATCTCGACGAGGCGCACGGTGCGCGGAGGATAGCGGGCGCCGCCGGCGCCGTGGCTTCGCTCCTACACTGGCGCCATGCCGACCCCCGCCCTCGACCTCGTCACCCCGGCCGAGCTCGTCGCCCTGCGCGACCGCGTTGCCGCCGCCGAGCCGGCCTACCTGGCCGACCTCGAGCGCCTCGTCAACCTCGACTGCGGGAGCTACACCCGCGACGGCGTCAACGAGGTCGCCACGTGGACGGCTGCCTTCCTCGAGCGCCTGGGCGCCCGCGTGACCCGCCATCCCGACCCCGAGGGCGTCCTCGGCGACACGGTCGAGGCCGTGTTCGAGGGGGCGCCGGGCGGCCCGCGGGCGATCCTCCTGGGCCATACCGACACGGTCTTCCCGGAGGGGACCGCGGCCGAACGTCCCTTCGCGATCCGCGACGGGGTCGCGACGGGCCCCGGTGTCACCGACATGAAGTCGGGCCTCCTGACGCTGCTGTACGGGCTGGAGGCCGCCCTCGCCATCGTGGGGCCGTCCGGGGATCGCCCGTTGCCCTTCGAGCGCCTGACGGTCATCGCCAACCCCGACGAGGAGATCGGGTCGCCGTCGTCGACCCCGCACGTGGAGCGCGTCGCCCGCGGCTGCGACGTGGCGTTCAGCCTGGAGTGCGCCCGGGCGAACGGCGACATCGTCTCGTCGCGCAAGGGGACCGGCGACTACGTCATCACGGTCAACGGCCGCGCCGCCCATGCCGGCGTGGAGCCGGAGAAGGGGCGCAGCGCGATCCTGGCGGCGGCCCACCTGGTGATCGGCCTCCACGGCCTGACCGGGCGCTGGCCGGGCGTCACCTGCAACGCCGGCGTGATCGAGGGCGGGATCCGCCCCAACGTCGTGGCGGAGCGGACGGTGCTCCACGTCGACCTGCGGGCGGTCGACCGGGCCGCGATGGAGGCGGCCGACGCGGCGATCCGGGACCTTGCCGCGGCGCCGGCCGTCGCCGACGTGACGATCGACGTCGACCGCCGCCACCGCCACTGGCCGATGGAGAAGCTGGAGCGCTCGGGGCGGCTCGTCGAGCTGGCGCAGGGGCTCGCCGGCGGCCTCGGGTTCGACGTCCGGGACGCGGCGACCGGCGGCGCGTCCGACGCGAACACGACTGCGGGGCTCGGCGTGCCCTCGCTCGACGGCCTCGGCCCCATCGGCGGGATGGACCACTCCCCGGAGGAGTGGCTGGACGTGGCGAGCATCGTCCCGCGGACCGCGCTCTTCGCGGCGCTGCTCCTGGCGACGGGCCGTGACCCGGACGTGCGCTCGTGGCGAGAGCACCCTGCGCGATGAGCGACGACGAGGGCACTCCCTTCCAGGCGGTCGCCGGCCCGGACGGGCGGACCCGCGTCTCGTCGGGCGGGCCGTGGGAGGAGCGCTACGGCTACGCCCGGGCGCTCGTCGCCGGCGACACGTGCTTCGTGGCCGGGACGACGGACGCGGGTTCCGACGGAACCGCCCGGCACCCCGCTGCCGCGGACCAGGCCGATGCCGTCTTCGGCGTCGTCCGGGCCGCCCTAGAGGCCGCCGGCTTCGCGCTCGGGGACGTCGTCCGGACCCGGATGCTCGTCGTCGACCCGGCCGACATCCCGGCGGTCGCCGAAGCGCACGGCCGCTGGTTCCGCGAGATCCGGCCGGCCGCGACGCTCGTGCAGGTTGCCGGCCTCATCGATCCCACGCTGCGCGTCGAGATCGAGGCGGACGCGCGCCGGCGGGGCCCCGGCTGACGCCGCGATGCACGTCCTCGAGCTCCTCCAGCCGGCGATCCTGCCGGCCTATGCCACGAGCGCGGCCCGGATGGCCCGCCGGGCGCTGCGAGGGCACGTCCGCCACCCCGGCACCGCGGCGACGATCCTCCCCGCGGTGCTCGAGCGCTGCTGGGACGGCCGCCGCTACGCCGCGTCGGGCGGCCAGTTCCGCCAGCACTGGGCCCGCGACTTCGGGTTCGCGGCATCCGCGCTCGTCCGGCTCGGGCACGGCGCGCGCGTCGACGCGTCGCTGGACTGGGCGCTCGGGGCCTGGTCGCGGGCGGGACGGGTAACCACCACGATCTTCCCCGGCGCCCGGCCGGCCGATGTCTGGGACTACGGGGTCGACTCGCTCCCGTTCGTCCTCCGGTCGCTCCGGGTGGCGCCGGCCGGCGAGCGGCTCATCGCCCGGCATGCCGCGCTCCTGGGCGCCGAGGTCCGCCGCTTCGCCGACGAGGTCGTCGACCCGCGCACGGGCCTCGTCCGCGCCGAACGCCGCTTCTCGACCCATCGCGACACCGTCGCCACCAGCTGCAACGCCTATGCCAACGCGATGGTGGCCCTCCTCGAGCGCGAGCTGCGCGAGACGGGCTGGTTCGAGCGCCCGTTCCCCGCCGGCGCCGCCGAGCGTCTCGTCGACGCCTTCTGGCGGGGCGACCGGTTCGGGGAGGGCCCGCGCGGAACGTCGGAGCATGACCTGCCGACCGGCGACGGGAATGTCGTGCCGTTCTGGCTGGGGATCGTGCCGGACGCCCTCGGGGCGTCCGCGATGCTCGACGCGCTCGACGCGGCCGGGCTCACCGAGCCGTTGCCGCTCCGCTACAGCGCCGCCCCGCCCGCGACGGAGGACGCGGTCCAGCGCCTCTTCGTGCCGGACTACCAGGGCACGGCGATCTGGACGTCGCTCGGCGCGATGGCGACCGAGGTCGCCCTCCGCGTGGACCCCCTGCGGGGCGAGCGCTGGCTCCGCGGCCACCTGGAGGTGATCGAGCGGGACGGCACGATGTGGGAGGTCCTCGACGGCGCCCTGCAGCCGTACCGCGGCCGGCTCGGCCTGTGGCGCGCCGACGAGGCGATGCTCTGGGGCGCCCTCTTCCTCGACCTCCTCAGGCGATCCCCGCTGCCCGCAGGAGGGCGATGAAGGCGATCGCGACGAGGAGCCCGAGGGCGAGGTTGTGCCGCCAGGCGACGATCGCGGCGCAGGCGAGCACGGCGACGGCCTCGGGGCCGACGACGAGGGCGGGCCCCGTCGCCGTGTCGCGAACGAGCACCTCGGAGGCGGCGATCGCGCCGAGGACCGCCGGGCCCACGAGGCGCAGGTACTCCAGCACCCGCGGCGGCAGCCGCTCGAACCGGGGCAGGAGCAGCGGGATCGCGCGGGCGGGGTAGGTCACCGCGAACATCAGGACGGCCAGGCCCACCAGCTCGACGCTCACGGGACCATCCCGTCCTCGCTCCGATCCGGCCGCGCGAAGGCATCCGGGTCGGCCGGCAGCTCGTCCGCCTCCGGGATCGCCGGGTTGCGGCGGGGGACCGCGAGGCCGAGGGCCGGTCCCAGGAGGCCGCCCGCCACGACGCCGATCCGCGGGTCGATCGCGAGGCCGACGACCAGCGCGATGGCGACGCCGGCCGCGAGGGCGACCACCTCCCGGCGGCCGGTCGCCAGGCCGACCGCGAGCCCGGCCATCGCCGCCGGGAAGACGACGTCAAGCCCGAGCGCCGCAGGATCCGGGATGACCTGCCCGCCGACGAAGCCGAGGAGCGTCGCGAGGTTCCAGGGGATGAAGACGCCCCCGATGGCGGCCAGCCAGTAGCCGCGCCGATCGCTGAAGCCGAGGCGCCGGAAGTGGACGAGCGAGAGGGCGAAGGCCTCGTCCGTGAGGACGTGGGCCATGGCGGCGCGCTCCCGCCGCGGCCGTTCCCGGAGCCACGGCGCCAGGGCGGCCGAGTAGAGCGCGTGGCGGGCGTTGACGAGGCCCGTCAGGAGCACGATCGCCGGCCATCCGAATCCCGCGGCCACCATCCCGGCCGCCGCGAACTGCGACGCGCCGGCGAAGACGACCGTGGAGAAGGCGACGGCCTCGACGATCGAGAACCCCGCGCCGCGGGCGGTCAGCCCGAAGACGACGCCGAACCCCGCGGCCGAGGCCACGATCCCGGTCATGTCGACGACGAGACGCCGGCGTGACGCGCGCAGCGCCTCGGGCGTCGGGGCTGCCTGCCCCGCCGGCGCGGCGCCGCGTCCGGCGCCGGTCACGGACGCGGTCAGCGGAGGGCCGTCTTCCCGCAGCGGTCGCAGACGGTGACCACCGCGTGGCGCTCGCGCGCGTACCCGGCGACATGGAGAATCCCGCCGCAGCCGCCGTGGTGGTAGGTCCACCAGCGATCGTTCTCGTCGAGCGGGGTCGATTCGGCCGCGAGCGCGGCGTCGAGGCCCTCGTGGGCGGCGAGCGCCGCGGCGACGGCGGCGGAGCGCTCGGCCTCCGTCTCGGAGGAGTAGGGGTAGGACTGGGAGACGTTCGAGGTCACGCAGGCCTCCGGCGGGCTCGGGGAGGACGGGTTCCGACGGCGGCGAGTATCGCACGGCAGCCGGCGCCTCTGCGGGCGGCGGTCAGATCGGCGGCTCCCCCAGGGCCCGGCGCCAGGCCGCCTCGAGCGCCTCGACGGTCGCCGGCGCAAGGTGGTTGCGCAGCGCCGCCGCGCAGGCCATGTTCCAGGTCGCGACGATGGCGAGGCGCGGATCCCACGGCGCCAGGGTGTCCTCGATCAGCCCGATCGACGCGTCCTGGAGAGGGCGGCTCCGGCGCGTGGGCATGATGGCCCGGAAGATCGATTCACTGATCGACGGCTTCGGCGCGAACCGCGCCCCGACCCTCTCCACATCGATGCCGGTCAGGCCGCCGGCGAGGGCCACGAGCACCGCCGAGAAGAGGTCCTGGAGCTCGCCCTCCTCCTCCTCGTGGATGCTCGGGCCGTCCCACCACGCGAAGAGGAACCCCTTGTCGACGAGCTTGTGCGCCTTCTCCGCCTTGAGCGCGCGGACCGCCTCGTCGAGGGCGTGAAGGTCGTCCACCGTCAGCGCCCCGATGCGACGCAGCAGGGCCGCCCGCGGGCCGGGATACAGGAACGGCCGGCGTTCGGTCATCGGCACTCCCCGGGCGTGGGCGCGACGGGGGCCGGCACGGGGGCGCTCACCACGCGGCCGGGAGGCCCGGCGAGCGCGGGTCGGTTGCCGCCACGAGGGTCCCACCCGCGGCCGGGCCGCCGTCCACCAGCTCGATGGCGTGGGCATGGCCCAGGCCGCCGTCGAACGGCGCCGTCACGTCGAGGTCGTGACCCATCCCGGCGAGCTCCTCGAGGAGCCCTCCACGGAAGCGCGGCTCGATCGCCACCTGCTCCGGCGGGGCGAAATGGGCCGGCGGGCCGGGGGACCAGCGGGGAGCGGCGACGGCGGTCGCCACGTCCACGCCGCCGTCGACGAGCGCCGAGACCACCTGCGCGTAGATGGCCGGCTGGGCGTCGCCGCCCATGCTCCCGTGCACCACCCAGGGCCGGCCGTCGCGGAACAGCATCCCGGGGAGCAGCGTGTGGAGCGTCCGCTTGCCCGGGGCGAGCACGTTGGGATGGTCCGGGTCCAGGCTGAAGTAGCTGCCCCGGTTCTGGTAGGCGATCCCGGTCGTGGGGTCCACGACCCCGCTCCCGAACCCGGCGTAGTTCGACTCGACGAGGCTGACCGCGCTCCCGTCCGCGTCGACGACGCCGAGCCAGATCGTCCCGCCGCCCCTCGGCGCACGCGACGCAGGCGGGACGGACGCCCGGGCGAGGTCGATCCCGCGGGCAAGCTCCTCCCCGTACGCGGAGTCCAGCAGGCGCGCGACCGGCACCTCCACGAAGGCCGGATCGGTGAGGTGCGTGTCGCGGTCGGCCAGGGCGCGCTTCGCGGCCTCGATGCCCAGGTGGACCCAGCGCGCGTCGGCGCCGGCGGTCGCGCCGCCGTCGGCGGGGGCGAAGGCCGCGCGTCCCGGCGGCTCCAGCGCCCGCAGGATGTTGAGGACCTCGAGGGCGACCACGCCGGAGCTGTTCGGCGGGTGCGTCGTCGCCCGCGCGCCCCGGTAGTCGAGCGCCAGCGGCGTCGCCCACGTCGAGGTGTGCGCGGCGAGGTCCGCCGCCGCGATCGGGCTGCCGGCCGCCGCGAGACCCGCGGCCTGCCGCCCCGCCAGCGAGCCCGCGTAGAAGTCGTCGGCACCCGCCGCCGCCAGGCGCTCGAGCGTCGCCGCGAGGGCGGGGAGGCGCACGCGCTCGCCGATCCGCCAGGGGCGCCCGTGCGGCCGATAGGTGGCGGACCAGCCCCGGGCGCCGTCGCCCAGCTCGCGGGCGAAGACGGGCGCCGAGCCCTCCACCGCCCGGACGAAGTGCTCGTCGGCGGGGAAGCCGCCCGCCGCCAGCCGGATCGCGGGGGCCAGCAGGTCGGCCCACGGGAGGCGGCCGAAGCGGGAGTGGGCGTCGGCCCAGGAGCGGACGGCCCCCGGGACGGTGATGGTGAGCGGCCCGCGGTGCGGGAGCGTCGCGAGGCCGCGCGCGCGAAGCGCGGCAGGGTCCGCGGCGGCCGGGGCGCGGCCCGACCCGTTGAGCGCCGCCTGGGTCGAGGACGCCTCGTCCCAGATCAACCAGAAGGCGTCGCCGCCGAGGCCGCACGCCTCGCCGAAGACGACGGCCAGGACGGCGTTCGTGGCGACGGCCGCGTCGACGGCGCTCCCGCCGGCGCGCAGGATGGCGAGGCCCGCGGCGCCGGCCAGGTGATGGGGCGCGACGACGGCGCCGTTCGCGCCGCGGGCGAGGGGGGCCGGAACGAGCGGGCGGGGACCTTCCACGGGCCGAGTGTAGACGTCGCCGGCCCCGGCGTCGGGCCGTCGTCGGATAGGCCGGGGCAGCGGAGCGGCTACCAGGCGGATCGGGTTGCCGACGATGGGACAGCTGGCCGTATCATCGTCGCGTGGGGACACAACGAGGAGGGTTCCATGGCGCGCGTCGCGGTCGTCACTGATTCCACGGCGGACCTGATGCCCGACGTCGCGGCCGCGGCCGGGCTGCGGGTCGTGCCGCTGTTCGTCACCTTCGGGACCGAGGAGTTCCGCGTCGGCGTCGACCTCTCGACGGAGCAGTTCTGGGCCCGGATGCTGGCCCCCGACGCGCCCTTTCCGACGACCGCCGCGCCGTCGCCGGGCACGTTCCGGGAGACGTTCGAAGCCCTCTTTGCCGAGGGGGCCGAAGCGATCATCTGCCCGACCATCGGCTCGAAGATCTCGGCCACCTTCCAGAGCGCGACGCTCGCCGCCCAGGCGTTGCCGGACCGCGAGATCCACGTCATCGACACCGGATCGACCTCGATGTCGACCGGGATCCCGGCCCTCCTGGCCTCCGAGATGGCGGCGGCCGGCGTCCCGGCCGCGGAGATCGCGGCGAACGTCCGCGGCCGCCTCCCCGACCTCGACCTGTTCGTCGCGGTCGACACCCTGGAGTACCTCAAGAAGGGGGGCCGGCTCTCCCCGGCGCGGGCGGCGATCGGCACGGTCCTGTCGGTCAAGCCGATCATCACCGTGCGCGACGGCCTCGTCGCGATGGCGGAGAGCCCGCGGACCCGCGTCAAGGCCCGCGAGCGGGTCATCGAGCTGATCACCGAGAAGCCGATCGAGCGTCTCGCGATCATCCACACGCCGACCAGCTCGCCCGAGGAGGTCGAGGCGTTTCGGGACCAGGTCGTCGCGCGAGCGCCGGGCGGCATCGACCCGACGAGCATCTCCATCGGGCTGCTGGGCGCTTCCACGGGCCCGCACCTCGGTCCGGGACTGATGGGCGCCGCCTTCCTGCGCCGCCGCTGAACGGCTCGGGGCGCGCCGGCGCGTCCCGTATGATGCCCGGAACCCGCCCGGGGGCACTCGCCGCGCCCGGCGGGTGAGCGGGGCAGAACCAGGAGGAGGAGGCTCCATGGGGCGCGTCGCGATCGTCACGGATTCGGCCTCGGACCTGACGGCAGAGGTCGCCGGGGCGCGGGGGATCCGTGTCGTCCCGCTCTACGTGCGCTTCGGCGACCAGGAGTTCCGCGTCGGCGTCGACCTGTCGACGGAGCAGTTCTGGGCCCGGATGCTGGCCCCCGACGCGCCCTTCCCGACAACCGCGGCGGCATCTCCCGGCGACTTCCGGGCGGCCTTCGAGGCCGAGCTCGACGACGGGGCCGACGCCATCGTCTGCGTCACCGTCGGCGGCAAGCTCTCGGCGACCGTCAAGAGCGCCGAGCTCGCGGCCCAGGATCTTCCCGCCGAGGAGATCCACATCGTCGACTCCGGATCCGCGTCGATGGGGATCGGGATCCTGGCCCTTCTTGCGGCCGAGATGGCGGAGGCGGAGGTCCCGGCGGCGGAGATCGCCGCGGAGGTGCGGGCGCGCGCGCGGGACATCGACCTCTACGTCGCGCTGGACACGCTCGAGTACCTGCGCAAGGGCGGGCGCGTCTCGCCGGCGCGGGCCGCGATCGGCACGGTCCTCTCGATCAAGCCGATCATCACCGTGACCGACGGGGCGGTCGAGACGGCGGACAAGGTCCGCACGCGGACCAAGGCCCGCGAGCGGGCCATCGAGCTCCTGACCGCGCGGCCGCTCGAATGGATCGTCATCCTCCACACCCCGACGGCCGACGCGGGGGCCTTCCGCGACGAGGTCCTCGCGCGCCTTCCGTCGGAGGTCGAGCCGGCGCACGTGATGACCGCCGTCGTGGGGCCATCGGTCGGCCCGCACATCGGCCCCAGCTGCCTCGGCGGCGTGGTGCTCCTCCGGCGCTGACCGCCGGCGCGACGACGAACGGTTGCGGGCGGGATGCGGGCCGGTGACGGTACCATTGCGCCCGTCCTCCGGGCCGATCCGCCCGGGGGAAGCGTCCCCGTTCGGCCCTATGCGACGGGGAGGGCCGGCCGGATGATCGGCCCGGTGTGAACTCCGTCGCGCCGCGACGGCCTGCCCTCCGCAGGTCGCGCGCCGCGGCCGGCAGCCGTCCCGAAGGCGGCAGCATGGCCGCCCCGCGGGGGCGGACGAAGTCGGCGGCACCCCGGATGGGGGCCCCGGGCAGGAGGAACCCCACTCCATGACCACCGAGCAGGCGGCGCCCGCCATCAACGCGTGGGAGGTCGCCCAGCGCCAGTTCGACCTCGCTGCAGAGCGTCTCAACCTGGATCCGGGGCTCCGTGCGGTGCTCCGCGAGCCGCGACGCGAGCTGACCGTCCACTTCCCGGTCCACATGGACGACGGGACCGTCAAGGTGTTCACCGGCTACCGCGTGCAGCACAACCTCGGTCGCGGCCCCGCCAAGGGCGGCATCAGGTATCACCAGGACGTCGGCCTCGACGAGGTCAAGGCCCTCGCGATGTGGATGACCTGGAAGTGCGCGGTCGTCGGCATCCCGTACGGTGGCGGCAAGGGCGGCGTCATCGTCGACCCCAAGAAGCTCTCCAAGAAGGAGCTCGAGGGTCTCAGCCGCCGCTTCTTCACCGAGATCTCGGTCCTCATCGGCCCCGAGCGCGACATCCCGGCGCCCGACGTCAACACGACGCCCCAGATCATGGCCTGGTTCATGGACACCTACTCCATGCACCAGGGCTACACGGTCCCGGGCGTCGTGACCGGCAAGCCGATCAGCATCGGCGGGTCGGAAGGGCGCAACGAGGCGACCGCCCGCGGCTGCGTCTTCACCGTGGTCGACGCCGCGAAGCACCTCGGCATGGACCTCGCGAAGACCACCACCGTCGTCCAGGGCTTCGGCAACGCCGGCAACATCGCCGCCCGCCTGATGGCGGACGAGGGCTCCACCGTCATCGCCGTCTCCGACACCGGCGGCGCGATCGTGAAGCACGACGGCCTTGACGTCGACCGCGTCCTCGCCTGGAAGAAGGAGCACGCGACCGTCGTCGGCTTCCCCGGCTCGACCACGATCACCAACGCCGAGCTCCTCGAGCTCGAGTGCGACATCCTGATCCCGGCTGCCCTCGAGAACCAGATCACGGCCGCCAACGCCGCGAACATCAGGGCGAAGATCGTCGCCGAGGCCGCCAACGGCCCGACGACGCCCGAGGCGGACGAGGTCCTCTACCAGAAGGGCATCTTCCTGATCCCGGACATCCTCGCCAACGCCGGCGGCGTGACCGTCAGCTACTTCGAGTGGGTCCAGGACCTCAACCGCGATCACTGGAGCGAGGCCGTCGTCAACGCCAAGCTCAAGGAGATCATGGATCGGTCCTTCGCCGAGGTCCTCGCGATGCAGCAGCGCGAGAAGGTCAACATGCGGACCGCCGCCTACCTGCTCGCCGTCCAGCGCGTGGCCGACGCAACCGCCCTCCGCGGCCTCTACCCGTAACCCGACGCGGCTCACCGCCGTCGGCTGCACCGTCCCCGGGCCCCGGCCGACCGGCCGGGGCCCGGGGATTCCCGCGGTGTACCATCGCCCCATGCTCGACCACGAAGAGAAGTTCCTGTTCAAGGAGGAGATCCTCCACCTCGGCGGGGCGATGTCCGACTCGGCCGTCCTCGACAACGTCGAGGACCTCCTCACCGACGTCATCACGAGCCCGCGCTTCGACTCCGAGGTCTTCACGCTGGAGCGCTCGCTCCAGGTGATGCTCGGGGCGCGCGCCGGCTCCACGCTGGTCGGGTTGCTGACGGTGGCGCCCGAGGTCTTCGAGGAGGTGGGCGAGGTCCGGATCACCCCGGAGGTTCACGAGCGCCTGACGGCCTGGCGCGCCCGCTTCGGCCTCGCGATCGACAACGCCCTCAACTTCCTGAACAACCCGGACGGGATCCAGGGGCACAGCTTCGCCACGCAGATCGCGCACATGGACGACCGCCGGGTCCTGCAGGGGCGGCTCACGCTGGTCCGCTACAACAACGAGCCCCAGTTCTTCGTGGCCGACGCCGGGGTCTACCTGGGCCTGGTCGGCGACGTGCTGGAGCGGCTCGGGCCGTACCTCGAGCCCGACAGCGTCGATCCGGAGATCATCGGCCGCCTTCGCGAGGCGCTCGCCCTCGTCGAGCGCAAGACGACGCCGCGCTAGGCGCCCGCGCCGACCGCCCGCGCCGACCGCCCGCCGCGCCCGCGAGCCCACCGATGCGCCACCTCTACCTCGCCGCCACCGGCCAGAACCGGGGCAAGACGACCACGTCGCTCGGCCTCATGGATCTCTTCCTGGGCGAGGGCCTGCGGACCGGGTTCATGAAGCCCGTCGGGCAGCGCACGATCGTCGACCCGGACGGCGTCCCGGCCGACGAGGACGCCGTCCTGATGAAGGCCGTCTACGATCTCCGCGAGCCGATGGCCGCGATGAGCCCGGTTCACATCCCGCGCGGCTTCACGAAGGCCTACATCGCGGGCGAGGTGGTCGAGGATCTCGGCGCCCGCATCGTCGACGCCCACGCGACGTTCGCCGACCGGGACCTCCTCCTCATCGAAGGGACCGGCCATGCCGGCGTCGGCGCCGTGATCGGGCTCTCGAACGCCGTGGTCGCCCGCATGCTGGGCGCGCCCGCGGTCATCGTGAGCGAGGGCGGCGTGGGCCGGCCGATCGACGAGATCGTCCTCAATGCCAGCCACTTCGCGGCTCACGGGGTCGCGGTCGCGGGGGCCATCGTCAACAAGGTGAACGTCGACGCCCAGCCGGGGATCGGCTCGATCCTGGAGCGCGGCCTCGCGAAGCACGGCATCCCGCTGCTCGGCCTGATCCCGTACCGGCCCATCCTGTCGAACCCGTCGCTGGCGATGATCCTGGAGGGGACGCGCGCCGACCTGCTCAACGCGGGCCCGGACCTCGACCTCGTCATCGGCGGCATCAGCGTCGCGGCGATGGAGCCGCACCACGTGCTGCAGCACGTGACCGGGCGCCGGATCGTCATCGTCGCCGGCGACCGCGAGGACGTCATCGTCGCCCTCTCGCGGGCCCATCGAGCCGAGATGCGCCGCCCCGCCGTGCAGCGCGGCGAGGCCGAGCCGGCGACGGTCGGGTTCGTGCTGTCCGGCTACCGGCCGCGCCAGGCGGTCGTCGAGGAGATCCGGCGCGCGGACCTGTTCGCCTGTTTCCTCGACGAGGACACGTACATGGTGGCCTCCGATGTTCATGACCTCCTGGTCAAGACGCACGCGTCCGATCGCGGCAAGATCGAGATGATCAAGGCAATCGTTGCGGCGTCGCTCGACGCCGACCGCATGCTCGCAGCGGCCGCGGAGGCCGCCTGAGAGACGGAGACACCCGTGCCAAACGACCTGGGCTTGTTCCTCGCGATTGCGATCCCGATCCTGGCGATCCAGCTGGGCCTGCTGGCCTGGGGCCTCTACGACCTCACGCGCCCGGACCGCCGGGTCAAAGGCGACAGCAAGGTCGTCTGGGCGCTGATCATCATCTTCGTGAACGTCATCGGCCCGATCCTCTACTTCCTCGTCGGCCGCGAGGACACGTGAGGGCTCGGTCGTGACCGCCCTCCCCGGGCCGCCCGCCGCCGGTGTCCCGCCGGCCGTCGAGGCCCACGGCCTGACGAAGCGCTACGGGGACGTCCTCGCCCTCGACGCCCTCGACCTGGTCGTCCCCAGCGGTGCCGTGTTCGGGTTCCTCGGGCCCAACGGCGCCGGGAAGACGACGACCCTCCGCCTCCTGACCGGCCTCGGCCATCCGACGGCCGGCAGTGCCACGGTGGCCGGGGTCCCGGTGGGCCGGGGCGGCCTGGACCTCGCGGCGCGAACCGGCTATCTCGACCAGGACCCGCGCTTCTACGGCTGGATGAGCGGTCGGGAGCTGCTGACCTTCGTCGGGCGGGCCTACGGGATGACGGGAGCGGCCCTCCGCTCGCGAGTCGACGAGGTTCTCGAGATCGTCGGCCTGACCGAGGCGGCGCGGCGCCGCATCGGCGGGTACTCGGGGGGCATGCGCCAGCGCCTGGGCGTGGGCCAGGCGCTGCTCCCGCGACCGGCGGTGCTCTTCCTCGACGAGCCCGTGAGCGCCCTCGATCCCGAGGGCCGGCGCGACGTCCTCGAGCTCATCGGCCGGCTGCGCGGCACCGCGACCGTCTTCATGAGCACCCACATCCTGACCGACGTGGAGCGGATCTGCGACCGGGTCGCGATCCTCGACCACGGACGGCTGGTGACGGAGGCGCCGATCGACGAGCTCCTCGCGCGCCACACCAGGCCGATTCTCGAGCTGGATCCCGAGCCCGGCCAGGACGCGGCGGTGGCCGGTCTCGCCGAGGCGCTCCGGGCCGCGGCGTGGACGCGTGACGTCCGCGCCGAGCACGGCATCCTGCGCGTCGTGGTGTCCGACACGGGGCGGGCGACCGCCGAGGCGCTCCCGCTCGTGGTGGCGGCCGGCGTTCGTCTGGCCCGCTTCGAGCGGGTCCGGCCGACGCTCGAGGACGTCTTCCTGCAGCTGGTGGGCAACGGCCCGGCAGCGGACGACGGGGCCGCCGGCGAGACGACGCCGGAGCCCGGGCCGACCCCGGGAGTCCCGGCATGAGCGGCTTCGGGCTGCTCCTGCGCAAGGAGCTCCGGGAGCAGGCCCGAACGATGCGCCTGCCGGCGGTCGTGGCCGTCTTCGCGATCTTCGGGATCCTGTCGCCGGTCTTCGCCCGCTACGTCCGCGAGATCGTCGAGGCGATCGGCGGCGGCCAGTTCGAGGGCATGATCCCGGAGCCCGTCGTCGGCGACGCGGTCGTCCAGTTCACCAAGAACATGGGCCAGTTCGGCGCGCTGATCGCGATCCTGGTGACGATGGGCTCCGTGGCCACCGAGAAGGAGCGCGGCACGGCGGCCTTCCTGCTGACGAAGCCGATCACCCGCAGCGCGTTCGTCACCGCCAAGGTCGTCGCGATCGGGGGTCTTCTCGCCCTGGCGCTTGCCGTCGCCGGCACCCTGTGCTGGATCTACACGACGATCCTCTTCGAGCCACTGCCCGTCGCCGGCTTCGCGGCGGCGGTGGCGCTTGTCTGGCTCTCGCTGGCGGTCTTCGCCGCGTTGACGTTCCTCGCGTCGGTGACGACGCGGTCGGCGCTCGTCGCGGGGGGCGTCGGCTTCGGCCTGCTCCTGGTCGCGGGGATCCTCTCCGCGCTGCCGGGGATCGGGCCGTACCTGCCGACGAGCCTGTGGGGCGCCGCCGACGTGCTGGCGCTCGGCACGATCCCGGAGCCGCTGGTCGGGCCGGTGCTGGCCAACGTCGCGCTCGCGGCCGCCGCGCTCGGCCTGGCCCTGTGGAGCTTCCGCCGCCAGGAGCTCTAGGCCGCCGGGCGGCGCACGGACACCGGGCGTCGCGAGCCGCACGCCCGCCGGCGCGAGGACCTTCAGGCGGCCGGCGCGTCGAGCGCGGCCGGCGGCGTGGGCGGCACCCGGCGCGGGCGGAGCCGCCGAGCCACGAGCCAGGCGATCCCGATCGCGACGCCGAGGACGAGAGCCAGTGGCAGAAGGACGATCATGGCCCAGATGACGGCGCTGGCGACCCCCTGGGCGAGGCCGACGAGGGTCGCGGCGGCGCGGTCGACCTCGCCGGCCGGGTCCCAGCCCTCGCTGGACCTGCGTGACGGCGACGACGGGCGGCAGGGAGAACCCCACCGTGAGCGTGGCGAGCGCCGCCTGCTTCTCGAGCGACAGCTTCTGGGCGGTCAGCTGCTCGATCTCCTGGCGGACGGTCGTGAGCTGCGCCTGCACCTCGAGGATGTCGGGGATCTTCGTGGCCTTGGCCATGATCGCCTGGAGGGCCGTCTCGGTGGCCCGCAGGTTGACGAGGCGCGCGCCGAGGTCCACGACCTGGCTCGTGACCTCCTCGCTGGCGGTCTGCTCCGCGAGCACCTTCGTGCCGACGGCGCGGAGTGCCGCGAGGGTCGCCTCCCAGCGGTCCGCCGGGACCCGGAAGGTGACCGTCGCGCTGGCGGACTCGCCGTCGCCCTGGCGCTGCGAGGCGGCGACGTACCCGCCGGCCGCCACGACCGCCTTCTCGGCGGCGGCGACGGCGTCGTCGAGGACGGCGACCTCCAGGGTGAGCTGGCCCGTGCGGACGATGAGCGGGCCGTCGACGCCGGCGAGCGCCGAGGCGCTGCGACTGGCGTCCTCGGCAGCCTGGCCGTCGACCTCGGCTGGCCCGGCCGTGGCGGCCGGAAGGGGCAGCGCACCGGCGCCGTTCTCCACGGGCGCCCCGACGCTGGAGAGCACGGCGGCGCCGCCGCACGCCGCGACGACCACGGCAACGGTGGCGAGGGCGGCGAGGAGGGCAAACGAGGAACGGATGGTCCGCGGCATCGTGGCGGCGGACGAGAGGCGACGAGTCATCGGTCGACCCCTGTGGCGGACGCGGTGCGGGCTCGGCCCGCGTCACGGCCCCCAGACGGCCCTCAGGGAGTGACGGTTCCCGGGAGATCCTCGGGATCGACCGACGCCTCGCGCGAGCCGGCGGCCGGGTGGAGGCGGCGCCCGTACGACGCGACCACTGGCGTGAACCAGTGGGTCCAGAACCGCGCCGCGAGGACGTTCGCGGACTCGAAGTCCACCGCCAGGCGGGCATGGCCGCGCTCGCGGGCCCACTCCTCGGCCGCGGCCAGCAGGGCGGCGGCGACGCCCGTCCCACGGTGCTCGCGACGCGTGAACGCCGCGTTGACGCTGGCGGTGGCGGGATCACGGACCAGCATCGCGACATCGTCGGCCGAAGGCCCGACCCGCAGGAGGGCGACCGGCGCGCCGTCGACCTCGCCCAGGAGCGTGGCGATCCCGGGGCCGGCCAGGGCGGCCGCGATGGCGTCGGGGTCCTGCGGGCGGGGCAGGACCAGGAAGGTGGGGGCATCCACGAGGTGGCGCCGCAGGCCGCGGTCCAGGTCGAGCACGGCGGGCAGGTCGTCCGGGCCGGCCCGCCGGACCCGCACGCCGGGAGGAGGCGCCGCGGGAAGCGCCGGGAGGAGGGGATCATCGAGGCCGCGGACCGCATCGACCACGAGGATCCCGTACCCGAGCCAGGTGAGCGCGTCGCGGAGCGCCGCGTCGCCGAACGGGATCGCGGCGATGTGGGTCCGGAAGCCGCGCTCCACCCAGTCGCGGCCCGCCGCCGTGACGAGCTCCTCCACGACGCGGCGCGCGACCCGGGGCGCGAGGCCCGGCGCCACGGCGAGCCCCGGCTCGGGGGCGAACGTCCGGGCGTCGCGACCGGTGCCGACGCTCCAGGCGACGTGATGCCCGAGGGAGGCGCCGTCCCGCCGGGCAACCCACCCGGTGCCGGCCGCCGCCAGGTCGTCGAGCACGGGCACGTGCGCGGCCGGTTCGCTCCAGCGCCCGGGGAGCGCGGGCGCGCGGGCCCGCAGGCGCGCCGCTGCCGCGGCCGCCGCGACCGCAGCGGCGGGGATGTCCGCCGGCGCGAACGGGGCGCAGGTGATGGGGGCGCCGCGCGGCTCAGCCAAGGACGAGGTTGTCGATCAGGCGCGTGGTTCCGAACCGGGCCGCGATCGACAGGAGCGCCGGGCCGTCCACGCGCTCGAGCTCCGCGAGCGTCGCGTCGTCGGCCAGCGAGACGTACTCGAGGCGCGCCAACGGCTCGGTGGCCACGACGGTGCGGACCGTCGCCCGGATCGCCTCGGCGTCGCGCTCGCCTGCCGCGTATCGTTCGCGGCCCGCCGCGAGGGCTCGGTGGAGGACCGGCGCGGCCGCGCGCTCCGCCGGCGCCAGGTGCACGTTCCGGGAGCTCAGGGCCAGCCCGTCGGCCTCCCGCACGGTGGGGCAGGGAACGACGGTCGTGAGGTCGAGGTCGGTCGCCATGCGGGCGATCACGCGCAGCTGCTGCGCGTCCTTCATGCCGAAGTAGGCGCGGTCCGGCCGGACCAGGCCGAAGAGCACCGCCACGACCGTCGCCACGCCGTCGAAGTGGCCGGGGCGCGCTGCGCCCTCGAGCGGCTGGGCGAGGGCGCCGACGCTCACCCGCGTGTCGAAGCCGGGCGGGTAGACGTCCTCGACGGACGGCGCCCAGGCGAGGTCGGCGCCCTCTTCGGCGCAGATGGCGAGATCACGGCCCTCGTTGCGCGGGTACTGGACGAGATCCGCGGGATCGCCGAACTGGCGTGGGTTGACGAAGATGGACACCGCCACGCTGGCGCACTCGACGCGGGCCCGCGCGATCAGCGAGCGGTGTCCGGCGTGCAGCCAGCCCATCGTGGGGACGAGGCCGAGCGGGCGCGGCGCCCGCGCGAGCGCGTCGGCCAGCTCCGTGCGCGAGCGCACGACGAGGAGGTCGCCGGTTGCGGACGGGCCGTCGTTCGGGGGGCGGTCAGGCGCCGCGTCGGCCGTCCCGGTCACAGGTCGCGGTCGAGCGGGATCCCCCCCGCGATCGCGTCGGCGGTTCCCGGCCGGTCGCCCGCGGCGCGCCCGAGGACCTCGTCGAGCACCGCCTCCTCCATGCGCGTCGCCTGGGCGTCCCCGGGGAACGTCCCGGCCTCGACCTCCGCGCGGTAGGAGGCAGCCGCCGCCAGGATGCTGCCCCGGAGGTCGGCGTAGGGCTTCGCGTGGCGCGGGATGAACGCCCCGAGCCCCAGCACGTCGGTGATGACCTGGATCTGCCCGCCACAGCCGGCCCCGGCCCCGATCCCGATCGTCGGGATGCGCAGGCGGGCGGTGATGGCAGCCGCCAGCTGCTCCGGGACGAGTTCGAGCACGACGGCGAAGGCGCCGGCCTCCTGGACCGCCAGCGCGTCGTGCAGGAGGGCCCGCGCCTGCTCGCGGCTCTTCCCCTGCACCCGCACCCTGCCGAGCGCGTTGATGGCCTGGGGCGTGAGCCCGATGTGGCCCATGACCGGGATCCCGGCCCGGACGAGGGTCTCGATGATCCGCGCCGAGCGCACGCCTCCCTCGATCTTGACGGCCTGCGCGCCGGCCTCGCGCAGGAAGCGCCCGGCGTTCGCGAGGGCCTCCTCCGGCGTGGCGTAGGAGAGGAAGGGCATGTCGCCGACCACCAGCGCGCGCTTCGCGCCGCGGACGACGGCCTTCGTGTGGTGGAGCATCTCCTCCATCGTCACGCGGACCGTCGTGTCGTAGCCCAGGAGCACCTGCCCGAGCGAGTCGCCGACCAGGAGCGAGGGGATGCCAGCCTCGTCGAGGAGCTGCGCCGTCGGGTAGTCATACGCGGTGAGCATCGCGATCCGCTCGCCGTCGGCGTGCATCCGGGCGAAGTCGAGGACGGTGATGCGGGCCGGGCCGGCGGGGGTGGCGCTCACGGGACGCGGATCTCCTGTGGGGGCTCGTCTGGGAGCTCGTCGTCGCCAGTCTGCGCCGCCGCGTCGCGGGCGTCCAGCGCGGCGACAACCCGGTCCACGATCCGGTCGGCGACCTGGCGCTTGGGAAGGAGCGGGAGGGCCTCCTGTGTCCCGTCGGCGGCGAAGATCGTCACGCGGTTGGTGGCCGTGCCGAATCCCGAGCCCTCCTCGGCCACGTCGTTGGCGACGAGGAGATCGACCCGCTTCGCCGCGAGCTTGCCGGCGGCGCGCTCCAGGCTCCCCGTCTCCGCGGCGAACCCGACGAGGACCGGCCGCGGGTCGAAGGCTCGTCGCGTCGGAGCGCCGGTGTCGTCGAGGCCGCGGACCAGGCGGCCGATCTCCGCGAGCAGGTCGGGGTTCGCCACGAGCTCCAGCCTCAGCCCGGCATCGGTGCGTGGAAGCTTACGGTCGGCGGGGTGCGACGGACGGAAGTCCGCGACCGCCGCGGCCATGACGAGGGCGTCGAAGCCCGGGCGGCCGCCGGCCGTCTCCAGGAGGCGCCGGAGCGCGGCTCGCATCGATTCCGCGGTCTCCGCCCGGACGACCTCGACGCCCTCCGGCAGCGGCACGCTGACCATCGCCGCCACGAGCGTGACGCGGGCGCCGCGGTCGCGGGCGGCCTCGGCGACGGCCACGCCCATCGTCCCGGTGCTGCGGTTGCCGATGTAGCGCACCGGGTCGATCGGCTCGGCCGTGCCGCCCGCCGTCACGACGACGTGACGGCCGGTTAGGTCGTCCGCGTCGCGCGCCAGGCCGTCGGCGACGGCCCCGGGGAGGAGCGGCGTGCGGTCGGCGGCGTCGGGGCGGCGCACCGGGCGGTCGCCGATCGCGGCCACGACGGCGTCGACGATCGCCTCGAGATCGGCAAGGCGGCCGGGGCCGACCTGGCCGGACGCGAGCGGGCCGCTCTCCGGCTCGACGATGGAGTACCCGAACCGGTCCCGGAGGATGGCGACGTTGGCCTGCGTCGCAGGGTGGGCGTACATGTCGCCATCCATGGCCGGGGCCACGACGACCGGGGCGGCCGTGGCGAGGCAGGTGGCCGTGACGACGTCCGCCGCCAGCCCGTGGGCCATCGCACCCAGCCAGTGCGCCGTCGCCGGCGCGACGAGGATCACGTCGGCCGCATCGGCCGTCAGCACGTGGCCGATCCGGCCGTCCGGGAGGAGATCGAGGACCTCGGCATCGACGTGGCGGCGCGAGAGCGCCGCGAGCGTGAGCGGGGCGACGAAGCGGGTCGCCGAGGGCGTCATCAGGACCTGGACGTCGGCCCCTTCCGCGCGCAGCAGGCGCAGCAGGTCGATCGCCTTGAAGGCGGCGATGGAGCCCGTGATCCCGAGGCCGATGAATCGGCCTTCGAGGCGCCCCTGCCCGGTCATGCCTCGTCCACCCCGGTGACGGCCCGGTGGAACAGGACGAGGCCGCGCAGGGTGAGGTCGGGATCGATGGCGTCGATCCCCTCCACCGTGCGGGCCCAGGGAAGCGTCGCGAGGCCCCCCGTGAGGACGACCCGGACGTCGTGGGGCGCCAGGCCGCCGCCCCCCGCCAGCTCGCGGCGCATGCGGGCCAGGAGCCCCTCGATCATGGCCCGGTGGCCCAGCACGGTCCCGACGCGGATCGCGGCCGCGGTGTCGCGGCCGATCGGGCCGTCGGGCAGGCGCGGCTCGACGTGTGGCAGGCGCGCCGTGCGGGTCGCCAGCGCCTCGAGCCCGAGTCCCATCCCGGGCGCGATCGCACCGCCGACGAAGGCGCCGGCGTGGTCGACCGCGTCGAAGGTGGTGGCGGTGCCGCAGTCGACCACGATGGCCGGGGTCCCGTGGAGGTGCGCGGCCGCGTAGGCGTTCACCAGGCGGTCGGGCCCGACGTCACCCGGGCGGTCGACGCGGACCGGCATCGGGACGGTTCCCGCCGAGGCGATCACGCACGAGAGGGTGTGCCGGGCGGCGACCGTCTCCACCGCCGCGGCGAGCGCCGGGACCGTGGAGGCGAGGGCGACAGAGCCCGCGTCGGCGAGGTGGAGTCCGTCGAGGCCGAGCAGCGCTTCGAGGAGGACCTCGACCTCGTCCGGCGTGGCGCCCTGCGGGGTCGACGCCCTGCGGGTCGTGGCGAGCGTGCCGTCGCGCAGCGTGCCGAGGCGCAGGTTCGTGTTGCCGACGTCGATCACCAGGAGCATGCGCCGATGATAGGGCGCGGCGGGCTCCCCGCGGCACCGGCGGTGCGCTACGATCCCGGGGTTGCTCCCGGTCCCCGGTCCCCGGGGCTGCCGGGAGCGGCCGCATCGTCCCGGCCCGGCTCGCCCAGGAGGTGCCCCCGATGGCGCGCCCGACCCCCGCCAAGTTCTACGTGAACAGCGGCATCGTGTCGTCCCGGACCGACATCCTCAACCTCCTGCGGCCGCTCCTGAAGCAGACGGTGGCGTACCGCTACTACCGCGGCCGCGACCTCGTCGCGAGCGGCACGGGCTGGGTGGAACGCGTCGTCATCGACGAGCCGGAGACGTCGTCGTACTTCACGCCCGTCTCGATCTGCCTGAACGTGGATTCCTTCGAGCACCTGGAGTTCGAGACCCGGCCCGACCAGCTGATCGTCTACGCCCTCGTCGAGGGCGACGAGCGCATCGTCCTGGAGTTCGCGCCCTTCGCGGAGGCCGCGGGCCGCGCCCCGGAGCAGCTCGCCTTCGACACGAGTGGCTTCGTCCAGATGGAGCTCCCGGGCCCCGAGGCCGACGAGCTCGCCTGACGCCGGCGGCGGGCTACGCCCCGCGCTCGCCCCGCACGTAGGGGATGCCCAGCGCGGCCGGCGCGCCGACCCGCTTCCGGAGCGCTTCGCCGGAGACGATCACGAGGACCACGATGACCAGGATGTACGGCAGCATCTCCAGGAAGAACGTGAGCGTGTGGTCCTCGAAGAACGGGTTGGGGAAGCCGAACAGCGTCTCGGGTCCCTGGAGGTCGATGATCATCCGCCGGAGCGTCCCGAAGGCATAGGCTCCGACGGCCACCCAGACCGGGTTCCAGCGGGCGAAGATCACGATCGCGATCGCGATCCAGCCGGCCCCGCCGGTCGTGAGGTCACTGAACCAGCCGGGCGAGATCGCGAGGGTGATCGTCGCCCCGCCGAGGCCGGCGAACAGGCCGCCGACGAACACGTACACGTAGCGCAGCCGGTAGACGTCGACGCCGAGGGTGTCCGCCGCCGTCGGGCTCTCGCCGACCGCCCGGAGGTGGAGGCCGGGGCGGGTCCGGTTGATCCAGTACCAGGCGGCAGGGACGACGAGGAAGCCGAGGTAGACGAGGAGGCTCTGGTTCGTGAAGAGGATCGGGCCGACAACCGGCACGGCCGACAGGACCGGGATCGACGCCGTCGGGATGAGGCCGATCGCGCCGGCCTTGCTGAGCTCCTCCCCGAGGACACGGGCGAGGCCGCTGCCGAGGAACGTCAGGGCGAGGCCGGAGACGACCTGCTCGGCCTGGAAGCTGATCGTGATGACGGCGTGCAGGAGCGAGAGCAGGCCGCCGGCGAGCATCGCGAGGACGAGCCCCAGCCACGGGTTGCCGGTCGCGACCGCCGTGCCGAAGGCGACGACCGCGCCCATCAGCATCATGCCCTCCACCCCGAGGTTGAGGACGCCGGCGCGCTCGGCGAAGGTCTCGCCGACCGCGGCGAACAGGTAGGGGGTTCCGGCCGCGACCCCGGCGGCGAGGATGACGATCGGGTCCATCAGGCGGCCCGCCGCTGGATTCGGAAGCGGTAGCGGAGGAAGACCTCGCTCGCGATGAGCGAGAAGAGGATGATCCCCTGGATCATCGCCGGGATGCCCGAGGGCTGGATCTCGCGGCCGGCCAGGATGAGCGCGCCGAAGGCGATCGCCGCGACGACGACGCCGTACGGGTTGAGCTTCGCGATGTAGGCCACGATGACCGCCGTGAAGCCGTAGCCCGGGGAGATCGTCAGCTGCAGGCGGTGCACGACGCCGGACACCTCGCTCATGCCGGCGAGGCCGGCGAGGGCCCCCGAGATGGCGAACACGACGATCGTGTTGCGCACGACGTTGACGCCCGCGTAGCGCGCCGCCCGTGGGCTGTCGCCGATGAGCCGGATCTCGTAGCCCAGCCGGCTCCGGAACAGGAGGAAGTGGACCAGGACCGCTGCGACGAGGCCGATCAGGAGCCCGAAGTGGACCGTCAGTCCGCTGAGGGCGGGGAACGCCTCGGCGAAGTCGGAGAGGCGGGGGAGCCAGGCCTCGGGCGGGAACTGCGGCGTGATCGGGAAGCCACCCTCGTTCCACGGTCCGAAGACCCAGTACGAGAGCCAGAACACGGCGATGTAGTTGAGCATCAGGGTGACGATGATCTCGTTCACCCCGCGGACGGCCTTGAGGATGCCGGGGATCGCCCCGTACACGCCGCCGGCGAGCATCGCCGCGACCATCATCAGGGGAAGCGTGATGATCGCCGGCGTGCCCGGCGGCACGATGGGCACAAGGACCACCGCGGAGGCGGCCCAGGCGCCGATCAGCAGCTGGCCCTCCGCGCCGATGTTCCACAGGCGCATCCGGAACGCGAGGGCGCAGGCGAGGCCGGTGAGGATCAGCGGCGTCGCCTTCACCAGGGTGTCGGACAGGACGCCGAGGCTGCCGAACGACGAGCGCAGGATGTGCGCGTAGATGGCGATCGGGTCGCCGCCCGCGAGGGCGAGGATCACGCCGCCGATCAGGAGGGCCACGGCCACGGCGCCGATGGTCGTGGCGACGGGGAGCCAGCGCGGGACCTCGAGGCGTCGCTCGGCGCGCACCGTCCAGGGGAGGGCCACCCGGGCGCGCTGGGGACGGCGGGCCGGGACCCCCGCCGTCACGGGACCAGCCTCGTGGCGTCGCCCGGCTCGATCGTCGCCGATGCCCGGCCGCCGGTCATCAGCAGGCCGATCTCGGCGATGTCGGCGTCGGCCGCGTCGACGATCCCGACGATGCGGCCCTCGTACACGACGGCGACGCGGTCGGAGAGCGTCAGCACCTCGTCGAGGTCCTCGCTGATCAGGACCGTCGCCGAGCCCGCCGCGCGCTGGTCGAGGAGGAGCCGGTGGACCGTGGCGATCGCGCCCACGTCGAGACCGCGCGTGGGCTGGACGGCGATCATCAGGCGTGGCTGCGAGGCGATCTCGCGGGCGAGGATGAGCCGCTGCAGGTTGCCGCCCGACAGCAGGCGTGCCTCGGTGTCGATCGATGGTGCGGCGATCGCGTACGACTCCCGGAGCCCGGTCGCGAACCGGCGCACGGCGCCCGTGTCGATCGACCAGCGTCGCGACACCGGGGCATCGCGATACGACTTCATGATGAGGTTGTCGGCGATCGAGAGGTCCGGCGCCGTCCCGACACCCGTCCGGTCCTCCGGGACGTGGCCGATGTGCTGGTTGATGACCTCCCGCGGCGTGTGGTTCGCCACCTCGATGCCGTTGACGGTGATCGATCCGGCGGTGCAGCGACGGAGGCCCGTGAGCACCTGGGCCAGCTCGGACTGGCCGTTGCCGGCGACGCCCGCGACGCCCAGAATCTCGCCCGCGCGGACGTCGAACGAGACCCCGCGCAGGGCGGGGAGCCCACGGTCGCCCTGGGCCTCGACGTCGTGCACGGCGAGCACCACGGGCCCGGGCTCGAACGGCGACTTCTCGATCGTCTCGATGACGTCGCGGCCGATCATCAGGTTGGCCAGGTCCGTCGTCGTCGTGCCGGCCATGGCGACGCCGGCCGCGGTGACCTTCCCGCGGCGCATCACGGTGACGCGGTCGGCGATCTGGGTCACCTCGGCGAGCTTGTGGCTGATGAAGACGATCGAGGTGCCCTCGGCCACCATCGTGCGGAGGGTGCTGAAGAGCTCCTGCGCCTCCTGCGGGGCGAGCACCGCGGTCGGCTCGTCGAGGATCAGGATGCGCGCCCCCCGGTAGAGCATCTTGAGGATCTCGACGCGCTGCTGCTCGCCGACCGACAGCTGCCAGATGCGCGCCTGGGGATCGACGGCGAGCCCGTGGCGGCTGGCAAGCTCGGCGATCCGCTCGTCGTAGCGTCGGGCGTCGAGCCGGAAGCGCGGCTCGGCGAGGCCGAGGAGGATGTTCTCGGTCACGGTCTGCGTCGGCACCAGCGCGAAGTGCTGGTGGACCATGCCCACGCCGGCCGCGATCGCGTCCCGCGGCGAGCGGAAGTCCACCCGCTCCCCGAAGAGCCGGACCTCGCCGGCGTCGGGGCGGTAGAGCCCGTCCAGCACGTTCATGAGCGTGCTCTTGCCGGCCCCGTTCTCGCCGAGGAGGGCGTGGACCTCGCCGAGGCGGACGTCGAAGTCGACGCCGTCGTTGGCGACGACGCCGGGGAAGCGCTTGACGATGCCGCGCATCTCGACGGCCATGGTGGCCGGCAGCGCAGGCGGGGGCGCGGCGTCCGGGACGGCAGTCATGCGACGGGTGCTGTGGGGACGAGGAGGGCCCGCGACGAGCGCATCGCCGCGGGCCCCAACCTCATGAGTCCTACTGGCTCAGGTCGGGCAGCTTCGCGTTGATCCCCTCCGCCCACCAGTACATGCAGGTCTTGCACTCGTTGCCGGGGGCGCCGGGCGGGAACTGGTCGAGATCCGACTGCTCGAGCTTCTCGCCCGCGGCGAGCAGCTCGTTGCCGGCGTTGTCCTTGAGCGGCCCGGCGAAGACGTCGAAGCGGGTGAACTCGCCTGCCAGCATCTTCGCGAGGGTGTCCTTCACGAGCTGGACGTCGGCCGCGGGGAGGTCGTTCACGCCCATGCGCGGGGTCTCGCCCTCCATGAAGCCGAGGAGGCCCATCGCGCCGGCGTCGGCGTCGAAGTACTCGTAGCCCGCCTTGTACTCGCCGGCCTTCACGAGCTCGGCGATCCGGGTGTACTCGGGACCCCAGATCCAGTACGGGGCGGTGAGGCAGCGCTCGGCCTTGCAGGAGTCGGGGTGATCGTAGGTGACGCCCCACTTGCCCTTCTCCTGGGCCACGTCGGCGACTGCGCCCGTGTCGGCGCCGGTGAAGACGACCTGCGCGCCGGCGTCGAAGAGCGACGCGGCGCCCTGCTTCTCGAGGACGGGGTCGTGCCAGGTGTTGATGAAGCGGATGTCCATCGTGCACTCGGGGCACGTCTCCTTGACGCCGAGCATGATCGCGTTGCCGAGGCGGAGCTCCTCGGGGATCGGGAAGGTGGCCATGTAGCCGATCTTCGGGTTGCCGTCGAGCTTGGCGCGCGACCCGGCGAGCATGCCGGCGAGGTACTTGAAGTTCTCCATCGCGCCGAAGAAGTTGCCGAAGTTGGTCCCGTTCGACTTGTACCCCGTCAGGTGGAGGTACGTGATGTCGGGGAACTCCTTGGCGACATTGTCCATCGGGTCCATGTAGCCGAACGAGGTCCCGACGATGAAGTCGAAGCCCTTGCGCGACAGGCTCCGGAAGACCTGCTCCGAGTCGGCGCCCTCGGGGACGTTCTCGATGTAGGCCACGTGCGAGTCGGGCATGTTCTCGCACAGGTAGATCAGGCCCTCGTAGTGGGCCTGGCTCCAGCCGCCGTCGTTGTGGGGCCCGATGAGGACCATCGCGACGTTGAACTTGCCCTCGACGATCTCGGGGATCTGCGTCCCGGCCGCCGCAGCTGCCTCGCAGGCGGTGGCCGTCGGCTCCGCGCTGGCGCTGGGTTCCGAGCTCGCGGCGGGGCTTGGGCTTGCGCCGGTGGTCGGGCTCGCGGTTCCACCGCCCGAGCAGCCGCTCACCAGCAGGACCCCCGCGGCCAGCAGGGCCAGGGGCGTCCGGAGTCGGGTGGCCATCGTGTCCTCTCCTCCAAGCGAGCACCATGAGGGCCGGCAGGCACGCTGGGGGCGCTCGGCGCTGCCTGCTGCCCGGCGAACCGGGCCCCAGTCGGGCCGGATCGCGCGCCCCAAGGATAGTCCGCGGGTGGCCCCGTCGAAGGGCCGTTGGGCCCCCTTCCGGGGGCGGGACGGTTCCCCGTCGGGCGGGGAATCGCGGCGTCGGCAAGCCTCCTGCTCCCATGGGTCACACCGGGCGCCGGATCCTGCAACCGCGGGCCATCGCGTGCGGCCACGTGAGACTCCGCTCGCGCGCGGCGCCATTTCCGATACCCTTCCGCCCGATGTTCGAACGCACCGCGCTGCCCGACGGGCCGCGCGTCATCTCCGCGCGGCTGCCCGGCTCCCGGTCGGTCACGATCGAGGCGCACGTCCTGGCCGGCTCCCGCCACGAGGGCGCCGACCAGGCGGGCTGTGCCCACTTCATGGAGCACCTGACCTTCAAGGGGACCCGGGACTTCCCGACGACGCGCGCGCTCTCCGAGGCCGTGGAGGGGATCGGCGGGACGTTCAACGCCTCGACCGACCGCGAGTCGACGGTCTACTACGTGCGCGTCCCCGTGCGTCACGCCGCCCTGGCGATGCGGGTCCTGGGCGAGCTGGTGGAGCGCCCGCTCCTCGACGAGAAGGAGATCGAGCAGGAGCGCGACGTCATCGTCGAGGAGATCCGCTCCTACCTCGACGACCCGGCCGAGCATGCCAACGTCCTGTTCGACCTCGCCGTCTTCGACGACACGCCGCTCGGCCGCGAGATCGCCGGAACGGTCGAGAGCGTCCGCGAGCTGCCGGCGGACGCGATCCACCGCTTCTGGGGCACGTACTACCGGCCCGCGAACGTGGTCGTGGCCGCCTCGGGCGACATCGCCCACGAGGTGATCGTGCGGCTGGCGGCCGACGCGTTCGGGACCGGGAACGGCGCGATCCCGGCGTACGCGCCGGCGCCGGCCATCCCGGCCGGCGAGCGGTTCGTGCGGGCGACCCGGGCCACCACCCAGGCGCAGCTCATCGTGGGCGTCCCGGGCCTGCGGCGCGACCACCCGGACCAATGGACGCTCACGGTCCTCAACGCGGTCCTCGGCGACGGGATGTCCAGCCGGCTCTTCCTCGAAGTCCGCGAGGAGCGGGGCCTGGCCTACGACGTGGGGAGCTCGATCATCAGCTACTCCGATGCCGGCGTCGTCTCGGTGTACGCGGGGGTCGACCCGGCCAAGATCCGGCCGACGATCGCCGCGGTGCTCGAGGAGCTGGCCCGCCTCCGCGACGAGCGGGTGCCGGACGCGGAGATCGAGAAGGTGAAGGCCTACCTTGCCGGGCGCCTCGAGCTCCGCCTCGACGAGACGCGCTACCTGGCGTCGTGGATCGGCACCCAGGAGGCCCTCCACGACCGGGTCATGACGCCCGACGAGGCGCTGGCCGCCATCGAGGCGGTGACGGCCGACGACGTGACCGCGCTCTCGAGCCGGCTCTTCCACGACGACGGCCTTCGCCTGGCGGTGGTGGCCCCGGCCGGCAAGGGACGGGCCCTGGAGCGCACGCTCCGGATCCCGGCATCCCCGGGCCCGGCTCCCCGATGACGGCGCCCGTCCCCGAGCCCCGGCCCGCCGCGAGCCGGTCGGCCGACCTCCGGCTCGCGCACCTCCACCTCCGGGGCGGCACCTACGCTCTTGCCCGCGCCGAGCTCGAGACGCTCGCCGGCGCAGACCGCCTCGATCGCGACGCCGTCCTCGACCTCGCGGAGGTGCGCTGGCGGACCGGCGACCTGCCGGGAGCCGCGGCGGCCGCGATGACGTGGCTCGAGGAAGGCGACGCGGCCGGCGCCCCGCTGGTCCTGGCCCACGTGATCTGCGCCGAGGCCGCGGCCGAGCGCGGCCGGGCCGCGGAGGCCGCGGTCCACGTCGAGGCCGCGGCGGTGGGCCTGGGCGATCGGGACACGCTGGACGCGATCCTGGCGGGGATCGCGGCCCGGGCCGCCTGGCCGTGGGGCGCCGAGGCGACCGACGCGACGCCCGCCCCGGGTCCCGGGGCGCAGGGCGCAGAGGGAGCCCCGGCCGCGGTCGTCGCCGGGGCCGCGCGCGCGGCCGCGGGGCAGGCGCGGGCGGCGGAGGGGCGCGCCACGCCGATCACCCCCGCCGCCGCCGAGCTCGCGCGGGCCGGCGCCTCGCTCGCGGCCGAGGCGCCCGAGCGAGCGGCCGTCCTCCTCACCCTCGCCCTGCGCGCCGATCGTGCGGCGGCCGAGGCCGTCCTGGGGTCCCTCGACGGGGTCGATCCGGGGCCGGCGCACGCTGCCGCCTTCGCCTTCGTGCGGGCGGAGGCGCTTCGGGCGGCCGGGCGGCACGAGGAGGCGCGGATCGCCTACGCTTCCGCCGAACGTCTCGCCCTCGCGCCGGCCGAGGCCGGCCCCCCAGGGAGCTCCCAGTGACCGAACGCAGCCTCGTCCTGATCAAGCCCGACGGCGTCCAGCGCCTCCTCGTGGGACGCGTGATCGGCCGGTTCGAGGACAAGGGCCTCAAGCTCGTCGGCCTCAAGCTCGTCCACGTGACGCGCGAGCTCGCGGAGCAGCACTACGCCGTGCACCGCGAGCGCCCGTTCTTCGCCGGCCTGGTCGAGTTCATCACCTCGAGCCCGCTCGTCGCGATGGCCGTCGAGGGGCCGAACGCGATCTCCGTGGTGCGCGCCATGGTCGGTGCCACCCGTCCATGGGAGGCGGCCCCCGGAACCCTCCGCGGTGACTTCGCGGTCGTCGTCGCCCAGAACCTGATCCACGCCTCGGACGGCCCGGAGACGGCCGCCTCGGAGCTCGCCCTGTGGTTCCCGGAGGGCCTGCTGGAGTACGCCCGCGACGTCGATCGCTGGGTGCTCTCGCCGGAGGGCTGAGGGGCAGGGCGAGGGCCTGCGCGGCCTGGCGGGCCTGCGCGGCCGGCGACGGCCTGCGCGGCCAGGAGAGCCTATGCGGCCGGCGTTCCCGACGGCTCGGGCACGGGCGGGAGCGACGATTCCGGCGCGGGCGACTCCTCCGGCGGGACGTCCGGCTCCTGGGACGGCGTCACCACGGGCAGCAGATCGGGGGGCGGAGCGGACGGCACCGGGATCGGGATGTCCGGCTGGGCGGCAGCCTCCCGGATGCCGAAGGCTCCCGCCGCGCTCATGAGGGCCAGGCCGGCGAGCATCACCACGAGCAGCGCCCGCAACGGCGTCCGGTTCAGCTCGAGGAGCGGTCGTGCCTCGTGGGTGGCGGCCCGGAGGGCCGCGCCACGGCGGCCGTCGGGAGCGCGGAACGCCCTGGCGGCGGCGCGAAGGCCGGCCGGCACCCGGGCGAGCTCGCCCGCGGCGGCGACGACCCGCGGCTCGGGCCGCCCGAGGCCGGTGCCGAGGATCCGCGCGACGGCGATGGCCGCACCGAGCGAGGCGAGCGAGGCCACCAGCAGCGCCGGGCCTGCCGTGGCCGCCTGCAACGCGTCCAGGCGCGCGTCCCAGACGAGGAACCCCGGCCAGCCGACGGTCGCGACGCCGATCCCGGCGAGCGCGACGCCCAGCGCGGGTGCCCGCCGGAGCCAGCCGCGCGCTTCTGACAGGTGGGTCGTGGCGAACGCGGCGCGGAAGGCGATCGCCCAGCCCACCAGCGCCGTGCGGCTCGCGACGAACGGGACGAGCCACGCTCGCACCGCCTCGCGACCGACCGGGTCCAGCGAGGAGTAGCCGAGGACCACGACCCCCGCGTCGAGGACCACCGTGTAGGCGATGATCCGGAGCAGGTCGTCCTGGATCAGGGCGGCGAACGTGCCCAGCACGAGCGTCGTCAGCCCGATCAGGACCAGGAGCGTGCCGTCCCAGCCGAGCACGGGCGCGGCAGGGCCCAGGGTGTCGGGAGCCCAGCCGAGGACGACGACGGCCCAGCCCGCGGGAAGCAGGACGAGCAGCGTCGGCAGCGTCGAGGCGGGAGCCGCGTCGGTGAGGCGGGCGACCCGCGCGTGCAGGGGGATCGCTCCCAGCCGATGTCCGAGGGCCAGCCCGGCGGCGACGGCCGCGAGCCCGGCAACCTGGGGCTGGACGGCCAGCCCGCCGATCTCCTCCGGGACCAGCCCCACGGCGATGAGGCCCACGGTCGTCGCGACGGTCGCGCCGCGGAGCTCGCGCGCGAGCGCCCGGACCCGCACCGGCGTGGCAGGGTGGGCGAGCGCCACGGTGCCGGCAAGCGTGGCCGCCGCCCCGGCGAGGAGGAGACCGGGCAGCGCGCCGGCGATCCCGAGCCCCAGGCCCAGGCCCGCCGTGGCGACGAGGAGGGTGGCGGGGCCCATCGCCTCCCACGTTGCGAGGCGGCTGACGGCCAGGACGGCCAGGCCCCCCGCCAGCCCGACGCCGAGGAGGATGCGCGTGTAGTCGGTGAGGGCCAGCGCCCCGCCGCCCACCAGCAGGGGTTCGCCCGGCGTCGCCAGGACGAGCGCGAGGAGGGAGGCCGCCACCGAGACGAGCCCCGCGACGCTCCCGGCGGTACGCCGTCGGTGAAGCGCGAGCGTCACCAGCGCCCCCGCGATGGTCACCCCTAGGAACGGCAGGAGGCTCACGTGGGGGCGCTCAGCCGCCGGGGCGCCGCGGCCGGGCGGCGTCCGGCCCGACCGGCAGGCGAGGCCGGGTCGTCTCGCGGGGCGGCGCCGCGTCACGGGCGGCAGAGGCGGCCGCCGATCGACCGAGGGCGAGCACCGCGCCGGCAAGGCCGGCGAGGGCCACGCCGGCGACCATGGTCTCGAGGGCGGGCGGCGTCCCCACCAGGCCCGCGCGCACCATGAGGCCGCCGCCGAGGAGGACGACCAGGGCCATGCCCAGGCGGAACGGCGTGCCGGCTCGTGCGATCGACGGCGTCGCGACGGCCAGGCAGGCCAGCCCGGCGGCGAGGGCGGCGCTCGCGCCGAACGCGGGCAGCCCGACGGCCGTGGCTCCCAGGCCGGCCACGAACGCGGCGGCCGCCGCGGCCAGCGTTCCGGGCAGGCCGAGCGGCGGCGGGGCCTCGTCGCCGGCGCCGCGGGCGGCCACCAGGAGCAGGAAGGCCGTGAGCACGCCGGCCACGATCCGGAACGCGAGCTCGGGCGAGGAGGGAATGGGATCCGCCACGAACGGCGCGAGGACGAGCGCGACGAGGGCCCCGCCGGTGGCGTTGCGGGCGTCCCGCGCGCCGACCGCGACCCCGGCCCCGAGGATGACCAGCGCGCCGGCCGCTGCGAGGAGCCAGGTCACGGCGCGGCCGGGCTGGGCCTCGCGTCGCCGTTCCCGGGGGGCGTCGGGTACTCGGGCGTGGGAAGGATCCCCAGGCTGGAGATGGGCCAGTAGCGGAGCCAGGCGCGCCCGATGACCGTGGTCCGCTGGATCGGCCCGAACGCGCGCGAATCGGCCGACGCCGCGCGGTGATCGCCCATCACGAAGACCTCGTCCTCGGGGATCACCCAGCTGGCCGGCTCCTCGCTCGCCGTCGTCGGCTGGAGGTCGTACACGTACGGCTCCTCGAGCCGGGCACCGTCGATGAAGATCACCCCGTCCTTGATCTCGACCGTCTCGCCCGGGAGCCCGATGACCCGCTTGATGAACGGGGTCCTCGGTCCGCCCTGGACCCACGCCTCCGGCGGCTCGAAGACCACGATGTCGCCGCGCGAGTACGCGTCGAAGCGGGGCGTCAGCTTGTCCACGAGCACGTACTGGTCGGGCTCGAGCGTCCGTTCCATCGATTGCTGCTCGACCCGGTAGGGCTGGGCGACGAACGTCTGGATGACGAAGAAGATGATCAGGGTGAGGACGAGCGTCTCGACGATCTCGAAGAGGCACCCGAGGGGGCGGCGTGTCACAAGATCGGCAGTATAGGGGCACGGCATGGCCCCCGCCCCCGGGGCTCGGCGGGCGTGCGCGCGTGCGCAGCGATGCATAAATCGTGAGATATCCGCGTTTGACCCGCGCTTCCGGCAGTTGATACACTCGCCCGCGGCCTGAGCCGCCCCGGCATCCTGCCCCAGGAGGACCGGCGGTCCCCAGGCGCACCAACGATCCCTCGTCCCCGGCGCGACGGTCGCGCCCACGCGGACGGCTGTGCGTGACAGGGAGGTCGCAGAACCAGCCCATGAGCCCCGAACAGCTCCAGCTCATCATCCTGCCGGCGGGGCTCATCGCCATCGCCTTCGCCCTGTACCTGGCCCGGGATGTGCTCCGGCGCGACACCGGGACGAAGGAGATGGAGGCCGTCGCAGCGACGATCTTCGAGGGCGCCGTCGCCTTCATCCGCCGCCAGTACGTGACGATCGCCGTCCTCGCCGTCCTCGGCGCGGTCGCGATCGGGTTCGTCATCTCATTCTTCGAGACCGAGGAGGTCGCCGACACGTCGGTCTTCGGGGTGGAGCTTGGCATCCGCACCGCGATCGCCTTCCTCGTCGGAGCGGCCTGCTCGATGGCCTCCGGGATCATCGGGATGTTCGTCGCCGTGAAGGCGAACGTCCGGACGGCCGCCGCGGCCCGCCGCAGCCTCGTCGAGGCCGTCCAGGTCGCGATGCGCGGCGGGGCCGTCTCCGGCTTCCTCGTGGTCTCCCTGTCGCTCCTCGGCGTCTACCTGATGTTCGCGGCGTTCGGCGGCCTGAACTCGGAGACCGTGGCCCAGGCGCCGTTCCTCATCGTCGGCTTCGGCTTCGGCGCCAGCTTCGTGGCCCTCTTCGCCCAGCTGGGCGGCGGCATCTACACCAAGGCCGCCGACGTCGGCGCCGACCTCGTCGGCAAGGTCGAGGCGGGGATCCCCGAGGACGACCCGCGCAACGCGGGTGTCATCGCCGACCTCGTGGGCGACAACGTCGGCGACTGCGCCGGCCGCGGCGCCGACCTCTTCGAGTCGACCGCCGCCGAGAACATCGGGGCCATGATCCTGGGCGTCGGCGTCTACGCCGTCGCGACGAACGCCGGCTGGGCCAACCCCGAGGCCTGGATCTTCTTCCCGCTCGTCGTTCGCGCCTTCGGCCTGCTCGCGACCATCATCGCCATCTTCTTCGTCCGCGGGCGCGAGGACGAGAACCCCATGAACATGCTCAACCGGGGCTACTGGGTCACGACCGCCCTGTCCGTGGTCGCCCTCGCGTTCGTCACCAACGTGATGATGCAGACGGGCACCCAGACGGGCGCGAACGACATCCCGACCTGGATCTGGTTCTTCGGCGCCGGCGTCGTCGGCCTCGCCACCAGCATCGCGTTCGTCTACATCACGCAGTACTACACGGCCGGCACGTTCCGCCCGGTCAAGGAGATCGCCGAGGCCAGCAAGACGGGCCCGGCCACGAACATCATCAGCGGCGTCGCGGTCGGCTACGAGACGACCTTCGTGACCGCGATCACGATCGGCATCGCCCTCCTGGCCAGCCACTGGCTGGGCGAGCAGGCCGGCCTCCTCAGCGAGGACGGCAGGAACGTCGGCGGCATCTTCGGGACGGCCGTCGCGACGATGGGCATGCTCATGACCACCGCCTACATCCTGGCGATGGACACCTTCGGTCCGATCACCGACAACGCGGGCGGCATCGCCGAGTTCAGCCGTGCCGAGGCGCACGCCCGCGAGATCACGGATCGCCTCGACGCCGTCGGCAACACGACCAAGGCGCTGACGAAGGGCTACGCGATCGCGTCGGCATCGCTGGCGGCCTTCCTGCTCTTCAGCGCCTACATCGACAAGGTGAACCTGATCCTCGGGCGCCAGATCGCGGCCGGCAAGGAGGGCGTCGAGCTCATGACGTCCGTCAACCTCGCCGATGTCAGCGTCTTCGTCGCCGCGCTCATCGCGTCGATGCTGGTCTACTTCTTCAGCTCGCTGGCCATCCGCGCCGTCGGCACGACCGCCCAGTCGATCATCGTCGAGGTCCGGCGCCAGTTCCGCGAGATCCCCGGGATCATGGACTACACGGCCAAGCCGGACTACGCCCGGGTGGTCGACATCACGACCAAGGCGGCTCTCAAGCAGATGGTGGCCCCGGGTCTCGTGGCGGTCGCGACGCCGATCATCGTGGGCGTCCTGCTCGGCTACGAGGCGGTGGCCGGCCTCCTGATGGTCGGCACGATCGCCGGCGTCCTCCTCGCGACCGTCCTCAACAACGGCGGCGGGGCGTGGGACAACGCCAAGAAGTACATCGAGTCCGGTCACCTCACGGACGCGGACGGGAACGTCCTCGGCAAGAAGAGCGACGCGCACGCCGCGGCGGTCGTCGGCGACACGGTGGGCGACCCGTTCAAGGACACGGCCGGCCCGTCGCTGCACGTCCTCGTGAAGCTGCTGGCGACGATCACCCTGGTCCTCGCCCCGCTCTTCATCCTGTAGGCGATATCGATCGGCGGGCCGCGCCCCTCGGGGCGCGGCCCGCCCTCAGATTCGATGGACACGCTCCTCCAGGCCATCGTCATGGGGATCATCCAGGGGCTCACCGAGTTCCTGCCGATCTCCTCGTCCGGCCACCTGCTCGTCGTCCCGCACATCGCGGGCTGGGACGATCCCTTCATCACGTCCCTGGCGTTCACCGTGATGCTCCACGTCGGGACGCTCGTCGCCCTGTTCGCCTACTTCTGGCGTGACTGGGCCCGCCTCGTCCCGGCGGGCCTTGCGACCCTCCGCGACCGCTCGTTCCGGGGCGACCCCGATCGCAAGCTGGCGTGGCTGATCGCGGCGACCCTCCCGCCCGCCGTGGTCGTGGGCGTCACGCTCAACGACTTCTTCGAGGAGCAGGTCAGGCAGGAGCTCCTCGTGGCCCTGACGCTCGTGATCGGCGCCGGCATCCTGTGGGCCGCCGACCGGCTCGGCCGCCAGACGAAGAAGCTCGACGGCCTCGGCTTCGGCGCGGCGTTCGGGATCGGATGCGCCCAGGCGATCGCGCTCGTGCCGGGCATCAGCAGGTCCGGCATCAGCATCAGCGCCGGCCTCTTCGCCGGCCTGACGCGGGAGGGAGCGGCCCGCTTCAGCTTCCTGATGGCGACGCCGATCACCCTCGGTGCGGTGATCTGGGAGTTCCGCAAGCTCCTCGCCGGCGACGCCGGCGTGCCGGTCGATGCGGGGATCCTGATCGCCGGGATGCTGGCGGCCGCCGCGGCGGGATTCGTTGCGATCGCGGTTCTCCTGCGCTACCTGCGCAACCACCGGATGACGATCTTCGTCGTCTACCGCCTGGTGCTGGCGGGCGTCGTCGTCGTCCACTTCCTCTCCGCGTAGGGCCGGGTCCGCCGCCGTGGAAGTGATGAAGCAGCTCCGTCAGCGGGCGATCCGCGACCTGGTGGAGCAGCGTCCCATCCGGACCCAGCAGGAGCTGGCCGCCGCGCTCCGCGAGCGCGGCTTCCGGACCACGCAGGCGACGATCAGCCGCGACATCGCGGAGCTCCAGCTCGTGAAGGCCCACCGCGACGGGATCTCCGTCTATGCCCTGCCGCCGCGCCTCGCGGACGCCGACCCGACCGGCGAGGAGCGGCTCCGGCGCCTCTTCCGCGACCTCCCGGTGGAGATTCGCGAGGCCGGCCCGCTGCTGGTCCTCGTCACGCTGCCGGGTTCCGCGCACGCGATCGCGGCCTCGCTGGACCGGGCGCGCTGGCCGGAGGTCGTCGGCTCGATCGCCGGCGACGACACGCTCTTCGTGGCCTGCCCGGACCGCCGGGCCCTGCGGCGCCTCCGCGCTCGGTTCGAACGCCTGGCGGCAGGGTAGGGGGGCGGTCCACCCTCCCGGGCCGCGGCACCCGCGGCGCCGTCTCGCTCAGGCCAGGCGGATGGGCGCGAGGGTCACGCCCGGGCGGACGCGGGCGACGTCGTCCGGGTCCAGCTCCCCCTGGCCGGGGCGGAGGGCGTTGGCGCACGCGGCGGCCGCGCCGAGGCGGGCGGCTTCGGGGAGGGGGTGCCCGGCCGCCAGCCCGGCCGCCAGCCCGGCGAGGAACGCGTCGCCGCTCCCCACGACATAGGGACCGGTCTCGGGCGGGGGCCCGATCCGCCACCCGCCCCCTTCGCCATCGACGAGCACCGCACCGCCGGCCCCTCGCGTGACCGCCGCGATCGCGGCCCCCCGGGCACGCAGCGCCGCGGCCGCCTGCAGCGACCCGGCCTCGTCATCGGTCGGGATCCCCGTCGCGGCGCCGGCCTCGCGGGCATTGACCTTGACGAGCCACGGTCGGGCCTCGAGCGCCGCCGCGAGATGGGCCCCGTCGACGTCGACCGCCGCCCGTGCCCCAGCCTCGGCAGCGACGGCAGCCAGCCGCGCATACCCGTCCTGGGGCACGCCCGGCGGCAGGCTCCCGGCCACCACGACGAACGCGCCGCCCGGGTCGTCGGCCAGCTCGGCCCGCAGCGCCTCCTCCACGGACGACCAGCCCGCCGGGCGCAGGGTGAGCCCGGCCTCGTAGAACTCCGTCAGGCTGCCGGTGGCCCGGTCGAGGATCGAGAGGCACGTGCGCGTCTCGCCGGCGACGCGGATCGCGCGGGTCGGGATCCCGCGCGCGGCCAGCGCCTCGGCCATCCAGTCGCCCGCATGCCCCCCGAGCACCGCCACGACCATGGCGTCGAGGCCCAGCGTGCGGGCCGCGCGGGCGACGTTGAGCGCCTTGCCGCCCGGCAGGACGGAGAGCATCTCCGGGCGGTGGATCTCGCCGGGGACGAGACGCGGGACGGCGGCCGTCTTGTCGATCGCCGCGTTGACCGAGACGCAGACGAGGCGGCGCGGCCAGGCGGCACGGCCGTCTGCCGGCGTCCGCGTGACGCCGGGCGACGGGCTCCCCGCGGCCGGCCGCCGGCCGCTCACGGCAGCAGCCCGGCGGCGCGGGCAGCCGCCTCGGCCTCGGGGAGCGTCGGCTGGGCCGACGTGCCGCCGATCCCGCGGGTCGAGAGGGCGCCGCACGCCGCGCCGATCCCCAGGCACGCCTCCAGCGGGCGCCCGGCCAGCCACGCCGCCAGAAACCCGGCGTCGAACGAATTGCCGGCCCCGGTCGTGTCGAGGGGTGCCACGGGCACGGCAGGGACGCGGCATGCCCCGCCGTCGGCCGTCACCGCGAGCGCCCCCTCGGCGCCCAGCTTGACGGCCACGACCCGGGGCCCGATCGCGAGGAGCGCCCGGGCGGCATCCTCCGGGTCCGCGAGCCCGGCGATCCGGGTCGCCTCGGCGGCGTTCGGCAGGAAGACGTCGGTCTCGGCCAGGATCGCCCGGATCCCGCCGTCCCACGCTCCCCGTGGATCCCAGTTGGTGTCGGCCGAGGTGGTGGCCCCGCCGGCCCGCGCACGCCGGAAGAGGTCCGGGAGGTCGGGGCGGGCGTCGTCGAGGAGGTAGACGCTCCCCGCGTGGAGGTGGCGCGCCCGCGCCACGAGCCCGGGCGGCACGTCGGCGACCCGCAGCCGCGGGATCGTGCCGGCGGCGGTGAGGATCGCCCGGTCGCGACCGTCGGAGAGGATGACGCTGGCCCCGGTCGGCACGGCCGGGTCGACCCGCACGGCGGTCGTCTCGAGGTCGTGCTCGGCCATCGCGGCGAGCATGAAGCGCCCGAGCGCGTCGTCGCCGACGACGCCGGCCATCGCGACGCGGAGGCCGAGCCGCGCGGCGCCGCAGGCGAAGATCACCGACGATGCGCCGATCACGAGCTCGATCGTGTCGACCCACCGCTCGACCTCCCCGAACGCGGGCCGCGGGTCCGCCGACCGGACGACCACGTCAGGGTTCACCTCGCCGAGGACGAGGAGGTCGAGGTCGCGCAGCGTGCCGCCGGGCCCGGGCATCTCTCAGTACTCCCGGTACCAGCCTTCGCCCGGGGTGGCCGCGTCGGTCACCGCCCCGGGCCGCGCCGGCCACGGGACGCCGAGCTCGTCGACGAGGTCGACGAGGCGCGCCAGCCGGGCCCTGCCCTCGCCGGCGAGCCAGGCGTCGCGCTCGGCCGGCGGGAGCGTCGCGGCCGGGGCCCAGACAGACCGGCCGACGAGGACGCCCGAGGCGCCTGCCCGACAGGCGACCGCCACCTGGCGCTCGAAGGTCGCGTCGTCCACCCCGCCGGAGAGGAGGACCCACGGCACCGGCGACGCCGCGTCGAGCTCCGCGCAGGCGTCGGTCCAGGCAGCCTCGTCGGTCACGCCGGGGTCGTAGGGGAACTCGGCCTTGAGGACGTCGCCGCCCAGGGCCATGAGCCGCCGGGCAGTCTCCACCACACAGGCGCGACGGGCCTCTCCGACGAGCTTCCCGCCGGTCGCGGGATCGAAGCCCAGCGGCTCGACGAACAGGGCGAGATCCACCGCCCGACAGGCCGCCGCCACCGCCGCGACGAGCCGCTCCTGGTCGGGCGCGTTGGCGGCGGCCGGGTGGTAGTAGACGAGGAGCTTCGCCGCCGAGGCGCCCATCCGCTTCGCCTGCTCCACGGACCAGCCGGGGAGGACGCGGCTCACGCGGGCGGTCGGCGGCCCGTCGTAGCCCGTCGCCTCGATCGCGACGACGAGCCCGGCGCGGCCCGGCAGGGAGCCGTCCGCGACACACTGGGCGGCGCCGATCTCCGGGTCGAGGAGCGTGCCGGTGGCGGTGCCGGCAAGGGCCCGGACGACCGCCCGCTTGAACTCGACCATCTGGCCGTAGGTCGCGGCGGACGGATCGTCCGGTCGCAGCTCCTTCCGGAGGTTCTGGCGGTGGTCGAGCGCGAGGACCGCGAACGTCCCGCGGGGGGACGCGCAGGCTTCCAGGCCGCGTCGCGTGCCGAGCAGGTGGGCCATCGGAGACCTCGTGCGGGTTGCGGCGATCGTACGCCTCCAGCGCCAGCGCACACAACGCATGGAGTTGCGCGGAATGCGCAGAACCCGTGTTGACGATGCGCAGGATGCGTCACAGGATTGCCGCATGCCGCGGTCCGACCGACGCCTCCGCCTGGTGCGCCGCCTCCGCGAGGATGGCCGGGCGAGCGTGGATGTCCTCGCCCGCGACCTCGGCGTCACGCCGTCCACCATCCGTCGCGACCTTGCCCGGCTGGCGGACGAGGGAACCCTGGTCCGGACCTACGGGGGGGCCGCCCTCGCCGGGGCGAGCGCGCCGCTGCCCCGCCGGGTGGACGCGGCGGCTACCGCCAAGCGGGCGATCGGCGGGGCGGCGGCGGCCCTCGTGGAGGACGGCCAGACGATCGCGATCTCCAGCGGGTCGACCACCCTGGAGTTCGCCCGCCGGCTGGTGGACCGGCGCCTGACCGTGATCACGAACGCCCTGGACGTCGCGAGCGTTCTCCTGGACCGGGACGGGATCGAGCTGGTGATCCTGGGCGGGGTCGTCCGCCCGCGCATGCACTCGATGCTGGGCCATCTCGCCGAGATCGCGCTCCGCGAGCTGCGCGCCGACACGCTGTTCATGGGGATCGGGGCCGTGGACCCGGATCACGGGCTGATGAACGATTCGATCCCCGAGATCCTCACCGACCGCGCGCTGCGCCGGAGCGCGCGGAGCTGCGTCGTTCTCGCCGATTCCTCGAAGTTCGCCCAGGTTGCCCCGGCGTTCGTGTTCGGCCTCGACGAGGTCGACACGATCGTCACCGACGCGGGCGCCGATCCGGCCGACGTCGTCGCCCTGCGGGCGCGCGGCGTCCGCGTCGTCGTTGCCCCCCCGGCCGCGAGCTTCGTGCCCGCCGGCGTCTCGAAAGGAGCCCAGGCCACCCCATGAGCGAGGGCGTCGTCCCCATCGAGATTCGCGCCGAGGGGGCCGCCATCCAGGCCACGCTCCGCGAGGCGCTGCCGCCGGCGCGCGCCGCCGCGGAGGCGCTGCGGGCCGCCGGGACGCGTCGGATCCACGTGATCGGCAACGGGACCTCGTACCACTCCGCGCTCGCGGCCGCCACGCTCCACCGGCGCCTCGCGAACGCGTCGGACCCCACCGTCGTCGCGCTGCCGGCCGGGGAGTTTCGCCACTACCTGCCGGACCTGGGCAGCGGGGATGCCGTCATCGGCATCTCGGCGTCCGGCGAGTTCCGGGACGTCCTGGCGGTCGTGGAGGCCCTCCGCGGGCGGGTTCCGACGGTCGGCATCGTGCACGTGCCGGGCAGCACGCTCGACCGGGCGGCCGACCACGTCGTGCGCTCCGCCGGCGGTCCGAGCGGCGCCCCGGTCATGACGAAGACGTTCGTCGCCACGCTCGCGGCCACGTACCTCGTCCTCGGCGAGCTGCTCGGCGGGGCCCGGGCCGACGCCGTTCGGCGCGGCCTGGCGGAGGCAGCCGAGCACGTGGACGAAGCCGTCGCCGCCGCAGCGCCTCGCGTGCCGGCCCTCGCCGACGCCCTCGTCGGGCGTGAGCACCTCTTCGTCGTCGGCAGCGGGGGCGCGTCCGCCGCGGCCCTCGAGGCCGCCCTCAAGCTCAAGGAGATGGCGCTCGTCCATGCCGAGGCGGCCGAGTCCTGGGAGATGGCGTCGGGCGCCGCGACGATCGTCGGGCCCTCGAGCGTGGTCGTCGCGCTGGCGCCCCACGGCCCCGGCCGGGAGGCGACGCTGGACGTCGCCCGGCACGCCGCGGGCTGGGGGGCGCGGATCGTCGAGGTGGGGCCCGGCGACGCGCCGGGGATCGCGGGGGCAGACCACCTCCCGCTCCCGGCGAACACGGCCGAGGACCTGGCGCCGCTGACCGCGGTCGCGCCGGTGGCGCTCCTCGCCTTCGCCCTGGCCCGCCGCCGCGGCCACGACCCGGACCACCCCGGCTGGGTGGAGCGCTACCACAGCCAGGGGTTGCGCCACATCGTCGGCGTCGGCAGCGCCGTCACGGAGGGCTGAGATGCCTCGAATTGTCCTCGTCGGCGCCGGCAGCGTCGAGTTCACCCGCAACCTGCTCGGTGACTTCCTGTCCTACCCGGAGCTGCGCGACGCGGAGATCGTCCTCCACGACATCGACGGGGACCGCCTGGCCACCGCCGAGCGGATGGCGCGCTGGACCGCGGACGCGCTGGGCGCGGCGCCCGCCATCCGCGGCAGCCTCGATCGCCGGGAGGCGCTCGCGGGCGCCGACTTCGTGATCAACACGATCCAGGTGGGCGGCGCCCGGGCGACCCAGGTCGACTTCGACGTGCCGGCCCGCTTCGGGCTTCGGTACACGATCAACGACACGATCAACGTGGGCGGGGTCCTGCGCGGGCTGCGCACGATCCCCGTGGTCCTGGGGATCGCCGCCGACATGGCCGACGTCTGCCCGGAGGCCCTCTTCCTCAACTACACCAACCCGATGGGGATGCTCGTCAAGGCGGTCGACGACACGCTCGGCCTGCCCACCATCGGGCTCTGCCACTCCGTGTACTGGACGGTCCATCGCCTCGCCGAGTACCTCGACGTGCCGCTGGCGGAGGTCGACGCGCTCTCGGCCGGGGTGAACCACCTGGCCTGGATCCTCCGGCTCGAGCACCGGGGAACCGACCTGTACCCCGCTCTGCATGCCTTCGTGGGGTCCGGCCGGGTGCCCGACGACGACCTCGTGCGGGCCGACCTCTTCCGCCGCTTCGGCTTCTACCCGACCGAGTCCTCCGAGCACCATGCCGAGTACAACCCGTGGTTCATCCCCAAGGGCCAGGTGGAGCCGTTCCACGTGCCGATCGGGGAGTATCTCTCGCGCGTGGCGGACAACCTGGTGGAGTACGACGAGACGAAGCGCAAGCTCGACGCCGGCGAGCCGTTCGAGATCGAGAGGAGTGGGGAGTACGCGGCGGTCATCGTCCACGCCATGACGACCGGGGAGCCGGCCCGGATCGTTGCCAACGTGCCCAACGCCGGGGGTCGCCTCATCGCGAACCTCGACGGCGACGCCTGCGTCGAGGTCCCGGCCCTCGTCGACGGCCTCGGCGTCCAGCCGGTGCCGGTCGGGTCGCTCCCGCCGCAGTGCGCGGCGTACAGCCGGCCCGCGGTGGACTGCCAGGTGCTCACCGTCCAGGCGGCCCTTGAGGAGGACCGCGACCTCGTCTATCACGCCGTCCTCACCGACCCCCAGGTCCAGGCCGCCCTCACCCTCGAGGAGGCCTGGCGCCTGACCGACGAGCTGATCGCCGCCGAGGCGGAATGGCTGCCCGGCTGGCTCGGCGGCAGCGGCCCCGACTGGCTCGGCGGCAGCGGCCTCGACTGACCGGACCCGCAGGAGGAGCAACGATGCGCACATTCCGGACGACGCGGGGAGCGCGTCTCCTCGCCACCGTCACCACCGTCGGGCTGCTGGCCGCGGCCTGCGGCGGCGACGCCTCGCCGACCGTCGCCCCCTCGACGGGCCCTTCGACCCCGCCCGCGTCGGGCGAGCCCGCGGCCTCGCCGACCGGCGGGTACACGGGGCCCGAGGTGACCATCACCTACTCGATCTGGGGTGACCCGGCCGAGCTCAGCAGCCAGCAGGCGGTCGTCGACACGTTCACGGCGGCGAACCCCAAGATCACGGTCGACGTGACGGTCAGCGACTGGGACGCCTACTGGGACAAGCTGCAGACGGGCCTCGCCGGCGGCGCCGCGCCCGACGTCTTCGCGATGGACGGCCCGCTCTTCCCCGACTACCAGTCCCGCGACGTGCTGCTGGACCTCAAGCCCTACATCGACCGCGACGGCTACGACCTGACGCAGCTGGCGGACCAGGGCGTGGCGGTCTTCACGACGAGCGACGGCGGCCAGTACGGCCTGCCCCGCGATCTGAACACGATCATCTTGTACTTCAACAAGACGATGTTCGACGCCGCGGGCGTCGCCTACCCGGACGAGAGCTGGGACTGGGCGAAGCTCGTCGAGGTCGGGAAGCAGCTGACCAAGGACGTCGACGGTGACGGCACCGTCGACCAGTGGGGCTTCTACACCGAGACGACCGACATGGAGAACTACTGGAGCTCGCTCGTCTGGCAGAACGGCGGCGACATCATCAGCGCCGACAGGACGGCGACCCTCCTCGGCACGCCCGAGGCGGCCGGCGGGATCCAGTTCCTCCAGGACCTGATCTGGAAGGAGAAGATCATGGCGGAGCCGGCGCTCTTCGCGGAGACCGGGGACGCCTTCGAGCAGGGCAAGGCGGCCATGGAGGCGAACGGCTCCTGGCTCGTCCCGACGCACACCGCCGCCTCCGAGGAGCTCGGCTTCACGTTCGGGCTCGCCCCGCTGCCGGCCGGGCCGGCCGGACGCTTCACCTCGGTCAACCCGACCGGTGCCGTGGTCTACAAGGGGACGAAGGCGCCGGACGCAGCCTGGGAGTTCGTGAAGTACCTGGCGAGCCCCGCCGCGCAGGAGCAGCTGATGCTGCTGAAGGCGTCGCTCCCGGTCAGCAAGGAGGTCCTCGCAGGCCCGTATGCGACCTCGTTCGAGGGCGCCGACGTCTTGGCCGCGAGCCTCTCCTACGCGAACCTCAAGCCGTCGTTCGCCGGCTACAACGAGTTCACGACCATCCTCCAGGGCGAGCTGGACACGAACGTCTTCAACGAGCCGAAGAAGACGGCCGCGCAGGCGCTGGCCGACGTCGTCCCGCAGCTGGACGCCGTCCTCGCCGCCCAGTGACGACCCGTCGCCCGGCGGACGGCACTCAATGACCGCGCTCCGCGACCGCGCCGCTTCCCAGCGGCGCGGTCGCGGTCCGGTTGCCGCCGAGGCCCGCTGGGCGTGGCTCTTCCTGGCCCCTACGCTCATCGGCCTCGCGATCCTGTCGGCTGGCCCGATCGGCGCCACGTTCGGGATCAGCCTGACGGCGTGGGACCTCCTCACGGCGCCAGAGTGGGTGGGGCTGGAGAACTACGCGGCGCTCGTGGGCGACCACCGCTTCCAGGTGGCGCTGCGCAACACCACCTTCTACACGGTCGTGTCGGTGCCGCTCGGGATGGTCCTCGCGCTCGGCCTATCGCTGGCGCTGAACCAGACGATCCGCGGGATCGCCTGGATCCGGACGGCGTACTTCCTGCCCGTGGTCACGTCGGCCACGGCGGTCGGGCTGGTGTGGGCCTGGATCTACGCCCCGTCGGGCGGCATCCTCAACCAGCTCCTCGAGCTCCTCGGCCTCCCGCCCCAGAAGTGGGTCACCGACCCGTTCTGGGCGATGCCGGCGATCGTGATGATGAGCGTCTGGCAGGGGCTCGGGACGAGCGTGATCATCTTCCTCGCCGGCCTCCAGGGGATCCCGCAGGAGTACTACGACGCCGCGTCGGTGGACGGCGCGGGACGCTGGGCGCGGTTCCGGAACGTGACGCTGCCGCTCCTGACGCCGAGCCTCTTCTTCACCGGCATCCTGGCCCTCATCGGGGCGTTCCAGATCTTCGACCAGGTGTACGTGCTCGCGCGCCCCGGCAAACCCACCGAGGCGACCGTCACCCTCGTCTACTTCATCTACGAGAACGGCTTCAAGAACTTCAAGATGGGCTACGCGGCGGCTGCGTCGTGGGTCCTGTTCCTCATCGTCGCCGTGCTGACGTACTTCTACTTCCGCTCCCAGCGACGCTGGGTGCACTACCAGTGAGGCGGGGATCATGACGGCCCCGCGCCTGGCGTCCCCGGGCATGGCCGCCTCGGTCGCGCTGCTCAGGCGGCAACGGCCCGGCAGGCGCGGCCGGCAGCGGCTCGTCGTGCGGTCGCTCCTCTACGCCGCGCTCATCGCCGGCGGCATCCTCATGATGATCCCCTTCTTCTGGATGATCGCGACCTCGCTCAAGACCCGGGCGGAGGTCTTCGGGACCTCGCCGCTCAGCTTCCCGTCGGGCCTCCACTTCGAGAACTACACGAACATGTGGAACGCCTTCCCGAACGACGTGACGTTCGGGACGTTCTTCCTCAACTCGATCAAGATCGCCGTGCTCTGCACGGCCGGCCAGCTCGTCACCGCGTCGATGGCGGCCTACGCCTTCGCCGTCATCCCGTTCCGGGGCCGCGGGCCCCTCTTCGCGCTCCTGCTGGCGACCCTGATCATCCCCTTCCAGGTGGTCCTGGTCCCCAACTTCATCCTGTACCGCACGCTCCCGCATCCCTTCAGCGCGAGCGGGAACTGGATCGGCACGCAGGAGCCGCTCTGGGTGGGGGCGTGGCTGGGTGGGGCCTTCGGCACGTTCCTGCTGCGGCAGTTCTTCCTGGCAGTCCCCAGGGAGCTCGCCGATGCGGCCCGCGTCGACGGGGCGAACCCGTGGCAGACCTTCACGAAGGTCTACCTTCCGCTCGCCCGGCCGGCGCTCGCGACGCTGGCGATCTTCACCTTCATGTGGACCTGGAACGACCTGCTGAACCCGCTCATCTACCTGTACGACCTCGACCAGTACACGACGACGGTCGGCCTGGCCTTCTTCCAGGGCCAGCACGTGGGCAAGTGGCCCGAGATGATGGCCGGCGCCCTGGTCAGCCTGGCGCCGATGATCGTGCTCTTCCTGGTCGCGCAGAAGTACTTCGTGCGCGGCATTGCCCTCTCGGGGCTGAAGGGGTAGGGGAGCCATGTCGCCGTCCCGCCGATCGCGCGGCGACCTCGCGCTGGGCGCGTTCCGCCCGCGGCAGCGACTGCGCGTCGCGGCCACGCCGATCGACCGGCCGTCGCTGGCCGCGATCGACGCCCACAACCACCTCGGCCCGACGCCGTTCTCGGGCCGCTGGGCGGACGCGACCGCGGCGGAGCTGGCGGAGGCCCTCGACCGCTCCGGGATCGCCGCGATCGTCGACCTCGACGGGGGCCAGGGCGACCCGCTCCGGGGCGAGCTGGAGCGCTGGGAGGCGCTGGGCGGCCGCGTCGCCGTCTACGCCGGGCTCGACTACCCGATGTGGGCAGAGCGCGCGGACTTCGGCGACGAGGAGGCCCGGCGCCTGCGCGCCGGCGTCGCCGCCGGTGCCCGCGGGCTGAAGGCCTGGAAGACCCTCGGGCTGACGGCGCGCGACGCCTCCGGCCGGCTCGTCGCGGTCGACGACGCCCGGCTGGACCCGCTGTGGGCGGCCGCCGGCGAGCTGGGCGTGCCGGTGACGATCCACGTCGCCGACCCGATCGCCTTCTTCGACCCGCTCGATGCCGCGAACGAGCGGTACGAGGAGCTGCTCGAGCATCCCGACTGGCACTTCTGGCCGACCCGGCCGGCGGGCCGCCCGGATCTCCCCGGCTTCCCGCCCTTCGACGAGCTGATCGACGGCCTGGAGGCCGCTCGTCGCCCGCCACCCGCGAACGACGTTCGTCGGCGCCCATGTCGGCTGCGCGCCGGAGGACCTGGGGCGCGTCGCGACGATGCTGGCCGCGTACCCCAACTGGCACGTGGACCTGGCGGCGCGGATCGCCGAGCTCGGGCGCCAGCCGTACTCGGCGCGCGAGCTCGTGGCCCGGTTCGCCGACCGGATCCTCTTCGGGACGGACGCCCCGCCCGACGCGGCCTGGTGGGCGACCTACGCCCGGTTCCTCGAGACGCGTGACGAGTCGTTCGCGTACGAGCCGCCGGACGACGGCGACGACCCTGCCGTCCCGCCCCCGGGCTCGCAGGGTCGATGGCGCATCCACGGCCTGGGGCTCCCCGAGGAGGTGCTGCGCCTCGTCTACGCGGGCAACGCCCGGCGGCTCCTCTTCCGCGATCTGCCGGGCGATGCCGGCGGGCACGTGACCCTCCACCTGGTCCCGGCCGCGCGCTGGGACGCGTGGCGGGCCGACCCGGGCCCGGCCGCCCGGTACACGCCCCCAGCCTTCGAGGCCGACGGCTTCGTCCACTGCACGGACGGCGACGCGGAGATGCTCGCCGTGGCGAACCGCTTCTACGTCGCCGACCCGGGGGCATTCCTCGTGCTGGACCTCGACCTCGCCCTCGTCGGCGCCCGGTGGCGCTACGACGAGCCGGGGAGCCCCTATCCCCACGTCTACGGGCCGCTGCGCCGGGATGCCGTGCGGGGCGTGCGGGCGGTCGTTCGCGACGCGGGAGGTCGCTTCGTCGGGTACGGGGAGCGGAGCGGCTCTTGACGAGGGCCCCGGCCCGGCGTACATCGGGGACATGTGGGAGCCCGAGCCGCGCGAATTGGACCACTATCCGAAGGCGACGCTCCGGCAGCAGGCGGAGGACTTCGTCGGCTGGTTCCCGGCCCACCGGAACGGGACCGCGGCGATCGCCATCGTCGTCGGGCTCGCGGTCCTGTACCGCGTGCTCACGCCCAGTGTCGTCGGCCTTGACGACCTCCGCGTGGGCGACTGCCTCTTCGTGCGGACCGCCTCCGCCATCTCGCCGCTGGATGCCGGCCCCGGCGCCCCGGCCTCCGTGCGCCAGGCGATCCTGTCCGGCGGAGCCGAGGAAGCCAGCTGCGATCTCTCCCACAGCCACGAGGTCAGCGGCGTCGTCGACCTCGACGACCACGACGCGGTCGACCCGGCGCCGGCGGCGCCGCCGGCCTACGACCCGGTCGTGCTGGCAGCCGTCGCGGATGAGGCCTGCGCCGGAGGCCTGGCCGCATACCTCGGGCTGCCGGCCGGTACGGCGAGCTCGGCGTACGTCGGATTCGCGGTGATTCCGGACGAGCGGACGTGGGAACGGGGAACGCGTGTGGCAGCCTGCCTGGTCGCCTCGGCCGACGGGCGTTTCCTGACGGCTCGCGCCCGCGGCACGTCCCGCTGAAGCCGGGCGCCGCAGCCCGTCTTTGACACTCCCCGAGGGGCGGGGCTATGATCCGCGCCGGCCGGACTTCGGGTGCCGCTCACGAGGGGCGGAGCGCCCGGGGTTCGTTTCGTTATCCGCCACCTCACCGCCGCGCCGCCGCGTCGCCGACGCTCTCCGGACGGCACCTTCGACGGGGGTTCGCTCCTTCGTGAACAACAAGCCCACCTACCTCTCGCGCGAAGGCGAGGCTGCGCTTCGGGCGGAGCTCGAGCAGCTGGTCAACGTCCGCCGGACCGAGGTCGCCGCGCGCATCCACGACGCGAAGGAGCACGGCGACCTCTCGGAGAACGCCGAGTACGAGGAGGCCAAGAACGAGCAGGCGTTCGTCGAGGGCCGGATCCAGACTCTCGAGGGGATGCTCAAGACCGCCGTGATCATCGAGAACAGCGGCACCGAGCACGTGGCGCTCGGCTCGGTCGTCACGGTCGAGTCCCTCGACGGCGAGGAGACCTTCACGATCGTCGGCTCGGCCGAGGCCCGTCCCGCCGACGCCAAGATCTCCAACGAGTCGCCCGTCGGCCGCGCCCTCCTGGGCAAGAAGCCCGGCGAGACGGTCGTCGTCAAGCTCCCCAACGGGACGGACTACACCTACACGATCAAGTCGATCAGCTAGCGCTCGCCCGGACGGACCGGGGCGGGCGGCCGGCGCCGCGGCCCCGCCCGGCGCCCCCGAGCGGAGGACGCAGGCATGTACTGGGCGGACGAGCTGGCGGCGTCGGTCGAGGGACCGCAGGTCGTCAACGACTCGAAGACGCCGTCCGGCACCGTCCACGTCGGCAGCCTGCGCGGCCCGGTGATCCTGGACGTGATCACCCGCGCCCTGCGCGGCCGCGGCCTCCCGACGACGCTCCTGTACGGCGTCGACGACATGGATCCGATGGACGCCCAGGCGCTCCTGACCCCCGACGCCGTCGACCACGAGATGGGCCGGCCGCTGGCCCACGTCCCCGATCAGGCCGGCGCCTGTCACGCGTCCTATGCCCGCCACCACGCCCAGACCTTCGTCGACCTGTTCGCCGGCCTGGGGATCCTCCCCGACCGCTACTACTGGATGAGCGACATCTACCCGACGGGCGCCCTGGACGGCTTCATCCGGACGGCCCTCGACCGGGCCCAGGTCGTGCGTGACGTCTATCGCCGCGTCGCGAAGGTGGAGCGCCCTGCGGGCTGGCTGCCGGTCCAGGCCGTCTGCCCCGCCTGCGGCAAGGTGGGCACGACGATCGCGCTCGACTGGGACGGCGCCACCGTGCAGGTCGAGTGCCGCCCCGACTACGTGACATGGGCCCGCGGCTGCGGCTTCACGGGCCGGGTCTCCCCGTTCGGCGGGAACGCGAAGCTCTACTGGAACCTCGAGTGGGCGGCCCAGTGGGGCCACTTCGGGGTCACGATCGAGCCGTGCGGCAAGGACCTCGCCACCGCCGGCGGCTCCCGCGATCGTTCCGACGCCATCGCTCGCGAGGTCTTCGACCGGGAGCCGCCCCTCAACCTGCCCTACGAGTTCCTCAACATCGGCGGGCGCAAGATGTCGACCTCCAAGGGACGCGGCGCTGCCGCCCACCAGATCGTCGAGATCGTCCCGCCCGAGCAGCTTCGCCTCCTCTTCCTGCGCCCGCGCCCGAACCAGGCGATCGAGTTCGACCCCGAGGGAACGGATGCCATCCCGCGCCTCTTCGACGAGCTGGACCGCCTCGCGGCCGCCGTCGCCGGGCGCCCGTTCCGCGGGGAGCTGCCGCCCGACGCCGATCGGCTCTTCGGCTACGTCCTCCTCCGCGGGGCCGTCCCGGCCGAGGCCGCGGCCGCCTACCGCCCGGCGTTCGCCCACCTCGCGCTGCTGGCCCAGATCCCCGGCGTCGACATCGCCGCGCGGGTCGCCGAGGAGAAGGGCGCCCCGCTCACGCCGACCGAGGAGCTGACCCTCGCCGAGCGCCTGGCGGCCGCGCGGGCGTGGCTGGCGGCCTACGCGCCGGAGAGTGCCATCGTCCAGGTCCACCGCGAGGGCCTCCCACCGGCCGTGACGGCCCTCGGCGAGGACCAGCGGGTCTTCCTGGGCGGGCTCGCCCTCGCCGCCTTGAAGGAACGCCCCCAGGGCGGCGACGCGTGGCAGGACCTCCTCTTCCGGGTCGCCGGCGAGGCGGGCCTCCCGCCGGGCCGCGCCTTCGGGGCCGTCTACCTCGCCTTCCTCGGGCGGACGAACGGGCCGCGTGCCGGCTGGCTGCTCGCGAGCCTGGACGTCGCCTTCGTGGTCGACCGCCTGCGCGCTGCCGCCGGCTGGCATGATCACGCGGGCGAGGTCGCCGCGAGCGTCGAGGAGGCCGGGGCATGAGCGTCGGGCTGCAGCGGCTCCGCGAGGAGCCGGACGTCATCCGCCGGGGCGCGCTCGACAAGGGCGAGGACGCCTCGCTCGTCGACGTCGCCCTGGAGCTCGACGCCCGCCGCCGGCAGGTCCTCGGCGAGGCCGACGCCCTCAAGGCGCAGCGGAACGCCGTCTCGAAGGAGGTCGGCGAGGCGATCCGGGGCGGCGCCGCGCCCGGCGGCCCTGAGGTCGCCGCGCTGAAGGCCGCGTCCGTGGCGGCCGGCGAACGGATCGCGGTGCTGGACGCGGTGGCCGCCGAGGTCGAGGCCAAGCTCGACGACCTCCTCCTCCGGATCCCCAATCCCGCCGACCCCGACGTCCCGGTCGGCGACGCCGACGCGAACGTGACGGTCCGGACGTGGGGCACCCTCCTGCCGAACGAGGCCGCCGACGGGCCGGACGGCTCCTGGGTGCGACGGCCCCACTGGGAGATCGCCGAGGCGCTCGACATCATCGACCTCGAGCGAGGCGCGAAGATCACCGGCTCGGGCTTCCCCGTCTACAAGGGCGCCGGCGCGGCCCTCCAGCGGGCCCTCATCGACTTCTTCCTCGGCGTCCACGTCCGGGAGAACGGCTTCACCGAGATCTGGCCCCCGGTCGTCGTCAACACCGCGTCGGCGCGGGGGACCGGGCAGATCCCGGACAAGGAAGACCAGATGTACGTCGTCACGCGCGACGAGCTGTACCTGGTCCCGACGGCCGAGGTCCCCGTCACGAACCTGCACCGCGACGAGATCTTCGAGGCGGACGTGCTGCCGGTGCGCTATGCGGCCTACACCCCGTGCTTCCGCCGGGAGGCCGGCGCCGCCGGCAAGGACACCCGCGGGATCCTGCGCGTCCACCAGTTCGACAAGGTCGAGATGGTCCTCTTCGAGCGGCCGGAGACCTCGAGCGAGGCGCTCGAGTGGATGACCGGCCGGGCCGAGGATCTCCTCCGGCGCCTCGGGCTCGCCTACCGGGTGCTGCTCATGGCGACCCGTGACTTGGGCTTCGTGCAGGCCAAGAAGTACGACCTCGAGGTGTGGGCGCCGGGCGTGGAGCGCTGGCTGGAGGTCTCCTCCTGCTCGAACTTCCGGGACTACCAGGCCCGCCGGATGGCGATCCGCTACCGGCCGGCCGCGGGGGCCAAGCCGGAGCTCGTCCACACGCTCAACGGCTCCGGGCTGGCGCTGGCACGCGTCGTGGCGGCGATCCTGGAGACGTACCAGCAGCCCGACGGGAGCGTCCTCGTCCCGGAGCCGCTCCGCGGCACCCTCGGCACCGACGTCATCCGGCCGCGCTGAGCGCAGGTCCCTCAGCCGTTCCCGCCGTGGCCCCGCTTCTCGAGGCGTCGCCGGCGCATCTGCCGCAGTCGCTCGGCGGCCTCGTCCTCGGTCGCCGGGAAGTCGCTCTCATCCGCCGGCCGCGGGAACAGCCCGTCGAGGAACCGCCCAATAGCCGCGAGCAGCCGTCGCATCGTTCGATCTCCGTTGTGCCCGCATCCTGCCGCAGCGCGATCGCGACGGCCAGTGCCGAAGCGCCCGCGCCGCGGGCGGCCCGCGGATAGGGGCGTCGTCGGACGCGCAGGCCGGGCCGGTCGGCCCGCAGGTCGGGCAGAAGGGACCGTCGACGCGCGCGCCGCGAGCCGATAGGATCGAGGGGCGATGCCGCGGCGCGGTGTCCGAGCGAGGGAGCCCGTGATGGATCAGCCGAACCGCCCCGACGACGTCACCCAGGGCGTCCCGCCCACCCAGCCGCCGGCCTATCCGCCGCCGCCCGCGTACCCGCCTGCCGTCCAGCCGCCCGCACCTCCGCCGCCACCGGGCTATCCGGCCCAGGCGTGGCCTGGTCCGATCGAGCCGATCGGCCCTGCGCCCGGCGTCCAGTTCGCCTCCCACGGCGCGCGCCTGGTCGCCTACATCGTCGACGCGATCCTCGTCGGCGTGCTCGTGACGGCCGTCGCGATCGCGCTGTCGCTCCTCACGGCGGGGCTCGCCGCCGCGGACGCCGGTCCCCTCGCCGTGATGAGCGCCATCGTCCTGCTGGTCGCGATCTTCGCGGTGAGCCTGGGCTACTTCCCGTGGTTCTGGGTGCACGGCGGGGCGACCCCGGGGATGCGGATCTTCAACCTGCGGGTCGTGCGCGACGTCGACGGGGGTCCGCTCGGCTGGGGCGCCGCCCTCCTGCGCCTGATCGGGTTCTGGGTCTCCAGCCTGGTCTTCTACCTGGGCTTCATCTGGATCCTCGTCGACAAGCGTCGTCGCGGCTGGCACGACCTGCTCGCCGGGACCGTCATGGTCCAGCCCGCCTGACGCCCACCCTGTCCAGCAACCACCGGAGAGGAGCCCGATGACCGCGCCCGCCCCCGTCCTGGCTGACGCCCGCGGCGTCCGTCGGGCCCGGCCCCCGGCGTCCAGTTCGCCGGCCACGGCGCCCGCCTCGGCGCCTACATCCTCGACGCGATCCTCCTGACCGTCTTCGTCACGGCGTTCATCGCCGTCCTCACGCTCGTCCTCTTCGGCTCGCTCGAGTTACCGGTCGACGCGACCGGCGACATCGTGTTCGGCGACACCGCGGCCGCGGCCGGCTCGATCCTCCTCCTCTTCGCCGGCTCCCTGCTGATCTCGATCCTGGGGTTGCTCTACTTCCCGTTCTTCTGGGCGCGCGGCGGTGCGACGCCGGGCATGAAGGCCGCCGGGATCCGCGTCGTCAACGATCGCGACGGGAGCCGGATCGGGTGGGGAGCCGCCCTGCTCCGGCTCGTCGGCTGGTGGGTCTCCGCCGCCGTGTTCTACCTCGGCTTCGTCTGGATCCTGGTCGACAGCCGGCGCCGCGGCTGGCACGACCTGATCGCCGGGCACCTGCGTCATCAGCGCGCGGTGACCGGCGCGGGCGCCGGCCTGCGCCTCGTCACCCTGGCGGAGCGCCCGGACCTGCGCGACGCGCTGGACGACCACAACGGCGCGGCATGGCCGGAGTTCATGCTCCACTTCCCCGTCGCCGGGCGGCTCTGGCACCACCTGGAGGAGGACTTCGCCGCCTGGCAGCTCATGCTGCTCGACCCGGAGGGCCAGATCACCGCCGCCGGCAACAGCGCTCCGCTGGCGTGGGACGGGACCGACGAGGGACTGCCGGTCGGCTGGGACGACCAGTTCGAGCGGACGGTGGACGGGCTGCGGGCCGGGATCCGGCCGAACACGCTGGGCGCGATCCAGATCGTCGTCGCGCCCGACCACCAGGGCGAGCGCCTGGCGGGCCGGATGGTCGAGACGTTCCGCGATCGCGCCCGGGCAGCCGGCCTCCGCGCGCTCGTCGCCTGCGTCCGACCCACCGAGAAGCACCGCTACCCCCTGGTGCCGATCGAGCGGTACGCCGCCTGGACGCGCCCGGACGGGCTGCCGTCCGACCCCTGGATCCGCGTCCACGTCCGGCTCGGGGGTCGCGTTGTTCGCGCCGTGCCCGCCAGCATGGTGACGTGCGGAACCGTTGCCGAGTGGGAGGAGCGGACCGGGATGACCTTCCCGGAGAGCGGCGAGCACGTCGTCCCGTTCGCCACCAACCCGGTGCTCGTGGACCGGGCGGCGGACCGCGTCATCTACCACGACGCCAACGTGTGGGTGGTGCACGACCTCACCTGACCGCCGCGCCTCGCGGGGGAGCCCAGGGCCCGGGTGGGACGGCGGCTACTCCCCGGCCTCGACCGTGACCGTGGCGGTCATGTTCCAGCGCAGGCCGTCGGGCGCGGTCGCGGGGGTCACGATCGCCCGGTAGACGATGTCACCCTGCGCCGAGGCCCCGAACAGGGCGACCGAGGTGACCGTCCCGTCGACCGTCGTGCCGGGCAGGCCGTCGAACGTGATCCTCGCGGCCGCGCCGACCCCGACCCGTGCGACCGTCGTCTCGTCGAGGTCGGTGGTCTCGATCCGCCAGCCCGTGGTGTCGGCGACGCGCGCCAGCGTGACGCCGGGCGACGCCCGCTCGCCGACGCGCGCGTCGAGCGACGCCACGGTGCCGGCGAAGGGCGCGGCCAGCGTGAGCTGCGCGAGCGCGTCCTGCGCGATGCTCAGCCCGGCCCGGGCGCGCTCCACGTCGGCCGCGGCCGCCGCGCTGGCCTCGCCGGCGGCCGTTGCGGCGGCCCGCGCGCCCCGCAGGTTGGCCTGCGCGCCGGTCAGCGCCGCGCGCGCGGCCGCCGCCTCGGCCTCGGCCGCGCGCTCCTGCGCGCTCGAGGCGCCGGACGGGAGCCCGTCCTGTGCCGCGCGCGCGGCATCCCAGCCGGCCCGCGCCTGGTCCACGGCGGCCTCGGCCGCGTCGACGGCCGCGTTGGCCTGCGTCACGCCCGCCGCGGCGGCCGCCGCGTTCGCCTCGGCCGCCGTCACCGCCGCCGTGGCCCCGTCGACCTCGGCCTGGGCCGCGGTCGCGTCGAGCCGGACGAGCGGGTCGCCGGCGGCCACGACATCACCCTCGGCGACGAGCACCTCGGCGATCGTCCCGGGCACGGCGACGCCGAGCTCGACGAACCGCACCGGCACGACGCGGCCGTCGGCGACGATCTCCGTGGAGGGTGGGACCGGCGGGAGCGAAGGGTCGGGGGTCGCGGTTGCGCCGCCGCCTCCTCCTCCCAGCAGGAGCCAGCCGCCGATGACGGCAGCGACGGCGATGACGGCGACGAGGGCGAGGCGGCGCATGGGGCTCCTTCGGGGCTGGTCCGGGAACGGCGGCGGTGGCGATGACGGGGGTGGCGATGCCGGCGGTGGGGCCGGCGGCTGCGTCGGAGGCAGGAGCGGGGCAGCGGGCAGCTCGGTCATTCGTAGGCGAGGACCTCCCGCACGGCGAGCCGCGACGCGCGCCAGGCGGGGAAGAGGCTGGCGACCGCGGCCAGGACGAGGACGATGCCGAGCCAGAGGATGACTCCCTCGGCGCTGATCGAGTAGGAGAGCGGGCGCGACAGGAAGACCATCCCCAGCGCGTCCGACAGGGTCCGGCTGATGGGGATCGCGAGCAGCGCGCCGACGGCCCACGAGATGAGGCCGATCAGGAGCCCTTCCGCGAGGAAGAGGCGCAGGACCGCGCCGTCCGACGCGCCGACGGCGCGGATCACGCCGATCTCGCGGGCCCGCTCCACGACGTTGATGCTCATGGTGCCGGTCAGGCCGAGGCCGCCCACGACGCCGAGGAGGAGCGCCATCGTGGAGAGGAAGATGACCAGCACGTCGAAGAGGCGCTCCTGGGTCGTCCGGACCTCGGCGATCGTCGTCGTCGCCGCGACCCGGACGCCGACCGTCTCGAGGTGGTCGGCGGCCGCGTTGCCGACGCGATCCTGGGTCGCCGCGTCGCGCGTGTCCGTGCGGAGCATCACCACCGTGGCCCGGCCCACGTCGCGGGCGGCCTGCTCCAGCGGGCCGGCGTTCGCGTACAGGAAGGGGCGCTGGGTCGGGGATTCGACGATCCCGACCAGCGTCCACGTGGCATCGCGCCCGTTGACCCGCAGCGTGATGGCGTCGCCGACGCGGACGTCGGGCTCGTCCTCGCGGATGTTCGCCGTGGCGACCAGCGCGTTCCCGTCGGCCGGGACCAACCAGCGGCCCTCCTGGAGCTTCGGGCGCACCATCGTGGTCTCCGGCGGGAGCCCGAAGGTGATGAACGAGCGGCTCTCGGCCCCGTCGGCGCGGATGCGCTGGGTCGTCGCGAAGCGCCACGCCTCGGCGGCCGTGACGCCCGGGACCCGCGATGCCTCCGTCTCGAGCAGGTCGGCCCGGGCGGACCCGGCGAGCTCCACCTGGACGTCGTAGTCGAAGTAGGCGAGGGCGTCGTCGAGGGTCTGGTAGAGCGACGACCGCACCGTGAAGACGGCCATGAAGACGGCCGCCCCGAGCGTCAGGGCCGACAGGGTCAGCAGGAGCCGCGACTTGCGGCGGAACGTGTTGCGGATGGACAGGAGCGTGGGCCGCGGGAGCCCGTGGATCCGCTGGATCGCCCGGTCGAAGCGGCTCCTTCCGAACCGATCCGCGAGCCCCGTGCTGCTCACCGCCTCACGCACGGTGACCCGCACGCCGTGCCAGACCGGCACGAGTGCCGCAAGGAGCGGCACGAGCAGCCCGACCGCCACCTCGAGCGCGATCACGTCCGGCGGGGCGAAGAAGGTCGTGACGTCGAAGTTGACGAGGCTCGCCGTGAAGACCGTCAGGCCGTACGCGCCGAGGGCGCCCAGCGGCAGGGCGACGCCCAGCGAGAGGACCGCATACGCCAGCACCATCCCGAGGTACAGGACGGCGACCTGCCGGTTCCGGGCGCCGACCGCCTTCATGACCCCGATCTGGCGGGTCTGCTGGGCGATGATGGCGTTCACCGTGTTGACCACCAGGAAGCCGGAGGCGAGGAGCGCGAGCAGCCCGAGGAAGCCCAGGACGAGGAAGACGCCGGCCAGCAGGTCGTTGGCCGGGTGCTCGCCGGGTGGCGGGACGAAGACGAAGATGACCGAGGCGCCGGCCCGCTCCATCCGCTCGCGGACGGTCTCGGCGAGGGTGCGGATCTCGGCGCGGGTCAGCGTCGCGTCGTCGGCCAGGATCCGGAGCTCGTCGTAGGCCGTCCCGAAGCCGAGGTCGTCGAGCGTCTCGAACGTGATGTGGCCCTGCAGGCGCCCGATGTAGAAGGCCGGGGACGCTCCCACCTCGTGCGACAGGCCCGCGACGCGCAGGGTGTGGAGCTTGCCGTCGACCGTCTGGATCTCCACCTCCCCCGAGGTCGGGACGTCGGCGAGGGTGAGGCTCGAGCGCTCCAGGAGCATCTCGCCGCGGGCCGGCGGCCAGGCGGCGCCGGGCTCGGGCGTCACGAGGTCGAGGCGCTGGTCCTCGAAGTCGGTGATCGCGGTGAGCTGCAGCTCGCGGAACGTCTCGGGGCCGGTGCGGAGCCGGACCGTCACGCTGCGGCGGGCCTCGGCGTCGGCGATCCCGGGCATCTCGCCGACGGTCTCGACCAGGTCGTCGCCGAACGCCGACGCGGAGATCGTGGCGCTCGCGGGGCGACTGGCGAGGTACTTCTCGCGCAGTCCGTCGCGGAGGAGCGCGTTGGCGCCGGCGATCGTGCCGACGGCGAACACGCCGACCGCGATGGAGAGGACGACCAGGACGGTGCGGGTCCGCGCGACCCCCAGGTCGCGGACGACCTTGCGCCAGCGGATGCTATGCACCGGCGACGGGCGCCGCGGGCGCACCCGGGGCCGCGGACGCGCCAGCCGCCACCGGATCCAGGGCACCCGCTGCCGCGGGCAGGGCCTCCTCGTCCGGAAGGGTCCCGTCGAGGAGGTTCCCGTCGACCATGTGGACCGTCCGCCGCGCGTGCGACGCGATCTCCCGGTCGTGGGTCACCATGACGATGGTCTTGCCGGCGGCGACCAGCTCGTCGAACAGCCGGATCACCGCCTCCGCGGTCGCGGAGTCCAGGTTGCCCGTCGGCTCGTCCGCGACGAGGATCGGCGGGTCGTTGGCCAGCGCCCGCGCGATCGCGACGCGCTGCTGCTGCCCGCCCGAGGTCGCCGAGGGCAGCTTGCGCGCCTGGTCGACCATCTCCACCTGCTCGAGGAGCGCCATCGCCCGCTCCTCGCGCTCCTTCGGCGTCCACAGGCCGCCGAAGTCCATGGGCAGCATCACGTTCTCGACGACGGTCAGCGTCGGCAGGAGCTGGAAGAACTGGAAGATCACGCCGACGGTTCGGCCGCGCCAGACGGCCGTCGCGCCTTCCGACAGGTGGTTGAGGTGGGTGCCGCCGACCCAGACGTCGCCGGCGGTGGCCCGGTCGATGCCCGTCATCATGTTCATCAGCGTCGACTTGCCCGACCCGGACTTCCCGACGACGGCGATGAACTCGCCGGCGTCCACCTGGAGGTCCACGTCGCGAAGCGCCCGGAACGACCCGGCGTCGGTCACGTAGTCCTTCACCACGCGGCGCAGGTCGATCAGGTGGCGGGTCGGGGCGATCTCCGCGGCGATGCGGTCGTTCGCGCCGCCCAGGAGCCGTCGGAGCACGGGGCCTCCGGGGTGGGCGCGCAGGGGCTCTGCGCTTGGACAGGGTCTCGTGTGCAGGTGGTTTGCCCGCTGATGCTATATCGGCCGAGCCCCGGGGCTTGGATCGGGGAACGGCCGCCGCGAGTGCGAGCACCGGTCGAACGCGGATCGAGTGCCCGGTGCGCCCGGACGATGGGGCCAGCCGCGGGCGGACCGTCGGGTCGTGGTCGGGCGGCCGGTGCACCCGCATCGTGACCGGCGACCCATGCGAACTGCCCTGCTCCGGCGCGCCGTCCCCACCGCGCTCGCCGTCGTTCTCGCCCTCGCCGCCGCCGTCCCCGCCGTCCCGGCGGAGGCGCGCTCGCCGTCGCGCAAGATCGAGCCCCGGTCGATGACGACCTACCGCGTCGGGCGGCCCGTCACCCCCAACACGGATGTCCTCTCCACGTCGGGGTATGCGGCGTGGATGATCGACGAGGTGCTGGGCGCCACCACCAGCCTCCCCCGGCTCGGGTCTGCGTTCCTCGCGGCCGAGCGCCGCCAGGGGATCAACGCGCGCACGTTCGTCGCCCACGCCATGCTCGAGAGCGGGTGGGGGACCTCCGCCATCGCCCGGGTCAAGCACAACCTCTTCGGGTACGGCGCCTACGATCGCAACCCGTGGCGCTACGCGACCCGTTTCCGCAGCTACCGCCAGGGGATCCTGGCCGTCGCGAAGAAGGTCCGCGAGGGCTACCTCTCCCCGGACGGCCGGTACTGGTACCGCTTCACCACCCTGCGGGCCATGAACCGCTACTACGCGTCCGACGTGCGCTGGGCCGACAAGATCGCGGTCATCGCGAACAGCCTCGACCGGCTCGTCGTCACGCTCAAGGAACGCGGTGTGCACTTCGGCCCCCTCGCCCTCGCCGGCCGGCCGGTCGCGGGAGCGCCGGTCTCCCTCGAGGTGGCGTGGAGGGCGCGCCCGGGGGCCGTGCTGCCGCCCGCCATCCGGTTCGCCGTCCGGTGGACGCCGATGGCGGTGGTGGAGGCGTCGGACGGCGCGCCCGATGCAGCGCCGGCGTCGACGTGGACGATCGTGAAGCGCACCAACAGGCCGGGCCGCGTCCTTCGTCTCGGCCTCACCGCCCCGAGCCAGCCGGGCCTCTGGCGCCTGGAGGTCGAGGCGCGCGACAGCGACGGCGCGCCCCTGCCGAAGTCGGACCGCCCGGCGATCCGGCCGCTGACGGTGCGCGTCGCCGCCGAGCGCGAGGCGAGCATCGGTCTGGCGGTCGATCCCGACGGGATGCTGGCGGCGACGGTCACGAACCTGGGCCGCGAGCCGATCGAGGCTGCCGGGGCCGGGACCCCGACCGTCGTCGAAGCCTGGGCGCTTCCCCTCGACCCATCCCTGGACGCGCACCTCCTCGCCGAGATCCCCCTGGACGCGTCCATCGCCGCCGGTGGCGCCACCGTGGTCCGCCTTGCCGCTCCCGCCACCCCGTCCGTGGTCGCCGTCCGGCTTGCCGGGGATGGCGGTGCCATCGGCCGGGTGCTGCCCGCGGCCGCCCTCGTGACCGGCGAGCCCGCCGGCCCTCCCGTCCTCGCGCCGCTCGACGTCGCGAGCCCGCGCGACGACGCCCTCCTCGGGCGGACCCCGCCCGCGGGACGGATCACGACGATCCCGGCGACGGAGCCCGGGACCATCAGCCTGGCGGTCGCCGACGCCGCGCCGGCACAGGACCCGGGGCTGGCCGTGGCGGCGATGGAGGGCCCCCCGGGGCGGCCGCGGCTTCTCGTCCGGTCGATCGCCGTGGAGCCCTCGCGCGCCGCCGAGCCCCTGCAGACGCTCCTGGAGCTGACGGCCGACCCTGCGACTCCGGCTCGCTTCGAGATCACCGGCCTGCCGGCCGGCGTGCGTCTCGTGATGGCCGGGATCGCCGGTGCCGACGGCACGCCGGCCGACCCTGCCACGCTCTTCCTGGCCTGGGTCCCGGTCGCCGCGGTCGACGCGACCATCGCCTCGCCGGACTGAGAGGCTGGCCAGCTCGGCCTACCTCGGTCGCGCCAGCCACGCCTTCCAGGTCGCCTCGTCCCTGCCCGCCGTGACCTCCTCGCCGTGGCGGACCAGGGGGAGGCGCATCAGTCGCGCGTCCGCGAGCAGCCGGGCGACGATGCCCGCGGTGTCGGTCGCCAGGTAGGCGAGGCCGCCCTCACGGTACGCGCGGCTCTCCGGGTCCAGGAGCGCGGCGGCACCCAGCCGGTCCGTGAACCGGCGGAGCTCGCCGTGGGCGATCGGCTTCTTGCGCAGGTCCACGTAGTGCACGACGATCCGGCGCTCGCGGAAGAACCGGAGCGCCGCGCGGGTCGCCGGCGAATCGTCGGTGCCGAAGACCTGGATGTTCGGCATCTTCTTCGTGGGGACCTTGCCGAGCGGCGCGGGCATCGGTCGGATGGTCTCCTTCGGGTCCTGCCCGGGAGTTGGCCCGGGCGCCGACGACGGGACAGTACGCGAACGCCCAACCGCCGGCAACGCGCGGGCCGGTGGCGCGGGCAACGCGCGCCGGTGCCGCCGGCGCCGCCGGCGATCGCCGCCAGGCTCCGCATCCATCGGCTCGCCCGGTATCCTCGTCGTGCGCACCGCGGAGAGGTGCCGGAGTGGTTTATCGGAGCGGTCTTGAAAACCGCAGGGCCTTCGCGCCCCGTGGGTTCGAATCCCACCCTCTCCGCCACGATCGAGCACTACTGATCCCGCGCCAGCCGTGACCGTGACGCCGCACCGCGACGGTCACAAGGCGTGGGTGCTTTCGATGATGCGGCCTCGCACCCGCGCACGCCCTCGCCCGTGCTGCGCGAGCATCGTGCTCGGCAGATTGGCCCAGCGTCGGCCCTCGACAAGCAGGCGGATCGCCGCCCCTGCCCGGGCAAGCCGATCCGCCTGCCCGCTGGTGCTAGCGACTCTCGCCCATGACGCGCTCGCCGGCCCGGAACTCGATGAGCTCCGGAAGGCGGAGCGGATCGACCTGCGTCGCGCCCATGACGCGCTCGCCGGCACGGAACTCGATGAGCTCCGGAAGGCGGAGCGGATCGACCTGCGTCGCGCCCATGACGCGCTCGCCGGCCCGGAACTCGATGAGCTCCGGAAGGCGGAGCGGATCGACCTGCGAGCCGGCGCTGCTCCGGGAAGCTGATCCCGCGATCCAGGAGGTCGCGAGGATCGCTGCAGAAGCGATGGCCACGATGACCACCGCGATGAGGAGCGCCCGGCCGAAGACGTCGGCTCGTCCGTGCGCATGCAATGTCCTCGAGCTCTGCTCGACCTGACTCATCGTCCTGCCTCCTGCCTGGCACTCGACTGTCGCCACGATCTCGCCCAAGAGAGGGGCTTGTCGTTGGCGCCTCTACCAGTGGGGCGTGAGATTCGACGGCACGAGCGTTCGACCGCACGACACGAATCCCAAAATCGGTCGCGCATCCCGGGGAACGTATGTACTGTGGTGCCGAGCGGGATCCGATGTCGCAGGCGACGGGGGTCGGTGACCTTGGTCGCCCGGGGAGCAGCGGGGCAGCCAGACCTTGGTTCAGCTGCAGTCAGGCTCATTCTTCGTCGGTCGCGACCGTGAGCTTCGCGAGCTGCTGGAGGCGCTCGCTGAGGCGGCATCCGGCCGCGGTCGCCTCGTCCTGGTCGGGGGCCAGCCGGGCATCGGTAAAAGTCGCCTCGCAGACGAGCTTGCGACACGAGCCCGAGAGCGAGGCCACCTGGCCCTGTGGGGCCGCGGCTGGGAGGACGCCGGAGCGCCGCCCTACTGGCCGTGGGTCCAGGCCCTGCGCGCATACCTCCGGGCAACCGAGACGGAGGCTGTCCGGCGTCACATGGGATCTGGAGCCGGCGACATCGCCCAGATGCTGCCCGAGCTGCGTGACCTGTTCCCGGATCTCCCGCCGCCAGCCGACACCGGATCGGAGTCCGCCCGCTTCCAGCTGTTTGACTCGACCGCGACGCTCCTGCGCAACGCCGCACGCGCCCAGCCCCTGCTCGTGGTCCTCGACGACCTGCAGGCAGCCGACGCGCCGTCCATCCTCTTCCTCCGCTTCCTGGCAAGCCAGCTTGGCGACATGCCCCTGCTCCTGGTGGGGACCTACCGCGACGTCGAGCTGACGCCCGAGCACCCGCTGGCCTTGGCGATCGCGGAGGTCGCTCGCGAGCCGTCCACGCGGATGCTCATGCTCGCGGGGCTCGAAGCGGATGCGGTCGGCCAGTTCATCGAGCTGGCAGCGAACGTGACCCCGCACGGCCGCCTCGTCGCGGCCGTGTGGCGCGAGACGAGCGGCAATCCGCTGTTCGTCGGGGAAGCCGTCCGCCTCCTGTCGGCGGAGGGTCGCCTCGGCGAGGTCGCAGACCCGTTGTCACTGAGAGTCGCCGTTCCCGCGGGCGTCCGGGCGGTGATCGCCCGACGGATCGGGCACCTCAGCGAAGCAACGGTTCAGGCCCTCGGACTGGGCGCCGTGCTGGGCCCCGAATTCAGCCTCGAGGTCCTGCGTCGGATCGGCGACTACGGAGCGGACCAGGCGCTTGATCTCGTCGATGAGGCGGTGCAGGCCGGACTGCTGCAGCCGGTTTCCGGTGTGCTCGGTCGGTACCGCTTCTCTCACGACCTCGTGCGCGAGACCCTGGACGCCGAGCTGTCGCCGGGTCGGCGCGTGCGTCTCCACCGCCGGGCCGCTCATGTCCTCGAGGAGTTTCACGCAGCGACGATCGATGCGCATCTGGCCGAGCTCGCCTTCCACTACGTCGAAGCCGCACAGGGAGGCGACGAGACCCTGGCGCTGAGCGACGTCGAGAGCATCGGGTCCAAGGCCGTCGAATATGCGAGGCGGGCCGGGGATGATGCGGCGTGGTCATTGGCGTACGAGGAGTCGGCGCGGCTGTACTCGATGGCGCTGGCCGTGCTCGACCTCGGTCAGGTCCCGGATGACCACACCCGGACCGAGGTTCTTCTCGCGCTTGGCGACGCCCAGACTCGAGCGGGCGAGATCGACGACGCGCGAACGGCATTCCTCGAGGCCGCGAAGATCGCCAAGCGAACCGGCACCGGGCAGCAGCTGGCTCGAGCCGCGCTCGGGTTCGGTGGTAGCCACCCATGGGCGCGCCCGGGCAAGGAGACGCGCTTGATCCCGCTCCTGCAGGACGCGTTGGTCATGCTCGGCGGCAGCGATGACCGTCTCCGCGCGCGTCTCCTGGGTCGGCTCGCGTGTGCCTGGCGCAGCTCGCCAGAGCGGAAGAACGACAGCGCGGCACTGAGCCAGCAAGCGATCGAGATCGCCCGGCGCCTGGACGACCCGGCGAGCCTCAGCTACACGCTCGGCTGCCGCTTCTGGGCAACCTGGTGGCCGGAGAACCCCGACGAGCGTCAATCGATCGCGCGGGAGATGGTGGAGATCGCCGAGGCGCTCGGGGAGGGCGAGCGAATCGCCGACGCTCACTTCGTGCGGTTCCGAAGCCTGTGCGAACAGGGCAGGATCGCGGAGGCCCGAACCGAGGCAACGACCCTCGGCCGAGTCGCCGAGGAGCCGCGTCAGCCGGCGGAGATCTGGCTGGAGCAGGTGACTCGTGCCGAGCTCGCCCTGCTCGCAGGCGACTTCGACCTGGCGGAGGAGCTCATCGCCTGGGAGATGTCCTCCCGCCATCGAGTCACGTTTGCCAACGACGACGTCTCATCTGCTCGGATGCAACGGTTTCTGGTCCGTCGTGAGCAGGGCCGGATCGCCGAGGAAGAGTCCACCGTGCGAGCCTCCATCGACGAGCTGCCGTGGTACCCGTTGCACCGGGCCGCGCTCGCGTGCCTCCTGTTCGACCTGGATCGAATCGCGGAGGCCCGCGCCGTCTTCGAGGACCTGGCCGGGGATGAATTCCGGGCCCTCTACAGGGACAACGAATGGCTGTTCGGGACGAGCCTGGCAAGCGAGGCGTGCGCCCTGCTGGGCGATGCGTCGGCGGCAGACACGCTCTATGAGCAGCTCGCCCCCTTCGCCGGGAGACATGCGGTCGGGCATGCCGAGGGAAGTATCGGAGCAGTCGATCGCTACCTGGGCCTCCTCGCGGCCACGCTCGGCCGGCTCGACGACGCGGAACGTCATCTGACGGAGGCGATCGCTGGCAACGAGCGCATGGGCGCTCGGCCGTGGACCGCCCACAGCCAGCACGATCTCGCCCAGGTCCTGGTGCGTCGCAATCTCGCCGGCGATCGAGAACGGGCCCAGCAGCTCGACCGTGCGGCGCTCGCCACCGCGGAGGAGCTCGGCATGGTGCTGGCGCGGCAGATCCGCCCTGGGCCCAAGGAGCCGATGTCGGCGGCGGCACCCGGATCCCCCTTCAGCTCCGGTACGTTTCGCCGCGAGGGCGACTACTGGACGATCGAGTTCGGGCAGGAGGCATTCCGGATCCGGGACGCGAAGGGCATGCGTCACCTGGCGCGCCTTCTGGGGGCGCCGGGTCGGGAACTGCACGCTCTCGAGCTGGCACGCCTCGAGGCGTTGAGGCTCGATGTGAGTCCGGTCGGTGGCCCGGGCTTCTCGGCCGACGGACTGGGCGACGCCGGGCCGGTGCTCGACTCGGAAGCGAAGGCCGCCTACCGGAAGAGGCTCGATGAGCTTCAGGAGGAGCTTGTCGGAGCGGAGGCCTGGAACGACCCCGAGCGCGCCGCGCGCCTGCGGGCCGAGTCCGAGGCGGTGGTCAGCGAGCTGACGGCCGCTTTCGGACTCGGCGGTCGTGACCGCTTGGCCGTCTCCGCGGCCGAGCGGGCGCGGGTCAGCGTCACGCGGACGATCCGAGCAGCGCTGGCGCGGATCGGCGTGACGCGCTCGCCGGCACGGAACTCGATGAGCTCCGGCAGGCGGAGCGGATCGACCTGCGTCGCGCCCATGACGCGCTCGCCGGCACGGAACTCGATGAGCTCCGGCAGGCGGAGCGGATCGACCTGCGAGCCGGCGCTGCTCCGGGAAGCTGATCCCGCGATCCAGGAGGTCGCGAGGATCGCTGCAGAAGCGATGGCCACGATGACCACCGCGATGAGGAGCGCCCGGCCGAAGACGTCGGCTCGTCCGTGCGCATGCAATGTCCGCGAGCTCTGCCCGACCTAATTCATCGTCTTGCCTCCTGCCTGGCACCGACTGTCGCCACGATCTCGCCCGAGAGAAGGGCTTGCCCGTTGGCGCTTCTACCAGTGGGGCGTGATATTCGACGGCACGAGCGTTCGACCGCACGACACAAATCCCAAAATCGTCGCGCATCCCGGGGAACGTATGTACTGTGGTGCCGAGCGGTATCCGATGTCGCAGGCGACGGGGGTCGGTGACCTTGGTCGCCCGGGGAGCAGCGGGGCGGCCAGATCTTGGTTCAGCTGCAGTCAGGCTCATTCTTCGTCGGTCGCGACCGTGAGCTTCGCGAGCTGCTGGAGGCGCTCGCTGAGGCGGCATCCGGCCGCGGTCGCCTCGTCCTGGTCGGGGGCCAGCCGGGCATCGGCAAGAGTCGCCTCGCAGACAAGCTTGCGACACGAGCCCGAGAGCGAGGCCACCTGGCCCTGTGGGGCCGCGGCTGGGAGGACGCCGGAGCGCCGCCCTACTGGCCGTGGGTCCAGGCCCTGCGCGCATACCTCCGGGCAACCGAGACGGAGGCTGTCCGGCGTCACATGGGATCTGGAGCCGGCGACATCGCCCAGATGCTGCCCGAGCTGCGTGACCTGTTCCCGGATCTCCCGCCGCCAGCCGACACCGGATCGGAGTCCGCCCGCTTCCAGCTGTTTGACTCGACCGCGACGCTCCTGCGCAACGCCGCACGCGCCCAGCCCCTGCTCGTGGTCCTCGACGACCTGCAGGCAGCCGACGCGCCGTCCATCCTCTTCCTCCGCTTCCTGGCAAGCCAGCTTGGCGACATGCCCCTGCTCCTGGTGGGGACCTACCGCGACGTCGAGCTGACGCCCGAGCACCCGCTGGCCTTGGCGATCGCGGAGGTCGCTCGCGAGCCGTCCACGCGGATGCTCATGCTCGCGGGGCTCGAAGCGGATGCGGTCGGCCAGTTCATCGAGCTGGCAGCGAACGTGACCCCGCACGGCCGCCTCGTCGCGGCCGTGTGGCGCGAGACGAGCGGCAATCCGCTGTTCGTCGGGGAAGCCGTCCGCCTCCTGTCGGCGGAGGGTCGCCTCGGCGAGGTCGCAGACCCGTTGTCACTGAGAGTCGCCGTTCCCGCGGGCGTCCGGGCGGTGATCGCCCGACGGATCGGGCACCTCAGCGAAGCAACGGTTCAGGCCCTCGGACTGGGCGCCGTGCTGGGCCCCGAATTCAGCCTCGAGGTCCTGCGTCGGATCGGCGACTACGGAGCGGACCAGGCGCTTGATCTCGTCGATGAGGCGGTGCAGGCCGGACTGCTGCAGCCGGTTTCCGGTGTGCTCGGTCGGTACCGCTTCTCTCACGACCTCGTGCGCGAGACCCTGGACGCCGAGCTGTCGCCGGGTCGGCGCGTGCGTCTCCACCGCCGGGCCGCTCATGTCCTCGAGGAGTTTCACGCAGCGACGATCGATGCGCATCTGGCCGAGCTCGCCTTCCACTACGTCGAAGCCGCACAGGGAGGCGACGAGACCCTGGCGCTGAGCGACGTCGAGAGCATCGGGTCCAAGGCCGTCGAATATGCGAGGCGGGCCGGGGATGATGCGGCGTGGTCATTGGCGTACGAGGAGTCGGCGCGGCTGTACTCGATGGCGCTGGCCGTGCTCGACCTCGGTCAGGTCCCGGATGACCACACCCGGACCGAGGTTCTTCTCGCGCTTGGCGACGCCCAGACTCGAGCGGGCGAGATCGACGACGCGCGAACGGCATTCCTCGAGGCCGCGAAGATCGCCAAGCGAACCGGCACCGGGCAGCAGCTGGCTCGAGCCGCGCTCGGGTTCGGTGGTAGCCACCCATGGGCGCGCCCGGGCAAGGAGACGCGCTTGATCCCGCTCCTGCAGGACGCGTTGGTCATGCTCGGCGGCAGCGATGACCGTCTCCGCGCGCGTCTCCTGGGTCGGCTCGCGTGTGCCTGGCGCAGCTCGCCAGAGCGGAAGAACGACAGCGCGGCACTGAGCCAGCAAGCGATCGAGATCGCCCGGCGCCTGGACGACCCGGCGAGCCTCAGCTACACGCTCGGCTGCCGCTTCTGGGCAACCTGGTGGCCGGAGAACCCCGACGAGCGTCAATCGATCGCGCGGGAGATGGTGGAGATCGCCGAGGCGCTCGGGGAGGGCGAGCGAATCGCCGACGCTCACTTCGTGCGGTTCCGAAGCCTGTGCGAACAGGGCAGGATCGCGGAGGCCCGAACCGAGGCAACGACCCTCGGCCGAGTCGCCGAGGAGCCGCGTCAGCCGGCGGAGATCTGGCTGGAGCAGGTGACTCGTGCCGAGCTCGCCCTGCTCGCAGGCGACTTCGACCTGGCGGAGGAGCTCATCGCCTGGGAGATGTCCTCCCGCCATCGAGTCACGTTTGCCAACGACGACGTCTCATCTGCTCGGATGCAACGGTTTCTGGTCCGTCGTGAGCAGGGCCGGATCGCCGAGGAAGAGTCCACCGTGCGAGCCTCCATCGACGAGCTGCCGTGGTACCCGTTGCACCGGGCCGCGCTCGCGTGCCTCCTGTTCGACCTGGATCGAATCGCGGAGGCCCGCGCCGTCTTCGAGGACCTGGCCGGGGATGAATTCCGGGCCCTCTACAGGGACAACGAATGGCTGTTCGGGACGAGCCTGGCAAGCGAGGCGTGCGCCCTGCTGGGCGATGCGTCGGCGGCAGACACGCTCTATGAGCAGCTCGCCCCCTTCGCCGGGAGACATGCGGTCGGGCATGCCGAGGGAAGTATCGGAGCAGTCGATCGCTACCTGGGCCTCCTCGCGGCCACGCTCGGCCGGCTCGACGACGCGGAACGTCATCTGACGGAGGCGATCGCTGGCAACGAGCGCATGGGCGCTCGGCCGTGGACCGCCCACAGCCAGCACGATCTCGCCCAGGTCCTGGTGCGTCGCAATCTCGCCGGCGATCGAGAACGGGCCCAGCAGCTCGACCGTGCGGCGCTCGCCACCGCGGAGGAGCTCGGCATGGTGCTGGCGCGGCAGATCCGCCCTGGGCCCAAGGAGCCGATGTCGGCGGCGGCACCCGGATCCCCCTTCAGCTCCGGTACGTTTCGCCGCGAGGGCGACTACTGGACGATCGAGTTCGGGCAGGAGGCATTCCGGATCCGGGACGCGAAGGGCATGCGTCACCTGGCGCGCCTTCTGGGGGCGCCGGGTCGGGAACTGCACGCTCTCGAGCTGGCACGCCTCGAGGCGTTGAGGCTCGATGTGAGTCCGGTCGGTGGCCCGGGCTTCTCGGCCGACGGACTCGGCGACGCCGGGCCGGTGCTCGACTCGGAAGCGAAGGCCGCCTACCGGAAGAGGCTCGATGAGCTTCAGGAGGAGCTTGTCGGAGCGGAGGCCTGGAACGACCCCGAGCGCGCCGCGCGCCTGCGGGCCGAGTCCGAGGCGGTGGTCAGCGAGCTGACGGCCGCTTTCGGACTCGGCGGTCGTGACCGCTTGGCCGCCTCCGCGGCCGAGCGGGCCCGGGTCAGCGTCACGCGGACGATCCGAGCAGCGCTGGCGCGGATCGGCGACCAGAGCGCGGCGCTGAGCGCTCACCTGGACGTCACCATCCGCACGGGAACCTATTGCTCCTACACGCCCGACCCTCGAGCACCGATCACTTGGCGGTTCTGACAGCTTCATCGTCCAGAGCATCGAGAGCGACGACCCGTTCTTCGACGGGGCCGCGTGGTCTGCGGCGTCGCTCACAGTCGTGACGAGTGGAGCGGGTCGTCGCTCGGGTCTCATGGCCACAGGTGGGGACTTTCAGACGGCGGCCATTGACACCTGAGCGAGCAGACTGGCGCGCCCGGAGGGGTCCGAACGCACGCCACCAACCTTCGTCATCGAGGGCGTGGAGGCGTTGGTCGAAGCGTTCCGCGCGGCATGAGGCGCCAGTGAGGGTCGTTGCGTGCGTTCCTCCCCGCGGCTTGGAGAGCAGATCGCGCACACTGGGAACACGCACACTCATCATCCGAGCAGGGGCCGTGGGCCGCGCCGAGTCAGCTCCGGAGATCCAGGTGATGTCGGGCCGTCAGCTCCTCATCGCGATCACAGCGTTCCTGGTCGGCGTCGCGGGCGTCGCCCTGTCGGGTCTGGCAATGCCGTGGATGGCTTTGGAGCCGGTGCTGTGGCCGTATTGGGTTCTGCCGCTGGCGATCGGTGCGGTTACCAGCCTCGTCTCGGAGGGGCCTGCCAGCCTTGCGGGCCTTCTCGTTGGCACGGCATCGGGCTGGGCACTCGAGGTGCCGCTGGAGCTGGGCGGCGTCCAGACCCACCTCAACATGGGCGGACAACTCTCCGAGCTGGCAATGTACTGGCCGCTCGTCCTCGGTCTCATCGTCTACGACCTCGTCGCGGTTGCACTGGGGTTCGGGATCGTCCGCTGGGCAAAGAGGGAGGGTGAAGCCCGGAACGTCGGCCTGAGGGCCGTCTCATGTCGGGACGCTGGCGCGTCCGCAGGTGTCGCCCGGAGGCCTCAGGCGCGCACGAACAACGGGCGACCGGCAATGCGTTCCCCCGCCCGGTTGCGCACCGAGCCGAGAGGTCCATGCGCGGTACCCGATGACCGCCCTGCACGGTAACAACGGCGATCGCCATTGCGTCCAACCCGTGCTGACAGGCGCAATCCCTGGAAGGTCGAGATGACAGGCGACAGGAGACAGGCTCTTCCCATCCGCCTCGTAGCAGGGCTGATGGCGGCATACAAGCGAAGCGCAGACCAGGTGATGAGAGTCCCGGGTCAAGGCACGCCGGGGTATCCGGACTGGCCCGATGCTCCGGCCCCGCCTGCCGCGCCCAGCCCAAGCGTCGGGAAGCGCCGCCGGGGTCGGTCACGCGAAGGACGACCAACCCGCGGCGTCTAACCCCGTTGCGAGATGGCGCCGGCTGCATCCCCCGGTAACGCATCGTGCGTGACCGATCGGCAGGGCCAGCGCGCGACCGGGGGCGTCTCCACCCACGGTGAACCTCGGGGGCGGCGTCCCGATGCCGTCCGGCCCGGCCGATCGGCCCACGTCATGCAGCACGCGTGTCGCCGCCGCCTCCCGGAACGAGGACGCTCCGCGATCGGCCTGTAATCCGCCGGGAGCGTCGCGGCGCGCTTCCCCCCTTGGGAGCCACGGCACGCCAGCAGGGTAGCGACCACCACTACATGCGGCTTATCCCCCGGTGGCCCTGGGGCATCACCCGTTCGGGGGCCGTCCGGCCTCGCGGACGCCGGCAGCTTCGGAGGCTGGCGAGTGGTCCGTCACGAACGCGACAGATGCCGCGTAGGCACCAAGTCCGCAACAGGCCGGGCGGCCCCGCGTCATAAGGACAGGCGTTGACGCACCGGAGATGGCGAAGATGGGATCGACAGGTCGAAAGTGGCCGCAGACCCTTGCTGCAGCCCTCCTCGTCTGGAATGGCCTTGGGGCGATCCTGTACGCGGGGATCGTGTCCCTCCCGCCCTTCAGCGCCGTCCCAGTCCCGCTCGTCGCTCAGGTGTTGGGCATCGCGACGCTGGCCGCTGCGGCTGGCGTCTTCCGTGTGCAGGCCTGGGGCAGGGTGCTTGCCGTGGGCCTCACAACCCTCGGCTTGGCGCTTGAGGTCTTCCGACTCGTGGACCAGGTACCGCGGTCGAGCAGCCCGCTGGAAGTCGTCGGGTTCTTCGCCGTCAGCGTCGGCTACTCGGTGCTGGTCCTCTGGCTCCTTCTCCGCCGATGGCCGCAGCGGCAACGAGGTGTTCAGGAGTAAGTGACTTCCGAGATGGAGACCGGCGGCTGGTCGAGCAGTGCGCAACCGGCGATGCGGACCGTCGAGATGCGCCCCGGGAGGTGGTTCGCGATGCGCGCAAGACGTCTTGGCCGATGGATCACGGGAGGGCTGGCCGGATGCCCGGGGATCGTCGACGTCTCGCCGACGGACGGTTCGCCGCCCTCGACGCCCGCGCCTGGAGTCGGCGCGAAGAGCGTTGTTGACGATCGAGGGGGGCAACGCCCTCGTCGCAACATGTGGGCAGCCGCAGCGGCAGCGTTCCTGGTCATCAATGGCGTCGTCCTACGACGCTGGCCGTGGGCGACGAAGCGAAAGCTCTGAGGGCCTGAAGCCGATTGGCCACGCGCGTATCTCCCCGTTCGTGCCACACAACCTGACGCAACCGTCCGGCGCCCCGGCGGCACGGGCGCGGTGATCGAGCTGACGAACGACGAGTGGGACCTGGTCAAGGACCTGTTCGATCCGTCGGTCCATCGCGGCGTCAAGGGTACGATCTCCCGACGCCAGATCGTCGATGCGATCCTCTGGATCGTCCGGGCAGGCCACCAGTCGTCCGACCTGCCTGATCGACGCGCCGTGATGCCGACCCATCCTGGGTTGCCCGCCCTGCCACCTACCGGGCTTCACGATCTCGCCGCGCGCGCTGACGGGGTGGTGTCCCGGAAACGGCAGCGTCCCGATGCCGACCGTCCCGGCGTCGCGCAGCGCGGGTGTCGCTGCCGCCACCCGGAACGAGGACGCTCCGCGATCGGCCTGCAATCCGCCAGGAGCGTCGTTGCGCCGTAACCCCCAAGGGTGGGACGGCACGAGAGCAGGCTAAGGACCGCGACGTATCTGCCGCTTCCACGCGGCCCGCCTGGCCGCTACTTCCGCTTACCCGTCCGCTCGTTTCGGTGTGAATTGGTGCGACCCGCCCGCCTCTCATCCCCGTTCCACGCGCCGCGGAAGGCAACAACCAGGAACGCGACTAGGAGCACCAACCCGGCGAAGTTGACCACTGTGCCGAGCGACGGCGTGAGGATCGCCAGCGACAGCGCAGGGAGGATCAGCACCGCGCCGGCCGCCACGGTACCAGGGGACCCTCTCATCGCGGCCGGCGCCCGTGCCGTCGGTGGTGTCCTAGCGGAGCCGGAAGTGGCTCGGCCGAGCGCCCGTGCCGTCGGTGGTGTCCTAGCGGAGCCGGAAGTGGCTCGGCCGAGCGCCCGGTGAGGTCGTAGACGACGTGGTGCCGCTATGCGTCCGCCATACGTGGTCGCCGCGCTAGCGATGGGAACTCTGGTCCTGCTGGGGGCTGCAAGCTAGAACCTGGTTACTCCCCGCGATCGACATAGCCCGGCAGGTCCTCGGGCCCCCAGGCTCGCGGCCGGTCGTCGACCGGCCGCAGGACCAGGAACGCGATGACCACCCAGAGCAGCAGGAACATCACGGCGGCCGGCTGCCCCCAGCCTAGCGTCTGGCCACGATGAGTGCCCACATCGCCGGCCCCACGATGGCCCCGAACCGTCCGACCATCGAGTACAGCCCGAAGAACTGGCCGTAGTAGCGCGGCGGGGCCAGACGCGCCATGAGCGGCCGGTCGGATGCCCAGATCCCGGCCAGGGCGACCCCCACGGCCGCGCCGGCCGGGAGATCAACCAGGTCGGCAGGCTTCAGCATGGGGATCGCCGCCACCAGGGCGAAGATCGCCATCCAGACCACCAGGACGACGTCCAGGGTCCGCTTGGGGCCGACCGATCGACGACCCGGCCCCACGCGATGCCCGCCGGGATCGCGGCCACGATGCTGACGATCGCCACCTGCGGGCGTCCGCCGTCGGTCATGCCAACGACGTCGGTCGCGTACAGCACCACCATGACGATCAGCGTGTTGGCGGCGTCGGCGTAGAACATCCGCCCGACCAGGAAGGGGAGCACCCCCCGGTAGCGGCGGCCGCCGGGCCGTCGCCGCCAGCTGCGAGAACGCCAGCGGCGCCACCCGCCAGAGAGCGGCGGCGCCACCCGCGGTCGCTCGCGGACGAAGAGGAACGCCGGGACCGCGAACACCAGGAAGCCGATGGCGATGCCGCGGAACACGGCCGCGTAGTCCGTCGAGGGTCGGCGGCTCCCGGGCAGCAGCAGCGTGCCGATGGCATACGCCAGCAGGGACCCGATATACCCCACGCCGACGCCGATGCCGCCGATCCGCCCGCGGTTCGCGTCCGTGCTGACCTCTGGCAGCAGCGAGTCGTAGAAGATCAGCCCCGCCTGGAAGCAGACGACAGCGACCACGAACAGGAGGAACGACACGCCCGCTGTGGCCTGCGCGAGGAGGAAGGTCGCCGTGATGCACAGGACCGTGGAGACGGCGAGGAACGGGAGACGGCGTGAGGCCTGGTCGCTGACCGCGCCCAGGACCGGCGCCGCGATGAAGACGATCACCGCGGCGGCGGAGGCAAGCATCCCGACGGCGCCATCGACCTCGCCCTTCGGGTACCCGAAGACGTGCTCCAGCAGCTTCGGGAAGTAGAGCGTGACGACACCGAGGCTGAAGCGGTGTTGGCGAGGTCGTAGAGGACCCAGCCGCGACGCTTCGGCGCTGGATGTGGCGCGAGGACGGCCCTGAAGTCGCGCCGATGACGGTCGTCATGGACCGCGTGTCGGAATCACAGCCTGCCTCCCTGCGGTCGATCAACTCGGCCCGATCCGACGTACTCCCCCCCGGACTGGATTACGCGGCCTCGGGCGTCGTGACGGGGGTCCCCCCTTGCCGTTGGTCTCGGTGCACGTCGACGTGCAGGCCACGACGATGGCCGCGACGGTCTCGCCGGCGCGTACCGCCTCGGCGGCCGCCGACCGTGCGCCCAAGAGATGCATGAACGATGCCAATACTTTATAAATTGCCACATGCGATATTATCATTAATTATAACCAGCTTGTTAAAATTATTTTGCACGAGAATCGGCCTCGGTGCTTGCCAGTTAAAAACAACAAAAAATGCAGGTTGTTATATTTAAAAAAGCTCACATTTCGATGTTTTTTGTGCCTTTGACATCAATGTTGAGTTTCTTTATACGGTGCCACAGGCTTCTCTGATTGATACCGAGCAGTTCAGTTGCCCTGGCTTGTACGCCGCCGGTCTTGGTCAGGGCCTCGACGATGATGCTGCGCTCTATTTCCTGGAGGCGATCATCCAACGATAGGGCTGGAAGGCAGCTTGTGATCAGTGGCCGGGCCGAAGCCGGCGGCTATTTTCGACGGCAGTTGGGCCGGCTCGATATAGCCGTTTTCCGCAATCACCGCCGCACTTTCGATGGTGTTCTTCAATTCCCGGATGTTGCCGGGCCAGGCAAACGCCATGAGCATCTGCAAAGCCACCGATGAGATTTCGATCGGTTTTGGCATTCTTTTCAGGAAATGATCTACCAGGGTCGGAATGTCCTCCTTGCGCTCGCGCAGCGGGGGGGGTCCGGACAGTGAACACGTTGAGCCGGTAAAAGAGGTCTTCCCGGAAGGTGCCTTCCTGAACCATTTTTTCGAGATTCTTGTTGGTCGAGGCGATGAACCCAACATCGACCCCGGATGGCACTGCAGGCTGCCGCCGACCCGGTAAAACTCCTTCTCCTGAAGCACTCTCAGTATCTTGGCCTGCAGGTTCAGCGGCATGTCGCCGATTTCATCGACATAGGAGCCGGCGCAATCCGCGCCCAAACACC